>JBDHAB010000006.1:0-225346 GCA_039588295.1 Gemmatimonadota bacterium
CCGGTGCCGCTAAGTTTCGCCGATGGATGAGAGACGGATCTCGATTCTGATCAGTGCGACGCAGGCGCGGCTGGCGCGTTGGGTCGCGTGGCTCCGTGCCTCGCGGGGCACGCGGATCGCACTGCTCGTCTCGGGTGCCATCGGTGCCCTCGGCCTGGGGCTAGCCTATGGATCCTGGACCCGGGCGTGCGCCGGTGGTGCGTGCCCGTCCATCGCCGTGCTCGAATCGTATCGGCCCCACCAGGCCCTCAAGATCTACGCCGCGGACGGACGGTTGATCCAGGAGATCGGTGAACAGCGGCGCACCGTTCTCAGCCTCCAGGAGATCGCACCGGCGATCCCCGCCGCGTTCCTCGCCGTCGAGGACAAGCGATTCTACGCCCATGCCGGCATCGACTTCCGCCGCATCGCCGGAAGCCTGAAGGCCAACATTCTGGCGGGCCGGTATGCCGAAGGATTCTCCACGATCACCATGCAGCTCTCCCGCAATGTGTGGAGTGACCAGCTGCCGAGCACGAAGTCGTTGCAGCGCAAGATTCGCGAGATGCGGGTGGCGCTGGAGTTGGAGAAGACCTACAGCAAAGACCGCATTCTGGAGCTGTACCTCAATCAGATCTTCCTGGGTGGGAGTGCCTACGGCGTCGACGCCGGCGCACACAGATATTTTGGCAAGTCCGCGCGGGAGCTCAATCCCGCTGAAGCGGCGCTGCTCGCGGGGATTCTCCCCGCCCCCAATGGCTACGACCCCAGACGCCACCCGGATCGGGCGATCCGCCGACGTAACATGGTGCTCAACCTGATGCGGGATCAGGGGTACCTGACCGCCGACGAGGCGGAGCAGTGGAAAGCCTACCCTGTCCTGGTGAGTTCGAGGGAGGACTTCGGGGACGTAGCGCCGTATTTCGTGGAGTGGGTTCGCCAGCAGCTCTATGCTCGGTTCGGCGGGTCGATCTACGAGCGGGGTTATCGCGTTTATACCACGCTGGATCTCGATATGCAGCTGGTCGCCGAGCGCACGATGGCGCAGCAGCTCGAGCGCGTCGAGGCGGGTGAATTCGGGTCCTATAACCACGGGAGCTATCAGCAGTATCTCGAGAGTGAGCCCGACCGGAGCGAGAAACTCACCCTCACTCCGTACCTGCAAGGAGCGCTGATCACACTGGATGCGGACTCCGGGTACGTTCGGGCGATGGTCGGCGGACGCGACTTTGAGCATTCCGAGTGGAACCGGGCAACCCAAGCGGAGCGCCAAGCCGGTTCGACCTTCAAGCCGTTCGTGTTCTCTGCGGCCATCCGCTCCGGGAAGCCTGCGAGCCACATGATCGATGATTCACCGATCAGCCTGATGCAAAACGATACCATGCCGTGGGAGCCGCAGAACTTCGATGATCGGTTCTATGGGCCCATGACCATGCGCCGTGGACTGCAGCTCTCCCGGAACCTCGTGGCGATTCGGCTCGGGCTGGAGCTCGGGGTGCCTGCGGTCGTCGGCGAAGCGGCTCGATACGGGATATCGACGCGGCTCCCGCGGTTCCCATCGGTGTTCATTGGATCGGCGTCGGTCATCCCGCTCGAGATGGCGTCTGCCTACACGGCGTTTGCCACCCTGGGTACCCAGGTAGCACCGATCGGGATCTTACGCGTCGAGGACGTTGACGGTACGATCGTGTGGGAGCCCCAGGTGCGGCGGACCCGGATTATGGAACCCGAACGCATGTGGCTGGTCACGAACATGCTCCAGGGTGTTGTAGACGGAGGCACGGCTGTCGGTGCGGTGCGCGTGCGAGGTGAATTCTCCTTGCCGGCAGGCGGGAAGACGGGCACCACCAACGATGGGACCGACGTGTGGTTCATCGGGTTCACCCCAGAGCTCGTCACGGCGGTGTGGATCGGATTCGATCAGCCGACCAAGATCAAGGCCAACGCACAGGGAGGCCTGCTCGCGGCTCCGGCATGGGCGGCGTTCATGCGCGAGGTCTACGACCGGCGCAGTGCCCCGGCGAATTGGGGCCGGCCCGAAGGTCTCGTCCTGGCGAAGATCGACAACACCACGGGTTACCGGGCGACAGACTTCTGTCCGAGGCAGGCCGTGTACTTCGAATGGTTCATCCCCGGAACCGAACCCACAGAGTTCTGCCCGTACCACAACCCGCTGAGCCGGATCTTCTCGAGCGTGCAGAGCGGCGTCGCACCCGTTGCCACACCCCACCGTGACTGAAGTCCGCAAGCCTCTCAGCGGGACCCACCGCTTGCCGACGTGCGGGCGGGGAGCAACCTATGAGGGTCGACTCCCCGCTCGGCCTGCCGACTGCGACGCGCTAACCCGGGCTTGCGTGGTCCCGCCCGCCCCCTCCAGGCGAGCAATCTTGCCGGGCGGCAAGATGGCCAGCACGTCGCAGCCTGTTGTTTCTCTCTACGTCGTTGCGGGCGAGTGGTTTCAGCCGCCCGCCCTCACGTGAAGGATGTTCGAGGGGCCGGATTGGTCGCGCTGGCGTCATTGAATCCGGAAGCGTTCCCAGTGGCGCTCGGTCACGGCGTACCGACCGGCGGACAGCGGGTGTAACACACCCCATTGCAATGTGTTACGCCAGGGAGTACAATTACCGAAAGCATGATCCCCCGCCCGTTCCGGATCGAGCGAGGCGGGATTGTTGTAGATGGATTGGAGCGATACGTGCGCTGCTTGACGCTCAACGCTTCGTTTGAGCCCCTCACCATGGTGCCGGTTCGCCGAGCGCTCCGCCTCGTCATTGACGGCAAAGCGGAGATTGTTGAGGCGGATGGTGGGCGCCTCGTGCGCAGCGCGCGCCTGAGTTTTCCTCACCCGGCGGTGATCCGGCTGGTGAAGTTTGTCCATGTGCCGCGGAAGTTCCGCCGCCAGGTGACCAACACCTTCCTCTTCGCCCGCGACAACTACACCTGCCAGTTCTGCAGTCGCGCGGAACTCGAACTCGGTTTCCGCGAGTGTCTGACCCGTGACCACATCGTTCCGCTCTCACGTGGGGGTACGAACGATTGGACGAACGTGGTTACGGCCTGCTCCACCTGCAACACGAAGAAGGGCAACCGGCTTCCGGAGGAGTGCGGCTTCCACCTCCGATCGATTCCTGCCGAGCCACACTTCGTCTACCTGACCTGGGCGGTTCGAAGGCTCACGGCCGCGCAAGAGAAGTACATCCGACTGTTCTACGGGAAGGCAGCACTCACGCAGCTCAAGGTGATGTAACCGTAGGCGCGGTCTTCGACGGGAGTCAGCGGCCTGGACGGTCTCGGTCACACTGCACGCCACAATGCGAGTTGTCCGCACGGCGACGAGGCGCCCTGTCAATTGAACGGGAGCGATCCACGACTATGAAAGCGCATACGGAGTATCTCTGGTTCACTACGAAGAAACGTCAGCAGATCATCGACATCACGGACGAGGTGGCGGAGCAGGTGATGGAGAGTCAGGTCCGCGAGGGCTTCGTGCTGGTTTCGGCGATGCACATTACTGCCTCGGTGTTCGTGAACGATCACGAGCCGGGGTTGTGGCAGGACATTCTGCGGTGGCTCGAGGAGACCGTGGCACCCTGGGATCCCGATCGGTATCGGCACAATGAGACCGGCGAGGACAACGCGGCGGCTCACCTGCGCAGCCTCACGATCGGCCATGAGGTCATTGTCCCCATCACGCAAGGCGCGCTCGACGTCGGCCCGTGGCAGCGGATCTTTTACGGCGAATGGGACGGGCGTCGAAAGAAGCGAGTCATCATCAAGGTGATGGGCGACTAAGATGCTGCGAGCGCGAGCACCCCGCTGGTCGCTCCGCCGGCGGAGACGCAGGCCAATTCTGCTTGTAGGCCTTTTGAGGGGCAGTTAGCTTGAATAGTTCTGGGCGTGTAGGAGGGGGAGTGGATACGGATCATCTGGCGGTGCTCGTCGACGAGCAGGCCCGCCAGCACCCCAGCCGCGAATGTCTGGTCTTGGGCAACCGGCGCTTGACCTACGAGCAGGTCAATACCGAGGCGACCGCCCTCGCCGCGGGGCTGCGGGGACTGGGGATCGAGGTCGGCGACCGGTTGGCCGTCGATCTCCCCAATTGGCCAGAATGGATCATCACGTTCCTGGCGACGGCGCGTCTGGGAGCGGTGTTCGTCCCGCTGTACCCCTCACTCGGCTATCACGAGCTCAAGTACCTCTTGCGAAACACGGAAGCGAGTCTCGCCGTGGCAGCCGAGTCGCTGGGGGAGGTCGACTATCTCGAGCTGTTCGAAGATCTGATCGGCGAACTGCCGGACCTCCAATACCTGGTCACCGTGGGTCATGAGGAGTTCTGGTATGACGATCGGGTGTTCCAGTTCACCAACCTGGTAACGCGCGGCAAGCGGCACGCTGGGGAGATTGCCGCGGTCGACCCGGCTGACACCCCCCTCACGACGGTCTTCACGTCTGGCACCATGGGCAAGCCGAAGGGAGCGGTGCTCACTCATCGGAATCTCGTGTACGCGTCGAGAGCTGCCGCGCAGACGCTGCGGCAGGAAGGTGCCGATCGAGTGCTGGTCGCCGTACCGCTGTTCACCGTCTTTGGGATGCAGGTTGCCGTCTCGACGCTGATCACGGGAGGCACGTTAGTGCTGCAAAGCCGATTCGAACCGGCCGAGTCTCTCGATTTGATCGAGCGCGAGCAGGTCACTCTGGTCTCCGGCGTGCCCACCATGTTCCAACTCCTGATGGCGGATCCGTCCTTCGGGGGTCGGAACCTCTCCACTGTTCGGACCGGCATCGTGGCCGGAAGCCCGGTATCCGTGGACCTGGTGCGACGGATCCGAACATGGAGTGACGCCCAGATCGCCTATGGGCTCACGGAAACGGGGCCGACGGTGTCCATCACCTGCTTCGAGGACTCGACCGAGCAGCGGGAGCAAACCGTCGGGCGGCCGATCGACGGCGTGGAGGTGCGGGTCGTGGATTTTTCGAGCGGCGCCCTTCATGGTCCGGAGGCAGTCGGCGAGCTGGCTGTGCGCGGTCCTAACGTCATGTCAGGGTACTACCGCATGCCGTCGGCGACCAAGCAGGTGTTCACCGCGGACGGGTTCTTTCTCACCGGCGACCTTGCGGCCGTCGACGAGGACGGATTCGTGAGCATCGTGGGCCGTCGGAAGGCGATGATCATTCGCGGCGGCTACAACGTGTTTCCGCGAGAGTTGGAAGACGTCCTCAGGACCCACCCAGCAGTCGATGACGCGTGCGTGGTAGGAGTGCCCAACGAGGTACTCGGCGAGATGATCTGCGCATGCGTAATGGCCGTCGAGGGTGCGATCGTCACGGGGGACGAACTCATCGATTACTGTCGAGAACAAGTTGCTGACTACAAAGTCCCGGACTGTGTTCGCTTCTTCGACACTTTCCCGCTCACCGGGAGCGGAAAAGTGAAGCGACAGGAGCTGGCGCAGATCGTGGGACTGGAATTGAGTGCTACGTGAAGGACCTGAACGCGCGACACCTCGTGAGAGGTGTCCACAAGGACCCGCCGAGCCATGCGCCCAACGCGGCTCTGATGATCGATTTTGACAATGTGACAATGGGGATCCGATCGGATCTTCAAAACCAGCTGAGGAAGCTGCTCAACTCGGAGATCATCAAAGGAAACGTTGCGGTCCAGCGAGCGTACGCGGACTGGCGCCGCTATCCACAGTACATCGTGCCACTGTCCGAAGCGTCGATCGACCTGATCTTCGCTCCTGCATTCGGCTCGAACAAGAAGAACGCCACCGACATCCGGCTAGCCATCGATGCACTGGAACTGGTGTTCACGAGGCCCGAAATCGGCACGTTCATACTCCTGTCGGGTGACTCGGACTTCTCGAGCCTGGTTCTGAAGCTGAAAGAGTACGGGAAGTACATCATCGGCGTCGGGCTTCGGGAATCGTCCAGTGATCTCCTCATCCAGAACTGTGACGAGTACTACGGCTACACCGAGCTGACCGGACTCACCAGAGAAGGAGAGGTACAGGCGGTCCGCCGCGATCCTTGGGAGCTCGTGGTCGAGGCGGTGACGACGATGAAGAGAGACGATGACGTCATGCGGTCGGATCGGCTTAAGCAGGTAATGCAGACCCTGGATCCGAACTTCAACGAAAAGGACGCGGGGTTCAGTCGGTTCAGTCGATTCGTCGTCGAGGCCTCGCAGCGCGGGCTGTTGCGGCTGGAGAAGATGGAGAATGGCCAGTACGCCGTCGACCTCGGTGACAATGCGAATGTCCCGCCAGAGGAAGAAGCGGAAATCCGCCGCCGAGATACCGCTCAGAAGGAGGGCACGCCAAAGAGCCGCCGGAAGCGGACGAGCCGTCGACGCGAAGGCACGGAACAGCCCCGCCAGCTGACATTGGCGGAAGCGTTCGATCTGCTCAACCAGTCGCTGCTGGTACTCGGTGCGGCGGGCGACGCTTCGACGACCCCCGACGAGGCACGCGACAAGATGATCGACCTGCTGGGTGACGAGACCGACTCCATCTTTCAACGTCCGCGGTTCCATCGCCTGCTGCGGCAAGCGCACGATGCGGATCTCATTGAGCTGGCAAAGGCTGGGGGAGACGCCTACGAGTTGAAACTCAGGCCACAGGCTGTGGTGGAGAAGGAGACGGAGGCAACTTCGGCGGCAACGAAGGCGCACCCAGCGGCGCAGATGGAGGACGAAGCACCCGCCGCCGAAAAGCAGCCGCGCTCGCGCAAGTCGACGACGAAGAAGACGAGCAAGTCACGCAGCCGAACCGCGAAGCGCCGGACGGCATCTGCCGAGCAGCCGGCCGCTGAGGCATCGTCCGGGCCATCCGAGGTAGGCCCTAAGCCGAGCGATGAGAAGAGCAAGTCTGAGGCGCAAACAGCGCCCAAGCGCCATCCCCGGTTTCGCCGGGGCTCGCGTGGCGCGCCGTCGGCGCCCGGTCGGTCTGCCGCGGACAAAGCGTCGGATGAGGCGACCGCGACTGCTGAATCGTCCGGACGGGATGCGGAGAAGGGCTCCAAGCCCGCCGCGCGGTCGGTCCGCCCGCGCGGCGGTGGTCGCCGCGCTCGCGGGGCCCCGCGGTCGGACGGGGATGCACCATCGAAGGACAAGGCGGCCGAGGCGTCGCCGGATCAACTGGCG
This sequence comes from Gemmatimonadota bacterium, assembly GCA_039588295.1. Taxonomy (GTDB): domain Bacteria; phylum Gemmatimonadota; class Gemmatimonadetes; order Gemmatimonadales; family GWC2-71-9; genus JAOTVV01. The sequence continues at coordinate 7,124 of JBDHAB010000006.1, forward strand.
GATACGAACCGTGGTGCTGGCGCGGCAACGCCTCCTGCAGACGATGTTCCCCTAGCTAGGGGGTCCCTTCGAGGAGCCGACTCCGGAGAAGGGGACGTTCCTGCGCAAGATGACGGAGGCGATACAGAAGGTGGTGCGGGGACCAGGGACCTCTGAGGATCAATGAGCGGGTGAGCGTCGCGCTCGGCCGGCAGCTCCCAGTATCGTTCTTCGCGCGCGACACGGTACGTGTCGCGCGCGATTTGTTGGGATGTCTCTTGGAGTCTCGGGTCGGCCGCCAGCGCACAGTCGGGCGGATTGTCGAGGTCGAGGCCTACGTCGGTCCGGACGACCCGGCAGATCACGGGTTTCGCAACCGGCAGAGCCCCCGCAACGCCGCCCTGTTCGGTCCGCCGGGCACCGCGTATGTCTTTCGTGCCTACGGGGTGCACTGGTGTTTCAACGCGGTCACCGAGCGCGAGGGGTTCCCGTCCGCGGTTCTGGTGCGGGCGCTCCAGCCTATGGTCGGACAGCAGGTCATGGCTCGACGACGCGGTACCGTCGAACCCCGCCTGCTCTGTTCCGGGCCGGGCCGTCTCTGCCAGGCGCTTGGCATCACCGGCGCACAGAATGGGATACTCCTCGGAGGAAAAGCCATTCGCCTTCGTCGACCCACCCCCAACCGCCGTGGTCGAATCGTTCGTGGCCCGCGAATCGGCATCTCGCGGGCCACGGACTGGCCATTGAGGTTCTACATCGAGCAGTCGCCCTGGCGCTCCCGGTGACCGATCCGCGCCTCCGTCTCCACGACGGTCATCGAGCGACCGGCGTGCTCAGCAGCGCGGCATTGAACAGCAGCTTGAAGGTCCCCCACGGCTGACCCCGGTGTTGTGGCCGGAAGCCGAATAGAATGACGCGACCGTCCCCGACCGGCACATCGACCAGCGCCGCCCTACCCGCAAGACGCTGCTGATTGAGGGCATATCCCGACCGCAGTGGTTCGTCGACGTACCGGCCCAGGACGCGGGCCGGCGACTCGGCGTCAAACGCTACGCTCCGCGCGAAGTACACGTAGGTTGGGTTCCGCACCCCGGACGTGAGCGCATCGCCTGTCTCGAACGATGCCTCGAACACGGAGCCGGGAGCGTAGAACTCCTCGCCCGTCGAAGCACCACGACCCTGGGGAATCGTGTTGGCAACCGGCAGGTCGAGCCACGCAATGGCGAACTCACTCGATCCGTCGAGCGAGACGAGAACGCCGCCCGCATGCACGAAATCCTTGATGTTGTCGGCTCCGGCGGTCCCGATGCCCCCGGCGAACTGCGCGGGTATCTGTGACGCCGGGTGCCCCTCCAGGATGTCGTCGGTGGTGAGATCTGGGAGCAGCAGCACGTCGAACCGCTGCCCCAGCTCACCACGGCGGATGTCAATGTCACTCACCGACTGGTACGGAATCCCATGCCGTTCGAATACCCAGCGAGTCCAACCCTCATCCATGCTGGCGGTCCACGGCTTGTAGAGCGCGATCCGTGGGAGCCGCTTGGTGACCAGACGTGGCGGCGGTGCCGCATCCACGGCCCACGCGTCGTACCCAAACTGCTGCACGTGCCGGGCGATCAGCTGCGACAGGCGATCGGGGCGGTCACGGTTCTCGAGCACCACGGAACCGGCGGGGTGGGTGGTGCCGCCGGTCACCATCGGCTCGGAGGTCACCCACACCTGCGCTCCGCTGCGCAGCGCCTCGGCGACGGTGCGGCTTTCCGCCACCGAACGGTTACGCAGGACCCACAAAGGGCCGGTGCCGTGTCTCGCGCCGGCTGGTACCTCGACGTCTTCTACGCGCACACTCGGAACGGCAACCGGTTTGTCCACGCGGCGCACCGTCACGCCCATCTGCAACTGGAGGGTCCAGCCGGCGACGTCGTAGGGTGGAATGGGCGGACCGTCGGGATACTCACGGCGGTCCGGGTAGCGCTGCCGCTCCAGTAAGTCCTTGGCATGCGCGCGGAACGGCTGCGCCATCGGTACGATCAGCGCGCCAGCGCCGTAGTGTTCTGCCCCGGCGTCGAACCCGGCGGTTGCACGCCGGATCTCGACTCCAGCACGCAGCAATGTGTTGGCGAGCTCTGCCGCGGCGCCAGGATCATCCTGTTCAGTCGGAATGACATAGGCATACGGATCGCCGAGGGCTCCGGCCGCCACGGCCCGCCGCCCAAGCGTGACAAACCGCCGCACAAATGACTCACGCTCGGAAGCGACGAGCCGAAGTAAGCCGTCGGCAGCCAGCAGCTCATACTCGATGATATCTCGCAACCGCCACCAGCCCCCGGACCACCGGCTCGGGTAGTTGACGCCTGCCTCCCCGTGACGCAGGGAATCGGGGTCCTGATAGATGGGAGAGGCGAGTCGGGCACTCGCCGCTTCGGAGAGAACGCCGATCATGTTATGGCGCGCCGGAACGGTGCGGAATCCGCCGTGCCACCAGAGATCGAACCGGGACTGGTGTTGAATCCCCGTCTTGCCCCCGTCGATCACGCTGGCAGCCATCGCCGAGCCCACGAGATTGGTGCCCGCGATGATCATTGGGTCGATGTTCGGATTCACGGGATCGCTGAACGGGGGAACGAACAGTCGGGCGCCGCGGTTGCCCATCTGGTGCACGTCCCACACGACTTGCGGAAACCACTCCCGGTAGAGCACACGTGCGAGCGTTTGGCTCTCCACCTGCGTGAGCATGAACCAGTCTCGGTTGTTGTCGTGTCCCACATAGGGGTGGTACAGCCACGGAAGCGGTCCGGCCTCGTATGGCGTGCCTTTGTGCCGCCGGTACCACGCGACGACCGTGTCGAGCCCGTCGGGATTCGCCGATGGGGTCATGAGGATGATGAGGTTCTCGAGGATGGCACGGTAGCGCGGGTCGGTTGCGAGACGATGCGCTAGAATCATTGAGAACTGACTCGAGGCGATCTCCGTCGAGTGGATGTTGTTGTTGATGAACACGACGGCCGGCGCGTGGCGCACCAGCGAATCCTCCACTGTGGGCGACAACCGGCGGGGGTCTGCGAGCAGTGCCTGGCCGTCACGGATCTCCGATAACCGGCGGTGGTGGTCTGGTGCGGTGATCGTGACGAGCAGCATGGGCTTGCCCGTGGTCGAGCGCCCGACCGTATCGAGACGTACCTGGTCGGAGGCGTGGGCAAGGGCGGACAGGTAGCGCCCGATCTGGGACCAGTCAGCGAGAACCGAGTCCGCACCCACGTGAATCTCGAGGAATTCGGAAGGGTCTGGTACATGCTGCTGTTGTGCGTCGGCACGGGTGTTCGCGCCGATCGCCAGGGCCGCGAGGAGCGCCACGAACGGGGTTCGCGTCCGGACGGGTCCGACCGCGCCTCGCGACGAGTGTCGAGTCTGTTCCATGGTCGCCCCTTCCACTCGTTAGAGAATGCTCCGCACGAATCCGCCGTCGATCTGTAGGGCAACACCGGTAATGTAGCTGGCGCGCTCCGAGGCCAAGAACGCTACCGCGGCGGCGAGCTCCCGAGGGTCGCCCATGCGGCCCATCGGGATATCGCGCACGAGCGTGCGGGCAACCTTCTCCGGTGGCTGCTCGGCGGTCGCCATCTCTTTCAGGAGCTCCTGGACGCGTTCGGTGTGCATGTAGCCGGGGCACACGGCGTTCACGGTGACACCATCGGCCGCGATCTCGTCGGCCAAGGCTTTGGCAAACCCCAGTACACCGGCGCGCGCGGTGGTCGAGAGAATGAGACTACCCAGCGGCTGCTTGGCCGCGACGCTGGCGAGGCAGATGATCCGCCCCCACTGACGATCTCGCATACCGGGTACGACGGCTGTGCACAGGTTGATCGTCGAGAGCAGGTTGAGTTCGAGTGCCTCCTGCCAGCTCCCGTCCGGTGCCATCCGAAACGTCGTTGGGGCCGGACCGCCCGCGTTGCACACGAGGATGTCGATCCGGCCAAACCGGCGGATGGTGCGGTCCACGAGTTCCGCAGCAGCTGCCGGCCTGCTGACATCCGCCCGGAACCCGTCCACATCGGCACCCGTTTCTGTCTCGATCTGGGCGACCGCGCGGCTCAACTGGTCGGGGTCGCGCGCGTTGAGGGCCACCGCGCAGCCCTCGCGTGCAAGTGCGTCAGCGATGGCGAATCCCAGCCCGCGAGAGGAACCGCCCACGAGTGCCACGCGGTTCGAGAGTTCGAGATCCATAGCCGGTACGTTGGTTAGCGGTGGAACAAATTCGGTGTGGGGTGGTATCCTGCGACGGAATCTGACGAGTCGACGAGGGTGCAGCAAGATCCGCGCGTTGCATCACGGTTTGTGCCCGGTGATATTCGCAAGCGGGCCTCGATTTCCATTGTAAGGATTGGCTATGGCGTATACCCGACGTGATTTCCTGGCGCAGTCGTCGCTGGCAGCGGCCTCCCTGATAGTCGTGCCGCGGGGAACCAACGGAGCGCAGCGTGGAGGCGCGCAACAACGTGACGTTGCCGCCATGCAGCTCTGTATGTTCGCCCTCGACGCTGCGAGGTCAGCGGGTGCAACGTACGCCGATGCGCGCATCGTTCGCCGCCGCCTGCAGACGGTCAGCGTGCGCGAGGAGCGTGTCGGGGCCGTGCAGGACGACGAAACCGTCGGGATCGGCGTGCGGGTATTGGCTGGGGCGGCGTGGGGATTCGCCGCGAGCGAGCGCCTCACGCGCAGTGAATGTGTCCGGTTGGCGCAAGCGGCGGTCGAGCAGGCACGGGCTACCACCGCCGACGTGGTACTCGCACCGGTCTTGGCGTATCCCGATGGGGTGTGGAAGAGCCCGGTCGACATCGATCCATTCGACGTTGCCGTCGAAGACAAGAGGGACCTGCTGCTCGCGGCAAGCGCTGAGGCGCTGAGGGTCGAACGGGTACGATCCGTGACCGCCGCGATCGAGTGCGTCCGCTCCGAAACGACCTTCGCGTCGACGGCCGGCAGTGTCATCGTCCAGACCGCGTACCGCACCTACCCGTGGATTACAGTGACGGCGGTCGGAGTCGATGGATCGAGCCAGCAGACGCGATCGTCGACCGAGGTTCCACCGATGGGCCTGGGGTTTGAGCACGTCGAGGCTGCGGATTTGCCGGGTCGTGCCGGTGCGTGGGCAGAGGAGGCGGCGGCGCTGCTCTCGGCGAAGACCGCGGAGCCTGGGACGTACGATCTGGTGTTGGCACCCAGCAACCTCGTACTTCCGATCCACGAGACACTGGGGCGAGCCACCGAGCTCGATCGAGCGTTGGGATCCGGGTCGCCGGAAGCCGGAACGTCGTATCTGACGCCGCCGGAGCAGATGCTGGGACGGTTTCGGTTCGGGCCCGAGTTCATGAACGTCCAGGCGGATCGAACGCAACGCGGGGCCTTGGCAACGGTCGGCTGGGATGACGAGGGCGTGGCGGCCGAGAGTTGGTCGATCGTCAAGGACGGGGTGTTGGCCGACTATCAGACGACGCGTGAGCTGGCCCCTCGCATCGCCGATCTGACGGGGAACCCACATTCGCACGGCTGCGCCCGGGCGGATTCATGGGAGCGTGCGCCCATGCAACGCATGCCGAACGTTTCGCTGCTTCCCGGTGCAGACGACTATTTGCTTGACGATCTGATTGCGGCAACTGATCGAGGCATTCTCGTCCAGGGGACCGGTCCGCACAGCGTCGATCGCGAAGGCTTCCGCTTTCGAATCGGGGGGGAGGTTTGTTACGAAATCCGAGACGGCAAGCTTGGCGCCATGCTTCGGGACGTGGCGTATGAGGCCACCGCGCCGGAACTGTGGAACTCCCTCGAGCAGCTCGGAGGACCGCGCAGCTATGAGCTCGTCGGGAAGACCGATGACGTGAAGGGGTCGCCGCCGCAGTCGAACGCTATGAGTCACGGATGTCCGCCTGCCCTATTCCGCGGCGTCCAAGTCGTGACTGCAGCGGGCTGATCCTAGGGCTTGATCGCGACGAAACTCCGTCTTGCTCCTGACCTGAGACGCTCGATCTGCCACCCTCCGTAGTGCGCTTTCACGGCCTCGGGCGCGAGCGCTATGACGTCACTTGTCTGTTCGAGATCCCAGAGATGGTGTGCTCCCCCGGAAACGGTGCGCTCCTTCAGCGTTTCGATGAACCGCTCCCGATCGTCAGCGTCGACCCGAGCCAAGGTTCGCGGATCGAGGACGGTCAGGGCCGGATGCACGTCGGGGAACCAACTCCCCAGTCCGACGACGTAGGCCTGGAACCGAAACGCGAGCGCCTCGGCAGCGGCCCGTGTCTCGATGGCTTCGACCCGTGACACCTCGGAATCAATGAACACTACGGACCAGTCGTTGGCCGCGAGATAGAAAGCGGAGGGGGCGGCGCCGGCACCGACCACGAGCGCATCGCCCTCCAAATCATTGTTGCGTGCGAGATCCACCAACCGGGAGTGGGCGTCGAGTCCCCAGTGGGTCGGCTCACGCTGCGCGCGCCGCAGCTTGAGGTGGCGTTCCCGCCAGCGGCGGTAGGACGGCAGGTTGAGACGTCGCGTGATGAGCCGATCTACGTGCTCCAGCACGAGGACCTCGGTCAGCACCAGCTGTTCCTGGGAACCAGCGTCCAATTCGCGGACGGCCTCATCCGCAATACTCAGGAGCTTCTCACGGGAGATCTGCTGCTTGAACTCCTCGATGCGCTCGAGGATGAACTCGCTGTACTCCTGCCGAAGCGAGCGCGGCTGCCGTCTTCGGCCGCGGCGGGGGCTCGGCGACGTCAGCACGGCTCGATATGAACGACGACTTCGTGGAATCCCAGCTTGCCACGGAGGCGCGACTCGACAGCGTCGGCCACCTGGTGGGCCGTCGTGACCGTCGACGAGCCGTCGACTGCGATCGTGAGTTCAGCAAAGCGTCGCTCCTGCCCACCGCGTGATCGAATGGCATACGCGCTGGTCACGCCCTTCACTTGCTCCGCCACCCGCTGAATGTCCGTGGCTGGCGCGGCGAGTTGATCCACTAGCACCGGCACGGAGCGCGCCACGATGCTGTAGGCCAGTACCACGATGATGCCAGCGACGATCAGGGCCACGAGTGGGTCGACAAACCAGTAGCCGGCACGAGCGGCCACCACCCCGACAAGCACGCCGGCCGTGATGAACACATCTGCCCGAGTGTGCGCGGCGTCGGCGAGGAGGATCTGACTGTTCAATTGGCGTCCTCTCGTGGCCTCGTACGTGGCGACGAACGCGTTGATCACGAGGGTGGCGCCGAGGATCGCCAGTTCGATCGGCCCGATCTCGAGGGGCTCCGTGCCTCGTGCCAATCGGGTCAGTGCCCCCTTCACAAGCTCGAAACACGTGATGGAAAGAAACGCCACGATCGCGAGTGCGCCGAGCGTCTCGAACTTCTCATGTCCGTACGGATGATCCTCGTCCGGTTCGCGCGCTGCCACCCAAATCACCGCCAGTGCCAGCACATTGTTCATCGCGTCCACCGACGAGTGCACGCCATCTCCCAGGACGCCGAGCGATCGCGTTCGCAGTCCGATGACGATCTTGGCCCCCACCACCGCCACGTTGGCGATGAGGAGGCCGAGAAGGACGCGCTTCACCTGCGCGTTGCGATCGCGCGGCGCCACGCGGGCGGGTGCCATGCGGTTCAAGCTCGCTCCGGCCATCCGGAGTTGTCAACGGCGTCATTGCATCGACAAGACGAACGCCCTCGGCAGCCCGCATCGATCGTGCCTAGTCGAGTGCCTGTACCAGCGCACCCTTGAGATATCCGGTCTCTGGCACGGTCAGGAGTGTGGGGTGATCAGCACTTTGTCCCAATGAGCGCACGAGCGCGACGCGCCGACCACTGTCGCGCGCCGCTGCGGCCAGCATTTCGAAGAACCGTGGTCCATCCACATGATAGGAACAGGAAAACGTACCCAGCGTGCCACCGCGTGCCAGCAGCCGCAGAGCCCGCAAGTTGATCTCCTTGTATCCGGCCAATGCACGCTCCAGCGACTCGCGCCGCTTTGCAAATGCAGGAGGATCCAGAACGATCGTATCGAACCGCTCTTTCGCCGTTGCGAGCGCGCGCAAGTAGTCGAAGGCGTTGGCCTCGATCCACTCCACGTTTGCGATGCCATTCAGCTGCGCATTGCTCTTCGCAACCGCCAAGGCAGTGGCGCTCGAGTCGACTGCCCGTACCTGCTCGGCGCTACGCGCCATGTGCAGGGCAAACAGTCCTTGGTAAGTGAACACGTCGAGTGTGCGCCCGCGCGCCAGGCGCCCCAAGAGCGCGCGGTTTTCGCGCTGATCGAGGAACGCGCCCGTCTTCTGACCGGTGTGTGGAAGGACGTAGAAACGAACATCTGCCTCAGATACCTCGAGCCGCTCTGGCACGGTACCGGCAGCCTCGGTGACCTCCAGTGCGAGCCCCTCGTGTCGCCGCACCGTCGCGTCGTTCCGCAGCAAGATGCCGGCGGGCGCGAGCACCTCGCGAAGCGCGTAGATCACATCGTCACGCAGCTGCTCCAGGCCGGCCGAGAGGAGTTGCGCGACGACGTAGTCCCCGTAGCAGTCGACGATGAGTGACGGTAGGCCATCGGCCTCGCCGTGGACCACGCGGTAGGCTGTCGTGTCCGAAATCGCCGAATCGCGGTACGAGCGAGCCCGCTCGATCTGCTGGCACCACCACTCGCGGTTGATTTCCACCGCCCCAGTGGTCAGCATGCGGAGTCGGATCTCCGATGCCGGGCTCCAGAGCGCTCGACCGATCGGCCGAGCGCGTTCGTCGACGACCGAGACCACGCCCGGCGGGTGATCGCTCTGGTCTACATCGGAGCGGTAGATCCATGGGTGTCCCGCACGCGCCCGCTGGGCCCCGCGGCGCGATACCTTCACCGTGGCGGGCTCCGGGGGTTCTCGCGTCGAGATGTCGGAGTGGGTGCGGTCGGGCTTCATGGCGTGGCGTATCCTTCCGGCTCGGTCATTGGCTGAGTCGAGCGGGTCTCTGTGCAAGGGAGATGATCGTGAATCTGCCGGAGCTTCGTCTGCTCGCGATCGCCGGTCCGCCCGTGCTCCAGCTCGATACGGTGGTCGCTGCGTGTCGGGCGGCGGTCGATGGAGGTGTGACCGGTGTGCAGCTGCGTGTGAAGTCGTTGGCGGCGGGTCCACTGACGGAACTCACCAGAGCCTTGTGCGCCGCGCTCCCGGTACCCGTGTATGTCAACGACCGAGCCGATGTCGCATTGGCCGCCGGGGCGGCCGGGGTCCATGTCGGAACGGACGACCTTCCACCCGCTGCCGTGCGCCAGGTCGCGGGCGACGCGCTACGCATTGGCGTCTCGATTGGCACGGACGCCGAAGCTGACGCGGCGCTGCGTTCCGACGTGGACTACTGGAGCATCGGATGCATCTACCACACGGGCACCAAACCGGATGCCGGTATGCCGATTGGGGTCACGGGATTCCGTTCCCTGAGGGAGCGCGCGCCAGCCGGGCTTCCCGTGATCGCCATTGGAGGCATTGGGGTAGATAACGCCGCAGAGGTGCTCAACGCCGGTGCGCAAGGAGTAGCCGTGAGTCATGCCGTGTTCGGTGTTCGGGACGTGCGCCGCGCCGCGGCCGAGCTCCGGGACGCCATTGACGCGGCTCTCTCACACTAACGCGTCATCCGGACGGTCCGCCGCGGTCCGGGCCACGGATCGCTCCAATCGCGCGTAGGTGTTCGCGGTATGTGCGGGAAAACACGTGCTGCCCATCCGGTCGGGCGACGAAGTAGAGAAACTGGGTTCGGGCGGGGTAGAGCGCCGCTTCCAGGCTCGCCTCCGAAGGGCCGCCGATTGGGCCAGGGGGGAGGCCATCGACCACATAGGTGTTGTAGGGTGACGGCGTCTGGTAATCTTTCTCGAACAACCGACGCCGGCGGCCGATGGCGTACGCGACGGTCGGGTCAGCCTGCAGTCGCATGCCGCTACGCAGTCGGTTGTGGTAAACGGACGCGACGTACACCCGATCTGGGCCGTAGCGGACCTCTCCCTCGATAATGCTGGCCAGCGTGACGATCTCGTAGCGGCTCATCCCGAGGCTGTCGAGCTGCGCAGTCCACTCGGGGCGCCAACGCCGCTCGAACTCCGCGACCATCTGTCTGATGACGTCTGTTGCACCCGCATCCGTCGGCACGAGGTAGGTACTGGGGTACAGATAGCCCTCGAGTGTCGCTGCGGGAGTCTCGAGTCGTGCACGGAGTGTGCTGTCGCGTGCGGCTTCGAGAATGCTGTCGGCGGGGATGGCAAGTTGGCGCTCGATTGCCGCAGCTACCTCCTGCAAGGTCAGACCTTCCGGAACCACGAGGCGGCTCTCCGCTGGCCTTCCCGACACCAGAATACGCAGCGCCTCTCGCACGGTTGAGGATGCCGGGAAATCGTAGGTCCCCGCCTGGATGGTACGTTCCCGACCCGTCATGGTGGCGTAGAACCGGAACAGCGTAGCGGATTCGATCACACCGTGAACGTCCAGTGACTCGGCGGCTGCGACGAGTGTGGCCCCCCTGGGGATCGTGACCTGCACGCTTCGGTTCGGGCTATCGGATCGGGATGGGGCGCAGCCGACCGTCACGACCGTAACGAGCGCAGCGAGCCAGCGTCGCGTCATGAGCGGCGACTGTCCAGAAAGGTCTGTAACAGGGTTGTTGCCGCCAGTTGGTCGATCTCGCCCTTGCGACCGCGTGTCTTGCCGCCGAGATCCCGTACCGCACGAAGGGCGCGCGCCGTGGTCATTCGCTCGTCACAGAGATCGACCGGCAGCCCACTCTTGTCCGCAATCGAGAGCGCGATCGTTCGGGCCTCGACGGCGCGCTCGGCTTCTGATCCGTCGGCACAGAGGGGAAGACCCACCAGCACGCCAGCTGGACGATGGCGATCGAGGAAGACGCGAAGCTGCTTCAGCGGGAAGCGCTTGCCGGTCCGTCGGGTCAGTGTTGCGAGTGGTTGGGCGATGGTCTGCGTCGGGTCGGACAGCGCGAGGCCGATCCGTTTGTCACCGATATCGATGGCAAGAAGCCGCCCGATCCTGGGGAGTTCGGGCCGGCCAGCGTGGCGCGGCTCACCAGACATGCTCTGCGCCGTCTTTCGCCGCCCAGCCGTCATCCCTCCTGCATGGTGTCAAAGAATTCCTTGTTCGTCTTTGTGCGCTTCATTCGCTCCAACAGGAACTCGGTGGCTTCCACCGTCGGCATGTCTGCCAGGAAATTGCGGAGGAGGTAGATCTTGTTCAATTCAGTGGAATCGAGCAGCAGTTCCTCCTTCCGCGTGGAGCTACGCTGGACGTCGATCGCGGGGTACACCCGGCGGTCGGCAATGTGGCGATCCAGGATGAGCTCCATGTTGCCGGTTCCCTTGAATTCCTCGAAGATGACCTCGTCCATGCGACTTCCCGTTTCGATCAGAGCGGTCGCGATGATGGTGAGCGAGCCGCCACTGTCGATATTCCGCGCCGCGCCGAAGAATCGTTTGGGCTTCTGGAGTGCGTTCGCGTCTACGCCGCCCGAGAGGATCTTACCCGAGTGGGGGATCACGACGTTGTGTGCCCGGGCCAGGCGGGTGATCGAGTCGAGCAGGATGATGACGTCGCGGCCATGCTCCACCATACGACGCGCTTTCTCGATCACCATATCGGCGACCTGGACGTGCCGGTCCGCCGGTTCGTCGAAGGTGGAGGCGATCACCTCGGCTCCCTTGACGTTCTCCTCCATGTCGGTGACCTCTTCGGGGCGCTCGTCGATGAGGAGCACGATGAGTACCGCCTCGGGGTGATTCTCGGACATGGAGTTGGCGACCTTCTGGAGCAGGATCGTCTTCCCGGCCTTCGGTGGTGACACGAGCAGTCCGCGCTGGCCGAAGCCCACCGGGGTTAGCACGTCCATCACGCGCATGGACAAGTCCTCGTCGGTGCGTTCGAGCCGAATTCGCCGGTTGGCGTACCGTGGCTTCAGATTGTCGAACGCGATGCGATGCTTGGCCTTCTCCGGGTCTTCGAAGTTGACCTTCTCGACCTTGAGGAGCGCGAGATATCGTTCGCCCTCCTTGGGTGGGCGAACCTGTCCGAGAATCGTATCGCCCGTGCGCAGGTCGAACCGCTTGATTTGACTCGGACTGACGTAGATGTCGTCCGGGCCGTACAGGTAGTTCCAGTCTTGGCTTCGAAGGAATCCGTAGCCTTCCGGTAGGATCTCCAGGACCCCCTCGCCGCGCAGAACGGTGTCAGAGTCGAGGAGCGACTGTTCGATGCGGAAGATCAGGTCTTGCTTGCGGAGGCCAGAGTAGTTGGTGATGTTGAGTTCTTCGGCCAGGGCATGCAGCTCGGCGACTGATTTCCGCTTTAGTTCCGCGATGTCCACGGTCTAAAGGATCTCCGTCCGAGGACGCGACAGAAGGGTAGCGCGTTCGGCCCGTATGCCGGGCGCATTCGTATCGCGTCGATGAGATTGAGCGTTTAGGGGATATCGTTGGGCGTGCAGGTGCCGTAATCATATGACCGCTATGAAGGAGCGTCAAGGGCCATTGTCGACCATCGTCACCTACCTCTCCTGGTGGCGCACGATCGCGGCGGGAGACCGGGAGGTGATCGATGCCGTCGTCCATCCGGCGCACCGTGGCCCGTCCCCGGACCTCGAGCACGCGCTCGCGAACTGGCCGGGCCCGTACTACTGGTCGCGCGGCGACGGTGAGGGCCGTCTCGTCCTGATTCGGTTGCTGCGGCCGCCGGGGCGTGAACGGTGGTGGCTCCACGCACTGCTCTTCGGTGCCACGTTCATCACCGTGTGGATGGGGGGAGCGCTCCTCGCCGGATCGCGCCTCCCACTGGCCTTTCCCTTCAGCATCGACTTTTCCCACGTGCCGCAGCTGCTCGGTGATCTCGTGTCTCAGCTGCTCACCTCACGGCCGGGACTCGACTTCGCGATGGCCCTGATGGCGATTCTGCTCGCCCATGAGTCCGGGCACTATCTCACAGCCCGCCGGTACGGGATCAACGCGTCACCGCCGTACTTCATTCCGGCGCCGCCGATCGTGAACTTCATCGGCACGTTCGGCGCGTTCATCCGTCTGCGCAGTCCGGTTGTGGATCGTCGACAGCTCATGGACGTTGGTGCGGCCGGTCCCTGGGCCGGATTCCTCGTCGCCCTGATCGCATTGGTGGTGGGGTTGTCGCGGTCCCAGTTGGTGTCGGGAGTGGGCCCGTCGGAGCAATTGGTGATCCTCGCGGATTTCCAGCTCTATCTGGGCGACTCACCCATCATGTATGCACTGCGCCGTGCGATGGTTGGCGAGGGTACGGTGCTCCTGCATCCGCTGGCGTTCGCCGGTTGGATTGGACTCTTTGTGACGATGCTGAACCTGCTGCCGATGGGACAGCTGGACGGTGGTCACGTCTTGTACGCGTTGATCGGTCGACGCCAGGCCATGGTGAGCAGCGCCGCGTGGTTCGGGATCGTGGCGCTCGGCTTCATCGTCGGGAGGGAGACGTCACCGTGGATCGCATGGTTCTGGTGGATCTGGGCGATCGTGATCCTGCTGCTCAGTCGCGGTCGTCTCCATCATCCCAACGTTATGGATCGTCACCGTCCGTTGCCCACTGGACGCAAGATGCTCGGGGTCGCAACGCTGCTGCTGTTCGTCGGCACCTTCAGCCCTATCCCCGTTTACTACATCTAACGCGGTCCGGCATGCGCCCGGCCGCACCGGCGTCGGCGCAGTCGTGCGCATGCTCGCGTCCAAGGTGTTGGACTCCCGCACCACCGGCTGTGGGAGGCCTGCCGCGCGTCCCGTGCGCGGCATCCGGTGGTATTGCGTAAGTCCTAGATGCGTTTATATTTGCGCAAACCAACAGGGCAACCGTCGATGCCGGGGACCCCGGTCCGCTACAGCGCTCCAGATCCAAGCGAACCCGCGATTCACGACCTCCCGCCGCTCAAGTATGAGGCGGGGCCCGTGGCGGTTCGCCTCGAGATGCGCCGCGCGGAAGACGGTACGTGGCGGGGGAGGCTGCTGTTTGGCCCCACGGAATCCGGGTCAGCGCCCGCCACGGCGGAGATCTTTTGCGCGGTGACCGAGAGCGATCTCTGGGAGTGCGTGCACGATCTTCGGGAGCACCACCTGCGGGACCTCTTTCGCTCGGTCACCGAGTAGCTTCCTTTCTCTCAACTGCCGGTTTGACAACGCCGTAGCCCTGCTCGGACGCGGTTTCGCGCCAGCACGGCCACCACCGTGTGCGGCGGCGCGCTCTTTGCTGGAAAACTGTGCAGCCGATGTCGGTGTGCGGGACTGCGGAAGCGTTCCGCGACCTGCTTGACGGGGCTTGCACCCAGGCGCAAGTTGGCCTTTCCAACCGATCGCGCCTTGCCTCGCGCGCCGCAGTTGCCAGGCTGGAGTTGCCTATGCTAGACGCCTACCCAGGGAGTCGCTCGTCGCGTCGACCCCTCCGCACTGTCGTGTCGGTCAGTTTCGCACTTGCCCTGTCGGGGTGTGCCGGGGCTCGTCCGGTCGCGGTCTCGCCAAACGAGATTCCCACGTTGGAACAACAGTTGGTGGGTGAGCCGCAGAACGCCGGCGTACTGCTCCGGTACGCAGCGGCGTTATTTGCGTCCGGCCAATGCGACAGCGCGATGAGTGTTGCGCGCAGTGGAGCGAACCTCGCACCGCACGACGCGTTGGCGCCGCTCGTTATCGGGCAGTGTCTCGAACGTGACCGTGAGTGGGAACAGGCGCTCGATACCTATCGTGCGTTCCTCGCCGCCCATGCCGATCGACGTGGTGCGCCTACTGTGCGTGCCCGACAAGTGCTCGTGCAGCGTGCGCGTGCGAATGAACGAGCACAGGTTGCGCTGGCTCATGAGACCGAGCTCGCGCAGCAGGCCGCGGACCCGCAAACAGTGGCCGTCCTCCCGCTGGACATCGTCGGTGACTCGACGTATCAGCCGCTGTCCCGCGGTCTCGCACAGATTCTGACGTCTGACCTCGCACTGCTCCAGCGGTTCCGCCTGGTCGAGCGACTGCAAGTCGGTGCGCTCATTGACGAGATGGCGCTCGCCGAGACTGGAGCGGTCGATCGCGCGACTGCGGCCCGTGTGGGGCGCTTGCTGCAGGCCGGTCGCATGGTACAAGGACTCGCGGCGATCCCGCCCGAGGGAGAAGCCCGACTCGAGGCGAGCGTCGTGGTCACGACCGGAGAAGTGTCTACGCCGTCGGTACAGCGGGGACGCGTGCGCGACCTTCTCCGAATGGAGAAGCAGCTCGTCGTCGATCTCGCCCAGCGGATGGGATACCTCCTCTCTGAGGCAGAACTTCGTGTCGTGCTGGAGAACGGCACCCAGAACCTCGCGGCCTTCCTGGCGTATTCGCGCGGCTTGGTGGCGGAGGATCGTGGGGATTACCGGGCGGCAGCAGCGTACTTTGCGGAAGCGGTCCGGCAAGATCCGGGCTTCGAAGCCGCGCGGACCGAGCTCCAATCGTCGACTGTGACACCCGAAGTCATGCAAGCTGCGCCGACGGACATTACGACTCTCGCAACAGAGACCGTGAGCCAACCTGCGCTCATCGTCGAGCCGCCGCTCGGCAGCGTGGTCGCCTCGACCATCGGCGACATCGCGGCCACGCAGTCGGAACAGGTGAGCACGTTGCCGACCCAACCCGTGAGCGGGACCCAGACCACCACATCGCAGCCGCCACCGACGCCGACGGTGGTCGGTACGACGTTGATGGGGACCGTCCGCATCTTCTTCCGACTGCCATGAGTATCCGTCGACTCGTACCTGCCGTCGCCGTCGCGCTTGGTTTCGCCGGGGCTGCGAAGGCGCAGGTCCCGATTCGGACATCGGTGGCGTTCTTCTCGGAGACCTACAACTTTGATGCCGGTTTGCCCTACAAGCGCGTCAACGAATACTCCGTGCCGATCGGGATCACGGTCCCCTTCGGACGGTACGGTGATCTCACGCTGTCTACCGGTTACGCGCACATCGTGCTGCGTTCGGCCGATCGAGCGTTGTTCCAGGATCAGCGGCTCTCGGGAGTGGTCGACACCGAGCTACGGGCGTCGTGGAATGCGATTCCCGGTCGCCTCGTCACGTTCGTCACGGCCGCGCTCCCCACGGGAATCGAAACGGTCGAGGGAGAGGAGCTGCAGATTCTCGGCGCGCTGGCGAGCGATGTCATCGGCTTCACAGCGCCGACCGTCGGCAGTGGAGGCAGTATCGGCGCCGGTTTTGGCGGAGCGGTGCCGCTCACAGCGTCGTGGTCCGTTGGGGTGGGCGGCACGTTTCGCAAACCCCTGTCCTATGTGCCCGTCCTCGGCAACCCGCGGGAGCTCCAACCCGGGGCGGAATTCCGGGCGCGCGTCGGGGTCGAGGGACCGCTCGCTCGCAAGACTTATGTGCGGGTCGCCGCAGTGTTCGCGCATCGAGCCAGGGATGCGTTGGCGGACACCACGGTAAACGGAGTGGGCAACCGCATCATTGGCTATGTCTCACTGAGCCAGGGAATCGGCAACGCATCGCTGATCTTGTATGGCTATGACGTGTTTCGTGGCAGTCCCCAGATCGAACAGACCGCGTTTGGGGCCGCTGTGCTCCAGCGCGGCAACCTCATTGGTGGCGGCGCTCGGGTGGATATCCCCGTAACGCCACGACTCACGGTCGTACCGCGGGGGGAATTCCGTTTGGCCACCGAGGGGCGGCCCGCGAGCCAGTTCAAGCTGCTGAAAGTCGGTCAGTCGCTTCGCGGTGGCGTCGCCGCCCGGTATCAGGTCACCCGTCAGTTCGCGGTCGTGCTGCAGGGAAGCGGTACCACGGGATTCGTGGTGCAGGACTTTGAGCACATCGACTTCCGTGGCGTCCGTGGCTCCGTCCACGCCGAGTGGAGGCCGTGAGAGAATCAGTCACGGCAGCGCTGATGTGCGCGGCCGTGGCCGCCTGCGGAGAGTTTGCAGCTCCTTCCAATCCCAATGTATCGTTCGCAGTTGTCCCGGTCTTCGGGAGCAACGCGGCGTTCGCGAGTGACGCGAACCGGCTCCGCATCATCCTGCTTCGTGAAGTCGCGGGTGAGTTCACCGAGGTAGCCCGCGTCGTGGTCGACATCGACCCGGTCACAGGCACGGCGGATACGACGCTGCAGGTGTCACTGACCGCAAGCCCGACGCTCTTCCGCATCGTGCTCGAGGCTGTGCGAAGTGCGGATGGCATGGTGCTGTTCACGGGCTCGAGCGACGTGCTGGTCGAGGCCGGTACGAGTGGTGGGGCAACCCCGGTCGAGATTCCGGTGACGTACGCGGGCCCGACGGCGGCCACGGTCATCCTCGCGCCGAGGGACACTGCCGTCGACGTCGGTGGCACGTTCCGGTTTCGAGCTACGGCATTTGACGGTCAGGGCTCGGCCGTCGACGTGCCGCTCCGTTTCTTCCTTGTGAATGCGGCCGATGCCACCAGGCTGACGGTCGATCGGCTGTCGGGCGACGCGGAAGCCCTGAGCGCTGGGGGTCAGGTGAGTGTGTTCGTTCGAACCGCCGACACTGCGGCAGCGGACACCACGCGAGTCTTCCTCGGCGTGCAGCCCGGAGCGATCCAAGTGACGCCCGGGTACGCGAACGTCGGAGTGGAGAGCAGCGTGCGGCTCGACGCGATCCTCTTGGATGCGAACGGGAATCCCGCCGGAACGGCGACGGCGACATGGACCTCGCGCGACGCAGGCGTGGCCATGGTCGATGGCAGCGGACTCGTAACGGGAGTCGCCCCAGGCACAGCAGTCATCGTAGCTGTCGCATCGGGGTTCACCGATTCGGCGCTGGTAACTGTACCACCTGCCGGTGACGTGGTCGTCTCCACCACCTCGAATGACCGGGCGTTCCGTGTAACCACGGTCGGGGACACGGTGGTTGTGGACGTCATCGCGGACATGACCTTCACACCGAGTGAGCTCTTGGGGAGTTACAACGCGGTGCTGACGTGGGATCCGTCGGTGCTGTCCTTCCTGGATGTGCAACCGGGTGACTTCCCGGTGCCACAGGTAAACAGCGCCAACGCCGCCGTTGGAGAGTTGCGCTTTGCTCAGGCGGAGGCAAACGGGGCCGCCGGTACGGTTGTGGTTGCGCGAGTTCGGCTTGTCACGCTCGCCGCGGGCTCCACGGTGCCGGCGGTGGCAATAACGGAGATGTCGGCGGCACAAACCTTCACCGATCTGCTGGCCCGGGTCACCGTGACGAGCGGGACCGTCACGGTGCAGTAAGAGGAGGCATTCGATGATGCGACCGGTTCGATTCTTGACGCTTGCCGCGTTGTTGGCATTGGTGGGGTGCGATGAAGAACCGCTCAATCCTCGCGGTCCGGGGGAACCCCCACCCCCTGTCGAGGGCATACAAGCGTTCCTCCAGGTGGACGACGACCGAGCGCAACCCGGCGAGCAGGTAAACGTGTACGTCAAAGTGCAGTTCGGGACGGAGACGGATGCCAAGCTGGGCAGCTACACCGGCCGACTGCGGTTCGATGCGAAGACGCTCGACCTGGCCAGCACAGTCGAGATCAACGACGGCATGCGGGTTGTGAACCCGAACAACGCCGGAGCCGGTGAGATCAGGTTTGCGGGTGCGGCACCCCGTGGCTTTGAGAACCTGACCGTCTATCATGGCCTGTTCGAAGTGAAGGACACGGGGTACATGGATGCCCTGCGGCTCGAGATGGAGGAACTCTCCGCCGCGATGACGCTCACGGATCTCGAACCGCAGTTACAGGTCGCACCGCAGATCTTTTTGCGGCAAGGCGGGAACTAGCGCCGAGTAGCGTATGAACGTGCGACGCGCTGTGACGACTACCGCGATGAGCGGAATCCGGCTCCTGCTGGCCGGCGCTCTGGTGTTGGGTGGACTGTCGGGCCGGGCGCGGGCGCAGGCCATTCCGGTGACCGTGGGGGCGGGCGCGTCATCCATCATCGGCAAGGACTTTGACCTCCCGCTTGTCGTCGATATGTCGGCCCGATCGGATAAGCTCGGGAGCTTCTCCGTCAGCCTGCGGTGGGATCCTGCGGTGCTCCAACTCATTACCGGCCAGGACGGCACGTTCGGGCCGGTGGAGACCAACGAGGACTCTGTTGCCAACGGGTTGTTGCTGATTGCCGGTGCCAATCCCGCAGGAGTCGGTGGATTGGTCACCTTAGGCGTCGGTCGCTTTCGACCGCTGGCGTCGGACACGACCACGTTTCAAATCACTGTGCACGAGCTGTACGCCGCGGGGACGTTCGCGGATCTCACGCCGGACGTCGTTGTGGTCACCAATCAGTATTGCCCCGGTCGCGGTCGCTACGGTGATGTCGACCCCGACGGAGTCGTAGACAGTCGAGATGGCTTGATCGCGCTCATGGAGTCCGTCGGGCTCGACGTCTCAGCGTACGATATCGATCTGGCAGACGTCGACGCCGACGGGAATGTCGATCCCCGGGATGCGTTGGTGATTCTGTCTTACGGGATCGGCCTCGACGTGAGCGGCTTTCGCGTATTCACGATCGCCCCTGGTGGGATCTGCGCCCCTGCCGGTGGCCTGACGTACACGATGACGCCCGGCGACGTCAGCGTACTCGTCGACCAGGGTGTCCAGTACGTCCCGACTGCCGTGGACTCCGCGGGTTCCCCGGTTGCCATCGTGGGTCTGTCCTGGACTACAACGGACGCGGCTGTAGCCACGGTGGACTCGGTAGGGCTGGTGACGGCGCTCGCTCCCGGCTCAACCGTCATCGCGGCACTGCAAGACAGCTCGGTCGTGGGAACGGTGACGGTGACGGTGGTGGCGAGCCGAGGCACACACTGGGTGGACGCGCTCGCGGCCGGCGCGCTCAACCGGATCGGATCCCGGGTGCTGCCATTTGATGATGTTGCCTCGGCGCTCGCCGTCGCCGGAGCCAGCGACACGATCCGGATCTTACCGGGTCGCTATGAGGAGAACATCACCATCACCCAGCCGCAGGTGGTGTTGGGAGACACCGTCGGTGGAGGCGTGGCACCGCTGATCGCCGCCACGGGACCGTTCACGACGGGAATCGATATCACGGCCCCGGGACGGGTCGAACTTCGAAACCTGCGACTCGACACGCTTTGGATCGGCGTGCAGGTGTTCTCGGCTGATACCGTCCTGGTCAAAGATGTGGAGTTCCGCGCAGTCGGCAGCAACTCTTTCGCGTCGATCCACGTTGACACGGTCACGGCACTGATCGTCGAAGGGTCCCGATTCTTCGGCGACGCAACGCCATTCGGGAACAACGCGATCAACGTGCTCGGGGGCGCGGGGCTCGTGCGGGTGGATTCGTCATTGATCGCCGATTTTGGAGACTACGGCATCGAGCTGTTCAACGTGGACAGTCTGTCCATGCGTGGCAACGTGGTGCGGGACAACTACGGGTACGGTGTCTACACATGGTCCTCGGACAGCACGCGTGCAATCGCGGCGAGCCTCGTCGGCAATCGGTTCGAGCGTAACGGGTTCGGCCAGCTCTATCTCGGCATGGTACGCTCGGCGGCGTTCGACCACAACGTGCTCCTGACGTCGTCGGGCGGGAGCCAGGGGCTATTCGTCGGTGGGTTTACCCAGACCGTAGCGAGTCTTCTCGGAGATTCGATCGTAGCCCGCCAGGCCGATTGGCTATGGATGGACGCGTTCGACAGCCTTCACGTCGATTCGGTCTCGGTGCAGCAGCAGGAGTACGGCGGTGGGTACCTGTACCAAGGCCGAGCGGTCGTCGTCCGGAACTCGACGTTTACAGGGTTCCCGAACTTCGAAGCGGCAATCGACTTCGGCGCATCGGTGGTGTCGGGCGCGACTATGACCCTGCGGAACCTGAGCTTCTCGGGGCCCGACTCGTCCGTGTGCAACCGTTGCGCGTATGGGGCGTTGTGGACCAACGTCTCCGTCGACGCCGATAGCATCACGGGTGTGAATCTCTACACATTGCTGCGCCAACTCAGCGGAAGCCTGGTGGCACGGAACCTCGACATCACGGATGCGTCGGCCGGGATCCGATCGCGGTTCTGCGGGGGTCCCGTGCGGGTCTCCAACATGACCGGGCTGGATGTGGAGACCGGCATTCATGCGGAAGCGTGTACCGGTCAGGATTCACTGGTCGTGGATTCGGTCGATTTCGCTCGCGGGACGTACGGCGTATACAGCTCCGCCATCCCGGTAGTGGTAACGAACTCGTCTTTTACCGACTACCAATACGGGATCTATCACTTTGACAGCACCCTGGTGGCCACGGACAATCACATCGTCCGGCCGAGGAACTACGGCATTTACGCCGATTTCAACGGCAGTGGCGGGTCGATTTCGGCGCTGCGGAATGCCGTCACCTGCGATGCGTTCGGGGCGGTGACAGCGCTTGGGATCGAGGTGTTTGACGGTCCCTCGCAAATCGTCCAGGACACGATCACCGGCTGCCAGGTAGGGATCGAAGCCGGGGACTTCGCGACGGGGGTCCCGGTCAGCTCGGAGATCCGAGACAACGTTGTGGCCACCCCGGGGAGCGCCAACGCCTGGGGTATTCGAAACTGGGGGTATTACGACGCATCACAGGTCGTGGGCAACACGGTGACCGGGCTCGCGGCTCGGGGGGCGATCGTCGTGGCCTCCAGTTGGCTGGGGGCGCCAGCTCCGCGGGCGGATGTGGACTCCAATACCGTCGACGGTGCGCTTTGCATCGGGATACAAACGTTCTACGCAGATACGCTGATGATCCGCGACAATGCCGTGCGCAACGTCCAGGCCTCGACGTGCAACGTCAGTGGCGCCAGCGGCGGTGGTGCAGCCATCGTGCTCTCACACAGCACGCCGACCGACGACGTCGCGGAGATTCGTCGCAACCGAATCACCGATGTGAAGACGCACGGGATTGTGCTGGCTCGCGACTTCAACGATTCGGTCGTCGTGATCGTCGACAGCAACACAGTGAAGCGTGCCGACAGTGTCGGCATCTGGATCGCCGACTACAGCAGCGCGTTGATCCGCTATAACGCGATCGACAGCGCCATGCACGACGCGGTGCAGACGTCCCGCTTCAACTCGACTGGAACGACCGGCAGCGTCATTCTCAACCAGAACAATTTCACCAACTCTGGGCGTTACGGCGTCAGGAACACGGTGACCTGGGAGTGGATTGACGCCACCAACAACTGGTGGAACGACCCAAACGGACCCAGCGGCTTCTACGGTGATTCGTCCCGTACCTCCATCGGAGATTCCGTCTCGAACTTCGTGATCTGGTCGCCAGTGCTGACATCCCCCGCCAACACGCCGGCACCGGCAGCACCGCTCGGCGCGCCGAGGCTGATGGCGACGGCAGGCAACGCCGCTCGCGCGGCGGCACCACCCGACGTCCCAGCGCCAGGTGCCGGGGCTCAGGTCCCAATACTTCCAAGGGATCTGGCACCGAGAGTACCGCAGATGCCGTCCGTGCTGGAGCGACAGCCGCGAGTGCTCCTCGGAGCCCCGGCACCGTGGCTCGAGCGCCTCCTCGAGCGCGATCGCCAACTGGACGACCGTCTTGGGGCTTTGCGTGAGCGGCGACGGGCGCGCCTCCTCGAGCGAGCGAAGTCCATCGAGGCGTTCGAACGGCAGCGGCCTCCCACGGGAGGTCCAGGCCGCCCCGAGGGGGGCGCCCGATGAGGTATCTGCGACTGATCTGTCTCGTGGGTCTCATCGGCGCGGTCAGTAGGCCGGTTCGGGCGCAGACGGTGGATCTGTACGTCGGCGGGTTAGACTCGCTCGTCGTCCTCACCGGGGATACGGCGAGCGCCGAGCTGTGGGTGAGCAACATCCCGTTCAGCGTCGGTGTCTCGCAGTATTCCATTGACCTGCTGCTCGACAGCAGCAGGGTCCGGGTGGTCTCGGTTGATTCACTCCCCGGTGAGAACTTGCCCATCCCGACCGTCACATGGCTGTCGTCCCAGCGCGTGCGCCTCTCGGGGAGCGGCACGGGCACGGCGGTGACCAATGTCAGACTTGGCGTCGTGACGTTCGAGATCGACCCGCTCGCGCAGGAAGGCTCGTTGGTGAGTTTCGCGGTTAACTCACTGCTGGACCAGGCCGGCGCGAGTCTCCTGCCAAGCCACCGAACGGATCTACTCGACGTGTGTCAGGCGAATCGGCTGTACGGAGACGTGGATGTGAATCGGGTGGTGAACAGCCGCGATGCGCTGATCACGCTCACGTCGGCCGTTGGGATCGCTGTGGGAGCTCCCTTCGAGGTACAGTGGGGTGATGTTGATCTCGACCTCCAGGTGACCTCGCGTGACGCGCTGTTCATCTTGAGCGCCGGTGTAGGTCTCTCGGTTCCGTTCGGTGTCGTGGTGACCGAGCCGATACCCAATCGCTGCGCACCCCTGGAACCAGCCTCGGCGGACCTGGCGTTCTACCGCGGCAGCGAACTGCACGTGATCGATCAGGGTGACTCGACTCCCCGACCCGTAAGTATGGACCCGTTGGCCCAGAGCTCCTACCGGGTCAGCTGGGCGCCCGACGGTACGCGAGTCGCCTATACCGGGTGGACCACGGCTGGGTTCGACTATGAGATCATCGCCGCCGATCGCGACGGGTCGAACCCGGACACGCTCACACGGAGTGCCAGCCGTGATTTCTCACCCGCGTGGTCCCCGGACGGCACCCAGATTGCGTTTCGCTCGATTTTCCGCAGTCCCAGTGGGATCTACGTCATGGACGCGGACGGGGGCAACCAAGTGCACATTGCCGGCACCGACACGCTGACCGTCGGCAACGATATCGCGTGGAGCCCCGACGGTGCCATGATCGCGTTTGTGGCCTATGGTTCGGCTACTCCCGGTGGCCCGTTCCACCCCTGGACGGCTGACCTCGCGGGTCAGACGCTGCAGCCGGTCCCGGCGACGACGATCCAGCACGCCGAGAGTCCGTCCTGGTCGTCGGCCAGCGACTCGCTCGTGTTCTATAGCTCGTTGGACGCTGGCCGCTTGTACGTGATGGCCGTTCCGGATACTGCGGGGGTACCGGCCGCTTCGCTGCTCTTGGTTCAGCATTACCCCTGGTGGGCGCCGAACGGCATCGCGTTCCAATCCCAGCGCTTGTGGCCGTACCGGCTCTACCTGCGGCGAGCCTCCGATGGTCGCCATTTTCGACTCACGCGCGGGTCGGGCGGCAACGACATCCGTGTGACGATGCGAGACCCGAATCTGGTCTATGTCGACGTCGTCTCGGTCGTGCCGGCGAGTGGCACGATACCCGCCGGCGCTCCGCTGCCGCTCACGGCAACAGTGACGAACAGCGACCTGACCGTGAATGCCACCGTACCCCTCAGGTGGATCAGCCGCGATCCGACCATTGCCACAGTGGCACCGACGGGGACACGGACGGCCGACGTGTCCGGTGTCGGAACATCGGGGCAGAGCACGTGGATCGTCGTGACCGCTGGGGGCTGGCGCAGTGACAGCTCGCAGGTGACGGTGCAATGAAGCGCCATCTGATGCACGGTTTGGCGGCGCTGTCGATTGCCGTGCCGCTCCACGCTCAGACGGTCGTCGTGGGTGTCGGCGGCGAGTTGAGCGCCAACCTGTTCGAGGATGTGAACGTTCCGGTCTTCGCGGATATGCGTGGTATACCCGGCGAGAGGCTTGGGAGCTACACCGTTCGGGTGAGTTGGGATCCGGCTGTTCTCAGCTACCTCGGGGTGGCCCCTGGGACCTTCGCCGCTCCGGTTGTTCGTACCGACAGCGTGTTCGGCGGGATCGTGTACGTCACCGCCGTATCGGTGGTTGGCCGGGATTCGGTCGTCGATCTATTCAACCTGGAGCTCTACTTCCACACAACGGGCACGAGTGCCATCGATATCCAGGTCACGGAGCTCTCCGGTATCGGACCGTCGTTCACCGACTTCGTCGCGGCCGCCGCCGTGTCGACGGTGAGCGGCACGTTCTGTCCGGCCGGCGGCAGGTGGGGCGACCTCGATGCAGACGGATTCGCCAATAGCCGAGACGCGCTGGCGATTCTCACGAGCGTGGTCCAACTCCCCGTGAGCCCGGCATTCGACCTTGCGCTCGGAGACGTGGATGGCGACGGGAAGGTCGACACGCGCGACGCGCTCATTCTGTTGTCCTACGCGGTGGGAATTGATATCGCCGGACAGCGGGTACTGCTCGTGGTGCCTGGTGCATGCGGCACCGGTAACACACCGTTGATCGTGATTGTCCCGGACACCGCCGACCTCGTCGGGGGCCAGTCCGTGCGCCTGCACGCCTTGATTAGTGACTCTTCGGGTAACTCGACGCTCGCCGCAGGCGTGAACTGGCAGGTCGCGGATCCCAGCGTGGCCACGGTCGATACTGCCGGTCTGCTCACCGTCCGCGACAGCGGGACGACCACAGTCACCGCCGCCTTGGGACCGGGCATTCGGGCCACGGCGACCGTGATCGGCCGGCTTCGTCGGCCCGTGTGGTATGTGGATGCCACGACCGCGACGCGGCAGACCGTTCAGATGGGCACGCAACAGTGGCCCTTCTCCACGCCGGAGCTGGTCTTCCCGCACCTGAGCGAGGGCGACACCGTCATGATCGCCCCGGGTGTCCACGACTACGCTGATACGACGTTCAATTGGATCGACGTTGGCGCCGTGTTCATCGGCGATACCAGCGGCGGGGTCGCGCGGCCCGTCCTTCGGGCTCGAGAGGCAGACTTCGTGGACGCGTTCCCATGGTCGGGTGGCGTGCGCGGGGAGTTGCGGAATCTCGTGCTCAAGGGCTTCTACTACGGCGTGGACATGAGCGGGCTCAAGTCCCTGGTGATGGACAACGTCAGGATCGAGGCGCCGCGCACGGGCTGGGGCTACGGACTCTTGGTCGACCAACCCGCCGATACGATCACGGTCATGCGAAGCGAGCTGGTGGGTGACTCGGCGTTTGGCGGGATCGGCATCTACGTGAGCCAAGGTGCCGAACTCTTCAACCTGCATGACTCACGGGTCATCCAGTGGGGTGGTGAGGGACTCTGGGGGTATGACGTGGATTCCCTCGATGTGCTACGGAGCGAGATAAGCCACAACTCCAGTGAGGGCATTTTCCTGTTGACATCGAGCAGTCCCAGCGTGAGCGCTCGAATCTCGCAGAGTCGCTTCGAGAGCAATTACTCGGAGACGATCTACATCGGTGGCGCGCGCACGGTGGCGCTGGACCACAACTATCTCTTCGTCGATGACGGTGACGCCATCGACGTCTTTGGCCCCAGCGATCCGCTCGGAAGGGCAGCCGGGGTCAAGTTCTCCTCGCTCGGTGACTCGCTCGAGTTCCGTGCCGACGACTACGATTGGCTCGATGTGTCCGACATGGATAGCGTGATCATCGATTCCCTGTGGTTCGAGAACCCTGCGGACACGGCGATCTATCAGTACGGCTGGATCCGGGCCAACTCCGCGGTGATCACGAACTCCGAGCTACTCAATCTGTGGCAAGAAGGAATCGACTTCAACGGCCGGTCGTTGGCAGTGGACAATACAACCTTCACGGGGTGTCAGAATCCCACAGATTGCGATTGGCTCGACGTCACCGCGATCGACGCCTGGTCCGGCACCGACTCCGGACCGGCTGTCACCATCGCCAACTCGTCGTTTTGGAACGTCTGGTACGCGCTGAGGACAACTTCCTCGAACGACAGCGCGGGGCCCACCATCCTTCAGAACAACATGGTCGATAGTGCGTCGTACGCGTTCCAGGTCAACGGCGACAGCGTCGTGATCACAGACAACGATCTGAGTCGGATTCAGTACTACGGTGTTTGGGACGACCGGTCTGGTGCTAACAAGCCACCCGAGTTCGCCACAATCGCGCGGAACCGAATCACCTGCGCCATCACGGCGGCGGCCTCGTATGGAATCGTTCATGCCAACGCGCCAGCGCGGATCGAAGCCAACACGGTCAACGACTGTGATTACGGAATCTGGGTGGACAACTCGACCGTGTATCCGCTCCAGACGATCGAGATCGTCCAAGACACGATCAACATGGACGTGGGGGGCACAGGCATCTATGGCATCTACCTCACGAATCGGTGGCTTGCGACCGTGTCGCACAATCGGATCCGTAACGCCGGCATCTACGGGGTGTACTTGACGCCGAATATTCTCGTTGGTGACGCTGCCGCGATGACTGTGGACAGCAATGCGGTGTCGGGCTCCGGCTCCATCGGGATCTATCTCACGCCGTCTGATTCGATGGATGTCGTCGGTCGGTGGAACAACATCGCGAACAATGCGGTCGACGGCGTCCAGTCGGCTGGCACGGGAGTCCGCAGCTTCACACTGGGTCGTTTCGTGGGGAATGGCCGGTACGGGGTGTACAATCTTGGCTTGCAGACCTTCGATGCGACACAGAACTGGTGGGGGGATCCGGCCGGCGTCGGCGGTCCGGGAGCGGACACCGTGTTTGGAGCGGTCGATCCCAGCAACCCGCTGGCGTCCGATCCGACTGGGACGGTGCCACCGTTGGTGCCCCCTGCAAGCGGACTCGTGGCGAACATCCCGCAAGCGACTGATGCTCTGCGCCCTGCACCGCAGGTAACCCGTGCCGCTCACGATGAAGCTGCAGTACGGAAGGCGCAACGCATCGAGCGAATGAAACTGCGTGACGCGCAACGGGCTGCAAAGGAAGCGGAGAAACTCCGCCGACAACAGGAGCTCGGGCGCGAGAGGCAGGCGATCTCGCAGCGGCGCGTCGTCAAGTCCGGGGAGTCGCCCATGCAGTAAGTGGAGTCATGGGCCAAGAGTACGAACGGTAGCGCCCGGCGGATTCAGCGTCCGCCGGGCGCCTGCCGTTACAACCGGTTCAGCTTGGGCCGGTCAGGCCATTGGAGCCGTCGCTCTCCTCGGGCACGGCGGCAACGCTGCCTCGGCGGCGACAAAGTCGCTCGGCATGCTCTCCAGACACTCCAGGGGGTCGCAACAGGTGTGACACACCCGCTTGAACCCGCGGAAACCCAGAAGCTGCACTTGTGGTGCGAGGAACGCTGGCTTGGCGGGCTCCTGGGCAAGCAGGTCGGTGCTCAAGTACTTCTTGTTGTCATCGCAGAACACGGTGACGACCACGGCCTCCGATCCCATTTCGTTCTGGACACGGAGGGCGCCGAGAAAGTTCGCCCCGGAGGAAATCCCCACGCCGAGCCCCAGCTCGGTCGCGAGCTTCTGCGCCATCAGAATCGCGTCGCCATCATCCACGTCGACGACAGCATCGAGGAAATCCAGATCCACAATGGGCGGAATGAACTCATCGGAGATCCCCTGGATTCGGTGTCTACCCACGCGGTGGCCTGTTGAAAGCGTCGGGGAGCTGGCGGGTTCCAACGGGTGCAGTTTCACATCGGGGTGGCGAGCGCGGAGGAACTGACCGACACCCATGATCGTGCCACCCGTACCGACACCCGCGACGAAGGCATCCGGAAACGCGTCGCGAAACCTGAGTTGCCACCAGATTTCCGGCCCCGTCGCCTGGGCGTGTGCCTCGATGTTGTCACGGTTTGAGAACTGCCGTGGCAGGAACGCGTGGTCCGACTGGGCCGCCAGCTGCTCGGCCCGCTCGATGCTGCCGAGGAAGCCACCTTCCTCCTTACTCACCAGCTGAATGTCAGCCCCCAGGCTCCGGATCAGATTGATACGTTCGGCGCTCATCCAATCCGGCATGAAGATGGTAACCGGGTGGCCCATGGCCCGCCCGATTGCCGCAATGGAAATCCCGGTGTTGCCGCTGGTCGCCTCCACGAGACGATCGCCTGGCTGAAGCGCACCCGTGGAATAGCCCTGTTGCAGAATGAACAGCGCCATGCGGTCCTTGATGCTCCCGGTCATGTTGATGTGCTCGGCCTTGGCATAGATCACGCGCGGCTTGCCACGAACGGTGAAGTCAACGGCGAGCAGCGGTGTATTGCCCACCAGACACTTCAATCCACGGATGCGGCGTTCGAGATCCCGACTGGCCTCCATGGTCCCCTCACACGACGGATCGAATGGTATCCTCCCAAAGCACCCGCGAGTACCGAAGTGGAGTTTACGGGTCCAGGCTGCAGTCGGCAATCGGACCCGACGGGAGCCGGTTGTCGACCCCCGCAAGCCGGTTAGCTTCGGGTGTGTGGTAAGAGGATTGCGCATGGAGTTCGTCAGCACAGCCGGGGAGTCAACGCCAACCGATCTGCGATCGGCACTGATTCGCGGACTGGCGCCGGACGGCGGTCTCTACCTACCCGCTGCGCTCGAGCCCCTTTCCGCCCACAGCGTTGCCGATCTGCGGGGGTGTTCGCTGCAAGAAGCCGCGGTCGGGCTGGCGCCCCGGCTCTTCGGAACCGCTGACCCGGCGACACGGCTCGGCCAGAACCTCAGAGACGCGCTGAGCTTCCCGATTCCTCTGGTACCGTTAGAGGAGCGGATCTTCGTCCTCGAGGTGTTTCATGGCCCGACGCTCGCATTCAAGGACGTCGGTGCGCGGTGCATGGCGAGGCTCATGGCGACGCTGCACGACCAGACGGAGCCTCTCACGGTTCTCACCGCCACGTCGGGTGACACCGGCGGAGCCGTTGCGCATGCGTTTCACGGGCTTCCAAACACGCGCGTCGTTGTGCTGTATCCGGAAGGTCGGGTCAGTGCGTTCCAGGAGCGCCAGTTCACGACACTGGGTGGCAACGTCCGTCCAGTGGCCGTGTCAGGAACGTTCGACGATTGCCAACGGCTCGTGAAGCGCGCGCTCGAGCATGAGCGGTCGCGAGCCGGGCGTCTCCTGACCTCCGCGAACTCCGTCAACATCGGTCGCCTCCTGCCGCAAGTCTTCTACTACGCCTACGCGTGGGCGCAGCTGCCTGCGTCACACGCGCCGCTCCTGGTGTCCGTGCCATCCGGCAATTTCGGGAACCTCACGGCCGGACTGATCGCCAAGCGGTTGGGAATTCCGATTGATGTCTTTGTGGCCGCCACGAATGCAAACGATGTTGTGCCCCAATTCCTGCGCACGGGCGACTTCAACCCGCGGCCGTCGATGCGCACGATCTCCAGTGCCATGGATGTGGGGAACCCTAGCAACGTCGACCGCATGTTGGCTTTGTACGAGCATGATCTAACCGCACTGCGCCGCGACGTGGTGGGCCGGTCCTCCAGTGACGCGGAGACCCGCGATTGCATCGCCGAGGTCTTCGGGCGCACCGGCTACGTACTCGATCCTCACTCGGCAGTGGGCTATCTCGGGCTCGAAGCGGAACTGGCGAGTCGTCGGGATGCCGTGGGGCTCCTGCTCGCGACGGCGCATCCTTCCAAGTTCGCCGATATCGTGGAGCCATTGATCGAACATCACGTTCCACCGCCGCCGTGGTACACGGTGCCCGCCCGCCCGTCTGGCGACGTGATCCGCATCGGTCCGTCATTGGAGGCCCTGATCCCACTGCTCTAGGGCCAGCTCGCATACCCGAAACAGACGCTCCCGAACGCGAGAAGACTTTCAGTTTGACGCTCGTCGTTACTCCCGGAGGGGTTCGGCCGTCTCTCTGTTGAAGCGAACGAGACGGAAACCACGGGAGGGGACATAATGAGGAAGCACACCTTGACCCTGGCTGCGCTGGCGCTCGCGTTGCCGGCGCCGATCGCGGCGCAGCAGCAGCAGCAGCAACTTCGCCAACAGCAGGAACAGCAGCTTCAGCAGCAGGAGCAGCTCCACCGGATGCAGCAGCAGATGGAACGGGTCATGAGCCAAGTGCGGCAGCTCAATCAGCAGATGGTTCAACAGCGGGTGCGCCAGGAGTTTCGACAGATGGGGCAGCAGATGGAACAGGCGGGCGCCCGTCTCCGCGAGATGGTGCGAAATATCGAACAGCTTCGGCAAGATCCGGCATTTGCCCAAGTCCAGAATCGCGGCGCGGACTTCGAGCAGCTACGGATCCGGATCCGCAACATGGTACGTGAGATGGATCAGGCACAGCAGGCGTTGAGGAAGCTCGTTGGTCAATAATGCGCCTGAAGTTGGTGGTCCCGCTCGCCGGCGGGCTGGTCGGAAGTCCGCTCGCCGCCCAGTCCCTGACCTACGAGGGAGGACTCTCTCTGGCGAGCGGGACCTACATCTTCACCGAACGCACCAACAGCGTGGCCCTGTCCTCGGGAATCGCGGTGCGGTTTGGCCCTGTGGCTCTGAGGGCAGCGCTGCCGCTCTACCTCCAGAACACCACGCTTGTCACTGGCTCCGGCACTGGGCTAGTCCCGACGGGGGGATCGGCGAGCGAAGCGGTTGCGGACTCGTCGGCGGCCAGACGCGGCCGCACACGAGGATCGCTCGCAGAGGCCAACCCAGTCCCCGCGGTGACGATGTCGCCCACCGGAGCACTTGAGAGATCCGAGGATCTGGTGGAGGTGCCCTCGTCGTCGGTGACCGGTTATGAGATGGCGATCGGCGATCCTACGATCGGCGTGAATATCCTGTTCGCCACCGGCAACAGAATCAACGCCTCCGCTGGAGCGGCCGCGAAGATTCCGGTGACTGATACGACGAGTGTCGGTACCGGCGAGTGGGATGTGGGGGCACTGGCCTCGCTCTCGTACCGGGTTGGCGTGACGACGTTCTTCGCGGCCAACGTTGCCTACTGGCACTACGGAGATCTCCCGACCCTGGAGCTGCGGAGTTCGGTTCTGGGGACACTTGGTGTGTCATATCTGAACCTCAACGGTTGGGGGTTTTCAGCGTCCGTTTATGGTGCTGCCTCGGCAATCGAAGGATTTCGGGACACCTATGCAATTGGGCTCGGCGGCACACGAATCAGCCGACGGGGCAGTATCGGTGTCATCGCCTCTCTCGGTCTGTCGGAAACCGCGCCCGACTTCTCTTTTGGTGTCACCTGGCGTCTCACCCTGCTCCCGGTCTACTAGGCCCGCGATCGCGTCCCGGCTTGCCACGCCGGAATTCTCCAGAGAGTATTGAAGGCAAACGAACCGGATGTCGGGGTGCGCTCATGGCGATCCGAAGGATTGGGGTACTCACCAGTGGGGGCGACGCCCCCGGCATGAACGCCGCCGTACGCGCGGTGGTGCGTACCGGGGTCGCACGAGGTTGGGAGGTGTACGGCATCCGCCAGGGATTCGCCGGACTCATCACTGGTAAGGTGGGGCAGTTGGGTCCTCGGGATGTCAGTGGCATCATCCAGCTCGGCGGCACCATGTTGGGCAGCGCTCGATCGGCCGAGTTCGAGACCGACGTGGGTCGCAGCCATGCAATCCGGGTGCTCCGCCAACATGAGATCGATGCGCTGGTGGTCATCGGAGGCAATGGGTCACAGCAAGGGTCGAACGCGCTCCGTGAATCCGGATTCCCTGTGGTCGGCATTGCCTCCACGATCGACAACGACTTATACGGCTCAGAGATCACGATCGGTGTCGACACAGCGCTCAACATTGCCATCGAGGCGATCGATCGACTCAAGACGACCGCTTCATCGCATCAACGAGCCTTCCTCGTGGAGGTGATGGGTCGCGATAGTGGGTACCTCGCGCTGATGGCGGGGATCGCCGGTGGTGCCGAAGCCGTCGTGATTCCCGAGGTGGAGACGGATCCCGACGCGGTCGCGACCGAGCTGCGAGAGGCGTACGAGAGGGGAAAGTCCCATGCCATTGTAGTCGTGGCCGAGGGCGACGAGTACAACGCGGAATCACTGGCCCGACATTTTGCGGAGCACCGAGATCGCCTCGGCTTTGAGTTTCGCGTCACCACGCTGGGCCATGTCCAACGAGGTGGCACGCCGGGTGCGTTCGACCGGTTGCTGGCCACGCGGATGGGATCGGCCGCGACGGACTGCATTGGACGGGGTGAGGTCGGTGTCCTCGTAGGCCTCAAGAAGGGCGATCTGGTCAGCACGCCGCTGTCCCGAGTGGTTGCAAACACGAAGGAGCTCGACCCGGAGCTGTTGGAGCTGGCGCGCCTCCTGGCACGCTGAACACGCCCCTCTCGATCGACCTGCAACGGAATTCGGAGGTTGAAGCATGTCGGCACTCGAACGACGGGACTTCATCAAAGGCGCGGCCGGCGTCGCGGCAGGCTTGGCGGGGATGCCACCCCTGTTGCTCCGGCGACGGGACGATCGCACGGTGCGACTGGGTATCATTGGAACCGGAGGTCGCGGGCGGAGCCTGCTTGGTCTCGCACTTCGGCGAGGCGACACCGAGGTCAACGCGTTGTGTGACATCGACCCCGAGGCGCTCCGCATGGCCCAGGATATGGTGCGCGAGGCCCGAGGGCAGGACGTGGAGGGCTACGGAAACGGAGACGAGGACTTCCGCAACCTCGTGTTGCGAGACGATCTCGACGCCGTCATCGTCGCGACACCTTGGCTCTGGCACACGCCCATGGCAGTGGCTGCGATGCGAGCCGGGAAGGCTGTAGGGGTTGAAGTACCGGCCGCCGTCACAGCGGAGGAATGCTGGGATCTCGTTGACACGTCGGAGGAGACGCGCATGCCCTGCATGATTCTGGAGAATGTGTGTTACCGCCGCGACGTGATGACGGTGCTGAACATGGTGCGCCAAGGACTCTTCGGGGAGGTGCTTCACTGCCATTGCGGCTATCAGCACGACCTCCGGGACATCAAATTCCAACCAGGTGTGCAGTTTGGACCTGGGTCCAAGGGCGAGGCGCGCTGGCGCACGCAACACTCAATCCACCGTAACGGCGACATCTACCCGACCCACGGCATCGGCCCAGTCTCGAATTTCCTCAAGATCAACTATGGGAATCGATTTGCGACGCTCACGTCGACCGCAACCCGGTCGCGTGGCTTGCATGACTACATCGTCGAGCATGGAGGTGAGGATCATCCCAATGCGAAGATCCGGTTCGCGCTCGGCGACATCGTGACCACCGTCATTCGGACAGCGAATGGGGAGAGCATCGTCGTCATTCACGACACCAATTTGCCGCGGCCGTACTCGCTCAATTTCCGGGTCCAAGGTGCGAAGGGAATCTGGATGAGCGACAATCGATCGATCTACCTCGAAGATATGAGTCCCGAACCGCATCGGTGGGAGCCGTTCGAGAGCTATCGAGAGCGCTACGATCACCCGCTCTGGAAGCGCCACGAAGAGGAAGCCACCGGGGCGGGCCATGGCGGGATGGACTTCTTCGTGGTCCACGCGTTCATCGAGTCCGTCAAGCGGCGTGTGCCGCCACCACTCGATGTCTACGCCGCGGCGTCCTTCAGTGTTATCAGCGCTCTCTCCGAACAGTCGATCCTTAAGGGTGGCGAGCCGATGGAGTTTCCCGATTTCACACGAGGGCGCTGGGTCAGGCGTGAGTTCTCCTTTGGGATGAGTGAGGAGTTCTGATCGACGCGACAGGACCTGTCGAAGGGAGGCCGTGATGAAAGAGTGGCGTGGAGGCATCTCGCTGCGGCTCGTGCTCATCGCCGCAACCGGCGCCTCGCTGGGTTCGTGTGGTCAGAGCAGAATCGAGAACAAGGTGCTGGTGATCGGTTTGGATGGGGTGCGGGTCGACGTTCTCGCGGAGGCACAAACGCCGTCGCTCGACTCACTCATCGCCGAGGGGACATTCAGCGCCGCGGCGCTCACGGGAGAGCCGACGGTCAGCGGCCCGGGATGGTCCAGCATGCTGACCGGTGTGTGGCCGGCGAAGCATGGCGTCCACGGTAACAACTTCACGGGCAACGCGTACGATGCCTATCCCGACTTCTTGACCCGCCTGGAGCGCATGGACTCCAGCTACTCCACATTCGCTGTTGTCGACTGGCCGCCGCTTGGCTCCACCGAATCCGGGGGTCCGCTTCTCAGCCATGCTATCGACACGAAGCACACCTTCAACGGTGACGAGCTAGGGTATGATGTCACGGACTCGCTGTCGGCTGTCGTTGCGACTCAGTTTCTCGAAAATGAGGCAGTGGACGCAGCGTTCGTGTACTTCGGGGACATTGACGTGGTGGGCCACGAGACCGGATCACTCTCAGATGAGTACCGCGCGGCGATTGAGGCTGCTGACCGGCAGGTGGGGGCGCTGCTCGAGGCCGTTCGCCGTCGCCCGACCTACGATCGAGAGAACTGGCTGATTCTGGTGAGCACTGACCACGGTCGCCGCGACGACGGCGGACACGGGGGGCTTTCCGACAAGGAGCGGACCATCTTCTACCTTGCAGCCGGACCCTCGGCGATCAAGGCGCAGGTGCTGACACCCCCGAGAATCGTTGACGTGGCAACGACGGCGCTGGCACACCTCGGCGTCCGGGTCCAACCCTCGTGGGGGCTCGACGGGCGCATCGTCGGATTGCAGTAGCAGGCGTGTCCGACCCCCACGACATCTTCCTTGCGGAGTTCGGTCCGCCTGGCCCGACGCATCGGGTGCGGGTGCCCGGCCGGGTGAACCTGATCGGTGACCATATCGACTACGCGGGTCTCGCGGTCCTGCCGATCGCCCTGCAGCGGACCATCGTCGCGTATGTGCGGGCGCGGACCGACAGGTCAGTGCGGGCAGTCAATGCCGACCGAGGCTTTCTCGACCGCCGGTTCGACGTGCACTCCACAATCCAGCCGTTTGCGGCCGGCGATTGGGGCAACTACCTCAAGGCGGCGGTGCAAGGGCTCGAGCGTCGCTACGGCCCCCTGCGCGGTTTCGATGCAGCTCTTGGATCGACCATCCCGGTTGCGTCGGGGCTCAGCTCTTCGTCGGCGCTGGTCGTGACCACGGGCCTCTGTCTCGCAGCGGTGAGTGGACTGGACGTGGCGCCGGAGCAGTTCGCCGAGGATCTCGCCGACGCAGAGCGCTACGTCGGAACGCGAGGTGGCGGGATGGACCAGGCCATCTGTCTGAGTGCGGTCGACGGTGCGGCGTCGCGGGTGGAATTCGATCCGCTCCGGCTGACGTCAATCTCGGTACCTGGCAATTGGCGGTTTGTGGTCTCGTCGAGTCTGGTTCCCGCCCCGAAGTCGGGGGCAGCGCGAGACACCTACAATAGCAGACGTCAGGATAGCGAAACGGCACTGCGCACGCTCTCCGCGCATCTTGGCGGTGTCGACGTTCGCTCCTACCGAGAGTTGGTGGGCAGTCGGCCGCTGGCAGATCTGTTGGGAACGGCCGAAGGCTACCTCGATCGAGTCTTGCTGCAGCGCTTTCGACACGTCGTCACTGAAAGCGATCGCGTTCATCGCGCCGAACAGGCGATGCGAGGTGCCGACGCCGAAACCTTCGGCCGGCTCATGTCGGAGTCGCACTGCAGCTTGCGAGATGACTACGCGGTCAGCTGTTTGGAGTTGGACGAGCTTGTCGAGCTCGCCATGTCGGCCGGTGCGTTGGGTGCGCGCCTGACCGGTGCTGGATTTGGAGGCTGCAGCGTCGCGCTTTGCCTTCGAGAAGAGGTCGACGCCGTTATGGCCGCGCTACGGGATGGTTTCTACGGGCCGCGGGGTGTTCGAGCGGCTACTGAGGAACATCTCTTTGTCGCAACCCCGTCGGCAGGTGCCGGCGTCGCCCTCCTGTAGGCACGGCACGCAGGTCAGTGGTTTCTAGCCAAAGCCAACGCGCGGCAACGCCTTGAACAGCCCCGCTGCAGCGACTGCAACAATCACGGCGCACGCGATCCCCGGACCGACACTCCCGTACACGATGAATCCGGTTCCGAAGAGCGCCGCGTACACCACCACACACCCAAGGAACCAGCAGAGGAACGCGGCTGGTAGGCTTTCACCGCCGTCGGTCGGCTCGACGCGTACAACGGCACGCCATCCACGACCGAACGGACGGATACGGTCATAAAACGATTGAAGCGTCGTGGCGGCCGCCGCCGGCGTGACGAGGGTAACGGCAATCCAGCCCACCGTCGTGATGGCAACTCCGATGACGAGCTCGACCGAGGCGTGGAGGGCCGGCCGACCCAACGCTTCGTGTACGAACTGGAAGTACACGGCCACGAGGAACGACAGGATCATGGCGGCGATCTCGCTCCACGCGTTGATCCGCCACCAAAACCACCGCAAGAGGAAGATGAGTCCGGTGCCGGCTCCGATCTGCAACAGGATCTGGAACGCTTGCAGCGCGTTCTCCAGCCAAAGAGAAAGCATGGACGCCAGCATAACCAACACGATGGTTGCGACGCGTCCGACCGCAACGTAATGCCGCTCGGCTCGGTCTCTACTGACAAAACGCCGGTAGACGTCATCGACGATGTAGGACGCACCCCAGTTGAGGTGGGTGCTGATGGTCGACATGTACGCCGCGGCGAGTGATGCCACAACCAGACCGAGGAGTCCATGCGGAACGAAGACGAGCATAGCCGGATAGGCCAAGTCATGCCGCACGATCGACGGGTCGAGGTTGGGGAATCTCGCCGTGATGGATTCGAGGCTCGGGTAGACGAGCAGGGAGGCCAGAGCAACGATGATCCACGGCCATGGGCGCAGAGCATAGTGGGCGACGTTGAACCACAACGTCGCGAGCATCGACTCTCGTTCGTTCCGTGCCGCCAGCATGCGCTGCGCGACGTAGCCACCGCCGCCCGGTTCCGCCCCGGGGTACCAGGTGCTCCACCATTGGATGGCGATTGGCACGATCAGCACGATGGCTACGGTTCGCCAATCGGCGAAGTCCGGTAAGAGCGAGAGCTTGCCGGCGAGATCCGGGCTGGCGACGAGACCCGCGAGGCCTCCCACTTCGGGCTGCTGGAGCGCGAAATAGGCGGCAGCGATCGAGCCGATCATTGAAATCACGAACAGCAGGAGGTCGGTCACGACCACGCCCCACAGCCCCGAAGTCGCGGAGTACAGTGCGGTTGCCGAGCCGGCGATGAGGACCGTCGAGTACTTGTCCAGGCCGAGGAGGACGCCGGAGATCTTGATCGCGGCGAGCGTGACACTCGCCATGATGACGACGTTGAAGAATACTCCCAGATAGAGGGCCCTGAATCCGCGCAAGAACGCCGCCGGCCGGCCCGAGTAGCGCAGCTCGTAGAAACCGATGTCGGTGAGTGCGCTGGAACGGCGCCAGAGCTTGGCGTAGAAGAACACCGTGCACATCCCGGTGATCAGGAACGCCCACCACATCCAGTTCTGGCTCACCCCGCCGGTTCGCACGAGGTCCGTGACGAGGTTGGGGGTATCGGTGGAAAACGTGGTTGCCACCATGGAGGTCCCGAGCAGCCACCATGGGAGCTTGCGACCGGAGAGAAAGAACTCCTGCGTGCCCTTGCCGGCTCGTCGCGCGAAGAAGAGCCCCACCGCCACCACGACCATTCCGTAGAGGGCGATCACGCTCCAGTCGACGCCAATCAGTTGCATGTGCTACGACAGCCCCTGCCAGAGGAGCTTGGGATAGTGGCCGGTTGCGGTCAGTTGCACAATCCTATGCGCCACCGCTGGGGTATCCTGGGCGTAGGTGATGCCGAGCCATTCCTCATGTGTCGTCAAGATTCGGACTTGGAGTCCTTGCCGAAGGACCTCCGCACGGAGGGCATGACTCAACAGGAATTCCGCGGTCTGATCGTGTGTCTGTTCATCGAGGAATGCATCGAACTGTCGCTTCAGCATGGCTAAGGCGCGATGTGGCAGACCCCAGAGGTTCATGGACGTGATCTCGTCGCCGGTGAGCGTAATTGCCTTGTGGTCTTCGATCACTCCGCGGATCACATCCCCGCTCTTCATCACACCGAGAACCTCGACCAGATCGGCCAAATGGCCCTCGGTGGTTGGCCGGCAGATGGCTCGAGACACGCCGCCGAACTGGGATAGCGTGGTCCTCAGCGGATAGCCGACGAGTGCGGCCACGTCGGGCTGATCGCACAGATGCGTGTGTAGCATGGCGTACGCGTCGGGCCCGTAGTAGTCGTCCGCGTTGCAGACCGCGAAGGGTCCATGCAGTAGTGCTCCGGCCGCCAACAACGCGTGTCCCGTCCCCCATGGTTTTCGTCGACGCTGGTGTGCGGAGGACGGTAGTGAAGCCCCGTCCAGTGTCTGAGTTGCAAACGTGACCGGGAGCGTCTCGCGAAACTGCTTGACCACGTGTGTCTTGAACCGTTCTTCCATTCCTGACGGCACTACGAGCACAAAGCGCCCGAACCCGGCTTGCTTGGCGTCGTAGATCCCGTAATCCATGAGAGCGGCGCCGTGAGGTCCGATGGGCTCGAGCTGCTTGAGGCGTCCAAAGCGACTGGCGGCTCCGGCTGCGAGCACGACCAGCGTCAGTTGAGTCACGGGCGGCTCCTCCCAGGCTCTTGCTTGTCCCTCAGCTTCCCGATATGCTAGCGAGCGAAGAGGAGATACCTCTCTCTCTCGACCCCCGCAAGGTGTAGGGGTCGCCGCGGCTTCCACGCGCACGCCGGACTCACCGCATGAACGCTGATCCCGACGGCGTGAAGCGACTGGTCTCGGCGCGGCAGGCGGTCACGCTGATGGCGAGCAGTAGCCAGCGCGTACACACAGCTTCCCTCGCAGAGATTCTGGCGGGGTCCGATTGCTCAACGGTGGTGTTGGAGGCACGGCTTTCGAACGGTGACGAATTGATGGCGCACATCTTGATGGACTTCGTGCAGCCTGCGGAGCTGGAGCTAGCCGTCCCACGTGTCGAGGGCGAGGTTGAGCGAGTTCCACGTGGATACCGATTGACGTTGACGTCGAACTCGCTGGTGAGGAACGTGGAGCCTTCCCCGGACGTGGCTGCGGCCCAGTTCTCTGACAATTTCTTCGACTTGCTGCCCCGCGGGCACAAGACCGTGCAGCTCGCGACGACTGAGCGATTGAACGTCACGGAGGTGTTGGAAATCAGAACGATGGTAGATTCCTGCAGAGCGCTGCATGCATAACGTCGCTTCGACAGATCAGATACGCGCATACTTCCCGGCGCTGCAACGTAGAGAAGCCGGCTACCCCGTTGCCTATTTCGACGGTCCAGGTGGGACGCAGGTTCCACATCCCGTTGTCGACGCGGCGACAGACTACCTCTATCATCACAACGCCAACACGCATTGGAACTACCCGACTTCCAGTGAGACCGATGCATCGCTCGAGCACGCGCGCCGCGTGTTTGCCGGGTTCTTGCATTCGGCTCCAGAGGAAATCGTGTTCGGTGCTAACATGACGACCCTCACGTTCCATCTCGCGAGGGCGCTCGGGAGAAGGCTCTCCGCCGGGGACGAGATCATCGTGACGGAGCTGGACCATCACGCCAACATCGCCCCCTGGCAGGCGCTCGAGGCGGAACGGGGTGTGCGGGTCCGTTGGGCCCGCATGATTCCTGAGACCGGGCAGCTCGACCGGGAACATCTCGAAGGCCTTGTCAATGCGCGTACGAAGGTCGTGGCAGTCGGAGCAGCGGCGAACGCGCTGGGAACCGTCAACGATGTTCGCGCGGTTGCGGATTGGGCACACGCGGTAGGGGCCCTCGTGTTTGTGGACGGCGTCCACTACGCACCACACGCACTGCCAGACATGCAAGCCTTCGATTGCGATTTTTTCGCCTGCTCGCCGTACAAGTTCTATGGCCCGCATCTCGGAGTGCTGTTTGGACGGCGCGAGCTGCTCGACTCGCTGGAGTTCGCAGAACTCGAGCCGGCGTCCCATGTGGCACCCGAACGGGCGGAGACCGGGACCCTGAATCATGAGGGTATCGTCGGTGCCGCCGCGGGTGTCGAATGGCTGGGATCCCTCGCTGAAGGCAGCGCGCTCCGCACGCGCCTTGCGACCACATACCGAGTGCTCGAGCAGCGCGGCGGCGAGCTCTTCGCCGCGATGTGGGAGGGACTGACCGCAGTGCCTGGCGTTCGGCTGTACGGCCCGCCACCCAATGCGCCGCGGACGCCGACCCTGGCGCTCACCGTTGACGGCACGCCATCCTCACGCGTGACACGGCAGTTGGCCGAACGGGGTGTCTTCACGTCGCACGGGGATTTCTATGCGCTGACCGTGGTCGAACGCCTCGGGCTGCTTCCCGAGGGACTCGTTCGCGCGGGCTGCGCCTGCTACACCACCGCGGAGGAAGTCGACCGTCTCATAGGGGGGATACGCGCGTTGGCCGACGGTGGCGCGTAGAGTCGATGTGCGACGGTGACGCCAGTCGCCGAAACCGTGCCCGCTGTTCCTTCTCTAGAATCCGAACGACACGCCGATTGACACGACCGGGTAAAACCGCACCCAGTTGATGTCGTCTTCGAACGCCACTTCCTCCCGCTGCAGCTCCGTTTGAAACGTCGGATCCGTCGAGATCGGGCCGCTTGCCGCGAGCTGAGCCTCGGGCTTCCCGTGAAACGCTAGCCCAAAGTCGAGAATGAACCCGAGTCCTCGCTTGGCGATGTTGCCAAATCCGATGCCGAGGTACGGAGCCAGCTCGTTCGTTGCAACCACCGCACTCAGGGTGCCGACGTCCGCCGCTGTGTAGGTGACGTTCCCGATGTCGACGGAACTGAGAAGCGTTCCTGTTGCCCCGGGGTCTTCCGTGGACAAACGGGCGCCGCCGCTCAGCCGCAGCCCACCCACGAGGAAGAGATCCACCATTGCGGTGAGCTGGGGTGAAGGAATGTCAAACTCGTACTTGATATCAGCGAGCGTAATGCTCGGAGTTATGGGGAAAAGGTTCGCTCCGACCCGCACTCCCACGCGATCGTTGACTGAGATGCCGACATCGGCCCCCAGTCCCATCGTCCCCACGTGAGGGGCGACGCCAATGCTCTGTGCGGTCACCACCGATGTCCCAACCACGGCCACGACGCTGAGAAGAGAGAGGACGCGCGTCATAGAGAACCCCGAGTGTGAGTCCCGAATACTTTCAGGTCTGTCGTGTATACCATAAGAGAACGTCTGTGGCACACGGTGGCAACGATGTGAGCAGTGGAGTGGTTGACGTGCGTGGAGCGTTCGTTCGGTCACGCGTGCTTGCGGAGGCCGTCGGGGCGGAACAGATTCCGACGACTGGAGAGGGATGGATCGGACGTTATGCTGGGCATCTACATTTTCGCCGCGATTGTTGGCGGAGGGCTACTCCTTCTCTCCGTGCTGGGCGGTGGGGAACACGACGCCCATGCGGATGCCTCGGGATTCGATGCGGACCACGACATCGGCCACGACCTGGGGCACGACATCAGCCACGACGTGGGACACGACGTCGGGCATGACGCCGATGCGGTTCACCATGTTCATGGTGGTGCCGGTGAAATCGTCCTCGGCCTGTTTCGGCCGCGCAACGTGACTTTCTTCCTCGCAGGATTCGGGCTGACCGGGACGCTGCTCACGCTTCTCAGCCCGTCGAGCGCCGGAGCCAGCCTGATTCCCTCGGTGGTCATGGGGTTCGGCGCCATGGTCGTGACGCACGGTGTGTTCACGTGGCTGCGGCGCAGCGAGAGTGCGGTCGATCTCGTGAGCGATGCTGACATGGAGGGGTGTCTCGGGCGCGTCGTGTTGCCGCTGGCTCCGGGAGAGCGCGGACGCATCGCGTGCAAGGTGGGCGGCCGCGAGGTTTACCTCGTCGCGATACTCGCCGAGGGGTATGTGGAGGCACTTCCACCGGGACGTGAAGTCGTGGTGCTGCGCGTATCGGAAACCGTTGCGCACGTCATGCCGTTCGAGTCACGCGAGCTTCCACCTTCAACTAGCTGAGGGACGTATGGACCCAACTGCCGGAGTGATCCTTGGAGGGATAGCTCTCGGACTCGTCGGAGCGCTGATCTACGCCGTGCGTTCCTTGATCGTGATCTGTCTACCCAACGAGATGGTGGTCGTCACTGGCCGGAGTCGTGTCGCGGCGGACGGTCGTCGGATCGGCTACCGCGTTCTCCACGGTGGGCGCACCTTGCGCATTCCCATCGTGGAGCGGGTTTCGCGCATCGATCTGACCACGATCCCGCTCGATGTGACCGTGCGCAATGCGTACTCCAAGGGTGGAATTCCGTTGATCGTTCAGGGCATCGCAAACGTGAAGGTCAGTGCCCGCGATCCCACCTCTCACAACGCGGTCGAGCGACTGCTGGACAAGCCGTTCGAGGAGTTGATGCATATCGCGAAGGACACCTTGGAGGGCAATCTCAGAGGCGTGCTGGCTACACTCACGCCGGAAGAGGCCAACGAGGACCGACTGAAGTTCGCGCATCGGCTCATCGAGGAGGCGGACGAAGATCTCAAGAAGCTTGGCTTGGAACTCGACACGCTGAAGATCCAAAGTCTCACCGATGAGGTGAACTATCTGGACTCGATTGGGCGGCAGCAGACGGCGGAGATCCTCAAGAAGGCCCGTGTGGCCGAGGCGCAGCGCGCATCCGAGGCGGAGCAAACGGAAGCGGGTGCGCGCCAAGCCGCGCAGGTCGCGGCGATCCAAGCCGATCTCGCCATTACCGAAGAAAACAACCGGCTCCGGGTACGTCGGGCCGAACTCGAAGCGGAAGCCCTTGCCCGCGAGGCCGAGGCAAAGGTCTCCGGCGAGAAGGCCCGCGTCGTGGCGGAGCAGGTTCTCCAGCACGAGCGCATCGCGCTGGAGCAGCGTCGTCTCGAAGCCGACGTGCTGCTCCCGGCACAGGCCGACCGAGAGGCGGCGGAGCAACGCGCCAAGGGGTCGGCAGCCACGATTGCCGAAGACGGCAAAGCACGGCTCTTCGTACTGGGGGAGACGATCAAGCTCTATGAATCTGCCGGCAGCGAAGCTGAACGCATCTTCATCTTGAATATGCTGCCGGACATCATCCACGAGATTGCACACTCGGTCGAGGGCGTTGATATCGACAAGGTCACGGTGATCGACTCCGGAGGCCGCAGCACCGGCGTTGCCTCGGCTACGGGACAACTCCCCGAGGCGATCATCAAGCTGACGGAGCAGATCGAGACGGCCACAGGCGTGAATATCCTGAGTCGTCTGGGAGAGAAGTCGGCGAAGAAGTCGTAACCGCGGTTCCACCGTCCCGCACCGCTGCGACCCACGGCCACCTGCTCGAGTTCGGGATGGTGGCCGTGGCTTCACGAAGGCTTCACGGTCCATTCAATCTGCGCCGGATAGGCTCCATGCCTCCCGTGCGCCGACCACCTACAACGAGACGAGATGTACACCACTTGCATCTACTGTAAGCGTCCGCTCGGAGCCAACGAGGTGATCGAGTGCTTCCCCGTTGGGCGTCGGTTGGCGTTCGACGTGGAGAAGGGGCGGCTGTGGGTGGTGTGCCGACGATGCGAGCGCTGGAACCTGTCACCACTCGAAGAACGCTGGGAGGCGTTTGAGGAGTGTGAGCGGCTGTTTCGCTCGACTCGTCTTCGGATGTCCACCGATGAGGTAGGACTGGCGAAGGTCAAGGAAGGGCTCGAGCTCGTGCGGATTGGGAAGCCGCTCCGACCCGAGTTTGCCGCATGGCGGTACGGTGATCAGTTTGGACGGCGTCGGAGGCGGGCGATGATCTGGACCGGGGCGGGTATCGTGGCCGTGGGAGCGGTCACCGCAGGCGGCATCGCTCTTGGAATCGGTGCTGGCTTCGCACCGCAGATTCCCAATCTCATCATGAATGTCCCGGTCCGAGCGCGCGTGCGCGCCCCTGACGGTCGGGTTCTCAAATTCCGCAACGCGGACATGCATAAGGCTCGGTTCCTGATGGAGCCGGGGTCGGACGACTGGGTGATCTCGGTCAAGCACAGCAAGGGGAAGGAGACCTTCATGGGCCCCACCGCCATGCATATCGCGAGTCACCTGCTCCCCGCGTTGAACCGCATGGCTGGTTCGCGACAAGCCGTTCGCACGGCGGTCGACCGTATCGAAGCCGCGGGCGATCCGGAGCGGTACCTCGAGGGCCTCTCGCACGAGATCGACCCAAACAAGCCCGAGCCCGGGTATGGTCGCCCCCTGTTCCCCGGTAAGCCCGGCGTCATCCACAAACTTCCGACACCGACCC
Source organism: Gemmatimonadota bacterium (assembly GCA_039588295.1). Taxonomy (GTDB): domain Bacteria; phylum Gemmatimonadota; class Gemmatimonadetes; order Gemmatimonadales; family GWC2-71-9; genus JAOTVV01. The sequence goes on from JBDHAB010000006.1 coordinate 51,984, forward strand.
GGCTCGCGCTCGAGATGGCGCTTCATGAGGAACAGGAGCGTCGCGCGTTGGCGGGCGAGCTGATCGAACTCGAGCTGGCGTGGAGAGAAGCGGAGGAGATCGCAGGCATTGCGGATGACATGTTCGTTCCCAAGGAGTTCGAGGAGTTCGCTGAGCGGCACCGAGTCACGGCTTGCGACGAAGCACCTGATGATGATGATCGAGGCTGACCCACGCGTCGCGACGGCGGACGGGCTGGCGCGCCCAGGACACTCGAGGATCTTCGCGGGCATCCGGGGTAAGAAACGGACAAGGCGCTGCGTCCGTAGTGCATGTACGGATCCTACAAGTGGAGTTTTGGGTGGTCGTCAGTCTTCGTAACCGAGTTGGACAGGCTCTGTCGAGCCATTACGACCTCGAGCGCGAGCTCGGTCGCGGAGGAGCGGCCGTCGTTTACCTGGCACACGACCGCAAGCATCGGCGAGACGTGGCGATCAAGGTCATGCACCCCGAACTCGGAGCGTCCATCGGCGCAGAGCGCTTCTTGCGCGAGATCGAAATCGCCGCCCAGCTCAGCCACCCCCACATTCTGCCGCTCTACGACTCCGGGGAGCTCAACGGATTCCTGTACTACGTCATGCCGTACGTCGCCGGTGAGTCCCTGCGCCAGCGGCTCCACCGGGAGGGAAGGGTCTCGCTCGACGAATCGCTCCGTATCGCCCTGGATGTCGCGGATGCGCTGACGTACGCGCACGGACGGGGCGTCGTGCACCGGGACATCAAGCCGGAGAACATCCTGCTGGAATCGGGCCATGCCTTGGTGACCGACTTCGGGGTCGCGCGAGCGATCTCTGCAGCCGGCAAAGACCGAGTAACGCTGCCGGGGATGGCCGTCGGCACCCCAACCTACATGAGCCCTGAGCAAGCCGGCGGTGATGAGCCCGTGGATGAGCGGGCAGACATCTATGCGCTCGGATGCGTGCTGTTCGAGATGTTGGCCGGCGAGCCGCCCCACTCGGGACCGAACCCACAGGTCATTCTCGCTCGGAAGGCCGCCCATCCCGTCCCCAACTTCGGCCATATTCGAGACGCAATCACGGTCTCGCTGGAGCGCGTGCTCCGCAGAGCGCTTGCCTGGGAGCCGCGGGACCGATTCTCCACGTCGGCTGAGTTTGCCGAGGCCCTCTCCGCTCACGCGGCGAACTCTCCGCCAAATGGGCACGTGGCCGTGGCAACGGCCACGTCGGTAGCCCGCTCGATCGCCGTGCTGCCGTTTGCGAACATGAGCCCCGATCCGGAAAACGAGTACTTCAGCGACGGCATTGCCGAGGAGATCACCAATGCCTTGGCCAAGATTCAGTCGCTGCACGTGGTGTCGCGGACCTCGGCGTTTGCGTACAAGGGGAAGGACCAAGACGTGCGGAGGATTGGTGACGCGCTCGGCGTGGGAACGGTGCTCGAGGGGAGCGTGCGGAGGGCGGGTCGGCGGCTCCGGATCACCGCCCAGTTGGTGAGCGTCACCGACGGTTATCACCTGTGGTCCGAACGGTATGACCGGGAAGCGGAGGATGTGTTTGCGATTCAAGATGAAATCGCCCGGAGCATTGCTGATGTGCTCGAACTCATGCTGACCGATGAGGAGAAGCGTGCTCTCGAGAAGCCTCCGACCGTGAACGTGGAAGCGTACGAGTGCTACCTTCGCGGTCGGTACTTTCTGCATCTGTTTCAGAAAAACACGGTTCGGCATGGCAGGGATATGTTTGCGCGAGCGATCGAGATCGATCCCAACTATGCCTTGGCGTTCGCCGGATTGGCCGACTGTTGCTCGTTTCTCTACATGTACTTCGACGGCAGCGCGCCCATTCTCGAAGAGGCGGATGCCGCGAGCCGTCGGGCACTCGACCTGGACCCCGGCCTCGCCGAAGCCCACGCGGCTCGGGGCCTGGCCGTGGCACTGCGCCAGCGCTATGCGGAAGCGGAAGCCGAGTTCGAAGAGGCAATCCGCCTCAACTCGGCGTTGTTCGAAGCCTTCTACTTCTATGCGCGGACCTGCTTTCAGCAGGGGAAGCTCGAGTCCGCCGTCGAGTTGTTCGAGAAGGCCTGTGAAGTCCATGACGACTATCAGGCCCGACTGCTCGCCGCCCTGAGCTACGCCGGTCTCGGGCGGGCCGACGATGCGCGAGCAGCCTACCAGCGGGCGCTCCGCGCCACCGAACGACATCTCGAGCTCTCACCCGGTGACTGCCGTGCGCTGACACTCGGGGCGGGGTGCCTGGCTCGACTTGGCCGTGAGCGCGAAGCGATCGAGTGGTGTGATCGCGCGCTCGGCATCGATCCGGATGACCCCGTGGTGGTCTACGCGGTTGCATGTGTAGACGCCGTGCTCGGACGGACCGACGTGGCGCTCGACCGACTGGAGCAGGCCATCCACGGTGGATTCGGGAACAAGAAGTGGATCCAGAACGACCCGGATTTTGCCACCGTCCGCGAGCACCCCCGCTTCCAGGAACTCGTGGCCGTAAGCCCGGACTAGCCGCCGAGCCGCGCACCCCCTATCCTACATATCAGACAGTTCTCGTCACTTTTCCCTGTCCGTTCAGGACCCTTATCGTCGGGAGACAATCGATGACACCACATCGGTGGAAGATGCTCCTCGGAGGGGCGGCTGTCGTAGCCGTCACCTCGGTCGGGTTGGCGGCGACCCAGTCGTCCCAAGCGAGGGCGGAAGCGACGGTCACCGTCTACAAGACTCCCACTTGAGGGTGCTGCAACCAGTGGGTCGTGCACCTGCAAGAGAATGGGTTCGACGTGGAGACCGTGGAAGTGGATGGCCTGGCCCAGGTCAAGGCCGAACACGGCGTGCCACAGGCGCTGGAGGGATGTCACACTGCCGTGGCCGATGGATACGTGATCGAGGGTCATGTGCCGGCCGACGTGGTTCGGAAGTTGCTCAAGGAGCGACCCGAAATCGCGGGCGTGGCGGTACCGGGCATGCCGATTGGCTCTCCGGGCATGGAGGTGCCGGGCAGGACGCCTGAGCGGTACGACGTGGTGGCCTTCGCCAAGGATGGCAAGACAACGGTCTACGCACGCCGATAGACGTACGGACAATCAAAGGTGGAGGACAAGCGGAGCCCCAACCCGGACCAGCGGGGGGGCTCCGAAGGTTCATGGGCGGGCGTTGAAAGTCGCAGACCCTGTGGTGACGGCGGGTCCGCACCGGTGGCTGTTGCCACGCGAGCACGGCGCGTATGCGGAACTGTTGTTCCCCGTGGTGACGGGCTGGGCGAGTCGTTCACCCGACGTGGCAACCGTGCTCTTCACGGTGGCTGTGGTTGCGGGCTTCCTTTCCTATGAGCCGCTGATGGTTCTACGAGGAGTCCGGGGACGCCGGCTGCAGGACGCACTCGGTGAGACGGCCCACACGCAGTTGCTCCTGTTCCTCTCCGTCGGCACGGTGACCGGCGTGCTGGCAGTTGCCCTGACCGGGACCGCCACCCAAGTGGCAGCGCTCGTTCCGGCGGCCTGTGCGGTTGCCCTGCTTCCGTGGCTGTACCGCCACCGACTGAAGACCCTGGCGGCGGAGATCCTCGTGGTAGCGGCGTTCTCGGCGACGGTCTTGCCGCTGGCGGTCAGGGAGGCCGCCGATTGGCGGTTCGCCTGGACGGCCGCTGCCGTGTGGTGCGGCAGCTTCACTCTGGGCACGCTGGCGGTCCATGCGATCAAAGTGCGCCACAAGCAGACGGTAGGCGTGCGATGGTCGCGCCCGGCGGCACCCGCGCTCGCCCTTGTTGCGGTCGGGATCGGAGTCGTGGGACCCGTGCTGGGAGCGATTCCTGTGACTACGGGCGTGGCGCTGGTCGTGCCGGCCGTACTCGCGGGCCTGTTCAGCGTCCTGCCTGTACATCCACGGCGCTTAAAGAGAGTGGGGTGGTCGTTGGTTGTGGCGAACGTCATCACGCTGGTACTGCTGCTCCTCAGGTAGGCCGAGTGCGCCGACTGGGGCTTTCCGTATGGCCGAGATCGTACGCCGATGGATCTGACCATTCCCGATGCCGCGCTGTCGGAGTTGGCGGCAGCGTTCTTTCAAGCGACGATCACGCTCGGGTTGGTGCTCCTGTGCGCGTGGGCCGTAGCGACGCGTGCGTTACGGATGAATCGCGGTTCGGCTGGGGGGGATCGTGGTATCCCGGTCTGCCATTGCGGGACGGGTGCCCATGACCCACCTTTCGCGGTCGCGGCGCCCGTGTGGGCGCCGACGCAGCGACTGTATTATGGGAGGATGCTCATGCGGTACCTGTTGACTCTCGCGCTCCTGACCGTGCCCGCGGGTCTCGTGGCCCAAGAGGCTGGTAAACCGATGCCGCCGCACTATCGCGAAGTGCAGGTGCGGATGCTCGAGCTCCAACGGGACATGCTGTTGGCGATGGCGGACTCGATGCCGGAGTCCTTGTATCGCGAAGCCGCAACGCCGGCCCAACGAGACTTTGCCCAGCAGCTCCATCACGCCGCATCGACGATCGTGTTCATCGGCGCGCGGTTCGCAGGTGCCACGCCGCCGGCCCTGCCGGACACGGCGACCGTGCTCAACGGTCGCGAAGGTATGCGCGGGTATATCAACGCCGTCTATGATTTCGGCGTCCAGGCGCTCAAGGATCAGTCGGATGAGGCTCGCGCGACCGTTGTGTCGTTCTTTGGGGGTCAGCAAATTCCCAACTGGCAGGTCTGGGATGAGATCCACCAGCACACGATTTGGACGGCCGGGCAGTGCGTCGCCAACTTCCGCAAGCACGGCATGGCACCGCCAGGATTCGGGTTCTTCTAGCGCCCGAAGAGCGCTTCTCGGTTGTTGGAGGGTCGGAACCGACTGTAACGATTTGGAGGGAGTACGATGGGTGATCCTATCTCACTCGATCACTTTGTGACCAAGATGGAAGGGCTCAACGATGAGATGCGGGGCGGCCAACTCAAGCACGGGGAGTACGACCAACGCTTGGCGCGCATCATCGGTGAGCTGCGGGACCGGAAGATTGATGCAGACCGATCGGACATCAACACGGCGATCGACGGCCTTCTGGGCCGCGGTGTGATCACGCCGGCTGTGAAGGAACACCTCCTCAGCCGCCTCGGTCTCGAATGATCCAATGGGCGCCCGGCCGCTTCGGCCGGGTGCCCGTTACCCGCGCTGGTCGACCGCCTATCGCACCGTGCGAAACCAGGCCCAACCGGCGAGACCGGGCCCCAAGATCCAGAATCCCAGAGAGAGCATCGCGACGGCAACCGTCCCGATGATCCCGATTCGCTGTACAATACCGGCGCCGATGGGCCCGAGCAGGCTAAGGTCCGTGTCGAGCGTCGCAATGACACCCACGCGAAATGCTTCCACCGGATTCACGAAGGTCCATGCCACCAGGGAGGCCTCCGGCAAACCCAGGCGAATGAATGCCGTGATGATCCCGAGGGAACCGAACGCCACCAGTACGAGCCACAAGACGATGCCCACGGTCGTTGCACGAGCCCGCGTTCGGGCAATCGTGGAGAGACACATGCCGACTGCGACGAATGCGAGGGCGAGAAGGGCGACAAAGACGAAGAGGGCCATCACCCAATGGGGAGGGACACCGCGCAGCACCGCTACCCCACCGGCGGTACCGAAGCCGATCGTGAGCGACAGAAGCACGGCCACGCTCATGCCGGCCCACTTGCCCGCGTAGATCTCGCCAAAGGTCACCGGCTGAGCGAGGAAGTACTCGAGGGCTCCGGACTCGCGATCCTCGGTGATGGCGGCGGCGGCTGGAAACAAGGCCATGAGCGGTACGAACAGCAGGGCGATGTGGATCATTCCCGCGAAGGCTTTGGCGAAGCTGCGGTAGCCGACGATCGCAGTTGTCCCGGCTCCCAGCGTCACCAGCAGCAGTCCGCCGATGAAGAAGATCACGGAGTAAGCAAGGAACCAGCGGGCACGGAGTGACCCCGTGAGTTCCCGCCGCACCCAGAGCAAGAGGCGTGGCATCACGGTTCCGTCAGCCCGTTGGTCACCGCGGTACCGTGTGTGCTGCTGTCCTCCCCGAGCACGTGCTCCAGGATCTCGTGCAGGGAAGGGCTGTCTACCCAGAAGTCTTCCACTGGAATCCCAGCCTCACGGAGCCCCACGAGGATACCTATTCGAGCCGTCTGATCGACTCTGACACCCACGGCCGTTCCGTTTGCGAGGACTGGCGGCAACTGGCGTCGCGAGTGTAACCACGCCTCGGCGTGTGAACGACGATCCGCCGGCACCTTGATCCAGAGAACCGAAAGAGCGCCTAAGCGTTCGCGCAGGTCGGTCCGATCACCGTCGAACACGATGCGTCCTTGATGCAGCACCAGCAGGCGATCGGTGACCGCCTCCACGTCTGCCAGACGGTGCGACGCGAGCATGATCGTGGTTTGCGGGTCGGCGTTCGCGACAACTCGGAGGAACTCGCGCCGGGCTCGTGGGTCGAGGTTCGCCGTCGGCTCGTCCAGGAGTAGCAGCGGGTTTCGCTCTCCAAGCGCGAGTGCCAGGAGCACCTTCTGGAGCATACCACCCGAGATCGTGTGCAACGCTTTGTGTCCGTGATCGTCCATGGAGAGTCCCAGCGCCGCGAGCTTCTCGTGCACCATCGCGCTGTCAGCCTGTCGGAGGCGCGTGAGAAACTCGACCACCTCCCCGAGCGTACCGCTGAAGTGGGGTGCTCGTTGGGGCACGTACCCGATGAGCGCACGGGCGTCTCGACTGGCGGATCGCACGTTTCGGTCACCAACCCACAACTCGCCGCGGAATGGGACGAGGCCAAGCAGGCAGCGCAGGAGCGTCGTCTTGCCGGCGCCATTGAGGCCAAGGAGCGCGATCCGCTCGCCCGGTTGCACGGTGAAGTCGAGGTCCTGGAGTACCCAGTGACGGCCGAGCTGCGTCGCGAGCCCCGTCGCCCGTATCATCGATGACCCGCCGCGGATCGTTTGAGGTACGGGACGATCGCGCTGGCAATCACGGCGGCGGCAAAGAAGCCGGCCGCGGCGGGCAGCGACGACTTCTGCTCGCTGGGGCCGCCCGACCGGGTCGTGGCCACGAGTCTTGGCAGGGAGTCGACGACCACAGGCTCGGGTGCAAGTAGGGGAAACACGCGCCCCAGGAGATTAAGGGCGGTGGTGGCTAGAGACAGGTTGTAGAGTCGCAGACCCTGGTGTTTCGCAAACAGGTCGTCGGAGAGCCGCTCATACACGAACGGCATGTCGCCATGCCCGTCTCCGTCGGCATCGAACCCCACGTAGTCGCTCCAGTAGTTCTCAAGCCAACGATTGCGGAGTGCGGTGCCGCCACCTGCCACGGCCACGGGTTGCACGTTGTCAATGAACTGGTTTGCGCGGAAGACGTTTCCGTGCACCGAAGGAAGCATTGCCACCGCGACATCGTTGTACGCCACGACGTTGTCTTCGAACTGGTTGCTGGCCCGCTCGGACGACGGGGAGTTGTCCAGCGAGATCCCCACGGCGTTCTTGATCATGAAGTTCCCAACCGCTCGGATATCATCGGAGTCCTTGAAGCCGATGCCGCGTCCAGTCGTGCCTTTCGCATGGGCGAACACATTCCCCCGGAAGGTGATGCCCCGCGAGTACATGATGAACGCGCCGACGCGATTGCCGTGAAACGCGTTGTCTTCAAACACATTGTGATCGCTGTACATGTAGTGCAGACCGTAGCGACTGTCCTGCACCTGGTTGCCCCGGATCAGCGTACTATCCGAAAACCAGATCACCAGGTCGCGGACGCGGTCCAAGCGATTGTCAGTGACCGTGCCGTTGTGGCTGTACCAGAAGTGGATCCCGTCACCGCGCAGCGGGAGCGCCAGGTTCTTTCCCTCGATGCTGTTTCGGCGGACGATCGCATTGTGGCACTGCTTGAGATAGATCCCGAACAGCACATCCTCGAATTGGTTGTCCTCGATGCGCACGGCATCGGCCCCGTCCGCGATGATTCCGGAATCTTCCCGAGATTGATCGCTACCTGACCCACGAATCACGAACCCACGGACCGTCGCCGATGCGCGGATCACGATGACGCTGCCTCGCCCATCTCCTTCGATCACGGTCCCGGGCTCGCCCACGAGCACCACGGGGCGGTCCAGCAGGAGGTGTTCGTGATACGTGCCGGCTGTGACGACGATGGTGTCGCCCGGCGCCGCTGCTTGCAGTGCATCCCGAATGGTGGCGTGGTCGCCCTGCGGGCCAACCGTGAGTTGTGAGGCCTGAAGTGCCAGGAGAGCAGCGTAGACGATCACGTTACGCCGTCTTCTTGAACCGCCGCCACTCAAGGAACACGACCACCGGGCCGATCAGTCCGGCGATGCCCATGAGGATCGCTCCCAACGCAGGCCAGCTCGAGACGGAGAACTGCCCGACGGCGGTCGGTCCGATGAAGTGCGGGGTGAACGGGTCGATCTTGAGCGGGGCCGTGGGAGAGAGGTCGTGGCCGTACTCGTACAGCCAGTGTTGCAGAGTGTACAGCATGACCGCACCGAACAGGACGAAGTCCATCCAGCCGAGTGCGGCGATCGGCATCCGGCCGATCAGCGCCGTGAGGAGCGCGAACGCGAAGAACCGCAGAATGAAGAATGGGATGAAGCGAAACTCCGGAAACTCGTCGGCATCGATCTCCTTCATCCCGATGTAGTGATTGAGCAAGTTCACTTCGGAGACATCGCCCTCGACGGTAGTCGGGTGAATCATGACCGCGAGCCCATCCGGGTACTGCGGGGCGCGCAACGTGATCCGCCATGTCGGGAGGAATGCAGCGGGGAGAATCGCGAGCGTTGCCGCGACGATCAACACACGGCTCGTATATGACAGTTGAGTTTGAAAGAACGTCGTGATCTTGTCCATGGATTCCATCATCGAGATTCTCCTCATTGGAGCGGCGGGGCCCCAGTGCCCCTCCACCCACCGTGCGGGAGGGCGGATCGTGGGTGGAGGGGTGTGTGTCGAGCTACGAGGTCGTTATCGTGGCTCGACCAAGAGATAGCCCGCCATCTCGAGATGGAGCGCGGAGCAGAACTCCGTGCAGTAATACGGGTAGACGCCCGGCGCGTCGGCAACGAACGCCACCGTCTCCGATTCGCCCGGTTCCAGGCTCAGGTTGATGTTGTATTTTGCGATTCCAAATCCATGGGTGGCGTCGTGTGCCGTCTCGACACTGGTGATGTGAACGATGACACTGTCGCCCTCACGCACGCGTACCCGCTCGGGATTGAAGTGCGAGCGTATCGCGGTCATGTAGACGTGTACGGTGTTGCCTCGACGTTGGATTCGCTCTTGTCCAAGCTGCACCGCGTTGGCGGACGGCCCCATGGTTCCCGGGCTGTATCCGACCTGCGGGTACACCCGAAACGGCTGCAGTTTGTCGGTCTTGATCATCTGCGCGTAGTGCGGCTCCCCGATGCCGATGGGCATGTCGTAGAGCAGCTGCATCTTGTCGCCCGAGATGTCGATGAGCTGGAAGTTCTGCGGCAGGAGCGGCCCCACATCGTTGAAGCGGTCGAGCGACCACTTATCCATCGCGATGAGGTACTTGCCGTCAGGCGACTTGGTGTCGCCCTCCGCCGTGGCAAGGTGGCCGACGTTGTAGTGCACGCCGATCGTGTCCAGCCACTGGAGCGGATTGAGGCTCCACTTCGTGACTTTGGTGTCGAGGAAGATGGACGTGTAGGCGTTCCCCTTGTCGTCGAACTGGGTGTGTAACGGTCCCAGGCCTACCTCGAGCTGACCGTCGAGCACCGAGGCGAAGTCGAGGATCGGCACACCGTACGCGTCGTTGCCGCTGAAGACCTGATTCTCGATTGCCTGCTGGATCTTCTCCCACGAGTAGACGGTGACGTGGGGATCGAGCTTCCCGGATACGACGATGAAGCGGCCGTCTGGCGTCACGTCGGCACCGTGTGGGCTCTTGGGTTCCGGAATGAAGAAGAGAATCCCCTCGTCGATCGCCGTCTGGAGCGGAATCACCCGCTGGCCGCGTGCCATCCGAGTGTTGCCGGCGGTGGCCGCAATCTCTGCCGCCTTCTGCCAGTTGATGACGTGCATGTAGTCCATGTCATTGGCGGACGCACCGGCCTCGAACGCGGGGTTCCCGCTCTCGATGCCCCCGGTGGCCATTTCGGTATTGAACGAATTGAGGAACGCCCATCCGAAGGACGGTCCCTTGCCGGCATCGGAGAGATCGTGCCAGTACGGGGGAAGCTCGATCGAGAACGACGCGGCCTCGTCGATTCGCCCGCGGTCGCGGTCGAACTTCCACATCGTGATCAGCCCTCGATAGTCCTGCTCGTACCGATCGAGTTCGGCATAGTCGACCCACAGCGGCACCGAGTACTGCGCGCCCTCGATCACGTACTCGGTGTTGGGTGTGACGAAGGCTCCACCGTGGTTGGTGCCCATGTTCGGATTGGTCACGATCTGCTTGGTCTCGAAGTCCCGCAGATCGATGACCGCGATGCGCGGATTGGCCTTGTCGTTGATGAACAGGAACTGACCGTCGTAGTCCGCGTCGGTCTCGGACAGGGCAGGATGGTGCGTATCACCCCAGGTGATCTCATGGCCAGCCATGCGTCCGCTCGCCATGAGCTCCTTGTGCTCCTCGGCGCCGTACCCGTATCCCTGCCAAGGCTCCGGTGTGAACGCCGCGATCACCTTGAGCAGGCGCATGGAGGGAACCCCGATGACCAGGACTTGGCCCGAGTGTCCGCCAGACGAGAACAACATGTACTCGTCCATCTGGCCTGTCGGCTGATAGGTTTTGAGTGCGGCCACCATGTCCGCGTCGGTCAGGCCTCGATTCCGGGCGATGGAGCCGAGATCGGCGCTGCCTCCCGGCGTGGCGCAGGATCCCATCCCGGCAACGATGACCACAGTGATGGCTACGGTGAGGGCGAGTCCCCACCCCAATCTCTTGGATTGCATGCTAAGGAACTCCTGAGTTGGTGACAGCTGAGACTTGCACGGGATGATAATACGATATTATCATGTGTATGTCAGAATATAGCGGTGGTCGCTCCGCCTGCAACCCCTAAGTCGAGGCATCACACGGATGCTGTCCGGTACCGCCCAATACGCCCTTCGAGCGGTAGTCTGCCTGGCCCGGCAGCCTCGGGAGAGTACGGTAACCGCGACAGATCTGGCCAACGCAGTGGATGTTCCCAGGAATTACCTGGGGAAGATCCTGCACGAGCTGGTTCGAGCAGGCATCCTCATGTCGTTGCGAGGCAAGCACGGTGGGTTCCAGCTCGCGATGGGGTCGGAGGACCTCCCACTCATCCGCATCGTGTCGCTGTTCGACGAGATCGGTGAGCAGCGTACGTGCCTCCTCGGGCGGGCAGAGTGCTCCGACCGTGACCCATGTCCCATGCACGGCCGGTGGAAGGCGACGGCGGAGGAGATCACCAACTTCTTCGGCCACACCACGATTGCGGATGTGCTTGGCCAACCCGACCCGAGCGGACGCCGGAGTGGCGTATGAAGAGCAGGGACGGCAGCGCCGGCAGCGTCGTGCGACTCGGCGAGCTCGTTGACTACCAAGCTGGGGCCATCGTCAGCAAGATCCTTCTCAAGACTGCCGCGGGTTCGGTCACGTGCTTCGCCTTCGACCAGGATCAGGGTCTCAGCGAACACACGGTTCCGCATGACGCGTTGGTCTACATGCTGGACGGAGAGGCAGATGTCACCGTCTCCGGTGTGGTCCATCATCTCGTGGAGGGCGATGGACTCGTCATGCCGGCCAACCAACCGCACGCCCTGCATGCCGACACACGCTTCAAAATGGTGCTGACCATCTTGCACGCTTGATCGCGGGCCGCGGGAACTCCACCCGTGGCTCGGCGGTTCACTGGCGGGAAAGAAGGTCACATGGTCCGTGGGCAGATCCAGTTCACCGAGGGGCTGCTGCGGCTGCCCATTCGGATTCAACTCTGGCTGCTGCTCCTCGGCGGCATCAATCTCGTCGTGCCGCTCTTCTTTCTCGATCGCCTGGAAGCCAGGCTCACGCTCGGCGCGTTTCTGGTGGCCATGACGCTGATGGCCCTCCTCACGCAGCGCTGGGGCTTCACCCGCATCCTGGGACTGGGCCACGTCGTGTGGTTCGCGCTGCTCCCCTTCCTGTGGACCCGGCTCGATACCGACTTACCCAACGACCTCTTCGGAATCTGGATCCGGGCCGTGCTCATCCTGAACGCCATCTCACTGGCGTTCGATGTGGCCGACGTCGTCCGCTACGCTCGCGGCGATCGAGCGAAGCTGGTAGCCGGGCTCTAGCCTCCCAGTCCTCTCCTCCCGTATCCTCTCACGGCAGGTGGAACAACCGAGCGACCACCCCGGCCCCCGTTGCACCCGCGTGCGCGAACCCAAGATGCAGTGACTGCCCGCCGCCGGTCTGAAAGAACTGCACCGTGATCGGGTGGTACCCGGCGGCAAGCCCGATCATCCCCGACTTTTCGCTGGTCCCATGCAACCCGTCGTGGTCGACAACCATCTCATCGCCGATGAGCAGTCTGCTCCCGTCGTCGGACGACAGGAAGAACGTGTAGATCCCGTCAACGGGTACGAAGACGTACCCGTTGAAGACCAGGCCGAAGTTCTCCTCCCGAGCGAAGCCTTGGATCTCAACGTCCGCGGCGACTCCCTCACTGACTGGACGCATGTCTGCCAGCTGTTCGACTGACCTCACCCGGCCGTCGTACTCGTAGTAGGCATACCGCAAGCCTGTCTCGACGGGTTCGTCCAGCGTGGTGGCCGCACGAAGCGTGGTCTTTCTGAAGGTGGCGCTCCTGGGAGCACCGGCTCGTCCGTTGGGGAGGAACAGACGCGCGGTGACCGTTACGCCCGTTTCGTTCACCGGGAGTCGGATCGACCCCGTGTATCGCGGCGCCGTCGGGTTCGGGTCCGTCCCATCGGTGGTGTAATGAATGCGCCCGTCGCTCATGAGGGACTTGAGCGTCACCGTGATTTCATCGTCGAGCGTGAGTGCGTCCTCCTCCAGCCCGGCGACGTTGGGAATGCGGTAGCGCACGCCGAGGCCGTCGAGTCTCTGGAAGTGGGCCGGGAGGCGATTGGTGAAATGCTCCCAATCGCGGTGCCCTTTGGCGGACCACACGACCTCCGACAGCGCGAGGAGTCGCGGCGCGACCATGTACTCGACGTAGTCGGTTGTGGTCATGTACTCGGTCCAGACGTTGCCCTGCGCACCGAGCACGTGAACGGCCTCGTCCTCGGTGAGCGCCTCCGGGACGGGCTCGAAGGCGTACACATGCTCGAGCGGACTGTAGCCCCCGATGGCGAGGGGCTCGAACTCGGGATCGCCCTGATAGTAGTCAAAGTACACGTGACTCGTTGGAGTCATGATGACATCGTGGCCCTGTCTCGCGGCATCGATGCCGCCTTCCATGCCCCGCCACGACATCACGGTCGCCTCGGGCGCGAGCCCACCCTCGAGGATCTCGTCCCAGCCAATCAGCCGCCGCCCGTTCGACAATAAGAACCGCTCGATTCGTCCAATGAAGTAGCTCTGGAGCTCGTGTTCGTCGGCGAGCCCCTCACGCCTGATCAGCTCCTGTGCAACCTCGCTTGCTTCCCAGCGGCTCTTCGGTGCCTCGTCGCCACCGATATGGACGTACGTACCCGGGAACAGCTCGATGACCTCCGTGAGGACATCCTCGAGGAACGCGAACGTCTCTTCTTTGGGGCAGTAGATGTCTTGGGTCACGCCCCACCTGGTGGAAACTTCGAAGGGGCCCTCGGTGCAGGCCAATTCCGGGTACGCTGCCAGCGCGGCAACGGAGTGTCCGGGCATCTCGATCTCGGGGATCACCGTGACGTAGCGTCGCAGTGCGTGGTCCACGACTTCCCGGATTTCCTCCTGCGTGTAGAACCCGCAGTAGGGTATTCCATCGCCGACGAACGGATCGAAGTTCTTCTCGACGATCGTCTCCTTGCGGCAGGAGCCGATCTCAGTGAGCCGGGGGTACTTCTCGATCTCGATCCGCCATCCCTGGTCTTCGGTGAGATGCCAGTGGAAGGTGTTCATCTTGTACATGGCAAGCAGGTCGATGTACTTCTTGACGAATTCGACGGGGAAGAAGTGGCGGCCGACGTCGAGGTGCATGCCGCGGTAGCTGAAGCGAGGGATGTCCAGAATCTCGACTGCCGGGATGCCGCGCGCCGCAGCGGCGGCGCCGACCTCCGGTGGCAGCAGTTGACGCAGCGTTTGTAACCCGTAGAAGAGCCCGGCCCCGGTGGGTGCGGAGACCATGATGGACTGTGGCGTCACCTCCAACACGTACTGCTCGGGGTGGGCCCGGGTCTCGCCTTTCCAGAGGAGGAGCGCCACGCTGCCAGGTATGGGCTGCGTGACCGGGTCGGATGCGACATCCAGACGGACGTCCCATTCGTCAGCGAGCAGCGTGGCGGTGTAGGCAGCGAGTTCGCGGAGTCCCGGGTCCTCCGGGTCAGACAGGACGATGCTCGAGAGCGTGGCGAGCGGTAGTGTGCCCCGGGCCGGCGCGACCTCGGCGGGCCATGGAACAAGGTGCAAATCCTCGATGCTGGTCATGGCTCCGGTCGCTTCCGGTGTGGGCGGTGGCGCCGGGTCCACGTCGGTGGTTCGAGCGCTGCACGCAGTGATCAGGGCGAGCAACGTCGCGCCGGCCAGATGGTCCATTCCACGCATCGTCTCTTCTCCTCAGAGGGTCAGGGCGGCTCGGGGAATTCTACTGCCTTGCCGGCGTCTGCACAGGGTCGGCGCTGAGGGGCGGCGCTGCCTGCGGCAGCCGTGGGGCCGCCCTCGAGTGCCGAACGCGCTATCTTCCATCCTCGTCCGAGGCCGGTCGTCGACCGCGCCCCCGACCGGTGACCCTCGAGCTCCAACGCATGAGCCTACTGCACCGCTACCGCCACCCAGGACTCACCGACACCAAGAAGGATGCCCTGCTGCAGACCGCTCGACAGCGGGTGAGCCGAAGCATCCGTGATCTCGACACCGAGGTGTGCTTCAACCTCGACGTGACGGGCGCACTCTCGGTGGAGGAGGAGCGGGCCCTCACGTGGCTGCTGGCGGAAACGTTCGAGCCAGACGGGTTCGGTGAGCAGTCATTCCTGCGAGGGGACGGTGTGGTGGTCGAGGTAGGTCCACGGATGAACTTCACCACGGCGTGGTCCACGAACGCCGTCGCCATCTGCCATGCCTGCGGGCTCACAGCGATCCGGCGGATCGAGCGGTCGCGCCGGTTCTTGATTCTCGCTGGCGACGACCTCGACGAAGAGAAGGTCCGGGCATTGCTGGCGCTGGTGCACGACCGGATGACCGAGTGCCGGTATCCCGAGCCGCTCGCGACGTTCGCGACCGGTGTTGAACCGGAGCCTGTGTTTGCGGTACCGGTGTTGGAGCAGGGAAGGGGTGCGCTGGAGCGAATCAACCACGAGCTGGGGCTTGCGTTCGACGAGTGGGACCTCGATTACTACACCGATCTGTTTGCAAATCGGATTGGCCGCAATCCGACCAATGTCGAGTGCTTCGACGTGGCGCAGTCCAACAGTGAGCACTCGAGGCATTGGTTCTTCAAGGGGCGGTTGGTCATCGATGGAGCGGCGATTCCGCACCACCTGATCGCCCTCATCAAGGGCACGTTGGACGCGAATCCCAACAACAGCATCATCGCGTTCCGAGACAACTCGAGCGCCATCCGGGGTTACTCGATCTCCACGATCGTCCCTGCGGTGACGGGTCGGCCATCTCCGTTCGTCGCAACGGAGGCGCTGTATCACGCCATCTTCACGGCCGAGACCCACAACTTCCCGTCGGGGGTGGCGCCGTTCCCCGGCGCTGAGACGGGGACGGGCGGACGCATTCGGGATGTACACGCCACCGGACGCGGCTCGTTGGTGGTGGCGGGTACCGCGGCATACTGTGTTGGCAATCTCCGCATTCCCGGCTACGAGCTGCCGTGGGAACGCAAGGACTTCGAGTACCCCGGCAACCTCGCCTCTCCGCTCGAGATCGAAATCCAGGCGTCGAACGGCGCGTCGGACTACGGGAACAAGTTCGGCGAGCCCGTCCTCCAGGGATACACCCGTGCGTTCGGGTTACGCTTGCCCAACGGTGAGCGCCGCGAGTGGATCAAGCCGATCATGTTCAGTGGCGGTATCGGTCAGATCGATGCACGCCATGTGGAGAAGGGTGCACCCGCGCGCGGCATGCTTGTCGTCAAGCTGGGTGGTCCGGCCTATCGGATTGGCATGGGGGGTGGGGCGGCGTCGAGCATGGTCCAGGGAGAGAACGTCGCCGAGCTCGATTTCAACGCCGTGCAACGGGGTGACGCGGAGATGGAGCAGAAGGTGAACCGCGTGATTCGGGCGTGCGTCGAACTCGGAGACGATAATCCGGTCGTCAGCATTCACGACCAAGGCGCAGGTGGGAACTGTAACGTCCTCAAAGAGATCGTGAGCCCGGCCGGGGCCACGATCGAGGTGCGTGCAATCCCGCTGGGCGACGATTCCCTCTCCGTACTCGAGATCTGGGGCGCCGAGTATCAGGAGAACGACGCGCTACTCATTCATGAGGATCGAGCGACGGCATTCGGTGCCCTGTGCGAGCGGGAGAACGTACCGTTCGCCGTCGTCGGGCGGGTGACGGGTGACGGCAAGATCGTCTTGCGGGATGCAACGGATGGCTCAACTCCGGTCAACTTCGAGTTAGAGGCCGTGCTCGGCGACATGCCGCAGAAGACGTTCGTGCTCGAGCGACTGCCCGTGCGACTCGCACCCTTACGGCTCCCCACGGCGCTCACAGTGGCCGACGCCCTCGATCGTGTGCTACGGCTGCTCACGGTGGGGTCCAAGCGGTTTCTCACGACAAAGGTCGATCGGTGCGTCACCGGGCTCCAGGCCCGGCAGCAGTGCTGTGGTCCCCTTCAGCTCACCGTGGCGGACGTTGCCGTGATCGCGCAGAGCCACTTCGGAGTCACGGGTGCCGCAACGGCGATCGGGGAACAGCCGATCAAGGGACTCATCAACCCCGCGGCCATGGCACGGATGTCGGTAGGTGAAACGCTCACGAACCTCGTGTGGGCGAACGTCAGTGCGCTCGAGGATGTGAAGTGTTCGGCCAACTGGATGTGGGCAGCGAAGCTCCCCGGTGAGGGTGCCGCGCTCTACGACGCCGCTCAGTCGCTCCACGACATGCTGATTCACCTCGGCATCGCGATCGACGGAGGCAAGGACAGCCTCTCGATGGCGGCGCTCGCACCGGACGGACACGGTGGGAGTGAAACGGTCAAGGCCCCTGGGAGTCTCGTGATATCGGCGTACGCCACATGTCCCGACGTCACCAAGACGGTGACTCCGGATCTCAAGCGGCCGGACAGCGGGCGCCTCCTCTATGTGGACTTGGGCGGCGGGCACTATCGCCTCGGCGGTTCCGCGTTGGCGCAGGTCTATGAGCAGGTAGGTGACAGGTCGCCGGACGTCGACAATCCCGCACTGCTGGAGCGAGCGTTCAATGTTGTGCAGACACTGATCGAGGATGGCGTGATTGTGGCCGGCCATGACCGGAGCGACGGTGGGCTCGTCACGACCCTACTCGAGATGGCGTTTGCCGGTGATTGCGGGATCGAGGTGGACCTCCCGGCCTCCGGGGCCACCCCCATCGGAACCATGTTTGCGGAGGAGCTGGGACTGGTGATGGAGGTGGATTCCGCCGACGAGCGGCCCGTGCTCGAGGCGTTTGATCGGGCCGACGTCCCGTGCGTCTCCGTGGGATCCGTCGTTCGCGACAAGCACATCCGTATTCGCATCGGCCCCGAGATCGTCGTCGACGCGGATATGCGCGACCTGCGCGACCTCTGGGAGGCTACCAGCTTCGAGCTGGACGCGTTGCAGGCCAGTCCCAAATGCGTCGCGCAGGAGCGTGCGGGGCTGCGCGAACGCCAGGCTCCTCCGTATTCGATTCCGTTCGTGCCCACACCCACGGCACCTGCGATCATCGAGTCATCGACTAAAACCAAGGTCGCGATTATCCGCGAAGAGGGCTCGAACGGTGACCGTGAGATGGCGTCTGCGTTCTCTGCGGCCGGCCTCGAGCCATGGGACGTGATGATGTCCGACTTGCTGCGGGGACGGATCGACCTCGAACGGTTCCGCGGTGCGGTGTTCGTCGGTGGGTTCAGTTTCGCAGATGTCATGGACTCGGCGAAGGGGTGGGCGGGCGTCATTCGCTTCAATCGGGTTCTCTGGCACCAGTTCCAGGACTTCTACCAGCGGCCCGATACGTTCAGTCTCGGCGTGTGCAACGGCTGCCAGCTCATGGCACTCCTTGGCTGGGTACCGTGGCAGGGGCTCGATGACGCGCGCCAGCCACGATTCATTCAGAACGCTTCAGGTCGCTTCGAGTCACGGTTTGCGACCGTTGCCATTCAGGAGAGTCCTGCCGTCATGCTCAAGGGGATGGCGGGTGCCACCCTCGGTGTCTGGGTGGCCCACGGCGAAGGTCGTGCCTATTTCCCGGACACCGAAATTCTCCGCCGCATCGATGTAGAGCGTCTCGCCCCCGTGCGCTTCGTCGACGACGCCGGACAGGTCACCGAGGCCTATCCCTTCAATCCGAACGGCTCTCCGCTGGGCATCACTGGCCTCTGTTCACCGGACGGCCGCCACCTCGTCATGATGCCCCATCCGGAGCGGACATTCCTCAAGTGGCAGTGGGGTTGGATGCCCGAGGCGTGGAAGCGCGATCTCGAGGCCGCCCCGTGGCTTCAGATGTTCCAGAATGCCCGGGAGTGGTGCGAGGGACGTCAGTAGTCGACCGGCCACGCACAAACGCTTGCCCTGGTTACAGATCCATCCAACGGAACGGCCGTTGCGGCGAGCGGGATTCCGATCCAATTTATCGTACTTCCCGCGAGCGGATTGGAGCGGGTCACTCATTCTCCGGCAGGCCTATGGACGAGCCAACCCCCTTGATGGGCAGGGTGGTAGGGGGTGAGCGTGTCGCCCGGTGCCAGGCGGCCCTGTTGCGCCTGAGCACCGCGATCGCGGCAGCGCCACACGAAGACATCTGTCACAGCCAGTCTCCGGCGGATCTGGTCGAAGAAATCCGCGGTCTCGTTGCCGCCGCGACTGCGCGGGAGTCCGCGTCGTGACCGGGAATCGCTCCGGGGCTCCCGTGAACGGCGACGTGGAGCGCCGTGCGCTTCAGCGACGGCAAGCGGCGCTGCTGCGTCTCTCGACGGCCATCGTCGCGGCGCATGACGAGGCGGAAGTGTATCGCTCGATGGTCCAGGGCCTCCAGGATGAAGCGCTGGGATACAACTTCCTTGGCGTCTTCATCATCGAACCCGCCACGGGCGACCGGCTGCTCCAAGCCAGTGTCGGCTGGCCGGACGGTCCGCACCATATGCGCGTGCGGCATGGCGAGGGACTCAGTCAACGCGCCATCGACGACGGGCAGGTGCACTACACGCCAGACGTGACGCGAGAGGCCGGGTACCTTCCCAGCCTCGCCAGCGGCTCCGAGGTCGACGTCCCGTTGCGGGTCGATGGGCAAACTATCGGGGTCCTGGTGGTCGAGAGCAACGAGCCCAACGCGTTTGGCGAGGAAGACTTCGAGATCCTGACGGCCGCGGCAAACCAGGCGAGCATCGCGATCGGCCGGGCTCGGCTCCTCAGCGCCGAACGGCGGAGGGCTGACGAGCACGAGGCGCTGCTGGATACCATGCGGGACCTCGCCGGGGAGCTCGAGCTTCCGAAGGTCCTCCAGGCCGTGCTGGAGCGCGCGGTGACGCTGCTCGGCGTGACGGGAGGTGAGGTGGCGATCTACGACGACGACCGAAAAGAACTCGTTGTCGTGGCGAGCGAACACATCGGCAAGGACTCGACCGGAACGCGATTGGCGCTAGGAGAGGGCGCCATGGGGGCCGTGGCTGAGTCCTTGGAGCCGCTCATCATTCCGTCGTATCACGAGTGGATGGGTCAGTCGGTGCAGTACGCCGACGTTATGGTGCACTCGGTGATGGCCGCACCACTCCTCATCGGACGGCGGCTTGTAGGAGCGATTGCCACGGTCCATTCCGATCCAGATCGGGTGTTTGGAGCCGAGGACCTGCGGCTGCTCAATCAGTTCGCGCCCCAGGCCGCGATTGCCATCGAAAACGCTCGGCTGTTTGCGGCCGAGCGCAAGCGGGCCGAAGAGCAGAAAGCACTGCTGGACACCATGCAGGATCTCGCGGGGGAACTCGAGCTCTCCAAGGTCTTGCAGGCGGTGCTGGCGCGCGCCGTCACACTGCTCGGCGTGACCGGCGGTGAGGTTGCCATCTACGACGAGGCCACCCAACAGCTGGAGGTCGTCGCGAGCGAGCAGATCGGTAAGGATTCAACGGGGACCCGGCTCAGGCTGGGTGAGGGAGCCATGGGGGCGGTAGCCGAATCGCTGGAGCCCCTGATCATCCCGTCGTATCACGAGTGGTTGGGGCAATCGGCGCAATACGCCGACGTCACGGTCCATTCGGTGATGGCGGCGCCGCTCCTCATTGGGCGTCGCCTGGTTGGGGCGATCGCGACGGTCCATTCCGATCCCACACGGGTGTTTGGGCCGGAAGACCTGCGATTGTTGCACGTGTTTGCGCCCCAGGCCGGCATCGCGATTGAAAACGCGCGATTATACATGGCGGCGCAGCAGCAGAAGCAGTACTTCGAAACGCTGGTGTCGAACAGCCCGGTGGCAATCGTCACGCTGGACCGCGACCACAATATCGTGTCCTGCAATCCGGCGTTCGAGACGCTGTTCGGCTACCTGAAGTCCGAGGCGGTTGGCCGCAAACTCGATGAGCTCATCACGACGGAGTCAACGAAGTCTGAAGCCGTGGCATACACGCGTGAAGCACTCGACCACGCCGTGCATGGCATTGGACGGAGGCGACGTAAGGATCGTTCGCTGGTGGATGTGGAGGTCTTGGGTGTTCCGGTGATCGTCGACGGCAAGCGTGTCGGGCTCATGGGGCTCTACCACGACATCAGCGAACTGTCACGTGCCCGTCGCGATGCAGAAGCGGCGAGTCACGCCAAGAGCCAGTTTCTCGCGAGCATGAGCCACGAGCTCCGCACACCGCTCAACGCGATTATCGGGTATTCCGAGATGCTGCAGGAAGAGGTCGAGGAAATGGGCCACAAGGAGCTTGGATTCGACCTGCAGAAGATCCACACGGCCGGAAGACATCTCCTTTCCCTCATCAACAATGTGCTCGACCTCTCGAAGATCGAGGCGGGTAAGATGGATCTCTTCTTGGAAACCTTCGACATCGGCGACATGCTGAACGATGTCGTGACGACGGTCCGGCCGCTGGTGGACAAGAACCGGAATGAGCTCACGGTTCGCGGCGGGGACGATCTGGGAAGCATGCATGCCGATCTCACAAAGGTCCGTCAGATGCTCCTCAACTTGTTGTCCAACGCCTGCAAGTTCACCGAAGAGGGAACGATCTTACTGGCGGTCGAGCGAGAACGATCGGCAACCGCCGACGAAGGCATGATGCTCTTCGAGGTGGCCGATGACGGAATTGGCATGACGCCAGCGCAGATGGACAAGCTCTTCGAGGCGTTTTCTCAGGCTGAGGCGTCCACGACGAGCAAGTACGGCGGCTCGGGTCTTGGACTGGCGATCACCAGGCGGTTCTGTCACATGATGGGTGGCGATGTCCAGGTGGCGAGCACTCCCGGGCGAGGATCGACGTTCTCCATCAGGTTGCCGGTGCGGGTCGATGTGTCCGCGGCGGCAGCGGCATTACCGGAGTAACCACGGAGGCCGGATCGATGGCGCGCATCCTGTTGGTCGAGGACAACGAGATGAACCGCGACATGCTGTCGCGGCGGCTCACCCGCAGAGGCTATGATGTCACCATGGCCGTTGATGGACGTCAGGGCGTTGAGATGGCGCGAAGTGGGGCGTATGACCTGATTCTCATGGACATGAGCCTTCCGGAGATCGACGGTTGGGAGGCGACACGACGGCTCAGAGCAGCACCCGAGACACAGACTGTTCCCATCATCGCTCTGACCGCGCACGCCATGGCCGGCGATCGTGAGAAGGCCATTGAGGCGGGCTGTGACGATTACGATACCAAGCCCATTGAGCTCAAACGGCTGCTCTTGAAAATCGAGGCCCTGCTCCCGAGAGACGCGTGACCGATTTGCGACCGCAGACGATCTCGGATCTCCGGCACGATCTCCGGACGCCCGTGAATCACATCGTGGGCTATGCCGAGATGCTCCTTGAAGATGCCGTCGAGGCGAAGCAGGTGGAACGCCGCCAGGCGCTCGAAGTGGCAATTGGTGCGGCACAGGACGTGCTGAGCCTCATCAACACGGCGCTTCCGCCATCGCGTGACGAGATTCCGCCGCAGGACATCGTCGGCCTGTACGACTCCCTCCGCGAGCCGCAGGGCCGTATCCTCGCGTCGATGCAGCATCTTCTCGCGCAAGTGGGGACCGCGGACGACGGTCTTCGCAAGGACATCGCACGGATCATTGCTGCCGCCGAACGCATGGTCGAGCGCGGCGCGCCCGGTTCGGCAGTGTCCGAGACCGCGCAACCGCACGCGACCCAACCCCAGGAGCCGCCTCCACGGGTTGAGGCGGCAGATTCCACGAGCAGTGCGCGTGTGCTCGTTGTAGACGATGTCGACGACAACCGCGAGGTGCTGCGCCGTCGCCTCGAGCGTCAGGGCTACGGAGTCGATTCGGCTGCGAATGGACGCGAAGCACTCGAGATGGTGGCGGCAGGTGACTATGATCTGATCCTCCTCGACGTACTCATGCCCGAGATCGATGGCTATGGAGTTCTCGGATCCCTCAAGGACACTCCAGGAACGCGTGACATACCGGTCATCATGATCTCCGCGCTCGACGATGTGGCGAGTGTCGTGCGGTGTATCGAGCGGGGCGCCGAGGACTATCTGCCGAAACCGTTCGATCCCGTGTTGCTCCGAGCGCGCATCAGTGCCTGCCTCGAGAAGAAGCGGCTGCGTGATCAGGAGGTGGAATACCTAGAGCGCGTCCAGCAGGTGATCGAAGCCGCCTCCGCGGTGGAGGCCGGGGAGTATCAGCTCGGCACCTTGGGTGACCTCGCCAACCGTGCGGATGCGTTGGGGAGGCTCGCGCGCGTGTTCGACGGCATGGCCGTGGAGGTCCGTGCTCGCGAGGAACGGCTCCAAGAGCGTGTGCACGACCTGCGCAGGGAAATCGAGGCGGCGCGAGTGACGGCCCCCAACGGCCATTCCGTCGATGGGGGGAATCTCAAGACCGGACAGCAGTTCGCTGGAAGGTATGAGATCCTTGCGGTACTGGGGTCTGGTGGGATGGGGTCCGTCTACCATGCACGCGATGTGGAACTCGGGGACGAGGTCGCTGTCAAGACGCTCCGGCCGGAACTGGTCACCGATGAAACCCTGATCGAGCGCTTCAAGCTGGAAATCAGGCTCGCCCGCAAGCTGTCGCACCGCAACGTCGTGCGGACGCACGACCTCGGCCAGTGGGCGGGCGTGTACTACCTGACGATGGAGCTCGTCGAGGGCATTACCGTCCGGCATCTCATTGACACGCGGGGGCAGCTGGGGGTCTCCGCCTCTCTCGCGATCGGGGCTCAACTCGCTGAGGCGCTCCAGGTCGCCCACGAGCAAGGTGTGATCCACCGCGACATCAAGCCGCAGAACCTCCTGCTGGACGCCGACGCGGTGCTCAAGGTGATGGACTTTGGCATCGCGCAGCTGGCCGAACGTACGAGCTCGATTACGGAAACCGGACTCACGGTGGGGACACCGGCGTACATGCCGCCGGAACAGCTGCTTGCCGAAGGAGTGGACGGGCGGAGCGACCTCTATGCTGCCGGGGTCGTGCTGTACGAATGTCTGACCGGGACGATTCCGTTCGAAGCACCATCGCCGATCGCACTCATCGCAAAGGTCTTGAACCAGGAACCCGCGCCACCGGCCGCGCGCAACCCGGATGTGCCGCCGGCGCTCTCGGCTCTCGTGCAGCAGCTTCTCGCAAAGAAGCCGCAGGACCGGATCCAGTCGGCCGCCGAGCTCGCCTCGCGACTACACGAACTGCACTAGGCTGCGTCCGAACTCGGAGTTCGCCGGCGGCTAGGACCGCGCGATCGGGGCGCCGAGGCAGGTATTGGGAATGCCGAATGCGTCCACCAAGGCCACCGCGTCGGTGCGAACTTCACCGCAGAGCTGGTTCACGAGCCCCCGGATCGCCTTCGCCTTGTTCGATGCGAGGTACCCGCTCTCCAGAAACCACCCACGGTCGTGTTCGATACGCCAGAGGGCGTAGAGATCGGCCAGGGATTTGAGTATGGGGCCGAACGATTTGTCCTGGTTTGCCGCGGACGCGATCAGGAACTGCTCGACGATCACTCGTTCGGCGTGGGCGCGCGCCAGGGCGACAAGGTGATCCTGGCAGCTGTTGAACGCCGACAGCGAGTCGTGTCCGTCGTCGAACAGGCGCTTGAGTCGTTGCGCCGCCGATGCCAGGAGGCGCTGTTCACGGTACGTGAATGCGCCGAGTTGGAAGTCCGGGCCGCGCAGGTGGTCCTCGTCGGTCAGCCGGGTAATGATCGGGTTCAACTCCGTAACCGTCGTCGCGGTTCGCCGCGCCAGGAACTTGAGGACGCCGAAGAACTTGAGCTCGCCGAATTGGTGCCGATATTCGGTGAGCAGGCCCTTCGCAACGAGCTGGAGTAGGACGGTGTTGTCGCCCTCGAACGTGGTGAACACATCGGTATCGGCCTTGAGGTGCGCGAAGCGATTGACCGTGAGGTACCCCTGGCCCCCGCATGCCTCGCGGCACGTCTGAAGGGTATCGATCGTCTGCCAGGTGCTGATCGCCTTGATCCCGGCCGCCAGCGCTTCCACCTCCCGCGCGTCTTCGTCTGTCCGATCGAGGAACCGCCGCACCAGGTACTTGACGGCGAAGTCGAGCGCATAGGCGGCTGCGAGGCGTGGCATGAGCCGACGCTGGTGGGTCAGGTAGTCGAGGATTACCTGTTCCGGTTCGCCGGCACGGCCGAATTGCCGACGCTCCGCGCCGTAGCGGATCGCGATCGCGAGCCCCGATTTGGCAGCGCTCAGCGCCGCCGCTGCGACGCTGATCCGCCCACCGACGAGGGATCCGAGCATGGTGAAGAACCTTCGAGAGGGGTCGGCGATCGGGCTGTGGTATTCGCCGCCTGGGCTCACGTCCGCGAAGCGATTCAGCAGGTTCTCGCGCGGGATGCGCACGTGGTCGAACCAGATCCGCCCATTGTCGACGCCGTTGAGTCCGAGCTTTTCCCCGCAGTCCTCGATTCGCACTCCCGGCAGTTGGTCGCCGTCTTCCGAGCGGATGGGCACGACGAACGCGTGTACCCCGTGGTGCTCCTCGTCTATTTCGAGTTGGGCGAACACCGTGGCGAGACGACCATGGAGCGCTGCATTCCCAATGTAGTCCTTCCGCGCCTCGTCGGTCGGTGTGTGGATCACGAACTCGTCGCTGCCGATGTCGAACCGCGCGACGGTTTCGACATCGCGCACGTTGGAGCCGTGACCCGTCTCAGTCATGGCGAAACAGCCTGGCAGGTCGAGGGTTCCGGCGGCGTGGAGGTAGCGATCGTGGTGGTCACGCGTGCCCAGCTGGTGGATACTGCCGCCGAACAACCCGAACTGGACGCCGAACTTGACGACGAGGCTGAGGTCAAAGAAGGCGAGTTGCTCGAACGTGGCGATGAACGACCCGAGGTCGTCTCTCCCGCCGTACGCCGCTGGGTAAGCGGTGGCGCCGAGGCTGTGGCCGGCAAGTGTGCGGCACCACTCCAGGACGCGCTCGCGGTAGGTTGCCTTGTCGAGTCCGTACGCATAGCGAAAGGAAGCCTTCCCTAGCAGAGAACGGACCGCCTGCCGCGCCTCTCCATATTCCCCATCCAATACTCCCGTCAAGCCTGCCACATCGAATCGGCGGGGCTCCTCCGGGGGCACGACGCGCTCCGGCGCCGCGGCAACCAGCTCCTGTGAGGCCTCGGTCCCGATCACGCCCATGGCACGCTCAATCTCGGCGAGGGCGTGTTGCGCCTCCTCCGTCTCCCAATCGCCAAGATCTTCTGCGCCCTGGCGTGCCAGCTCGATCCCCAACTCTGCCAGCGATCGCCGCCGCGCACTTGGCAGGCGTCGGGCGAGTCGTCGAATCGTCCCTAAGAGGTGCTGGAGCTCTCGCGCCGTCGGCGGCGACTGAGGGTCCAGCCAGGCACGGATGACGCGTTGCACATCGGCGCCGAGCCAGCCCTGTTTGGCCACGATCTCCGAGATCACCTGCATCTCGCTCATGGTGAGCGTGCAGTCCGCCCATGCCACGTAGATCAGGGGAAGCAGGGGGAGGAGAGCGGGGTCAATCCGATCCGGCATGCGTGGTGGGTGTTCCTGCGCCATGTGCGTGCTCCGTTCCGTCATCGCCGTGGAGATAGCCCGGTCACCTGGCCTACGATACGCGTGGACCGTATTGTACACCGTCGATCGATTCGGAGACTATGGCACGTGCCCGAGTTGTTGCAACAGGTCAAGCTTGCCCTCGCCAGCCGTTATGCTGTTGAGCGGGCCCTCGGCCAGGGGGGGATGGCGAGCGTGTTTCTCGCCGAAGACTTGAAGCACGGGCGGCAGGTGGCCGTCAAGGTCATCCGACCGGAACTCACGCTGACCATCGGGATGGACCGGTTTCTACGGGAGATCGGCATCGCCTCGCGTCTCAGCCACCCGCACATCCTTCCCGTGTACGATTCCGGTGAGGCGTCCCGGCTCATGTATTACGTGATGCCCTACGTTGCCGGCGAGTCCCTCCGCATGCTGCTGGACCGGGTTACGCGGCTGGAGGTGGATGAGGCGGTACAGATCGCGTCGGAGGTGGCTGGGGCGTTGGCCCACGCGCATGCGCACCACGTGATTCATCGCGACATCAAACCGGCGAACATTCTTCTCTCAGACGGGCATGCGGTCGTCGTGGATTTCGGCGTTGCACGGGCGATCGGCGATGTGGGGAGAGAGTCGATTACGGCACCGGGCATCGCCGTGGGTACGCCGTCGTACATGAGTCCCGAGCAGGCGAGTGGTGAGCGGCAGCTCGACGGTCGCAGTGACATCTACTCGCTTGGCTGTGTGCTCTTTGAGATGCTGGTCGGCGAGCCACCGTATACGGGCCCCAGCACTCACGCGGTGATTGCGAAGTGCTTCTCGCAGCCGACGCCGTCCGCCCGTGCGGAGCGCCGCAAAGTACCGATCCACGTCGACCGCGCGATTGCCCGAGCGCTCGCGAAGGTTCCGGCCGAGCGCTTCTCGACCGCGACCGAGTTCGCCGACGCACTGTCCGATCCGGGTGCCCTGCCGCCACCGCCGGCTCCGACGTCCATCGCGGTCCTGCCGTTCGTCAACCTACAGGGCGATCAGGAAGACGACTACCTGAGCGACGGCATCACTGAAGAGATCATCAGCGCTCTGAGCAAGCTGCAAGGCCTGCGGGTAGCAGCCCGGACCTCCTCGTTCGCCTATAAGGGCACGTCTGAGAGCATACCCCGCATCGGCACCGAGCTCGGGGTTGCTGCGGTGCTGGACGGCACCGTTCGCCGTTCGGGTGACCGTCTGCGCGTGTCCGCGCAGCTCACGAACGTGAGCGAAGGATATCCGCTCTGGGCCGAGCAGTTTGATCGGGAGATGGAGGATGTATTTGCGATCCAGGACGAGATCGCCGGGGCGATTGTCGCGACCCTGAAGGGGCGCCTGGCGGCCGAGCGGCGCGAGCGCATCGTGAAACGCTACACGGAGAATGTCGAGGCGTACGAGCTGTACCTCAAGGGGCGTTATGTCGAGAAGACTCGGCGGCCGGCGGGGTTTGCCAAGGGAATCGAGTACTTCGAGCAAGCGATCGCCAAGGACCCCCATTACGCCCTCGCGCATGCAGGACTGGCCGACTCGCACACCCTGCTTGCGTGGTACCGGTTCCTCGCTCCCCACGAGGCGTTTCCCAAAGCGAACATCGCTGCGATGCGTGCGCTCGATATCGACGAGCTTCTACCCGAGGCGCATACGGCGCAGGCTCAGGTCAGATTCTACTACGAGTGGGATTGGAATGGTGCGGAGCGGGCATTCTCCCGCGCCCTGGAGCTGAACCCGAACGACGCGACGGCCCTCCACCTGTATGCGGAGTACCTCGCGTCCCAGCGCCGCCTGAACGAGGCATTGGCCCACGTGCAGCGCGGTCACATGCTGGAGCCACTGTCGCCGACGATCAACGCCGGCCTGGGGTGGATGCACTACTTCTGTCGGGATTATGGACAGGCGATTGAGCACTTTCGCAGCACGCTGGAGCTGGATCCCGAGTACGTCTTTCTGCACTGGTTTCTCGGCCAATGCTACCTGTTGAGCGGGGAGTATGATACGGCCGTCGACACGCTGCGCCGTGGGCTGGAGGTGAGCGACGGCCATCCCGGCATGGCGGCGTATCTGTCGTACGCCTGCGGTCGGGCCGGCGACCGCGCGGAGGCCTCAGTGTTGCTGGATTCCCTCGTGCAGCAGGCCGTCGAGCACTATGTCCCGAGTGATTACCTCGCCGTTGCGCATGTGGGTCTCGGACAACTGGACGACGCGATTCGCTGGCTGGAGCGCGCATGCCGGGAGCGCGCACTGCATCTCGTGTTTCTCGATGTCGACCCGCTGTTCGACGAGCTCCGAGCGGACGAGCGCTTCACCCGAATCCTGCAGAACCTTGGACTGAAGCGAGGCTAGGGATGCCGATACGCGCGGTGGTCATGACGCGACCCGAAACGCCATTGGAGCAATGGGATCTCGACGATCCGCTGCTGGAGGATGGAAGCATGCTTCTCGAGACGGTCGCGAGCGAGGTGTGCGGGACGGACGTGCACCTGTACCACGGTCGTCTCGAAGGGGTGCCGTACCCGATCGTACCGGGCCACGTGAGTGTCGGGCGCATTCTCGAGTTGCAGGGTGTCGACCACGACGCCATGGGGCAGCCACTGCGTGTCGGAGACGAGGTCACGTTCTACGACGTCCACGAGGTGTGTAACGCCTGCTACCATTGCACCGTGGTGCAGCAGCCGAACCGGTGTCCCAGTCGCCGAGTTTACGGGATCACGTACTCCGCGACCGAGGGTCCGTTGGGTGGTTGGGCCGAGCGGATCTATCTCAAGCCGGGTGTGCGGGCGCTCAGGCTACCCGAGGGGCTCACGTCGGACGACGTCATCGGCGGTGGGTGCGGGCTCTTTACGGGGTTTGCGGCGGTGGAGCGAAGCGATCTCGCGATGGGCGACTTCGTCGTGGTACAGGGTGCCGGTCCCGTCGGGCTGGGCGCGGCGGCGTTTGCAGCGCTCAGGGGCGCGCATACGGTTGCCCTGATCGGTGCGCCACAGGCGCGACTCGACCTGGCGAAAAAGTTGGGTGCGGACGTGGTCCTTTCGTTGGACCGGCCCATGGAAGAGCGTGCCGCCGTGGTGCGGTCCCTCACGTCGGGCCGCGGGGCAGACGTGATCATCGAGGCAAGCGGGAACCCACTGGCCATCACCGAGGCACTCGAGCTCTTGCGCGACGGCGGAACCTACGTCGTCGGCGGGCACTACACCGATACCGGGACGGTCGCGATCAACCCGCATACCCACATCAATCGGCGCCACGCGAACATCCTCGGCCAGTGGGGCACGGATTTTCGGCACATCGTCCGAGCGCTGCGCCTCCTGGCCAAGCACCGGGACCGCCTGCGGTTCAGTCAGATCATCGGTGCACGATATGGGTTGGCGCAGGCGGAGAATGCTCTGCAGGATGTCGCGGCGCTACGCGTGACCAAGGCGATCATCGACCCCTCGCTCGGGCGGTGAGTCTCCAGTTCGCGACGCTACGGATAGAGGCGTTCCAAGGCCCAGCCTGACTCTGTCCTCGTGTACCGCAGCCGGTCGTGCAGTCGATTGAGGCGGCCCTGCCAGAACTCGATCCGGTCGGGACGCAAGCGAAACCCGCCCCAGAAGGGGGGCAAGGGAACGTTCTCCCCCTTGAACTTGTCCTCGTACTTGCGAAACTGGTCGTCGAGCACGGTACGGCTTTCGAGCGGGCGACTTTGTTGGGAGGCCCAGGCTCCGATGCGGCTTCCGCGCGCCCGGCTCCGAAAATAGGTCTCGGACTCCTCCGGCGTGATTCGCTCGACCAGGCCCTCCGCGCGCACCTGACGTTCGAGGACCGACCAGTAGAAGATCAACGCCGCCCGGGGGTTGGCGAGCAGCTCGTCGCTCTTCCGGCTCTCGTAGTTGGTGTAGAATACGAACCCCCGCTGATCGATACCCTTGAGGAGCATCATGCGCGCGGAGGGTACGCCGTCCGTAGTAGCAGTGGCAAGAGCCACGCTCTCGGGGAGGAAGATGCCGGCCCGCTTCGCGTCCTCGAACCATTCCGTGAACATCACAATCGGATCCTCCGCCGCGGTCAGCTCGGAGATCCCCTTGACGACTCCTCGTCCGAGGGTGAACAGCGCGCGGATATTCGATCGTAGCGACATGGATCGGTACTCGTGTTAGGCTCTGGGTTCGGGCAGCCGAAAGGAACTCGATGCCACGCTATGCGGCAAGGTGTCGAGTGATCGCTTTCCGAGTGGCGGCGTCTCGTCCGCGTGCTATCGTTATCGAGTAGCTCCTCGCAAGTCTGGCGAATCGGGGGACAATGGTCCCTTGAAGATTCCGTGAAGTCGTGCTCACAGGAGGTTCTGCAATGCGAACGCTTGGTCTGGTGGTTGGATGCTGGCTGACACTGAGCTTGACCGCCCACGATCTCATTGGGCAAGCAGGAGCACGGTTGCTGCGGCAGCCCACGGTCAGCGAGACGTCCATTGCTTTTGCGTATGCCAACGATCTCTGGGTCGTCCCGCGGACGGGGGGTGCGGCTCGCCGCCTCACGACGTTCCCGGGGTCGGAGACCGATCCCCACTTCTCGCCTGATGGCAGCCTGATCGCGTTCAGTGCCCAGTACGATGGCAACCCCGATGTGTTTGTCGTTTCCACGAGCGGCGGTGCCCCGACCCGGCTCACGTGGCATCCCGGCGGCGATGTCGTGCGGGGATGGGCTCCAGATGGCTCGCGCGTTGTCTTTGCATCAGGACGGACCACTGCCCCCGTGCCGTACTCCATGCTGTGGACCGTGTCCGTCAATGGCGGTATGGCGGACCCCATGCTGCTGCCGAGGGCGTATGCGGGTGAGCACTCCCCAGATGGCAGCCGGTTTGCGTATCAGGAGCTATCGCGGCCGAACACGCAGTGGCGCAACTACCGGGGTGGTCAGACACAACCGATTCGAGTGATCGAGTTGGACGACGCTGAGGTCGAGAAACTGCCGTGGGACAACTCCAACGACAGCGATCCCGTCTGGATCGGCAACACCGTCTACTTCTTGTCGGACCGCGACTGGGCGATCAACCTGTACGCCTATGATATGGAGTCGCGTTCGCTTGAGCAGCTCACGCGGTTCGTCGACTATGACGTGAAGAACTTGGATGCCGGTGGAGGTGTGCTGGTGTTCGAGCAGGCCGGCCAGATCCACCTCTACGATCCGGCGACACGCACATCCAGCGCTGTCGACATTCGGGTGCATGGCGACTTCCCCTGGCTGCGGCCCCACTGGGAGAGTGTCGGCCGTGCGCTGCGCAACCCGGAGCTCTCACCCTCGGGCGCGCGCGCCGTGTTCGAGGCGCGGGGCGAGATCGTCACGGTTCCCGCTGAGAAAGGCGATTACCGAAATCTCACGAACACGCCGGGCACGGCGGACCGGACCCCGTCTTGGTCGGCCGATGGCGAGCACATCGCGTGGTTCTCGGATGCAAGTGGTGAATACCGCCTGATGATCGGTGATCAGAAAGGACTGGAAACACCCCGCGAGATCGAACTCCCGAACCCGACCTTCTACTACACGCCATCGTGGTCTCCGGACTCGAAGTACATCACCTTTACCGACGCGGACCTCAACCTGTGGTACGCGATTGTCGAGAGCGGGAATGTGACGCGTATCGACACGGATCAGTTTGCGCACCCACAGCGCACCATGGATCCGGTGTGGTCACCAGACTCGAAGTGGATCGCGTACGCCAAGCGGCTGGACAGCCAATTCCATGCGGTGTTCGCGTATTCGCTGGATCAAGGGGAGTCGCATCAGCTCACAGACGGCCTGTCGGATGCGCTGAGTCCAGCGTGGGACAAGAGCGGGAAGTACCTGTACTTCATGGCGAGCACCGACTTCGGTCTGAACGTCGGGTGGCTCGATATGACTTCCTACGAGCGGCCAGTCGAGCGTGGCATCTACCTGGCGGTGCTTCGTGCCGACGAACCTTCGCCGTTACTGCCCGAGAGCGACGAGGAAGAGCCCAAAGAAGAGGAGGGGGAGGGAGAGGAGCAAGCAGACGATGAAGACCAGCAGGATGACGCGACGGTCCGAATCGATCTTGCGGGCTTTGACCAGCGAATCCTCGCAATCGACGTGCCGGAGCGCAACTACGTGGGGATCATCGCGGGCCCGGAAGGCGTCATTTTCTACGCAGAGCCGCGCCAGAACGAACAAGGGTTTGTGCTCCATCGGTACGATCTCGAGGAGCGCGAGGCGGAGCCCTTCCTGGAAGGAATTCAGGCCGCCACGATCTCTGCGGACGGCAAGAAGCTGTTGTACAGCGCGAACGGCCAGTGGGGAATCGTGGCGACAGATGCCGGCAAGAAGAACGTCGGTGACGGGAAGATCGACACTGGTGTTCGCATGAAGGTCGACCCGCGGGCCGAGTGGCAACAGATGTTCCGCGAGGCCTGGCGGTTTCAGCGAGACTACCTCTACGTAGAGAACACGCACGGGGCCGATTGGGAGGCTGTCTGGGAACGCTACCACCCGTGGCTCGAGCACGTGGCGCATCGATCGGACTTCACGTACCTGCTCCGGAACTTGGCAGGGGAACTCTCCATCGGACACTCGTATGCGTTCGGGGGTGATTTCCCCGATGTCGAGACGGTCCCGATTGGTCTCCTCGGAGCGGACGTGGAGATCGATCAAGGGCGGTATCGCCTCACGCGGATCTATACGGGTGAGAACTGGAATCCCGACCTGCGGGCGCCTCTCAGCGCACCGGGCATCGACGTCTCCGTCGGTGACTACGTCATGGCTGTGAACGGTGCGGACGTGGTGGGGCCCGTCAACTTCTACAGCTACTTCGAAGGGACCGCGGACCGGCAAACCGTCCTCGCGGTGAACGATCGCCCATCGATGGATGGCGCTCGGACGGTGACCGTCGTGCCGGTGCCCAACGAGGTACAACTGCGTCGCCGTGCCTGGGTCGAAGGCAATCGCCGTAGAGTGGACGAGCTCTCGGGTGGCCGACTCGCGTACGTTTGGCTCCCCAATACAGCGACCGCCGGCTACGACTACTTCAACCGTTATTACTTCGCCCAGCAGCACAAGCAGGGAGCGGTCATCGACGAGCGCTTCAACGGTGGCGGCTCGGCCGCGGACTACATGGTTGAGCTGATGGGCCGAAGACTGACGGGGTTCTTCAACAATCCCATCGGTGATCGCAAGCCGTGGAGAAATCCAAACGCCGGCATCTTCGGACCGAAGGTGATGATCATCAACGAATCGGCTGGATCGGGTGGTGACCTCCTGCCCTACATGTTCCGCGAACTCGGGATCGGGCCGCTCGTCGGCACGAGGACGTGGGGGGGGCTCGTCGGGATATGGGATGTGCCGCCGCTCGTTGACGGTGGGCTCATCACCGCTCCGCGGGGTGGCTTCTACAACCTCGCCGGGGAGTGGGACGTTGAAAACGAGGGTGTGGCACCGGATATCGAGGTCGAGCAGACACCTGCCATAGTGAATGACGGGCACGATCCGCAACTCGAGCGGGCGGTGGAGGAGGCCCTGAGGCTGCTGCCCATGCAACAGGTCCCGATCCTGCCGGAACCTCCGGCGCCCGTGCGGGCGAGACGGCCTGAGCGACGATAGGCACCCACGCGTGACCAGCCCGTTCCCGGCTCGTACCCTGGCGAGCCGTGGTCGGAGGCGAACGCACGCCGGTGGTGGGAACGGCCTGCGACGGAGGTCGGAACTGAGCGAGACCTAGAGCGCACGGCGGTGCAGCAGTGAGCGCAAGCATCTCGCCCGCGGGGTCGTACTGTGCTTGTTGTGCCGAGCGGCTAAAAGAGCTTCGCCGCCAGCGACGGCTCCTTGTCCGTGCGGGTGCCGATCTTGATGTTGGTCGCGAGCCGCACCGTGCCCTCGGCGTGCAGCGTCTCGTGAATGTGGATCACCGCATCGAGAATGTCCCGCAGCTCACCCTCGACATTCGATCCCATCGAGTGTAGCTGCACCTCGAGCGGAGCCTCGCCGAGGAGCCGGTGTGCCCGTTTGACCTCCTGGCGGACCGTCACGCCCGCGCCGATGGGAATGACCTGGATCTCTGCGGTTGCCCTCATGACGAATCAACCCCCCCTGATATGAGGCCTATGTGCCGAGTAGGGTCCTAGCGTCGTGTTGAAGGTTAGCCCCGCCTCAACACCCGTCCCAGGCCGGGAAGTCAATCCAGCCGATGCTTAACGGACAATTTAGGTCTTTTTTGATGCTTAATGGACAGTTTAGGTCTTCTTTAAAGATCAGGTACGATCTTCATATCCAGATTCCACGGACGCACCCCGTAGATTCCCCCGGTGACTGGTCTCTTGGCGCGGGTCAGTATCGGCAACGGGGTACTCCTTAGTCCGGAGCCGGCCGCTGGCAGTCTGGCCGAGGCCGACGAGGCGCAGAGCGGAGGTCCTCAATGACACGAACGAGTTGGACTCGATGGTTCGGGGGCGTGTTGGCTGTCGTGGTCGCGGCGGCCGCCTGTACCGATGACGAGACGCCGCCGGTTGAGCCGACCGACAATCCGCCCATGATCGAGCTCACGGCCCCGAACGGCGGGGGGCTCGTAGCTCCGGGGGCGGATGTGGAGATCACGTGGACCGCCTCGGACGACAATGGCGTCGTCGGTGTGGATCTGAGCTACACGTCGGGCGGAGGTGGTGAGACCATCGCCGAAGACCTGACCGGCTCCAGCTACACCTGGACGGTGCCCGGCAACAACCTGTACGCGGTCAAGGTCAGGGCAGTGGCCCGCGATGCGGCAGATCAGGAAGCGTCGGACGAGAGCGATGAGATCTTCGGCGTGATCGCGACGTCGGCCCGCGGCTACGTCGCGAGCGACCAGTGCAAGCAGTGCCACATCAACTACTACAACGACTTGTTCAACATGTCGGGTCACCCCTACAAGCTGAACAAGGTCACGGGGAATACGGCGCCGGAGTATCCCAACAGCACGGTGCCGGGTCCGCCTCCGGGAGCGTCGCGGGCCGCGTGGAGTGATATCGCGTATGTGATCGGGGGGTACGGTTGGAAGGCACGGTTCATCACGAAGGATTCCGGTTGGGTGATGACCGATGCGATGGATGGTGTGAACGTCCAATACAACCTGCCGCGGCCCGATCTCGGTGCGGCAGTGGGTGACAATTGGTCGGACTACCATGCGACGGATACCGAGCGGAAGCCCTACGACTGCGGCCCTTGTCATATGACCGGGTGGCAGACCTTCGCGGACAACGGCGGTGTCAACCAGGACGGCCTCCCCGGTATCGCGGGAACCTGGGAGGAACCCGGCATCAAGTGCGAGCAATGCCACGGCGCCGGCGGACAACACGTCGCGAGTCAGAAGGCGTCGGACATCACGGTGGATGGGAGCTCAGCCCTCTGTGGTGTGTGTCACCGCCGCGGTACCGACGACAACTTCATCGAGGCCAGTGGAGGGTTCATTCGACACCACGAGCAATTCCACGAGTGGTTGGCGAGCCCCCACGGCGGCGCCATGATCGGTTGCAACGACTGCCACGATCCGCACAAGGGCGTACTCTACGGGAACGACTTGGCCGGTGGGATTGTCGCCACCTGTGAGGACTGCCATACGGGCGTCACGGTCACCGGGCACTTACCGGTCGACTGTGAGAATTGCCACATGGCGCGTGCCACCAAGTCGGCAGTGAAGGTGCACGATTTCGAGGGCGATGTTCGCACGCACCTGTTCG
The DNA here is from genome assembly GCA_039588295.1 of Gemmatimonadota bacterium. GTDB lineage: Bacteria > Gemmatimonadota > Gemmatimonadetes > Gemmatimonadales > GWC2-71-9 > JAOTVV01. The sequence goes on from JBDHAB010000006.1 coordinate 88,165, forward strand.
CGATCAACACCGATGGCACGAAGACGAAGGCCGATATGTTCTTCGTGCCGGCGGGCGGCACCAAGCAGACCACGAACCCGTGGGTGACGCTCGACTTTGCCTGCTACTCCTGCCACACAGATCCGATTACGCAACAGGGTGGTGGTGGCAGTGAGCAGTCGATGGCCGAGCTCGCAGCGAGGGCGGTGCAGATTCACTAGGTTTGGTGGTCCGCGCGCTGCGGATTGAACAGCTCAGTGTAGGAACGCGGGCCGGCCCGCACGATGCAGGGCCGGCCCGAGGCTTGTGGGCTATGGTGAGGTGCACATGAACCATCGGGGTGTTCGGGGTGCGCGCTCCGTGACCAGCAGTCTCCTGGTGATGCTCGCGGTGCTGTCGTGTTCCGTGGAGCGTGCGGACCAGGCCGCGACCGAAGAGCGGAACGGAGTGCGATACCTCGTCGGGGCAGTCGAACCGTTTTCCGGGATCGTGTTCACCATACACGGGGGGTCGGACCAGGTGGCGACCGAGGTGCGGTTCAAGAGGGGCCTCCGACATGGTCCATCGGCGGAATACTATCCGGACGGGCAGCGCAAACGAGAAGGGGAGTACCGCGACGGACGCAGTGAGGGGACCCTGCGAGAGTGGAGCGAGACGGGCCAACTGGTGCTCGAGCGAGTGATGAGTGGCGGCAAACCGCACGGCTCCAGCACAACGTGGTATCCCAACGGCCAGATCGAGAGTGAATCCACGTACCGCAACGGCTCGTTAGAAGGATCTCAGACCCTCTGGTACGAAGACGGGGCGCAGCGGGCAGCGCGGGCCTTTCGGGATGGCAGCCAACACGGTCCTGGGACCGAATGGTATGCGAGCGGCGCCCTTCGGAGCGAGGTGAACTGGAAGGACGGCAAGCCCGACGGTCCCTTCGCCCGGTGGTACGAACATGGGCAGAAGCGTGCGGAGGGCCGCTACCGGGACGGTGACCTGGTCGAGCTGCGACAATGGGATGAGCAGGGCAACGAGTTGCCACCGGCCCCACTTCCCACGATTCGAGCAAAGCCAGAACGCCCCCCAACGTAACGGTCACCGTCGACCGAGCTCCTTCAGCTTCTCCACCGCGTTGGTGTTTTGCGGGTTGAGCTCGAGTGATTTCTCGTAGTTTTGGATTGCCAACCCGCGCTCCCCCGCGATCATGTAAGCCTCCCCAAGGCTATCGTACGTATTGAACGCGTCGGGGAACTGCTCCACATTCAGCTTGAACGCCTCGATCGCTTCGGGAATCCGCTGCTGACCCAATAGGCGGTAGCCAACCTGGTTCAGCATGTTCTCTCGGAACGCCTGGGGCGGGCTGGTCCCCTTCAATTCCGCATGGCGGGCGCGCATCATCTCGCCCCCACCCTCAATCGCCGCCAGCTCAAGTGCTGCGGGCACGTAGTTGAACTTCGTGAGACGTGAGTTGGGGAATTGCTTGAGGTTGAGTTCGAAGAGTTCGACTGCGTCGCCAATCTGGTTTCGCTGCGCCACCCGCTGGGCAACGCCAATCAGCATCTGCTCGCTGAAGTCGTAGGAGTAGCCGCCATAGTAGCGTTCGCGAAGCTCGTCGTACTTGGCGCGGAGAGCGGTCGACCCGCCCTCATCGTAGGCCTCCAGGAGCACGTCCTCGATCATTCGGGGCCGGGCTAGGCCTCGGTGGCACGTAGCGCAGGCCACTTCGACGTTCGGCTCCGAACGCTCGGGCAGGCTCGGCAGAATCCGCTGGTTGATGTCTTGCACCATGCGCAACATCTCGCGGGCCTTCAGCTTCGTGGGCTTCTCGTCCGAGGCGAAGTCGAACGTTGCTAACGGTTGCCCGGGTTGCCCCATGTGGCAGTGCTCGCAGCGGACGCCCAGCCCGATCGCGAAGTTGCGCATCGTGCCCACGAGAGCATTGGTCGCGATATCCTGCGGCAAGACCTTGAGGTTGGTGAAGGAATCCGGCGGGAACCCCTGCGCGTCGGCCGGAGCCGGGAATGTAGCGAGTGCCAGGATCACGAGACCGAAGGCCGTCATCCTCTTGGAGACGGCGTCGTGCGAGCGTGCGGTCATGCGGGATGCCTCCTCAGGTGGGTCACTGAGCTTGGGGATTGCGGAATGTTCCTGTAACACCAGCCGCGCTCGATTTGTGCCCCGATCGACGGATGTCGCGTGATCCGTCCCGGCGGGCCGGGGCGCCTACTTGAGGATGAGTTCGACGAGGACGGGTCGGTGGTCGGATGCGAGTGGCTCGTCAACCACCAAGGATCGAGCGACCGAGAACTGTGCTGCCGGTCGATACATGATGAAATCGATTTCCCGATCCGGGGTGTCTGCGGGGAAGGTCAGCCGCTCGAGTCCTTTGCCGGCAACCGCCCACGACTGTTGCAGGAGGCGGAGCACATGCGAGTCAGGAGCGGAGTTGAAGTCGCCGGACAGAATGACTGGCCGGTGTTCCTCCTGGAAGATCTCAACAACCCGTCTCGCCTGGGCGAGCCGTTCCTCGGCCGTACGATAGAAGTGAATTCCTACAATGACGAACTCGAGATTGGCATCACGCAGCTGCACGACGGCTGCGAGCGCGGTGCGGGGCTCCTCGCCGTCCGGCAGTCGGTGATTCGTGAACTCGACGATGGGGTGCCGCGAGAGGATGGCCATGCCGTACTGTCCGCCCTGGTACCCCATGAAGCTGCCGAATACTGCCTGCATGCCGGTGAGCTCGGCCAATCGCCGCGCCTGGTCGACGCCGGCGGTCCGCTGGACGGCCGAGTCGACCTCCTGCAGCGTGACGACGTCAGGCCGGATGCGATTGATCACCCGTGCCACGCGCTCCAAATCGACCCGGCGGTCGATCCCCTCACCGTGTCGGATGTTATACGCCAGCACGCGGAGTGTTGGAGCGGGCTGGATCGTTTCCGGGGGGCGCGGACCAGGCGCACACGTGGCCAGGGCCATCGCGCTGCACAGGGTCGCAAACGCTCGCAGCAATCGAGATGTCATTGCGTGAGTGGTGCCGGCGAGCCGCGATGCGCAGCGACTCGCCCTCCGCTGAGGCGGCGGCTTCGGTCAGCCGCCGCCGTGATCCTTTGTGAGCTTCTGGGCCTGCTCCACACCGTGTTCGAGCTTCCGCTCGAACTGCGCGAGCGGCCCGGTGGCGGATTCGAGCAACTTCGCGAGCCGCGAGGAGAGCTCTGTCGGCGCCAGCGGAGGCTGAGTCGCCATCGAATCGCGCCACAGCAGCTCCGCCTCATCGTGGAACGTGATCACGGCATCCATCTCGCCTTCATGGAATCGCTTGTGCAATACCTGGTCGCGGATGTCGTTGATGATGTTGGCGAGCATCACCTGGACGGACTCGCGGGTGCCAAACCCTACGGTCGAGAGCCGTTTGAGGAATTTCTCCCGGCGATCAGCAGGCATTCGGTCCTCCGCCTGTGTGACCGTGAATCTCCAAACATATCCTGTTGGCGGCATCCGGTCACGGCGAACCAGTGGCCTCCGTGTCCCCGTTTCCAGGTCTGCTCGCCAGCTACTTGGCGTGCGCGAGCCGCGTAGGCCCTGCAGCCACCACCTCGGCTGGGCACCCGTCGGCGAAGAGCTTGAAGTTCTCGATGTAGCGCGCAGCGAGCGCGTCGTACTTCTTCCAGTACTCTTCTTTGTTACCCCATGACTCTGCGGGATCGAGGACGTCGGCCGGAACGTCAGGGCATTCACCAGGCACGTCGAAACCAAACAGCTTGTCCTTGCGGTACTGCACGTTGGCAAGCTTCCCGTCCAGAGCAGCGTTCAATAGCGCGCGGGTGTGGCGGATGCTGATCCGCTTGCCCACCCCGAATCGCCCGCCGGTCCAGCCCGTGTTGACCAGCCAGCACGTGGCGCCGTGCTTGGCCATCTTCTGGCTCAACAGCCGGGCGTAGGTGAACGGATGATGCACCATGAACGGGGCGCCGAAGCAGGCGCTGAACGTGATCTGCGGCTCGATGCCGAGACCGATTTCCGTACCGGCGATCTTCGACGTGTACCCGCTGATGAAGTGGTACTGCGCCTGCTCCGAGTCGAGCCGCGCAATCGGCGGCAGCACCCCCGAGGCGTCGCAGGTCAGAAAGATCACATTCTTCGGGTGCGACCGCGCCATGCGCTCGGGCACGGTGTTGGGGATGGACTCGAGCGGGTACGAGGCCCGCGTATTCTCGGTGATGGCGTCGTCGTCGAGATCAACACGGCGGGTAGTCGGGTCGTAGATGACGTTCTCCAGGATCGTGCCGAACCGACGCGTGGCCGAGTAAATCTCGGGCTCGTTCTCTGGAGAGAGTCGAATGACCTTTGCGTAGCACCCGCCCTCGAAGTTGAACACCCCGTCGTCGCTCCACCCATGCTCGTCATCCCCGATGAGACGACGCGCGGGATCGGCCGACAGCGTGGTCTTCCCGGTTCCACTCAAGCCGAAGAACAGGGCAACGTCTCCACCCTTGCCCACGTTGGCGGAGCAGTGCATGGCCAGCACGCCCTCGAGCGGAAGAAGGAAGTTGAGCACTGTGAAGATGGTCTTCTTGATCTCTCCGCCGTATGCCGAGTTGCAGATGACGGCAGTACGTTGCGCGAAGTTCAGTACGATCGCGGTCCCGGTTCGTGTGCCGTCCACGCGTGGATCGGCCTGAAACGACGGTGCGGCCATCACCGTGAACTCAGGAACGTGCTTCTTGAAATCGTCCTGTCTCTCGATACCGATGAACATGTTCTTTGCGAAGAGGCTGTGCCACGCCTTCTCCGTCACGATCCGGACAGGCATCTGGTAGTCTGGGTCGGCTCCCGCCCAGCAGTCCTGGACGAATAGCTCCTCTCCCTGCCAGAACGCCTGAAGCCGGGCGAGCAGCGCGTTGAACTTCTCGGGCGCGAACGGTCGGTTGTACTCACCCCACCAGACGTGTTCCAGCGTCGACGGTTCGCGGACGACGAACTTGTCAGCGGCAGCGCGGGCCGTGTGCTTCCCCGTGTTGACGAGAAACGGCCCCCCGTCGGCGACGCGGCCCTCGCCGCGGAATACGGCTTCCTCGTAGAGAGCCGGTGTAGGGAGGTTCCAGAACACGCGATCCAGGTGAAGCAAGCCATGGTTCTTGAGGCCGTAGTCGCTCTTCAAGTCCGTTGCCTGTTTGACGGCCGGTGTATCAAACTTGAGGTACTTCGCCATAGTGTCTTCCTCGTGTGCAGAGTGCGGGGAGGCGCGTTCGGCGCTCGACCGCCGGTTCTCGACCCGCTTAGCGTGCTACATCCAGTCGCGAACGAGCTTACGGTCACCAATGTACAACTCGTTGGGCGCGTTCGGATCGAGCGCCCACTTCATGCGCTCGACACCTTCCGTGATGTCCTTGACAGCGCCGCAGGTGGAGAGACGCAGATAGCCTTCCATCCCGAACTCGACGCCAGGAACTGTCACCACGCGGACTCGCTCCAGCAAGAATTGTGAGAGTTTCGTGGAGTCTTTCTCGTAGTAGCTGAAATCGGCGAAGCAATAGAACGTACCGTCGGGCTTCGTGACCTTGACTCCATCGAACGCGTCCAACCGTGCCATCATGACGTTGCGGTTGTTCTCGAGCGTGAGCCGTAAGCTCTCCACGCTGGATTGCACTCCGTTGATGGCAGCGACGGCGGCGTGTTGGCACAGCGCCGGAGGGCCCGACGTCTCGTGACCTTGGATGTTGGTCATCACCTGGATGAGCTTCTTGTTTGCGACGGCCCACCCGATTCGGAACCCGGTCATCGCGTATTGCTTGGATACGCCGTTGATCACTACGAGCTTCGAGTTCTCGGACAGGTCTCTTGCGTAGTCGTAGCAGTTGATGGGCTTGCGACCATCGAAGATCAGGCGATGATAGATATCATCCATGATCAAGTAGATGCCGCGCTTCTCGCAGAACTCTACGATCTCGGTGATGAACTGCTCGGTGTACATGGCGCCCGAGGGATTGTTCGGGCTGTTGATGATCACGGCTTTCGTGTACGAGGTGACGTTCCGCTCGATATCCTGGAGCCGTGGGTGGAAGGAACCGTCGTCGGCCGTGACCGGGACCGGAACGGCTCCGCACAGTTTCACCATTTCGGGATAGCTCACCCAGTACGGCACGGGGAAGATGACTTCATCCTGAGGATTCAGAATCGCGTGGAGGCAGACCATGATGGACTGCTTCGCTCCTCCGGAGGCGATGATGTGCTCGGGCTCGACCCTCCGGTGGTAAAAGTCCTCCGTATACCGGATGATGGCCTGCTTGAGCGCCGGAATGCCGTCGGCGGGCGTGTAGCGGACCTCGCCGGAACTCAGCAAAGCCGCAGCCGCGACCAGCGCGTCGATGGGAGGTTTGCTCTTCGGTTCTCCACCGCCCAGGTGGATGACGGGCTCGCCTTTCGCCCGCAATATGGCGGCCGTCTCATTCAGCTTCAGGGTTGCCGATTCGCCAATCGACTTCCCAATCAGACTGATGCTCATTGCTGTTCCTTTGACTAGTGGTCGGGTCGGGTTCAGCGCGCCGGATCCGACGTCAGATCAGCCCCTCCCAACCGCGTTCCCTGCAAGAAGGTAGGACTCAGGACGCCCGTGAGAACCTTCAATCTACCGCCTTGGCGCAGTCCCCCTCAAGCGGTACGGGCCCGTCTCGGCGGGCTCGGCACACGCCGGTCCCCGGGGGCCCTTGGCCCCCCATTGAGTCGATTTCCCGCCCGGCGGTTGACCTTGGGGCGACGGATCGCCAAGCTAGCTGTGTCCCTACGCCGCTGAGACACCCAATGTCGATGGCCGATGCCCTTCGGGATGTGACGTTGTTCTCGCAGCTCCGTGACGACGATCTCGCACGGATCGGCGAGGCCGCGCGGCGTCGCACCTACTCCAAGAACAGCATCATCCTGCTCCAGCACAATCCGGTGGACGGGCTCTATCTGGTGGTGCAGGGGCGGGTGAAACTGGTGCAAACGGCCGAAGATGGGCGAGAGGTGATCCTCTCCACTCGCAGCGTCGGCGATTTCTTCGGCGAAATGTCGCTCGTCGACAACGAGCCAAGTGCTACAACGGTCATAGCGATGGACGATTCCGAGATCCTCGTGCTCCGACGCGAGGACTTCCAGCGGTGCCTCGAAGCCATGCCGCAGATCTCGTTCGGGCTCATGCGTTCGCTCTGCAGTCGACTCCGGCAGGCGGACCGGCGGATCAGCAGTCTCACGCTGCTCGATGTGCCGCAGCGCGTGGCCCATCTGCTGCTCGAGCTGGCCGATGAGAATGACGGCGTCCACGTGCTGCAGCCGCTCACGCACCAGGTGATCGCTCAGATTGTGGGTTCCAGCCGTGAAACGGTCACGCGGACGATGCGCCAGCTTGTAACCGACGGCTTGATCAGCGTGTCGCGGAAGTCGGTGGCCATGCCCAATCGTCGGCGCGGAGAAGCGCCCGGTGGGACCACCATCCAGGTCCAGCGACGGGTGATCACCGTCCTGGATCGGGCACGAATGGAGGAAGCCGCCGCCCGAACGTAGCCCGGCAGCGGCGGTGGAATCTCCAGATTCCGCGGCTTGCCTAGCCGGCGGCGATCCTCAGCAGCTCCTCCTCGATCACACCGCGGAATAGCGCCACCTTGTAACCGTTGCGCTGGAGTGGAACGGCGTCCCGCATCGCCGCCGCCGCCGCCTCCGACGCCAACGCTGACGACAGGCTCTTCCCGACAATCACCGATTCCACCTCCCGAGAGCGCCACGGGACGGGTGCCGCCCCGCTCAGGACGACGCGCGCGTCGCTGACCCGGGTGCCGCTGAACCGAAGCGCGAGTGCCACGCCGGCGAGTGCAAAGTCCCATGCGCCACGAGCCCGCACCTTCCGATACGAGCTCCGCATTCCGTCACCGGGCCTCGGAAGCACGATCTCGGTAACGATTTCGTCGGGCGCGACGACGGTTTCGCGATGGAGGTCCGTATCCGGCAGGACGAAGAATTCGTCCATCGGCACCCTCCGGGTTCCCCGACTGCTGGCGAGGTGAACGGTCGCCCCGAGGGCCAGGAGCGCCGGCGCCGTGTCGGACGGATGTACGATGTAGCACCTCGAACCGCCGAGGATGCAATGGAACTCGTTCTCACCTGCGAGTGCGTAGCAGGTCGTCCCACCTTTGCGAAGGCAGTGGAACTCCCCGCGGAAGTACCAGCAGCGGGGTCGCTGGCAGATGTTCCCCCCCAACGTCCCCTGGTTACGCAACTGGGGGCTCGCAACTTCCGCCGCCGCTTGCGCCAGGGCAGGGTAGCGCTCTTGAACCACCTCGTGAGCGGCGACCTCGGCGACCGCGGTGAGCGCTCCAATCCTGAGGCCACCGTCCCGGAGCGACTCCACACCCCGGAGCTCGGCGAGCGCCGAGATGCTCACCACCTTCTGTGTGGCGAACACGCCGTCACGCATGCACCCAATGAGGTCGGTGCCACCAGCGTAGACCCTCGCCCCGTCCGCCGCGACGTGCTGCACCGCTTCATCGAGGGACTGGGCTCGGAGGTACGAGAATGTCGGCAACATGGCTCAGCCCCCCCTCTCGGTCTCGGTGAGTGCTTGGACGAGGCGTGCCGGAGTCATGGGCGTTCCGGTCACACGCACTCCCGTGGCGTGATACACCGCGTTCGCGATCGCAGCCGCCGTCGGTATGGTCGCCGGCTCGCCGATACCCTTGGCACCCGCAATGTTCGCCTCGGGATCAGGCCTGTCGATCGGGACGCACGTCATGTCGGTCGGGACATCCATGGCCGTCGGGATCTTGTAGTCGTGCCAGTTCTTGTTGGCGAGTTTCCCGGTCTGATCCCGATCCAGCACCCGCGCCTCCGTCATGGCGAAGCCGATGCCCATCGTGATTCCCCCAAACACCTGGTTCTGGTACGTGAGACGGTTCATGACGCGTCCACTGTCGTGAGCGCCGAGGAAGCGGAGCACCCGCGTTTCACCGGTGCGGGTGTTCACTTCGACCTCGCAGAACTGGGCGGCAAAGGGAATTACCGCCTTCCCCGACGGATTGGGACCGCGGTAGCCGACACCCGTAATCGAGCGGCGACGTCTGAGGCTCTGCAACCGTGAGATCTCGGTGGTCTTCGCGGAATCCGTCGTACACACGACCTTGCCGCGATCCAATTCGAGAGAGGACTGATCGACTTCCAGCTCTTGCGCCGCCATCTCGAGGAGTTGCTGCTTCACCTCGATCGCGGCCGCGCGTACGGTCGGCGCCTCCGTGGGCACCGTCTTGCTGCCGCCGCTCGCCGTCGCAAACTGCGTACTGCTGGTATCGGCATGCTCGACCTGGATGTCGGCTGGATCCACGCCGAGTTCTTCGGCCGCCGCCATCGCCATCACCGTCTTCGTACCGGTTCCGATGTCGCTCGCCCCCATGTTGAGATTGACGCTGCCGTCCGCAAAGAGCTTGACGATCACGGTGGACGGCGGTCCACCGCCACCCGCGACCCACAGGGCGGCCGCCATCCCAACGCCGCGACGGACATGGCCCGAATCCTGGGCGTTGTGTGAGCGGCGGCGTGCCTCCGCCCATCCGAAGGCTTCTGCGCCCTTCGTGAGGCACTCTGCGAGCCCAGTCGTCGTGTACGGAGGGGCGCCGTCCCGGGCCTGGCTGACCGTCGGAACGTTCTTGAGGCGCAATTCCACCGGGTCCATGCCGATGGCGTCGGCCAGGGCATCCATCATCTGCTCGAGTGCCCAGGCGCACTGTGGATGACCGGGAGCTCGAAACGGCCGGGCCGGTCCGGCGTGGATGTAGAGATCCGTCAGTTCTGTGCGGACGTTTGGGCACGTGTAGAGATCCTTCACCAGCCAGTCGAGGGCAGAGGTGCCACCGGCTCGGAACGCACCCCCCGTGCCAGTCGCGTGGTACTCGAGGGCCGTGAGCGTGCCGTCCCGTCTGACCCCGGCCTTGAGCCTCATGTTGGCCGGCGGTCGGTTCCCGACCGTCAGGTACGTTTCCTCCCGGGTCAGGAACAGCTTGACTGGCCGGGCCGTCCGCTTGGCGAGCAGCGCTGCAATCAGCGTGTACTTGCCGGCGCCGAGCTTGCTCCCGAAGCCGCCGCCCATGTAGTGGCCGACGACACGAACCTTGGAAAGCGGTAGGTCCAGGGCCGCCGCGACCTGCGCTTGCACGTTGTACACGCCCTGTGTCGACTCCCACACGGTGAGACTGTCACCATCCCATTTGGCCACACAACCGTGCAGCTCCATTGGCGTGTGGATTTCACACTCGGTGCGGTATTCCTGCTGGAGGACGACATCGGCTTCCGCGAACCCACGCTCGGCATCGCCGCGCTCGTACACCTGCGTCGGTGATACCTGGTTCCCGGAATCGTGCACCTTGGGTGCGTCCGCCTCGAGTGCCCTCCGTTCATCGGCGAGGAACGGCTGGACGTCGTACGCGACGTGAACGGCGCGGATGGCGTCCCATGCCTGGTACGGTGTGTCGGCGGCGACGGCGGCGACGGGCTCTCCCTCGTAGCGGCAGTGATGCGGCATGAGCCGGTCGCGGATGAGATCGGCGTACGCCTGTGTTGCTCGGTCACCTTGAAAGGCGCTGAGCACCGCACGAACACCCGGCAGCTTCTCGGCCTGTGCGGTGTCCACGTTGGTGACGACGGCATGTGGATGGGGGCACCGCAGAATGGCCCCGAACACCATGCGGGGGAGCGAGACGTCCGAAGGGTAGACGGCGGACCCGCTCACGCGCTCGTAGCCGTCGATGCGCGGCAATGGCTTGCCGACGACTTTGGTTTCCCCCCAGGGTTCCGGGTCCGAGGCGGGTGGTGGGGTCTCTGGTACGTCGACGCCCTCGGTGTAGTAGCGGAGATCGTGTTGGTCGCTCATGAGGCACCTCCCACGTCCCGCTTGAGTTCGGACGCGCGTCGTGCCGCGGCGAAGATGTGCGCGTAGGCACCACACCGGCACAGGTTGCCGCTCATGGCGCGTCGGATTTCGTCGAGCGGTGGATCGCTGCTGGCCCGCACCAGACCCTCAGTTGCCATGATCTGGCCTGGAGTGCAGTAGCCGCACTGGTAGGCGTCCTTTTCGAGGAACGCCTGCTGGGTCGGGCCGAGCTCCTCGCCGTCCATGAGGCCTTCGAGCGTCGTGATCGTCGTGCCTTCGGCTTCGACGGCGAGGGTCATGCAGGCGTAGCGTGGTGTGTCGTTCATGAGCACCGTGCACGCGCCACATTCCCCTCGTTCGCAGCCGACCTTCGTACCGGTGAGGCCAAGTCGCTCCCGCAGGACGTACGTGAGCGACCACCGCGGCTCGACGAGGAGCTGATGACGTCGTCCATTGACGTGCAGCGAGACCTTGGTGAGTTCTGTGGCCTCAACTACCGCGTTCGGGGGTGTCTGGGCAGCAACGCGAGTTGCCGCAGCAACTGAGAGCGCGCCGGTTCCCACGGAGGTGAGAAACCCGCGGCGCGACACGGCTCCGCGTCCCTCCTGCGCTTGCTCGGTACGGTCGGACGGCGCTTCGGCCATGAGGATGCCTCCTTGCACCGGTATGGTGACGGGCGTGCCACAGCGCCGATTGGGGAAAGCAGCTCACGGAGGTTTCGGCGCTCCACGCCACCGGTGCGCCGGGTGGTGCCGCACCGGGTGCTGTCTAGTGCAGCGGATGGCATGAAGGGCTCATGAAGGAGGGATGAAGGCCGCCCCAGGGCCCTGTCTCCGTTCGACGTCAGCGGCCGCGGACGAGGGCAAGCACCTCGGGCAGAAGCACTTGCGTGGTCGCCATCGCTTCTCGTGCGTGGATCGTCTCATTCCCGTCCCAGTCCCCGAAGAAGCCGCCGGCCTCGCGGAGTATGGCGGGGAACGGTGCGCAGTCCCACGTGCTCATGATCGGATCCAACGCCACCTCGGCACGGCCGGTGGCTACGAGCAGATAGGCGTACGCGTCGGCCCAACCTGCGCAGAATCCGGCGGTGCGGGAGAGCCGCTGCCAGGCCGGATGGCGCCCGGATCGTTCCATTGCCGCCACATTCCCGTGCGTGAGGATACCATCTCGGAGAGTCGCGACACCGGAAACGCGTGTCGGACGTCCATTCCAGGTGCATCCCTGGCCGGTTGCGGCAGCGAGCATCTCCTCGAGCGCCGGGAAGTACGCCACGCCGACCTCACATCGACCGTCGATCTCCAGACCGAGCAGCACCGCGTACAGTGGAACGCCGCGGACGAACGCGCGCGTACCGTCGATGGGATCGATGAACCATCGGTGGCTCGCGTCGTCGGAGTCTGCTCCGCCGAATTCCTCGCCGACGATGGCGTGGCCGGGGTAGGCCGCTTCGATGCGGGCGCGGATCAGCTCCTCCGCCTGCCGGTCAGCGACCGTGACGGGGGACTCGTCGTCCTTGAGCTCCGGACGGAGTCCTGTTTGGAAGTATCCCATCGTGAGCCGGCCGGCCTGCCAGGCCGTGTCGGTCGCGAAGTCGAGCAAGGATCGGAGAGACGGCACGAGTATCCTCCCTGGGATGGCGCGGCGTGGTTTCGCGGCGCAACGTAACATTCCGGACATCGCTGAGCAGGATGGTGCCGTTGGGGGTGGGATCCCGTCGGACGACCGGTTAGCCGCGTCAGAAGTCGATTGCGACGCTATCCGAGGGTTGCGGTGTGGACTCAAGACCCTCCAGGCTCTTCCAGTGCTCGGTACCCGGTTCACCCACATACACGGTGTAGATCCCCGGTGAAAACGCCCAGGGTCGAAACCGATTCCCGGTGATCCGAATGGTGTAGACCGTCTCGCCCGACTGCTCGTCCACGACCCGAACGACCGGATCGTGCACACCGCGCACGTCAATCGTCGGCAGGTGTTGTGTGCGTTCCCTCCCGTAGTTCATCTGCTGCTCGAAGGTCACGGGCCACCCCGCGTACGGTCCGTCTCCCGCGGACGGATCGGCCCAACGCGGCCACGCCTCGAGGCTGATCTGCCGCGTCGCTCGGGTGAACCGAGCTATGCCGTAGCCAGGAGCGCGATCGTGTAGCCGGGCGGGCTTGCGGCCCGAGATTCTTGGGTTCGACACTGCATGCACGGTGATCTTGTTGCCAAACCCGTCTTCGTAGTCACCCGTATAGCGCGGCGTCACTGGACCGCTGTTCTGGCCGCGCAGAGGGGGGTACCAGCGCCGCGGCCAGAAGTTGGCGATCGAGGGCACGCAGAGCGCAAAGCCAGCGTCGCGCCATGTGTCCACGCCGTACTGAATGGTGCTCCCCAGGTGTTGATCGCCGGCCAAGTGCACCGCGAATCCCTTCCGTATCACGCGCAGTGCTCGGCTGCGGCCCGACTGCGGCCATCCGTTGGAGTCCAAGTCGCTCACAACTCGCTCTCCCGTCGCGTACTCGCCCGCTTCGAGAATCGGCAGTGACGGAATGACTGAGCCAGTCGTGGCCGTGTCCGGCAGGGTTGCCACATTGGCGAAGATCGTTTGGGACAGGACGACCTTCATCCACGTGCCATGAGCCCAGTCCGCAGCCCAGTCTTCGAGGAACGCCAGTTGCCCCTCGCCGAGAAGCACCGCGCCCGACACATCGGCCTCCTGTTGTGCGTCGAACCTCGGATTGAGCGGCCACCCGTTCCACACGTTGGCCTCTGGCAGCAACCCCTTCGGCGCCGACTTGAACTTCCGGTCTTCCAAGACGGCAAAGCTCACGCCACCGTACAGGATGTCGGTGTAATACACACCGATCTCATGTTGATCCGGTGTTGGGTTGTACGGATCGGGCAGATGACTGGTCTGCGTGCGCTGGACCATGTTCACCCAGTCCGCCGGTAGCTTGTAGCCACCGGCATCCTGCGCGGCGGCTCCGCTCGTCCCTGGCGGCGTCGCCTTACCGCCCGCCCCCCAGACGTTCCCGTGAAAGACGTCGTGATCGTCGGGAATCGTGACCGATGGGATCTCCGCGGTCAGCTCGCCGAACGCCCAGTACCACAGATACCACTTGTAGAGGTAATCCTCGTACGGCCGTTCAAAGTCAGCCCTGGTGGGACTGGCGCCTTCATAGACCTGGTCTCCACTGAAGAAGAGGAAATCGGGATCGTGCAACTGCACATGGCGCACGATATCGGTGTGTGGGAACCAGACCCCGCTGTCCCATGGGAACCAGTTGCGATCGACCCCGACCGCAACATTGTGATTGCCAGTGAATGCAGCGACGATGATGTCGTCAGCGTCCCGTGGATCACGGCGGATCGTACCGTTGGCATAGTGGGGCGTGGAGGGCCCGTCAGTTCCGACTAGCTCGTAGACAACGCGAAACGGTGCATCCCGGGTGTCGTCCCAGTCGTCGACCGTGAACGTGGCGGTGTAACTCGGGACGACGACCTCGGTACTGGCGACCGTCCTCCAGACGCCACCGTCTTCTGCCTGGAGTTCTACCATTGGGTTGTCATCCGGACCGATGGGCATGAACTGCGCGGTGAGCCGTAACCGACCCCGACTCAGAGTGTGTTGGGTGCCGAGGATGGGACCGACCGCACGGTCCTCGTGGTGTTCGAGTTTCATGCCTCGCGCCGTGAAGTCGGAAAACCAGAAACGAGTCCGTCCTCCGTCGCGCGCGTCAGCCACCAGGGCCACGTTGCCGGTGAGGCGTTCGCGGGGCATGCCAGCCGTCGTGACCTGAATGGTGTCAGTGGCCGCATTCCACAGTGCAGCTCGGAGCGTAATCTCGTAGGCTCCGGCCCGCGGACGTGCCGTCAGCACGAGGGAGACGGAATCGACCGGACCGCGTGGCGTCTCCGTCTGGATGATGACCAGATCCTCGTGTTCGAGGTCCCGCAGGAACGCGCGTCCCTCCGTATCCACGCCGGCGTACAGGCCCGCTGAGGGCCCACGACTGTGATGGATCAACGCAGCCGCGCGATAGTCTAGGCCGCGACCCGCGCCGATCAGGAATCCAGCCGAGCTGCGACCGCTGTCATGAGGCGACGGCTCCAGGAGACCAACGGTCATGGAGAGCTCGACATCACCGCCTCGGTCGCCGAGCTGTCGCGTGAGCAGGTGGGCCGTGCGCATCGGTAATGGTGTGACCGACTCCAGGCGACCATTGGCAACGCGCCAGTCCTGTAGCCGGTTCGCCCAGAACGCGGGACCGACCCAGCGTCGGTCGGGGCTCGAGTCCCAGCTACTGCGGAATGACCCGCCATTGTCCAGATCGCAACCCGCTGCGAGCGAAGTCGCGAGCACGAGCAGGCGTAAGATTCGCCGGGACATCATTTCTGTCTCCTCTCGACCTGGTGGCAGGTGCGGGCGTCCACTGGCGAGGCCTGGGAAGGCCAGGGGATGGCCCACAACGTCAGAGCCGCGATTTCGTCCCCTAGCCCGGCACTCGGCCCCCTCGTATTCTACAGGTCAATTCCGCTGGGGGTGACTGCTACCCGGTCACCCGCCGCAGCCGGGTACACGAGACTCCAAGGTTCAACCTCGAGAGGATGCACTGATGCCCGATCCCACACCTCAGACTTACGCAAACCACCGAAAGATCGTGCCGCTGTATCACATCGTGACCTCCCTATTGCTACTCGTGAACGCCGGCTACGCCATCTGGATGACAGTGACTCGCTTCTCCTTCTCGAGCCTCGTGTATCTCGGGACGGCGGTAGCGCTCGTTCTCATGTTCTGGTACTTGCGGGTGTTCGCGACCGGCGTGCAGGACCGGGTGATTCGGGTGGAGGAGCGGCTCCGTTTCCAGAAGATCCTGCCGGAGTCCCTGAAGCCCCGGATCAATGAGCTCACGACGGGGCAGTGCGTCGGTCTCCGCTTTGCCAGTGATGCTGAGTTGCCCTCCCTGGCGCAGCGGGTGCTCGACGAGAACATCCAGGACAAGGAAGCGATCAAGAAACTGATCAAGGAATGGCGTCCGGACGACGCACGAATCTGAGACGGCGAGTGTGTAAGAGATAAGAGATAAGGGATAAGGGATAAGGGGTAAGGGAGAAGGGAACGGGAAAGGGGGGAACGTCTATGCGGTTGGTGAATCTACTGGCGGTTGCGACGGTCGTTCTCCGTGCGGGGGCCGTGCTCGCCGTGTTTGCGGCGCCTGCTGCGGCGCAGGTTTCCGACGACGCCGTGCTGCAGGGGTTTCGCTGGAGAAACATCGGTCCGGCCAACATGGGCGGCCGCATCGTGGATATTGAGGCGGTGGAGGGCGACTTCAAGCGGGTGTTCGTCGCGTCAGCCTCGGGGGGCGTGTGGAAGTCGGTGAATGCAGGCACGACCTGGGAGCCGATCTTCAACGACTACGGATCGGCGTCCATTGGAGACATCGGCCTGTTTCAGTCCAACCCCGACATCGTGTGGGTGGGTACCGGCGAGGCCAACAATCGCAACAGCGTCGCGTGGGGGGACGGGATCTACAAGTCCACGGATGGTGGCAAGACGTTCGTCAACAAGGGTCTTGCGTCGACCCACCAGATCGCCCGGGTTGTCACGCATCCCGTGGATCCCACGATCGTCTTCGCGTGCGCCATCGGACATCTGTGGGGCGTCTCCGGCGACCGAGGACTGTTCCTGACCACCGATGGAGGTGAGAGCTGGCGGAAGCTCGGCGGTGGCCTGCCGGACGACAGCGGGACCGGATGTATCGATCTGGTGATGCACCCGTCCGATCCCAACGTGCTCTATGCGGCGTTCTACTACCGCCTGCGTCAGCCGTGGACGTTCCACAGCGGCGGGCCTGCCGGGGGGATCTTCAAGTCCGTCGACGGGGGTGCCACCTGGCGGAAAGTCACGAATGGACTCCCGCGTGGAGAGACCGGTCGCATTGGCCTCGCGATCTACCGTGGGGACCCGCGCATCGTGATGGCCTTTGTGGAAGCCGAGCGTACGGACGATCTGACCCAGCCCGGATCGGGCGTGTATCGCTCCGAGGATGACGGAGAGACGTGGACGTACGTCAACACCTATAACAATCGACCGTTCTACTACAGCCAGATCCGCATCAATCCCTTGGACGACCAGCGCGTGTACCTCCTCACCACGCGGTTCATGGTCTCCGAGGACGGGGGCAAGAGTCTGCGGAACGGCAGTGAAGACCAAGAGATCCACGGCGACTTTCACGCGATGTGGCTCGATCCGAACGACGCCGACCGCTATTACATCGGTGACGACAAGGGGTTGCATTTCACCCATGACCACGGCGAGCACTTCGTCTTTCTGGACAACCTTCCGATTGCCCAGTACTACCGCATCGGCGTCGACATGCGGGATCCGTATTTCGTGTACGGTGGCTTGCAGGACAACGGGACCTACGGCGGTCCCAGCTTTGCGCGTGACGTACGCGGGATCCTGAACGACTACAACTGGAAGCTCCACTGGGGCGACGGTATGGATATCCAGGTGGATCCTACGAACTGGCGCGTGTTGTACACTGAGGCGGAGAACGGGAGCTTCAGACGGTACGATGTGCTGACCCACCGGTTTTCCGGTGCGCGGCCCAATCCGGTGACCGTCACCAATTACGCGGAGGCTGTAGCGGAATCGGAACGGGATGGTGGAGGCGAGTTCCGATACAACTGGTCTGCCCCTCTCGTCATGTCACCGCACGATCCCCAGACGCTCTTCCTGGGAGCGCAGTACGTCTTCAAGACCACGGACGGCGGCGACTCCTGGACCATCATCAGTCCGGATCTCACGACGAACGACCCACAGAAGCGAGTCCGAGGACAGAGCGGTGGAATCACGCCCGACAACACGGGTGCAGAATACCATTGCAGTATCACGTCGATCTCTCCGTCTCAGATCTCGCCTGACGTGATCTGGGTAGCGACCGACGACGGCAACGTTCAGTTGACCCGAAACGGAGGAACGACGTGGACGAACGTGCGAGCGCACATTCCGGACGTTCCCCAAGGCATCTGGGCTGGCCGTATCGAGGCCTCCCACCACGATCCGGCGACAGCCTACGTGACCTTTGACGGCCATCGGAGCGACCTGTTCACCCCGTGGGTGTTCCGGACCACGGACTACGGCCGTAGCTGGACGAACATTGCGAGTAACATTCCGGACGGACAGGTCGTGCACCTCCTCCGAGAGGATCTCGAGAATCCGGAGTTGCTCTTCGTGGGAACGGAGTTTGGAATATTCGTGTCGCTGAACGGCGGAGCGTCGTGGACACGGTTCCGCAACGGGTTCCCGACGGTGGCGGTGCAGGACATGGTCATTCACCCGCGCGACCACGATCTGGTAGCGGGTACCCATGGTCGGAGCATCTGGATCCTGGACGACATTACGCCCCTGCAGCAATTCACCCCCGAGGTCCGGGCGGCTACAGCCCACTTGTTCGAGCAACGTGTGGCGACCCTGTGGGAGAACACGAGCCGTGGCGGCCAACGCGGCCACTTTTGGTACGCGGGTGAGAACCCGGCAACGATCGAACCCGCCAGCAGCCTGCCACGCGCTGGATTCCGCAACGCGGCCATGATCGCGTACTACGTTGGTGAAGCCGCCCCATCAGCCCCCAGGCTGGAGATCATCGATGTCGAAGGAGGACATACGAAGGCTGTCACGCTCGAACCTGAGGCGGGAATCCACCGGTATCGCTGGGACCTGGAGTTCGACCCGGTACCCTTCACGGAGGAGGA
This sequence comes from Gemmatimonadota bacterium, assembly GCA_039588295.1. Lineage (GTDB taxonomy): Bacteria > Gemmatimonadota > Gemmatimonadetes > Gemmatimonadales > GWC2-71-9 > JAOTVV01. The sequence continues at coordinate 106,760 of JBDHAB010000006.1, forward strand.
GCGGCTCCGGGTGAGCGAGACATTCGAGCGCGTGATTGCGGAGTTCCCGGCGAGACGACGGCAGCTCACGACGGCATACGAGCGATTCAAGAGCGCGCAGACGCCCCGGGCGGAGCGGTCTGCCGTGCAGGCCCTCCTGAGCCCGTCGGTTCGGAGCGGTCTGGGGAGCGAATACGGGTTGGTGACGGCCGGCCCGGGGACATACGTGCTGACGCTCTCGCTGGACGGGCAAGAGGTAGCCGGCACACTCCGGATCCGCGAAGACCCGTTGCTGGGACAGTAGCCACTCAGCGTGGCAGCTACTGCAGCACACAAATCCCTTGGGTTCACGGCGTTTTGAGGTCTTCCCGGGAGGGGAGCGGGCTGCCATTTTTCCGAGTGTCTTCTTCTAGCCGTACCTGGGTGGAAGTGAGTGCAGCATGGGTGACGTACCGGACGGACTGAGAACGGCGCTCGCCGGTCGCTACGACCTCGATAAGGAGATCGGCCGGGGAGGCATGGCGACCGTCTATCTCGCCCGTGATCGGAAGCACCGCCGAAAAGTCGCCGTCAAAGTCTTCCGGTCGGAGCTGTCCGCCTCGGTCGGTACGGAGCGGTTCCTTCGCGAGATCGAGATCGCCGCTCAACTGAGCCACCCGCACATCCTCCCGTTGTACGATTCGGGACACGCCGACGGGTTTCTCTACTATGTGATGCCGTATGTTGAGGGAGAGTCGCTGCGCGAGCGCCTTCGGCTCGAGCAGCAACTCCCGGTCGAGGAAGCGTTGGAGATCGGTGTGGAGGTCGCCGATGCGCTCGCGCACGCCCACAGCAGCGGCGTGGTCCACCGTGACATCAAGCCCGAGAACATCCTGTTCGCTGCGGGGCAACCGGTCATCGCCGACTTCGGGATGGCGCGTGCGGTCACGATGCTCGATGGGAAAGAGTTGACGGATGTCGGGATTGCCGTCGGCACCCCCACCTACATGAGCCCCGAGCAAGCGACGGGGGCAGAGCGGCAGGATCATCGCAGTGACGTCTACGCGCTGGGGTGCGTCGTCTACGAGATGCTGGCCGGCATTCCGCCGTTCGTCGGGCCCAGCGCCCAAGCGGTCATGGCACGACATTCCACGGATCCGGTTCCGCCGCTCCGCACCGTGCGCGAGAGCATACCCGAATCCGTCGAACGGGTGGTGCTTCGCGCGCTCGCCAAGACGCCGGCCGACCGGTACACCACGGCGGCACAGTTTGCCGACGCTCTCCGCAAGGCGCAAACTGAATGGATCTCCTACTCATCCGGTGCGACGGTGGTCACACAAGCGAGCGGTCACGGTAGTAGCGCCACATGGCTCAAACGGAGTCTGGTGCCCGTTGTGGTCGTTGCGGCTGCGCTATTGATCTGGCGTCCATGGTCGGGCGGCCAGAGTCCTGCCGTCGCAACCGCGCCTGCGTATGGTGATTCCATCGCGGTGAAGCCGGTGGTCAATCTCACCGGTCGGGGCATACTGGATCACGTGGCAGAGGTGGTGACCCACGATCTCATCGGATATCTGACCCAGTTCCCGCAGATCAAGGTGACGTCGCTCCACTCGGTACGGGCGCTTGCCGACGCGCGCCTTACGTCGCGCCAGCTTGCGGAGTCGCTCGGGGTACGGCTCGTGCTCGAGGCGCGCTTCTTGTCTCGTGGAGATGGGTTCCTCGTACAGGCGTCGTTGATCGACGCGATGCGCGACGCCAGTCTGTGGAACGATGCGTGGGGTTCCGACCTCTCGGACCCCGGGGCTGCCGAAGTGGAGATGGTGCGCCGCATCGGAGAGGCAATCGCGCAGCGCGTCGAAGGGACCGCAGTTGCGGAGGCCCGGCTTCCCCCGGAACACGCCCAACGGGAGGCAGCTGAGGCGTATCAGATCGGACGCCACTGGTTGCCGCGTCGCACCCCTGAGGGTATCCGGCGCGCCATAGCGGCATTCCGCGAGGCGGTCGCCCGTGACTCGACCTACGCACCGGCCTATGCAGGTCTCTCATCGGCCTACTCGCTGGCGCTCGCGTACCGCTATGACATCGGCCTGGATGGCTACGGGACGGCCGGGCGGTCGTTAGCCCTGGCCGATCGGGCGGTCGCGCTGGACTCAACCCTCGCCAGTGCCTTTGCCGCACGCGGATACCTCGAAAGTCGCTCGTTTGCACCCACGCCGACTGTCGCCACTGACTGCGAGCGGGTGCTCGCGCTGCAACCCAGTGGGGCAGATGGACCCAGTTGGTGCGCTCGCGTGCTCGCGCAGCAGGGAGACATCGATGCCGCGTTTGCCGAGGCGGAGCGGGCGGTTGCCCTGGATCCGCTCTCGGCGGGTCGGCGGCTCGCGCTCGCCTACGAGGCGTTGGGCAGCCGGCGGTACAACCTCGCCATCCAGCAGGCACAGATGGCGTCGGCCCTGGAGCCAGAGCTCGTACTCCCTCTGGCGATCGAAGCGCGCGCGCGCCTGCTCGCGGGGGATGCTGCGGGTTGTGTGGGAATGGAGCTCGGCCCCCATGCGGTGCTGCGGGCCATGTGTGTCCGTGAGCTCGGCCGCATCGACGAGGCGAGCGCGATCGTCGACTCCGTCCTCAGTCTGGTCGAACCGGGCGCTCTGGTCGACACCGTCTTCACCGAAGTGATCCGTGCGGAAGACCTCGCCACGTACTACGGGTGGATCGGTGATGCCGGTGCCGCTTTGAGGTGGCTCGTTCGGGCATACGACCTGTCGCCAAGCGGCGTCGAGGTCCGGGTGCTCGAATCCGAGCTGTTCCGCCGCGTCCGGAGCGATGCAGCGTTCGCCGAGGGGGTAGCTCGGGTTCGAGGCTCCATTTGGCCGCGGGTCGAAGCCGCGAGCCGCGGCTTCGCGTCCCCCGCGCCAACCCCGTAGCAATCGAGGCGGAGGAGCCGTCACATGTGGCTGACGCCCCGCACCATGCGTTTGCTGCTGGCTGGAGCCTGCGCACTCGCCTGTGCTGAGACCGACTGGCGGGCGCAGATACCGGCAGACTGGCCATTCTCCTTGGACGGTCCGTCCACCTACGCGCAACACGGCATGGTTGTCTCCACCGACCGCTATGCGAGCGAGGTTGGCGTCGAGATTCTGAAGGCGGGGGGTAACGCCGTCGATGCCGCTGTAGCGACATCACTTGCCCTGGCCGTTGTCAGTCCCGAGGCCGGCAACATCGGTGGTGGTGGCTTCATGGTGATCCGGCTCGCCGACGGTGAGACAGCCGCAATCGACTATCGTGAGCGCGCGCCGGCGTCCGCATCCCGGGATATGTACCTCGACTCTGCGGGGAATCTCACCGACGCGTCCGTGCTCGGACACCTGGCAGTTGGGGTGCCAGGCACCGTGGCGGGCCTGTGGGACGCCCATCAACGCTTCGGATTCCTGCCATGGAGTGATCGCCATATTCCTTCCCAACGGTCGCGCTCCGGAAGTCGGCGACACACTCATCCAGTCCGACCTTGCGGCGACACTGCGACGTATCCAGGTGGACGGCCGCGACGGGTTCTATCGTGGTACAACGGCCAGTCTCATTGTGCAGGAGATGGAGCGCGGTGGCGGGCTGATCACCCATCGAGATCTCGCGACCTACGAGGCTGCCTGGCGTGACCCGATCGAGTTCACCTACCGCGGGCACACCCTCCTCTCGATGCCGCCGGTCTCCTCTGGTGGGGCGACTCTCGGGGCGATGATGAAGATCCTCGAAGGGTACGACCTCCCGTCGATGACGTGGCACTCGCCTGAGATGATCCATTATCTGGCAGAAGCGTGGAAGCGGGCGTACGCAGATCGGAATGCCTATCTCGCCGATCCGGATTATGTGGAGATGCCGATCGCGCGCATGATCTCGGAGGAGTACGCGGCGGAGCGCCGCGCGAGCATCGCTCGGGACCGCGCAACACCGTCATTGGAGATTGGCCCCGGTCTGGGGCGACCGGCCCGCGAGTTGAACACCACACATCTCTCAGTCGTGGACAGGCAGGGACACGCAGTCTCCCTCACGACCACGATCAACTCGTTCTATGGCAGCAAGGTGACCGTGGCCGGTGCCGGGTTTCTTCTCAACAACGAGATGGACGACTTCGCCGCCCAGCCGGGGTCACCGAACCAGTACGGACTCGTCCAGGGCGAGAACAACGCGATCGAGCCAGGCAAGCGCATGCTGTCGGCGATGACGCCCACGATCGTGCTGGATCCGGAGCGCCGGCTGTTGATGGTGCTCGGTACGCCCGGCGGCGCCACGATCATCACCAACGTGTTTCAGAACATCTCCAACGTGATCGACTATGGAATGGGAATCCGCGAAGCCGTGAACGCGCCGCGGTTGCATCACCAACACTTGCCCGACCGCATTCAGTGGGAACCCGGCTCGCTCTCGGACGAAACGGTGGAAGCGCTTCAGGCAATGGGGCACACGCTGGAGGAGCGCATCCGCACCGGTGCCGTGTACCCCTATATCGGTGACATCCAGGCGATCCTCGTACGGCCCGACGGACGCCTCGAGGGGGCGTCCGATCCACGGAGGGGAGGGACTGCCGTCGGTTATTGAGCCTCGGGTGCTTGTTTCGGCTGTGGATCGCGGTCGGCGTCTCGACCCCTCTCATCGACCACGAAAGTCAGCGTCCTGCGCTTGGCCACGGCGGCGCCCAGGGTTTCAACCACAGTTGGATCCAGCGCCTTACCCGCCAGCGTGCCAAGGTATTCGGCGGCCTCATCCTGGGACATCTCCTTTTGGTGCGGTCGTGACGACGTGATGGCGTCGAACACGTCCGCCGCGGCAATGATCCGCGCTCCCAGAGGGATCTCGTCTCCTGCAAGGCCACTCGGATACCCGGACCCGTCCCACCGTTCGTGGTGGTGACGAACCAGCGCCACCACCGGTGCAAGGTGCCTGAAAGGCTCGAGGATCTGTGACCCTACGGCGATGTGCCCTTTGACGTGTGCGAACTCTTGCTCCGTAAGCTGGCCCGCCTTGTTCAACACCTCGTCGCGCACCCCAATCATGCCGATGTCGTGGAGCATTCCGGCCGTGCGCACCTGTTCCACTGTCTCGTCGTCGAGATCGAGGTGTCCAGCGATCGTGGCCGAAAGAGAGGCAACGCGGGCGGAGTGGCCACCGAAATAGTCGCTCTTTGCCTCGAGCGCGTTGATGAGCGCGGTAAGCGTTGCGACCGTGAGCTCTTCCTGACGCTGGCGATGGACCTCGACCTCCTCGCCACGACGTTGCACCTCGCGACGCAGCCAGTCGGTGATACCCTGGTCCTGCTTGTGGGTGTCGCGACGGCGGAGGGCCCGGTGGATGGCGTCGTCCAACTCCACGAACTGGATCGGTTTCGTGAGATAGTCCATGGCCCCACGCTGCATACATTCGGCGGCGATCTGCGCCTCATTCACCCCGCTCAACATGACCACGGCGAGGTCCGAATCGATCTCCAACGCCGCCGGCAGCACCTCAATGCCGGTCATTCCGGGCATCCGGATGTCCAGAATCATGAGCGCCGCCGGCTCCTGCCGGAGGGAATCCAGCGCTGCCGATCCGGTGCTTGCGGTGCCAACCGAGCACCCCTTGCCCTCGAGATAGCGCTTCAACGGACGGCGAATGGCCTCCTCGTCATCCACGATCAGGATCCTCACGCCGGCGGTGGCCGGCGCTTCGGCGGACTGTTGCTCCTCGTTCGGAGTGTCTTGTGAAGCCATACGCAGTCTCCAAGGGACGCCACGAATCGGCCTGCCGTCTTACTCCGTGCCTCATCGCCTACGGACCGGTCGCAGACGGCACAATATCGACGTAACGTAGGATGGCGTAGACGTGGACGCCAGCCCGAGCACCGGGCCGGAGGTGTCCGTCTGAGGCTGACACCAAGAGTGTTATTGTTCGTACGTCTGCGGGTCGCCGACACTGATAGGTGATTGGGCGGCGAGCGCGTAGCTTGTGATGCGGACCACCTGAGGAGTCTTCAATGAAGCGGATTCTGGTGGTGGACGACGAGGAAGGAATCCGATCCCTCGCCCAACGTATCCTGGAACGCTTCGGGTACGCGGTCGAGACGGCCTCCAATGGTCAGGAAGCCCTCAGCCTCTATCGCGAGGACGCACCCGATCTCGTCCTGCTGGACATGTTCATGCCGGACAGCGATGGGTTTGAGGCTATTCGTGAACTCAAGAAGGAGTTCCCCGAGGCGCGGATCATCGCGACATCGGGAGGTGGGACGTTGATGAAGAAGGATGTGCTCGAAATGGCGAAGGTAGTCGGCGCTGCCGCGACCCTCCCTAAACCGTTTTCCCTTGCGGAGCTCCAGTCGACGGTTGAGCGGGTGCTGGCGTCACCCTCGTAGAAACTTCAGAAGCGGGGGCCCGCCGCCGGACTCTCAAAGCTCTCGGATGGCCTCGATGGGGTCGAGCTTGGCCGCGCGGCTCGCGGGATACCAGCCGAACAGCAATCCGACAAACAGGGCGAAAACGATCGCCATCCAGACCCCTGGAACGTAAAGGGGGATGCCGAGGTCGCGCCCAAAGCTCTGTGCGATCGACTCGGTGATCAGGATCAGGCCGGTGCCGCCACCAACGCCCAGCGTTGCACCGAGCAACGCGAGCACCAGCGACTCCGCCAAGAACAGCTGACGGATGTGGCGATCATCGGCCCCCAATGCCTTCCGGATGCCGATTTCCCGGACCCGCTCGCGAACGGAGATGAGCAGCACGCTGAACAGGCCGATCCCCCCCACGACGAGGGTTACCCCCGCGATCGTAAACAGCACGACGTCCCAGCCGCGTGCGATGCCGCCGGCCATCACGAGATCGGCCTCGAGGTTGGCGTTTTCGTTGTCGACATCGAAGTCGTCCGCGCCCAGGTGCCGCTGGCTGAGCAGGGTCCGACCGGCCTGTACGGTGGATGGGAAATCCGCGTCGTCCGCGACTTTGAGCAGCAGGTTGTCGACACGTCCTAATCCCTTGTGATACAGGGTGAGGTAGGTGAACGGCACGTAGACACGTCGAGCGAGAAAGGAGAAATCTGCCGGGATCAGCTCCAGCTCGATCGGAGCCACGACGCCCACAACCTGGAACCTGATCCCCTCGATGAGAATCGTGCGCCCGACGGGGTCCGCAGATCCAAAGAAGTCTTCTACCAGCTCCTGCCCGACTACCGCAACCCTGGCGGCGTTCATCACGTCCAGGGGAACGAACTCTCGGCCGCGCACGATCCGCCAGTTTCGGAATCGGAGGTAGCCGGCGTCGACCCCGTCCACTTGAACGACCCGCTGATCCAACGGTGTGCTCACGAGGCGAGACCCGGCGAAGTTGCGGGCATAGGTTCCCTCGACCCCGCGGAGGGAGCGGAGCGCCTCCACGTCTGTCAGGCGGATCCCTCGGTGCCGAAGCTCACTTGCGTAGCGCGCGTCCGATCGAGGTCCGCGATCGTAGAGCTCGAAGGTGCGCGGCATTCCCATGCGGCTCAGCTCGTCGAAGGCCACCGTCTTGATCGCGGCGGAGAGCGACGTCATGGAGACGACGGATGCTGTGCCGAACACGATTCCCGTCAGCGTGAGCAACGAGCGCAGTGGATGCGCTCGGATCTCACGCATCGCATCGAGCGACAGCTCGCCAGCGCTGCCGAGGGCCGCCCGCCATCGGCCGTGGCTAGCCATAGCGCAGTGCCTCGACCGGTGACAACCGGGCGGCCCGAAACGCTGGGTAGATGCCGGCCACCACGCCGACGCTCAGCGACGTCCCGAGTGCAACGGTTGCCATGGTTCCGGTGACGACCGCCGGCATCTTCATGAAATGGGCGACCGCGCCGGTGAGCGCGGATCCGAGTCCCAAGCCCGCCAGCCCACCGATCCCCGCGATGACCACAACCTGGGCGACGACCTGGGCAAAGATCTGGATACCCGAGGCACCCAGGGCCATCCTCGTGCCGAACTCGCGCACCCGCTCGACCACGGACGCTAACAAGATGTTAGCAATCACGACTCCGCCCGCGAACAGCGAGACGACGCCGACGACCAAGAAGATGAAGTTGAACATGAGAAAGAACGCCGCATCCTCACCATCTCTGGATCCGGAGGGCGTGATGTCGAAGTCTTCCACTCCGTGCCGCAGTCTGAGCATGGTCGCGACCTGCGACTCGGCCGCGCGGGCACCGGTCGGCGTTCGCGCCCGGAGGGTGAGAAAACTCAAGCGATCGTCGTCCCCGGTGTACTGGGTGAACGCGGTCGTGATCGGAACGTATGCTCGCTCGTTGCGATACTCGAGTTCGTTTCCGCTCCATACGGCGAAGTAGAACTCCTCACGCTCCAGCACGCCGACGACCGTGTAATTCTTTCCTCCCAGGTTGACCAGCCGACCAAGGGCGCGGTCGGGTTGTCCGAACAGGGAGTCCGCGTACTTCCAGCCGAGTACCATGACACGAGACTTACGGCGGATGTCCAGATCGCTCAGGTAGCGTCCCACCAGGGGTCGAATGTCATTGATCCGAGCGTAGTCGGGTGTGGTGCCGATGACCGGACCCGTGAAGTGCGCATCCCCGACCACGTACTCGAGTTGATCGAACCATCCCGGCGCGACGTTGGCCAACGTCGTCGCGTGATCTTTGAGGTATGCGGCGTCCCGGTAGGTGAGGCGATCGGACGCAAGCTCCCGTGCCGTGGGCTGCTGAGACTGTTCCCGGTCGCGAACGATCACGGACCCGAAACCACCCACCTCGGCGATGAACTCCTGCGTGTGCTTCGACTGCCCCCCAAACAGGGCAAGCACGGTCACGATGCTCGCCGTGCCGAGCACGAGACCTCCGAGTGACAGCAGGGTCTGTCCAAGATGGCGCCGGGCTTCATCCAACCCGACCAGCAAGGACTCCAACAAGCTCACGCCGCGACCTTCCCGTCCGCGATGTGGATAATGCGATCGGCCTCGGCAGCGACGTTCGGGTCGTGGGTCACGAGCACAATCGTGTTGCCGGAATCATGCACTTCGCGAAACGTCTTGAGCACCTCGGCTCCCGCCTTGGAGTCGAGGTTTCCCGTCGGCTCGTCGATCAACAAGATCGCGGGATCGCCGACCAGCGCTCGCGCGACCGCGACACGCTGCCGCTCTCCTCCCGACAGCTCATCCGGCCGGTGCCTCGTGCGATCGCCGAGCCCGAATCGCTCGAGAAGTTGGCGCGCGCGGTGGCGCCGCTCGCGGCGGGAGAAGCCGCCGCGATACTGAAGCGGGAGAGCCACGTTCTCTTCGACCGGGAGGCGAGGCATCAAGTTGAAGGTCTGAAACACGAATCCGACCTTCTGATTGCGCACTCGCGCAAGCGGCCGCCCACGCAACGTGCTCACGTCCGTGCCGTCCAGGTGATAGACTCCTGCGCTCGCGGTGTCGAGGCAGCCGAGGATGTGCATCAGCGTGCTCTTACCCGAACCCGATGGGCCCATGATGGCCACGTACTCGCCCGCCTCCACGGCGAGGTCGATGCCGCGAAGTGCCGGTACGTCGACGCGGCCAAGGCGATAGGTCTTGGTGATGCCGTGCGCTTCCAGGAGGGCCATGGTCAGCCTCCCCCGCGGATGGCGGCGCGTCGGGTCGCCTCAACCGGATCGTCCAGCGCCACGGAGTCCCCGGCGGCGAGCCCCTCGGTGATCTCCACGTGGGTGAGGTCACTGAGTCCGAGCGTGACCGGAGTCTCCTGGGTCTCGCCCGCCGTCAGCTTGTGCACGATGGGGCGGCCACCGACGAAGAACACTGCCTCGACCGGAACGCGGACCACATCGTCCCGCGTCGGTCCGGCAATCCGCACGTTGGCGGTCATCCCCGGTCGCAGGATCCGCACGCCCTCTCGAACCTCGATTTCCACGTCGAAGACTCGGATCCGATCCTGTTGCCGGGCCGCGGGAGGCACCAGGCGAACCACGCCGAGCGCCGTATCCCCTGGGAAGGCGTCGACCGTGATCGTGACGATGTCTCCGCGCGTCACCTTCCCGATATCCACTTCGTTGATGGCCGCCCGAATGAGCAGTGTGGAGAGATCTGCGATCGTGAACAGCTCGGTTCCCCCGCCGAAGGCGCTGGTCCCGCCGACCACGGTCTCGCCCTCTTCGACGCCGCGCAGAATGACCACGCCTGCCGATGGTGCCGCAATCCGAGCCGACTGCTCCTCGTCGGTCGCCTGGACGCCGCTCTCCTCCATCAGCCGGAGTTGTTCGCGGACGGCGCGAAGCTGGTTCTCCGCCTGCTCGTAGGCCACGCGACTCGTCTCGACATCGGCCTCCGAGATGAGGGAGCGGGTTTCGAGCTCCTGGGCGCGCTCGTACTCTCGCGCGAGATTCGTGACGGAGATCTCGGCAGCGCTGATCTCACTGCGCAGTTGGGCGAGTGAGTTCGCCTGAGCGATATCCGGGACGATGGTCGCGAGGCGCTGCCCGGCTCGCACGGAGTCACCTTCCCGTACGTGGAGTCGACGGACGACGCCGGAAATAGGCGACTTGACGACGATCTGCCGTTCCGGCTCGACTACGCCGGTCTCCTCGATCGTGACGCGGATGGCGCCTCGGTCGGCGATCCCAACCTTGAACGGGTAAGCCTGGGATCGCTCGCCGCCGTTCGCTGACGAACAGGCAGCGACAGCGGCTGTGAGCGCGGCGGAGAAGCCCGGGAGTCGGACGAGTCGGAGAACCATATCGTGAACCTTGGCTCGAGGGATCGAGGATGCCGCCTTCACATTCCTGTATACGTCGTGGATGCTGTCTCGGTTTCGCACTGAGCCTTTGCGCCCGACGACGGGGTGGGATATCCTCCGGAAAGTGTAGCCTGCTGGAGAGCATCTGCAATGCGCGTTGCCAAGACCATCACGGCCGTCGACGCCCACGCGGCCGGAGAGCCGGGACGTGTGATCACGGAAGGTGTGGCGGATGTCCCCGGCGGAACCATGTTCGAAAAGCGCCTCTACCTCGAGCAACAGGGCGATTGGATCCGGAAGCTCATGTTGCGGGAGCCCCGCGGCTACCCGGCCCTGTGCTGCAACGTGATCCTGCCGCCGACGGATCCCCGGGCTGACGCGGGCTTCGTCATCATGGAGCAGACGGAATACCCGGCGATGTCCGGAAGCAACACTATCTGCGTGACGACGGTGCTGATCGAAACGGGGATGGTCCCTGCCGTGGAGCCAGTCACGGAGCTCACGCTCGAGACCCCGGCCGGGCTGATTGACGTGCGGGCCGATGTAGAGAAGGGCAAGGTCCTGGGCGTCACCTTCGAAAATGTGCCGGCGTTTGCCGTACATCTCGATGCCGAGCTCGACGTGCCGCAGCGCCGGTGACGGGCCCTCCGTCACATCATGATAATCACTCCGCCGCCACCGATCCTCCGTAGCTGTACCAACGGCGTGGCGCCTTGACCCTACGGGGCGTGATGAACGTAGAGAAGCTCATCAAGCAATCCACGTGGTGGCGCGAAGCGGAGCGGACACCGGATCGGCACTACGATGCGTCGTCGGGCGTGACGCTCGCCGATCATCTCCTGCGGGTGCGCGGGAACGTGCATCTGCTGCTGAGTCCGGAAGGACTCGACGGGTACTTCGCCGAGCTTCGCGAGGCTCTGGCAGCAGCGGGGTGCGATCTTGAGGCGACATTGGAGATCCTGAGCACCGTCGCGCTTCTCCACGACATCGGCAAGACGAGCGAGCACAGGGACGCCGAGTGCGAGCATCCGCTCACGCATAAGCGTGTCAAGATGCGCCATCCGGTTGTCAGCCTCCTCGCGGCGCTGGAAACGCTACCGGACGATCAGCCGAGCAGAGAAGCGGTGCTCGCCTTGGTGGAAGAGCACGACACACCGTACTCCTGGTACATGCAGTTTCAGCGATCCGGGCAGATTCCGAGACGCAAGGCGTGGGCGCGACTCGATCGAGCAATTGACCCACGAGAAGACGGGACGGGACTAATCCTTCTCTGCGTCTTCAAACTGGCCGATATCGACGGTCACGACGATGTGGCGGACGTTCCGTGGTTCATCGAAGACGCGAACGCCAGCCTACTTCGGGAGAAGGGCAAATGGGTGCCGGTGCCGGATCGCGAGTCCCTCCGCCGCCTGGCCCAACAGGTCAGCTGACAGCGGCATGGCCTGTCAGGGCACGCCGATGAGAGTCAATGCGGCCGCCACCACGGAACCGACCGCTCAAACGACCTGTGCATGAGGTCGCGCTCGCGCTGATCCCGGGCAGCCACCTTCCCCGACCGCAGCAGCGCCGCCAGGTCCTCTTCGGCCGCGTCATCACCCTGTGCCAGCGCTTTGCGAAACCAGTCTGCCGCTACGGCCGCGTCCGGCGGTACGCCGTACCCGTTGGCATACATGTCGCCAAGGGCATACTGGGCGCCCGCATCTCCCTGCTCCGCGGCCTTGCGATACCAGTGGACGGCTTCCGTGAAGTCGCCGACGTCAAAGTACCGCACCCCGAGGAAGTACTGTGCCTCAGCATATCCCTGCTTGGCTGCCTCGCTGCACCAGTGGAACGCCTCGGCGCCGTCGGTGAGTACACTCAGGCGGAATTGAGCCGCGGCGATGCCGTGTTCGGCGGCCGCCTGAAGCCAGCGACGCGCCTCCGCTTCGTCCTCCGGAACCCCTTCCCCCAGGTAATAGCACTCGCCGAGCCTGTACCGCGCCTCCGGAAACCCCAGCGTCGCCGATCGGTGATACCAGGCCGCCGCCAACTCAGCACTGCGATGCACACCCTTTCCCTCTCGATACAGGGTACCCACTCGGCACTGCGCCTCCGCGTCTCCCCCCTTCGCGCGCTCGAGCAGCGCCATGGCCTCGTCGAATGCTCGGCGGCCCGCGTGCGCCGTCCGCACGATCTCCTCCAACAACGCTCGCACCGGGCCATCACTGCCCGCACGCGCGTCTTCGCACGCCTCCAGCACCGCTGGATGGCGGTTCGCATTGCTGGCTAGGCTCCACTGCGCCGTGGCCTTGGCACCGATCAGCTCCACCTCGCGGCGGGTGAGCCGAAACGGCAATGCGTCACGAATAGCCGCGAATTGCCAGGGCGACCGCAGGTGCACGCCTTCCAGCATGCACAGGCAGTCGAGGTCACCGGGTGTCTCGATCGTCCGACCGTCAGGATCGCAGCCGATGCCGGCCACGGTGTGAAGCTGCGCACACGCTTCCGCGCGATCCCCGAACACGCTTTCGAACCATGAGCAGAGCCACAGCTCGAGCTTCTCCCGAACGATGTCAGGGCGCTGCAGCTGGCCGATGAGGGCGGCAATCGGCGCGTGACTCCCGGTCAGCATGAACTCGGCCCACAGCAGGTCGTTTTCGGTAGCCGTCACGAGCGGTCGGTCGACGGCGTTCGTCAGACCAGACGGCCCTCCCGCGAGCTGCCGGAGGATTCCCGCCACGAAGTCTCGTCCCGCCGCCGGTGCGTCGCGCGCGACACGGTCGTACTCCGAGACGAGATCCGGGTGGCGTTGCGCCAGCCGTGCGAAGAAGTATCCGGTGGGGGCCGACGATCGCGGGTCCGCAACATGCTCGCTGGCCGCGCACCAGGCGAGGACCGCGGCAGCGCGCTCCGGTGTCGGGTCCCGGTAGTAGTACGTCAGGAACTCATCGACGTCGATCAGGTCCATGCGCGCCGCTCAGCCCTCAAGTCGCCATTCCCCCCGGCCTGAAACACGGACAGGCCTCGTGCTACATTCCCAGGCCGCCACGACGCCGGGATCGCAGGTCTCCGATCCCGCGCCGACCGTTCCGTTCTTGTGTCGATCATGGCTCCCCCTCAGGCCCATGCTGCTGATGTCCGTTTCGTGACCGGTGAAGTTCGGTGGCCGTGCGTCTATTCCGTGCCATCACCGCCCGTACCCAGCCACGCCAATGCCTCGTGCGCGATTCGGCGCCCCGCCGACCAGACCCGTTGCTCCCACACCGGGTCGTCCGGATGGAACGCGCGCAGCAGGCGGCGTTTGATCTCGGCGGCCCGCGGATGGTCCGGACCACCGTGATGGTAGAGCCAGTTCTCGACGCGGAGTGCCTTGAACACCTCCATCGGCGGGAGTGTTCCGAACTCGAGGCTGGCGGCGGTGACCCGGGCATGCGGCAGCATGTCGGCGAACGCGAGCTTCAGCGACGCGTCGAGGTGCGTCGATACCGACTGGCCCCCGATGGTCGAACGCACCGCGTCGCTTCCCCACATGGAGACGGCCCTGCCGTAGGCGGCATCGGTGTCCGGGACGTTCATGATGAGTTCGGCGCGGCCGTATGCACCGAGGCCGGTGTGCACATCGATCACGACCACGTTCGTGGCGGTCGCGAGGAAGCGTTGGACGGTCCTGCGCACGGCCCCGTTCGCCCACGCCTCCGAGTGGCCGCCAAAGAAAAGACCGGTCGGATGCGAGTACTGTCCCGCCTGAAGCGCCTGTTGGGCTGCGGCCGCTCCTACGGTGACTCGGAACCTCAGCAGTCGCGCCCACGCCGACACTTCCGACCAGAACCCCAACGCGTCCGGAGCAATGGCCGTCGCCAGGCGCTCGTAGCCGGGATTGGACCGCGGCGGCACGCGATGGTCACGGAAGTTCCGGTTGAGGTCGACGTTCTCCTCGGTGAAGCGCCGCAGATGCGCCATCCCGTACGGGTTGATCGCGTGGATCATCACGAGCCGGACACCGGAGGGCAGGCGCGACGCGATTCCTTCTTGGAGCAGACCCGTCTGAATCCCCGAACCCGCGAAGCCCTCTACCCCGTGGGTGCCGGAGCTCACGACGAGAACCGCCTGCGCGTCGTCAGGACCGATCAGCGCGACGTCGCTGAAGAGCGGCGCACCATCGGGGCCCGGGTGCGGATTCCTCAGACTCTCCACCGTGGCGCCCGCCGCTCGCGCGACGTCGAGAAACCGCTCCCGCGCCGTTCGATAGTCCGGTGAGAAGTGTGCACGTGGCTCCACGTCGCTGACCTCGCCCGCCGACAAAGATGGACGTGGAAGCTCCCTCCATCCATAGGTCCCGAGCAATCGGACGCCGGCTCCCAGGGCGGCCGTCGTCACGCCCACGAAGCTCAGTACGAGGATCGTTCTCGTCTTCATGCGGCACCGTCCTTCAGCTCCGCGGACCCACCTCGCTCGTGGCGAGAGCGTTCCGGTCGGGCGCCGGCACCATCCTCGGTCCACCGCTCGAGACGCTGCGGCGATTCGGCATCGTGCGAGTCCGGTTCCCGGAAGACGAAGTGCAACCCGCCCGTCACCACGACCGCGAATACCGCCGGCTGGAACCGAGCGAGCCCGCCCTCCATGACTATGTACAGCAACCCCACGCCAAGCACGGACAGGTAGAGCATGAACGACAGCGCCTGCCTGGATCCCGACACGTGCTGTGACGCTTCGAGCGTGACAATGGCCAGCAACGCCCCCAGCGGAAGTTGAAACTCCCACCTGACGACCCCAAGCGACCACGGGATCGCTTCCGGCAGGCTGCCAACCACCACGAACGTCAGCACCGCCACGGGGAGTAGCCCGGCGACCGCCAACCGCCATTGCATCAGCCGGTCTCCTTCGTACTCGGCGAACAGCGCCCGCATTCTCAGGACGATGACCCAGAACGCGGCGATGATGACCGCCGGGTATCCGATGTAGATGAAGACCTTCCGTAACACGTCCAGCACTCCGCTCTCCGCCATGATGCCCTCCTCGTTGACGTTTCACGTCACTGCGTGGGAAGCAATGGGTGTACCAGAGGGCGGGCGATACGCCAAATAATTACAGGGCAGTTACTTACGAGGCCAGCGAGCAGACACTGGGACAGCCTCAATGACGTGGGTGATTGACATTTCATGTTCATGGGCGTACACAAAATGTACGTATCGCAGCGTGCACGGACCCAACCGTTTCCCGAGGACCGCCCATGTCGGTGCTGCCTCAACGCGAGCGAGCGTTCCTGCAGGCGATCTCCACTTTGGCGTACGCCAACCCGTTTCTGACCGAGCGGATCGACGCGGAGCGCCAGGTGCTGGGACGCGACTTCCAGGACGTCGGCGCCATCCGGAGCCTCTCCGTTACGGATCCGACGCACACGGATCCGAACCGTGTCCGCACGGACGAGAAGCTCGAAGCCATGGTCCCGGCCGTCCGGCGCCGGCTCTCCCGGAGCGAGGAGGCATCGGAGGACGACCTGCGTCTGTACCAGGACGCCGTGTTCCTGCTGCTGTACCGCCGGCACCTCGACGCCTTCCGCGAACTTGCCGCGCCGGTGGCCGAGCCGCGCCGCAGATCCGGGCGGGTGCGGATGTATGCAGCCTTCCTTCGCGACTGGCACGACCTGTTCGAGATCCCAGGGCTGCGGTGGCGACCCCCGCTCGACCCGGCGCACGTGTTCGCGTGCCTGTACCAGATCCAGCGTGCCTTCCACCATACGTTCGCGACCATCGTGGGGCGTTCCGAGGTCGCCGCCCGGCTGCGGGCCTCAGTGTGGGAGTCGATCTTCACCCGCGACATGCGCCGCTACCGGGACGGGCTGTACGATCGGATGGTCGATGTGACGACGCTCGTCACGGGCCCGTCGGGCACCGGAAAGGAGTTGGTGGCGCGAGCGGTCGGAATGTCGCGGTACATTCCCTTCAATGCCGAGGCCGCCACGTTCGCCGCCGACCCGAACGTGGGATTCCACGCGCTCAATCTCTCGGCGATGCCGAGCACGCTCATCGAATCGGAACTCTTCGGCCACAAGCGAGGGGCGTTCACCGGCGCGGTGGGAGACCGCATGGGCTGGCTTGAGGTCTGCTCCCCGTACGGAACGGTGTTTCTCGACGAAGTCGGCGAGCTCGATCCAGCCATCCAGGTCAAGCTGCTGCGGGTCCTGCAGACACGGACGTTCCAGTCAGTCGGCGACACCGCGGAGAAGCGGTTTGCGGGTAAGATCGTGGCCGCCACGAACCGCGACCTGGCCGGAGCGATGCACAGCGGGGCGCTGCGAGAGGACTTCTACTACCGCCTGTGTTCGGACGTCATCGTCACACCGTCGCTGCAGGAGCAGCTCCAGGAGAACCCCGACGTCTTGCACGAGCTGCTGGTGTTCATTGCCGATCGCGTCGCGGGTGTGGATGCGGCTCCCATCGTTTCCGAGACCGAAGCGTGGATTGTCGCACACCTTGGGCGTGACTATCCATGGCCGGGAAACATTCGTGAGCTGGAGCAGTGTGTCCGCAGCGTCATGATTCGCGGATCGTACCGCCGTCTTTCCCGTGCCCGCCCGACGTCACCCATGGAGGACATGCTGCGGGACATCGAGCAGGGGGCGCTCACCGCCGACGAACTCTTGAGCCGGTACTGCACCTTGGTCTTCGCACAAACGGGCAGCTTGCAGGAGTGTGCACGGCGCCTGGAGTTGGATCGGCGCACGGTGAAGCGTCGTGTCGACGAAAGGTGGCTCACCCGGTTCGCGAAGGCGTAGGAGTCGCACGTCATCGCGGCCGATCGACCCGCTCCGACCGTCGTTATGCATCCTTCAGGGCCTTCATTTCGTGGAGCACGCCAGGATCCCGCATCGGATCGTAGTCCGACCAATGTTCCACGCCCTTGAGCGCGCACGCGATCGACCAGATACGATCGCCATCGTCGAGACCATCTGCGAACCGACTGTACAGCGGCGCGATCGTGAAATCCGCAGGCATGGGATACTGATGGGTGCCTGATTGGTGATCGCGCCGCTGGCGGGATCAGCTTGCCTATGGGGTGTCATTGGGGTCATGAAATGAGCGTTTCGACCTCCCTCGGACGGCTGGAGCGCCCTGCAAGACGAGTGCGCGGTGCCGCGACCGGTGGCGTCGACGGTTTGCGGGCAGAGCGCTGGCGCACCTGCACACCAATGAGCCCCGAGCGGTGATCGTCGAGGCATGTCAGCATGGTCCTAGGCAGAGGCGATCAGAACTGCTCCGGCAGAACTCCCGTCTGCTCGTACTGGTAGGCCATCGCCTTGAGCCGCGCGACGCGCACGGCCATCGGTGGGTGAGTGGCGAAGGCGCTGGCGAAGAATCCCTCCTTGCTCGTGAGCCGCCGGCCGAGGGGATCGGCGATGCAGAGATGGGCGGTCCCCCGTTTGATCGCCTTGGTGGGCTCGGCGGCGTTCTCGATCTTGCGCAGAGCCGAGGCGAGGGCGCCGGGGTTGCGCGTGAACTGTGCGGCCGTGGCGTCGGCCAGGAACTCGCGCTTCCGGCTCACGCCGAGCGCGAGCAGCCGCGAAATCAGCGGTGCGAGGATGAGCGTGATGAGCCAGAGCACGAGCACGATCACGGCCAGCGCGCCCGCGCCGCCCCCCTTCTTACCGCCACTACCACCACCGCCGCGCGGGCCCCCACGGCGCCCGGAGAACGAACCCCACCGCATCATCCGGATCGCACCGTCCGACATGAGTGCAATCACGCCAACCAGCGCGGCCAGCAACGTCATCAGCTTCATGTCGTGGTTCCGGATGTGGGACATCTCGTGGGCGACGACCGCCTGAAGCTCATCACGGTTCAGGCTCTTCATCAGGCCTTCCGTGACGGCGACGTGAGCGTCACCCTCCTTAATGCCGGTCGCGAAGGCATTGGGATCCAGGTCGGGCACCACCCACACCTTGGGCTTCGGCAGCCCGGACGCAATCGCCATTTCTTCGACCACGTTGATGAGCTGCTTTTCTTCGTCGGTGTTCGCGTCCACGAGCTGCCAGGCACCGGTGGCCCACAAGACTTGCTTCGGGCCCCGCTGGAACGCGAACCAGGCCATGCCGAGCCCGATGGTGGTCGTCAGCAGTCCGATCCAGGGCACGGTGTGGCGGTAGGCGCCCGGCTGCGCATCGATGGTGAAGAGGTAATAGGCGAGGTCCCCACCAAACCCCACCCAGGCGAAAAAGGCGACGAAGATCGCTACCAGGACGGCGGATCGCCGCCTGTTCGCCCGCTGCTGCGCGAAGAGATTGCTCTCGGCGCTCACTCGCCCTTCGGCTCTTCATCGAGAGATCGACCTGCGGTA
The DNA here is from genome assembly GCA_039588295.1 of Gemmatimonadota bacterium. GTDB lineage: Bacteria > Gemmatimonadota > Gemmatimonadetes > Gemmatimonadales > GWC2-71-9 > JAOTVV01. The sequence continues at coordinate 125,735 of JBDHAB010000006.1, forward strand.
CCGCGCGCTCCGCCTCGTCCGTGATCTCCCACAGCTCCACCTGCTCCGCCCGGGCGAAGCCGGCGGTCAGATTCCACGGGAACTGTTGCTGCTTCACGTTGTAGGTCGTCGCCGTGTCGTTATAGAGCTGTCGGGCGAAGGCCACGCGATTCTCCGTGGAGGTCAGCTCTTCCTGCAGCTGGCCGACGTTGCTCGTCGCCTTGAGGTCGGGATACCGCTCAACCACCACGTTCAGACGCGACAGTGCGGCCCCCAGCGCGGATTCCGCTGCGGCGAGTGCCAGTACGCCCTGCGTGGGAGAGGCATCCGCCTGGATCTTCACCGCCTGGTTCCGCGCCAGGATGACGGCTTCCAACGTGTCTTTCTCGAACTCCATCGCTCCTCGGACCGCCTCGACCAGGTTGGGAATGAGGTCGTGACGGCGCTTGAGCTGCACGTCGATCTGCTTCCAGGCGTTCTGCGTCTCGCCCTTCATACGGATGAGCGTGTTGTATGCCGAGATCGCCCAGACGACGATCGCGGCGACGACGAACAGGAAGATCCATGTGCTCATGTCAGCACTCCCGGGGTTACGAATGCGGGAAACGGGGGCACGACGGGCCTACGCGTGGCGATCGGCATCGTCGTCCGGACTCGGTTGCACGCCCGCGTCGGGGCGCGACAGTGAGATACGGCTGAGGGCGAGGCGTACGGCTTCCGCCACGGGTCCCGCCAGTGTGCCATTTGCTGCCACGGGGTGGTCCCCCCGCACGTGCAGCTCGACGCCATCGGTCACCCGCAGCCGGTGCCAGGTGGTGGTCGATTCGCCTTGCGTCTGTCGGGCTCGTGCTTACCCCCGACAACGGGCGGGAGCTGGCGCGCATCGGCGAGATGCTTCGCGCGGCTGCGAACGAGCAGTTACCGGTTTCCCATCCCGAGAATCCGCAGATGGCCGGTGTGTCGATCTCGCAGCTCTCCGCGCGCCCCGACCATCCGAACGCGCATCGCAGAAACGTGGTGGTCGTGTCAACCGGAACGCTGGACTGGAACCGCCCCGAGACTTGGACGGGTGCCATCGACCGGTCGCCGTGCGGCACGGGCACCTGCGCCAAGATGGCGGCCCTGCATGCGAGAGGGGAGCTCGGATTGCACGAGGAATTCCGCCATGAGGGCATCCTGGGAACGATCTTCACTGGACGGCTGATTCGTGAGACCCGAGTTGGACCGTACCAGGCGGTGGTCCCAACACTGACCGGGGCCGCGTGGATCACCGGAACTTGCGACTACGTCGTGGATCCGGCAGACCCGTTTCCGGAGGGATTCCGGGTCGGAGACATCTGGGGCGCGATAGGGCAGGACTGAAACGTCCCGCACGGGCGCATCGAGGTTGGGTCCTAGGTCGGGGCGCGCACGGCGAACTGGTGGCGGACGAAATCCTCCCGGAAGATCCCTTCCAGGGTGGCCACCAGGCGATCTGCATCGCCTGCTGAGAACGGAAGTGGCGGTTTGATCTTGAGCACGTTGCGGTCGGGGCCGTCCGTGCTCAACAAGATGCCGTGGTCCTTGGCCCGCTCAACGACGTAGGCGGCTTCCTCCGTGGCCGGAGTCCTTGTGACCCGATCCAGCACGAGTTCCACACCCAGGAACAAGCCTCGTCCCCGCACATCGCCGACGATGGCATGGACGTCCATGAGCGACTCCAGTCCTCGTCTGAGCCGACCCCCAACGTGTCGCGCGTGCGCTTGGAGCCCTTCCCCTTCGATCGCGTCCAATACCGCCATGCCGACTGCACAGGAGACCGGATTCCCCCCGAAGGTGTTGAAGTACTCCATGCCGGTGTGGAATGACTCGGCGATGTCGCGGGTGGTGACGACCGCCGCCAGTGGGTGCCCGTTGCCGATCGGCTTTCCCATCGTCACGATGTCGGGAACGACATCCTGCGTTTCGAATCCCCAGAAGTGCGTGCCGACCCGACCGAACCCCACCTGGACTTCGTCCGCGATACAGACTGCGCCGTGCGTGCGCGCGTAGCGATAGGCGTCGCGCAAGTAGCCCGGCGGGAGCTCGATCTGCCCTCCGCATCCGAGCAACGTCTCGCTGAGGAACGCCGCGACCCTCCGACCGGTCCGGTGAACTGCTGCAATCGTGTCGCGGACGAACGCGGCATACTTGGCACCGCAGGCCGGGTCGTCCCGCCGGTACGGTCCGCGGTAGTCGTCCGGCATGACGACCTTGTGGACATGCGGCGGTGCGCCCCGACCGCCCGGTCCGTCGAACTTGTAGGGGCTCGCATCGACCAGCGCGGCGGTATTCCCGTGGTAGCCGCCCTGCAGCACGATCAGATCCTCGGCGCCCGTGTGGGTTCGCGCCATGCGAAGTGCGAGCTCGTTCGCTTCACTTCCCGAGCAGACGAAGTAGCAAATGCTCAGGGGATCGGGAAGCGTGGCGCACAATCGTTCCGCATAGCGAACGAGATGCTGGTGGAGGTAACGCGTGTTCGTGTTCAGGACGGCAATCTGCCGCTGCGCGGCCATCACCACCCGTGGATGGCAGTGCCCAACGTGGCACACGTTGTTCACGCAATCGAGATACGCATGACCGACCTCGTCGTAGAGGTACTGGGCGCGACCCCGGACGATGTGGAGGGGTGCCTCGTAGGCGATGCTGAGCGAGGGTCCCAAGCGCTCATTACGCGCCTGGAGAATGGTGTCGCGGCTCATGGCGGCGTCGGCCCGCACGCCCCCCGGCAGGCCCACAACCAGATTCGGGTCGGGAGACAGGCTGAGCCAGACAGCACGCTGGCTCGGTGCGGCAACGCCCGGGAACTCTCCGTCCCGATCGAGCAGATCGGTGATGAGTTGGAAGTGAAGATGGGGTGGCCAGTTTCCGTTCACCGCGAACTCGCCCACTGAGGCGAGACGCTCACCTTGGCGCACGTTGTCGCCCGGCGACAGCGACCGAAGGCAGTCGGGGCCGAGGTGTCCGTACAGTGTGTAGAACCGCGGACCATCGGACGGCTCGTGCTCCAGGATGACGGTCGGACCGTAGTCCAGGGCCGCCGCGTTGTCTTTCACGCTGTGCACCCGAGCATCGAGCGGAGCCAGCACGGGTGTCCCGGGCTCAGAGAACAGATCCACGCCGAGGTGGATCGTCCGACGCTCGGGGAGCTCTCCTTGGGGTCCCTCGAACGCCTCCGTCAGGTAGATGTACCGCGCCTCGTCATAGCGACCCACGCCGAATCGAGCACCGCGCTCAGTCATCGCGGACAACACTACGTCAGCGAGGACCTCGGTTCCGGTGATCTCTTCCGGGTCCGTGAGAAGCGGGCTCTCGATGCTGAGGTCGAGCGTGGTCGCAGGTGCGCGACGAGGATCCGGGTCCATGACCGGCCCGATGGCGTTGGCGTGTCGCTGCAGCCAGTGGACGACTGCCTGACTGTGTGGGCAGGGGGTGAGCCCGCACGCGGCACGAAGAACGTCCCGTGCAAAGCGTGGATGAATGGTGGTCAGCTGCTCGAGGGCATCCCACGCAGGTTGCTCGCTGACGGCGAGGTAGTCGTTTTCCGGCTCTTCGAGGCGACGCTGCGCAGAGATGCAGACGCTCAGCGCCAAGCGGCCGCAAGCCAGCGCGAATAGCGCCTCTAACTCGGGTTCTGTAAGGGGCAGCGCGTCGTGGTACCCCCCCACGATCTGCGCGGCGGCGGCGAGCGGGTCCGGCTTGCCCAAAACCGCGTATGCGACGGCGATCGCCGGATCACAGACCGTGGCGCATTCGACCAGGTCCCCGAAGTCGACGAAACCCGTGATTCGCCGTGGCTCTCGTCCAGTTGCTTCCACCAGCACGTTGTAGTCGTTTGCGTCGTTGTAGATGACGCTGGTCCGGAGGGAAGGGAGAACCGGCGTAACCATTGCTGTCCATTGCTCGAGCACGCGGTCGATGATCCGCTGGCGCCGGCTACCGGTGACCGCCGACCGATACTCCGTGACAGTCTCGGGTGCTCGGCCAAGGTTCCACGGAAAATCTCGGCGCGCCGCGGGGTGCGTGAACTGCAGCAGCGAACGATCCATCGTTGCAAGGGTTCGACCGAGATCTTGCAAGAGCGCGGCCGAGTGCGGTCGGGCTCGGGCCAGCACCTCACCAGACAGATAACTGAGGAGCCGTACGCTGTGGCGCTGGCCGTCGCGCCCCACGATCACGGATGCCACCTCGCCCGTCTCCGCAGGGCGAAGACGTGGGACTGGGAGCCCCGGCGTTTGTTCGGCGAGCCACGTGAGCGCCGCGTTCTGCAGTTCGAGATGGGCGTCCGGCTCGCCGGAGCCCGAGATCTTCAGGACGAACCGATCGCCCGAGACGGCGGTCAGAACGAAGTTCTGATCACGCTCGCTTGGGAGCGACTGAACCGAGCCGGAGAGGCCATAGAGCCTGTTGGCCAGGTTCAGCGCCTCGTCTGGAGAGAAGGTTGGTCGTTGAAGCTCGAGGGTCATACCCTGCTCTCGGTCCCCACTCCTTCGAGGTCAGGCTGCATCCCGGTCTCCGTGTCGTCGAGTACGCCGTTGCGGGCCGTCGCACAGTCAATATTGTTCAGCCACCCGAGAATCGGAATTCTGCCTCGACCACGGAGATTCGGAATGCCACAGAATGCTCATTTTGCTCCGACGCTATTCTCGTTTCTCAGGCAACTCGACCGCAACAACAACCGGGAGTGGTTTCGAGCGAACAAAGAGCGATATGAGCGAGAAGTGCGCGATCCGGTGCTGCGGTTCATCGTGGATTTCGGGCCGCGGTTGCGGCGTATCAGCCCGCACTTCGTCGCCGATCCCCGCCCCGTGGGCGGCTCGATGTTCCGCATCTATCGAGATACGCGGTTCTCCCGTGACAAGCGTCCCTACAAGACGGTCGCCGCGGCCCAGTTCCGTCACGAGAAGGGTGGGGACGTCCACGCCCCCGGCTTCTACTTGCATTTGGAGCCTGGGAACGTGTTCGCGGGCGTAGGCCTGTGGCACCCCGATGGCGACACGCTGCGGAAGGTCCGAGACACGATCGTGGAGAACCCCGGGAAGTGGAAGCGAATAAGCGGGAGTAAGTCGTTTCTGAACCGGTTCACTCTGAGCGGTGAATCCCTCAAGCGCCCGCCGCGTGGGTACGCAGCCGATCACCCGGCGATGGAAGATCTCAAGAGGAAAGACTTCGTCGCCGTGGCGCCATTCGAAGACCAGGAACTGTTCGATCCCAGCTTCCTGTCCAATTTCACCGCGACGGTGCGGACGGCGAAACCGTTCATGGAGTTTCTGACTCGGGCGGTTGGACTCGCGTGGTGACGCTGCACCCGTCAGCGCTGGCCAGTCCGGATGCGCTCCCACGCCCGCAGTCCAGACCCTGCGCACAGCCAAAGGAGCAAGGTGATGATCGCCGCCGACGTGAGGCACCACGCGCAGGTAGCGCCGATCACGAACGGCTCGAGGTAGGTGAGATAGATGGAAAAGAACGTGCCGACGTACGTCATGAGCAGGAGGCCGAAGGACGCCCAATCCGCTGTTGGGCGCCGTCCTGTACGTCTCACGAGCCACGCGGCGATGATCCCGACATACCCCACCAGACCGACGATTCCCACCGGAAGGACGCCAAACAGTCTCGCGTATGAACTCTGTTGGACGGCATTGCAGTCCCCTACGGGCCCGCACACCGCGGCCGCCCCAGTCAGTTCCACGTAGGTGAGGTAACCCGCCACGCCGATCCCAATCAGTGCCACGATCGGGATCGCGGATTCGAGCGTGCGTCCTATGGGTCGCGGTGTCCGGACGATCACCGCAATGACACTCACGATCATGACGACAAGCATTGCGATCGCGAGGCCATTCGCCAGCGGGTCCCGTTGCAGGCGATCGAGCACGGAGTCACCATCGACCGGGACGGATTCCAGGGTCGCCGGTGGCGGCGGCTCGCCCACTGGTGGTACGCTGGGTAGGACGGGGACGGCGGCTGTATCGGTGCGCGGCGAGTCCGCAGGGCTCGGCGCAAGTTCCGAGCGCAGCCTGGCGCGCACGGGCTGGGAGTCGGGCGCGACTTGTGGTGTCACGGGTGTCGCCGTGTCGGGTGCAGCAGGCGGCGCTGCTTCTCGAGCAGCGATTGGCGGTACCGGGAGTTCCGGTAGATGGTCGAGGAGGCCCTCGATGTCCGGCCACTCGAGCCCGTCGGTTGCCAGCGCATCCTCAATGATCACCGGAAGGTGGTTGGGAATCTCGAAAGACCCCACGAGGACGGAATCGGCGATGACAAGCCTCGGCACGCCACTTCGCTCCCGTGGGATCTGAAACCGCTCAGTGGACGTCTGGTAGAGCTCGTAGCCGAGGGGTCGGGATGCATCAACCAGGAGGATCTCGAGCTGGCCGTTGGTGGCGTAGTACAGGGACCGCTCCCGTTCCGGCACATCTTGATTGACGATGACCTGTGGCTCCCCCCCGTACGCGGCGAAGATGCGGGGGAGATCCTCGCTGATGACCTCGTGACAGTGGGGGCACGTCGGCGAGTAGAAAAGCACGGCACGAACGACCTGTTCCTGCGCGCTCGCCGGTTCGATGGTGGCCGAGAGCGTGACTGCGGCCGATGCGAGGATGGCCGCCGTTCGTCGTACGAGAGTGCGAATGCCGCGCAATGTGCAAGCCTCCGTCTCGGTGAAACTACTCCGACGGAAACCCGTGTCACAAGCCACGATGCTGGACTCGCGTGGAGAGGACCCTGCAGGCATCTTTCCCGGCGGATGAGATCCGCACCTGACTCCCGGGAGCAACCATGCGTAAGACGTCCTTCGTGTTTGCCATCGCGTGCTGCGTCGCGAGCATCGCCCATGCCCAGAGCAGCGCAAAGCGCCCGCTGGATCATGAGGTGTACGACAGCTGGAACCAAATCCGCGACCAGCAATTGTCGGACGACGGTCGATGGGTGCTGTACGCGCTCGTGCCGCAGGACGGAGATGCAGAGCTTCACGTGCGTAGCGTGGCGTCGACTACCACCCATGTCGTGGCTCGTGGACGCTCCGCACAATTCTCGGCGGAGGGCGGGTTCGTCGTATTCCTGATCAAGCCGGAGCTCACTGCGCAGCGTGAGGCCAAGAAGGAGAAGAAGAAGCCCGACGACCAACCGAAGGACTCGCTTGGCATCCTCAATCTCGGCACAGGGGAGATTACGCGGGTCGAGCGGGTCAAGTCATTCGCGGTGCCCGACGATGCCGGAGCCTGGGTGGCGTATCTCCTCGAGAAGGCCGTGAAGGAAGGGGAGGAGGACGATACGACTGAGGCCGAGGAGCAGGAACCGGCGGAGCCGAAAGAGCCCGAGCCGGAGGAGGAAGCGCAGGAGGAAGAGGAGGACAAGAAGAAGGACAAGAAGGATGGCACCACCTTGGTGCTGCGGAACCTCAACTCGGGAGAGGAGCAGCAGTTCGACCTCGTGATGGAATACGCGTTTGCCGCGGATGGGGAGTTCCTGGCGTACGCGACCTCCAGTAAAGACGGCTCATTGGACGGAGCGTACGCAGTGGAGACCGCCACCGGGACCGTTTTGTCCTTGTTGGAAGGTGAGGGCAACTACAAGGCGCTGACCGTTGACGAGTCGAGTGAGCAACTGGCGTTTCTCGCTGATCGCGACGACTACGAGGCCGACCAGCCGGCATTCGCGCTGTATCACTGGCGTAATGGTGCGCGGGACGCCCGCATGCTGGCCGGGGAGGGAACAGCGGGAATCCCCGAGGGTTGGTGGGTCGGCGAACACGGCGAGCTCTCGTTCTCCGAGAATGGACAACGCCTGTTCTTCGGCACGGCACCGCGGCCCGCGCCGGAGCCGGAGGAGGAAACGCCCGAGTGGGAGGAGGTCAAGGTGGACATCTGGAACTGGAAGGACCTCCTACTCCAGCCAATGCAGTTGGTCCAGCGCGACGAGGAGCTGAAGCGCACGTACAGAGCCGTGGTGCATTTGGGGGATGCGCGTGTCGTGCAGCTTGCGGATGAGGCGGTGCCCGAGGTCGAGGTGATCCAAGACGGCGATGGCGATGTCGCGTTAGGATTCACCAACGTCCCCTACCGACAGCTCATCTCCTGGGATACCCCCGGGTATCTGGACATCTACCTCGTCGACATCAATTCTGGTAGTCGCCGCCTGATTCGTGAACGCCTGCAGGGTTCCCGGTTTCGCGTCTCGCTCTCGCCGGAAGGTAAGTATGTCAGTTGGTGGGACGGCCATGAACGCGCCTGGTTCGTCGCCTCCGCGAGTGGTGGGGAGCCGGTGAACGTCACGGCTGCACTCCCTCATCCGATCTACAACGAATTACATGACTGGCCGATGATCCCATCGTCCTACGGCACCGCAGGGTGGACGGAAGGTGACGGGTGGTACTTGGTGTACGACCGATATGACATCTGGGCCGTCGATCCGTCGGGTCGGCGGGCACCGATGAACATCACTGAAGGCATGGGTCGCGAGCGCAACGTCCAGTTCCGGTACGTGCGGCTCGATCCGGAGCAAGAGGCAATTCCCGAGCGAGATCCTATACTGCTCAGCGCGTTCGATCGTACCACCAAGACGAGTGGGTTCTACCGCGACAGGATCAGAGGCTCCGATCGGCCCCGGCAGCTGGTCATGCAGGATCGACGGTTGGGTCCGCCGAGGAAGGCGGAAGACGGTGACGTACTCCTGTTCACACGACAGAGCTTCCAGGAGTTCCCGGATCTTTGGGTGAGCGACCTCTCGCTCGGCGACATGCGGAAGATGAGCGATGCCAATCCACAACAGGCGGAGTATCGCTGGGGGACTGCTGAACTGGTTCACTGGCGCTCGACGGACGGAAAACCGCTGCAGGGCATCCTGTACAAGCCTGAAGACTTCGATCCGTCGAGGCAGTACCCGATGATGGTGTATTTCTACGAGAAGATGTCGGACGGCTTGCATTCCTATCGTAGCCCTGGGCCCGGCAGCTCGAGCATCAGTGTGAGCTTCTATGTGAGTCGCGGATACGTGGTGTTCATTCCGGACATCCATTATCGGGTGGGGTATCCGGGGGAGAGCGCCATGGATTGCGTTGTGTCGGGCGTGTTGAGTGTGCTCGAAAACGGCTTCGTGGATCCGGATCGTGTCGGCGTGCAGGGTCATAGTTGGGGTGGCTATCAGATCGCCTACCTGGTTACCCAGACGAACATCTTCCGCGCTGCGGAGGCGGGCGCGCCCGTGTCCAACATGACGAGCGCGTACGGCGGCATTCGTTGGGGTAGTGGCATGAGCCGCATGTTCCAGTACGAGCGATCGCAGAGTCGTATCGGCGGCACCTTGTGGGATGCACGGCCCCGATACCTCGCCAACTCACCGCTGTTCTGGGCGGACAAGATCGAAACGCCGGTCCTCATGCTGCACAATGACGAGGACGGCGCCGTGCCGTGGTATCAGGGCATCGAGTTCTTCGTGGCCCTGCGGCGGCTGGGGAAGCCGGCGTGGATGTTGAACTACAACGGCGAGCCGCATGGCCTGCGGAAGTACCCGAACAAGAAGGACTGGGCGATCCGTATGCAGCAGTTCTTCGACCACTATCTGCAGGACGCACCGCCGCCGGTCTGGCTGGCCGAGGGTGTGCCCGCGGTGGAGAAGGGACGCACACGCGGCTTGGAGCTGGTCGAGCCGGAGCCGACAACGGGCGGAGGGTCGGGCAGCCGCTAGGGGGTCAACGGGGAATCGGCTCCGCCGCGGCAACCGGATCAGGACGTCACCGCCGGGGACCTCTTGCTCCTGCCCCCTCCCGCTCCGCGTGCTGCTGCCTATCTTCTATCTCCTGGCGGCCATCTAGAACTCGAGTGGTAGGAGCACATGGGGTATCCGAAGAAACATCGAGGTAGGCGGAAAATTGGGAGCAAACGCCGTCGAATGCGGCGGAAGCGGCGGAAGGGCCAGCGCTTGCGCAAGAAGTAGCCCGGTGTAGCATCGGGGATGGCCTGGTGGAAGCACGCCAGACGGCATCCGCGACGACATCACATAGATCGTGTCATTGTCGGTCCTACGACAAGCGGCCCTCCCAGTCCGATTGGGAGGGCCGCGTATCCACCGATCGGTGCTCGACCGCTACAGCACGGTCGCGACGATCAACGCCCCCGCCAGCACTACGTTGGTGGAGAGATTCCAGACCACGTTGGAGCCCATCGCCGGGACTGGCACGGCATCCGCTGCGTGTTGGAACGCCCAACCGAGGGGCTTGGCCAGGAGCAGCAGCGACGGAAGCACCGCGACGAGGGCCAGGAGCGGCAGCTTCCCGAGCGTCACGGCAAGGATGATCGATGCAGGTGTGAGCAACGCGGCGATGGCATAGACGAGAGCCGCCGCGGGTCGACCTAACATCAGCACGATGTTCTGACGTCCCCCTTCGCGATCGGCTGCTTCGTCGGGGAATTCATTGAGCAGCAGCAGGTTGAAGGTGGTGAGCGTGGCCGGGATGCCAGCCCAAACCGCCGCCTCGGGGATGACGCCGCTTTGCACGAGCGCAACGCCCACGACCGGCAGCCCGCCCAGGCCGAGACCGGCCGCAAGCTCACCCACGCCAATTCGGGCGAGCCCATCGGTGTACCCGACCACGAAGATCGCGCCGATGATCATGAAGGGGATAATGGGCCAGCCGATCTTGCTGTAGAACCAGATGCCCGCCGCTAGGCCAATGGCAGCGGTTACCACGCCGAACCAGAATGCCGCGCGGGTCGACATCTCGCCCGCGGGGAGCGTTCCGCTTCCCCCCGAGAACGGTGTGCGCTGGGTCTTGAGGTCGATCCCGGTCTTCATGTCGCTCCACTCGTTGAACGCGTCGACCGCGATATGCAGTGCGATCAGTCCGACCAATGCCACGACAGTGCGTAACCAGCTGAATGACCCAGTGTAGGCGGCAGCGGCCGCCCCCGCGGCAACCAGCGTGACCGGGAGGAGCAGGAACGGCGCGCGCGCTACGCCAGCAAACGCTTTGATGCTTGGCATATTCCCTCGAGTTGCGTGATGTCCGTGACCCGCAAGGCGGAAAACCTAGTGGACCGGTTCTAGTAACGCCAACTCGTGAGATCGGCTCCGGCCGGGGCCGTCTGCTCCATGCGCGCGAGGATCTTGGGTAGGTACATGGAGTTGTACCGCAGTCGAGAAACATGGTTGGGGTTGTCGTGGTCACCGTTCCAGCAGTGCTCGGCGCGGTCTCCATAGTCGACCTCTCCGGCATAGTACGGATCGGTGGTATTCCCGAGGAACTCCTCCATGAGGTAGACGGCGTTGTTCAGATAGTAGTTGTCCATGTCACCCACGTAGATGTGAATCTTCCCGACGAGCTTCGCACCAAGAAGGTGCCAGTCACGCTCGAGGATATGGCGCAAGTCGAAATGCTGACGCCAGTACTCTGCCACCTCGCGGTCGATCTCCCCGGTTCGTTTGTTCCACAGACGCTTGGGATAGCCGTCCTCACCCATTGGTGAATAGACGGCCTCCCAGATGTCGAACTGGTCCCCGGAGCGGCTTTTCGTTCCCAGGACCAGCTCGAGATGGTTGTAGTCGGCCAGCGTGCGATCGACCTGGCCCAGCCAGTCACGATGTCCCGGGAGATCGACGCGCTTGAGTGCTCCTTGTCGATGGTACGCGTTGTCATCTTCGTAGATGTTGACGAGCGTGTACGCCCGGAAATCGATGGGGTCAGGGCACGCGGCAAACGTGCCGTTGTACTCGTCCGGATAAAAGACCTGTGCCGCAAGGGCTTCCCATCCGCCGGTGGAGCCGCCGTACAGGAATCGTGCCCACCCCTCCCCGAGCCCGCGAAATCGATTCTCGATGTATGGGAGGAGCTCGTAGGTGATGGCGTCGCCGTACGGGCCGAGATTCGCGGAGTTCACGGCATAGGAATCGTCGTAGTACGGATTGGCGTGTTGGACTTGGACGATCAGCATCCGCGGGTAGTCGGGGCCAATCCACTTCCGGTAGAAGTCGTACGCTTCCTGTTGTACGATGCGGTTGTAGCCGTCAACGCCGAAGCGCGCGCTATACGTGGGCTCCAGATTGGGATCCGGTGGTTCGGTGCGAAAGCCACCGAAGTCGGCGGGAAAGTGACCGTGGAAGATCGCAATGGGGTACCGGGCTTCGGGATGCTCGTCAAACCCTTCGGGCAACAACACGTGCGCGCCGAGATACATCGGGCGACCCCAGAACTCACTCAGGAGCTTGCTCTGGATTCTGATGTGCTTGACGAACTCCGTGTCGTGCGGCTCCTCGATGGGTGGCATCATGTTGTCGAGCGAGAGAGAGAGCCGTATCTCCGCTGCGGGATCGACATGCATCCAGGCGGGTTGACTGAACAGATTGCCTGGCGCGCGCTGCCATCGTTGTCCCTCACCACGATCCATGGGGAGCTGCACAGTCTTTCCGTTCGACAAGTGGAACGTTTCGTACTTGTGCAGGACTGCCTGGATGTAGTAATCGCCGGGGGGCAGCTTGCTGAGATCGTCGAGCGGAAAACCGAACACGCCACTGCTGATCACCGCTTCGGTCCCCGGCGTCAGGCCGTGGACGTCGATTCCGAGAATCTGGGGTGCGTCGAGGCTCGACGTGACCTGAAACCGCGGCTCGGTCCGGTCGCTGGTCGACAGGATGAGAAGGACGCGTCCGTCCAGTGGTTCGCTCCCGACTGTTGGGGGGAAGGAGATGCCGAACTCGAGCCCGGTAGCAACGCGGGAGAGTGTGCTCGGCACCCAGCCGGCGAGCGCGAGAACGCCGGCCGCTGCCAAAGTCGCGAGCAGTGAACGTGAGACCATGGTCATTACCTCTACGAGACGTCCGTTGCAGGAGGCCGCGCGTGGCGGGGCATGCACCTGGTGGTGGGCAGCGTCACCGGCGAAGGTAGCGCTCGCGAACCGGTGCAGCTAGGCGGATCGGGGCGATGCGTGGAGACCTTCCCTTCGACGGCGCCTCGGCCCTAATTTCGTGACCCCACTGGATCGAACCTTCGAGGCATTGCGGTTGCTCACGAGGGATGCCGAGCACAACGACGACTTCACGCTGCTGACAGTGCGCCGGGACGGCTGACGCAGCAGCTGACGCTGAGGCCCACATGACACTCGTTCTCAACGGCGACAGCCTCACGGTCGACAACCTGGTGGATGTTGCCCGCGGCAATCGCGGGGTCGAACTCCACCCCGAGGCGGAACGGCGCATTCGTGATTGCCGAGCCATGCTGAACCGTAAGCTTGCCGCAGGTGAGATCGTGTACGGCATCAACACGGGGATCGGAGAATTCTCGGAGACGTTGCTCAGTGATGACGAGGTCAAGGAGTTTCAGCGCTTTCTGATCTACAATCATGCTGCGGGGATCGGCGATCCAGCCCCCCGGGAGTACGTGCGGGCCGCGATGGTGTCCCGCATCAACGTGCTCGCGAAGGGGCGCTCCGGCCTGCGATTAGAGGCAGTACGCATCCTTGCCGAGATGCTGAACCGCAGTGTGACACCCTATGTCTGCCAGAAGGGGTCCGTAGGGGCGAGCGGGGATTTGGCCCCGATGTCTCAGATCGCCCTGGCCGCGATTGGCGAGGGGCAAGCGTGGCTCGGAGGCGAGCTGCTTCCCGCGTCCAATGCCCTCGCTCGCGCCGGCATCGAGCCCATCGTGCTTCATGCTCGTGACGGGTTAGCGCTGATCAACGGCTCCAACTTCCTGAACGGCATGAACGCACTTCACCTGCACGACATCGATCGTTGGCTCAAGCACGCGGAGATCGCAGCGGCGATGACCCTGGAGGCGTTACATGCCAATCTCAAGCCGTACGACCGTCGGCTGCACGAGGCCCGGGGCTACCGAGGAGCAGTCCGGAGCGCCGACGCCATCATGAAGTGCATTCGGGGGAGTGCGATCCAAGCCGGTGGGAAGAAGAGGCTTCAAGATGCGTACTCGATGCGGAGCACTCCGCAGGTAGTCGGCGCTGCGCACGACGCCGTGGCTTACGCGCGCGACCAAGTAGAGATCGAGCTAAACGGGGTCGGGGACAACCCCGTCTTCTTTGTGGAGGACGATCTCGTGCTGACCGGAGCCAACTTCCAGGGGACTCCGGTATCGCTCCCGATGGAAATGGTGGGTACGGCGGTGACCATGGTATCCGTCTTGTCGGAGCGTCGACTCAACCGCCTGCTCAACCCGGCACTCTCCGTCGGTCTTCCGGCGTTTCTCACCAAGCGACCCGGCTTCCACAGCGGCATGATGCTGAGTCAGTACACTGCCGGTACCCTCATCGTGGAACAGCGTCTGCTCTCAGCACCGGCTGCGTGCGCGTCGATTCCGGCGGCGGCGGACCAAGAGGACTTCGTCAGCATGGGCATGAACACGGCAATCAAGAACGGCCAGATCCTCGCCAATGCTCACGCTGTGCTGGGGATCGAGTTGATGGCGGCGGCGCAGGCGCTCGACTTGCGTGGCCACGGTATGGGCAGAGGCGTCGGTGCCGCCCATCGCGTGATTCGAGCACACGTCGGGCGTCTCGATGAAGACCGGCCGCTGTATCCCGATCACACGTGCATGGCGAAACTCGTCGAGTCAGGGGAGATCCTCGATGCCGTTGAAACCGAGGTCGGGCCGCTCCACTGAGCCCGCACGGTGTTGTGAGGAGGAGGTGGCAGCATGAACGGTGACATCCGCGCGCTCGGCCGTGCGCTCGCGCTCGGGACGCTCCTGGTTCCTTGGGCCCCGGCCGTCTGGTGTCAGACGGAGATTCCCCGTGTCACGACCGAGCCCGGCGTTCTGGGCGCACCGTTTCCCTACGCCGTACCCGAAGCCGTCGGCCTCGACGGATCGGTGATCGCTGACCTTGCAGATGAGGTGTACGGCTTCGTGCGGGACGGGAAGATCGTGGGTGGCGAGATCATGATCGTGAAAGACCGGCGAATCGTGTTGCACGAAGCAATCGGATGGAGCGATCGCGAGCGTCGCCTCCCGATGCAGCGCAACTCCATCTACCGCATTCGCTCGATGACCAAACCGTTTATCGGAACATCGATACTGTTGTTGATGGAGGAAGACCGCCTAGGGCTCGACGACCGCGTCGCGCAGCACCTCCCGTCGTTCGACAATGAGCGCTCCGGGTCGATCACGGTGCGGCAACTGCTCACGCATACGTCGGGGTTCGAGCAGGATGTGTACCCGCCAGACTACTGGGCGAGCGGCTCCCTGCAGCGTGCGGTGGACCGGGCGGGTCGCGCGGGTCCGCCCAACCCTCCGGGCGAACGATATCGATACGCCGACCTCAACTCCGGTACGCTGGGAGCGATCGTTGCCAGGCTGTCGGGCGAACTGGTTGAGGAGTTTCTCCGCAGGCGTGTCCTTGGTCCGCTGGATCTCGAGGACACACATGCGCTGTTCACCCCGGAGGTACCCTGGGCGGATCGGATGAACAGCACCTATCGGCAGCGCGGAGAGACCTGGGTCAAGTACTGGGACAACTCCATGCCGCAGCGCGCGCCCTTCTTTCGGGCGAGCGGCGGGCTGTACACCACGGTGTTCGACTACGCACGCTTCCTGGCGATGTGGATGGATCGCGGGCGTGTGGGGGATGATCGCCTGCTCTCCGAAGCCACGGTGCTGGAGGCGTTGCAGCGCGGGTCGGACGCCGATTACGGCTTGCACTGGCAGATCATGGGCGACGCTGAGGCCCCTGGGGCGCTTCCGCTCTTCGGCCACGGTGGCTCCGACGGCACCCTCGCCGTCGCGATCCCCGAACGCGACGTCATGGTGCTCTATTTCACCCAGTCTCGTGGGACGACGACCCGTCGGGAGATCCGGGAGCCGCTCGTGGAGTTGTTCCGGCCCTAGCACGAAGCCCGCCACTGGAGAGCGCAGCGGGCGTCCGGCCGAGGCACGGCTGCGGTCTACGGTGAGCCACCCCGACGCTCGCCGATCCACGCCGTCACGGCCTCGAGGAACGCCGGAGCGAACTCCTTCTTCATTGTCGCATACTCGGAGGGATTGCCGGTCTCCGAGGGCAGAAAGAGGTGGTTGACGCCTGGGATGATTCGGAGGGTCACATCCGAATTCCCGGCACGCCGCAAGGCCTCGCGCATCGGGGTTTCGTTGACCGACGGCGGTACCTGCAGGTCCCGCTCACCGAAGAGCGCCAGCACCGGCACTTGGACCTGCTCGAGGGCCGACGACGGATCGTACTCGATGAAGAACCGGAACCACGGTGAGCGCGCGCTGACGATCTGTTGCTGCACCGCCATCGCCACGTACTGGTCCACGTCGCTGATGTTTCGACGTTGGTCCGGAGGCAGTCTGTCGAAGCTGGCACGGATTTGCGCGTCCAGTCGCCGTTCCACCTCATCCCAGCCCGCATCGGTTCTGATTGCGGTGAAGATGTGCTCCTGCATGGCCCGCTGGTCGGCGATCTCCTGCTCCGTTGCTCCGTTGGCCCGCAGAATGAGCTCCCCCTGGGCGTAGAGGATTTCCTCGCCTGTCACTGCGGTTCCCGCGAGCATCACGATGAAGCGAACGTCGGAGGATCGTGCCGCGGCCATAGCGGCCACGATTGCGCCCTCGCTGTGACCGATGAGACCGATCGCGCTCTCGTCGATGTCGGCACGCTCCCTGAGGAGGCCGACCCCGGCCAGCGCATCGCGGGCGAAGTCATCGGACGTGGCGGTGCCGACGTTGCCGCTCGAACCGCCCACCCCTCGGTCGTCGTATCGCAACACCGCGATTCCGTGCCGGGTCAAGTGGTCAGCGATGATGCGGAACGGTTTGAAGCCGAACAGCTCCTCGTCGCGGTTCTGTGGCCCGCTGCCAGTGATCATCACGACCGCGGGGTGCGGTCCACCGCCCTCGGGGAGGCTGAGCGTCCCGGCAAGCGTGACCTCCCCATTGGCGAATCGCACCTCTTCCTCGAGATACGGCAGCGGCTCTCCGGCGGGAGTCGCCTCCGAAGGTGCCGGTTCCGCTCCGGCGCGGCCGAGCCAGAAGGTCCCACTGACGCCGGCCTGGGTGAACGAGCCGTCGATCCGCTCGCCATCCTGCCGGCCGTCGAACACCGCGAGCCCCGGACCCGCCGGAAGCTCGAAATGCACCACCGGCGGATCGACCCGTACGGCGGTCAGCGGCAGCCCGAACGCGTTCTGCTGTGGGATGTCGATCTTCGCCGATACCGCGGTGTCGACCCGGTCAAAGGCCACGATAATGTCCAGCGTCTGACCGAGAATCTCAATTGCACCTTCCCACTTGCCGGCGATCGGCTCTTGCGCCTGCGCGCCGCCGGCGAGTGCGTGGGCCATGACTACGAGGAGCGTCGGCCAGGTACGCTGTCGTCTGCGAGACTGGGTCGTGCGGTCCATGGTATCACTCCGGTTCGATCTGGACGGCGCCGCCGTAGGCGAGGATCTCTGATGCCGCTCCCATGATATACGAGGTGGCGAAACGCACGCTGACGATGGCGTTTGCACCGAGGCTTTCCGCTTCCTTCACCATCCGGTCGATGGCTTGCTCCCGTGCCTCGCCCATCATCTTCGTGTATTCCTCGATCTCCCCACCCACGATGTTCTTGAGACCTGCCAAAATGTCGCGGCCGAGATGCCGCGCTCGGATCGTATTGCCGCGCACGAGCCCGACAGTCTTGACGATTCGATGGCCGGCAATAGTCGGAGAAGGTGTGACGATCATCGTACCACGTCCTTGTAGGGATCAGCTTGCCTAGTAAAGAGCTTCTCGCGGATCACTGATATTAGCAGGATGACCACCCCGACGATCACGGCAAGGATGGCGACCTTGATGAACATCGGGAGTTCCGGATCGCCGAACATGCTCTTGATTCCCGTCCACAAGCCATAGGATATCAAGACCACTGCTCCCAGCGATGCGAGAATCCACCCGACGCCGCGCTCGAGGCGCCGGTAGACCCCACCCCAATATCGGTCCCAGACCTCCTCTGAGGGTCGTCGCAAAGCCATGTCGCTCGTCACCTCCTTTAACCGCGCGAGTTGCAGCCACTCGGTCTCGAGCGCAGCATCGGCCTGGAGCAGGCGGTCCAGCTCCGTGCGATCCTGCGCCGTGATCTCTCCATCCAGCGCCGCCATCATGAGACGGCGAGTCCTCTCGTCGCGTGGCGGTTCGCCCTGATTCATCGGTCCTCCCCGAGAGCCGCCGCCAGGGACTTCCTGGCACTGTACAGCCGCGACATCACCGTGCCGATCGGAATTCCCAGGAGTTCGGCGATCTCGCGGTACCGCAGCTCCTCGAACTCCCGCAGTACCAGCACCTCACGTTCCCGTTCCGGTAGTACGTCGATGGCCCGTTCCAGGCGGCCCCGCAGGTCGGCGCGCTCGGCCAGGCGCGCCGGATCGCCGGCTCGCGCGCGATCCCTGATGTCCTCCACGAGCCATGGTGTCGCGGCCTCGAGCCTGGTGCGCCGGGTCCTGCGATCGCGCAGAAAATTGAAACACAGGCGTCGCAAGATCTGGTACAGCCACGGATAGAAGGGCCGCTCCGGATCGAGCCGCTGCCGGGCGTTGAAGGCGCGTGCGAATGCCTCCTGCGAGAGGTCCAGCGCGTCGTCGTGGGAGCCCACGAGCCCGAGGGCGGCGAAGTAGGCCCTGCGCATGTACCGTGCGACGAGCTCGCCGAACGCGTGCGCGTCACCGCGCTGCGCCGACTGCACGAGCTGGTGCTCTCCGGTGAACTGGTCAGCTGCCAGAGCGACCTCCAACACGACCCTCCGTCCGCCATGTGGCAACGCTCATAAGGAGATACACGGCGCCGGTCGAGTTATTCATGGGCCCAAGGGTGACGCTGGTGAAACCACCAATGGTACCTGGCGTAAGGTGGGGTCAAGTTCCCAAAACCGGTACCGGCGCACCCCGGTGTGTCGCCCTGAGGAGGCTGCGTGAGCTACAGGTCCCTTGGGGAGCGACCCGGGTCGATCGCTCCCCACAACAGCCTACTGGCCCCGCCGCTGCGCGGCCATCCGTTCCTTGGCTTCCGGCGTCAGCTCCCACAACACATTGATGATCACCCAGTGGTCATCGACCTTACCGATGTGGAGGTAGTCGATCCAATCGGATGCGATGATCTTCACGCTCGACGTGTTGCCGTAGATGTCGAGGATCGTCACTTCGCTGCGTCGCCGATCTTCCGGGATCGACTGGCCGCCCCCCGCCGCGGTGCCCTGGACGAGCTGGGTGGCCGTCATGTTGTGGACCGCTGTCTTGCCATCGGGGCCGACGGCAACGATGCGCTTGGCCAGATTGGGGTGCAGCGCGCGTTTCATCCGCTCGGCGTTACCCGCGTAGTATCCATCGATATAGTCGAGCGCCGTTTGCCGAATCGCCGTGGAATCGGCCGCCGTCTGCGCCATCAGGTTAGCAGGGGCCAGCATGGCCACCGCAAGCGACACGACTGCGATCCGAGACTTGACTGACATGCACGCACCTTCCTTTCCGTTCCCTGTTGGCAGGCTCTCGACCGAAGTGAGGACGCGCTAGAAGTAGACCCGACCTCGGAGAAAGCCACCTTGGTTGTCGGTGCCGAATTCAGTTCCCTCCCCGCCGATGGTGAGCACGCCATTGAACACGACGTCGACGTTCTCGGCAAAGGCGTATGCTACTGAGGGGATGAGTACCAGACTTCCGTCCCCGGCGTTCCCAAGGACGGACATCCCCACGTGCCACAGCTGGCCCAGGGGCCGGCTCCCCGAGGCGTAGAACATGGCCGTTCCGAGTGAGCGACTCGAACCGGCGAGACGACTGAGCCACGACTCAACGGGATACGGATTCTGCGACTGCCCCCTCCCGTTGTAGTACCCTTCGACGAGCACCAGCGTCCCGTCCGTAAAGGAATAGTTCCCGCCGAGCGTGATCTCGGCCCACCGCCGGTTCGCGTGATCGGACCAGATGCCCTCGGCCCAGATGCCCAGACCGAGGAGCTCGCCGGAGACATCGCCCCCAACCGTGACGCGTTGCTCCAGCGGATCGGGATCGATGCCGAGACCGGCTGGCACCAGTGCCTCGTGGGTCACCGCCGCCAGCGCTGAGAGATCGAAGCCAGCGACGTGATGCCGCGCTCGGATGAGCTTCCCGCTCGTGTCGAACGCGCCGTCGGGGACGAAGGCCACCATCACATCGCTCAGGGATCCGAGCGATAGCGTCGTGGAGAGGGCACCTACGCCCTCGCGTTCGTAGGTCGGCTCGAAGAGGTCCTTGGGCCGGAAGAGTTCCGTGGGGTTGAACGCCCAGGCAGCGCCCCATGTTAGGTATTGCTTTCCGACGGTGAGCTGGACGGGTCCGGGTTGGAACCGGACGTATGCGTGGTTGAGGAAGTGCTGATGGTCGAGCGTGATCACGGCCGAGTCGATATCCGAGGCCAAGTTCGCCGGGAGCAGGTCGCGCACGTCGATCTCGGTGTCACCGCGGTACAGTTGGAAGACGACGGCGGCCGTGCCGAACGTGCCCCTACCGGCCCGCGCGTCCAGGTCCACGCGAAACCGGTCGTAGTCGAGCTGACGCCAAGCGTCGGCGGTGTGGTTGACGGCGAACTGGTGCTCGAAGTAGCCCCGAGCGCGGAATTCCTGTTGCGCCTGCAGCTGTGACGACGTGACCACGGCAGCGAGCGCGACCGGCCAAATACCGTGCCGGCCCACCCGGCAGCCCTGGAGCCATCCGGTCACGACCCACTCTCGAGGTGGCGAAGACTGAAGATCTCGTCCGCTATGGCCACGTTGAAGCGGATGTCCAGCACTTGGAGTGTGGTGCGTGTGTCGGCCTGCAGTGCATTGTCGAGCTCGATCCGGAACGGATACCACCGATCTCCGACGCGGCGTACGTCGCCGAACTCCGCTGTCTTGAGCAGCTTGCCGCTCCGGGCAAACCACTCCTCCTTGAGGGGTACCAGGCGCTCCATGTCCACCCACACACGCCGCCCGGGATACGAGAGATCCGCGCGTCGCGCGGTGAGATACAGGACGTACGCCTGGCGGCCTTCCAGCGTGTCACGACGTTCGATCGTGGCATCGTAGTCCTCTGCCATGCTGGGGTTCTCGCTGGCGTCACCGTACGAGAAATCGCTGCCCATCAAGCCCTGCCGCAGCATGTGTCCCTGGATCCGCACGCTCTTGCCGACTCGTGGGAGGAAGATCCACATCGCGTTGCCACGACGGAGGAACCGGCTGCCGGCGTCCCGTGCCGGAGCGGTGAACTCCATGAACGCCTGGTCCGTACCCAGCGACCACGATTCGAATGTGAGGTCGCGAACGTCCCCTTCGCGGTAGGTGATCGACATCCGGGCGGTCAGCCTGGCCGTCGTGACCGTCATGTTGGCGTCGACCCGGTCCAGGACTTCCCGTGCCGTGAGTTGGGCGTGGGACGGTGTCGCAGTGCTCACCCAAAGAGCGAGCGCCGCGACCGTGGCGTGGCGAAGCTCGGTCGGCATGCTACCTCCCCTATGCTCTGAGGGACTCTGCGGGCGACCTCCGAACGGCCCGCCAAGCCGGGTACAACGTGGCCAGCGCTGCGGCAAGGACACCTGAGGCTATGGTCACGAGTGCGAACGTCGGCCTCCAGTCGGGGTAAAGCCGTCCCTGGAATGGCATGTCGACTGCACGCGCAGCCCCAGCTACGCTGATGCCCGTCTGCTCGAGCCATACCGCGAACAGCGTACCAATCACCCCACCAACGACGGCTCCGAGGAGGCCGATCAGACTTCCTTCGGCCAAGATCAGTTTCACGATGTCCCTGCGTCGCATGCCGAGTGCCGCGTACATCCCGTACTCACGCATCCGCTCCATGACGGTCATGAGCATGGTGTTCACGATGACGAGACACGCCATCGTGAGCAGGATCAGGAAGAACACCGCCAAAATCGGCTGCATCATATCGAGCATCCGCACCAACTGGCCCTGGTCATGCCATGACAGAACCTCGATCTCTTTGAACTCGGGAGACAGCGCCTTGCGAAGCTCCTCCGCCAGGCCCTGTGCATGTGTGTGATCGTCGGCGAACACCACGATCTCTGTGGTAGCGTCTTGCAGATCCACCATTGATTGCGCCTGGTCCAGTGGTGCGATGAGGAACGTGTTGTCCAAGTACGGGATTCCCGAGGAGGCGAGGCCGGTCACCACGAGGCGTGCCCCTCCCAACGAGCGGTACGCAGTCTGGCTCAACAAGGTCAATGTGTCGCCGATCCCAACACCGAGCTTCTCCGCGAACTCGGCGCCGACCAAGACCTCCGGACTCCCAGCGCGGGGCAACCGGCCACTCGCGGTCATGGCCTGGGGGCCGAGATATCGCTCCTCTCTCGAGAGATCCACGCCGAGCAGTAATCCGGGGCGGTTGACGCTCGCGCCGTCCACCAGGGCAGCCAGCCTGATGCGTGGGAGCGCCTCGGTCACGCCGGGGTGACCGCGAACGATCTCCAACATCTCGGAGAGGCGTCGCATGTTCAGGTGCACGGGCAGGAACCGCTCGCGCTCAGTGTATCCCTCGTGCCGGATCCGCACGTGGCCCGACTCCAGCCGAGCGTAGCTGTCGAGCAAGTTGCCGATGATGCCGGTCAGGTGGGCGAGGCCGTAGGTGAGTGCGGCCACCGCCACCATGATGGCGGATAGGGTGAGGAGGGTGCGCCGGGTGTTGCGTCGCGCGTTCCGCAACGCGAGGCGGACAAGTGGGATACGGCGCTTCCGATCAGACATGGCGAAGCGCCTCCACGGGGTCCTGGCGACTCGCCCGCACCGCTGGGTACAGTGATGCGATGGCCGCGAGGGCGCCCGTCCCCAACCAGCACCCGAGTACGAGACCCGCACTGATCGCGGGATAGAGGACGTCCTTTACGGGGTAGCCGAGGTCCATGTCACCGTAGAGGGCGTTGAGGTCGATGCCCACGGACGCGAAGTACCCGATGATGGCGAGCGCCACGGCCGAGCCAAGAGCGCCACCCAGGAGGCCTGTCAGTCCGCCCTCGAGCAGGAAGAGTCGCTGCACGCCGGTACCGCGCAGTCCCATGGCCATCATCATTCCGATCTCGCGAGTGCGCTCGAACGCGGCCATCAGCACGGTGTTGGTGACTCCCACCAGTGCGATGACGATGAAGATGCCGAGCATGACGCCCTGGCCCGTGCGCTTCACTTTCACGAGGGCCATGAAGTCCTGCTCCATCTCCTCCCAACTCTTAACGGTCAGCCCCTCGGCCTCCATCGCGTCACGCAGTCGACGCAGCGTCGCCGACTCCCTCGCTCGAGCGGCGAAGCGGACTGCGACTTCCGTGGCCGCCGTCTCCATTCCGAGCAGGTACTGCGCCGTGCGCAGTGGCAGGAGGAAGCTGTTGCGATCGATCAGCGGATTCCCCGTACCCACGAGGCCGACGACGGGGAGGTCGAGCGCTTCATAGGCACCTGCCTGGGTCTTGGCGAGCACCGTGAGCCAATCGCCCGCCGACACCCCGAACAGCTCGGCGAGGCCGCTCCCGAGGAGCAGACCGTCCTCATCTTCGGTGAGGTATGTCCCGGCCACGACGGCCTGCGGGATGCGGAACACGTCGGCGTCGCTTCCGGTCACCTGGATCCCGACGCCGAGGCAGGCGATCTGGTCGATGCCATCCGACAATCGTGCCGAGAAGGTGAGACGTGGGGTCGTGGCAGCCACTCCATCCACCGATCGCGCCTTTTCCTGGATGCGCTCGAGTTGGCTCAACGGGTAATCCAACGGGAATTCGTCTCGCAGTTCGAAGTGCCCGGCGGCATAGAGCTTGGCGTGAGCGGTTTGATACCGGATCAGGTTGTCGAACGACTGTTGCTCGACGGCGGTGAGGAGCGCCAGGAAACACTGGAACAGGAGCACCGCGATGGCGACCGTCGTCGCCGTGATCCACGTACGGCGCCGGTTGCGTCGGAGATTGCGCCAAGCCACGCGGACCGTGTGGGCTGTGCTCAGCCTGCCCGGAATGGTCTCACGCGCCACGACGGCCTCCGTTGCGCCGCTTGTCCGACTCGATGCGACCGTCACGCAGCCGTACGAGGCGGTTAGCCCGCTCCATCACCATAGGATCATGGGTCGAGAACACGAACGTGGTCTCATGGCGTTCGTTCATGGCCTGCATGAGGTCCATGATCTCCCCGGCGGTTGTGCTGTCGAGGTTTGCCGTGGGCTCGTCAGCGAGCACCAGGGTCGGCCCCTTGACCAAGGCGCGCGCGATGCCGACCCGCTGTTGCTGTCCCCCGCTGAGTTCGGTTGGCCGCCGGTCGGCCAGGTCGCCCAGGCCGACTTCCTCGAGCATGCGCTGCACGCGGGTTTTGCGCTCCGCTGGGTCTGCGATCCCGTGAAGCTGCAGCGGTAGCTCCACGTTCTCCTCCACGGTGAGGACGGGTACGAGGTTGAACGTCTGAAACACGAACCCGAGGTGGGTATTACGGAAATCGGCCAGGGTCTTAGCGGAGAGGCCCTCCGTCGACTGCTCGCCGATCCAGATTGACCCGCCTGTGGGCGTGTCGAGTGCGCCGAGGAGGTTGAGAATCGTGGTCTTGCCGGATCCCGATGGCCCGGCAATGGAGAGAAACGCGCCGGCCTCGATGTCGAGGCTCACCCCCCGGACGGCCTGAACGTCGATGTCGCCCACCCGGTAGACCTTCTTGACGTCGACCAATCGCGCTGCGAGTGCCATCGGTTCACTCCTTGAGCACCTTCCGCGGCTGTCGCCGACGCTCACCACGTTTCCACTGCGTGAGCATGTCGTTCATCTTGTAGGCCGCGAAGTCGTAGAACTCGCGCATCTCTTCGAGTCGGGTCTGCGCGCTGACGTTGTCTGGATCAACTGCTTCCAGCCCCTCTTGGGCGAGCCGGACCATCTCGTGGACGGTGGAGAGCCGGGCCGCGAGCACGCGCTCGAACGATCCGGGCAGCATCTCGTAGTAGTCTCGTCGGTCGCCGGGGATGCTCACCTGATGAGTGAGGCCGACCTGCTCACACAGCCGAGCGTTCGTGCTGGCAGACGCCTTGCTCACCCGAAGGACTTGCACCACGTCATCGAGTGAGACCGGCCGGTCCGCCACCAGGAGCAGACCGAACAACCGTCCGAAGGTACGGGTCAGGTTGAGCCGCTCCATCGCCAGTCCAGTGCGTTCGATGAAGGCCCGGGTTTCCTGATTCAGCTGCATGGCATCCTGTCTGACGGCTCGTTTGAGCAAAGGTAAGTACGTTCAGAATGTTTTGAAAGTTTCAAATAAAAGAAAAGTTCTGAGATCGGAATTGCCGGCGCGGGCTGGGAGGTTACCTCAGCTGTCTCCGTTGAGTTGGGAGACGTGGCTCACACGATTGCGGCCCTGGTCCTTTGAATGGTAGAGCGCGCGATCGGCCTCCGTCAGCACCTGCGAGATCCACTCCGAGTCCGGCCGGTCTTGCGGTCGGGCGAACACCGCGGTTGTGGCACCCACGCTGATCGTGATGCTGCGCTGCGGCCAGGAGGCATCCTCGGTGGCGCGTCGGAACCGCTCGCCGAGCCGGATCGATCCCGCGGGGTCGGTCTCCGGGAGAACGATTCCGAATTCCTCGCCGCCCAACCGCGCGACGTAGTCGCTGCGGCGCGCGGTATCGCGCAGGATGCGGGCGAGTTGCCTCATGACTTCGTCGCCCGCGAGATGGCCGTACTGATCGTTGTACGCCTTGAAATAATCGATGTCGAGGATGAGCAGTGACAGCGGTCGTGAGGTCCGCAGCGCGAATTCCTTCTGGAATCCCAGATGATCGAGAAAAGCGCGGCGATTCCACAACGCGGTCAGGGCATCCGTCGCGGCCAATTCCTTCAGTTGGCTGTTCACGGCCTCAATTTCGCGGGACTGCTCGGCAACAAGCTGCTCCGCCAGTTTCCGCTCGGTGAGATCCACGATGGCACTGACCACCAGGTTGCCTTCGGACGCGGCTACCGGGTTGAGGCCAATCTCCACCGGCATGGTGGTTCCATCGCGGCGCTGTGCGATGAGATCTCGATGCCGGCCCATGGGCCGGACCTGGGGCGCATCCCAGTAGCGCTCGCGGTCCCGCCGATGTTGGGTGCGTGCAGCGTCTGGCACGAGGATCTCGATGGACTGACCGACGAGCTCCCCGCTGTCGTACCCGAACAGCCGCTCAGTCTCGCGGTTGGCCATCACGATGGTGCCAGTCTCGTTCGCGACCACCATGGCACAGGGCGATGACTGGATCGCAAGTCGGAACCGCTCGTGTTGCCGCATGCGATCCGTCAGATCACGAGCAAGCACACACAGGGTTCGGTGGGCAGGATCCGGGTGCAGCGTCCACTCGAGGTGGCGGAACGTACCATCGGGAGAGCGTAGGCGGCCCTCGAACCTGGTTGCCTCCGCGCCGGCCGCGAGTTTGTCGAATTCCACCGTGATGGTGGGGACGTCGTCGGGATGCAGGAGGGCGAGCAACCCGTTCCCGATGACCTGATCCGCGCGCCAGCCCGACGTGCGCTCGAACGCCGCATTGACCTGGAGCACCTCGCGCTCGGCGCCGAGAAGGCAGAGCACGTCGGGTGAGGCGTCAAAGAGCCTGGCGAAGTCGAACTGCATGCGTCGTTCCTCCAGACTGCCCCCCGGAAGCCTGACGGCCGTTCTCTTCATTAGATAGGACATGCCGCGGATTGGCGCCAGTCCCCATTGGAGTCGGCCGATCGTCGCTCCAGGCTCCGGTCCGTCGTCCACCCTGCGTCGTGGTGGTCGAGAATGGGTCCGATTGGCTATCCTTCAACACAATTGACAGGACCTCCTGTGCCTCCGGGCTGTTGGGGACGAAGGACGTGACGCGTCGAGGAAGCGAGGACACACCACCATGCCAGCGTTTGAGCACGTAAAGGTTCCCCAGGGGGACCTGATCACAATTGAGGGCGGTCGCCCGGTCGTCGGGGACCATCCGATCATCGGTTCGCTGCGCGGCGACGGGATCGGACTGGATATCACGCCAACGATGCAGAATGTGGTGGGGGCAGCGGTCGACCGTGCGTACGGCGGCAAGCGCGCCATCATCTGGTGCCCGCTCTTCGCCGGGCTCGAGGGGTTGCGCACGTATGGCAAGGTGCTTCCCGAGGAGACCATCGAGGCGATCAAGTATCTCAAAGTCGCGATCAAAGGTCCCTTTACCACCCCAATCGGTGAAGAGACCCACGTGTGCCTGAACTGCGCGCACCAACAGTATCACGCCGGCACATGCGATAATTGCGGCAAGACGGATACGGTCACCGAGCGGTATCGCTCGATCAACGTCGGGCTTCGCCAAGCGATGGATCTGTTCGCGTGTGTGAGACCCGTCCGGTACTTCGATGGTGTACCGGCACCGAACAAGTACGCCGACCGTGTGGACTTCGTGATCTTTCGAGAGAACACGGAGGACGTCTACGCCGGCCACGATTTCGAACGGGGCTCGGCGGTGGCCCGGGCGATCATCGACCTGATCAAGGAACGCACGGGCCGGCAGATCCGGGCGGACAGCGGCATCGGGGTGAAGCCGATTTCGGTCACCGGCACGAAGCGCCTCGTTCGCATGGCGTGCCAGTGGGCGATCACGCAAGACCTCCCCTCGGTGACGTTGGTGCATAAGGGCAACATCATGAAGTTCACCGAGGGGTCGTTTGCGAAGTGGGGTTACGAGGTCGCGGCGGAGGAATTCGGCGACAGATTCGTGACCGAGAAACGCCTTTGGGAGGAGCTGGATGGCAAGCTGCCCGACGGCAAGATTCTCCTCAAAGACCGGATCGCCGACTCCATTTTCCAGCAGATTCAAACGCGTCCCGATGAGTACAGTGTGTTCGCGCTGCCCAATCTGAATGGCGATTACCTCTCCGATGCGGCGATCGCGTTGGTTGGCGGACTGGGGCTCGGGCCCGGTGCCAACATTGGAACCGAGGTCGCACTCTTCGAAGCGACGCATGGCACGGCGCCGAAATACACTGGTATGGACAAGGTGAATCCCGGCTCACTGATCCTGTCTGCGGTGATGATGCTGCATCACATGGGATGGAACGAGGCGGCGGACCTCATCGTGCACGGGATGCAACAGGCCATCAAGGACAGACACGTGACCTACGACTTGGCCCGTCTCATGAAGGGCGAGGGCCGAACCGATGTGACCGAAGTATCCTGTTCCGGCTTCGGAGAGGCGATCATCGCAAGGATGGAATCGGCGTAGCGACCCGCCCCCATCGACGGGGGTAAAGGGGGAGCCCCGGAGCCCCGGAGCCGCGGAGGTCGGTGGCTGCGGGGCTTCGTGTCTCTAGCCGGCGGGACACGAGACCCGGAATGACCGGAACCCAGAGAGGCCCACCCGGTATTCACAGTATTCGCGTGTTGGACCCTTTGACCACTGAGGACCTCCTGTCCCGAGCCGCCGCCCTGTCCGTTCTTGGCCTCGTGAGTGCCGCGGTGCTCTTCGCGGACCGTCCCGGACGGGCACCAGGGTCCGGAGGGCACCTGACGGCTGGGCAGGACACGGCCGTCGCACCACTAGGACGGTCATTCTACTTCACGAGGGTCGCGTACGGTGACTTGCTGCGTGGCCGGCGCGGGAGTTGGGCGACCGATTATCCCAAAGCCGACCGGCAGTTTCTCATCGGACTGCGACACCTCACCACCATCGACGCCTACGAGTTCGAGAACCCGATTCGCCTTGAGGACCCGCACCTGCGGCGGTTTCCCATCGTGTATGCGCTCGAAGTCGGGTACATGTCCCTCACGGATCCGGAAATCGTGGGCTTGCGGGAGTATCTTCTCGCCGGCGGACTCCTCGTAATCGACGATTTCTGGGGAACCCGAGAGTGGGCCAACTTCGAATCGCAAATTCGGCGGGTATTGCCGGAGTACGTCATCGTCGACATTCCTCTGGATCATCCGTTGCTCCGCTCCTTCTATCAGATCGACTCGATCCTCCAGGTGCCGGGACGCGGCGGTGGCATTGGCACTCGGCCGACGTGGCAGTACGACGGCTATGAGCCGGCGCTTCGCGGTATCTTCGATGATCAAGGCCGGCTACTGGTCGCCATCAACTGGAACACCGATTTGGGGGATGCCTGGGAGTGGGCGGAGGATCCATGGTATCCCCTGCAATTCTCCAATTTCGCGTACCAACTGGGCGTGAACATGATTGTCTATGGCATGAGCCACTAGCACAATGGTCGACTGGCTGTTTGTTGCGTTGTTCAAGTATCGTCTCGTCGTGTTCGAGCGGGGCGATCTGGTGTTCGACGCTCCGTGGCCGCTCGCCGTGGTGCTTCTCGCGGGTGCGGCCGTTGCGGTGCCCGCGACCGTCATCTATGCGCGGACACACGGGCGGCTCGAGCGGCGGGACCGCGTGATACTCGCCGGGCTTCGTCTCGGGGCGATCGCGGTGCTCGTGTTCTGCTTGGCCCGACCCATGCTGGTGATTGCCACCGTCGTCCCGCAACAGAACTTCCTCGGCATTCTCGTCGACGACTCCCGTAGCATGCGGATCCCGGATCAGTCCGGTGCACCGCGCGGCAACTACGTCGGCGCCCAGTTCAGCCCGGACGGAAGCGAACTGTTGTCCGGTCTTTCGGAGCGCTTCAAGCTTCGGTTCTTTCGGTTTGCCGAGCACATTGAGCGGGTGGACGATGTGGGCGCGTTGGGCTACGCGGGCCGGCGAACGGATCTCGGACAGGCGCTTCATTCTGCACGGCGTGAGCTGGCGGGGGTGCCGCTCGCGGGTCTCGTCGTGCTCACCGACGGCGCCGACAACTCGGGGACGCCCCTCACCGAAACCCTACTGCAACTCAAGGCTGCCGGCGTACCCGTTCACACTGTGGGCCTGGGGTCGGAACGGTTCGAGAAGGACATCGCGCTACGGCGCGTTGCCCCGCCGCGAGCGGTACTGCGGGGCTCCTCCGTGTCGGTCGACGTGACCGTGACGCAGAGTGGATTCGGACGGGAAACCGTCCGACTGACGGTTGAGGATGCCGGTCGGATCCTCAGCTCCCAGGATGTGCGGCTCCCCGCCGGTGACGAGCCGGTGACGGTGCCGGTCCACTTCACGGCAGAGGAGTCCGGACCTCGAGTGTTCCGCTTCCGCATCGAACCGCACGAAGACGAGATCGTGACGGAGAACAACACGTTGGAGGCTCTCATCGTCGTGGAGGATGACCGCAGGAAGATCCTCTACTTTGAGGGAGAACCCCGGTTCGAGGTCAAGTTCCTGCGACGTGCCATCGCGGAAGACGAGAACCTCCACGTGGTTGTATTACAGCGCACCGCGGAGAACAAGTTCTACCGTCTCGACGTCGACGATCCGGATGAGCTGGAGGGCGGGTTCCCGGACACTCGTGAGGAGCTGTTCGCGTACGATGGCCTGATCCTCGGCAGCGTTGAGGCGAGCTTCTTCACGCTGGACCAGCTTCGGATGATCGGGGAGTTCGCGAGCCAGCGTGGGGGCGCGCTCCTCACGCTGGGTGGACGGCACGCGTTCGTGGAAGGCGGGTACGCCGGTACCCCCCTCGCGGAGGCGCTTCCCGTCGTGCTTCAGCAAGACGCGGCGAACGAACACCGGTTCTTTGCGGAGGTGAAGGTCGAGCTCACTCCGTTTGGGCGCTCCCACCCAGTCACCCAACTGGCAGCTTCGGCGGACGAGTCGGAAGCGAGGTGGAAGGAGCTGCCGCCGCTGTCGACTCTCAACCCATTGGGCGAGGTCAAGCCGGGTGCCAGTACACTGCTCTTGGGTCGTACAGAGGATGCCACCGATTCGTATGTCGTGCTCGCGTATCAGCGCTACGGCCGTGGAAAGGTGGTGGCGTTCCCGGTGCAGGACTCGTGGCAGTGGCAGATGCATGCAGACGTACCGCTCGACGATCTGACGCACGAGACGTTCTGGCGGCAGTTGCTGCGGTGGCTCGTGAGCGACGTGACGGACCACGTGCGCGCGCTGACCTCCGCGGACCGGACGGAGCGTGGGATTCCGGTAACGGTGACAGCCGAGGTGACGGATTCCGGTTACGTCCGCGTGAACGGTGCCGAAGTATTTGCGACGGTCACGGCCCCCAGTGGAGACGTGCGGCGGGTTCCAATGGAGTGGACGGTGGAGCGAGACGGTGAGTATCGAACCGAGTTCGCACCTGAGGAAGACGGACTCTACGAGATCAGCGTGCAAGCGGAGCAGGAGGGAACGTCATTCGGCCAGGCTCGATCGTTTGTGCAGGTGGGGGACATGCACGCCGAGTTCTTCGACGCGGAGATGCAAGCGGGACTGCTCCAGCGGGTTGCCGAGGAGACCGGTGGACACTTCTATACGCCGGCTACCGTGGGATCCTTGCCGGAGGATGTGAGTTTTACGGAGAGTGGCACGACGGTGCACGAAGAGCGGGATCTCTGGGATATGCCGGTGCTTCTGATTCTGCTGCTCGGTCTGTTCGGGGCGGAATGGGGTTATCGCCGCACCAGAGGGCTGGCATGACCCGGTCTCTCGGGATCGCGGCGCTCCTCCTGATCGCCCTGGTGCTGGTACCACGCGCTGTGGCGCAGACCTATCTGGTCGTTGTTGGAGGAATCGGCGGCGAGCCACGCTACTCCCGTGCGTTTGACGAGTGGTGCACGACCCTCGTCGCAGCAGCCGGCGAGCGGCTGGGCGTACCGCAGGGGCAGATCGTCTATCTAGCAGCGGCGCCTGCCGGACCGCCGGCCACCGATACGTCGACCAAGGCGAATGTGGAATCCGTGCTGACTGCCCTCGCGGGGCGGGCGGAAGCGGATGCGAGCGTGTTCATCGTGCTCGTCGGTCACGGAAGCGCAGTGGGTGGGGCCTCGCGCTTTCATCTTCCGGGTCCCGACATCACCGCGCAGAACTTCGCTGCGTTGCTCGACGGGTTTCCCACGCAGCAAGTCGTCTTCGTGGCGCTGTCGAGTGCGAGCGGCGGCTTCGTTCAAGCGCTTTCAGGTGAACGGCGCACCATCATTACGGCGACGAGGTCCGGCTTCGAGCGCAATGAGACCGTGTTTCCCGAGTACTTCGTCGAAGCGTTCGCCGCAACGGGGGCGGACACGGACAAGGACGAGCGGGTCTCGGTGCTCGAAGCATTCAACTATGCTCGTCGTGAGGTGCGTCGATCGTACGAGAGCAACGGGCAGCTCCTGACCGAACATGCGTTGCTGGACGACAACGGCGACCGCGAAGGGAGTACGGAGCCGGACGCACAGGCGGGCGACGGGGCAGTGGCGAGTCAACTGTTCTTGCTCGGGACCCCTCGTGTGGCTGCGGCCACCGTTCCCGGGGACTCGGCATTGGTTCCGCTCTATGAAGAGCGAACACGGCTCGAACGGGCAGTCGCCGAATTGCGAACACGGAAGGAGCGAATGACGTCGGAGGCATACGAACGGGAACTCGAACGGCTGCTGCTCGCGCTGGCCCGAGTAAGCCGTGCCATCCGCGAGCGCGAGGGAGGGCCACGGTGAAGACCACCCGGGCACGCTCGACACTCGCCCTGGCTTGCATCGCGGCGCTCACGGCAATGGTGGCCCAGCCGGCGGGAGCGCAAAACGACCTTGCGGCGGCCCGCGCTGCGTATCTCGCCGGTCGCTACGACGACGCAATCGCGCGATTCTCACGGCTTGCGGAACGCCAACCCGAGGCTGCGGTCTCGGTGCGCGGACTCGTTCAGACGCTGACGGAAGTCGGGCGATACGACCGGGCTACGAGGGTGGCGCGCCGCTTCGTCGAGCAAAACCCGACCTCGTCGGAGCTGTGGAACGCGCTAGGTGAAACGCTGGTGCTGCAAGGACGCCGCGAGGACGCCGAAGCAGCGTTTGCCAAGGCCGTTGCGGGTGGTGCCTCCGACAGCCTGACGGCGCGCCTCAACCTCGCGGTGCTACGATACCGGCAAGGGGATGTCGCTCGGGCCCTTCGGCAGTTCGACTCCTTCATCGACGTCTACAATCGCAGCACCGAGCTCACCTCGACACAACTGACCGCCGTGGCCACGGCGGTTCGGTACCTCGGTGTTGCCGATTGGCAGCTCTACGAGGATGCCTTGCGCGCGTACGACGAGGCGAGTGCCGCCGACCGCGACAACTTCGACGCGCAGCTATTGGTTGGCGACCTGTTCCTCGAGAAGTACGAGGGCACCGAGGCGCGACAGACGTTCGACGCGATCCTCGCGAGGAACCCGCAGCACCCGCGGGCCCTGCTTGGCCTGGCACGTACGCGTCGCTTTGCGGGCGGATCCGAGGCGATGGCGCTGGTCGAACGAAGTCTCGAGGTCAACCCGAGCCTCGTGCCGGCCCGGGTATTTCGTGCGTCCCTGCTGATCGAGGTCGATGCGTATGACGAGGCAGCGCAGGAGATCGATCGTGCGCTCGCGGTCGATCCCACATCACTCGAGGCCCTAGCGGTCCTCGGCGCCATCGAGTTTCTGCGCGGCGACGCCGAAGGGTTCTGGGAGACCCGTCGTCGGGCACTGGCGCTCAACCCGCGCTTTGCGGAGTTCTACAATACCTTGGCGGAGCTGAGTGCCCGGAACCGGTTGTACCACGAGGCAGTGCGACTCGCGTCGCAGGCCGTCGGAATGGACTCAACGTCGTGGCGCGGATTCGGCCTGCTCGGAATTAATCAGCTCCGTATCGGCTCGATGCGGGACGGTCGCGCCAACCTCGAGACGGCGTTTCGGGGAAACCCGTACGACGCATGGACGAAGAATACCCTCGACCTTCTCGACACGCTCGAGCAGTACGAGGAGCGCGCCACTCGCCGGTTTCGACTCGTCATCGACGCGAAGGAGGCGGATCTGCTCTCGTTGTACGCCGGGGAGCTCGCGGAGGATGCCTACGAGCGGCTGGCAGCCCGCTACGACTATTCACCGCCGGCCCCGGTTCGCATCGAGATCTATCCGCACCATGCGGACTTCTCGGTACGCACGGTCGGGCTCGTGGGACTCGGGGCCCTGGGGGTGAGCTTCGGCCCCGTGGTAGCCATGGACTCACCGTCGGCGCGGCCTGCCGGGTCGTTTCACTGGGGATCCACGCTGTGGCATGAAATCGCGCACACGTTTCACCTGGGGATGAGCAATCACAAAGTCCCCCGGTGGTTCACGGAAGGGCTTGCCGTGTTCGAGGAGCGGCGCGCCAGAACGGGGTGGGGTGACAATGTCACCCCCGGCTTTCTCGTGGCGTACCGGGACGGGCGCCTGTTGCCGGTGAGCGAGCTGAACAACGGCTTCATGCGTCCGGCCTATCCGGAGCAGCTCGGGTTCTCGTACTACGAGGCGTCCCTGGTCTGTGAGTTGATTGAGCGGGACCACGGCCCGGACGCACTGCGGCGCATGCTGCTCGCATATCGTGATGGGCAGAGCACGGATCAGGTGTTCCGCTCGGTGATCGCCACCCGACTGGACGACTTCGACGACCACTTCGACCGCTATCTCCGCGAGCGATTCGGCGATGCGATCGCCGCACTTCGCTCCGCAGCGTCGGTCGACGAACATGGCACTGCGTCGCGGCCGAACATCGCGCGCGGAGCATCGGGCAATCCGGATGATTACGTTGCGCAGCTGTCCATGGGACGGTCATTGCTCGACCAGGGTCGTGCGAGTGAGGCGGTGCCATTTCTCGAGCGGGCGAAGGAGTTGTTTCCGGAGTACGCGGGGCCGGCCGCTCCGTACTGGCTGCTGGCCGCGGCGTATCGCACGCTGGGGAACACACAGCGCGCCGTCAGCGAGCTCCGCACGCTCACCGAGATCAACGCGGGACACTACGAGGCGCATCTCGCGCTCGCCGAGTTGCTCGAAGCTGCGGGAGATCACCGTGGGGCCGCGGGGGTCTTGGATCGTGCGCAATATGTTTACCCGCTGGACATGGGTGTCCACCGCCGGCTCGCGGCGCTCGTGGCGGAGACCGGAGATTGGGGCCTGGCCATTCGAGAGCGTCGCGCAGTGTTGGCGTTAGGGCCGGTCGACCAGGCGGACGCGTGGTATCAGCTGGCTCGGGCATACCTAGGTGGGGGCGATCGAGCCGGTGCACGGCGGGCGGTGCTGCGCGCGCTCGAGATCGCGCCTGGCTTTGCGGATGCACAAGACCTACTGCTGGAGCTGCACGATGTGCCGAAGAACGAATAGCGGCGTCACCTTCGCCGGTCTGATGCTCGCCCTGGCTGTCGTCGGACTGGGGGTGGTCCCACTCGAGGCACAGCGACGACCGCGTACATTCGTCCAGCCACAGGCCGAAGCGGGTGACTTCTCGGCTTTCAACATCGCGTACGACGGCCGATTCACGTTCGTGCGCTTGCGTTTCACCCCTTCGTACTCCGGGTGGGGTCGGGGCGGTGGCACCTTCGGTGGTGTCGACTATCAGTGGGACCACGACTACCCCCGCGCGGAGCGGCATTTGACGAAGATCCTGAGTGAGCTGACCTCGATCGATCCAAGGCAGGACAGCAGCAACATCCTGGCGCTGGATGATCCGGAGCTGTTCAAGTACCCGGTGGCGTACATGTCGGAGCCCGGATACTGGACGTTGACGGACGCGGAGGTGGAGGGGTTCCGCGCCTATCTGCTCAAAGGCGGCTTCGTCATCTTCGACGATTTCCGGGAAGGTCAGTGGGCCAACTTCGCGATGCAGATGCGCCGGGTGCTGCCGGACCATCGACTGGTCCAGCTCGACGCGTCCCATCCGATCTTTCACTCCTTCTTCGAGATCGAGACGCTGGAGCAGTTTGTTCATCCATATGCGTTCTACCTCCAGTCCTCGTTCTTCGGGATCTTCGAGGACAACGATCCCAAGAAGCGATTGATGGTGATTGCCAACTACGACAACGACGTCGGCGAATCCTGGGAATACTCCGACACTGGATTCATTCCCATCGATCTCACGAACGAAGCCTACAAGCTCGGCATCAACTACATCGTGTACGCGATGACCCACTAATCGGAGTATCATGACGACCCAAGAAGTTGCGCTCGAAACGGCCGACGACATCGATCTTGCAGACCGCCTCACGGCTGGTCGGCAGCGGATTCTCGAGGAGCTGCACAAGCTCATCGTCGGGCAGGAGGCTGTGGTTGATGAGGTCCTGCTGTCGTTGTTCGTCGGCGGCAACAGTCTCATCGTCGGCGTGCCTGGGCTGGCAAAGACGTTGTTGATTCACACCGTGGCTCAGGTGCTGGATCTCAAATTCTCGCGCATCCAGTTCACCCCGGACCTGATGCCGTCGGATATCACGGGCACGGATCTGGTTCAGGAGGATCCCGAGACGGGTCAGCGGCGGATGATCTTCATGCCTGGCCCCATCTTCGCCAACATCGTGCTCGCGGACGAGATCAATCGCACGCCGCCCAAGACGCAGGCGGCGCTGCTGGAGGCAATGCAGGAGCATCGTGTGACCGTTCAAGGTCGGACGTACGATCTCGATCCGCCGTTCTTCGTGTTCGCGACGCAAAATCCGATCGAGCTCGAGGGCACCTACCCGCTTCCAGAGGCGCAGCTCGATCGGTTCATGTTCAACATCGTGATCGACTACTCGCCGGAGGACGAAGAACTCGAAGTGGTCCGCAGTACCACACGGCCACAGGATCACCGGTTCCGGCACGCCATTACCGGCCGAGACATCGTGGCGTTTCAGGACCTGGTGCGCCGGGTTCCCGTCTCGGATGCCGTCCTGCGTTATACGGTGAGCCTTGTACGCACGAGCCGGCCGAGCGCGAACGGGACGCCGGACTTCATCCGGAAGTGGGTCGAGTACGGCGCCAGTGTACGAGCGGCGCAGTATCTGATTCTCGGGGCCAAGGCGCGCGCGCTAGTGCACGGTCGGTATCACGTGACGTTCGATGACGTGCGGGCGCTGGCTCATCCAGTAATGCGCCATCGGATTCTCAAGAACTTCCACGCCGAGTCGGAGCGCATCACGACCGATCAACTGATCGATCAATTGCTGGATGCGGTCCCGACGCCGAAGTCCGGAATGTGACGGCGTCGCGCTTTCTCGACTCTGACGTCTTGGCCAGGATCGGCAGTCTCGAGCTCCTGGCCCGCACGGTGGTGGATGGGTTCATCAACGGCCTCCACCATTCCCCGTACTTCGGACTCTCGGTCGATTTCGCGGAGCACCGACCCTACATGCCGGGTGATGACATTCGGCGCGTGGATTGGCGCTTGTTCGGCCGCACGGACCGGTTCTACGTGAAGGAGTTCGAAGCCGACACAAACGCGAACTTCGCAGTGCTGTTCGACGTGTCGGGCTCGATGCAGTATGGAAGTGGCGCCATCACAAAGCTGGACTACGGTCGCTACCTCGCGGCGTGTCTCACGTATTTCTCCCGTCGCCAGCGCGACCGTGTCGGCATCGTCACGTTCGATTCGGACATCGTGGAGTTCGTACCGACGTCGGCGAAGCATTTGAACATCGTGCTCCACACGATCGACCGCATCGAGGCCGGTGGGCCGGGAGAGATCGAGGGGCCCCTGCTCAAGGTCACCGAGAGCATTCGGCGCCGCAGTATCCTGGCGCTCATCTCGGATCTGTACGACGAGCCGGAGACCATTCTTCGCGCCGTGAACCGCCTCCGTCACAAAGGCAACGATGTGATCGTGTTCCACGTCCTGGATCCGGCGGAGATCGCCTTCCCGTTCGATGAGGCGGCGCAGTTTGAGGACCTCGAGAGCCGGGAGCGGATTCCAGTGGTACCGGAGACGCTGCGCGGCGAGTACCAGGCGCTGCTGACCGAGCACCTGGCGACGCTGACGGATCGGATGGGGCGGGATCAGGTCGACTACTATCTCGTTGATACGTCGAAGCCGCTCGACCACGCGCTCTTCGCCTACCTGTCCCGCCGCGAGCGGTTGAGCCGGGTGCGATAGTGGGCTTCTCGTTTCTGGCCCCCCTCTTCCTCGCGGGACTCGCGGCGCTCGCGATCCCGGTGCTGATCCATCTGACGCATCGCGAGCGCCGGAACGCGATTCGGTTTCCCTCCCTCATGTTCTTGCGGAAGGTGCCGTACCGCACCGTGCGGCGGCAGCGTATTCGACACTGGCTGTTGTTTCTGCTCCGCGCGGCCGCCATCGCGCTCTTGGTGGCGGCCTTCGCCCGACCACTACTCGACCGGGTCGCCCTGGGCACGACAACACTTGGCAGCGCGCGTGAGGTCGTCATCCTCGTGGACCGATCGTATTCCATGGGATACGGCGATCGTTGGGACCGTGCCCTTGATGCGGCACGAGCTACGGTGGACGGACTCGGTCCCGAAGATCGAGCGACCATCGTGTTCTTTGCCGACGGCGCCGAAGCGGCCAACCTGCGAAGTGCCGATCGCGCGGCGCTCCGGGCGCTGTTGGATGGTGCGGACGTCGGCACAGGTGGCACGCAGTTCGGCCCTGCGCTGCAGATGGCGGGGGACATCCTCGAGCGCTCAGACCTGCCGCGCCGCGAGGCCGTGCTCATCACGGACTTTCAGCGCGCCGGATGGAATGTCGGGCTCGACACACGTCTTCCGAATGGAACCGTGCTGACGCCCATCGACCTCTCAGATGCGTCGCCCGAGAATGTGGCGACGACCAACGTGCTTCTGGAGCGAGTGCTCGAGTCAGGCCGTCATCGGCTTGCGGTAGCAGCGCGAATTGTGGCGTTTGGGACCGCTGCCGAGGACCTTCCGGTGACGCTGGAACTCGATGGCGTGGACGTCGAGACTCGGACGGTGCGCCTCGCGGCCGACGGCTCGGCGACCGTGAGGTTTGCGCCGGTCACGGTGCCCGATCGGGTTACCCGAGGGCGCGTGCGGATCGCGCGGGATGCGCTCCCGCAGGACGACGTCTACCACTTCACCGTGGCCCCCGTTGAGGCGTTGCCAACCCTCATCGTGCAGCACACCGCTGCTCCGGCAAGCGATCTCGTCTATTTGCGGCAGGCGCTCTCGATCGGCAGGGATCCGCCGTTCGACGTCCGAGTGCGACGTGTCTCCGGAATCGGGCCGAACGATCTGGAGGACGTCGCGATGGTGATTCTCGCCGACGCACCCTACCCGCGTGGTGCCGTCGGGCGCCAACTCGTGGAATTCGTTCATCAAGGCGGTGGGTTGTTGGTTGTGTTGGGCCGGCGCAGCAACGCGAATGCTTGGACGGCGGAAGCAGCCACGGCGCTCGGATTCACGCCGGGCCCCGTCGTCGACCGTTTGGGGGGACGTGGTGCAACGTTCAGCGTTTCCGACTACAACCACCCCGTGTTCGCTCCGTTCAGCGCGCCACGCAGCGGGGATTTCTCTGCCTCGCGGTTCTTTCGCTACCGTCGCTGGGAGCCTGCAGCTACCGTGGCCGTGCTGGCCCGGTTCGATGACGGTGCCGTAGCGCTCGGCGAGATGCAGATCGGCCAGGGCCGGGTCTTGGTATGGAGTTCCGGGCTTGCCAATCTCTGGAACAACCTGCCGGTACAGCCGGTGTTCTTGCCGTTCCTCCATGAGGTGGTGCGGTTCCTCGCCCACTATCGTCCAAGCCCCTCGTGGCGCACGGCGGGGCACGTCCTCGATCTCAGCGACGATCCGGTGGCACGCCCGTGGGGACCGTCCACACCGCTCGTGCCCGATGGCGGGGAGCTGATTGTGGAGTCGCCGTCAGGTGAACGGTTCGCTCACGAGTCCGACGGCACCCAAGACGCGTTGGCGTTGAGCGAACAAGGGTTTTACCTGCTGCGGCGCCTCGGGGACGATGGGGACGGACCGCGAATCGTCGCGGTCAATGCCGATCGGGCGGAGTCGGATCTGACACGGCTCGATCCCGAGGAGTTCGTTGGGGCGATCGCTGCCCGGGATGGGGAGAGTGGTGGATCTCCCGACTTCGCCGCCATGCTCACCGCGGCCGAAAAGGAACGCCGACAGGGCCTCTGGTGGTATCTCTTAATTGCCGTCCTGTTCGTGTTGCTGGCCGAAACGACCGTCGCACATCGTTTCTCGCGGGCGCGACCCTAGAACCCACGGGGAGATCTGATGCAGAGCTTGTTTGCCTCCCAACCCATGCCGGCATCATCCGATCGCGACGCGCTGCTCCGGGTCATTCGTTCCGTACGGAACCGCTGGCGGCTGCGCGTGGCCCTTCGCGGGCTCGCGATCCTGCTGGCGATCGGGTTGGCGATCTTCCTGATCTCCGCGTTCGGGCTGGATCGGCTGCGTTTCACGCCAACGGCCGTGCTGGTGTTTCGCATCTTCGCGTACACATCGGCGGCAGCGGTTGCTGTGCGCTACCTGTTCCTTCCGCTGCTCCGCCGCGTGGCGGCCGAGCGTGTCGCACTGTATCTCGAAGAGCACGAGCCCACCTTGCAGGGTCAGGTGGTGAGCGCGGTGGAATTCGGTTGTGACGACGCGGATACGGAGCCGTCAGTGCACTCACCCAGGTTGATTCAACGGCTGGTGGAACGCGCCATCGAGAGCTGCGCGGCAATCGATTACGGCCGGCGGGTGGAGCAGCCACGGCTCGCACGCACCTCTGGAGCACTCGTGGGAGTGACGCTGGTGAGTGCGTTGGTGTTGCTCCTCCGCCCGGGCTTCATCGGCCACAGTGCCGCGTTTCTCCTGACCCCGTGGAGTACCGGTCTGGGCGATAGCCCGTACCACATCGCGGTCGTTCCCGGTGATGCCACGCTCCCTCGAGGCGCGGATCTCAAGGTGACGGCCGAGCTTCAGAACTTCGACGCGGAGATCGTCGAAATCGCCCTGCGGGGGGGGGACGTGGAGCAGTGGGAGCGCTGGCCCATGACGGTCGACGACGACACCGGCGCATTGACGTTCCTCGTGTTCAACGTGGCCGAGGATACAGAGTACCTGATCGAGGCCGCAGGCGTGCGCTCATCCGTGTTCCGCGTCGAAGTCCGCGATCTCCCGTACGTGGATCGCATTGACCTCAAGTACCATTTCCCAGCGTACACGGGTCTCGAGCCGCAACGGCATGAGGATGGTGGAGACATTGCGGCGCTCGCGGGCACGCGTGTCGTCATGACGGTCGTGGCGACGATGCCGGTCGAAGGCGGCACCTTGGTGATCGACGATCGCGATACGATTCCGTTGGAGTTGATCGGCGACGCGCTGCTGGCTGGCGAGCTCGAAGTCCGACAGGAGGGGCTGTACCACGTAGTGCTGCCGGGTCCCGGTGGTGAAGGCGTGGTGGCTTCGCCAGACTATTACATCGACGTGCTCGAGGACCAGCCGCCGGCCGTCCGGTTCACGAAGCCGGGCCGCGACATCAAGGTGACGAACATCGACGAGGTGTTCCTCGAAGTGGAAGCGGAAGACGACTACGGAATCGACCGTGTCGAACTCGTGTATTCCGTGAACGGAGGTCCCGAGCGGTCGGTTCGACTCCACGGGCGCCGTCCGCGGAAGCAGGTGACAGCCGGGCACACGTTCTACCTGGAAGAGATCGAGCTTCAGCCCGGGGACTTTCTGTCGTACTTCGCTCGCGCGCGTGATGCGAACGCCGTCGGCGGGCGGCAGTTGGCCACGACCGACATCTACTTCATGGAGATCCGGCCGTTCGATCAGCGGTACCGACAGGCCGAGTCCCAGGGCGGGCAGCGTGGCGACGGTGGTCCCAACGTCGGGGAGTTGTCGACCCGGCAACGGCAGATCGTTGCTGCCACGTTCAAGATCGTGCGTGACTCCAACCAGTATGCTGACGAGGAAATCCGCGAGAACCTCGCCACGCTGGCGCTGGCGCAGGGACGGCTGCGCGAGGAGGTCCAGACACTGGTGGACCGGATCCAGGCACGGCGGGTGGTCGAGCTCGACTCGACATTCCAGACCGTCGCGGAAGCACTCCCGCTCGCTGTACGCGAAATGGAATCGTCCGAGCAACGGCTCGGCGAGCGGAAGCCGCAAGAAGCACTGGGCCCGGAACAACGAGCCCTGCAATACCTGCAGCGAGCCGAGGCGGCGTTCCGGGAACGCATGGTGACGCAGGGGGGCAACCAGCAGGGTGGTGGTGGCCAGTCCGCGAGCGCCGAGGAGTTGGCCGACCTCTTCGATCTCGAGCTAGACAAGCTACGCAACCAGTACGAGAGCGTAGACCGCGGTGAGCGGCAGCAGGCGAACCAGCAGGTCGATGAGGTGCTCGAGAAGTTACGGGAACTCGCGCGGCGCCAGCAGCAGGAGAACGAGCGGATGCGGGCGGGTGCTCAGAATCCGAACGCCACCGCGGGCGGGGGGAACTCGAACTCACAGCGCCGGCTTGCCGAAGAGGCAGAGCAGGCCGCGCGCCAGCTCGAACGGCTGTCGCGCGAGCAATCGCGCCCGGAACTCGAGGAATCGGCGCGCCGTATTCGTGATGCCGTCAATGCCATGCGGCGTGCGGCGTCCGAAGGTGCCGACGGCACCGCGCGGGGGCAGTCCGCGTTAGATCAATTGCGCGAAGCGCGGCGCCAGCTCGAGCGCAACCGGTCGGCGAGCCTGGAACGCGAGATTCGCGATGCGCTCCAGCGTGCCGAACGTCTCGCGGAACAGCAGCAGGACGTGGTCGATGATGTCGAGCGGCTTGACGCAAATCCCTCGGCTCGCGACGAACGGCTGCGGCGGCTCCTCGATCGCAAGAACGCGATGGCGGAGGAGGTGGAGGATCTCGAGTCACAGCTCACGGAGCTCGGAAGGGACGCCCGCGAGGAGCAGCCGGAGGCGGCAGAGAAGATTCAGGACGCGGCACGCGGAATGAGAGATGCGCGCTTGGCGGACAAGATCCGGTTTTCCCGTGGGGTCGTACAGGGACGCTCCGGTGAGTACGCCCGCAACTTCGAGGAACAAATCGAGACCGATCTGGCGCAGCTGGAGCAAGGCATCCGCGACGCCCTCGGATCGGTCGGTGAGTCTCGCGAGCAGCGGCTAT
Source organism: Gemmatimonadota bacterium (assembly GCA_039588295.1). Classification (GTDB taxonomy): domain Bacteria; phylum Gemmatimonadota; class Gemmatimonadetes; order Gemmatimonadales; family GWC2-71-9; genus JAOTVV01. The sequence continues at coordinate 168,532 of JBDHAB010000006.1, forward strand.
CCCGTACGCTCGATCGCACGCGCGACTTGGTGAACGCGCTGGAATCTCTGGGTGAGCGGATGCGCGCGAACGCCGAGCAGGGGGAGCTGAAGGAAGATCGTAGGTTGCAGCAGCGGGCGGACGAAGGCGAACAGCAACAAGGGGCGGAGTCGGCACGGCAGGGTCAGGGTGGGGAGCCTCGCGGGACTCCGGGTGGACCCCCACGTGGCGGAACACCGGGACAAATCACGCCCGATGCGGAGCGGCAGTTCGGCCGCGAGCTGAACGAGCGCCGGAGCGAGCTGGCGGAGCTTCGCCGTGAACTTCAGCGAGAGGGTGTCGACATTTCGCGGCTCGATGAGGTCATGCGCACACTTGGCGCCATGGACAACCGTGGACCGATGGGTGACGCGAGAGGGTTGGCGGAACTCGAGTCCGCGGTGATCGCAAGTCTCAAGGAATTTGAGTACGCCTTGCGGCGACAGATCGCCGGCGCCGAGGGCGAGCGGCTGTTCTTATCCGGGTCGGACGATGTGCCGGTGGAATATCGCGAGCTAGTGGAGGAATACTACAGGTCGCTATCGCGGAATCGCCGGTAGCGTCGCCACCATCCGCTCCGCGGCGTCCGCGGTAATCGCGGAAGTGGTCAACCCCTGAGCCGAGTGGGGCGGTGCGGACGTCGGCGCTCGCATCTCCCCTCGTGCGGCTCCATCTTTCTTCGTCAGCATGGCAACGCAGCTGGAGCGCCTCAACGCGGCCCTCACCGGCCGCTATGTGTTGGTGCGGGAGTCGGGCAGGGGAGGCATGGCCACCGTGTTTCTCGCCCACGACCCGAAGCACGAGCGGCAGGTTGCCATCAAGGTGCTGCGACCCGATCTCGCGGCCTCGCTGGGGACCACGCGGTTTCTCAAGGAAATCGAGATCGCCGCCCGGCTCACCCACCCGCACATCGTACCGCTGTACGACTCCGGTGAAGCCGACAGTTTTCTCTACTACGTGATGCCGTTCATCGAGGGCGAGTCGTTACGCGGCCTGCTCAACCGCGAACGGCAGATCGAGCTTCGTGCGGTCGTGGCGATCACCGTCCAGGTGGCTGATGCGCTGAGCTACGCGCATCGAATGGGAGTGCTCCACCGAGACGTCAAGCCCGAGAACATTCTGCTCTCGGAAGGACATGCGTTCGTCACCGATTTTGGCATTGCCAAGGCCGTGAGTTCCGCCGGCGGCGCCAACCTCACACGCACGGGCTTCGCGCTCGGCACCCCCGGATACATGAGCCCCGAGCAAGCGGCGGGGTCGCGGACGGTAGACGCCAGGACCGATGTGTACGGGCTCGCCGGGGTGCTCTATGAAATGCTGGTCGGCGAGACCCTCGACATGTGGCTCACGGAGGAAGCGGTCCGCCTGGGGAGGTTCATCGACGCGGCGGTTGGGCACCGCGCGCGGCTGGATAAGCTTCCCGGTCGGCTGGAGCAGGTTCTTGCCAGGGCGCTCGCGATGCGACCGACCGAACGGTTCGCAACCGCGGCGGGGTTTGCCGACGCCGTGGTTGCGGCTGCCGAACACGGTGGTCGTCGGTACAGCGACGCCGAGTTGCGTGACATCGTGGGCCGTGCGGCGGATTTGCAGGCGGCACAGCCGACGGAGGAGGGCTTCCTGTCGATCGGCGGTGTCGAACAAGTGGCCGCGCAGGTTGGCATCCCTCCAGCACATGTTCGCGAAGCACTGCAGGAGATGGAGCCGGCACCCGACCCCGGGGTGCTGCCCTCGGTGCCAATGGCCCCGCGCACGCCCCCCTCACCTCCGACGCTCTACGGGCTCCCCACGACGTTGCGGTACGACCGGACCGTGAGCCATGAGATGTCCGAGACCGCGCTCGCAGTGATGGTAGATGAGGTGCAAGCGAGCTTGGGCATGGTGGGACGGGTGGCGCCGTTGGGAGGAGCCGTGACGTGGACGAACACGCGGCAGGGGGGCAGTACCGACCGCATGGTTCAGGTAACCATCACGCCTCAGGGAGGGGGCACGTCCATTCGCGTCGAAGAGCAACTCGGTCCGCTGAGCGGCCGGATGACCGGCACCATAAGCGGTGGCATCGGCGGTCTGCTGCTCGGATTCTCCTTCGGCCTCGGGTTCGGCACTCCGGATGCTGGGACGTTCTTCGCCTTGGTGTTCGGGGCAATGGGATCGTACTTCGGATCACGCTCGATCTACATGCACGCGAGGATGCAACGCGAGCGGCAGCTCGAAACGCTCGCGGATCGCTTGGCAGCGCTCGTAGCACCGCAACCAGCCGGTGCAAACAGCGGCGCAGGTGAGTCCCAGGCGATCTTGCCGTAATCTCAGGTGCCGCTTGCCACCGACGATCCGGGCCGGGCGGCGGTAGCGGGACTCGCCAGAGCGGGTAGATTAGGTGGAGCACCGGAGGCAGGAGGACTTCGATGGCACATAAGGTCGTAGCTCATTTCATCGATCATCAAGTCGTCAAGGGCACGAGTCTCGACGTGGATCCCGGAAAGCCGCACTGCCATGTGCGCACGGATGAAGGTGAGATCGTCGATGTCGATCTCTCGCAGGTCAAGGCGCTGTTCTTCGTCAAAGACTTGAATGGGAACTCCAAGTACGACGAGGTCAAGGATCCCGCGTCCGGAGATAACCGCCTTCGTGGGAGCACGTTGATTGACATTACGTTCGTCGACGGGGAGAAGCTCGGTGTGCTGACGAACCGGTATCCACCGAGAGGCGTCTTCTTCTTTGCGGTACCGATGGACCCCAAGAGCAACAACATCCGAATCCTCATCAACCGCGATGCCATTGCCTCCATGGACGCCAGGGATGCGCAAACGCCCGCCTCGCAGCCCCCCGCGCGGCCAAAGCGCACGAGTTGGGTCTTTGACGGGAAGGACATCAAGGAGGTCTTCCCGGAACGCTGAGTTCGAGCGGCGAGCCGACGCCGAACCACACATCGCGAACCCAGACGATCGTTGGGGAGGCGCCGTCGTGCAGTCTTGCCGCGCGAGTCGGACAATATGAGGGATCTGCTAGACTGGGTACGCGTCGCACTCGGGGACCAATACGCCATCGAGCGGGAGCTGGGTCGCGGCGGGACCGCCACCGTATACGTAGCAGAAGATCTCAAACACCGCAGAAAGGTCGCCCTCAAGGTCCTTCGGCCCGAACTGGCCGCCCTCCTCGGGTCGGATCGGTTCCTGCGCGAGATCGAGATCGCCGCCAAGTTACGCCACCCGCACATACTCCCGCTGTTCGACTCAGGTGAGATCGACGGTCTCCTCTACCAGGTCATGCCGTATGTGGAGGGTGCATCGCTACGAGAGCTGCTGGAACGGGAGAAGCGGCTGGCACTCGACGACGCGTTACGGATCACCCGTCAAGTTGCGGACGGGCTCGGGTACGCCCACTCACTTGGGATCGTGCACCGCGACGTCAAGCCGGAGAACATCCTGTTCGAGGCGGGACATGCGGTCGTCACCGACTTCGGCATTGCTCGAGCCGTGAGCGAGGCGCGGGCCGACCGACTGACGGACACAGGCATCGTGGTGGGCACGCCGACCTACATGAGTCCGGAGCAAGCCGGCGGCGCGGAGGAGTTGGACGCGCGGAGTGATCTCTACAGTCTTGCCTGCGTGCTGTTCGAGATGCTGACTGGCGACCCGCCGTTCACCGCGTCCACCGCCCAGGCGCTCGTCGCGCGCAAGTCGGTGGAGCCGCCGCCGAAGCTACGTGTGGTGCGGCCGGCCGTCCCAGAGAGCGTTGAGGCTGCGGTGGCGAGAGCACTGGCCACCCTGTCCGGTGATCGGTTCGCTACCGTCGGCGCGTTCGTCGGGGCGTTGACGGCTCCGGTACCGGCCGGCGGCGGTGGGGCACCCGTGTCGATCGCGGTCCTGCCCTTTGCCAATGTGAGCGCCGATTTGGAGAACGACTACCTGGGCGACGGCATCGCGGAGGAGATCACGAACGCGTTGACCAAGGTCCGGGCCCTGCGGGTGGCGTCCCGCACGTCCGCCTTCGCCTTCAAGCGACAGACTCTCGATATCCGCACCATCGGTCAGCAGCTCGGTGTGGCGACCGTGCTCGAAGGGAGCGTCCGCAGAGCGGGGAACCAGCTACGCATTACGGCACAGCTCGTCGACGTCGCCAACGGGTACCACCTCTGGTCGGAGCGGTACGATAGAGAGATGGAAGACGTGTTCGTGATCGAAGACGAGATCGCCCGCAATATCGCCGGCGCCCTCAGCGTGATCCTCAGCGAAGAAGAGAAGCAGGTGCTCAAACGCGTTCCCACGAGCGACGTCAAGGCGTATGAGTTCTACCTCCGGGGTCGACAGTTCTTTGCTCAGGCTCGGAAGAAGAGCTTGGAGTATGCCCGTGACATGTTCACTCGAGCGATCCAGCTGGACCCGGAGTACGCACTGGCCTACGCCGGTGTGGCCGATTCCTGCTCGATGCTCCACATGTACTATCCCTCGTCTGAGCCCGACACCGAGCTCGCGGATTCGGCGAGCCGCAAGGCACTCGAGTTGGGCCCTGAGCTGGCGGAGGCACATGCCTCTCGAGGGTTTGCGTTGTTTCAAATGCAGCGGCTCGAAGAAGCGGAGCGAGAATTCCGCGAGGCTATGGAGCTCGATCCAAAACAGTACGAGGCGCGCTACTTCTACGCGCGGACGTGCTTTCAGCAAGGAAGGTTCGAGCAGGCAGCCCAGCTCTTCGAGGCGGCAGCGCAGGCTCGGGAAGACTACCAGTCACGGTTCTTTGCGGCACAGTCGTACGCGGCCATGGGGCGCGAGGCGGAGGCCGAGTCGGCTTATCGCCGCGCCATGGACGTTGCCACGCAGCATCTCGAGTTGAATCCGGACGACCCCCGGGCGGCCACGATGGTTGCCGTTTCCTATTGTCGGCTGGGCGAGCCAGAAAAGGGCTTGGAATGGGCGGAGCGGGCAACGGCCATCGACCCCGAGGATGCGGGCGTCCGCTACAACGTTGCATGCCTGTACTCACTCGAAGGGGAGACGGAGAAAGCCGTGGCCTGTCTCGAGGAGGCGGTGGAACGCGGATTCGGGAATGCCTCTTGGATCGAGCACGATCCGGACCTCGATCCGGTGCGAGACCACCCGCGGTTCGCGGTGCTGCTCGAACGGGTGGCGAGTGGGGGAGAGCAGCCGTGATGTCGGGAGCATGTCGGCGCGCATGACGACTTCGCGGCGAACCCGCCTCACACTGGTCGTCGCATGGCTCGTCTGCCCGCTTGCCGCGTGGTCGATCCTCATTGGTGGCGGTGCCTTCGCCGCCTCGCTCGCTCGGCGAGCCCAGCCGTCGGGGTGGGAGCCCGTTGCCGTGGTGGTGATCGCCTTCCTGTTTGCGCTCGCCTTGCTGCTCGCTCCGTTTCTGTTAACCTGGAGGCGATGTTGGCCAGTTCGTCGGGAGGACGTGACCTGACTGCGATCTTGGGTCGTCCTCGTATGGGGACGATTGCAGATGCGAATGAGCCGTTCCCGTATCGATAATTATCATTTGGACAACGTGTTACGAACTGCGTTCGACGCGGTACCGAACTTGCGTTCTGGCTGCGCGGGTCCCGTCATGTTGGCGGGGAGTCATGTGCCCACGACGAGGTGGGAGGTGGTTGGTCATGACGCGAGAGGTACCGAAGCTCAAGCCCACGGTCTTCGTGACCGCCGTTCCAGAACTTGCAGGAGGACGGAAGGCAATGCCAAGACCAACTGAGTCACGCCCAACTCGGTTTGACAGGCGTCCCCGCCGAGGCGGGCGCGCGCGCCGTCGAGCACACGCCGCTCGGGCGAAGCACCTGCTGGTGATTGCGTTGTTGTCGTTGTTCGCGCTCTCACTTGGGTGTGGGGGCAAGCGGGTCATGGTGCCGCCCCGTCTCGATCTCGCGCCTTACCAACAGGTGGGGCTGGTGCTATTCACGATCGAGAACGCCAAAGGGTCTTTCCACGAGCTCGCGACCGAGCGGTTCGCGCAGACGATTCTCGAGAGCCAACAGGGCGTCGAGGTGTTGGAATTGGGCGAGGCCGAGCGGTTGCTCGACCGGATCGGCGAAGACCGGTTGGATGCGTTTGCCGCGCGGCGGATCGGAGACGAATTCGGCGTTCCCGCCGTATTCGTCGGACATATGAAAGTGTCGGACGTCAAGCCGCGGGGCGCGATTCTCGATCTCAGGTTTCCGCGGGTCGAGGCTTCGGTGAATGTGGAGGTGACGGTGCGGCTGCTCTCGACGGAGTCTGGGGCAACGGTCTGGACGAAGGCCGGCCGGGCCACGGAGACGGTCGGGGAGTTGGGGATTGCCGGCGGCGAGGTCTATTTTGGGGCCGAGAACCCCGATGAGGCATACGGGCGGCTGGTCGACCATCTCATGTGGGAACTCACCCACGACCTGCGTCCAACCTGGGTGAGGCAGTAGCGGGCCGTCGGAGTCGGCCCACCTTGTGCCGCCTCCGCGCGAACGCGGCGGCGGGCTGATCGCTTCCAGGCTGGTCTCACCCCGAGTTGAGCCCCTTGAGCGAGCGTGGCGCGGGCGAGATGCGTCCCTAGCGGGATCGCCCCAGGCCGGTTAGCTTTGGCGAGCGTTTGGGCGTGCCCGATGGGGGTGCGCCGCGGTACCAGTGAACACGACGACGGGGACCTGGCAGCGCGCGCAGGTGCCCGTTTCTTGTTTCAGGATCAGTCGCCGGGTGGCGAGGTGGCCAGCCACCTCGGGAGCCGGCAGCCGGCGCGGGGGCGGACCCGCGATGTCACGAAGATGAGCGATCGGCAAGGACGGTACGACCGGACTCCGACGAACATCGACACCAATACCAAGGAGTGCGGAATGCGCACCAAAGGCACGGTGAAGTGGTTCAACGACGCCAAGGGTTTTGGCTTCATCTCTCGCGAAGACGGTGAAAAGGATTGCTTCGTGCATCACACCGCGATCCAGGGCGACGGCTTCAAGTCGCTCCGAGAGGGTGAGCGGGTCGAGTTCGATGTCGTGCAGGGCCAAAAAGGCCCGGCGGCTGAGAACGTAACCAAAATCGAAGACTGAGTCCGAACGCCGACCGCGTCTGAGCGGGACGGGGCCATCCTGACTTCGGTCGGGGTGGCCACAGTGTATCTGCGCCCGCGGGCGGCGATCATCCAGGGAGTGTTATGACGGAAATCATTCTGTCTGAGAGTGACTCAGTCGAGTGGGCCATCAAGACGTTTCGCCGCAAAGTGCAGCGGGCGGGCATTCTTCAGGATCTCCGCAAGAAGCGTCACTACGTGAAACCAAGCCTGGCACGTCGGAAGAAGGCGGCGGCGGCCCGGCGTCGGATGCGCCGAGGGCGGCGACCGCGCCGCTAGGCGCGTGACGACGTGGGGTGGAGGCAACGGTCGGCGACAGTCCGGCCGGACAACGGAACGGCCCAGCACCGCCACAAGGGGGGGCGTGTGAGACGACTCCGCGTCGGGATCATCGATCTCGTCACGAAAGGACCCACGAAGGGACTCTACGGCCGCATCATGAACGCGAACCTCGCGAGCATCATGCCCCAAGTTCTCGGGTATTGGTGTGAAGAGGAAGGGCATGATGTGACGTTCGTGTGCTACACGGGGGTGCAGGATCTCGTATCGGAGCTGCCGAAGGATGTGGACGTCGTGTTCATCGGTGCGTTCACGCAGGCGGCACAGCTCGCCTATTCCCTGAGCAACCTGTTTCGATCCAAGGGCGCCGTCACGGTGCTCGGTGGGCCGCACGCGCGCTGTTATCCCGAGGACGCGATCCAGTACTTCGACTACGTGCTGGGCTTTACCGACCGCGAGCTCGTGCGCGATGTCCTGCGTGACGTGGCGCCCCAACGGCCAGTTGGGCTTCACCTGCAGGCAGCGCGGCAACCGGCCACCCTTCCGGGCGTGCAGCAGCGTTGGAAGTTCGTTGAACGGACCCTAGCCAAGGCGCCGCTCATCAAGATCGTCCCCATGATCGGCAGCCTCGGCTGCCCGTACACCTGCAGCTTCTGCATCGACTCCGAGGTACCCTACCAGACGATGGACCTGGAGGTGCTCAAGGACGATCTCAGGTTCCTGCGGGGCAAATTCCGGCGCCCCCGCGTCGCGTGGCACGACCCCAACTTCGGGGTTCGGTTCGACGATGTGATGGACGCGATCGAAGCGGCGGCGCCGGCGGGTAGCATCGACTTCATTGCCGAGAGCAGTCTCGCCCTTCTGCTGGAGCCGCGCCTCGAGCGGCTGCAGCGGAACGGATTCGCAGCGATCCTGCCCGGGATCGAGTCTTGGTATGATATGGGAAACAAGTCGAAGACGGGCAAGGCACAGGGGGCGGCGAAGGTCGCTCGGGTTGCTGAGCACGTGGAGACGATCCAGCGCTACATTCCGTATGTCCAGACCAACTTCGTGCTGGGACTCGACGGAGACGCCGGCGCCGAGCCGTTCGAGCTGACCAAGCGATTCCTGGACATGACCCCCGGCGCGTTCCCCGCGTACTCGTTGCTGTCTGCCTTCGGCCGTGCGGCTCCGCTCAACCTGGATTACCAGCGGGCGGGGCGCGTGCTCCCGTTTCCGTTCCACTTTCTGAATAACAACCACGCGATGAACGTGAAGCCCGCGAACTATTCGTGGCCTGAGTTCTACGACTACGTGATCGCGCTCACCAAACACTCGGTGTCATGGCGGGCAATCTATCGACGGTTTCGGGCGATCCGGCCGCGCATTCCGCGGTGGATGAACGTGGTCCGCGCTATCTCCTCGGAGGGTTTCGGGCGCATCCGGTACTACACCAAGGTCCGGGAGCGGCTCGACGTTGACCGAAAGTTCCGGGACTACTTCGAGGGTGAGAGCACCGACTTGCCGTCGTTCTTCCTCGAACGGGTCCGCCGGGATCTCGGACCGCTGTGGGAATGGCTCCCGAAGGGGGCGCTGCACCACGACCCCAACGCGTATCTCAAGGCCTCGGGGCCAAGCCAACTCGTTGCGTTGCGAGCTGCCACGGCATAGCGCCGCGTTGAGCTGCGGCGGGCGCGGGGATCACCCGGTGTTCCGCATGCCCGCCGCGATGCCGTTGACGGTGACCAAGAGGGCGTCCTGCAGGCATTCCTCGTCAGGGGCGGCGCGTAGCCGACACAAGACTTCCGTCTGCACCAAGTTGATCGGGTCGACGTAGGGATTGCGCACATCGATCGAGCGTCGTAGGACCGCGTTGTCTTCGAGTAACCGCGCGTGACCCGTGATGCGCGAGATGAGTTCAGTCGTCCGACCCAGTCGCGTTCTCAGGTCGGTCCCGATCCACTGCAGGTCCTCGGGTACGAGCCGCCGGTCGTATTGCTCCGTGATGGACGGCGACGCTTTGGCCAGCACCATCTCCACCAACTCGATGGTCGACCGGAAGAAGGGCCATTGCTCATACATGTGCTGCAGTTCCGCGAGCCCTCCGTCTCGAATCACCGCATCGAGCCCGTCGTTGACCCCCAACCAGGCTGGGAGGAGGAGGCGCGTCTGCATCCAGGCAAAGACCCACGGGATTGCACGTAACGACTCGACCCCACCGCCCGTACGACGCCGCGCAGGTCGGCTCCCGATCTTGAGGCGGCCAAGCTCGATCTCCGGCGTGGCCGAGCGAAAGTATCGCAGGAACTCCGGCGTGTCGTAGACGACGGTGCGGTAGGCCGATCGCGAGACGTCGGCCATCTGCTGCATCCGCCGTCGCCACTCCGATGATGGCTGTGGGTGTGGTGTGAGGGTGGCCTCCAGCGTGGCCGTCGTGTAGACCTCGAGGGTCCTGAGAGCAATGCCCGGCAGGCCGAACTTGGCCGCAATCATCTCCCCTTGTTCGGTCACCCGCAGCGCCCCGCCGACGGATCCGGGCGGCTGTGACTGTAGGGCGAGATGGGTCGGGCCGCCACCCCGGCCCACGGTTCCCCCGCGACCGTGGAACAACGTGACGCGCGTGTCGGATTCGCGAGCGGCCGTGACGATCTGCTCCTGCGCTTGGTACAGCTCCCACGCAGCGGCCAGTCGCCCTCCGTCCTTCGCCGAGTCGGAATAGCCCAGCATCACTTCCTGCTGTCCCGCGATGCGGGAACGGTAGCAGTGGATGCCGAGCAACTCCCGCAGGCATGAGCCTGCACCCCGCAAATCCGCTACCGTCTCGAACAGCGGCACGACTCGCAACCGCGGGCTCACACCTGCCGCCACTTGAAGGGCCTCGACCGCAAGCACGTCCGACGGCCGCTCGGCCATCGAGATGACGTAGGCGCCCAGCGAATCAGGCGGGAGCGTCGCTGCGATGCGAAAGGTGCCCAACACATCGCGCACGGGCGGCTCGAAGCTTGCCGAATCGGCAAGTGCCTCCCGGAGCACACCGCCGAAAGCCTCGATCTGCTCGCAGAGAAAACGCTGACGCGCGGTTTCCTCCCAGTCAGCGTACGAACCGAGACCTGCGCCGTGGGTAATGGCGTCGAGTGTCTCGGTGTGTCGCGCCGATTCCTGCCGCAAGTCGAGGCGCACCAGGGTCAATCCGAAACACGCGATCCGCCGCAACACGTCGAGGAGACGACCGCCGACCAGGATTCCCGCGCCTGTTGCGTCGAGAGACCGAGCGCAGACCCGAAGTGGCTCCGCCAGCTCCTGGACATCCCAGTACATGCGTGCAGCGGTGGTCGGGTCGATCCGCTGGCCCTCAAGCATCTGCTCGATACCCGCACGCGTCGCAGACAGCCGATCGCAGACCTCGCGGAGTAACGTGCGGTAGGGCTCCCGCGCATTACCCACCAGCCGTTGTAGCTCTGCACTGCCGTCTCGCAGCGAAAGCTCCGCTCGAAGCGCGGTGACGTCTTTCAAGTACAGATCGGCCGCCATCCATCGAGCGAGCAGACACGCGTGCGCCGTCACCTCCGGAGTCACGTTGGGATTCCCATCCCGATCGCCCCCCATCCAGGAACCGAACCGGATGGGCACTGCCTCCATCGGGAGCACTTTCCCCGTTGCGGCCTCGAGCGCGCGGTCGAGGGCCCGGAGATAGGACGGTACGGCATCCCACAGCGTCTGCTCGAACACGACGAGTCCCCACTTGACCTCGTCGAGCGGTGTAGGCGGCTCATGACGTACTTCGTCCGTCCCCCATGCGACCGTAACCTCTCGCAGGAGCTCCTGTTCCATCTCCTGGCGCTCGGCCGCCGTGAGGTCGACTCGATCCCGGTGGGCGAGGAGATCGGCGATGCGACGGTGCGTCTGGCGAAGCGTGCGGCGGATAACTTCCGTTGGGTGTGCGGTGAACACCAACTCGATTTGGAGCGCGCACACACCGGCGTGCAGCGCTTCGGGAACTACGTCCGATGCTAAAAGTCTCGAGAACGAATCTTCAAACGAGGCACGCTGGGGCGGGGCGGTGGAATCGCGCTGATAGGCATGCCGGCGACGAATACGGTGGTGCTGCTCGGCGATGTTTGCCAGCGTAAGAAAGTGCGCAAACGCACGTGCGATTGGCAGGGCTTCATCCACGGAGAGCGCTTCGAGTACGCTTCGCAGCTCGTCGAAGCAGACCGACTCACCTTGCCGTGCCCGCTTGGAGAGCCCCCGCACGTGCTCGACCGTCTCAAAAAGCGGCACGCCTTCCTGCGTGCGAAGTGTCTGGCCCAGGAGCGCTCCGAGCAGGCGAACGTCGTCGCGAAGTGGACGGTGAGGATCGGGAGTCACGGAGAGATAGCTACTCCCGTCGACGTGTCGTGTCAAAAGTGCTGCAATTGCTATTTTAGTGCCGACGGTCTTCATGGCATGAGGTCGATGTATCCACGACGCTACGGTACTACCTGGAGGATGTGATGTGTGGACTGTGTAAGGACTCCAGTCGCCTACCGGCGATGCTCCGTTGGACCATCCACGGGGCCGTCTCCTTGGCGTGCCTGTACGGAACTGCGGCGGCGCAGCAGGGTTCGGTGAGCGAGCCGCCACTCGTGACCCAAGTCGAGATCCTGCGCACCGAGTACGGCGTTCCGCACATCACCGCCGAGAACGTCGCCGCGCTGGGCTTTGGCCTCGCCTACTGCCAGTTGGAGGATTACGGCGAGCGGGTCGTCATGGGCCTGGTGCGCTCTCGTGGGGAGATGGCGCTCCATTTCGGGGCGGATTCCATCGATTCCGATTTCCCGGCTCGTCTCATCCGCCGGCGTGCACTCGAGACCTATCATCTGCTCAGCCAGGATGCGCGTGATCTCTATGAAGGGTTTGCCGCAGGCGTGAATTGGTACGTCCGGCTTCATCCTGACGAGTTTCCAGGATGGCTTGCACCGACCTTCACCGGCCATGACGTGCACGGTCGCTTCATTCTCGCTCCGCGGCAGAGTGCCGTGCAGCGGTTCCTGGAGCGGCTGGAGACGGAGCGATCGGTTGGAGTGGGGCGGCCGAGCGAGGACGGCTCCAATGCCTGGGCATTCGCACCGAGTCGGACCACGTCTGGTAAGGCCATCCTGCTGCGCAACCCCCACCTGAGCTGGAACGCGGGCTATTACGAGGCGCACCTCATGGTTCCGGGCGACGTGAATTTTTACGGCGACGTGCGCATTGGCTATCCGCTGTTCTACATCGGCGGCTTCAACGAACATCTGGGCTGGGCGACCACCAACAACGGGCCGGATCTGGACGACATCATCGCGCTCGATGTGGATCCCGATCGGCCCGACCATTTCCTGTTCGATGGGGGGGGCGTTCCGCTGCAGCGCGAGCAGATAACCGTCGAGTTCAAGAATGGTGAGGGACTGGGCCGTGAAACCCGGGAGTTCTGGCACACCTCCCTGGGTCCGGTTGTTCACCGGGGCGGCGGGAAGATCTACGTGCTGCGCTCTGCGGTAGATGGCGAGTACCGCATGGTGGATCAGTATCTGCGCATGATGCGGGCGTCGAATCTCGAGGAGTGGAAGGATGCGATGCGGATGCGAGCGCATCCGTCGTCCAACTTCACCTACGCCGACCGAGATGGAAACATCTTCTACCTCTGGAATGCGCGACTTCCCGCGCGAGGCTACGTGCCCGGTGGGGACACGTTGGCGGTGCCTGCTCACCGCACCTCCGACATCTGGACGCAGCTCGTCGCATTCGACTCGCTGCCGCAGCTCTTGAATCCCAAGGGGGGCTACCTGCACAACGAGAACGATCCGTTCTACTACACCAATCTCGACCAGCCTTTCGATACCGCCGCGTACTCGGGCAACTTCCCGCGCCCGGCGCTGGGACTGCGGAGCCAGCTCGCACTCGAACTCGTTCACCGCACACCGAGCCGGTTGAGCCTGGAAGAGGTGGTCGCCCTCAAGCACACAACCCGCATGCTGCTCGCTGACCGCGTGAAGGCGGACCTCGTGGCCGCGGTGCGGTCGACCGAACCGAACGGCGACGTGTTGTCGGCAATCGAGCTGGTCGACGCCTGGGATAACACGACGAGTCCTAGCTCGCGCGGTGCCGTGCTGTTCGAGACGTGGTTCCGGCGGTACCTCGTGGGCGAGGACACGCTCGACGCCGTGGCGTTCAGGGCCCGCTGGGACAGCGCGTTTACGGTGCCTTGGACCTCGGCGGAGCCGACCACCACGCCGCGGGGATTACGTGACCCCGCTCGCGCTGCAGCGGCGTTCGCCTGGGCCGTCGATGCAACGCGCGATCAGTTCGGCCACTGGGATGTGTCCTGGGGTGAGGTGCACCGAGTACGCCGCGGCGAGGTCGATGTGCCGGTCGGGGGATGTCCCGGATGGCTCGGCTGCTTCCGCACCCTCTCGTTTGGCGACGGCGAGGACGGCAAGCGTGTGGTGAACAGGGGGGACGCGTGGATACTCGCCGTGGAGTTTGGTGATACCCCCCGTGCGTTCTCGGTGCTCGGCTACGGCCAGAGTGGCCGCGAGGACTCCCCGCATTACAGCGATCAAGCGGAGCTGTTCGCCGCGAACCGACTCAAGCCCGTGGCATTTACCGACTCCGATATCGAGGCTCGACTGATTCGCCGCTACCGGCCGGGCCGTGAGACGACGGCGGGACGCTGAGCGGGTCCCGGCGGGCTAACATCTCGACCGTACGGTCGTCCCATAATGGGCGGGAAGCACCCGCCACGCACAGGCGACGGCCTACTGGCCGCGGCCGATTCAACGTGTTAGCTGGCTGGCGCGTAATCAGGAGTACGGGACCCCCGATGGAAGAGCCGAGAGCCTGCTCATTTTCTCGGAAACTGCTAGAGGTTGAGGCCGTGACGTTCGTGCAACGATTCCTTTTGCGGGTCGCATTGCTGCTTGCCGTGCTCGCGGTGTTGCCGCTCCGCCTGGCTCACGCCCAGGTCGGTGTGACCACCGACATCCTCACGGGTGTCGTCGTTGATGAGACCGGACAACCGCTCCCCGACGTCACGATCGAGGCAATGTCGCTCGAGACGCAGATCACGCGAACGGCCACGACGGACCGTGCGGGCCGATACACCATTCTCTTCCCGGACGGCGGCGGGCAGTATCGCATGTCTGCCCGGCTCATCGGCGCGATTCCCCAGACGGTGGTGCTGATCCGGCATGCCGACGAGGACCGGCTCATCTGGGATGTGCAGCTCCGGGATGCCACGTTCGCGCTCGATCCCGTGGTGGTGACGGGTGACTCGACAATCCGTCGGGTCCAGATCCCCGATCGGCCGACACCGGGGACAACCCAACGGGCGTTCACGACGGGCATGATTGCCAATCTGCCCATCGATCCCGAGGATCTTGCGCTTCTCGCCGCACTCGTGCCCGGCGCAATCGTGATCGATGCCACGGACTCCACGGAAGCCGCGTTTTCCGTGGCGGGGCAGCGTCCGGACGCCAACGTGATGACGCTGGACGGGATGACCTTCGGCTCCGGCCAGATGCCGCAGGAAGGGCTGCGCGGAACGCGCGTCGTCACGAGCACATACGACGTGTCCCGCGGCCGGTTCAGCGGCGGGATGATGGCGTCGGTTACACGAAGTGGGGCGAATGCGGTGCAGTCGGCGTTGAGCTACTCGCTGCGGGATCACACACTTGCGTTCGAGGGTGATCAGGCGACCTCGTTCACGTCCGGGTTTACGCAACACGTCCTCGGCACAGGAGTGGGCGGGCCGCTAGTGCGCAACAAGCTGTTTGCGTTTGTGTCGGGGTCTGCCAGGCTTCGCCGCGATCCCGTCGCCTCATTGATGAGCGCGACCGCAAGTGATCTGCAACGACTCGGCGTATCGCCGGATTCGGTGGACCGGTTCATCTCCCTCGTGGACGGAAATGGTGCTGCGCCCGAGAGCCGGTTTGACGGGCGGCGCAAGAACGACCAGCTGACAGGGATGCTGCGCCTGGACTACCTGATCTCGAACCGCCACACGCTCATGCTGCGTGGTGATCTGCGCGATGTGGAACAGGAGCCAACTCGGCTCGGTGCAACCGCCCTGCCGGAAACCAGCGGTGACAACGCGACCTCCGGAGGGGGGGTGATGGCCAGCCTCTCCTCACAGTTCGGCCAACGACTCATCAACGAGATGCGGGCCTACGCGTCGACTAACACGCGTGCGGGAGATCCGTACTGGTATCTGCCGCAAGGACGCGTGCAGGTCGCATCGCTGCTCGAGGACGGTGCCGTCGGCATCAACACGCTCACGATGGGTGGTAACACCTCCATGCCGACAAACTCGAGCTCGAAGTCACTCGAGGTGAGTGACGAGTTCTCGTGGTTCCCGGGTCCGGCAGCCAGCCATCGACTGAAGATCGGCGGGCTCTTCCGTGCTGAGCGAACCAGTGATTTCCGATCCACCAATCAGTGGGGGATCTTCACGTACAACGCGCTCGCGGATTTCGAGAGCGGCACGCCATCATCGTTTCGCCGGGTGCTGAATGCTCCCGACCGAACGAGTACGGCAGTCGAGTACGCGCTGTATGCTGCGGACGTGTGGATGCCGTCGCGCACCTTCCAAGTCAACTACGGACTCCGTGCCGAGGGTACGTCGTTGCGGAACCCGCCGGCGTACAATCCCGATCTCGACGCAAGTCTCGGCCTCCGAACCGACCGTCTGCCCTCCGAGTTCGACGTGAGCTCAAGGGTTGGGTTCACGTGGATGGTAGGTGGTGGGGGACTCGCCACGCCGCCAGCCCTCATCTTCCGCGGGGGCGTTGGGAAGTTCCGCAGTCCGATTTCGCTCGGCCTCGTTGCCCAGGCGCAGTCATCCACCGGCTTTTCGGATACGGAGACGCTGCTCCAATGCACGGGCACTGCCGTCCCCGTCCCCGACTGGAGGATGTATCAGGCGGACGCCGACATGATCCCGAGCTCGTGCGCCGGTGCGCCGACCATCGTCGAGCAACGTGCGCCGACGGCGACCGTGTTTGCCCAGGATTACGCCGCTCCCAAAGCGTGGCGAGCGTCGCTCGGCGTGCAGCGAAACTTGACTACGCTGCTTCGACTCTCCGTCGACCTGGGGTACGCGAGGGGGGTCGACCAGTACGGATTCCGCGATCTCAATCTCGACACGAGCGGAGGGTTTACCCTCGGCTCCGAAGCGGACCGACCCGTGTTCGTTCCACCGAGTTCGATCGTGCCCTCGAGGGGGACGCTGAACTCTCAGGCCGCGCGGCTCGACTCGTCCTACGCCGAGGTACTCGAGATCGGCTCCGACTTCGAGTCAGAGACGAAACAACTCAGCGTCTCGCTCAGTGGGGTCACGCGCAATGGCATCGTACTCCGCACATCGTACACATGGTCCGACGTGCGTGACCAATCTTCTCAGAGCGCGCGTTTCGGCCCCGGCCGACTGGGTGGAACGAGTACCTCCGGGAACCCGAACGAGCCCGAGTGGAGTCGAAGCGCCTACGAGCGACGGCACTCGCTCCTCGCCACCCTCAGTTATCCCTTCGGTGCGAGCCTCGATGTCACTGCGATCGGGCGGCTGAACTCGGGAACGCCATACACGCCGATGGTCGCGTCGGACATCAACGGTGACGGAGCGGCCAACGACCAGGCGTTCGTGCTCGATCCCGCAACGTCACCAGGAATGGCACAGCTGCTCGAGAGTGCCTCGGCGGGTGCACGCAAGTGTCTGGAAGGGCAGATCGGATCCATCGCGCAGCGGAACAGCTGCCTGGGGCCGTGGGAGGGGTCGCTGGAGTTCCAGATCAACTACCGGCCCAACTTTCTGGGGCTCAACCGGCGCGTGACGGTCTCCCTGACGACGATGAACCTGCTGCACGGGCTCGATCAGTTGTTCCACGGGACGGACGGCTTGAAGGGTTGGGGGATGCAGGCTCGGCCCGATCGACGGCTGCTGTACGTCACAGGCTTCGATCCGGTTCAGCAGCGGTTCCAGTATGCCGTGAACGAGCGGTTTGGCGCCAGCGATCCCCAGACGACGGCGTTCCGGCAGCCCTTCCAAATCGGGATTCAGGTTCGGGCGAGCCTCGGTCCCGACCGCGGACGCGACGCGTTGATGGCGTTACGGGGAGGTGGGGGTGGTCGGATGGGTGGTGCCATTGGTGGACGGCCGGGTGGTGGTAGGGGGGTGGGTGGAGCCTTCGGCAGGATGACCGGTGAGGATTTCTTGGATCGGTTCCGGTCACTCCTGATGAACCCGGCGGAGTTGGCACTGGAACATGTGGACACGCTGGAGCTCAGTCGAGACCAGGTGGAGCGCCTCGTCATTCTCCGTGACTCGCTCACGATGGCGAACGACAGCCTGGCGGGGACGCTCCAAATGGAGATCGAGCAGGCGGCTGCCGATGACCCACGTGCGCTGATTGAGCTAATCCGGCCCCGCATGCAGGAAGCGCTGGAGAACGTGCGTCGGAGCCTGGAAGCGGTGCGAGGCGTTCTCACCGAGGAACAGTGGGGCCGGCTACCCGAACGGCTCCGGAACCTCGGGAACCGACGGGGACCCGGGCGGCCCGGGCAGCGCCAGGAGTAGGATCTTGCTGGCGCGGGCGTGCGACAAACTGCGCCTTGTCGGCCGCCATGATCGGCTCCAACCCCAAAAGACACGAAAGCTCCCGGAGGCACCGGGAGCTTTCTTCGTCGTGCGGGAGGTGGAAGCTGCCGTTACGGTTTCTGCACCCGGAAATTGAGCGTGCCGGCCGTGCCGGACAGCACCACGTCGATCGACCAAATGCCCGAAGTACCGGCCGTCGTCTGGAACGTGCCGTTCTCCTCGAGGCTCCGGCTGTACACTTCCGTGCCGTCGGCGTCCCTGATCGTGAGGGTGGCGGAGCCGCCCGAGATGCTGGCCGACTGGTTCACGTTGGCCGACGTACCCGTGTTCTGCCAGGTGTAGTTGAGCGTCTGCGAGACGCTTTCCAGCGCTGAGACCTGCCACTGGAAGTTGTCCGTTGCGTTGGTGACCTCGAGCTGGTTCTGTGGGCCGATCAGGTTGTCGCTACAGGCAGCCAGGGCTCCCAGCGATAGACCGAGGATCACGGTCCAAAACCATCTGCGATGTATGCGAAGTGACATCTCAACTCCTTGTGTTCGAGTGATGCGCAGATCCATGTTGGGGTTGGAGAGGGGCAAGATCGGGGCCAGATCGGGTATGTCGGATAAGTCGTTTTAGATCAGTGGGATACGTTGATAACCTGCGCGACTACTGCCTATGACGAAATGGCGCAGAGTGCATGAGCGTGCAGTCTGCGCCGGTTCAGCAGACCTGGACTGCCTTACGCCCGTGATCCGTAGTGCCGCCGTGCGAATTCCCGCATGATGCCGGCTGGTGGCTGCCCGGCACGTAATGCGTTCGCCATGAAGCGCATTGCCGGGTCGACGTGATTGAAGAACCGACGATAGCCTTCGCAGAGGTAGTTGAGTCCTGGCTCGCCGTCGGGTGTCTCGAGGATTCGGTTCTTCGGGCACCCGCCATTGCATACGAAGCGCACCTCGCACGCCTGGCAGTACCGCGGTAACGTGTCGCGTTTTGCCTCGCCAAACGCTGCTTGCTCGCGCGACCCGACGAGCTGGACGAGCGGGGTGTTCTGAACGTTGCCGAGCAAATGTCGAGGCTCCACGAAATGATCGCAGGAGTAGAGATCTCCGGTGTGTTCGATCGCGAGCGCCGCGCCGCAGGTTTCCTGGAAGATGCAGAGTCCGGGTGGGTGGCCGACCCACGCGGCGAGCGCCACGTCGAACAGCTGCACGAACACGCGACCCACGTCCCGCTGTACCCACTCGTTGAAGATGGCGACCAGGAACTCCCCGTACTGCCGACCGGTGACGGAGCGGTTGGTGACGTGGTTGCCCTCCTGAAAGCCGCTGTCGTTGTCGCGCTGGACGATGGGGATGAACTGGACGAATCGCGTGTTGGCCTCGTCGCGGAGGAACCGGTAGACCTCGAGCGGGTGGCCGGCGTTTGCCGCGTGCACGGTCGTCAATACGTTGTACTCGACGCCGTGCTGCTGGAGGAGTTGGAGCCCTTTCAGTACACCCTCGAACGTCGGTCGGCCGCCCTTGTCGACACGATACGCGTCGTGCAGTTGAGCTGGGCCGTCCAGGCTGATCCCAATCAGAAACTCGTGTTCCTTGAAGAAGCGACACCACTCATCGTCCAGGTGCAGTCCATTAGTCTGGATCGTATTCACGGTACGCATGCCGGGTCGTTCGTACTTCCGTTGGAGTGCTATCGCCCGCTTGAAGAACTCGAGCCCCATGAGCAGGGGTTCGCCGCCCTGCCATTCGAACACGACTTCCGGCGCGGGCTGGGCTTGGATGTACTGGCGAGTGAAACTCTCCAGGACCGCTTCGTCCATCAGGAAATCAGATCCCGGGTAGAGCTTCTCTTTTGACAGATAGTAGCAGTAGGCGCAGTCGAGGTCGCAGATCGCCCCACGTGGTTTGAGCATCACGTGGAATGGAGGGACGTTCAGGAGTCGCGCCGTGTCTCGGAAGTCGTCCGCCACGTTCACCTCGATGGAGTGCGGATGGGATCCAGGTGATGCCCTCGACCTGGCATGTCAAACACCCGAGGCCTAGAATGGTGCAAGATATCACGGGATGCGAAGCTCGTTATGAGCAACCGCTGGGATCGCAGGACGTTCGTGAAGCATGTGGGGTTCGGCGCCACTGCACTTACCTTGCCGGGCCTGCAGTCGTGTAGCGCACGAAGTCGCCCACCCAACATCGTGTTCCTGCTCGCGGATGATCTGGGTTATGGCGAGTTGGGGAGCTACGGACAGCGGAAGATCCGTACACCGCACCTCGATCGCTTGGCGGCGGAGGGAATGCGCTTCACCCAGCACTACTCCGGGAGCCCGGTGTGTGCGCCCGCGCGCTGCGTGCTGTTGACCGGGTTGCACACTGGCCACGCCTACATCCGGGATAACGATGAGATGCCCGAGCGAGGGGATGTGTGGCACGACCCGGCCCTGGAGGGGCAGCGGCCGTTGCCCTCAGGTACCGAAACCATCGGGACGATGTTGCAGGACGCCGGCTACCGGACGGGTGCGATCGGCAAGTGGGGCCTGGGAGGTCCTGGGAGCAGCGGTGAGCCCAATCGCCAGGGGTTCGATCACTGGTATGGGTACCTGTGCCAGCGAATCGCGCACAACTACTACCCGACGCATCTGTGGCGGAATACCGACAAGGACGTGCTCGAGGGCAACGAGTACTTCTTTCCCCACCAGCGGTTGCCCGAGGACGCCGACTCGGATGACCCCGCGTCGTATGAGCCGTACCGCGGCACGCAGTACTCGATGGATTTGATGGCCGAGGACGCGCTCGCCTTCATTCGTCGGAATCGGGATCGCCCGTTCTTCCTGTTCGTCCCGTTCACGGTGCCTCATGTCGCCCTGCAGGTTCCCGAGGATTCGCTGGACGATTACGGTGATGCCTTTGCGGAAACGCCGTACCGTGGCGACAAGGGATATCTTCCGCACCGCACGCCGCGCGCCGCGTACGCGGCGATGATCACGCGCATGGATCGCGAGATCGGGCGGATCATGGCACTTCTGGATGAGCTCGGTCTGGACGACGACACCATTGTGTTCTTCACGAGCGACAATGGTCCTACGTTCAACGGTGGGACAGATTCGGAGTTCTTCGAGAGTGCGGGACCATTACGGGGTTTGAAGACGACGCTGTACGAAGGAGGGATCCGCGTGCCGCTGATTGCCCGGTGGCCGGGTCGGATCGCCGCGGGATCGGTGAGCGACCACCCATCGGCATTCTGGGATTTCCTGCCAACCTTCGCCGAGCTGGCAGGTGGTGACGTGGCCCGGGAGACCGACGGGCTCTCGTTGATGCCGACGCTGACTGGTCACTCCCGGGATCAATCCCGACACGAGTACCTGTACTGGGAGTATCGGGGCGGGCAGGCAGTGCGGCTGGATAACTGGAAGGCAGTGCGTCACGGGGTGGACCGTGACATTGAGCTCTACGATCTCTCAAACGATATCGCTGAGGAGCACGACGTCTCCGGGGAGAACCCGGAGGTGGTTGCAAGGATCAGAGACATCATGCGGAACGGGCGGTCCGAGTCAGAGCTGTTCCCACTGCTGCGGGGGTCTTGACCCACGCCGCTGCCTACGACTGCCCCACGTTGCGGGCGGGGGGCGCGGCAAGGCCTCGGCTGGGCTCTCAAAAATACAGGGTTGCTCGCGCGATTCCCGAGTAGAGTCCTGGCGGGAAGACACCGTCGGCGTTGCCGAGTGTGAGTCCGCCGAAGACCACGAGGTCGAGGTTCTGTGCGAGTGACGCGTCGATCCGCGGATTGACCACGAACGACCCGTCCAACGCGACAAACACATACAGGCTTCCCAGGACCAGATCCGAGAGGTCCCGACGTACCCCCGCCAACATCCATCCGCTGCCCACCGGTTCGCCGTAAAGGACGTTCGCGAGCCAATCGTGCAGCGGGTACGGCGCGTCCGCTGGCGATCGTCCGTTGTACAGCGCCTCAGCCAGCAGGTAGGTCCCGTCGTTCAGGGTGTAGTCGATGCCGAGCACGGCGCGCACGAAGTCGGCTTCGTCGTCCAGCGCGTTCCAGTTGCCCTCCAACCACACACCCAGCCCAAGCAGCTCGCCTGACAACCCCACTCCCACGGCGTGGCGCCGTTGGGTGTAGGGCTCAAGCGTGGACGGACGCAGGGCGGTGGAATCGGTGACGCGGTGGACCGTGAGCGCGACATCGTAACCGATGGCATTGACGTGCGTCCCCACGCGGAGCGCGTAGCCGGTTCGATCGATGTCCTTCTTGGGTGCCGCGATGACCGAGGCCTGTCCGCCGAGTCCCCAGCGGTAATCCAGTCGCAGCGCCGTTACGCCTTCCTTCTCGTAGGTAGGGTCCAGCAGGTCCTTGCGGTGAAACAGATCGGTCGGGTTGAAGCTGTACGCGGGTCCCCAGGACAGCTGTTGCTTCCCGGCGCGGACGCGGAGTCCTCCCGTACTCCAAGTCACGAACAGGTTGTCCACGAAGAACCGGGCGCGATCCACGCTGAACGTGTCGGGCACGCCAATGGCGGCCATCTCCCGGGCGACGGCGTCGGGTAGGTACGGACTCAAGCGGCGCGAGCGGGCGCCGAGCGCCACGATGAGGTTCACGTTGCCCTGGATTTCGAGTCCACGGAATGGTGCGCCGCCGACGTCGAACCGAACTTTGGATGCGTCGAGCACCTGGCCCTTCGCCTCTTGCGTGTAGTCGGCCTGAAGGGTGTTCTCCACGTAGCCCGAGTACTCGACGATTTGCGCGGCGAGTGGGGAGGCAAAGACGACCGCGACGAGGGTGATCGCGCCTCGGGGCGCATGCCGCACGAGACCGGACGCCTGACGCTTCACGTCGCTCACCACGACTTGCCTCGTCACATGGTTGGGCTCACGGAATCCGGCGGCTCAACGCGGCTTTTGTGAAGAGCGACCGGTCCGGTTCGATGGCGAAGGTGGTTTCGAGCGTCTCGAGCACGGTCCGCGACGCTTCGCGGTGGTTCACCATCTCGAGTCTGAGCGCGACCGTGCGGCCCTCTATGGTCTGGAAATTGCTCAGCGTGAGCGTCTTCAGGTGATGGTTCTCGTCGTAGTACTCGATTCGGCGCGTGAGGTGATCAGTGATGCCGGCCCACAGGATCAGATGATTGTAGGACGGGCCGCTCTCCGTCGGCGTGCATCGTAGCTTCACCGTCTCCACGCCATCGGTGACCGCGGTGTCGAGTACTTGGGCGGTGTAATCCTCCGTGAGGTCGCCCATCGCGAGGTCCTCGTACGAGAAGTCGGATCCCATCGCGCTCTGCTTACGGTTATGCCCTGCGAAGTGCCGAGTTACATCACGGCGCTTCATGTAGTACCAGAACTGGTCGCCGCCTTCGAGCTGTAGGATCTTGTCGTCGGCAACCCGCCGCGGTTCAACGTAGGCCATGAGCGAGACGTCACCATTCTCGGCGGACCACGCCCGGATCGTAAATGTTCGCTCCGAACCGCCCGACGTGGTAATCGTCTGTCGCAGCACCGAGTAAGAATGCGGGATCCGCTCGGCGGCTTCGATACGCTGGAGCCAGGCAGCGCCGTCGTCTTCTTGCGCAACCGCGAGCTGAGCCGGCGCGATAATGCAGGCCGCCAGGAATCCCAGCATCGCAGCCGCACATCGCGTCGTCGATCGATCGCTATCCAGTGGCATAGCTCGTATCTCGCACTTCTGGTTCGACAGCCGGCTGTAGCTTCGGATGCCCACCGATCACGCGGAGCACCGCGGGGAGTACCAGCACCGTGGCCAGGAAGCAGGCACCGACGCCGAGGAACAGGACCTGCCCGAAGCTTGCCATACCGCGCATTTCGTAGAATGCGACGCTGCCGAACCCGATCATGGTCGTGAGCGACGTGAGGAGAATGGCCTTGCCGACAAACTGAAAGCTCTGCTCCACTCGGTCCACCCCGTCATTGCGCTGCTCGCGGTACCGATGCAGTGCGTGCACGCCGTCGTCGATTCCGATACCGAGAATGATCGGCGTCGCGATCAGGTTCATGTAGTTATACGTCATGCCGAATACGTACATGAGACCAAGCATGGTGACGGTGCCCACCCCGAGGGGTACGAGGGCGAGCAGCCCCAGGGGTCCGCGGAAGTGGAAGAGCAACAACACGGCGATCACGGCGAGTGCGAGCAGGGCGGCGGCCCGTCCGTCCGCCAACGTCTCATCCATCATCACCAGGATCATCTTCTCACTGCCGATCACCCCGGGATCGATGGCCTCGGTCTGTGATGCAAATCGCTCGAGGCCTGCCTTGTCCCACAGGTACCCGCGCGGCACAATGTGCAGCAGGTACCCGTCACCCACACGCGGCGTGAAGGTCCGCACCATGTTGGGAGGCACGTCGGCGATCGACACTGTGTCGGGGTTCGTCATCCGCGCGAGGTTGGCCTCGAGCCGCGTCGACCATCGCTCGGCGAGCGGGAGCATCACACCCCCGTCCAGCCCGTTTGCGAGCCGGCGGAAGAGCGTGGGGAGCAACGCGTTGGTGTCGGTCTCCCCCGTTTCCGAATTCACACCGGTCATCTGATCGATCACCTGCACGATGCGGTCGAGCCCGGCGGTGAACGCCAGATTGGACATCAAGTCGAGGTTGTCCCACAGCCGCTCGACCTGCTCGGCAAGAGCCTGGTCACTGCCCGAGCCCCAAGCGGGCAGCTCGCGCGAGAGCGTCACTCGGCGAAACGTCTCGAGCCTGGGCGCATAGGTAGCGAGCCGTTCCCGAGAGGGGATGAAATCACTGATGCTGTTGACGTCGCCAACTGCGGGAAGGGTCCGGAACTCTTCTTTGAACGCCCGGCTCTGCTCCACGGTCTGCGTGATGAGCCACGCGGCGTGGTCGGAGGTGCCGAACCGACCAGGGATCTCGCGTTGCAGCTCGACGGAGCGCAACCCCTTGGCCTCGAGCTCGAGAAAGTCGTACTCGTATCCGGTGTGGCGCACGGCCCAGAGTGAGGCCCCGACCACGAGCCCGGTTCCCGCCAAGAAGAGTCCTGGGTGGCGCCAGCCGGCCGCCGCGACGGCTCCGATCCAGCGGTATCCCCCATCGGGGCGAAGCCGTGCGGGCTGCGCCGCGCCGCGACGTGCGAGCCATCGTTGCCGGAGCACCAGCAGCGGCGGCAGGGTGACGAAGATCGCGAACAGTGTGAGAATGACCCCCAGTCCGGCAGCCACACCGAACTCGAACACCCCGTTGGTCTCTCCGATCATGAGGGTGAAGAACGCCATAGCCGTTGTCAGCCCGCCGATGATGACCGCCGAACCCGTCCCGCCGAGCATGGTCGCCACCGCGTCGTCCACCGGAGCACGTCGCCCTATCTCCTCCCGAAATCGCGAGATCAGGTGAATGGAGAAATCGATGCCCAGACCGAGGAGCACCAGCATCATGAGCGCGGTGAACAGGTTCAACGAGCCAAACAGCACATACAGCACGCCCATGGTCCAGAACATTCCTACGAGCAGGGGTGCCAGGGCCAACAGCGGCATCACCCACCCACGAAATGTCCGGGAGAGCAGCGCATAGATGAGCACGAGTGCAATGAGCGACAGGACGATCGTGTATCCGCCTACCGTCCGCATCTCATCTTGACTGATCTTGCCCATGCCCGTGCTGGATGCGTGGACCTCGGCGTGATTGGCCGCGACGTCGAACATGACTGCCTCGACCTCCTCGACAGTTGCGATCAGGCGGTCGACCTCGTCGGTGCTGGCCACGGGGGTGCAGGCGATGAGCAGCATCCGCCGGTCCAGGCTGAGCAGCCAGGGGTCACCCAAGGAAAGCGCGTCGGCTGCTTCGGTCATCGCCTCCGGTCCTTGCTCTCCGGAGACCGCGGCCGACAACAGCTCGAGCGAACGCGTCATGCCGAGAAGACCTCGGGCGACCTCTACTTCGTCGCGGCGCAGGTTGGATTCACTTTCCACGTATTCGCGCTCGAAGTCGTCGTTGAGGCCCCGCAAGGTGCCGACGAGTGTCCAGTCCTCGAACGAGTCGAGCGTACGGTCGAACCGCTCCGGTTTGATCAATGCGAACGCGTGGTCGCGAAAGAAGTCGACCGGCAACTTGCCAACCACGTTGTGGAGGCTCTCGAGGCGCTCCAACCGAGGTGTGAGCTCCTCAGCCATCGCCACGATGGCATCCCGCTCCCCTTCGAGCGCGATCACAATGGAAGGTTCGCCGAAGCGGTCCAAGACATCGCGATAGAGCTGGACGGTCGTGTGGTCCTCGGGAAGCAGGTCGGTCCAGTTCATCCGCAGCTCGAGTTGCGCAGCCAGGACGAGACACCCGGTCGTAAGGATCCCGACGGCGGCGAGTGTCCATGCGGCGCGGCGTAGCGCCAGGTGGGCCAGCATCCGAACCCACCATCGGCTCCGGTACTGCTCAGCCGTCGTGCTGCGACTCGAGGACGCGCCGGGTTCGAGCTCGGTCATGTTTCCCCCCTCATCCTCCGGCGCCTCTCGTCCCCGACTCGGCTTCGTTCGGGTCGATGGCGCCGAGACCCCGAACGATGAATTGCTGCACCTCTCTCGCGAGCGTGGCGTCCTCCAGCGGCCCGGGCATGTTCATCACGCGTGGCATCAGGAGGTAGACAGTGTCCAGGAGACCGAAGACCACCCACATGGCAGCGCGCGGGTCGAGTGGCCGAAACTGACCGGCGTCCACACCGTCCCGCAGGATCCGGTCGAGCGGTCCGCCCATCTGACTGAGGCGGATCTCCTCGGTCCGCGCGCCGAACGAGCGCATCAGATCGAGGTCCTCGACCATCACCTGAAGCGCCGGGTGTTCGCGAACGATCTCGGCGTACAGGTCCAGCAGCGAGTGAAGCCGGCCGCGCGGGTCCAGATCGGCCGGAAGACTCGCCTCCCACGTTTCCGTCATCTCGTTGAGGACCGCTTCGATCCACTGCATGAGCAGGTCCTGCTTGTCACGGAACAGCTCGTAGAATGTTCGCTTGCTCATTCCCGCTGCTCGGCACACGTCCTCGACGGTGGTCTTCCGGTAACCGAAGCGCCCGAACAGCGGCTCAGCGGCATCGAAGAACCGACGAGGTCGTGGATCCGGGGCGGAACGGGAACCCGCCGATTCCGGCACCCGGGCGACGGCATCCGTTTGATTCGGCATGAACACGACCACCTGGGAGTGGTACGAAGGAAGGATAAACGTTTATACGACCACAGTCAAGTCGTTTAACTCGAAGGGGCGGTGGGGTCGCGCGTCGCTCGTAATGAGTTGTGCTTCAATCAGATGCGGTTACGGGCCGGAGGGCTCAGGGTGCCCTTGGGCCCCGGAGGCTCTGACCGCGCTGCGAAGCACCACGGCCCCCGCGACCGCGGCGATTGCGAGGTAGGCAAGCCCGGTTCCCCAACCCTCCAGAATCAGCTTGCCGACTCCGAACAGGCCGGCGTAGATGAGCGCGAGCCCGGCCACCCACTCCGTGAGGTCAGACCATCCCATGCGTTCAACCTTGACGCTGCTCCGCCGGGCAACGGGCTTCCACCCGGGAGAATTCGGCCGCACCCGCTCGTAGAAGGTGACGAGCACCGGCATGTCCGTGGGTGGTGTCAGCATCGCGACAGCAATCCAACAGACGGTCGACACCCCGGCGGTAGCGATGAGATGCCAGCCGAATCCGATCTCCGGATTGACGAAGTGAAGCCCGACATACACTAGGGCGGTGGAAACCCACGCCGCGATCTCGCTCCACGCGTTGACGCGCCACCACCACCACCGCATCACGTACACGCCACCGATGCCCACGGTCATTCCAAAGAACAGTTCCCAGGCGCCGCGAATGGACTGCATGGCGTACGCGGTCCCGCCTCCGACTATCATCAGGACCACGACGAGGATGCGGGAGACGCGGACGTAGTGACGGTCTGGGGCGTCCCGGTTGAGGAATGGCTTGTACCCATCGTTCACCAGCAGGGAGACGCCCCAGTTGAGCAGCGTGTCGATGGTGCTCATGAAGGCGGCGAGCAAGCTGGCGACCATCAGTCCGAGCAGGCCCGTGGGCAGGAGCTGTACGATCATCATCGGGTAACCGAGTTCCTTGTCTTCGAGCTCGGGGAACGCGACGAGGGCGATGAGCCCGACGATGATCCATGGCCACGGGCGCAACACGTAGTGCGCGAAGCAAAACCACAGTACGCCCAGGAAGCTGTGGTGCTCGTCCTTGGCGGCGAGCATACGCTGCACCATGTAGCTGGTGCCGCCGGCATCCCGGGTCGCCCACCAGTTCACACCGATGAGGGCGACGAACGTGATCAGGGGTAGGGAGGCGTCGCCGCCCCGGGGGAAGAAGCTGAGATACCCCTCAGCCAGCTCGCCGTACTGGTCTGCCAAGAGCGTCTTGAGCTGCCCGATGCCGCCGATGTCTCCGACCGCGATCACCGCGAGGGCGATGGCACCCGTCATGGCGAGCACGAACTGCACGAAGTCGGTCATCACGACGCCCCAGAACCCCGACAGCACCGTATAGGCCACCGCGATCACCAGGCATACGATGATGCCGAACCAGCGGCCGTCGATGAGATGGTCGATGCCCAGTCGAACCGTTATCGCGTCGAGGCTCAGCAGCACGTCCATGATCTTGACCATCGCGAGGATGACCCAACCCATGATGATGCAGTTCAGGACGGCGCCTTCCCACACGCTGCGAAACCCGCGGAGCAGCCTGGCGGGTCGCCCCGAGTATCGGAGGTCCACGAGCTCCACGTCGGTGATCACCCCGGCACGACGCCACAGCCGGGCAAAGAAGAACGCGGCCATGAGGTGAGCGGCGGCGAAGTTCCACATGAACCACAGACCGGAGATGCCGTCGTTGGCGACGAGCCCCGTGACGGCCAGCGGCGTGTCGGCCGCGAACATGGTGGCAACGATCGAGGTGCCGACGATCCACCACGGGAGGTTTCTGCCCGACAGGAAGTACTGCGCGATGTTCTGACCGGCCCGCTGCCGGAAGATCAAACCGACGCCGAGCGCGAAGAGCAGGTACGCGAGGACAATCAGCCAGTCGAGGAGCGCCATCGTCCGTAGCTGGAGCGAGGTGCCGGTCGGTCCGCCCGGAGTCGGTGAATCACCTCACGGCATCGACACCCGCGTAGTGCACTCCCGTGAGCCACGCGATCTCTCGCTTCCACGTGGTGAGGTCACTTGCGTTGAAGTGTCGGAGATGTGTGTGGCCGCATGCGCGAGCCAGCGTTTGCATCAAATGCACCGACGCGCGGAGGAACCGGTCCAATCGCGGTGCGGCCACATCGACCAGCAGCCGTGAGCGCAAATGGGGTTTCTGAGTGGCGATGCCGACGGGGCAGTTGTTGGTGTGACACGCGCGCATGGCGATGCAGCCGACGGCCTGCATGGCAGCGTTGCTCACGGCGATCCCGTCGGCGCCCAATGCCAACGCCTTGGCGAAATCCGGTGCGGTACGGAGGCCTCCGGTGACCATGAGCGTGACGTGTCCGTTATCGGTGCGGTCTAGATGCCGTCGCGCCCGGGCAAGCGCCGGCATCGTCGGCACCGAGATGTGATCGCGGAAGATGAGCGGTGCGGCCCCAGTGCCACCGCCCCTGCCGTCGAGGATGATGTAATCGACCCCCACCTCGAGCGCGGCGTCGATGTCGGCTTCCACGTGCTGGGCCGACAGCTTGTAGCCAATGGGAATGCCCCCCGTTCGTTCCCGGACCTGGTCCGCGAAGGCACGGAACTGGTCGAGGCTTTCCCAGTCGGGGAACCGCGCCGGCGAGATGGCTGGTTCACCCTCCTTCAGGCCGCGAACCTTCGCGATTTTCCCCTGTACCTTCCTGCCCGGCAGATGGCCACCGGTGCCGGTCTTGGCACCCTGCCCCCCCTTGAAGTGGAACGCCTGCACCTTGTCGAGCTTGTCCATCGAGAACCCGAACCGGCCCGAGGCAAGCTCATACATGTAGCGTGAGTTCTCGGCGTGTTCTTCCGGGAGCATGCCGCCTTCGCCCGAGGCGATCGCCGTCCCGGCCAGCTCGGCTCCGCGTGCGAGGGCGACCTTGGCCTCTTCGGAGAGCGCGCCGAAGCTCATGTCCGACACAAAGATCGGGATGTCGAGCCGCAGTGGCTTGCCGGCATTGGGTCCGATCACCAACTCCGTTCCGACCGGAACATCATCCAGTTGCGGCAGCCGATGCAGTTGCGCCGTGACGAACTGCAGATCATCCCAGCTCGGGAGCTGCTGGCGGGGGACACCCATTGAGGCCACGGGGCCGTGCGCGCCGGTCTGCTCGAGCCCGTTGGACGCGAGCGCGCGAATGTGCCGGACGTAGGGCTCTTCCGGCGTGCCGTGCACATCCTGGTATGGCCCCTGGTAGTCGTCCCGCTTGAAGGGCTGCGGGTGTTCGCGCTGCCACGCCAGCACCTCCTCGGCGTCGACGTAGACCCCCCCGTTCTCGGTCCACGCCGCAAACTTCTTGAGCTGTTCCGCATTGCTGTATTCGCTGATGCCAGTGTCGACCCGGTAGTCCCAGAGGTGCAACCCGCATACGAGGTTATTTCCGTCGACGTGTCCGTCGGCCAGCAGGGCGCCGCGGTGGAGACAACGACCGTAGAGCACGGACACGTTGTCATCGTGGCGGATCACGACCAAGTCGGTATTCCCGACGAGGGCGTGCGCCGGTGTCCGGTCGGCCAAGTCAGCAATGGTGGCAATGCGCACTTTGTTCATAGGGTCGTCCATTCACTCCGAATACCGTGTGCCGCTGTCCATCACGCGCCGGCCATCGCGCGCGCCGCCGGGATGGCGGATGCAAGGAACGCTCGGGCTCGTGTCGCTTGCGCGTCGGCATCGGCGCCGCCCGCAACGAGCCGCGAACCGGTGAGGACGGCGCCAACCCACCCCTCGGTATGCCAGATGCCTTCGCCATCGAGAGGCGTAAGCGCGGGCGTCTTCGGATACGGCCAGGGGGTCACGT
Source organism: Gemmatimonadota bacterium (assembly GCA_039588295.1). Classification (GTDB taxonomy): domain Bacteria; phylum Gemmatimonadota; class Gemmatimonadetes; order Gemmatimonadales; family GWC2-71-9; genus JAOTVV01. The sequence goes on from JBDHAB010000006.1 coordinate 199,404, forward strand.
AGAAGTAGGGTTCGTCGTAGGACGCATCTCCCGGTGTCATCCCGACGCCCACGGACTTCGCCTTCTCCGGGTCGGCAGTCGCGTCGGGCGTGATGAGCGTTGCGATGTCGAGGTGGTGCGGCCACGTACGGACCGGTGCCGCACCGTCGTTGCCAACGGCAACTTCCGAGAGGACGAGTAAGGCATTTCCGAACCAGCGCGCCAGCTCCCGCCGCGCTGTGCCAGCCCCGCCCGTGAAGGCCGCCCCAGACCGCAGCGCATGATCGGGAAAATCGGCGTCGGGCCGGTGTAACTCCTCGGGGTCGACCGCCCCAACGTCGTGCCGCGTCAGGGCACCCGCGACCCACGCGTATCCCTCCTCGAGTGTTCTGCCTGTGAGTGCGACCTCGTCGAGCACCGACTCATGGTCATCGAACAGTACGACGCTGAAGTCGCCAAACCGTAGACCGACCCGAACAGGCGAGGTATCGCCAATCGGCCGAGTGACATGCGCGCCTGTGGCAGGCAGCCAGCCCAGGTTGGCATGACTGAAATCGGGAACGGCGTCGAGAAGAGCGAGCGGGACAGCGCCGATGATCTGCGCCGCCCAGTGAAGCTCGAGCCGTGTATCGGCGAGCGCGTCGGGACTCGTGCTGCCGAGTGACTCCCACTCCGGTATCGGCGCCTGGCTCATCGCGCGCTCCTAGACGAGCTCGGAATCGGTGAGGACTTCAACGAGACTGGGACCGTCGTGCTCTAGCCCTGTCCGCAACGCGTCATCCAACTGTGCGGCGTCGGTGACCCGTATCCCCCGCGCACCGCAGAGCTCGGCGTACTCGGCAAAGTTCGGGTTGTGGAGCGAGGTCTGCCACACGTCCCAATGGCCAGCGCGCTGTTCCTTGGAGATCTTGCCAAGTTCGTTGTTGTTGAGCAACACGTGCGTGATGTTCATACCGTATTTCACCGCCGTTGTGAGCTCGGCCATGTACTGTCCGAATCCACCGTCACCGGTGACCGCCACGACTGTCCGCCCGTGGAACCGTGGATCGTCCTCCTGTGTGGCGGCCCAAGCGCCGAGCGCGGCCGGGTAGCCGAAGCCGATCGAGCCGAGGTACCCCGACATGAGCACGGCCTGCCGGGTGCACTCGAAGTAGCGGCCAAAGGAATAGGTGTTGTTCCCGACGTCGACGGCGATGATCGCATCGTCCGGTACCTGCCGAGTCATCGCGGCGAAGACGGATGCCGAATTGATTCCTGTGCCGCGATTCTCGCTCAGGCGCCGTTCTTTCTCTTTGCGCCAGATGGCCCACCGCTCGGCGGCCTCGGGCCGCTGGTCGACGGTCGTCACGGTTCCCAGGCGCTCGCGAAGGACGGTGGCGGTCACGCCGATCTCTCCCCACACCGGAACCTCAACGGCATGGAACTTCCCCAGGATCATCGGATCGAAGTCGACTTGAATCGTGGGGATCTTGGGTGTGATGCCCGTGTGATTGCTGAAGCTCGCCCCGAAGACGAGTAGGCAATCGGACTCGTTCATGAACCAGCTCGCGACCGGCGTTCCTGAGCGACCGAGCACGCCGCCAGCCAGCGGGTGCCGATCGGAGATGATCCCTTTCCCCTTGAAGGTCGTGAGCACCGGGCACCGGAGTGCCTCGGCCAGCTCGATGACGGCCGGCATCGTGAAGCGCGCTCCGTGTCCCACGATGATCACCGGCCGCTTCGATGCACGGAGACGTGCCACGGCCCGCTCGAGCGATTCTTCGGGTGGCGTGATGGCCCGCGGCGTGACACGTCCGTCGGGCCCACCAGGCTTGGCACCCTCGGGTGCGGGGAGCGTCTGCACTTCGTCCGGGAAGATGAGGTGGGAGACGCCTCGGTTCAGGATTGCGCTCTTGAGCGCCAGGTTGACGAGTTCTGCGTGCTTGCTGGTGTGCAGCACCGGCTGGGTCCACTGTGCGACTTTGCCAAACGCCGCCTGCAGGTCGACTTCCTGGAAGGCGCCGGGTCCCAGGACCTGGGTGTCGACCTGGCCCGTGAGGGCGAGCACGGGAGCGCGATCGACGTTCGCGTCCCAGAGACCCGTCAGCAGGTTGGTGGCACCGGGGCCCGCGATCGAGAAGCATGCGGCAGGTCTGCCGGTGAGCTTCCCGTAGGCGGACGCCGCAAACGATGCCGCGCCCTCGTGGCGAATGCCGAAGTACCGGAGGGTGCCGGCCTCCTCCTGGCGCCGGAGTGCATCCGCCAGTCCCAAGTTTGAATGACCCACCATGCCCCACACGGACTTGATGCCCCACTGCACCATCGTCTTCGCCATCAGGTCACTCACCGTCCGGATGTGCGCTGCCTCCTCCTCGATCCCGACATAGACGCCGTCCTCACGAACCTCGATGGGGAAGGTGGTCACGGTATCCTCGAACGCTCCGGGGGACCTGCCGGTCGCGGGGTGAAAGTCCCATCCGTGCCACGGGCACCGCAGCCATCCGTTCTCGATCGAACCCTCCCCGAGCGGGCCACCCTGATGGGGGCAGGCATTGTCGAGGGCATAGTACGCGCCCTCGAAGTGCGTGATGCATACACTCTGGTGGCCACACGTGGCGGAGATGACCCGGCCTTCCGGCAGCGCGTCGAGATCAAGCGCCTTGTACCACCGAACCGAAGCCTTGCCGCTGGTGCTGTTGTCATCCATGTGGGACTGCTCCCATGATGCTATGCGCGCGAGATACCGGGCGCGGTGCAACGTCGTCAGAGTCTATCGGCGGGCGAACGTCTCCGTAAGGTAGCGGATGAGCAGCGACTGCTCTCTCCGTCCTGGTTCGGGTTCCTTGACGCGACCGACTGGAACTACCGTAGAGAGACCCTCTCTCTCTATTTTCATAGCTTGTCTCACAACCGGATGCCGATGTGACGGATCTCCTCAATCGTCTTCGTGCCGCGCTGAAGGACCGTTACCATGTCGAGCGTGAAGTTGGACGTGGGGGCATGGCCACGGTCTACCTCGCGACCGACGTCAAGCACTCCCGCTCGGTCGCCATCAAGGTCCTGTCTCCAGATCTAGCAGCGTCCGTAGGACACGATCGGTTCCTCAAGGAGATCGAGATTGCGGCCAAGTTGCAGCATCCGCACATCTTGCCGGTTTATGACTCGGGCGAGACCGACGGACTTCTCTACTACGTCATGCCCTTTGTGTCAGGCGAGTCGTTGCGAGATCGTCTCGTGCGGGACGGCTCGGTGCCGGCGGCCGAGGCCCTGCGTGTTGCTCGTGAGATAGCCGGCGCTCTCGACTACGCGCACCGAGATGGCGTTGTCCACCGCGATATCAAGCCCGCCAACATTCTCCTGTCTCAGGGGCATGCGCAAGTCGCGGACTTTGGCATCGCACGCGCGGTCTCGGTCTCGGGAGGGGCTGGGCTCACACAGGCGGGGATGGCAATCGGTACGCCGGCATACATGAGTCCCGAGCAGGCACTCGGCGGAACGGACATCGATGGTCGGACGGATGTGTACGCGCTGGGGTGCGTGCTCTACGAGATGCTGTCCGGCAAGCCTCCGTTCGACGGCCCGACTCCGCAGTCGATCATCGCGCAGAGCATTTCCGCGGACGTACCCGCTCTGGCGCACGATCCCGGTGGTGCTCAACCCGTGATCGAGCGGGCCATGGCCAAAGAGCCGGCGGAGCGGTTCCAGACCGCCGGTGAGTTCGAGCGGGCGCTGGAAGCGCCCGTCACCTTGCCTGTCACCGCCGGCACCCGAGCCGCCACACGTGGACTGATCGGCGCGGCGATTGTGGTGGCGCTGGCGATTCTCGTTTTCGCGGTTTGGCCGCGCGGCTGGAGCCTCGAAGGCGATCCACGCCAGAGCCTCATCGTGTTCCCGTTCGAGAACAAGACCGGAGACGCCGACAAGGATTATCTGCAAGAGGCCGCGATGAACCTCCTGGGCCTTGCGGCTGCCCATTGGGAGGACATGCGCGTCTTCGATGACGAGCGGACGGCCTCGCTCATGCGGCGCAGCGGGATCGAGGCGCCCCGTGACATCGATTTCGATGCCGCGCAGGCGATGGCCAAGGAGGCGCGGGTCGGGACACTCGTGCTGGGCGACATCAGGCGCGAGGGCGATTCGCTGGCCATCGAGGCCAAGGTGCACGACGTCGGCTCCGGGGACCGACTCGCCACCGAGATCCTTCGCGCCCGCATGGATGCCGACCCTCGGGCGCTGTTTGACTCCTTGGCGGGACGCATTCTCCAGGTCAGCGGGGCTCCGCCGGGTGAGCGCCCGCGGTTGGTGGCACAGACGACGCATTCCCTGGAGGCGTACCGCGCGTATTTGCGCGGCGTCGAGGGCTTGCAGCAGTTCGAGATCGATACCGCACAGATCTATTTCGCGCGCGCGGTTGCACTGGACTCCAGCTTCGCGCTCGCATACCTGCGTTTGCGAGATGTCGACGGTTGGGCAGGCCTGGAGGGGGACCCCGAGCGGCGGCGTCAGTTGGTTGCGAAGGCGGAGGCCCACAGTGCGTCACTGCCCCCACGTCTCCGCACGCTGGTGCAGTTCCATGCAGCGTACGAGAACGGAGAATTCGTACGGGCACGCAACCTGGTGAAACAGTTAATCGCGCGCGATTCTGCCGACGTTGAGGCGTGGTATCAGTTGGGCGAAGCGCACTTCCACGACGATGCTGACAGGTTCCCGCACCCGACCGATGCCGGCAACTTGGGAAGTGCGTTGCGTGCATTCGAGCGCACCCTCGAGCTCGAACCGCGGTACGTCTTGGCGTACCAGCACCTGGTCGACGTTCTTGGCAGGTGTGGGGGCAACAGCCCATGGGTGTGCCTCGAGGATTCCGCCGCCTATGCTCCGCAGCAGGAGCTCGCTGAGCGTCTGGGTTCTGAGCGGCTTCAGGCGTATCGGGACGAGGCACGCGACGCGCGACTGGCGGCGGCCCGGGCCTGGGCTGATGCGACCCCTGGATCTCCGCGGCCTCGGTTCGTGCTGCTCGACCTACTGCTCGATCGCGATCGCCTGGACGAGGCACGCACACACCTTGTGGCGCTCCGCGCGAGCGGAGACTCGACTGGATCGCGGATCTGGGAATCGCGTCTCCTGCGTCGCGAGGCACGGTATGACGGTGCCGCGGACAGCATGACCGCGGCGTTGAGCGATCTCCGCACGGCCATGCGGTACCTGCTGAGCGGCGATGGTCCGGACATCGCCTTCCTGAGCCTCGCGGGTGGGGGTCGCGTGACCCGGCTGAATCAACTTCTGGGAGAACTCGAGGCGGCAGTGAGTGCTGCAACCGCCACCGCAAACGGCCCGGGCGGACTGCCGTTGCCCATCCCGAGCCTCATGCACTTCGTGGAGCTCCAGCTTGCCGCGCAACTCGGCGTCTATCCGGAGGCGTCGCCGGGGGCCGCCGCGCGGTGGCTCGACGCGCTCGACTCGCTCTTCGCGTCGGACAGTATCACCCACCAACGCGGCTGGTCGAACAGCGGCTCGGTTGTGTTATCCGCCTACTTCGCTGACCGGGACACGACGCTACTGTCTCGGTTCCTCAGCAGCCTCGACACGACCGGCTCTCGTACTTGGCGTGCAATGGACGCCCATCTCGCTCTCGCTCGTGGCGATACGGCCCGGGCACGGATGCGCGTGGAACGCCATGTCCAAAACGCGGACAGCTTGGAGTTCAGCGGGTCTCCGGGAGGCGCCCGTGCCTTCGCCTGGGCGGATCTCCTGGCACAATTGGGGCAGGCCGACGAAGCGGCGGACATCTACGCCCATCTCGATTCGTCGGGTGTGCGCTCGTCCAATACCGGACTCCACGTGCGGTCCTGGGCCGAGCGCGGCGCGCTGTACCAGCATTTGGGACGGACAGAGCTGGCCATCGAGATGTACGAGCGGTTTATCGATGCGTGGCGTGGGGCCGACTCGCAGCTGCAGCCCTTGGTGGACCGTGCGCGCGATGCGGTGGCGGCGTTGCGGGGTGAGGTACGCGAACCGGCCAGACGATAGCTCGTCCTTCAAGACCGTGGTCGTGCCTCGACCGCGGGCTCGGGACGCACCTCCCGCTTCAAGTGAGACGGCATCACGTCTCGTGCGAATACCTCCGCTTCGGTCTCCTGCCGGCGAATGATCGTTGCCCGACCGCCGGTGACCAGCAACGTGGCTGGCCGGGGCATGGCGTTGAAGTTGCTGCACGAAACTTCCTGGTAGGCGCCGGTGTCCAGCAGCGCGAGAATATCGCCGACCTCGACCGCTGGGATGGGAACGGCGGGTAACAATCGATCTCCGTAACAGCTTCGGCCAATGATGTCGGCTTTATCCACGAGAGGAGCGTCGGCCTTGTTGGCGATCCGGTAGTCGTGCAGGTGGTGCTCGTACCGGCCCCCGGTGAACCAGAACTCGGTCGTATCCACGGTGACGATCGTCCAGCGGATCGGCGTGGTGACCCGCTTGATATTCCGCACCGTCGCCAGGTGAATCCCGGCGTTGCCGTGGATGGCCCGACCCGGTTCCAGTTGCAGTGTCAGTCCCCGTGTGGCGATGCCGTGTTTCGGCAACTCTTCCCGTAAGGTCCGGGTACATGCTTCGGCGTAGGATTCGATCGTGGGGGCCATCTTCTGGTTTGGCCGCGCGCCGACCAGCGCGTTGATCAGGGGGGCCAGGGTTCCATAGCGCAGCCGGGATCCCAGCAAGGCAAGGGCTCGTGACACCCCAAAAAGGGCGGCCAGCTGGAGCGGCTCCGTGTAATCCGTTGCCGCGTTGTGAGGGTCTCGCGGGATGGCAAAACCGCCTCCGATGTCGATCTCTTGGGGCTGGTATCCGCCAAGAGCCGCGCACACCCGACCCATCTCGCGGGCGAACGCCTTCATTTGCTCCTGCCAATAGCGGATGGACCGGTGGTGGCGGCCATGATGCTGGTGGAATCCGACCAGCTCCACATGGTCCATCTGCAACAACCGTGGAGCGACCGCCATCGCCTCGTCATACGTCAGACCACCCTTGTAGGCCAGGGCGGCGATGTCCGTCGGGGCCAGGCCCTCAGCGACGAAGTCGCTGTGCGCGACGAATCCGGAGAGCACGGGCTTGAGGCGAAGACGGACCTTGACGGGACGATCGAGTTCGGTGGCGACGCGTTCGATGACCGCCACCTCTTCGAGGCTGTCGATGGTGATGCGCACGCCGCTGTCCACGCACCGGTAAATGTGCTTCTCGGTCTTGGGCACCCCATTAGCGGAGATGGTCTCGGGATTGAATCCGGCTTCCAAGGCCGCCGTCAACTCCCCCGAGGAGTAGATGTCGCAGCCGCACCCTTCATCGGCCAGAATTCGCTGCACCGCTGAGATCCAGTTCGCCTTCGCGGCCGGCATCACCGTGACTGGGCCGTCGGGCCAGCCTCGTTGAAACGCATCGTGGAACCGGCGCACGTTGCGGCGGACTTGGTCTTCTGAAAGGACAAATAGGGGTGAGCCAAACCGTGTAACCAGCTCGCTGGTGTCACATTCTTCCACGAAGAGGTGACTGTCGCGAACCGACAGACACTCGTCCAGACGGGTAGCCGTAGCCATCGTTGTCCCTCCCCGAATCGAGCTGGCTCTTCGTCACACCCGAGCAGTCGGCAACTCCGGGCGACCTCCAATGTGGAATAGAGGTTGGGGAGCCCTCGTGCCGCTAGGGACCTCGTGGTGCGAGCCCGGCGGGAGCACGGGTGGGCCAATACGACTCATCCGATCCGGAACCACCCTCGACTGGCTCCCGTCGCGGCGTCGTTCTATTGTTGAGAAGATAAGCAGGAGCTGGGTGGTGCCCGATACAGTGAATCGGCTCAAGACGGCGCTGACGGACCGCTACGCCATCGAACGGGAGATCGGGCGCGGCGGGATGGCGACCGTGTATCTGGCGCATGATGTCCGGCACGACAGAAAGGTCGCGCTCAAGGTTCTGCATCCCGAGCTTACGGCATCGCTAGGGGCCGAGCGCTTTCTCCACGAGATCAAGACGACCGCCCGCCTCAACCATCCGCACATTCTCGCGCTACACGACTCGGGCGAAGCGGACGGGTTCCTGTTCTATGTGATGCCATACGTCGAGGGCGAGTCGCTGCGAGATCGCTTGGCCCGCGAGCGGCAGCTTCCCCTCGAGGACGCGCTCCAGATCACCAGCGAGGTCGCCGACGCACTGAGCTACGCGCACAGTCACGGCATCATCCATCGGGACATCAAGCCGGAGAACATTCTGCTCGAATCCGGGCACGCCGTGGTGGCGGATTTCGGTATTGCTCGCGCGGTGTCCGTGGGGGGGGCCGATCAGCGTCTCACGATGAGTGGCTTTGCGGTGGGAACGCCCGCGTACATGAGTCCGGAGCAGGCGAGCGGAAACGAGCAGTTGGATGCCAGAAGCGACATCTACGCGTTGGGAAGTGTGCTCTACGAGATGCTGGCTGGGGAGCCGCCCCACACCGGCCCGACGCCGCAAGCGATTTTGGCCCGGCAGCTCAGCGGGGAGGTGCGCTCCATTCGTCCGCTCCGGTCGACGGTCACCCCCGCACTGGAGGCGGCGATCAGGCAAGCTCTCGCGCCCTCCGCCGCTGATCGGTTCACCACGGCGAGCGAGTTTGCCACGGCGCTGCGCGGCAGAGGCGTGGCGCCACGCCGTTCATCCGCCGTTCTCGCCCTCGTGGTGTCTCGCCGGTCGCTTCGCACGGTGCTCACCACGGCCCTGGTGGTGCTGGGCCTAGTCGGCGTATTCGTGGTTGCTCGCAACATCCTGACCGTGCCCCAAGCACGTGCCGGCGAACGCCCGGCGACATTGGCCGTGTTTCCGTTTCGAGCCACCGGCCCCGATGCGGGCAGCCTTGGCGAGGGCGTGGCCGACCTGTTGGCGGCGACGATCGACGGCACGGTCGGGATGACGGTAGCGGATCCGGGCGGCTTGTGGCGACCGCTACGGCGCGGCGAGGGCGCGCTACGGGTGCCGGACCTCGACGAGGCGGTCCGACTCACACAGGAGGCCGAGGTTCCCACGCTCGTGCTCGGTGCATTGACCGCCGTCGGCGGGCGTCTGGATATGAGCGCCAGGGTGTACCAAGACGACGGATCGTTGCTTGCGACTCTGACGGCGTCCGCACCAGTCGAGAGTCTGCCGCACCTCATCAACCGGCTCGCCATCGATGTGGTGTCCGAGGTGTGGGTGCGGGACACGCTCCCGACGGTGCCGGTCATCGAGCGCTTCGCAACCCAGTCCGTCGATGCGCTGCAGGCGTACTTGGAGGCCAAAGCCCTCAAGCGGCGCGGTCTATATCAGGAAGCGGAACAAGCCATCCGCCGGGCGGTGGAGCTCGATTCGACGTTCGCGCTCGCCCACATGGAGCTGTTCGACATCAGGTCCATCGTACTCTATCTCAACTCCCAACCGTTCGTCGGGCTGAGAGAAATCATCGACCGGGCCATGCGCCATCGGGATCGCCTAACTCCGCGGAACAGGATGCGGGTCGAGGCCCTGCGGGCGATGGATGAGACGGATGGTGTTCGAGCTGCGAGCCTGTACGAGCGTATTCTCGAGGTCGATTCGCTCGACATCGACGCGCTGCACGGGTTGGCGTTTGCCTATCTGCGCGATGGCTGGCAGATGGCGAAGACCATCGACGACATCATCGGGGCCTACCACCGCGCCGCCGAGGTCGACTCCGCCTCGATCATGGCGCAGTCCTCGCTTGCGTGGCTCACGATTCTGCAGAACGATCCGGATGCCGTGGAGCTGGCGGTAGCCCGGCTCGAGGCCCTCGATACGCTCGGCGCGATCGTGGCGGGACGGCTCGGTGCCCTGCGTCTCGTTCAGGCGCTGCCGGTGGACCGAGACTCGATGCTCCGCGCGCTCACGGCCACGCCGGCGCCGGTCGTGTTCACCACGTTACGCGATCTTCGCACGCTCCGCCCGCAGTTGGCCGAACGCTACGTTGACGAGCTCCTGGTGGATACGATGCCCGTGTTTCACCAGCGACTGGGTGCTGGGGCGCGCACCCAGTTGTGGATGGCGGAGGGGAAGGTCACCGCCAGCGATTCGGTGTTGCGGACTGGCGAGCTCGACCGGATTCGGCAGACGGTCAACCGCTTCTTCGCAAGCTCCGCGCTGCTCGGCGTCGGCGACTCGACTGCGGCGGCAAGGGCGGTACTCGAGATGACCGCGTTTGCCCCGGCTGACTCGCTGGAGGCGTATCTCGATGCCAAGCAGGACGTCTGGGCGACGGGTTGGGCGGTCGGCGCCTATCACGCGGCCTTTGGTGACACCGCCGAGGCGCGAAGCTGGCAGGCGGCGCTCGCGGCACTGCCGCGACGTGACACGCCCTGGGACTGGACCGGTGCACTGGCGGCGGACATCGAGGCGCGGTTAGCTGTGCGGCGAGGAGAGGTGGAGGTGGCGCTGCGCGAAGCGCAGCGCGCCTACGACCTCTGGTCGTTGCATTCGGGCTACGTGGGCGAGGCCGATCCGGAGCCGGCGATGCGGTTTCACCTCGCGCAGATCCTCCGAGAGACCGGTGCTTCGGACCAAGCAGCGGCACTCTTTCGGTCGTTTGCGCCACCCCACACGTGGATGGGTTTCTTCACTGCGCGTGCAGCGTACGAGGTGGCCGAGATCGCGTTGGCCGAAGGTCGTGACGACGAGGCGATCCGGTACTTTCAGATGGCCGAACGGTTGTGGGAGCTGGGCGAGCCGGAGGTCGTGGGACCCTGGCTCGCGAGGGTGCGCGACGGGCTTGCGCAGCTCAGGGCCGGCTGACATCACTTGTTTCCGTAGTAGAATGTCCTCAGATGGAATCGGCTCAGAAATCAGGAGGCTCCACGTCACGTGTCGCAGCGCGAGATTGCTGAAATTGCCGAGCGGCTGGGCATGTATCTCGACCGGAGCAGCGATGTGCCGCTGTACCGTCAGATCGTGGACCGCCTGTGGCTGGAGGTGGTGACGGGTACGTTGGAGACCGACGATCGGCTACCCACGGTGCGGCAGTTGGCCATCGATCTCAACATCCATCCCACTGCCGTGAGTCGCGCGTACGAAGAGCTGGAGCTGCTTGGTGTGCTGATCACCCGACCGGGCACGGGAACGTTTGTGGGACTGCGACCCCCGGACCAGTCGATCTTGGAGCGGCGGGCCCAGCTCGAGCGGTTCTGCCGCGACATTCTCTCGCAGAGCGAGGCCTTGGGAATCGCGGTGGGCGACGTGATTGCGATGCTGGGTGAGCTGCAAGCCGGCGGCCACAACTCCGGAGGTGGGAGGAGGTCAGAATGACCAATGAGTTTCTGCCAGCCAGAATTTCCTCGGCCCTGACTGGCACGCAGATCCATCGGGGGCCGAAAGACTCGCCGACCGACACCCGGTATCCGCCGGCTGCCGCGTTCGCCGGTCTCGCGTCGGCCGTCGTCGTGGGCGGAGCGGGCGTACTCATCGGACTGGCCGCGGGAGCGGCCGTCACCATTGCCGGTGTAGCCATCGGTGCTCTCGCCGGCCTCTTCGTCGGTTCCTCCATCAAGTATGCCGACCAGTGGGAAAAGGCCGTCGTGCTCAGGCTTGGGAGGTATCGCGGCCTGCGAGGTCCCGGGCTGTTCTACGTGGTGCCCATCCTGGACCGAATCACGTACCACATCGACCAGCGGATCCGCACCACGGACTTCGGTGCGGAGTCGTGCCTCACGAAGGACACGGTGCCGGTCAACGTGGACGCGATTGCGTTCTGGATCGTGTATGATGCCGAACGTGCCGCTCTGGAGGTGCAGCAGTATCAAGCGGCAGTGGTGCTCGCTGCGCAGACCGCGCTGCGAGATGCGATTGGCAAGCACGATCTCGCCGAGCTGATCCAATCCCGCAAGGAGCTGGGACGCGGTCTGCAGCAGATTCTCGACGCGAAGATGCACGACTGGGGTATTCAAGTACAGTCGGTCGAGATCCGGGATGTGATCATTCCGAAGGCGCTGGAGGAGGCGATGTCGCGCCAGGCGCAGGCCGAGCGTGAGCGACAGGCGCGCATCATCCTTGGCACGGCGGAAACGCAGATCGCGTCGAAGTTCGTGGAGGCGGCGGAGAGCTACAGCCAGAATCCGGTGGCGCTCAATCTGCGTGCCATGAACATGCTGTACGAGAGTATCGTCAAGCGGGGCTCGCTAATGGTTGTCCCATCGGGCCTCGTAGACTCCCTCAACCTGGGGAACGTCCTGGGCCTCTCCGGCGCAGCGAGCGCGGCCGGTATGATGAAACCGCCGCCCGAGGACGCGTCCGCGGAGGAAGGAGAGCCTGACGAAGATTTCTGAGCCCTCCACTACCGTGAGGGGGCACGCCTGAAGGACACCTTCCTGGTCGCAGTCGCCGTGCAGAGTTTGCTTGGCGTGGCCGCTCCTCTTTGCGCGCAGACGCCCAAACAGCTCAGAGACGCCGAACGAGTGGCAGCTCGGTTTGAGGAGGCCGAGACGGAGGGGGACGCGTCGATACAGGTCGAGCTCTGGGAGCAGGTGGAGCGATCGCTCGATCAGACTGAGGCCTATCTCGAATCCCACCCGGACGATCCGACGGCACTCCTGCTCTATGTGCGCCTCGGGAGGATTACCGTGTCGGCCGAGCAGTCGGAATTCACGGTCCGTGACGGTGCAATCGTTCCGCTCGACACCACGGATCAGTATGCGCCGCTACATATGGCGCTCGATCGGATGCTCGCGCTCGAGCCGTCAAACGCGGAGGCGCACTACTGGAAGGCGCGGATCCGCGGCACGCAGAGCTGAGTGAGGGCTTGGCGCAGGTCATCGGGACTGGTCTCGGTCGGTTCGCACCCATCCGCGCCAACGTGTACATCGTCCCGTCCTCCGCGGCCGTGCTCGAAGCGTTCTATCAGCAGCACTGGCCCGGTTTCCGGTTCTTTGGGCCGGACGAGATCGAGATGGAACGGGACGAAGGCACCTACTCGCAGTTCCTGTTCTTCCAGAAGGATGGCAGTCTGCGCCCAGCACAGAGACCGAAGGACATGCGCAATGCCAAGGACAACGGAGTGTCCCTCATGGTGATGGAGCAGCGGGGGCAGCCGGCAGCGTGGGTGGAGCTACCGATCGAAACGTCCGATGTCTATTGCCAGATCGCGATCATCAACAACCGCGGAGCGAAGTTCTGACCCGCTGTAAGCGCCGGAGTCGCGTCAACCGGTCTCGACGTCGGTCGCCTGTCCCGTGGTCGGGACTCCAAACCGGGGGATCGAATCGACTGCGATCCCCAGTAATTCTCCGAGAACCGGTCGTGATAGCATTGGTGGGGTGGCGAGCCAGGTGAGATCGGCGTCGCGCGCGTAGAAGTAGTGGATTTGGCCTTGGCCGAAGACGGCGTGTACCTCGATCCCGCCGATGTGGTATTCCGTGTGATGTCCGTATCCACTACTGCCGGAGCCGATACGCTCCGACATGGCCGCGAGTTGTGCACGGGCGTCGTCGGCCGATCCGAAGCGGCTCACATAGAGCACCATGCGCAGGTCTTCCGGACCGTAGGTGCCGATGTAGCTCTCCGTGGGGGCCACGCTTTCCTCGTGTAAGCTGCCGATGGCCTGTGCGGCGTCCCCGCCGGATTGCGACTCGATCAATGGTAGTCCATGGATTTGCTCGGGAAGGAACAGTGCAGCGTCGCCTTCGTTCCCGCCGCAACCGGCCACCAGGAGGGTCAATACCGCGGGAACCAGAAGGTGAACTGTCCGTCGTCCACGTGTGGCAGTGATGATCATCTCGTCCATCTCCCGTCCCACGTCCTGGGGGTACCTGTGGCTGGTGCCACCGGCGCTCAGATTGCAGCCGGCCCGGTTGCCAATTGTGGTTCCCGGGCCGTCAAGCTAGTCGAGTGGGGCGACCGCTACAAGGTGCTAGCCCGACCCGGTCTTGCACCATATTCTTCACGTGAACCACTAGTACTCTGCACGACGCGCGCCTCAAGACCGCCGAGCCCGGGGGGTGAGTGTGGGGAATGACTGCGGAAGGGCAACGGCCGAGTAGGAGTTGGCAGACCGCGGTGTCCGTCATCCGGATTCTGTTTCTGGCCGACACGCATCTCGGGATCGACCTCCCGGTGCGACCGCGGATCGAGCGACGTCGTCGCGGGCACGATTTCCTGGCCAACTTCGAAGCAGCGCTGCACGCGGCGGAGACGCATCGGGTGCACCTCGTGATTCACGGGGGGGACCTGTTCTACCGCAGCCGCGTCCCGGCGAGTGTGGTGTATGCTGGCTTCGCACCACTCAAACGGACGGCGGACCTCGGCATTCCGGTGTATGTGGTCCCGGGCAATCACGAGCGATCGTCGATCCCGTTCCCGATGTTGGCCGTGCATCCGGGCATCCACATCTTCGACCGGCCTAGAACATTCACCGTGGAGGTCGACGGCATTCGGATCGCCCTGGCCGGCTTCCCGCACTACCGGCGGGCAGTGCGGGATCAGTTTGTCGCGCTGGTCGACGAGACGCGCTGGGACGAAGCCAACACGGACGTCAACCTGCTCTGCGTGCACCAGTGCTTCGAAGGAGCGACGGTGGGTCCGAAGAACTACACGTTTCGCTATGCAAAGGAAGTCGTACGAGCCGCAGAGGTTCCTAGTCCGTTCGCCGCGGTGCTCGCAGGACACGTCCACCGCCATCAAGTGTTAACCACGGACCTCCGTGGACAACCGCTTGCAACCCCGGTGCTCTATCCGGGGTCGATTGAGCGGACGTCGTTCGCTGAGCGGCAAGAGGAGAAAGGCTATCTCTTGCTGGAGGTCGAGCGAGGGCAGGATTGCGGTGGAGTGTTGCGACGCTGGGAATTCCGCCGGCTGTCGGCTCGGCCCATGGAAGTGAAGGAAGTTCAGGCCGACGGTGCCACCGCCAACATCCTCGAACGGAGGCTCGCATCCGCAATTGACAAGGTACCTCGGGACGCCGTCTTGCGGATTCGGGTGCATGGGCAGGTCACGCAAGACGCAAGGGCCGTCGTGCACGCGGCCAATCTCCGCGCGCTCGCACCGCCGACGATGAATGTGGAAGTCATGCTGGTTGACGACGGTGCGAGACGCTCAGTGAAGCGCACCTAGCCGCCACAGAGGCGGAGCCGTTATAGTTCGCCGCGAACGGTCGCTGAAGACGGAACCAATTCGACGCGAGGATCGTGTGAAATGACGATGACCCGTATCCTGATGGTGGTTCTCGCAGGGCTGCTGAGCGCTCCGTCACTTAGCGCTCAAGACATTCCCACGCCACAGACGTTCTTTGGACTCGAGATCGGCGCGGATCGCAATCTCGCGAGCTGGGAACAACTCACGTCGTGGTACGAGCTGCTGGCGGAGCAAAGTCCGCGGGTTGCGCTGGATACGCTGGGAGAGACGACGCTTGGCCTGCCGTTCGTCATGCTCACGGTCACGAGCCCCGAGAACCATGCGCGCCTCGGAGCGCTGCACGACATTCAAATGAAGTTGGCCGATCCGCGACGCGTAGCTCAAGGAGAGCTGGAGGGGCTGTTAGATGAGGGGAAGTCGGTGGTTCTGGTCACCCACGGGATTCATGCCACCGAGGTCGGTGGGCCTCAAATGGCCGCGCGCCTCATGTACAAGCTGGCGACGTCAGACGAGGAGAAGGTCCGCGAGATCCTGAATAACGTGATTCTGCTGGACATTCCTTCGCTCAATCCCGACGGTCTCGACATGATCGTGAACTGGTATCGCCGCTGGGTCGGCACGCAGTACGAAGCCGCGCCGCTACCGATGCTGTACCACTCTTATGTGGGACACGACAACAACCGCGATTGGTACGCCTTCACTCAAGCGGAAACCGAGCTCACCGTCACGAAGGCCCACAACGCGTGGCATCCCCAGATCGTACATGACATCCATCAGATGGGGCGCACGGGTGCCAGGATCTTCTTCCCGCCGTTCATCGAGCCGTGGGAGGAAAATGTCGATCCGCGCCTGACCGCGGCCGTGAATCAATTGGGATCCTACATGGCGGCGGAACTCATTGCACAGGGGAAAAAGGGCGTTGTCATCAACGCGAGCTACGATGCGTACACGCCGGCGCGCGCGTATCAGCATTATCACGCGGGGGTTCGGATCTTGAGCGAGACCGCCTCGATCCGCATCGCCACTCCGATCACCGTTCAGAAAGACGAGCTCAGCGGCCGTCGCGGCTTCGATGCCACGGTCCGATCGTGGAATTTCCCGGCCGTCTGGGACGGCGGGGAGTGGCACTTGTCCGACATCGTGGACTACATGGAAGCGGGCGTCATGGCCCTGCTCACCAATGCGGCCAAGAACCGGCGCTACTGGCTGGAGAATTTCTACCGGATCAACGAAGCAGCTGTGCAGGGCTGGTCGGAATGGCCCGCGGCGTGGGTGCTGCCAAATACCGCAACACCAGGGCTCGATGCCGTGTTGCGTGTGCTGACGTTGGGGGACGTGGAGGTCCATCGGACGGAGGCGGTATTCGAGGCGAATGGTCGCGAGGTGCCGGCCGGCAGCTACGTGATTCCAATGAACCAGCCGTACGCGGCATTTGCGCAGACGCTGTTGTCTCGCCAGCAGTATCCCGACCTGCGGCTCTATCCGGGTGGGCCACCGCGACCGCCCTATGATGTCACGGCGCACACGCTGCCGCTCCTGATGGACATCGAGGCGCTGGCCGTGGACCAGCTGCCGGCGGCGACCCTGACGGACCCGATTCCGGTTCCCGAGGTTCAGTACGAAGCGCCGCCCACGCTCACCGGGTCGGCGGCGCCGCGTATCGCCCTCTACAAGTCGTGGCGCGAGCCGATGCCGGAAGGGTGGACGCGCTGGGTGCTAGACCGGCACGCGATTCCTTACGATACGCTGCACGATGCGGACATTCGGAGTGGCGCGTTGACCGAGTATGACGTGCTGCTGTTCGAAGACCAGGCGCCGGAGCAGATCGTCGCGGGGTTTTCGGCGGACGAGATGCCGGCAGCGTATGCCGGGGGACTGGGTGACGATGGTGTGGCGGCGGTACGAAGCTTTGTCGAGGGCGCAGGGCGGATCGTGTCCGTCGGCCGTGCAACCGACTTCGCGATCGAAACGTTCAGTCTCGCTGTGACGAATCCCGTAGCCGATCTCCCCGCGGAGGAGTTCTTCATCCCCGGATCGATTCTGCGGTTGAACTTGGAAAGCGGACAGGCAATGGCTTCAGGGATGCCGGCTGAAACCATCGCGTGGTACTGGAGAAGTAGTCGTGCCTTCGACGTGAATGACGACCGAGCCACCGTGATTGGTCGCTACGGTACCGATCCACTGCTCTCGGGGTGGGCGTCGGGACAAGAGCACGTTGCCGGAAAGCCTGCGGTCGTCGATGTGGCGGTGGGCGACGGGTCGGTCGTGCTGTTCGGCTTCGCTCCCAACTACCGGGGCCAGAGCATCGCGACGTGGCCGCTGTTGTTCAACGCGCTGAGCTATCGCAAGTGAGGTGACGTTTTAGGCACGCGCGCTCAGGGCATGCTATCGTTGCGCGCGCTCCGCATGCGCCATGGTGCTCCACAGTGCCGCGCCGAGTGCAATGAGCACGCCGACAATGGCGAAAAAGCTGTCGAACGCGAACCCCGCGGCGGCGACCACCAGTCCGAGCATGCCCACCGTGAGCGGTTCTCCACGACCGTGCAGTTTGTAGCCGATCCACAGCCCCCAGGCGATCCCGGCGAATGCCGCAATTGACAGTGGAATCCAGGCTGCGGGAGGCAGTGAGACGCTCCCGGCGATTCGAGCGACCAGCACGATCAGGCCGACCACCAGTCCCGCCGTGAGCAAGAGCGGGAGCGGGCCGATGACGGCGACGATGCCGTGACAGCAGTCGCGATCGTTAGTACCGCAGCAGCACATGGGGCCCTCCTGGCGAGACTCCGTCCTCACCCCTCTCGCTGTTCGTCAGACTCCGACTCGAACATCTCGCGCGCCTTCTTGCGCAGGTTCTCCTTGGCACTCTCCACGCCCTCGAGTGCCTCGGACAGCTCGTCCAGCTCCCGCGCGTGAACCTTGAGTCCCTCGCGTACAAAGAACGCCGCCGCTTCGGATCGACTCTTGAACGCGCCGGTTTCGATCCAGGCATCGAGGGTCTTGCTCGTGGCTTCGTCGATGCGGACCATGAGTACCTGGTCGCGCGTGGTCTTGCCCATCTCTTTGAGGCTATCGGCGAACCCGCCCGTCATGCAAAACACCTTGAGCGGCGACTCGGGGTCGCTGTCGCAGCATCCGGCGTCCAGGTCGATGCCTTTCTTGCCGAGTTCCTCGCGAATGCGATCCCAGATGCGGGAGAGGTCGAAGTCACTCATAGGTGTCCTCGTACGGGCAACTGCTGGGATGTAATGTAATTACGCATTACGTGTTCTGCAACTGCACACGGAGGGCTGTCTCGTAAGTCATTGCTGGCTAGCCGCTTATGCTCATGGAGCCTCGCCTGAACCGCGTTCGGACTCTCCAGACGATGCGCGGCTTGTGGTTCTTGGCTATTTGGCTAGATTGCCAAATCTCATGGCGCGCATGGATCCCAGGACGCGCACCCGATACCGGGCTCGCGCCGATGTCATGAAGGCGTTGGCGCATCCGACTCGCCTGTTCATCGTCGACCAGCTCGCGGTTGAGCCGCACTGCGTGTCTGAGCTGACGGAGATGATCGGCGCCGACGTGTCCACGGTCTCGAAACATCTCGCCGTGCTCAAGCAGTCCGGGATCGTGAGCGACGAGAAGCGCGGTGGGCAGGTCTTCTACTCGTTACAGGTCCCATGCGTGCTCAATTGGTATTCGTGCGTGGAAGGCGTGCTCAAGTCGAGTGCCAAACGACAATTGGAGGCGACCTAGGTCCGCTAACGCTGGACACTCTGCCTGGGTGGCCGCGAGGATGAGGTGGGGATGTACTGGGGACGTGAGTGGCGTGCAGTTCTGCTGATCGTCGGGATCTTTCTTCTCACCTTCTACCTGCCGATCGAGCCTTTCGAGTCGGCGGTCCCCCTCATAGGTCCGGTCTGGGAGGCATTCTACCTCGCCCGATGGTACGCGCGGGAGCACGTCCTGCTGTGCCTCGTGCCGGCCTTTTTCATCGCGGGGGCCATCAGCGTCTTCATTAGTCAGGACGCTGTGATGAAGTACCTGGGCGCACGTGCGAGCAAGATTTTGGCGTACGGCGTGGCGTCGGTGTCGGGGAGCGTGCTGGCGGTGTGCTCGTGCACAGTGCTGCCGCTGTTCGCCGGGATCTACAAGCGGGGTGCTGGACTCGGACCCGCCACCGCATTCCTTTATGCCGGTCCGGCGATCAACGTGCTGGCCATCATCCTCACCGCACGCGTGCTCGGCATGGAGCTGGGTATTGCCCGTGGAGTGGGCGCGGTGGTGTTCAGCATCGTGCTGGGTGCGTGCATGCACCTCCTCTTCCGCCGGGAGGAGCTCGAGAAGGCCCGTGTCGAAGCGGCGCTGCCAGAGCCGACGGTTGAGCGGCCCCTGTGGCAGAACGGCCTCTACTTCGGGGCGCTGGTGGCGATTCTCGTGTTTGCCAACTGGGGAAGCCCCGGAGAGAGTGGCAGTGTGTGGCGGACGATTGCCTCCGGCAAGTGGGCGCTCACGGCTGGGTTCGCGGTGGGTCTCGGGGTGATGCTGGTGCGGTGGTTCGGGACCGTGTGGTGGCGCGTTGGGGTGGCGGCACTCGTGGTGGGAACGTTAGCGCTGGGCTTCCCTGCGACACCGACCGTTTCCTTCACCGCCGGGGCCTTGGGACTTACGGTGATCGCGGGCAGCCAGGAGGGGGAAATGCGGGAGTGGCTCCGCGAGTCGTGGGGCTTCGCCAAGCAGATACTGCCACTGTTGCTGCTCGGTGTGCTGATCGCTGGGGCGTTGTTGGGTCGCCCCGACCACGAGGGTCTCATACCTTCGGTATGGGTCGGCACTGCCGTGGGCGGCAACTCGCTCGTCGCCAATTTCTTTGCCTCAGTGGCCGGGGCCTTCATGTATTTCGCAACCCTGACGGAAGTACCGATTCTCCAAGGGCTCATTGGAAACGGGATGGGCAAAGGGCCCGCGCTCGCGCTACTGCTCGCCGGGCCGGCGCTCTCGCTCCCCAACATGCTGGTGATCCGGAGCGTGATGGGCACCAAGAAGACTGTTGCGTTCGTGACCCTCGCAGTTACGATGGCTACGATGACGGGTATGCTGTACGGAACGTTCTTCGGATAGCACAGCATGATGACGCTGACCACGGAACAGAGAACGAAGCAGGAGACATAATGCGTATCAAGGTGTTCGGACCCGGCTGTGCGAACTGCAAGCGTCTCGAGCAACACACGATGCAGGCCTTGGCGGAGCTGCAGCAGACGGCGGAGGTGAGGAAAGTGGAAGCCATCTCCGAGATTGCCGAAGCGGGGGTCATGCGCACCCCGGCGCTCGAAGTGAATGACAAGATCCTGTTCCAGGGCCGAGTGCCTGAGGTGCGCGAGTTGGTCAGCATGCTGGCGACGGTGTTGGCCGAGTCGTCGTAGCGGCGTCGTTTTCGGCGGGGTAGCTTGGCGAGTTTCGTGTTTTCTCATGGACAAGGTCGCCGACTTCTGGCGCGAGCGGTTTTCGGGGAACTAGGGGCTAGCCCGCGGCCGCGACGACGCACTCGCGGGCGCTGCTTCCGCGGAGCCTCACGCTGGAGATGTTTTATTGTGCAGGCAACCAGTGGTTGACCGATTCCCGCTCCGGCAGCGCATATGACCAACGACTCTGGTGGCCGCAGCGAGTCCGACCAAGACTGTTCGGCTCATTCGCCGGGGTGTTCATGCCGATGATCTTTCGTCTGCAGCCAGCACGAGCAACTGTGTTGGGTGCGGTGCTCGTAGCCGTCCTTGTGCCCGCGTGCGGCGAAACTGCGGGCACCGACGACCATCCGATACCCACCGCGACGGCACTCTCCCCCACCAGCATCACCGCGGGCACGAGCGAGGTGGACCTGGTGGTCACGGGATCGGGCTTCGTGCCCGCCTCGCGCGTGCAGCTCGACGGCATCGACCACGCCACGCTGTTCGTGGCCGACACCCGGCTCCGCGCACCGCTGGTGGCCAGCGAACTACTGCAACCCAGGACCGCCGAGATCACGGTGTTCAACCCTGCGCCGGGCGGCGGCACGTCCGCAGCGCTGTCGTTCACCATTGAGGCCGCGCTTCCGCCGGGCACAACGCTGGAGCTACTGGCGCTCGGTGGCACGCCCCACGGTGTCGCCGTGGCACCCGACGGCACGATCTGCGTTTCCCAGATCACGAGCAATTCCATCACCTGCGGTACCGTGACGCCGACCGGCCAGGCGTGGGCGCGCACGATCCCGGTGGGCAACGTGCCCGCCCACGTGGCCCTCAACCCGGCGGGCACCCGCGCGTATACGGCCAACCAGGAATCCTCGAGCGTGTCCGTGGTCGACGTCGCAGCCGGCACCGTCACGGCGACGATCCCGCTCAGCGACGGCGGGTTCAACCTGCTCGTCTCGCCCGACGGCTCCCGGCTCTACGTGACCACCGCGTCTGGGACGCTCCACGTGATCGACACCGGCACTAACCAGGTAGTGACCACCTTTGCCGTGGGGCCGGCTGCCAACGGTCTTGCGTTCGATTCGACGGCTGGGGTGCTGTACGTGAGTGCGCGGGATGCGAACACTGTTACCGCCATCGACGCGGCCGCCGACACGGTGACGCGGGTCTACAGTGTAAGCGGTATGCCGCAACGGCTTGCTCTGGCGCCAGCGGGCGGGACGCTATACGTGGCCAACGAGGTGGCGGGGCTCGACGAACTGGATCTCGTGTCGGGGTCCCGGCTCTCGTTGGCGGCGGTCCCGCCAAGGGCGGTTGGGGTGGCGATCACCCCGGACGGCGCGCGGCTCTTCGTGACGAACCCGCCAGGAGGCCTCCTGTACGCGGTAGACGCGGCGTCACGGAGCCGACTGTATCAAGTGGCGATGGGCCGACCGCGGAACGTGGCCTTCACCCGCGACGGCACCACGGCGATCGTCACCGACGAGGCTGGGTCGGTAGCGTTCATTCGCTGAGCAGGTCCGCACGATAAGGAGTGGCTCGCGCTTCCGCCCGAGCCGCGGAATGTTGAACCGGTCGGTCTTGGCGCGTTTGCCAACTCGCGGCCGCGATACGCTCTCGCGCCGCGCCGCTTCCCACCCCACCATCGCCTTCTTGCGCGCCGTTCCCCAGCGGTAGCTGCCGAACGCGCCGGAGCCGCGGATCACGCGGTGACACGGGATCAGCGATCAGCGCCCTCAGCACGATCCAAGCCCTGCCGAACGCTTCATGGCGTTTCCCCCAAAAGTCGTCAAGCCGATCTGGCCCGCGTCCCTTCGAACAGGCGTCGACCGATTGCCCTGGTCCCGCCGGGCCCGAGCTGAGCTTGCGCGCCACGGGCCGACCGAGGGGCATGAAGCGTACGCAGCGTGCCGCAGCCGCGCCGACGACGGGAGTCACCTAAGTCGTTGTAAGAATAAACTTCATGATGCTTGCCAATGGACGGAGAGCCGGCGAGAATGGGCTTGGTGTTCCGGTTTCGTAACGGACGGGGTAACGAGTCAGACGACGGTGACCGCTGAGACGGCGATGGCATTCACATCGACTGGTCCCCGGAAGGGGAGAAGATCGTCTTCAGCGCGTCCATGGGTGGCGAAGCCGAGTTCTGGCTGATCAGCAACTTCCTGCCGTGACGGACCGCATCCACGGATGAGAAGGGCCCCGTTTTGGCAGTATGAGGTGCGAGGTCCTTCCGTGTTTTGGGTGTCGCGGGCTAATGAGCCCGCGCTCGGCGGCGTGGTGAGAGAGGTGCGTCCTTAAGGACGCCGTTCTTGGCCGAGCCCGGCCTCTCAGCTCGGGATACGCCCACGCACTATCCCGCCACTCCATGCGTTGATTTGATGCCGTTGATTACCGGGAATGGCGGTATCGTGGGGCGTGGTTCATCCTTGCGTACCCAAATCCGCCGAGGCGACATTATGGGCATGGCCGCCCCTTTGTACTACTCCGCCGAGATGGTCCGCGCACTCCCCGACGACGGCAACCGGTACGAGACGGTTCATGGTGAGCTGCTCGTGACCCCCGCGCCGAGGGTTTGGCACCAGGAAATTGCTCGCCGGATACTAGGGAGGCTGGACAGGTACCTGGAGGAGCACCCGGTCGGGTGCCTGTACTACTCGCCGGCTGACATTTCCTGGGGACCGGATATCCTGGTCCAACCGGACCTGTTCGTGGTTGACCTCGAGCAGGCGCGCTCCATGGACTGGTCGAAGATGCAGAACTTGCTGCTCACAATCGAAGTGCTGAGTCCGACAACGGCGCGCTACGACCGCTACACGAAGCGGCATCTTTACCAGGAGGTTGGCATTCCGTTGTACTGGATCGTCGACGCCGACGAGAAATTGGTGGAAGTGTGGACTCCTGAGAGTCAGTTTCCCGCGGTGGAACGCGGTCGCGTGAGGTGGAAACCCGAGGGAGTGAAGGAAGAGTTCGTGTTGAATCTCGAGGAGTTGTTCAGGCCGATTTGAGGGTGGGCACCGCCTCGAGATTCAAGGTCTACTTGATGCCCCCCATGACATTTGCGTGATAACTACACCGGCCCGCACCTTTAGACTGTAATCCATATAAAAGCTCTGGCTGAGCCATGGCTTCATCCGGGCATCGACGGCAGGTCCTGCTTTTTCTCGTTGCCATCATCCTTCCATGCGTGGTGCTGGTGGTGCTGGGACTGCGTATGGTGGCGCAGGAGCGGGAGCTCAGTGAGAACCGCCGGGCCGATGAGAGCCGCCGCGTCGCGAACCAGATCAGGCAGGATCTCTCCTCGCGCCTCGAACGCATCGCGCTGCAGGAAGCCACCGCTGCCATTTCGAACCCAGACAAGCTGACGTCGACGCAGTACGGCGATCCATCGGTGGCGTTAGTGGGCCAAGCGACGAACGGGCGGTTGGTGCTGCCCTGGGAGCACGACGCGCGGCGCGATCGGTTTCAGGGACTGCTAGCCGACGGAGAGTTTTCGCGACTCATCCAAAATGCGGAGCGCGAGGAGTTGGTTGCAGGGAACGCCGACCGCGCAGTCGATCTCTACGGTGAGGCGCTCACCGCTGCCCGCGATCCGGCGCGAGCCACCTACGCGCGGCTGCTTCGCGCGCGTGCGCTCGGCACCGCCGGAAGGCGAGAGGCGTCACACCGCGACTGTCCCCGAGTGCTCGCCGCCGATCTCGACATCGTCGACGTGACCCCATGGAACCCCGCAGCGTCTGGCTGAGCTACGGGGTTCTCTTCCTTCATATGTCGGTCGACGGCCGCCATCGCATGTCCCTTCTACGATAAAGTTTGTCGTGTTTGGTCTCCTACGAACCTGGCCGCATCGGATCACGAGTCTTATTGTAGGGAACGACGGACTATCGTGACTTTGGCACCAGGTGGGGGGGGACACATGAAGATCACACATGCGATCGCACTTTCGACCTGCACGGCGTTCTGGCTGATCAACTGCGACGGGACGACCGGCCCAGGGGCAATTGACTTCGATTGGAGCGGGGTCGTTGCTCCGGGGGATGTGATCGAGATCAAGGGCTACAACGGCGACATCAACGCGTCGTTGGCGACAGGCAATGAGGTCGTGGTGACAGCGCGGAAGGAAGGGGGTCAGAGCGATCCGGCCACCGTGGACATCGAGGTGGTGACCCACGCCGGCGGGGTGACGATTTGCGCGGTCTATCCCGACGTGCCCGGGCAACCTGCGAACGTGTGTGCCCCCGGCGACCAAAGCCGGTTGAACAACCAAAACAACGATGTCGAGGTCACGTTTACGGTCGCCGTGCCGGCCGACGTCAATTTTGACGGTTTGACGGTGAACGGTTCCGTTACGGGCACGAACCTCGAGAGCGATGCCTCGGCCCTCGTGGTCAACGGCGGTGTGACCATCACGACGACGGAACTCGCCGAGGCAATCGTCGTGAACGGCAATATCGTCGTGACCATGGGTGAGGGGAATCTGGATCGAGACCTGGAATTCGTCACGGTCAACGGGAACGTGAGCGTCGAAGTCCCGGCAAACACGAACGCCGTCGTCGCGCTCACCGCAGCCAACGGGAACGCCTCGTCCGATTTCTCCCTGACGCGCATCAACGCGGGGAGCATGCAGGGAACGCTTGGCAGCGGTGGGTTCGATTTGACATTGGTGACGGTGAACGGGAACGTGACGTTGCTGCAGGGGCCGTGACGGGGTTGGTGGTGAGTGCACGGTGCGTGACGAGTAGTTAGCAGTGCGCAGGCGATTGTTTTTGCCCCGTGGCGTCTGGGTGAGCCGCGGGGCTTTCTCTTGTTGGTGGTCCGTGCCGCGCTCGTTGGGCCATACCGTCGCCCGGGAACGTCCCTCACCTAACGAGGTACGTTTGTGCATGGGTTCTCGTGCGATGTGTTGGGGTGGCGGCCGGTGACACCGTTTCGGCCCTTGTTTCCACTCTTGGCGCTCTTGCTGGTGATGGCGGCCGGCACGGCACGCGCGCAGGAGACGCGGACCGTTACCGGGACCGTGCTCGCCCGTCGGGACAGCAGCGCTATCAGCGGGGCGGTGGTCCAGGTGCCCTCTCAGGGGCTGATGGTCGTCGCCGACACCGCCGGGGCGTTCGTTCTCCCCCAAATGCCGCGGGTTCGCGTTTGGATCACATTCGACCGCATTGGCGTGGCGCCTGACTCGGTGTGGCTGGATCCCGACCAAGACGTCCTCACGGTGTTCCTCCAACTTGCTCCGATTCGGCTCCCGGCAATCACCGCCGAGGTCGAACCCGGGGCACGCCTTCGCTTCCGCCAGCAGGTACAGCCCAGCATCGTGACGATCGATCGCTCCACCATCAGACGCCTTCCGGCGCCGATCGAAGCGGATGTCATCCGCGTGGTGCAGATGCTGCCCGGCACGGTGGCGCTCAACGACTACACGGTGGGCTTCAACGTGCGTGG
>JBDHAB010000007.1:0-226306 GCA_039588295.1 Gemmatimonadota bacterium
GCTGGGCCTTGAGGACATCGGCGAGCCAATACCAGCTACCCGTGGATTCGACGACGGCGCGGTGGGGCCCCGAGAACTGTGCGAAGTAGCGTTGCAGCAGGAGCGGGCTATTGGACACGCGTTGCTGTTTGACGACGTCCCCTTCGGGCCCGTACGTTGTGATGAACGAGTCGCGTTTGTGTTGATCAATGCCGGAGTACCACATGGAAGTGCCTTCTTGGAGTGACGGGGGCAGCCCTTCGTCTAGTCAACGAGACGTTACTCCTTGAGGGCACTTCTTGGAAACATCACGCACCTGAAGCTGCCGCGCGCTGCGTTGACGAAGTGATGACTGTGCCCCGCGCCAGCCTCCCGGCTCCGCGCTGCCTCTGCTTGCAGGGGCGACTCTGCGCTGCCAGGTTAGGCGCTGATGGTTAGCCAGACCTAACAAGGTAGTAATGTGACCGGAGCTGAAGCTGCTGTAGCTGCGGCGATCGCCCAAGCCATCAAAGCCTCGGGCGCGATTGTCCGGGTGGAGCCGGAAGACTTCCTCCGCATTCTCGCCAGGCAGGATGCCCCACTCGTAGTCTGGGCGGGACTTTCGGAGTCGCTTTCAGTATCTCACGGCGTACAAGGGGCTCGTTTTCTTCGCGAAGTCTGCGGCGCCGCTCTACTTGCCTGACAAGACGGAAACCATACAGGCCAAGAAGATCTTGATTCCTTCATGATGGCCGGCTAACTGGAGCGAGCTATGGCTGAATCAGCCAAGAGAGTCCGTCAGATCATAGGGGTCGGTGCTGCGGTGTTGATCATTGTTGCCGTTACCGACGTACTCGACGGCGCCTACGTGGACGGTCTGAGAACGACGGCGATCGCTGGGCTCTTTGGTCTCTTGGCCTCCGGGTCTTCCGCCAAGAGTGCTGCACTGCGATGGCTGGCATACGCGCTCGCCCTTGCAGCGATAGTGCTCACGCTCTTAGGGTGACGCTGCCACCTTGCGTGATCCTCGATGCGTGCGTCCTCTGGTGCCTCAGACTGCCAGGCGCGAGCGATTTGAGGAACCCATGACTGTGCCCCGCGCCAGCCTCCTCCTACGCGCTGCCTCCTCTTGCCGCGGCGTGGCAGCGCGCGTAGCTAGAGATACAAAGCGGACCTGTCGATCGCGAAGGGTGCACCTGGGGGCACCACACACTTAGTCGGTGGAGGGTAGCAGGATGTCACTCTACGAAAGCTTTGACGAGCGCGCGAGGCGGCTTGGCATCGTCGATACCAAGCTCGCACAAGGTGCCGCGATCTTCTCTGTGCTCATTCTTGTCAAGTTGGTACCTGAGATTATGAATCTCAGCGTCTGGTGGTTCGTGGTGCTAACAGTTGCTTGTGCCATCAAGCCCATGCTCACATTCTTCGGCGCTCGGGACGCTTCCGTGCGTACGCACTAGGCACGATAGGTGTGGACGAGAGGCCGCCTAACTCGCGCTAGGAGCTGCGGGGGGAACCTCCCTCACTTTGGTAGACACTTTCACCTAACCGGGGGGAGGTGTCGATGGCACGCGCAGGCCCGCGGAAAGTCCGGGCGTACAGCCGCGAGTTCAAGCTGACGGCGCAGGATATGATCGGCGGGCTCACCACGTACGCAGAGGACTTTCCTGCTCCCCCGGTTCCCGCGGCGGAGCTCCAGGCCGCGCTGGCCGCGTACGTCACTGCACGTGAAGGCGCGGTCGCCGGCTCGGCCGCCGCCGCGCAAGGCACGGCGGCTAAGGACGAAGCGCTCCAGAACCTCAGCGATCTCATGAAGGCCGACATCCGCTACGCCGAGAACAGCACCAAGTTCGACGACGGCAAGCTCCGGCTCATCGGCTGGGGTGGACGGAAATCGAAAACGTCACTGGAATCCCCGGGGCAGGTGCGTTCGCTGGAGATCCTCCGCGAGGGCGAGGGATGGATCCTGCTCGACTGGAAGCATCCGGTGGACGGTGGCAAGGTCTCCGCATACCGGATCCAGCGCCGCGAGCGGGCGGCAGGATCGTGGATGGACGCCGGCGTTGCCGTCGACGCGGAGGTGACTCTGAACAGCCAGCAGCGCGGCATCGACTTCGAATACCGCGTGATGGCCGTGAACAAGGCTGGCGAGGGCAAGCCCAGCAACATCGTGACGGCGGTGCTATGACGCGCCTCAATACTGAATACCAGAATGAGGGCGGCCATACGGCCGCCCTCCAAGTGGCGCGTGAGTCCACTGCGTCATCATGGGCCTTCACCTTGGAACCCGTCGCGGTGATCAACGGGACCATCACCATTTTGGAAGCGGCCATCGCCCTCGCCGTCGGCTTCGGACTCGACTGGTCGGCCGAACAGGTGGGCCTCGTGATGGCGGTCGTCGTCGCGGTCGGCAACCTGATCAAAACGATTTGGGCGCGCGGGCAGGTGACACCGGTGGCAGCGCCGCGGGATAATCAGGGGCGGGAGTTAATGGCGGCGGGCTAGATCCTTGGGCCTACAACGTAGGCCACCGTGAGGCTATTGCCAAGCCCAACCGGCGGCAGCTGCGGTCGACGCAGCTTGTTCTTCTATCCACGCCGTTACGCGCTGGTCCGGAAGTAAGCCTGTTCCATCCGCAACGTACGACAAATCCTTCAACACCTCGTCGTAGTGCCCGAAGCCAAACAATCGAAAAGGAATGACAATGACCCGGCGACCGGCGTTGGTCTCGTCTTGGGCAAACGCGCGGATCCGTTGCTCCGCCGGCTCGCGCTTGGCTGGCCAGTCCTCCCGGAGCGTTTCGACTCGGACAGCATGAAACCCAGCCTGGCGAAGCTGTTCGGAATGCCGGTCAATCTTGACCCACAGCAGATCGTTGGCCGGTTCGGAGAACATGCCGTGAGCCAGGATGAGAACAGATTCTGAAGCGGGATCGTTTGACAGCCGCTGAGCTCTTTCGGCGAGCACTGTGCCCACCCACTCGGCATCGACCAAGCCTTCATCACTGATTGCGAACTCGGCCGTATGTCTGATCGGTGGAAGCGTCGGTTCGCCCGCCTGGGCGGTTGGAGGGTCATCACGGAGACCCAGGAGATACTCAGTGCGGTGTCGGAACGAGGATCCTGAGATAAACAGGCGGACGACTGCAACCCGCGACATGCCGGATCGCTCCAGGCTGTCAACCGCCGCCTGCAACGCATCTCGCTCGGCCATACCGAATGCGACGGTGACGGCTGTACGTCGGCGGATGGGCCGGACCGCCTCCTGGACCGCCTTGTTCCATTCAGGCTCACCGCCGTGGGCCATCACGAGGATACCCATGTCGTCGCTGAGTGGGACTGGCGGTTGGCTCTGCCGGATCTGGGTCGTACAACCCATCGTCGCAACCGTCAAGATCGCACCCTGAAAGATGCGTCGGATCATAGGCAGTCTCGGCAGACGCACGGTCTCGGAGAAAACAATAGCTGAGGGCATCATCCGTTCTTGTGATCGCGCACGGCGTGCGCAGACTAAGATCACCGGTTCGCCGGTGGTCGGCAAAGCTGGGTGATCGCGCGCGCTGACCAGTTCATATCACCCGTTTGCCCGGTCCAGGTTCCGCACTCAAGGGCGGCTATATCACAGCGCGTAGGCCGCTTGCGCTTGAGCGGCAGAATGGTGCGCACCGTGCGGGTCTCCCCACCAACAGATCATACCGGAGCCCTTCTTGAGTGGAAGCGTCCGTGGACCGACGCCGCGTGAGATTGTCCAGGCCTCGCACTGCGGACATGCAGGTGCACGTACCGCACGGGCAAAAGCGTCCTCCCCAACCGCGGACTTTCTGCGGGGCGTGTGGCGGGAGAACCCGGTATTCCGGCAGGTACTGGGACTGTGTCCGGCTCTGGCCGTCACCAACACCGTGGCGAACAGCCTTGCCATGGGCGTCGCCACGCTGTTCGTGCTCACCGGATCGAGTTTCCTGGTCTCGACGCTGCGACGTGCCATCCCCCATGAGGTACGGATTTCGAGCTACGTGCTGATCATCGCCACATTCGTCACCATCGCCGAGATGCTGATGGAGGCTGTGGTGCCCAAGGTGCACCATGCCCTCGGAGCCTTTGTCTACCTCATTGTCGTCAACTGTATGATCCTCAGTCGCCAGGAAGCCTTCGCCTTGAGGCAGCCGGTGGGGCGCGCAGTGCTCGATGCGCTGGGAACCGGTCTCGGCTTCCTGTTGGCGCTGCTCCTGATGGGCGGCATTCGAGAGGTCCTCGGTCAGGGCACGCTCTTGGGGGTGAGCCTCTTCGGTCCGTCCTATGAGCCTTGGGTGATGATGATCCTGCCGCCTGGCGGCTTCTTCACAATCGGGTTCCTGCTGCTCGGTTTGGGATGGGTCGCGCAGCGACAGGCTGTCAGGAGGAAAGCGAAGGAACGGCTGATCTGGATGGCAGCGGGGAGCGCGGCGTAATGGACGGGTTGGTGTGGATCTTCGTTTCCGCAATGGTGGTGAACAACTTCACGTTCTCCTACTTCCTCGGCCTGTGTCCCTTCATGGGGGTATCGGCGAGAGTCTCTACAGCAGTGCGGATGGGGGCCGCGGACACGTTCGTGCTGCTCGTGACCGCGGTGTGCGCCTGGGTGCTCAACACGTTGCTTCTCCCCTACGCTCCATTCCTCCGGCTCATCTCCTTCATCGTCGTGATCGCGTCGGTGGTGCAGATCGTGGAGATGGTGATCAAGAAACTGAGCCCGCGCCTGTTTCGAGAATTGGGCGTGTTCCTCCCGCTCATCACCACGAACTGCGCGATCCTGTACCTCGCGATCTTTCAGACCAATCGCGGCTATGACTTTCTCGAGGGCATCTTCTTCGCCTTGGGAGCCGGAGCGGGCCTCACCCTCGCCTTGGTCCTCATGGCCGCCGTCCGAGAGCAGATCGAGTTCGCGAACGTCCCGCAGTTCGCGAAGGGCACGGCCGTTGTGTTCATCATCGCTGGGATTCTGTCGCTGGCGTTCATGGGATTCAGCGGACTGTTGAGCGCTGTATGACTGCCGTCTTGGGAGTGGCGATCCTGGCGGTGCTGTTCGGGCTGGCTGGGGCGTTGCGGCTGAAGCTGGGCCGGCGCACAGGGTGCCACGGTGACGCCGGACAACAAGACGGCGCTGCCTGCGGTGCCTGCCGGGCCTCGGGAGAGGAAGTCCCCGGCTGCGAAGCCGCTGGGGCAATTGCCCCGAAACCGCGGGCGTGAGCCCCGCGACGTCCAAGGTGGCCGGCCCCCTGGCTGATCCGTAAATGCTTTATGCGCAGAACGTTGGCTGACGCACACGCGCGAGGCACCACCCTTGCCACCCTTCCGTGTTCGTGCACTTCGATGGAGGACCGGTGCTGACGGGACAAACCTACGACTACGGCCTCTGGGGGATGGTGGCGTTCAACGTCGCGATTTTCAGTGCGTTCGTGATAGGCTTGCTCCGCCCGCGGCGCAACGTGGAGTGGCGGTCGCTAGGCGTTTTCTCTGGATTCATCGTGGCGCTGTTCGCCGAGATGTATGGATTCCCCCTGACGATCTATTTGCTGAGCAGTGCGCTGGGCTCGGAACTTGGAGGCGGGAGCCCGTTCGGGCACCTACAGGGGCATCTATTGGCGACCCTGTTTGGCCTGCCTGTCTGGGCAACGCTGGTGGTCTGCCAGATTGGGGCAATCCTCATGGCGTTCGGGCTGTGGATCATGTGGAAGGCATGGCGTCAGATCCATGGGGCAAACGGTGCGTTGGTGACGGATGGGGTATACGCGCGCGTGAGGCACCCACAGTACAGCGGTCTGTTCCTGATCACTGTTGGCATGCTCATCCAGTGGCCGACCGCTCTGACCCTGCTCATGTGGCCACTGCTGGGCTGGACCTACTACCGGTTGGCGATGCGTGAAGAGGCAGAGATGCTCGCGCAGTTCGGCAAGGCCTACGAGGCGTACCGTCGCCGAGTGCCCGCGTTCGTGCCGTCCCTCGGGCTCTGGTCAGCCGAGCAGGCGGCGTAGGCCAAGGAGGTATGGAGATGATCGACTGGTTACGTGAGAACTGGTTTTGGCTGACGGTGGTGGTGCTGTTCTTCTGGATGCATGGGAAAATGCACGGCGGCCACGGCAGCCACGGGAGCCACGGCGGATGTGGTGGGCATCACAAGGGGCAGAGTCACGAGGATCGGGAACCTCCCGAAGGAGAAACACACCATGCTGGACATTAAGGTGGTTACGTGGTCCCTCGGCATTTTCGGGGCCGTCACCTTCGTCGTGTGCGTCTTGTATGGGCTGATCGCGCCCGAGTCGCTGCACATGTCGCGAGGCTTGGAAGTCGCGTTGCCGGGGTTCCGCTGGCTGACAGTCTTCGGATTTCTGCTCGGGCTAGTGGAGTCGTTCCTTTACGGGGTGTACGCGGGATTGGTGTTCGTTCCGATCTACAATGCAGTGTGGAAGCGCACCCGCCGGTCATGACGGCGTGCGGGTTGCGAAGAACTGAACCGGCCGGACCGATGGTTCGGTCATTCCGAGAGGTGGGTAGTGGCTGATGATGTCTATTGGACATACGTGGTGGATGTTCGGTTTATGGGTCCTGGTCATTGGCGCGTGCGCGTGGCTGATATGGACCCATTGGGCGGTCGGGCTCGTGGATCGGCTTACAGAACATGATGTCGACGGCGAGATCGATGACCACGAGTACAGGGAGCGATAGCCGTTCTCGAAAGCTACGATTCTTGAGGACTGAGGAACCCTGAGGATGAACTCGAAACGCGGCCAGGCTCCGGGGGGGGTCTTGCGCTCGCTGGGCGAGCGCACGGC
Source organism: Gemmatimonadota bacterium (assembly GCA_039588295.1). Taxonomy (GTDB): domain Bacteria; phylum Gemmatimonadota; class Gemmatimonadetes; order Gemmatimonadales; family GWC2-71-9; genus JAOTVV01. The sequence continues at coordinate 6,767 of JBDHAB010000007.1, forward strand.
GTTGGATGCGCTGGACTACTCGGTGCCTGCCCGGGCTAACCGATTGGACTTCATGCTGGGCGGGTCGACGCTCGCGGCACTGGTGCTGCTGGGGCTCACAGGCATCGTGCTCACCCAGTTTTACAACCCATCGCCCGTGGGTGCGCACGAGTCGATTCGCTACGTCATCACGAGCGAACCGTTGGTGGCGCTGTTGCGCGACGTGCACGTGTGGGGGGCTACGGCTGCCCTCGTGTTAGTGTTCACCCACCTGGCAGCGGTGTTTTGGAGGCGTGGGTTTCGCCAGCCTCGCGAGGGGCTCTGGTGGAGCGGCGTTCTTCTGCTGGCGCTGCTGTTCGGACTCGCGTTCACGGGTTCGGTGCTGCGGGCTGACCAAGAGGCCGTCGAGGCTTTGGCACATGCGGTCGCTGGCGCTGACGCCGCCGGACCACTCGGGGCGCCGCTCAAGGCCGACTTCACACCGTCGAGCCCACTGCTCACGCGGATGTACGGGGCGCATGTGTCGGTGCTACCGCTTGCGCTGGTGACATTGCTCGCGTTGCATCTGTGGTTGATTCGCCACCTCGGTGTGAGTGCGACCGGTCACGTGCGTGTCGCGTTCCGCACGCACCTGCGTCTCTTGGGCGGAATCTCGCTGTTGGTGGTGGCCGCGGTGACGTTGGCTGCGATCGCCTCCCCTGGCTCACTTCTCGCACCGGGAGTGGAGGGCTTCGAGGTCACCAAGCCCCACTGGACGTTCTTGTGGATCTACGCGGCCGAAAACCTGTTTGGGATGCGCGGCATGTTGGCCGCGCCCGCCGTGCTCTTTGGATTCATGGCCGTGGTCCCGTTGACGGATCGGGAAGATGGAACGCTCGCCACGGCAACGCGTGCGTTGGGCGTGGTGCTCGGCGTCCTGATGATCGCAGCGATCGTCTACGCGGCGCTTGCCCCGGCCCAATCACACATCGGAGCGGGAATGTGAGTATGGCGAGACAAGAAAGGATGGGGGGAATATGACCCGTATGGCACTGTCGGTTGCCGGAATCGTCGTCGGCGTCCTCCTCAGCGCGACGTCAGCAGTGGCGCATGACAGAGGCGTACTGAGGCTTTCGACACGGGAGCTCGTGGTCGGCAACGCCGTCCGCGTGAATGGAGAGAAATTCTCACCGAGTGCGAACCTCGAGCTCGTCGTCGTTGGCACTCGCGGTCGGATCGCGGTGGGCAAGGTGACCACGGACTCCGCGGGTCGGTTCCAGACGGACCTGGACGTTCCCCAACACGTAGCGCCAGGTACCTATCGCCTGATCGCGGTCGCGGATGATGGAGATGAGGTCGCCACCGTTGACGTGACGGTGACGGTGTGGGAGTCCGATGCGATCCTCAGCGCGCCCGCGGACGGCCCGCCAACTCCCAGCGCCGAGCCGCCACAGCTCGAGCGGGCAGAGAGCCCCTGGGTGACCGGTGGCGCACTCGTGAGTGTTGTGGGCGCGCTGCTGCTCGGTCTGATCGCGTTGCGTCGACCGACGCGCCACGACCGCACCGTAGACGCTTAACAAGACCAAGGAGGACCAGTGCCGTTCAGATTCCTGTCAGCCGTGACGCTCTTCTTACCTGCGAGTTCGAATACTGCCGTGGCTCGAGCTCAGACCGACGACGTGGAGACTGTTCGTGGGGTGGTCGAAGCGGTGGCGGCTTCGGCACAAGCCAAAGACCTGACCGGCCTGGACACCCTGTACGCCCCGGACCCTTGGGTCCGTATCATCGAGGGTGCTGGGGTGAACAACGGGTGGCGTGACTATCGAGATCACCACCTCGCGCCCGAATTGGCGGCGTTTGAGAACCTCCACTACCGGTTCTTCGACGTCGCGCCGCAGGTTCGAGGGATGGTTGCTTGGGCACCGTTTCGGTATGACCTGGCCGCTGACACTCCGACGGGACACGTCGAGGTCGAGGGTCGCGGCACGGCAGTGCTCGAGCGGCGGAATGGCCGCTGGCTTGTGGTCCACCTCCACACGTCCGGACGACGGAGTGGCCAGTGAACGCGATCCAATCACGATCCATGCTGCGAAGTACGCGGCGAAAGCGGTCGGGTGTGCACCGTAGAGAAGCGGTGCCTCGAGCATTTCTTGGGAGGTCAACATGAGCGTCCTGCATCGGCACCACGAGCACGGTGATCACTCGCCACCGGTTGAGGACGCCAGTGTGACGACCGATCCGGTATGCGGCATGACAGTTCCTCCCGATACGGAGCTTTGCCATGAGCATGCGGGCACTACGTACCTGTTTTGCAGTGCGCACTGCCTCGAGCGGTTCCTGGCAGACCCCGCGTCGTTCGTCGGCGATCGGGTCGGAGCGCCAACACCACCGGCCACTCCCGGCACGGTGTACACCTGCCCGATGGATCCTGAGGTGCGAGAGGACGCTCCGGGGAGCTGCCCGAAATGCGGCATGGCGCTGGAGCGCGAGATGAGCACGGCCGGTCTCACTCGCACGGAATTCGTCTGCCCGCTGCATCCCGAGATTGTCCGAGAGGAGGCAGGGTCCTGCCCGATCTGCGGGATGGCGCTCGAGCCCAGGACTGTCACGGCGGAGGACGAAGAGAATCCGGAGCTCGTGGACATGCGCCGGCGGTTTTGGGTGAGTGCGGCGCTCACGCTTCCGGTGCTCGCCATCGCGATGGGCCACTACCTCCCTGGAGGAAATCCACTGCTCCGTGTTGCATCGCCGCAGGGGCTGTCGTGGTTGGAGTTGCTGCTCGCGTCGCCGATCGTGCTCTGGGGTGGATGGCCGTTCTTCGTACGCGGATGGCGATCGGTGGTCACCCGGAACCTGAACATGTTCACCTTGATCGGACTCGGAGTCGGCGTCGCCTATGTGTACAGTCTCGTGGCGAAGTTCTTCCCCGAGATCTTCCCAGGGTCGTTCAGGAATGAAGAGGGCCAGGTCGGGGTCTACTTCGAGGCCGCTGCGGTGATCGTGACACTCGTGCTGCTCGGTCAGGTGCTCGAGCTCAAGGCGCGCAGTCGCACCAGCGCGGCGATCAAGGGTCTCCTCGGCTTGACGCCGAAGACGGCCAGGCGCATCGCGCAAAACGGAACGGAAGAGGATGTCCCGCTCGACGCGGTGCAGCCAGGCGACCACTTGCGCGTTCGTCCGGGTGAGAAGGTCCCGGTGGATGGGGTCGTGCTCGAGGGGGTGAGTTCCGTTGACGAGGCGATGATCACGGGTGAGCCGATTCCGGTGGAGAAGACGGCCGGCGATCGGCTTATCGGTGCCACCGTCAACGGGACAGGCTCGCTAGTGATGCGTGCCGAGAGGGTCGGAGCGGAGACGCTCTTGTCGCAGATTGTCCGCATGGTCGCGGAGGCCCAGCGGAGCCGCGCGCCCATCCAGAAGCTCGCCGATGTCGTCGCCTCGTATTTCGTCCCCGCGGTCGTCGTCATCGCAGTTGCTACCTTCGTGATCTGGGCAGTGTTTGGTCCGGAGCCCGCGATGGCGTATGCACTGATCAATGCAGTGGCAGTGCTGATCATTGCCTGCCCCTGCGCGTTGGGGCTGGCGACTCCAATGTCGATCATGGTTGCGAGCGGCAAGGGCGCCACTATGGGGGTGCTGTTCAAGAATGCCGAGGCCATCGAGATCCTGCGCAAGGTGGACACGCTGGTGGTCGACAAGACAGGCACGATCACCTTGGGAAAACCAAAGCTCGTCGAGATCGTACCTGCTCCTGGGTGGAGCGACGTGGAGGTCCTCGCCTTCGCTGCGAGCCTCGAGCGTGGTAGTGAGCATCCCCTCGCGGCTGCCATTGTCGAGGGAGCGGAGGACCGCAACGTGCCAACGGCGAAGGCCGAGTCGTTCGACTCAGTGACGGGAAAAGGAGTGGTGGGGACGGTGACCGGCCGAGCTGTCGCGCTCGGCAACAGCAAGCTCATGCAAGAAGTTGGTGTTGCCGTTGAGACCATGACGGCCGAGGCCGAGCGCCAACGAGCGGACGGGCAGACGGTGATGTTCGTGGCCGTGGATGGGGGACTCGTCGGCCTGGTGGGAGTCGCGGACCCGGTGAAGGAAACGACACCACAGGCGATCGAGCATCTACGGGCGGCAGGAGTTCGCATCACGATGCTTACCGGTGACAGTCGTACCACGGCCCAAGCCGTGGCGCGCAAGCTCGGGATCGACGAAGTGATTGCTGAGGTTTTGCCTGACCAGAAAGCCGATGTCATCAAGGGTTTGCAACAGCAGGGGCGCGTGGTGGCGATGGCCGGCGACGGGATCAACGATGCGCCGGCCCTCGCACAAGCAGAAGTTGGGATTGCCATGGGGACGGGCACAGACGTCGCGATGGAGAGTGCCGGTATCACGCTGGTCCGGGGGGATCTGCGGGGCATCGTGCGGGCGCGTCGCTTGAGCCGAGCGACGATGCGGAATATTCGGCAGAATCTGTTCTTCGCGTTCGTGTACAACAGCTTGGGTGTGCCTATCGCGGCGGGGATTCTCTACCCGTTCTTTGGAATCTTGTTGAGTCCCATCATCGCGGCGGCCGCCATGAGTTTTAGTTCGGTGTCCGTGGTTGGCAACGCGCTTCGCCTCCGGCGGGCGCGAGTCTAGTCCGAAGCTGGGAGGTTCGATGCGAATCAAGCCGTGGATGAAACCCGTGATCGGTGCCGCAGCCATCGTTCTCGCGATCGCGGCAGGCTCGTGGCTCAAAGCGCGCGATGCCTTGGCCGCAGACGTGACGGTCTATACCACTCCCACTTGCGGCTGCTGCACCAAGTGGGCCGAATATGTCCGCGCGAACGGATTCTCGGTGAAGACGGTGTTCAGGGACAATCTGACGCCGATCAAGCGGAAGTACGACGTGAGCCCGATGCTCGAGACCTGTCACACGGCGATCGTGGACGGGTACGTCGTGGAGGGGCACGTGCCGATTGACGTGATCAGGAAACTGCTCGAGGAGCGGCCGGACGCCAAGGGCATTGCGGTGCCGGGGATGCCAGTCGGCTCACCTGGAATGGAGCAAGGCACCGTGCGCGATCGCTATAACGTCGTCCTATTCGATGGAATGGGAGGTATGACTGTTTACGCACGTCGGTGACGGCAGCTTCGGTCAATGGCAGCTCATACACTTGCGGGTGCGCCGCCCCGGGGCGCACCCGCAATGTTGTGTGGCACTGCGCCTGGTGCGGGCCGTGCCGGGCTTATTGCACCACCCAATTCGACAAGACTCTCAGCGTGCGGTTCCCCCAAGCAGGATCGTTCGTGGCCAGCTGGACGCGAAAGTCGTGCGGACCGTCCATGGCGGTCGTCATCATAAAGCGCATGGAGAGCGTGGTTTGCTGGCCAGGTTCCAAGACCATCGACCCGATGGTCGGGATGGGCGGTCAGCACCCCGCGACCGCTTTCACCCAAGGAGCGTCGAGAAAGCGAAGTGCACCGTCTCCGGCATTCCTCAGGGTGAACGACGCCGTGACCCACTGCGCCACCGGGACGTCCCCTAGGTCAATCAAATCTCGGTCCACCTCGAGTTGCGGAGTGCCGCGCTCAGTGCTCGAAGTGTGGGTCTTCGTGCCTTCGGCGCAGGCGAGCACCGTCGCAGACATTGACGCGAGTGCGGCAGCCACCCACCACCGCCACCGCGTGCGGAACCGGAATGACCAACCCGTATCCGTCACCGCGGTATACCCTCGATGTCGAAGTCGAACTGAAAGGTCCATAGGAAATCCACCAAGGCCCATGTCTCTTGGTCGGTGAAGATCGATCCCCAATATGGCATTCCTGTTCCCATGCCACCTCGCAGGATCTTGCCCTGCAGGAGGGCGGGGCGAGCCCCCAGCATGCGCCGAGGGTCCGTGAAGTCGGCCGGCTGCTCGAGATGGCTCCCAAACTCGAGTTCGGCTCGGTCGTAGCGTGTCGAGACGGTGCCGGATGCCAAGTGGCGAGCCATGACGCCGTCGCCAGCCCCCGACTCGCCGTGGCAGGCGGCGCAGTTGCGCGAGTAGAGCGCGCGTCCCGTTGCCAGCGCGTCACTCGTGGTGCCGCGTTGCCAGATGACTGCGACGAGATCCCACAGATCGATCTCCGACAGGTGTCGGACCGCTGGGTCCTGCTCGAGTACCGTCAAGATGTCGAGCGGGCTCATTCGTCTGAGGGAATCACCGTTCGAGTACCGGTCGGCGATCCCGACTCCGAGGGCTGCTCCTCGTGCAGCGGATGGCTTGCGGGCCAAACGGACCGTGGCGTCGGGCCGATTGTCGAGGTCGAGGCCGAGCTGCAGATACAGAGGCGGAGTTGGTGAAGGAGGAGTGAAGCCGGAATCGACTACGGTGATCGTGCCCCGCATCCGCCAGTGGTCCGGCCCGCACCAGCGCGTACAATAGAACGTGTAGGTGCCTGCCTCCTCAAAAACGAGGGTCACGTCGGTAACTTCGCCGGGCTTGACGTCTCGGGATGGTTCATCGAGACGTCCAACCGCAAAGCCGTGCACGACGTCGCGTGAGGTGAGACGGAGTTGCAGAGGCTCGCCAACACGGACGGCCACGTCGGCGGGCTCCCATCCCCCTACCTCCGGCATGGACGCGTGGATCTCGGTTCGACTGCTGCTGCGAAACCAACGGGTGGCCACGAAGGTCAATGGAACCCCCAGGCCCAGTACAACCACGGTGCCGCGCGCCGTCCACTCGGCGACTACCCGACGAGCAGCCACAACAAGAGCCCCGTGACGACAAGGTGGAAAGCTGCTATGGGTGCGGTCCGTATGCCTGAGCGATAGGCACGATCTTCGGCGGCGAGGCGCCGGGTTGCGGCAGTCGCCCACCCGAGGCCCACCACCAGCACCCCCGCCTGGACGACGGGCGCCCAGGGCATGAAATACGGCGTCCAGCGAACGTCAACGGTCCCGAACAGGTCCCAGCCCCAGCCCATCGGGTCGGATAGGACCGGCCACAGGTAGGAAATGTTCGCGAATGCGAAGGAGAGGCTGAACGCGATCCAGGCAGCGAGGCCCAGGGGTGTGAGGCCCGGCGCAAAGTGGTTCACTGTGTGCCGGATGGCGTGCCTCGAGCCCGATAGGACGTTGCCGGTCCAGACCGCAGCGACGAAGAGGCTGGGAATCAGCCCGAGGACCGCGAGCACGAATGCGAGCGCGTACCCCCACCAGGCGGCCGAGCCGATGGAATAGGCAGCGCTCTTGAGCCAGCCCCAGGGGCCCAGAAAAACGGCTGAGTAGAGCAGGGCACTACCCAACATGATGAGCGCTTTGAAGGTCTCATCGAGCGTGCGCCTGCGGTGATCGAACAGGTCCACGCCCGGTGGTCGGACGCTGATGACGACGTTATCGAGCGGGCAAGTGCGAAGACATTCCATGCACAAGCCGCAATAGGTGTTCGTAGTCATGCTGGCCGGGAAGATGTTCCAAGGACACCCATAGCCCTCGGCGCTTCCCCGATAGCAGGACTTCTCGGTGTGCGTGGTGCAGATCTCCGTGCTTCGGACCCGCAGCTCGACCGGCGAGATCTCAGAGTACAACCCGATGAAGCCGCCGACGGGACACACGTGGCGACAAAAGGCGCGCCGCTCGAAGACCAGACTCGTGCCGATCGCCAGCAACAGAATCGCTGCCAGCACAAGTGCTGTCACACGAGGTTGGGTGAGGATCACAGCGCTGAAGAGCGCCATCAGCAGGAACGCACCGTTCTGCAGCCAGATGTTCCTGAGCGCCCGTGGCCAGCGTCGTTGGGGACGCTCCTGCCATCCGGGGCCCGGCCCCAGCACGGCACGGGTCTGGAGCCATTCGCCGGGCATGGGAATGGGGCAGATGCTGCACCAGCCCCGGCCAAGCAGCGGGACGGCCACGAGCATCAAGAGTGCCCACCAGGCGATCCACACGAAGATGATGCTGAAATTTCTGTTGCCGACGGGGGTCCCGAGTAGGCCCGAGAGAATCACGAACACGAACCCGCCCAACGCCGCAGCGCGAGCCAATAGTTGCGGCCAACGACTCCGAAGCAGCCGCGTGACGAACCGTGAACGCGTGAGTTGCCAGCTCACCGTCGGCTCTCTGCGAAACCGACGGCGATCGCCAGCAGCGCCAGTGCGGACGCACGCCAGAGCAGCGTGTTTGAGCCGACATGCAGCCTGCCGATCATGAAGGGGTGGAGCGCTCCACAAGTGACCGAGCACCGAAACCGAAAGGTGCCGGCTCGGTCCGCGACGAACGTGAGCGTTTCGGTCTTGCCTGGCTCGGCTGTCACATCGATGCCGTACCCGTCGAGGTACAGGCCGTGCACCATGTCGGTGGCGATCAAATCGAGGGTTACACGGTCACCGCGATTGACTCTGATGACCGCCGGTGTGAAGGCAAAACTCGCCGCCTCGACGCTGACCTGCCGCTCGACGGGCTTCCGGAGCTGTGGGGGGACCGGTGCAGCGATGATGACGAGCGCAGCGAGGGCCCCAAGAACGTGTGTCCGATGCGTAGAAGCCGCACGGCGGAGCCACGTCGGCAGCGCTGCTGCCCGATCGTCACGCACCGGGGTCATGCCACAGGCTCAGGGGGGCGCGACCGCCCCGGTCGGTGGGCCGTACCGCGAGTATCTGCTGTGGACGAACGACTGGATTTCGCTCAGTTGCGCTTGCTGCCGCATGAGCCGCATGACGTCCTGTGCTATGTCGACGCAGATGGAACAACCCAGCGCGTGGCTGTCGAATTCGAGCGCCCCCTCTTCGGTGGGGGAGGCGAAGCAGCTCAAGTTTGAGGTGTGTCCCATCGTCCCGCACCCGCAGTAGCAAGGGATCTCCTGGAGGATCTCCGGGTTCGCCACGGCGAAGAGATACGCGTCGCGGACCGCAAGTGCCGCCGATTGAATCTCCACAGGTAGATGATCGGGGTCCGCCATCGCAATCGGCTCGTGCCGGTCCCCGTCGCCGCCAGCGCACGCCGTCACAAACGCGGCCAGGATCCGAAGAGGAGCGGAGCAGCTGACAATCGGTGATGACGTCGGTCCGCTATCCGCATATCGGCCTCCGAATGATGTTGAGACGTTGAGCACCCAACGGTGACATGATGCACCCCGCACACAGGCTGCGCCGTCGGGGTGGTTCACGGGATCCACGTCACGGACGGTGCTGTTTCAGCGGCGGAAATGGGCGGGGGCCCGTCACTGGCTGGGGAGGAACCACCTGCCAAGTGTCTCGACCAGGACGAGGCCCACCACCCGCACTCCCGCTACCTCACTTTGAGCCGCCGTTGAATGTGTTGATGTACGCGAGGATGGCCTCGACTTCCTCGGAGGTCAGTCCAAAGTTGGGCATCATCGACGTTGAGCTATCGAACGTTGGATCGGCCATCTTGCGACGCAAATAGGTCGGTCCCCTGCGTCCAACCACGCCGTTCAGTGAGGGGCCCACCTGTCCACCGGCGGATCCAACCACGTGACATCCGAGGCATGCCTTCTGATCGACTAAGTCCTTGCCGCGGGCTATCACCTCCGGATTGGTCGAGGCGGCGCCCTCAGGAACGGTCGATGGTACCCGCGCCTTCCGTTCTCCGGTCGGTAGCGGTACTGCTTGACCCGGATCGGTGTTCGTCGCCTGCAGAAAGGCAAGCACACTTCGGACTTGGCCACCGGTCATATTACCCCGAGTCCGCATGTGGTTCAGAATCGTGACCCAATCACGATCGGTGCGCTCCAGCGGTGATCGCGGATTGTGACAACGACCGCAGAGATCTCCGTAGGCGCGCGCACCGGCTGCGACGGTCCCATCTTGGACTTGCGTCTGGGCAGAAGCCGGCACTGTGGCTGCCGTCGCGAAGGCGAGTGCGACAGCCCACAGCCATGCCTTGCTTGAGTTTGCCATCGTCTCCCCTCCTAGAATCCAAACGCGATGTGGATCACAGCGCGATCGTTGTCAATTTCGGTTCCCTGCTCGCGGTTGAGCTCGTAAGCGCCCATTACTGCGATCGAAGGACTGAACCAATAGTCGAGGGCAACGGCGGCCTGCCACGCGCCCTCATCCTGGACCACGCCATCGAGCTCCGTGTCGAAGACCTGCGTCCACCGCACAATGGGCTCCCAGGCTCTCCACCGATACGCGAGCTGGGCGTAGTAGCCATGACGCTTCAGTACCTCGAATCCCGTGAGCGTTTCGACTTCCTGCCGAGTCTGGATGTACTCGCCGCGCAACTCGACGCTGGCGCGGCGCAACTCCGCCGCCACGTTCCAGCCAGTGAAGTCGAGCACGTTTTGCTCGTCATAATCCCCGTTGAGGTATGAGATGTTCACTTCCGCCCAGGGGGGAAGTGCTATGTCGATCCGTCCCCCGAACAGCTTGTCCGTGTTGTTGTCACTCGACGATGCCGGAATCTCCAATTCGGCAACGTCTCCCGGAGCACTGACCTCGCCAGCCGGTCCGTTGGTGGCGTAGCCTGTCACGCCGAGGTGCCACGGACCTGGCGTCACGGCACCACGCAGCATCACACCAACGTCCGACAGCACGGGAATGATCGGCTCCGCTCCGAATTCGGAGACGTGGTGGCCGTAGAGGGGTGGTGCCGTTGGGAACTTGTTGATCCAGGTGGGATGCAGGCGCTCCCCGAAGACCCCAAAAGGAAGCAGGAACTTCCCCCCCACAAGTGTCACGTTGTCGCTGAGCAGTACGTCGATCTGCGCATACTCAAGCCCTGTTTCGGTCACGCCTCCAGTCAACTCGAACTCGAATTCCGCCTCGAAGAGCACCTTGTCCTGGAACTGATAGAGGAATACGGGACTCACGCTGGCGGTGAACTCGTTTTGGTTCTCACCTTCCGGGCGAAACGCGTATCCCACCGTCCCGTAGCCAGAAAGCACGACGTTGTGCGTGGGAACGACGCGAGCGCCGAGAGCCTGTTGGGCGTGGGCGGATCGAGCGGTGAACAGCAGTGCCACCGCAGTCGCCCCCAGCAGCAGCCTTCCCTTAGATGAACTAGTGACCATGTCCCGGTCCTCCGTGGTCGTCGCCGGTGTCGCCGGACTCCGTCATCACCGGGATATGGAATTCGCCTTCCTCGTGGTCGGCGCCAACCAGGATCTCGACGTGCAGCTCATAGACGCCGGCTGCGCCGAAGGCAAACTCGCCATCGTACTCTCCGATGTTCTCTTCCTGAACCGATAGCGCCGTTTCGCTGTCGTCAGGTGCATGGATGGCCATCTCGACGTCCAACCCGGTGACCAGATCCGCAGGCAGGCCGTCGGTCCCGACGTCGTACACGAGCACGCTCACATGGGCGGTTGTGTTCTCCAGGATGGGGGCAGACGCAATCTCGAGCTCGACCCAGTACGGCCCGACCAGGCGGTGCTGGTTATGAACCTCGATGTCGTGTTGACCGATTTCCGCCATGATGGCGTGTCCTTTGGGTATGCCGAGGAAGTGAAGGTGGTACTCGCCTTCTTCAAAGAACCGCACGTGGGCGGCGTAGCCGTGCTCGTCGGGCTCCATGTCGACGACCTCGGGATCACTGCCGCTTGCATGCTGGATCTGGAGTTGGCTGCGGTGCATCTCTATGGGGGCGCCGTTATCCGAGATGTGAACGGCGATCTCCACGTCTTCGAAGGTCTCGACTCGCGCCACCGAGATCTCAAACTCCACGTCCGGATTGAGGTCGGACAGCGCCGTTGGATTATCCCAGGTGGCGCACGCCCCTAGCCCGGCGGCCAAAACCAGGACCGCTACGCTCGATCCTCGTGGGCTCATGGTCACGCTCTCCTTCCAATCGGGTTGGATACCAGGGTGGCCACTGCGCGACGATGGGTCGCTGGGCCATCTGCACCACAGGCTGCAACTTCGTGACCCGGTGCCATCATCACGTATCTCGAAGAAAGCGTGTCAGTTAGGGCAGCAGAGACAGCTTGGCGGCATCACGAGCGCGTGGTGGGTCACCCGGCGATAGGGCCAAATGCCCCAATCTGGGCCTACGGGGGGCGGTGCGAAACCGCCCCTGGCGCGTTTGCCGCCCACTGTCTTACAATCGAGATAGCTACCCACCTCCCGGAGGTCCTCCTGATGGCTACGATCATGGATATCCTCGGCCGAAAGGGGCCCGACGTCGTGACGATCGCGGCGGACGATGCCGTGCTGACGGCCGCGCGGCTGATGAACCAAAGCGGCATCGGCGGAGTCGTCGTCGTCGAAGACGAGGACGTTGTCGGCATCTTCACCGAACGTGACATCCTGCGACGAGTCGTGGCCGAGCGCCGCGATCCGGGTACCACGCTCATCCGCGATGTCATGACGTCGCCGGTCATCACATGTCGGCCCGAGGCCAAAGTCGAGGAGTGCACAGCGATCATCACGGAGAAACGTGTGCGACACATTCCCGTGGTGGACGACGGGGGACTCTGCGGCATCGTCACGAGTGGGGACATCCTCGCGCTTCAGGTCAAGGAGCAAGCGGACACGATCGAGTACCTGAACAGCTACGTCTTCGATATTCGGGGCTGACGCACATCCGGCCGCCGAGCCACACGGCGGCTGGCCCGATTCGAGTCGAGAGCCCGCAACGAGCGGGAATCCGTAACCGACCGCTGAGGACGAGGGAGCCACATGTCGAACATTCGCCGTGCTGCGGTCGCCGGCATGTTCTATCCGGGCCAGGCCGCCGAGCTCCACACCATGGTTCGGTCCATGCTGGACCAGGTGCCCAATCGGTCTGAGGCCCATGTCGCAGCGATCGTACCGCACGCTGGGCTGGTCTATTCGGGGCAATGCGCGGCGCACGTGTGGAAGCGGCTCCGCATTCCGGAGATTGTTGTCATTCTCGCTCCGAACCACACTGGCTTGCTCGACAACCCCGGCGGAGCGAGTGCGTGGGACGCCGGAGCCTTCGAGACACCCCTGGGCCGGGTCGCGATCGCCGAGGAGTTTCTTGAGGCGGTCGAGCAATCGTGCCCGCTCGTGCGTCACGATCCAGCCGCGCACCGCAGAGAACACGCGATCGAGGTAGAGCTTCCGTTTCTGCAGCTCCTCGCTCCCGGGGCAGCGATCGCTCCCGTCGTGCTCGCGTGGGATCGCTGGGAGCCAGCCAAGGAGTTGGCGACAGCGCTTGCGCAGGTCGTGGCGCAGTGGAGACAGGGCGTCCTGCTTGTCGCCTCGTCCGATATGACCCACTACGAGTCGGCGGATCGAGCCGCGCGGAAGGATCGACTCGCGCTTGCCGAAGTAGAACGAGTGGACGGACATGAGCTCCTCGATGTGTGCCACCGCGAGGACGTGACTATGTGCGGCCGCGGACCAGCAGCGGTCGTGCTAGAAGCCGCCCGCCAACTCGGTGCTGCGCGTGCAGAGGTCGTGGACTACCGGCACAGCGGAATGGTGACGGGCGACGACTCGGGCGTGGTGGCCTACGCTGGCGTCGTCATCGGGTAGCCGGCACCGCCAGGGCAGCGCGGTCCTACGTTAGGTTTCTGCCGTTCATTGCTGGATCATGCTCCGCGATCGCACCCCTAACCGCCTGAGAATCACATGAAAGATCCGACCCGACCCGGACTCGTGCTCCGACTAGAGGCCCTCGCTGTTCTTGCCCTGGCGCTGTTTCTGTATCGCGAGCTGGGAGTCAGCTGGTGGCTCTTCGCAGGGTTGTTCCTAGTCCCGGATCTCGCACTGCTGGTGTACCTGGTCGACCGGCGAGTCGCCACAGTCGTCTACAACCTCGCGCATGCCTATGTTTGGCCTGCCGGTTTGTTTGCCGCCGGATTCGTCGCGGGGCGTGCGCCCCTGATGGGGATCGCACTCATCTGGGCGGCCCACATCGGGTTCGATCGCCTGCTGGGGTTCGGGCTCAAGTACCCGGACGGCTTTCGTGAGACGCACCTGCAGAGGGTGTTCGACTGACCCCTCGTTCGAAACCGTCGTCCGCCTCCCGTTTGACGGTTGCGGGAGGCGGATCATGGATGCCACAGCACCGCTCTTACGCTACCGGCGCTCCCACACGTTGTTGGCGGGATCGACGTCTGGGAACACTTGCTCCGCATCGATCTCGACCTTCGTGACCGGTGACGCGGTGCTGACTACGACCTCCGCTGTGCGTACGCCTTCCAGCCAGGTGGTCACCGGGATCTCTACGCTCGTGCTACTGCCATCCGCGAGCGTCAGCGTGAGCCGGACCGGCATCGGAGCGAGCCCACGATCCTCGACGACGATCTTGGTGCCTCGCGCATCGAGTGTGACGTCCTTGACGGCCTGGTCGAGCGTCCACGTCTCGTAGTACCAGGACCGCCAGAACCAGTCGAGGTTCTGACCGCTCACGCTGTTAAACGTGTTGAAGAAATCCCAGGGCTTGGGATGCTTGTAGGCCCAGTTGCGGATGTACGTCTGATACGCCTCCTGGAACGTCTCTTCGCCAAGGAGACCGTGGAGCGTCCAGAGCAACGTTGCCGGCTTGGTGTACGAGGCGGTTCCGTACGCCGCGCCGTTCGTATGGAAGTCGGACCACCGCATCATCTCGCCCTCGAGGTCCGTGCGAGAGATCTGCAGGTATCCTCGGTAATTGTCCAATTCCCAGCGGCGGCCCGGGAAGAACTCGTTCTCTGCCGCACTGGTATTGAACGACGTCGTGCCCTCGTCCATCCACGCACGGCGTCGCTCGTCGTTCCCCACGATCATCGGAACCCACATGTGCGCCAGCTCGTGCGCCGTCACGCCGTAGAGCGCCGTGTCGCCGGCCTGTGTGAACGACCCGATGAGGGTCATCATGGGGTACTCCATCCCGCCGCCCATGACGTCCTCACCCTCCACGGCGGTCATGTGAGGCCACGGGTACGGAAACCCGGTCCAGCGAGAGAGAAAGTCGATAGCGTGCTGCGCGTACCGCCATGCCTGTGTCCACCGTGGCGCCGTCTCGCGGTAGATCGCGTCGACTCGAGCGTACTCGGTTTGGCCGTCGCCGTTGCGATCACCGACCGGTGTACGAGCCGCGTCCCACATCGACTCGCGGGAGATGCTGTACGCGACATCCCGCACGGAATCCGCAACGAAATGCCACGACAGGTATCCGTTGTCAGTGCGACGGGTAGCGGTTCCGGGTCCGAAGTCCGCGGTGGTCAGGATGTGGACGACGGTGTCGCTCGATTCGGCGCGACGCAGCCGGGCTGCGATCTCATCAGGTAACACTTGGTCGGTGTTTGCCAGACGGCCGGTCCCCATGGCGACCCAACCTTCGGGCACCTCGAGCGTCACATCGTACGAGCCGTAGCCCATGTAGAACTCGGCGCCACCGAGAAACGGGTCACTCTGCCACCCGACCACGTCGTCCAGCACCGCCATCTGGGGATACCAGTACGCCAGGTAGAAGAAATTGTCGCGGCTCCAGCCCATGCGGCTCCCACCGCCGCGTTGCGGGATATCGAAGCCGAAGTCGACCTCCAGCACCGCCGAATCTCCCGACTGAAGGGCACGTGGTAGCCTGAGCTGTAAGGACGTGCCGAACACACGATACCCCCCACCGGTCATCCTCCCGCTGCCAAGCTCTTCGAGTTCCTCACCCTGAGCGACCAACCGTTTGACCTCCATCCCGCCTGTCACTTCGGCAGGCCGATTTCGCACCGCGCCTTCAGCATGCACGTTCTGGAGGAGTTGGAGTACCACAAACGGCAACGGGCGTGGCGATCGGTTGTGGTAGACGAGCTGCACGGTGCCGTCGATCCGCTTGGCCGCCGCATCGAGGCGCGCGGAGATCCTATAGTCCGTCCATTGCTGCCAGTAGTTGGGGCCGGGCTCGCCCGTGCGCGTCCGAGTGCCGCGCTCGAGCGCGCGCTCAAAGCCGGCCGACACCTCGACGGGGTACGGAATCGGGCGTTGGTCCGAATGTACGGCGCTTCCTCGCTCCGCCGCAGCCAATTGTGCTACCGCGGCGTTCGGAACGAACAGCGCGGCGAGCACGACTACTAGTGCTGAGGCCGTGGTGGTTCGGTGCATAGACGGTTGCCTCGATCAGTGGGTTCGGTTCGATGTGACTCCGCGTGGCACTCATGTACACTTGATGAGGGCCCAGGGTGCCTCACAGGCAGCGAGAAAGATACATGGGCACAGTGGAGCACGTTTCTGAGTGTGACGCCGACCTGAGAGCCGGGGGTGGCCGTCTAAAGGTAGCGGTGCTGGGTGTCGGTCGGGTCGGGTCGGCCATCGTCGCCGATCTGATGAGCGACGGCACGTTTGAGGTGACTGCGGCGGATCAATCGGTCGCGGCGCTGCAGCATGTCTCGGGGCTCGGCGCGGTCCTTGCTAAGCGCGTCGATCTCCGCGAGCCCGATGCGGTGGCGGCAGTGGCCCGCGACTCCGATCTCGTGATCGGAGCGCTGCCGGCTCACCTGGGGTATCGCGCGCTCGAGACTGTCATTGATGCCGGTACGAACATCGTGGATATCTCGTTCTTCGAAGAGGATCCCATCCAGCTGGACGCGCTGGCCCGTCGCCGCGGCGTGGTTGCCGTGGTTGATGCCGGGGTCTCACCCGGTCTCAGTAATCTCATTCTGGGCCACATGCTGGCGGCCGCCGGTCACGTCGAGCGCTTCGTGTGCTACGTGGGTGGGCTTCCCGCGGATCGGAGCGGCTTGTTTCAGTACAAGGCCCCGTTCTCACCGATGGACGTCCTCGAGCTGTACACCCGTCCGGCTCGGCACCGCGCAGGTGGGGTGCTGCAAACCGCGCCTGCGTTGTCCGATCTCCAGGAGATCACGGTGCCTGAGGTAGGCACGCTCGAGGCGTTCCTCACGGATGGACTTCGCACGGCACTGCGGCTCGATGGCGTCACGGAGATGCGGGAAATGACCCTGCGGTACCCGGGGCATGCCGCGCAGATGCGACTCCTGCGAGAGACGGGACTGCTCGACGCGACGCCGGTCGAGGTGAATGGTGTGATGGTCTCGCCGCGCGCGCTCACGGCGCGGCTCCTGTTGCCTCTGTGGGAGTTTGCTCCTGAAGAGCCAGATCTGACCGTCCTGCGTGTGGACGTAGATGTGGAAGCCGGTGGCGTCCGCACCCGTCACCGTTTCGATCTCCTGGACCGCTACGACGCCCGCACCCAGACCAGCTCGATGGCGCGCACGACGGGCTACACCTGCACGGCCATCGCGCGCCTCATCGCGACCGGCCGGTACGACCAGCCCGGCATGTCGCCGCCCGAGGAGATCGGGCGGCGAGCCGATTGTTATGAGCGTACGATTGAGGACCTCGCGTCCCGCGGTGTGGTGCTGCGACGCTCCGCTGGTCCGGTCTCGATGGCCTAGCGCGTCGTTACATTCCCGGGCGTCGTCTTCGTCCCGTCATCAACTGCGGTTTGGGCAGACCGTCGAAGCGCCCGCGCTGCTCTTCGCTGAGGAGGGCGCGAATAGCCTGGTGATGCTCGTCGATCTGGGTCTGCATAGCCTGGAACTTCTCCCGCATCGCCATGAACTCCTCGCGCGCTTCTGGGCTCGGCGGGCCAGCTCCCATTTGCTCGCGCATCTTGGCGCGCTGCTCCGCAGCCTGCTTCATCAAGCCGTTCAGTTTCTCATAGTGCTCCATCACGGCGGGACCCTGGTCCGCCGTGAGACCCACGGCCTCGCTGAGCGAGTCTGCGGTGAGCCAGTGATCGGGAGGTGCCTGGCCGCGCGGACCCTGGGCCAGGACGGGGCTCGCCAGGAACACTCCGAGGGCGAGGGCAGCGATCGTGATACGCATGGTCAATCTCCGTTGGGTGCGATTCCGATTATCTTCTTCACCGGTCTATACGCCCGAACCCCACAGAATGTTGGGCGTGGAGCCCCGGCGAGTGTCGGCGGTGGCCGTTTCGGGTCGGGCAACGACGTGTGAGGAGTGGATGATACGGATCTGGCGTCGTATCAGGAACTTGGGCGGCGTGTTCGGTGTGGCTGTCATTGCCGCAGTGGTCGTGGCAGCGGCTGGGGAATGCGGCGTACGGCGGTCCGCACCGGCCCCGATGATCCTTGTCAGTCTGGACGGATTTGGCTGGGACCTTCTCGACAAGGCACCAACGCCGGCGTTGGACCGGCTCGCCGCGCGTGGCGTTCGAGCCGAGAAACTCGTACCGATCTTTCCGACGAAGACGTTCCCCAACCACTACACGATCGTTACCGGGCTGTACGCGGAGCATCACGGCATCGTGGCGAACAACATGTACGATCCGGTGATGAATGCCCGGTTCAGCCTGGGGAACCGGGAAGCTGTTGCCGATGGGCGTTGGTGGGGTGGGGAGCCGATCTGGGTCACGGCCGAGCAGCAGGGGCTGCGTGCCGCTCCGCTGTTCTGGCCCGGCTCGGAGGCAGAAATCGAGGGTGTGCGGCCCAGCTTCTGGCAGGCCTACGACGGCTCCATCCCGAATGCGGAGCTTGTGAAGCAGGTTCTGGGCTGGCTCGATCTCCCGGCCGGGGAGCGTCCGTCGTTCATCACGCTCTACTTCAGCGATGTGGACGGGGCTGCGCACCGGTCCGGACCGGAGTCTGAGGCAACGAAACGGGCGATTCAGGCGGTGGACAATGCCGTGGCCCTGCTTATCGCGGGGCTACGGGATCGGGGAATGGTAGACGACGTCAATGTCGTGGTGCTGTCCGATCACGGCATGGCGGCGACGTCGAGTGACCGTGTGATCTTCATCGATGACTACATCGACCTCTCGACGGTCGACGTTATCGATTGGAATCCGGTGCTGGCCCTCAGGCCGGAGGCCGGTGAGGAGCAGACGGTGTATGCGGCGCTCGCCGATGCGCATCCGCATCTCAACGTCTATCGCAAGCAAGACATTCCCGAACGCTTCCACTTCCGCGATCATGTCCGGATCCAACCGATCGTGGGGGTGGCGGATGAGGGCTGGTCCGTCTCGAGCCGCCCATTCGTCCGGGCGCGTCCAGATCGGCATCAGGGTGGCAATCACGGGTACGACAACCTCGCTCCGTCCATGGGCGCGTTGTTCATCGCGGCTGGCCCCGCGTTCCGAGACGGGGAGGTCGTGCCACCGCTTCAGAACATCCATCTCTATGAGATGTTTTGTGCGATCTTGGATCTTGACCCGGCGCCGAACGACGGCAGCCTGGATTCGGTCCGCGTGCTGCTGCGGTAGACGGTTGGGCGGGCAGAAACGGGTAGCGTAGGACAGAACGCTGTCCCTTTTCCCTTGCCCCTCATCCCTTATCTCTCCTTGCTACTTCTCCCTCACAATCGCCTGGATCTTCGTCAATAGCATGTCCACGGCAACCCGGTTGTGCCCACCTTCCGGAATGATCACGTGCGCATAGCGCTTGCTGGGCTCCACGAACTCGAGATGCATGGGCCGCACGGTCTCGAGATACTGCTGCACCACCGAGTTCAAACTCCGCCCCCGCTCATTGAGGTCGCGGTCGATGCGGCGGAGGATGCGAAGGTCGGCGTCCGTGTCGACAAACACGCGAATGTCCATCAAGTCACGCAGGTCCGGGTCTGCGAGGATGAGGATCCCCTCGACGATCACGGCGCTTCGCGGCAATGCAGTCGTCGTTTCCGCGGTCCGCGTGTGGAGTGTGAAGTCGTAGACCGGGACCTCGGCTGAGCGACCTGACTTGAGCGCGACCAGGTGCTGAATGAGGAGTGGGGTCTCCAGGGCGTCTGGGTGGTCATAGTTGATGTGCACGCGCTGTTCAGGCGGCACCTGACTCCGGTCGTAGTAGTAGGAATCGTGTTGAATGAAGCTCACGTCCTCGGGCCCGAGACTGTGGATGATCGCCTCGACAACGGTCGTCTTCCCGGAGCCGGATCCGCCGGCCACACCGATGATGACGGGTGTCACGTGAGCATCTCCCATCGTGTGGAGTCGCGCCCGCTCAATGCTGCGTGCCGCGGCCTGCAACGTCAAGCGCGGAACGCGCCGCGGGCGGCGTATCGTCAGCGCCACGTCCCATAGCACCAAGAAGAGCGCTGCCGCGATGCTTTGCTGGGGGCCGCGGCAGGCCAACTGTCCGTGCCCGGAGGTAGATCCGCGTGGGGACCTTCGCCACGGCGGTAGGCCCGTCCCACTGACGTATCTCGTTTTGTGATAATAGGTTATGGTCTTGAAGGGCTGCTACTCGTATCGCAGCGACTCGATCGGATCCACGGCGGCGGCCCGCCGCGCGGGTAGAATGCCGGCGGCCAGGCCGATCATCACCAAGATCGACACGCAGATCAACGCGATGGGCCAGGAGAGGGTCGGGTTCGCGATGTACTGCATCGCCTGGTCCTCGTTCGGAATCGCGTTGATGAGCGCCACCACGGCAGCCGAGAAGCTCAGCCCGATAGCGCCCCCGGTGAGCGCGATAAGCACGGCCTCGAACACAAACTGCGCCATGATGTGGGGCTTGCGAGCGCCGACTGCGAGCTTGATGCCGATCTCGTGGGTGCGCTCTCTCACCACGACGTACATGATGTTCGCCACCCCGACGCCTGCGACCAGCAAGGTGAACACCCCGACCAGCCCCAAGAAGATCTGAATCCCCAGGCCAATCGTGTCGACCATCTTCTGGTCTTCGATGAAGTCCCACATCGGTAACGCACGGTCGTCGTCGGGTGCGAACCGGTACCGTCGCCCGAGCACGCGGAACAGCCCGCGCTTCACTTGCTCGGCCTCACTCACGTCGCGGGGACGGATGAGCAGATGGCTGACGAATCGATGTCCGTAGATCGTCCGCAGCGTCGATGCGGGGATGATCGCGCGATCCTCGTCGGGCCCGTTGTTGCTGGAGTCCTGAAACTTGGGCTGCATGACGCCGATCACGGTGAATGGGAGCCCGTCGAGCAGGACGGTTTCCCCGACCGGATCCACATCTCCGAAGAGCTGCTTGGCGATGGCGTTCCCGAGAAACAGCACGCGTCGCCGGCGGTCCATGTCGTCTTGGTTGAGGAATCTGCCCCCGGCTGCGGGGAACACGCGGCGCATTTCCAGGAACTCGGGAGCCACTCCCTCCATATAAGTCGTGGTCTTGTTGTCACCCCACTTGAGGCTCGTTCCCCATCGACCGTAGGATGGACTGCTCAACTCGATCTCGGGGATGGATCGCTTCAGGAGGAATAGGTCTGCCTCGCGCAGTCGAATCCGTCGACCGGTGGGAAGCCCTTCGAACTCCTTGCTCGTCGATCCTCCGTACACCATGAAGAGACGGTCGCCAGCATTCAGCAGCCCGGAGGAGATCGCGACCTTCAACCCTTCGCCGAACGACAGGAGGAGTACCACCGCGATCGTTCCCCAGGTGATGGCGAACATCGTGAGAAAGGTCCGTGTCTTCTGGGCCTTGAGATCGCCGATGAACTCCTCGAAGAGGATCTTCCACATCGTCAGTACCGCAGACACTCAACGGGATCCAGGTTCGCCGCCTTGCGAGCCGGGAACAGGCCAGCCAGCAGTCCGATCGCGCCCAACAGCGAGAGGGTCACAATGCCGACGACCGGTGAAATCGTCGGTGTTCCCACAAACTCCTGCATGGGCACGAAGCTCAGGAGCCACACGATCCCCCAGGATCCGCCGAATCCCAGGATGGCTCCGAGTCCCACGATCAGAAACGTCTCCCCGATGAACTGCACCAAGATGTCCCGCCGCGTCGCTCCGACGGAGCGTCTGACGCCGATCTCCCGGGTGCGCTCCCGCACCACGATGTACATGATGTTCGCTACGCCGATTCCACCGACGGTGAGTGTGAAGCTCCCGACTATCGCGAAAAAGATGTTGAACGCGAGAAACAAGTAACCGAATCGGACTTCCCACTCTGCGGTGTCCCATATCGACAGTGCGTCCTCGTCGTTCGGGTCGAAGGTATGCCGCCGGCCCAACACCTCGTACACACGCTGCTCGACCGATTTGGTGAGGTCGGAGCTCTTGGTTCGGTACACGAAGTTGTTCGCGAATCGGTCACCGAAGATGGCTCGGTGCGTGGTGGCGGGGATGAAGACCCGGTCCTTGTCCCGACCGTTGTACGAGGAGTTCTGAGTTTTCGGTCGCATGACCCCGACGACCGTGAATGGTGTTTCGCCGACGAAGACCTGCTGCCCTACGGGAGTCTCGTCCGCAAACAGGAACTGCGCGAGCTCGTCGCCCAGCACAGCCACACGGCGCCGATCTGTGACATCCCGCTCGTTGATGAACCTCCCCCCGAGTTCCGGAATCACGTTCCGCATCAGCCCATAGACCGGGAGTATCCCCGTGATGTTAGGGTTGGCCGTTGCGGTCCCTCTGCGCACCGGGGTTTGGCGGTTGGTGTATTCGGGGCTGATCAGGACAATGTCGGAGATCTCCCGCGTAAGCAGCTCGGCGTCTTCAGGCCGGAGGCGGATGTAGCGCCCCTCGGGGAACCCGCGGTAGCTCACGGTGGTGCGGCCGCCGAAGAGAATGACGATGCGGTCGCCCAGCCCGTGGAATCGCTTGCGGGTCTGGCGCTCGAGGCCGACGCCGAACGCGAGCAACACCACAACGGCAATCGTGCCCCACGCGATCCCCAGCACAGTGAGCGCAGTGCGGAGCCGCTGGTTGCGCAGGTCGGCGATGAATTCCCGGAGGAGACTCCGCAGCTGCATCGGCCTCAGCTGATCTCGCGCGGCGGCGGCTCTACGATCAACTCGCCCTCACGGAGACCTGCGATGATCTCGATGTTGATCGCGTCACTCAAGCCACGCTCGATGACCCGCTCCTCCGTGCTCCCGTCGGGGAGCAGCACGGTGACCCGCGCGGTGTCATCGGTGACGGTAATCAGCCGCTCGGGAATCGCGAGTACACTGTCGCGCCGTTCGATGATCACGTCGGCGTTTGCCGAATACCCTGCCCGGAGGACACTCCCGTGGGTCGCGGTGAGCGTGATCTCCACCGGAAAGACGGTAGAGTTGTCCTCCGTGCGCGCTTTGAGTGAGATCCGCGTCAGCCGCCCCTCGACCGCTGCGTCGGGGAGCGCCCCAACCTTGATCTCCACCAGCATGCCTTCCTGCAGGCGACCGACGTCGATCTCGTCCACTGTGCCTCGGAACACCAGCCTGTTCATCTCGGCCATGGTGATGAGCACGGTGCCTTCCTGATACGTACTCAGCGGAACGACGGGATCGCCGACTTGGACCATCTGCTCGAGAATGAATCCCTTGATCGGCGATCGGATCACCGTCTCCAGCTCATCATCGGCGACGGTGAGTTTCCCCTCTTCCAGAAGCGACAGGCGCTCACGTGCCATCTGGAGCTGGATCTGCTGCTCCGCGTGTTGCTGCTCGGTGTCCTGGTAGTCACGGTCGGAGACGAGACCTTGTTCCTTGAGCGCCCGCTGTCGCTCGAGATCACGTCCGAGATTGTCGAGTTCGATCTGGCGCAACTCGAGCTGCCGCCTCGCATCCGCGAGCTCGAGCGGGGTGGGATTTGGCTTGATCTCGAGGAGGGGTGCACCGGCATTCACGAAGTCGCCTTCCTCGGCGAGCAGACGGCCGACGACACCCGAAATCTGGGATTTGACACTGATCTCGATTTCCGGCTGGATGCGGCCAACGGCGAGTGCCTTGTCCACAATCGTCTGGCGCTCGACGGCAATGGTGGTGGTGTCTTCTCCCCGCCCGCTCCCGCGCGATGCGCTGACGGCGAGTGCGAGCCCGGCTATGACGACGACACCGAGGCTGACAACGACGATCTTCGTGCGACGCTTCATGATTGGAGTCCTTCACGGTGCGGGATCGACTGGGCGCGTCGAACGGTTGACGCGGCCGGCAAGATCACTACGGGGTCCTGGGGAACCCGGTTTCGGCGGGAGTGGACGCCGCGGCGTCGGACACTAGGTTCCGATCATGCCGCGACCGGACGACCTTCTCATCGAAGCCGCGAGCCCGGACGACCTGGAGCCGGTCAAGCGCCTCGTGCGACGGTCGGACTTGCCCCTCGAAGGGCTTGACGAGCTGGTCGCGACGTTGATCGTGGCCCGACAGCACGGGGCCGTGGTTGGCTGCGCGGCGCTTGAGCTCTTCGGACTGGCGGCATTGCTGCGCTCGGTGGCGGTCGACGAGGCCGCTCGCGGACACGGCGTCGGAATCGCGGTGACCGAGGCCGCACTCGCATCGGCGGGGAGCCATGGCTGTCAGCGGATCTACCTCTTGACCGAATCCGCCGAGCACTTCTTTTCGCGATTCGGCTTTCGTCGGATCTCCCGGTGGGATGTCGAGGCTGCCGTGCAGCAGTCGCTGGAGTTCACGACGCTCTGTCCTGAGAGCGCCGTGGTGATGTGCTGCGAAATAAACGAGGCCCCAGCGAACTCGCCGGGGCCCTCGAATCGGCCGCCCTCAACCGCTCGCTAGGCGCCTCGCCCCTGTGCCACCTGCCGCTCAACTCCGCCCTCGAAGTACTTGTGGTTCTTCTCGATGTACTCCTGCCACTCCTCGGGCACGTCCTCCTCGGGGAAGATGGCGCTCACCGGACACTCGGGCTCGCACGCACCGCAGTCGATGCATTCGTCCGGGTGGATGTAGAGCTGGTCTTCACCTTCGTATATGCAGTCTACCGGACAGACATCGACACACCCGCGATCCAACGTCCCGATGCACGGTTGGGCAATGATGTAGGTCATAGCTTGTCGTCTCCACGAACGGTTACGTGCCGGTGACGGCTGGAATGTCTAACGCGGTTGACGGACATGTCAAGCGGCTTGCCGCCGTCCTTCAGCGGCAGTAATCATCCACCCGACATGAAGATCGCATCGCTCCTGGCCAGCGCCACCGAAATCGTCTACGCCCTGGGACTGGGTGACCAGCTCGTCGCCATCTCCCATGAATGTGACTTTCCACCCGAGGCGATGGGGAAACCCCGAGTCAGCAGCCCGCGGTTCGATCCGGCCGAGATGTCGAGCGGCGAGATCGATCGGGCCGTGCGCGACGCGATGGCGCGGTTCGGCAGCGTGTACGCGCTCGACGCGGACGCGCTCCGGCAGCTGCGTCCTGACTTGATTGTCGCCCAAGCCGTCTGTGAGGTGTGCGCGGTGCCGACGTCGCTGGCCGAGCGCGCCGCGTCGCTCCTTGGCCCCGGGACCTCCGTAGTGTCCTTGGACTCGCATACGATTGAGGACATTCTGGAAGGCGTACGCGCGGTCGGGACCGCCGCCGGAGTCATCGAGCGCGCCAAGTCCCTGGTGGACGCCCTTCGCGCGCGTCTCGCGGCGGTGACGAATCGCGTACACGATGCTCCCAGGCCGACGGTCCTGGCGCTGGAATGGCTGGACCCGCCGTTCACTCCGGGACACTGGACACCCGAAATGGTGGCTATGGCGGGTGGTGAAGGACGGCTCATGGAAGTTGGTGTGCCCTCGAAGCAGCGGTCCTGGTCCGAGGTTTCGAACCTCGACCCGGACGTGTTGCTGCTCATGCCATGCGGATACGGGCTGGCGGCGGCCCGGGCCGACGCGGATGTCCACGTGGATCAGCTCCGGCAGATTGCCCCACGAGCGATCGGTGCGGGTCGGGCGTTCGTCGTGGATGGGTCGGCGTACTTCAATCGGTCGGGCCCACGCATGGTTGACGGGGTAGAGATTCTCGGTCGCCTACTTCATCCCGACCGGTTTCCCGAGGTAGAATTGGCAGGTCGTGCGC
Organism: Gemmatimonadota bacterium; assembly: GCA_039588295.1. Lineage (GTDB taxonomy): Bacteria > Gemmatimonadota > Gemmatimonadetes > Gemmatimonadales > GWC2-71-9 > JAOTVV01. The sequence goes on from JBDHAB010000007.1 coordinate 32,315, forward strand.
AGGTCTGGGACCCTGCTCCACGCTGAGCCGACACGCGCCGGCCGTGCAGGGCACGGGTGACGGGAGTACTGTCCCGATCGGTCGGCGTCATTCCCGAGTCGCGAGGTGATACCCCATGCGGTATAGTCCGCTTCTTGTTCAGCCGATGAGGGAAGAACTCACACGGCTGGGGTTCGAGGAACTCAAGACACCTGATGAGGTGGACGCCGCCCTGGACGGTGCCGAGGGTACCGTCCTTCTGGTGGTCAACTCGGTATGCGGTTGCGCGGCCGGGAAGGCCCGCCCTGGCGTTGCCCGTGCGCTGGGCCACCGAACGGTGCCGAACCGTCTGGTGACGGTCTTCGCCGGCATGGAACTCGATGCCACCGAGCGCGCGCGCAGCTACTTCGAAGCGTACGGACCCTCATCGCCCCAGATCGTGCTGTTCAAGTCCGGCCAGCCGGTCCACATGCTGGAGCGAGGCGACATCGAGGGGCGGGAGGCGGTGGAGATTGCCGCCGATCTCACGGCGGCGTTTGACCGTCACTGCGGGCGCTGATCCTCGCATGACGGCGCGGAGTCGCACGTCGTGATCCTGCTCGACCCCTACGCTCGTCCCGTGGTCGGTCACCGCGGTGCCTCGGGAGAGTGTCCCGAAAACACGCTCTTGGCGTTTGACCGCGCGCTCGAGGAGGGTGCGGACGCCTTGGAGCTGGACGTGCGGGCGTCGGCGGACGGTACGGCGGTCGTGATTCACGATCCAACCGTGGACCGGACGACGAGTGGGGCCGGCCCGGTCAGCGCGCACACGCTCGCCGACCTGCGGGCGCTCGATGCGGGGCGGGGTCAGCGGATCCCCACGTTGGACGAGGTGCTCGAACGGTATCCCGATACCCCGCTGATTCTGGAGATCAAGGAATCGGAGGTGGCCGAAGCCGCCGCGCGGAGCCTCACCCGCCACGGTGCCATTGATCGTGTGCTGGTCGGCTCGTTCCTTCACGCGGCGCTCCGGCCCTTCCGCGCATCCATCTTTCATCGCTCGGCTTCGCGCCGTGAGACGGCGTCGTGCTGGGCGGCGTCGCGGCTCGGGATCTCGCTGCGGCTTCGGGCGATCGAGGCGTTCGCCGTTCCCGAACGCCACGGATCGCTCACGGTGGTCGATGATGCCTTCGTGCGATCGGCCCGCCGCCGCGGCCGGCCGGTGCACGTCTGGACGGTCAACGAGCCCGGTGAGGCGAAGAGGCTGCGCTCGCTGGGCGTGGCCGGTATCATTACCAACTACCCCGCGCGCATGCGTGGGCTCACCTGAACTGATCGAGGGACCATGGGCCGAGTACGCCTCCCACATCACGGAATTCGGGCAAGCGTCGTTGCGGTCATGCTCTGTGCGGCACCCGCAGCAGCGTTAGCCCAGCAGGGGCCGCGGTGCGCGCCGGACAACGCGGGACTCACCCTTCCACAGGGCTTTTGCGCATTGGTGGTCGCCGACGGGCTGGTTCGGGCCCGCCACCTTACGGTCGCCCCGAACGGCGACGTGTTTGTTGCTATCGGAGCGAGCCGGCAAGCATCCGGCGGGGTCGTCGCGCTTCGTGATACGACGGGTGACGGCGTGGCCGACGTGCAGGTGCGGTTCGGGTCGGGTGCGGGAGACGACGTCGAGTTTCGCGGTCGCTATCTCTACTACGCGACCAACAACAGCATACAGCGCTACCCCTGGCGTCAGGGCAAGCTCGAGCCCGATGGTCCCGCCGAGACCGTCGTGCGCGACCTCCCGGCAGTACGGAGCCACAGGGCCAAGAGCATGGCTTTCGCCACGGCCGGTGCGCTGTATGTAAACGTCGGTTCGCCGTCGAACGCGTGTCAGGTTGATGATCGCACCGCAGGAGCTCGGGGCAAAGATCCGTGCGACGAGCTCGGGACGCGCGCGGGTATCTGGTTGTTCGACGCCGATCGGCTGGATCAGCGGCAGGCCGATGGCCGCCGGTACTCAACCGGCTTGCGCAACACGGTGGCGCTCGCCACGCGCCCGCAGGACGGAATGCTCTACGGTGTGGTCCATGGCCGCGATCAACTCTCCGGACTTTGGCCCGATCGCTTCACAGACGCTCAGAGTGCCGAGAAGCCCGCCGAGGAGTTCGTGCGGATTCGTGAGGGCGACGATTTCGGGTGGCCGTATTGCTACTATGATCCCGAAACTCGGGAGAAGGTCCTGGCACCGGAATACGGTGGTGACGGCAAGATCGTGGGGCGATGTGAGGGAAAGTCGGACCCGTTGATTGGGTTCCCGGCCCACTGGGCGCCAAACGGGCTCCACTTCTACTCGGGCCCGCAGTTTCCGGAGCGCTTCCTGGGCGGGGCCTTTATTGCGTTCCATGGTTCGTGGAACCGCGCGCCGCTCCCACAGGGTGGTTACAAAGTTGTGTTTGTGCCATTCGCCGATGACGAGCCGAGTGGCGAGTGGGAGGTTTTTGCCGACGGGTTCGCCGGGGCCGACGTGAGCCCACGCGGTGCGGCACACCGCCCCGTGGGAATCGCCGAAGGACCGGACGGCTCGCTGTACGTGAGTGATGACGGCGGCGGGCGGATCTATCGCATTCTCGCTGTACCTCAAAGCCGCTGAGGAGGGGATACGGAACTCCAGGACCTCGTCTTACTGGGAGTGATGGTGGTCGCCGTGGCGGCCCTCGTCGCTGTGCGCCGAGCGTTGCGCGCTCTGCCGATAGATCGTCTGGAACAACTGGCGCAAAAGGCCGAGCAGGTCATCGAGTCCAGCGGCCCGACCTCGGAGCTGGTGACCGCGTGGGCGCAGTTCGTACGCGATCACGTTACCGACGCCGTGAACGGTCTGAACAACCGTCTGAACGCGATTCACCATTGGTCGAGAGGGCTGCAGAGCGGCAAGTTGAACGAGGAGCAGCAGAACGCGGTGGAGCGGATCGGGACGGAAGTCGAGCGGGCGACGAACATCACCAGTTCCCTGGTTCACCGAGTAACCGCGGATGCGCCGAATATCCCGCCTCCAGCCTGGCACGTTCTGCATGGCGAGGTGCCGAAACCGTCGAGCGTGCTCGTCGTGGACTCCGACGACAGCAACCGCGCGGTCGTCACGATGCTGCTGCGGGGGCTGGGGCACGACGTGACACCGGTCGCGAATGGGCGGGAAGCGTGGGACTTTCTCGCGAGGCGGTCGGTCGACTGTATCCTGTGTGACGTACGGATGCCGGCCCTCGGCGGGCGAACGCTGTATGAGCAGGTCGAAGAGCAGATGCCACAACTTGCCAGGCGCTTCGTGTTCGTGACCGGTGATTTCGCGCGACCGGAATCGTACGAGTTCTTGTTGCAGTCTGGACAACCGGTGGTGGGAAAGCCCTACGAGCTGGACACGCTGCTGTCTGCCATCGCTGCGGTCCTCTCCACCATGGGATCCGTTAGGCGCGACTCTTAGCTACACAGTGGTTGAATGCGGCTGAGGGAGCTGCCGGACGTTCTGATCAATCCATGAACACCCGGGTGACTGCGCGCCGCAATTCCCCCAGCGCGGCCCGTAACTCCGATTGTTCGTTGCCGTAGCCCAAGCGCAAGTGATGCGGCAGCCCGAAATGGTCCCCGGGGACGACGAGGATATCGTGCTCGGCACGGATCCGTTCCACGACCTCGAGTGCACCGAGAGGACTACGGTACCGGACGAGGCAAATGGCGCCGCACTCCGGTGTGTGCCAGTCGAATAGATCGCCAAAACCGGCGAGCCATTCTTCGAGCAACGGGAGGTTCTCATTGAGGATCGACCGAGTGCGATCGAGGATGCGTGTCCGTGCGCGAACGGCGAGCGTCGCCAGGTGGTCGGTTCCTGGACTGGGCCCGATCACCGTGTAGTCATGGCGCTGGAGCACCCGCTGCTTGAACTCGGGGGACGACACGATCCAGCCGATCCGCAGGCCTGGCAGACCGTAGGCCTTCGACAGGCCGTTCACGATGATCACTCGGTCGCCGGCTCCCCAGTGGGATCGGCTCTCTCGGCCGTCGAGTTCCGCGCCCTGATACACCTCGTCCGCCAACAGCCAGGCGCCAACGTCGCGTGTCCTGGTGACGATCGCCTCGCGCGCCGTATCCGAGAGCACATGTCCGGTCGGATTGTTGGGATTTGTGACCACGACCAGCTTCGTCCCGGGACTGATGGCGCGCTCGACCTGATTGGGATCGGGCTCCCACCCGAGCTGGGGTCGCAGCGGAATCTCCGAGACGGTCGCGCCGAAGTTCCGGACGAGACCATGCGTCTGCATGTACGTCGGTGTGACCACGGCAACATGGTCGCCCGGCTGCACCAGCGTCCAACATGTGATGAAGTTCGCCTCGGAGCTGCCAATGGTGACGGTCACGTCGTCAGGGCTGGCTCCCGCATAGAGGTCGGCGATGGCGCTCCGTAACTCGGTCGAGCCGTCGGAGTAGTTGTAGCCCATGGGCACCGCCATGAGCTCCGTGGTGCTGCCACCCGACAGGTTCACGAGCTCGGCGATGGACAACGGGTGCACGCCGCTTTCCGAGAGATTGAAGCGGACGCGCTTCTCCCAGGTGCTTTGCCACCGTTCGAGATCGAATGGGATGAACGTCATCACAGAGAAGATATACGACTGCCTCCCCCGGGGAATCCGACCGGGGGAGGCAGTGCCGGCAGCATCGTGGCGTTGGCTGCTAGCCTTTGATGATCGTCACGTCACCGGAGCCGGTGTCGACGAGCAGCCTGGCCCCGCCATTGCCGATGACGCCCGTAACGTGTGTGCGGTCCCACTGTCGCATTTGCACCGGGAAATCGACTTGGATGCCGCCGCTGCCCGTGTCGATCTCGAGCTCGGCTTCAAAGGTCTCCGGGACGGTCAGCGTTACGTCACCGGACCCCGTATCGATCTCGATGTCTCGCGGGTCGCCGGTCAACACGAGGTCCACAGACCCGCTCCCGGTGTCGATGACAACGTCGCGGGCCGTTGCGCCGTCCACGTCCACATCACCCGAACCGGTATCGATCTCCAGCGTCGCCACCGAAACGTTGTCGGCCGTCACCTCACCGGAGCCGGTATCGATGCGCAGCAGGTCGCCTCTGACTCCGTGGACATCGACTTCTCCCGAACCGGTGTCGATATCGACGTCGCCTTCGGCGTCGCTCACGTCGACCTCGCCGGACCCGACGTCGATCACGAGCCGGCCGCTGGTTCCGGCTGTCGTGACCGGCGCGCTGTGCGTGTCGAGCCGCAGATCGCCGTTCACGTTCGACACCGACACCTCGCCGACGGCGAGGTACATCGCAAACGACTTGCCGGCTGGGACTCGCACCCGCAGGTCCGCAAATGCCTCGAGACCGTCGCCCGATCCCGAGATCCGGATGCGACGCCCCGCTTCGCGTCGTCTGCGGTCGTACTCGTCGCTGAAGGTTCCGTCGTCCCGCACTCGCAGCTCGGTGGAGCCATGGTCGTAGTCGCCGAACACGATGCGGTCACCCGGATAGACCACGCGAAGGGTCATCCAGTCACCGATCGGCCCCCGTTCGATCTGGAGCTGCTCGGCGTCGGGCCCACCGCGCCGGACCTCCACGACGACGTTCGACCCGCTGCCGGGCTCCACGGTCACGTCGCCGGCGAGGTTGTAGACCGCAACCCGACTCCCCGAGAGCTGGTACTGGTCTTGCTGCTGCAGTGGCTCACCGGGCCGGTGCAGGGTCCATGCCCCGCCGACCGCGATCATCGCAGCGAGCGCCAAGCTGGTTCTCATTTGCTCTCTCCGTAAGTGAAATGGCTTGCCGTGATGCCGAGCGGTTAGATACCGAACCCTACGGAAACGTTGAAACACCCGTTTCAGACGCCGGCGGTCGACCTGCCACGGCCGCGGTGGCCCCGGGGGGCGGCGCTGTCAGGGCGTCGCGGGGGGGATGGTGTGGGGGAGCGCGCCGGCCGCCGGTCTGCCTTCGACACGGTTGTCGTAGTAGCGGAGCGTCGGGTAGGCGAAGTCGATGTCGTCGCACTGGCTGAACGCTTCCAACACGTCCTCCCAGATCGCTTCCGACGAGCTCCGACGCTTTCGTGGCTCGCACAGGTACCGAATGGTGAGCAGGACACCGCTGTCGGCGACGCTGGTGTACACGATGGGGGTGAGGGCCGCATAGAAGATCATGAAGCGACGCGCGGTCTCCTTGATCCGCTGCTCGGCCGGCTTGGTGAGATGCGCGGCATGCTTTTGCGCGATGGTGCCCATCAGCTCCTTTGCACGACGCCAATTGCTCTCGAACGTGACCAGCACCGGCAACTCGTTCCAGATATGCTGGAATCCCTTGCTGTAGTTCGCGAGGACCTCGGTGAGCACCGAGCCGTTGGGCACGTGAATCACGCGGCCGGTGCTTTGGTCGGCATCCACCCAGTTGCCGATCTCGAGCAGCGAGAACTGAAAGATCCGGATATCGATCACATCGCCGGCATGCGGACCGATCTGGATGCGATCGCCGACCTCGAACGGGCGGCGCCAGAGAATGAATGCCCACCCTGCCAAGTTGACGAGCAGATCCTTGAGCGCGATCGCAATACCAGCGGAAACCAGGCCGAGGAACGTCGCAATCGGACCGATGCCCTCGAACCAGAAGCGGCCGACGATCAGGATCCCGACCGGCACGACGATGTACGAGGTGGTCTTCTGCCAGCGGTAGCGAGCCCGCACGTCCTCCACTCGGCGCCAGACGATCGCCAAGACGATGCGGCGCAGCGCCCAGAGTACGAGAATCGCGACGAGGGACTGGGTAATCCGGTCCATGGTCGGGTCGCTTATCCCGAGCGTTTCCTGGAGCCAACCGATTCTTCGATCCAATGGTCCGGCGCATGCGGTTCCAGGATTTGGCGCGAAAAGGGTCCCCAGAGCACGGCGGCGGTCGCGACGCCCGCGGCCCGCCCTGCCGTGAGATCGTGGGGGGAGTCTCCGACGAACACGGTGTGCGTCGGATCGGCGTCCATCAAGGTGAGTGCCCGGGTCACGGGCTCGGGGTCGGGCTTGTGACGCTGCACGTCGTCGGCGCACACGAGGGTCGCGAACAACCCATCGTAGCCACAATGCGTGAGTCCGCGCAGAGTGGCGGCGCGTGTCTTGCTCGTGACGATGCCCAGCGGTACGTCCCGCCGGCTCAGCTCCCGCACCGACTCCAACACACCAGGGTACTCGCGCACGAGAGCATCGTGATGGGCGAGATTGTGCTCGCGGTACGTCTGCACCATCGCGGCGATCTCCTCCCGGTCCTCGGTGAACTTGCGGAACTGTGTCCAGAGGGGCGTCCCCAGGCCGGCCAACCAGACGTCGTCGGGCGGGGTGGTGCCGCGATGCACCTCGAGGGTATGGCGATAGGAGCGGAGGATGAGCTCGACGGAATCGATCAGCGTGCCGTCGAGATCGAAGAGGACCGTAGTGGCGTCGCGTCGCATGGGCGGCAATATAACCACCGCCTTCCGGTCGCCGCCCGGCGCGCCCCCCCCCGCACGGGACGCCCTCCTCTGCTATCTTAAGTGCTTGGCCACTACCTGCTCACGAGTCCCTGGGGTCTTGAGAGATTGTCATGAGGTCGCCTGAGGGTGTCCAACGAAGGTCGCTGACCATCGCCGGGTGCGTCGTGCTCGGCATCCTGGTCGGGAGCGCCGGGCACCTCGCCGCGCAGGAGGCAGCAGCCGCGCGGGTCAATGGCGAGGAGCCGGTCGTCGACGGCCGGTTGGAGGATCCGACCTGGCGGTACGCGATTCCCGTCGCCGACTTCTTGCAGCGCAACCCCGTCGAGGGTGCCGTCCCCAGCGAGTCGACGGAGGTGCGGTTCGCCTACACGGACCACGACCTGTACGTGGCCTTCCGCGGCTTCGACCGCCAACCCGACCGGGTGTACGGCCGTCTCGTGCGCCGCGATCAACGCGCCTCGTCCGACGACTTCAGCCTGTTTCTCGATTCCTATCACGACAAGCGAACGGCGTTCGAGTTTACCATCAACCCGTCCGGCGCGCGTCGGGATGTGCTCATTTACGACGACGGCTTTGGGCGGGACGATTCTTGGGATCCGGTCTTCGACTGGGCGACGCGACGAGACTCGCTCGGGTGGACGGTGGAGATGCGGATCCCGTTCTCGCAGCTGCGTTTTTCGCGCCGGGATTCGCTGGTGTTCGGACTGCGGGTGCGGCGGAGCATCAACCGGCGGAATGAGGAGCTCAACTGGCCGTTCTTCCCGCGCGACCAGGCGGGCGAGGTCTCGCACTACGGCACGCTGGTGGGGCTCGTGGACGTGCCGCGGCCACAACGCCTCGAGCTGCTGCCGTACGTGGCCGGCAGCTCCAGCTTCGAGCCCTCGGAGGAGGGAAATCCGTTTGCCACGGGCCGCAACTCGAGCGGGCGCATCGGCGCCGATCTGAAGCTCGGCGTGACGAGTGGGCTCACGCTCGATCTCACGGCGAACCCCGATTTCGGACAAGTCGAAGCGGACGCCGCCGTCGTCAATCTTTCCGAATTCGAAAGCTTCTTCCCGGAGAAGCGTCCGTTCTTCGTCGAAGGAATAAACCTGTTCCAGTTCGGCCTCGCGCCGTCGGAGCGGCGCGGGTTTGGTGGCGGGGGAGGGCGCGGCGGCGAGGAAGGGCTGGTGTACACCCGCCGGATCGGCCGGGCACCGCAGGTCTCGGCGGATGACGACGAGGGATACGCGGAGGAGATTGGTCAGACCACCATCCTGAGTGCCGCCAAGCTCAGCGGCCAAGTCGGCAGCGGGTGGTCGGTGGGACTCGCCCAGGCGGTGACCGCAAAGCAGCAGGCGGACATCGTCGACGCGGCTGGCGTCCCCGGTCAGTCGCCCGTCGAGCCGCTCACCAGCTACACGGTGTTGCGGGCTGAGCGCTCCCTGAGGAACGGCCGCCTCGCCTATGGCGCGATCGCCACGGGCACCGTGCGGCACCTGGATGAGTTGGCATTCGACGAGCTCCACTCGCGGGCGTTTACTGCCGGCCTCGATGTAGGCGGCCGCTTTGGGGGCGACGGCTATGAGTTCGCCCTCGCGCTCATGGGCTCGCGCGTCGAGGGATCCGAGGAAGCGATCCTGGAGACGCAGGAGCGCTCCGCCCGGTACTTCCAGCGGCCCGATCAGACCCACATGCGCGTCGATTCATCGCGGACGTCGCTCTCCGGGCTCGCGGCGTACGCGCGGCTCGCCAAGCCCGTTGGCTTCGTGACTTGGCGCGCGCAGGTTGCGTCGCGAAGTCCTGCCTTCGAGGTGAACGACCTGGGGTTCCAGCGGCAGGCGGACGTGCACGCACAGGAGGCGGAACTCGAGGTTCGGTGGCTCGAGCCGGGTCGCGTTTTTCGGGAGTTCTCGGTGGAGCTTCAGGAGCAAGCGAACTTCACGTACGGCTGGGAACGCACTCAAACGACCCTCGAGTCCAGCGTGTCCGCAGAGTTTCTGAACTACTGGACGGTCGATGTGAACGTCGAACGCCGGTTCTCGGCCGACAACACCCGACTGCTGCGTGGCGGGCCGGCCCTAGCGGAGCCGGGCGAATGGGAGCTCCGATTGAGCGGGAGGACCGACTTCCGACGCTCGTTGTGGGCACGGGCCGGGTTTAATCACAACGCCGAAGATGCGAGTGGGGCGAAGCGCTGGGGTGTGAATGGGCAAATGCGGTGGCGCCCTCCAGGGAGCTTCTCGTTCAGTCTCGAAGGGCGCGCGAGGTGGGGGGCAACGGATCGACAGTACGTCACGCAAGAGACACCGAACGACTCGACGTTCTATGTCCTGGGTCGCCTCAATCGCAAGGAAGCGTCCCTGACCTTGCGAGCCGATGTTGTGCTGTCCCCACATCTCTCCCTGGAGTTGTACGCCGAGCCGTTCGTGTCCGCGGGACGGTACGATGCACTGCGGTTGGCGGCGGACCCACGCGCCGATCGATACGCGGATCGCTTTGACCCGTTGGGTGGGGACCGAATCACCCGACCCGGCAACGAGGAGGATATCGCGGTCGACGTGGACGTGGACGGCGTGGCGGATTTCTCTTTTTCGGAGCCGGACTTCCGCGTCGTGTCACTTCGAACCAACGCGGTCCTGCGTTGGGAGTTTCGGCCCGGCTCGACCCTGTTTCTCGTGTGGCAACAGAATCGTGGTGACGAGGTGCAGGATGCCACCCGTGGCCTGTCCGGTGGACTCGGCGACGCGTTCGGCGCACCCGGCAGCCATGTGCTGGCCGTCAAGATCTCGTATTGGCTCGGCCTCTAGCTCGCCGCAGGTAACGGACCCTCACTCCGAGGTCGGACAATGAATCGGAGACGGCTGCTGTTCCCCGTGCTGCTCGGCGTGCTCCTCGTATGGTCGTCGGACCACGCCGCGGCTCAGAGTCCCTCCGCCGCGGGAGCACGGGAGCAACCGTTCGATGTGCTGATTGCCGGTGGCCGCGTGATGGACGGCACGGGCAACCCCTGGCGCTATGCGGACGTCGGCATCCGTGGGGATCGCATTGTGGCGGTGGGCCGACTCCGAGGCGCCGCTTCCACCCGGGTCATCGATGCCCGCGGCAAGATCGTCACACCTGGATTTGTCGACATCCATTCACATGCTGACGGTCCGAAGTACGGATCCCAAGGGTTGCGGGCCAGCGACGAACGCCGGCGCGCCGCGCCGAATCTGGTGATGCAGGGCATCACGACCGTGGTCGTCAACCAGGACGGCCGCTCGCCGCGCTCGATCGCCGAGCAGCGGCAAACACTCGAGCGCTTGGGGATCGGCGTCAATGCTGCGCTGCTCATCGGTCACGGATCCGTTCGTGGGGAAGTGATGGGAAGCGATTATCGCCGCCCCGCAACGCGCGGGGAAGTCGACAGCATGCGGGTGCTGGTGCGGCGAGGTTTAGCGGAAGGGGCGTGGGGTCTTTCGGCGGGACTCGAGTACGTACCTGGCCGGTGGAGCACGACGGATGAGGTCGTCGCGTTGGTGAAGGAAACGGTGCCGCAGCAGGGTGTCTACATCGCGCATGAGCGAAGCGAGGGCGCCGATCCGATGTGGTACTGGCCGAGTCAGCACGAAGGCCGGCCACCGTCGCTGGTCGATGCGGTCCGCGAGACGATCGAGATCGGTGAGCGGACGGGTGCCACCGTGGTCGCATCGCACATCAAGGCCAAGGGTGCGCACTACTGGGGCGCGAGCCGAGTGGTGATCCGTCTCATTGACGAGGCGCGCCGCCGCGGCGTGTCGGTCTACGCCGATCAGTATCCCTACAACACGACCGGAAGTGATGGGAGCACGGTGCTGATCCCACGCTGGGTGTTCAGTCGCGAGCGCGCCGGAGAGCCGGAAGATTATGCCGCCGCTCTTCGGGATGCCTTGTCCGTGGATTCGCTCGCGTCCATGGTCCGTTTGGATGTCGCTCACGAGATCCGGCGCCGCGGTGGACCTCAGCACGTGGTGGTCATGGAGTACCCGATCGCGGATTGGGTGGGGCAGACCGTGGGCGACCTCGCTGCGACCCGCGGTGTCTCCGCCGTTGATATGGCCATTGTGCTGCAACTGGAGGGAGACCCCCGGCAGGCGGGAGGTGGAGCGCTCAGAGGCTTCTCGCTTTCGGAATACGACATCGAGCCGTACGCCAAACAGGAGTGGACCGCCACGGCGACGGACGGTTGGATCAGCCTGCCGGAGGATGGGCTCACGCACGCGCGGGTCTACGGAACGTTCCCACGGAAGATCAGGCGCTACGCGATCGAACGGGAGTTGATGACCATCGAGCAGGCAGTGCGATCCTCGACCTCGCTTCCAGCTGCGATCATGGGATTCGCCGACCGGGGCGCGCTGGTCGAGGGCCATGCGGCCGACATCGTCGTCTTCGACCCCGAATCGATCGCGGACAACGCCACGTTCTTCGACCCGCATCGCTATCCAAGCGGAATGGAGTACGTGCTGGTGAACGGACGCTTCGTGGTGGATGGCGGCGAACCCACATGGGCCCTTCCTGGGCGAGTGCTCACGCACGAGGGCAGCTTGGGGCGGTAACGCATGAGGACGGCCACCCCTGCGATGCTGTGCGTCGGTCGTGCAGATTCACAACCGGCGACGCGAGGACCGTCGCATTCTCTCTTTCTGGCTTCTCCCTTGCTCCCTCTCTAGAACCCTCCTTGCCCGATCGGCGTCCCCGGCGGTGCGGGGCGCGATGTGCTTCGCGAGGTACCGGGGTCGCGTCGGTTGAGAAAGCGTTCGATGTCCGACCACACGAGCGCCAGGTGGGCCTGCTCGGCCGGCTGCCGAGGCTCGGTCTGCTGGATCTGGTCGTACAACCGCCGTAACCCCCACTCGGCAGCGGCGCGCGCTTCGACCGTCGCCGCTGCATTGCCTGCCAGATCGAGCAGCGCGTCGACGAAGGCGCGCTGGACCACACGTCTGAGCGGTGTCCACCCTGGGCCGTCCTGGGCACCCCACGTGTTGTCGCTGACGCGCGCGATGACCTCCTGCGGCGTCGGCACGTTGGGATCTCTCGCATTGAGCGCGATCAGTCGAGCGATGCGGCGGCGGTCCAACAGGTTCTCGAGGGTCATGGTGGCGAGGATCCGGGCTGCACCGATCTGATCGAACGCGGGATAGGCGTCCGAGGCAAAGAACCATTGGTCGGTCGCCGTGCCGTAAGCGCGGGGGGCCATGAGCGCGAGCACCCGCTCGGGAATGGCCAGGGCAGTGGGTTCCAGGGCGTCTAGCACGAGTTCCAGCGCACGGCGCTGGCGTTCCGGCGGAATGATCTTTGTTGGGGGCAGGCCGTCTCCGCGGACGGCGTAGCGGAACTCCATGCCACCGATCGCTTTGATTGCCGCTTCCAGGGTGTACCGGTGATGCAGATACACGGGCACCAGTCGATAGTTGAGCCACACCATGGGTTCTCCGTCTTGGAGGGCGCGCTCGTCGAACTGCTCGAGGAGCACCCGTCGCACCTCCATTACCCGCGCGAGTTCCTCCACGGCGTCAGCGCCGTTAATCCACTGCGTCACCTCGGGATATGATCCCGACGCGGCATTATCACCGTCGGTGTTGAACTTGATGCCACGTCGTAACGCCTCCTCCACGATGGCCCGAAGACCCGTTTCCCCATCGTCAGGGAATTCCGTGTATGCGTACCGCACGGCAATGGAGTCGTAGGCCCCCGGCCCGTCGCGGTACGCGTCACTCAAATCGATGCTGCCGTCGGTGAGCTTGATGAGCGGCGCGGGATAGTCCATCACGGAGGCGCGGCCGTAACTCGCTGCGATGAAGTTGTGGGCGAGGCCCAGCGTGTGGCCGACCTCGTGCGCGGCGTGCTGGCGCCGCCGCGCCATGGCGAACTCCTCACCGCTCGCGCGCGGGTCGAGTGTCGCCAGCCAGTCGGTGATCTCGAATGCCGACGCTTCAGCGGAGGTCGGAAGCGTTCCCGCGTAGATGTTGAAGTCGGTGAGCGACCGATAGGAATCCATCCGCACCGCCGCTTTGATGATCTCCCCCGTACGCGGATCCACAAAGCTCGGCCCGATGGAGAACCCGGGGTCACTGCGGTGGACCCACTGAATCACGTTGTAGCGTGCGTCCATCGGGTCCATGGTGTCCGGCATGTCCACGACTCGGAAGGCGTTGGAGAACCCCGCCGCCTCGAACACGTCGCTCCACCACGCCGCGCCGTCGCGGAACGCGGATCGGTACGGCTCGGAAATGCCCGTGTCCAGGTAGTACACGATGGGTTCGATCGGTTCGGACTGCGGTGCCGCTGGATCCTTCTTTTGCAGGCGGTGACGCGCGACGTAGCGCACTCGGTAGCGCTGGTCCAAGGAGCGCGAGAAATCGTAGAACGACACCGCGGAGTTGCCGATTCGCGGGTCGGCGCGACGCGGGACGAATCCGTCATCGGGCAGCTTCACCAAGGAGTGGTGCTGGCGGAGGGTGATCGCGCGGCCGTCTGGCGCGTTGGCCCTCACGATGGGACCCGAACGGTCGGAGGTGAACGTGATGGACGCCTCCACCTCGGTGTTGATCGGAAACGCCCTGGTTCTCGGGAGGTAGATGGCGCTCCGGACTCGACTCGGGGTGTAGGTCCCTTGCTCCGTGGCGCGAAGGCGCTGCGCCACCCCCATGTGGTCGGCCATGAAGTGCGAAGTGGCATCGACCAACACGCGACCGTCTTCCTCGGCCAGGATCTCGAAGGCGGCGATCGTGGAGACCACGAACGACTCCTCGACGGACCGGCGCAGCGCGGCATTCTCCGAGTTCGCGGCGCGAAACCGCGGATTGGTCCAGACGAGAAACACCTGCGGGCCCACGCGCTCAAATCGTGCGATCGCCTCATCGCCGATCATCCCGCGATCGAGGCCCAGCGGTACACTGCCCATGCCGGTAGCGAGCGAGGTGAGATAGAGGAACGGTTCGTCGAGTCGCGGGATCTCGAGCAGGAGTGTGGCGTCATCCGCATTCCAATAGAGCGGGAAGTACCCGTCTCGCTTCTCAAGATCCTTGGTGTACTCGCGGATGGACTGCTGTGCCGCCAGGCTCGCGGGCAGGAGTGCGGCGATGATGAGGAGCGCGGCGTTGCGAAACATGGGACCTCCGGAACTGATGAGCGCCAGAAAGGAATGGGCAAAGTTCGCACAGTGCTTGGGTCGCAGGAACCCGGCAGCGACGGTGGGCACGGGCTGACTCGCTAGATTAGGCAGGTCGCCGGTCGGAGGATCGCTCACTGATGCATGGTTGGGTTGGCAGGGTGGCGGCGCTGCTGCTGGCGGGGGCTGTGATGGCCGTTCCACAGGACGTGGAGGCACAACGGCTCCGGGTAGGGGCGAACATTCGCGGGCCGGCCAGACCTGGCCCCGAACTGGGGATCCGAGGTGGCTACGGCTTCGATGCAGAAGCCGTGTCGCTAGGTGGCCAGCTCCGCCTTCCCATCGGGCCGTTCATCGAGATCGTGCCCAGCGGCGATTACTTCTTGGCCGGCGACCAAACGGCCTGGCAGGCCAACCTCGATCTGGCGGTGCGCACCGGGTTTCGGCAGGTCCTGTACGCCGGCGTCGGGGGGGCGCTCGCCCACAGGGCATTTGAGATCCAAGGGATCGCCATCTTTCCGGAAGACACCAAGCTCGGTCTCAATCTGTTCGCCGGCGCATCCATTCCACGATTCCTCCGCACACGGATCCGACCCTACATCGAGGCGCGGTGGACCTTCGTGAGTGACTTCGACGCGCAGTTCGACCTCGTGCTCGGTGTGAACTACGTTCTGAACGAGGGCCAGCCCTGAGCCCACCGGCGTGGCGTGGGATGATTCCTGAAGCGTCGTCGCGCGAGGCCCCCCTCGAGCCACCGACGCACCGGGGCAGAAACGCCCAGGGCCGGCCGACTGACGCCGACCGGCCCCAACCAATCCACTGAGTTTGCCGCCTACTGGGGCGGGAGCAACACCTTGTCGATCACGTGGATCACGCCGTTCGACGCCAGCACGTCGGTCTGCGTCACGGTTGCGTCATTGATCTGGACCCCGCTGGTCGCGTCGATCGTGACATCCATTCCCTGGAGCGTGGTCGCGCTGGTGAGGTTCACGACATCGGCTGCGAACACTTCGCCGGCCACGACGTGGTAGAGCAGGATGTCGGCCAATGCGGTCGGATCCTGCAGCAGTGCGTCGAGCGTTCCCGCCGGCAGGGCGGCAAACGCAGCGTCGGTAGGAGCAAACAGCGTGAACGGCCCGTCGTTCGCCAGCGTGGCGTCCAGGTTCGCCGCCTGGGCCGCAGCGATGAGCGTGTTGAAGGTGCCTGCCGTTGCGGCCGTCTCGACGAGATTCTGCAGCTCGGCCTCTTGGGCATCGTCGCATGCAGCGGTGGCAAGTGTGAGACCCAGGATGCCAGCAGTGGCGAGGCGCGTGGCGAAGTTGCGCATGTGACCCTCCGAGTTGTGCTAAGTGGTTGACCTGCAAATGGTTACCGATTTAGACCATCGAGCGATTGTCTACTACATGTCCAAGACAATAAGTGCGAATGAGCTTCCTGTCAATCGTTTGTCCATATACGAATGCTACAACAACTGAACAGGGTGCATTTGCCAGGCGGGAATCTTCCGCTAGGTTGGGCGGCGGCAGTTCGTCGCTAGCTTGGAGTGAACTCGTGGATTCCCTGGTGCTGGTTCTTCTGCTTCTCCTTGCCGCCGCGATTGCGGCGGTCGCGGCCCTGGCGTTCCGGGGCGGCGCGTCTTCGCTGCAGGTCCAGCTCGGTGAGCTACGGTCCCGGCTGGATGATCTGGTGCGAGCGCAACAGGAGCTCCCGCGTGCGGTAGCGGAGGGAGCTGCGGAGCAGGCGCGGTCGCTTGCCGATGTGGGCGAGCGCCTTGGGCGGCTGGCGGAGGTCACAACTCGGCTCGAGGAGATGGGACGATCCGTCACCGCGGTCGAAGAACTGCTCAAGGTGCCGCGGCTCCGGGGGACGCTCGGGGAAGTGTGGTTGGAGGAACTGCTGCGCCAGGTGTTCCCGCCCAACCTCTACCGGATGCAGCACGGCTACCGATCGGGGGCGCGGGTGGACGCCGTGGTCAAGATTGGTGACCGGCTGGTACCGATCGATTCCAAATTCCCGTTGGAGGCGTGCCAACGGATGTTGGCGAGCGACGGCGCCAGGGCCGACCGGGAACGCCGGGCGTTCCGCCGATCACTGCGGGATCGCGTGGACGAGATCGCAGACAAGTACATCCGGCCCGAAGAAGGCACCTTCGATTTCGCCTTCATGTATGTGCCGGCGGAAGCCGTGTACTATGAGGCCGTGGTCCAGGAACAGGCTTCTGACGACAGTGAGAGCCTGGTGGCCTATGCGCTCCGACGCCACGTGATCCCGGTTTCGCCGCACACATTCTACGCCTACCTCGCGGCGGTGCTTCATGGCCTCCGGGGACTCGAAGTGGAGCAGCGCGCGCGCGAGATCCAGTCGGAACTCGGCGGGCTGCACCAACAGATCGATCGATTTCAACGTGCTTACGAGCTGGTGGGGCGTCATCTGGAGCATGCGGCCAAGCAGTACGCGGAATCGGAGCGGCAGCTCGTGTCGGTTCGCGCGCGGTTGACGGCGCTGACGGCGGTTGGCGCCGACGCCGAGCTCGGCCCGCCGGCAGGCGTGTCCCCCGACCGACCATCGTCCAGCGGGTAGCGCCGCCCGCTGTGCGGGCCCGCCGCCCCACCACTCGCATGATACACCGAAGCAGAGAAGGAACCTTTAATGTCTCTTCACCTTGGGCTCACGGTCAGAACGCTAGTTGTACTCGCTGCGTGCAGTGCTGCGCCCGTTGCCGCGCAAACGGAGCGGGGGGAATCTCCCTGCCGCGGGCAGGCGGTGTATCGACAGTTCGATTTTTGGGTGGGGGAGTGGGACGTGTTCGCTCCGGACGGCAAGGCGGCAGGCACCAACCGAATTGCGAAGTTGGCGAACGGGTGCCTCCTCCTCGAGAACTGGACGAGTGTCGCAGGCGGCACCGGGAAGAGCATCAACTACTACAACCCCGCCAGGGGCAAGTGGGTGCAGACGTGGGTGGACGGGCACGGAGGCATCATCGAGGTGGAGGGGGTGTTCGCCGACGGCGTGATGCGTTTCGAGGGCGTGCACATCTACCCCGATGGCCGTCGCGAAGCCTACCGCATGAGTTTCACCCCGCACAACGATGGATCGGTCCGCCAGTTCATCGAGCAATCGAAGGATGATGGGACGTCGTGGTACGTCTGGTTTGACGGGAAGTACGTGAGGCAGCGGCACTGACCATCTGAGCGAGGAGCCTGGAGTCTCATGTCAACGCGGGCAAAGGCGGCCGAGGCCGCAGCACCTGGCGCGAGCACCGCGGAAGATCTCAATCCCTTCAGTGTTGCCTGTCGGCAGTTCGATCAGGCCGTGCGCTACATCCCCGAGCTCAAGGCCGGGCTGGTGGAGTTCTTGAAGCGACCGGACCGGGTCATCACGGTAGAATTCCCAATTCAGACGCAGAACGGCTCGGTGCGCAACTTCGTCGGCTTTCGGGTGCTCCACAACCGAGTTCGCGGACCAGGCAAGGGTGGGATTCGCTATCACCCCGACGTGTCGGCCGACGAGGTACGGGCGTTAGCGTCGTGGATGACCTGGAAGTGCGCCGTGATGGACATCCCGTTCGGGGGGGCGAAGGGTGGGGTCATCTGCAACCCGAAGCAGCTCACCAAGCCTGACCTCCGGATGATCACGCGTCGATTCGTGGCCGAACTCGGTGACAACATCGGTCCTCACACGGACATCCCGGCGCCCGACGTCAACACCAGCGCGGAGACGATGGCGTGGATCTATGACACCTACCAGATGATGCATGCCGGTGAGAACTGCCTGCCGGTCGTGACCGGCAAGCCGGTGAACATCGGTGGGTCCCTGGGTCGACGGGAGGCAACGGCGCGTGGGTGTCTGTTTGCCACGCAGCGGGCGCTGGCCAGCGGGCTCGTCAAGGGACTCGACTCGGTGAACGGGGCGACGGTCGTGGTCCAGGGTTATGGGAACGCGGGTGCCATCGCGGCGCAGCTCTTTACGGAAGCTGGTGCCCGCGTCATCGCCGTGAGCGATTCGCAGGGTGGCATCCACGACTCCAACGGACTCGACTGGGCCGCGGCACTCGAGCACAAGCGGTTGACGGGCTCGGTCGTGGGACTTCCGCATACCGAAGGTGTGAGCAACGAGGAGCTCCTGGCGCTCCCGTGTGATGTGCTGATTCCGGCCGCATTGGAGAACGTCATCCGCGGCGACAACGCCGCGGCTGTGAAGGCGCGGTTCGTCGTCGAGGCCGCCAACGGCCCGACGACACCCGAGGCCGACAAGATCCTGGTGCAGAAGGGGATCCCTGTGCTCCCCGACATCCTGGCGAACGCGGGTGGGGTCACGGTGAGCTATTTCGAGTGGGTGCAGAACATCGAGAACGAGCAGTGGGATGAGGATGACGTCAACGGGAAACTGCTCGTCAAGATGAATCGCTCGACGGACGCCGTGATCGACGAGAGGCGGAGGATCAACGAGTCGCTCGATCAACTCGAGAACGAGCGGCGGGACCGGGGACTCGGGGGAGAACCTCTGGACCCGGTGGACCTGCGAATGGCCGCCTATGTGCTGGCGATTCGGCGGGTGGGTGAGGTGACCTTGGAGCGCGGCATTTGGCCGTGATCCGAGTGTTGGATCCCAAAATGCGGTGTCAACCGTTGTGCACTACTGATCCTTTGGGTGGTTGGAGGGAATGCTCATGAGCGACTATGTCGCGGAATTGATGGGGAACGTCAAAGCGAAGAACCCAGCCGAGCCCGAGTTCCACCAGGCGGTCCACGAGGTCGCGGAGTCGGTGCAGCTGGTGTACGAGCGTCACCCGGAGTACCGGACGGCGCGAGTTCTCGAGCGGATCATCGAGCCGGAGCGCGTGATCCTGTTCCGTGTTCCTTGGGTTGATGACCGGGGCGAGGTCCAGGTGAATCGTGGACTGCGCATCGAGATGAACAGCGCCATCGGTCCCTACAAGGGTGGACTCCGGTTTCACCCGTCGGTCAACCTCGGGATCCTCAAGTTCTTGGCGTTCGAGCAGGTCTTCAAGAACGCGTTGACCACGCTCCCGATGGGGGGTGGCAAGGGCGGGTCCGACTTCGACCCGAAGGGGAAGAGTGACGCGGAGGTGATGCGGTTTTGCCAGAGCTTCATGACCGAGTTGCATCGCCATATCGGTCCGAATACCGACATCCCCGCGGGGGACATCGGGGTCGGTGGCCGAGAGATCGGGTTCATGTTCGGTCAGTACAAGCGTCTGCGAAACGAGTTCACCGGCGTGCTGACCGGCAAGGGCCTCAATTGGGGGGGCTCGCTCATCCGGCCGGAAGCGACCGGGTATGGCGCGGTCTATTTCGCCGCCGAGATGCTGGCGACGCGCGGCGAGACCCTCGAAGGAAAGATTTGCCTCGTCTCGGGCAGCGGCAACGTTGCGCAGTTCACATGCGAGAAGCTCATCGAGCTAGGCGCCACGCCGGTCACGCTGTCCGATTCCTCAGGCTACATTCACGACCCCGAGGGGATCGATCAGAAGAAGCTGGCGTTCGTGAAGGAGCTCAAGAACGTTCGGCGGGGCCGCGTCCACGAGTACGCCGAGAAGTTTCCGGGCGCGACGCACACCGAGACGAATCCGAAACTGGACCACAATCCACTCTGGAACCACAAAGGGGACTGCGCGTTCCCGTCGGCGACCCAAAACGAAATCAACGAGAAAGACGCTCACAACCTGCTGGAGAACGGCGTCTATCTGGTGTCCGAGGGCGCCAATATGCCGACGGTCCCCGGGGGGGTGGAGCTGTTCGTGGACAAGGGCATTCTCTACGGGCTGGGGAAAGCAGCCAATGCCGGTGGCGTAGCGGTCTCCGGCCTCGAGATGGCGCAAAACAGCATGCGCTATGGGTGGACCCGTGAGGAGGTCGACAGCCGGCTGCGTCTGATCATGAAGTCGATCCACCACGCCTGTGTCGAAACGGCGGATCGCTTTGGTGTGAAGGGCAACTACGTCGCCGGTGCCAACATCGCCGGCTTCCTCAAGGTGGCGGACGCGATGCTGGATCAGGGGATCGTGTAGTTATCCCCCGGCCCTCCCCCCGTGGGTTGACGGGAAGGCCAGTTAGGATTTCCCTGTAGCATACGGTTGGGGGGAGGCGACCTTCCCCCAGCTGCATGCAGCCGTTGGGAGATCCGGATGAGCCTGCCGACTCTGGAACTGCGGGAGCGAGAGGATCACGGAATCCGGCAGAGCCGGTTCCAGTACCTCATGTCCTACCACGTGCAGGACATTCTGCTGGTCACTAGTCTCTACGATTCCTTCACCCTCGCGGAAGACGGCAATCTCGGCGAGCTCATCCTCACTGAGTTTCTCGACCTCAACCTGCGACACACCCCAGAGCTCACCCATGTGGCGACTGGCGGTGAGGCGCTCGCGCTCGCCGTCGAGAAGCGCCAATATGACCTGATCATCTCGAGCCTCCACTTGGGCGACATGACCGTCGTGGAGCTGGCCCGCCGGGTCAAGGAGGTCGGTGTCGACGTCCCGGTCGTGCTGCTCGCCTACGATGCGCGTGAGCTCACGGATTTCATAGCGGGGAACGACGTCTCGGATCTGGAGTGCATCTTCCTTTGGCAAGGCGACGTCAAGATCCTGCTGGCCATCGTCAAGTACATCGAGGACCGCCGCAATCTCGCCCACGATACCGGCAAGGCCGGCGTCCCGGCCATCGTCGTGGTGGAGGACAACGTCCGGTACTACTCGTCGTTTCTCCCGATGATCTACGGCGAGCTGATGCAACATGCGCACAAGCTCATGCCGGAGGGCCTGAACCGGGCGCACAAGCTCATGCGGATTCGGGCCAGGCCGAAGATTCTCCTGTGCCAGACCTACGAGGAGGCATGGACGTTCATCTCCGAGTACCCGGACGAGATCCTGGGGTTGATCTCCGACATCGAGTTCCCGCGGGGAGGGGACCTCGACCGGCGGGCCGGTGTCGAGTTGGCGAAGGAGGTCCGGGCCTTGCGCCACGACATCCCGATCATGCTGCAGTCGAGTTGGCCGGAGAATGAGAAGCTGGCGCGACGAACGGGAGCATCGTTTCTGCTCAAGAACTCGCCGGTGCTGCTGCAGCAGCTGCGCGACTTCATGGCCCATGGTTTCGGGTTCGGCGACTTCGTGTTTCGGCTTCCCGACGGCAGCGAGATTGGCCGGGCCCATGACCTCCAGAGCCTGATCGAGAAACTCCACGTGGTTCCAAGCGAGAGCATCGCGCTCCACGCTGCGGGGAACCATTTCTCGCGCTGGCTCAAGACCCGCACGGAGTTTGCCCTCGCTGAGCGAATCCGACCCAGAACACTGGCCGATTTCGGCGGCGTGGAAGAACTTCGCCAATACCTGATTCGTTCCATCGCGGAGTATCGACGCGAGCAAGGCCGCGGCGTGGTGGTCGACTTCGAGCGGGGACGCTTTGACAGCACGGTGCCGTTCACGCGCGTGGGGTCCGGTTCAATGGGCGGCAAAGCTCGGGGCCTCGCGTTCGTCAACTTCCTGCTCAAGGAACACAACGCGGCGTCGCGGTTCTCCGGCGTGCGGATTGCCGTCCCCTCCTCTCTCGTCCTCGGCACCGACCTCTTCGACGACTTCCTCGAGCGCAACCGACTGCGGGACTTCGCCATGGAGTGCGAGGACGAGGGCGAGCTCAGGACGCGGTTCCTGGGTGGGCGGTTTGCACGCGGGCTCGAGCGGGACCTCTCGGTATTCCTCCGACACATGCGGTATCCCCTGGCGGTACGCTCTTCGAGCCTGCTCGAGGACAATCAGTATCAGCCGTTCGCGGGGGTGTACCAGACGTTCATGCTGCCCAACAACCACGGTGATCTCGACATCCGCCTGACGCAACTCATTGCCGCCATTCTCCGGGTGTACGCGTCGACGTTCTCGCAACACGCCAAGGCGTATCTGGATGCCACGCCGTATCGGCTGGAAGAAGAGAAGATGGCGGTCATCATCCAGCAGGTGGTGGGGGCAGAGCATAGGGGGTTGTTCTACCCCGACTTCGCCGGCGTCGCTCGATCCCACAATTTCTACCCGACCGCGCCATTTACGTCCGGCGACGGCATCGCGGCCGTCGCCCTCGGTCTGGGCCGCACGGTCATGGCCGGCGAGCGGTGTCTTCGGTTCTGCCCCCGGTATCCTCGGCATGTCCTCCAGTTCTCCTCCGTGCAGGATTTCCTGAACCAATCGCAACGTGAGTACTGGGCGCTCGACCTGGGGCATGAAAGCGAGGGGTTTCACGACCCACTCGATGCCCGCATGGTTCGGCTCGGGCTGGAGCGAGCCGAGGGAGATGGGACCCTGCAAACCGTGGGGTCGACGTATTCGCACGAGAACAACGCGGTCTACGACGGGCTGTCCCGACCCGGTGTGCGACTCGTGAGCTTCGCACCGATTCTCAAGCACGGAGCCTTCCCGCTCGCGGAGATCCTCGACTACCTCCTCGATATCGGCGAGCAGGGCACGAGCGCACCCGTGGAAATCGAGTTTGCGGTGAATTCCTCGACTTCGCCTGATGAGCCGAAGCAGTTTGGGTTCCTCCAGATGCGGCCGCTGGCGGTCTCCCGGGAACTCGAGGAACTCGAGATCGGCGACGTCCGCCGAGGGGATGTCGTGGTAGAGAGTCCGTGTGTCCTCGGTCACGGGAGGATCGACAACATCCGTGACGTGGTGGTCATCGATTATCACCGATTTGAGCGTTCAATGAGCCAAGAGGCGGCCAGCGTGGTCACGCAATTCAACGCCGACCTCAAGGCCAAGGGGATTCCCTATCTCCTGATCGGTGTCGGCCGATGGGGCTCGACCGATCCGTGGCTCGGGATTCCGGTCACGTGGGACCAGATTGCGGGAGTCCGAGTGATCGTGGAGGCAGGGTTCAAGGATCTGCGGGTCACGCCGTCTCAGGGGACGCATTTCTTCCAGAATCTGACGTCGAACAACGTTGGGTACTTCACGGTAAACCAGGAGATCGGTGAAGGGCTCGTGGACTGGGACTGGCTCGCCGGGCGGCACGCCGTGAAGGAGACGCCCACCGTCCGCCACCTGCGGTTCGACGAACCGCTCGTGATCACCATGAATGGCAAGACCAACCGAGGCGTGATTCTCAAGCCGGGTGCCACCGCCGGCAACGCCCGTCCCGGCAGGGGCTCGCAGTACTAATCGGGCGGCCGGCCTAGATGATGCGAGAGTGGCAGTGCAGGGCACCGCCACCCTCGATGGCATCGCAACCGCCGATGCTCAGCGGTACTTGACCGAGCACCCGTACGGTTGGGTCGTAGGGGTACTCACCTCCTTGCCATTCATTGCTTCCTCGAGCGCCGCCACCAGGTAGTTGTGCGCCCCTTTGATGTCCGACAGCCGGGCGGTCGGACGATCGTCGATGGCCCCGTTGTAGAGCAGGACGCCCTCAGGATTGATCACCACCATTTGAGGAGTGGTCCGCGCACCGTAGCGGCGCCCGACGGTTCCCTCAGGATCCAGCAGGACGGCGAGCGCCTTGCTTCCCCTGTCCGCGCTCAGCGCGTTCATCTCTTCGGGCGGGTGGTACCCTTGCTTTCCCGGAGCCGAGGACACGATGACCAGCCAGACGACGCCCTTTGCGCCGTAATCCCGCTGCAACGCCTGCATGTTGCCGCTCTTGTAGTGCTTACCGACGTAGGGACATTCGTAGTTCAGCCACTCGAGCACGATCCACTTGCCGCTGTAGTCAGCGAGGGAGTGCCTTGCTCCATAGGTGTCGGGAAGCACGAACCCGGGTGCGGGATTGCCGATCTCGGGGTCGGAGAGCTGGGCGTGCAGCGAGACCGGCGTCACTGCGATGACACCCATCAGGCGCTCGGCGCAGCCAACAGCCAGGTCGCCATCACGAGCCATGAGGATCGTGGGGCCCGCGGACGCCCGGACGGTGCGGACTCGAACCGTCGGTGGATCACTTGGGTGTCTGCAGCTTCTTCCGCAGATGCAGCAGCATGTCCGCCGTCATCGACTCCAAATCGTACGACGGCAGCCATCCCCACTCCTCCCTCGCGGCAGTGTCGTCGATCGAGTTCGGCCACGAATCGGCTAGCCGTTGTCGGATCGGGTCGACGTCGTACGCGATGGCAAACTGTGGGAGATGCTTCCGGATCTCCGCGGCGACCTGTTCGGGTGTGAAATTCATGGCGGTCACATTGAACGCGTTGCGATGGCGGAGGCGCGACGCGTCCGCTTCCATGACGTCGATGGCTGCTTTGATCGCATCGGGCATGTACATCATGTCGAGACGGGTATCACCGCGGAGGAAACACGTGTAGCGCTCGTTACGGATGGCCTCGTAGAAGATCTCCACCGCGTAGTCCGTGGTTCCTCCGCCGGGCGGCGTGACGTGCGAGATGATGCCGGGATAGCGGACCCCGCGCGTGTCGACCCCGAACCGCTGCTGGTAGTAGTCACACAGGAGCTCACCCGCGACCTTCGTGACCCCGTACATGCTCGTGGGTCGCTGGACCGTATCCTGGGGGGTGCGATCGACCGGCGTCGTTGGTCCGAACGCGCCGATGGAGCTCGGCACGAACACCGCGCAGCCGTGCTCCCTCGCCACCTGGAGCACCTTGTACAGCCCACCCATGTTCACGCTCCACGCGACATCCGGCTGCTGCTCCGCCACCGCGGAGAGCAGCGCCGCCAAGTGGTAGATGGTGTCGATCTGAAATCGGGTGACCGCGCGGTGGAGCTGCTCCTGCGACGTGCAGTCGAGTTGCACGAATGGTCCGTTGGCGTCACTGCCGCCGGCTGGAGAACGGATATCTGACGAAACGACGACCTCTGCCCCGTAGCGCGCTCGGAGCGTGGGGACGAGTTCCGATCCGATCTGGCCCAGCGACCCGGTAACGAGAATCCGCTGCACGACCCCTCCTGGAATGCCGTATGCCGTCGGCCTATCGTACGCTGCGCTTGCACCCCGTACAAGAGCGCCGGTCGCTAGGGCAGGAGCTTTCGTTCCTTGGCGGCGCGCTCGAGTTCATCGTGGAACTGTGGGTCGGCGATGCGGATCAGTTCCTCCGCACGCTCCCGCAGGTTCTTCCCGAAAAGATTCGCCACTCCATGTTCGGTGACGAGGTAGTGCACGTCCGCTCGGCTGGTCACGACCCCTGCGCCGTGCTTGAGGAACGGCACGATTCGCGACATGGAGCCGCCTTTGGCCGTGGCCGGAAGCGCAATGATCGGCCGGCCGCCCTTCGAGTGAGCTGCTCCTCGAATGAAATCTACCTGGCCGCCGAACCCGGAAAAGATGTATGGACCGATGGAGTCCGAACACACCTGTCCCGTCAGATCGACCTCGATAGCGGAGTTCACGGCCACCATGTTGTCGATCGTGCTCACGACCTCCGGATCGTTGACGTAGCTGACGGGGTGCGCCTCGATCAGCGGGTTGTTGTCCAGAAAATCGTAAAGCCGATCACTTCCGAGCGCGAAGGTGCATACAACCTTCCCCGGGTGCACCGTCTTCGCCGTCCCCGTCACTACCCCTCGCTCGATCGCGCGCATCGCGCCGTCGGAGATCATCTCCGTGTGAATGCCGAGCTCGAGGGCGCCTTCCATACTCTCGTACACCGAGTCCGGGATTCCGCCGATTCCCATTTGCACCGTTGCACCGGGGGGGATCAGGTCGAGCACGTGCCGGGCGATGGCCTGTTCCACCGCGGTCGCAGGCTTTGCTTCCAGCGTCGGGAGCGGCTCGGTATGCTCGACGATCGTATGCACGCGGCTGACGTGGAGGAACGAATCACCCAGGACGCGTGGCATTTTCTCGTTCACCTGGACGATCACGGTCTGCGCCTTTTGACATGCGGCGGTGGACGCGAGCACTTCGACGCCAAGACTCATGAAACCGTGCTCGTCGGGAGGGGAGACCTGGACCATCGCCACATCGAGCGGCACAATCCCCTCGCGGAAGAGGCGGGGAATTTGATGAAGAAAAATGGGGACGTAGTCGGCACGCCCGTCGTTGACAGCCTGGCGATCCGCCGGCCCCACGAACAGCGAGTTGTGCCGGAAGTGTCGCTCCATTCCCGGCTCGGACAGCGGATCCTTGCCGAGCAGGAGGACGTGGTTCAACTGGATGTCTTCCAACTCGTCTCGGCAGCGGGCGAGCGCGCGGACGAGCTCCTGGGGAATCGCAGCGTTGCCACCGTAGTACACTCGGTCGCCGCTCTTGACCCGCTGCACCGCTTCGTCGGAGGTCGCGAGTTTCGACTTGTAGTCGTCGAGCCAGTTCATGACCGGTGTCCTCAGCCCTGTTGTACGATCGCCTGAAGGGCAACGGCAGAGAGCCGTTGGGCTGCAGCTACCTGTTCGTTCACCACTCTGCCACCGTAGAGGTACACGCCGGCAGCCAGTCCCGGATTCTCGCGGAGCGCCCGGTCCACACCTTTTTCGGCCAACTCGCTCAACGGAGTGAGGACCACGTCAGAGAGCGCGCGGGACGCGGTCCGAGCCACGTTGGCGGTCATGTTCGGCACGCAGTAGTGCACCACATCGTGCACCACGAAGGTCGGTTGATCCAGCGTCGTGGGTCGGCTGGTTTCGACGCATCCTCCCTGATCGATCGAGAGATCGACGATCACACTCCCGGCGCGCATCGAGCTCACCATGTCCTCCGTGATGAGAAACGGGGCGCGCGCTCCGGGAATCAGCACGGCGCCGATCACGACATCGGCGATCCTGGTGAACTGCTCGAGACGCTCCGTTGACGCGACTTGCGTTACGATGTTGCCGGAGATCTGTCGGTTGAGGTTCCGGAGCTTCTGGAGGTCGGCATCGAGGACGATGACGTGGGCTCCAATGGCCAGCGCCCGACGTGCTGCGGTGCGACCGGCCATACCGGCGCCAAGGATGAGCACCGTGGGTGGAGCGATCCCGGGCACCGAGCCCATGAGGATGCCTCGACCACCGGACTCGTTCTGGAGATAGTGCGCCGCCGTGTAGACGGCCATCTCCCCGGCCATCTCGCTGAAGGGCACGAGGATCGAGCGACGCCCTTCGACGTCTTCGATGAGCTCGTAACCGATGGCGGTCACCTTGAGCTCGCGCAGCTGCTGCACGATGGGTTGGGGTGCAACGGCCATGTGGAGAAAGCCGCCGATCACCGACCCCGGGCGGACTAACTCGAGCTCGTCGCTCGACACCAAGCCCACCCGGCAGACCAACTCAGGACGTTTGTGCGCCTCTTCGCTACTGTACACGATTTGTGCGCCGGCCGCCTGGTACTCGTGATCTGGAAACCGCGCCGCCAGTCCCGCGCCCTTCTCGACGACAACGGTGTGGCCGCGACTGACGAACCGCCGTACGGCCTGCGGGGTGAGCCCGACACGGTGCTCGTGCCGGTGGGTTTCCCGTGGTACACCGATGATCATCGTCTCGCCTCCTTGACCGACGGGGTCCGGGATCATCTATGCCTGCGTGGGGCGCCGATGCAGCATCGATGAGCTACTTCGTTGGGAGGCTGCGGCGGGTCGGCCGTGGTGACCAGGTGCGCCGCCAGGGGCCACACCAGAGACCCCAGTCAGCAGTTGGCCTGAGCGCGCTCGATGCGGGGGGACGCCGGGTGCGGTAGGGAGTCGTGCCGTGGAGCCTGTCCCCACACCTTGAAGGTTGCTCAGCCTCGGTTGAGGATCGCCGACTTGCCGGTGGCCGATATGCTGATGCTGCCTCACACCCACCCCCTGGACCGCTACCGCCCCGCCCGTGCCGCCCGCAGAGCGGCGCGGTCACGGTCCTGCTCACACCCCCGACGTGCTGCTCTCCTCCGTGAGCGACTTCTGACCCCACGCAAACGCTTCCTCGTTCAGCCCGAGCAGCGCGCAGTCCTGCTTGAGCGCCTCCCGCATGACGGCGACGAAGCTTTCGCGCGGGAACAACTCGGTGGCAGCCTGCAGCGCACCGAGGGCAACGACGTTCTTGACCATCTTCTTCCCGAGCTCAACCGCGATCTGGGTGAACGGTACGCCATGCAGCGTGATGCCGGGTAGCGCCGGTACGTTCGCGATCACCGAACTGTCATAGAGGATCGTGCCGCCCGGTCGCACGTTCGGACCAAATTTTTCCAGACTCGGCGCGTTGAACACGACCAAGATATCCGGCTCCGGACATGCCGGTGAGAGCACCTCGTCGGTGGCGACACGCACATCGGCATAGGACGTCCCACCCCGGGATTCCGGACCGTAGCTCGGGATGTAGGTCGAGTCGAATCCCTCGTTGATGGCGGCGCGAGTCGTCAGCAGCGCGATCGTCTGTGCCCCATCTCCACCGGCACCGGCAAACTTGATCGCGATGTCTTCCTCATCGATATGAGAGGGAAACCCGGTTCCGAACCGACTCGGTGGCTCCGTCGTGCTCCCAATGACCGCTGCGACCTCATCCGGCTCGAAGCTGGGTCGTCCCAGATCAAACCACGGCTCGACCTCCACGTCCTTCTTCACGCCCAGCGGGAAGATGGGCACCATGCACTCTTTGACCCACTGCTCGGTCTCCAGTGGGGTCAGGCGTAGATGCGTCGGGCATTCCGACAGCACCTCGACAAAGGAGAGCCCGCGCCGCTCGACTTGGAGACGGACGGCCTTCTTGATCGCCTTCTTCGCACGCACACGCTGCTTGTTGTCGAACAGCGCGACGCGCTCGACGTAGACTGGGCCGTCCATCTGGCCAACCATTTCGGCCATCTTGAGCGGCTCCCCGGTCAAGCGGTCGCGACCGGCCGGCGTCGTCGTCGTACGCTGTTCCCGCAGCGTGGTGGGGGCCATCTGCCCCCCGGTCATGCCGTAGATCGCATTGTTGATGAAGATGAAGGTCATCGGGAGACCCATCTGCACCGCCTGGATGATCTCGGCGAGGCCGATCGCGGCCAGGTCCCCATCCCCTTGATAACTGACCACCACGGCGTCGGGGTTGGCCATCTTGTGGCCGATCGCGACGGCTGGAGCCCGTCCGTGCGCCGCCTGCGTGTTTCCGACATCGAGGTAGTAGTACATGAAGACCGCGCACCCCACGGGCGAAACCGCAACGGTCCGGTCTTGTACATCCAATTCGGCGATCGACTCCGCCAGATACTTGTGTGCCAACCCGTGACCGCATCCGGCGCAGTAATGCGTGGTGAGCCCTTTGAGGCCTTGACCCTGCGCATGGCGCGCGAAGCGCTCGTAGAAGACGCTAGACATGGCCGGCCTCCGCGAGGGCGGTGATTTTGTCCACGATTTCTTGCTGTGAGGGCAACACACCGCCCATCCGTCGGACGTGGTGAATCGGTGGCCCGTCCCTGACGTCGGCGTGGCTCAGCGCGAGCCGAAGCTCGTCTTCGAGTTGGCCGGCTCCAGCCTCGACGACGACGACGCCCCGCACTCCGTCCAGCAGGGGGAGCAGCCGGGTGATTGGGAATGGCCAGAGCGTGATCGGGCGGAACAATCCAGCCTTGATTCCCCCGTGTCGGAGCGCCCGTATGGCGCCTTTCGCCATCCGCGCCGGCGTGTTGCAGGCCACGACGATCCACTCGGCATCGTCGCAGTGGAACTCGTCCGCACGCTGTTCACGCTCAGTCATCCGCTCGTACTTTGCGTTCAGCTCGGCGTTCCGGGCCTCGAGCCGGGCTTCGTTGAGGTCAATCGACGAGTTCAACATCCCACGGTGAGCAGCGTCTCCGTACACCGCCCAACCCGGAAGTCCGGGCCGTGTGAGTTCTCGGGGGAGCGTGACGCGACCCGTCATCTGACCCATGTACCCGTCGCAGGCGAGGACCACGGGGTTGCGGTACTCGAACGCCAGGTCAAACGCGCGCATCGTCAAATCCAGCATCTCCTGGGGCGTGGATGGGGCAAAGACCAGTGCGTGCGTGTTGCCGTGGCCGAGCCCGCGGCACACCAGTTTGATGTCGCCCTGCTCGGGCGCGATGTTGCCGAGCCCGGGACCGCCGCGCATGACGTTGATGAAGACACCCGGGATCTCGGCGCCGATCATGTAGGAAATCCCCTCTAACATGAGGCTGAACCCCGGGGACGACGTGAACGTCATGCATCGCATTCCGGCGCCCCCACAGCCATACATCATGTTGACCGTGGCGACTTCGCTGACCGCCTGCACGAATATGCCATCGAGCTGCGGCAGCAGCTTGGCCATGAGTTCGGCGCCCTCGGTGGACGGGGTGATGGGGTAGCCGAAGAAGTGCCGGCAGCCCGCGAGCAGCGCGCCAATGGCGGCTGCGTGGTTGCCCTTGAGCACCATGGGCTCGAGATGGGACAACGCGATGGTCGAATCGGGAACGGATTCCGGTTGGGTTCCGACGGTCTCGGTTCGATCGAAGTACGTGTACGGGTCAGACACCACCATGTCGATTCCGTCCAGCTCGGGCGGTGTTGCCATGAGGCCGTGCGGTTCGGGGCATGCCGAGATACAGAGCCCGCACCCGTTGCACACCTCTAAGTCCACGGTAACCGGCGTGAAGCCGGTAACGGGATCGATTTCCGTCCCGAGCTCGATGCAGTGCTTAGGGCACGCCTCGATGCACCTGCCGCACGCTTTGCAGAGGTGGGGAAAGAGGAACGGTTTTGGCCGGCTCTTGACCTTCGCAGTCACCATAGTATCACGTTCCCTGTCTCAGGCACCGAAGTCGTCGTTCGCAGTACGTGCCGAAGATCCGCAGCGCGCGATCCGCCGTCCGGAATGTGGGTATGCCGTGCTGTTCGAGCAGCGTTGCCATCGGCACGTAGCGTGGCCCAGCGTCCACCACCGCAACCCAGGGCTTGGTGGTCGTCTGCGCGGTGGCAATCAGGCGACGCACCACCGATTGTGGATCGTCAATATCCTCACCGTGTGTGGCATCTCGGGCGAGGGTGTTGAGCGCGCCGGTCAGTGGCACACACCCCACGATCCCAACGTCAACGTTCTCATCGCACAACACAGTCGTCATCGCTTCCTCGTAGCCCGCGTCATCCATGATCGGGGTCAGATCGAGGGGGTTCCGCGCCTCCACGACGTCCTGAAGCCGTCTGCCTGTGAGCAGTGCGCCCAACCGTCGCACGGTGTCGCCAGTGAACGGTGCGAGCTGGAACGGACCGAGGTTGTCTGCCATGGTCACGCACTCAAACCCGGCATTCGACACGGCACCAAGTCTGGAGCCGCGAACGACTCTGCGTCCAAGATAGCAGAACACCTTGACCAGATCATCAAAATCGGCCAGCGAGTCCGCAACGAC
Organism: Gemmatimonadota bacterium; assembly: GCA_039588295.1. Lineage (GTDB taxonomy): Bacteria > Gemmatimonadota > Gemmatimonadetes > Gemmatimonadales > GWC2-71-9 > JAOTVV01. Next base: position 64,102 of record JBDHAB010000007.1, read on the forward strand.
CACCCCGGCTTCGGTCGCGAGCTCACGGCAGACCGCATAATCACCCGCGACGGCGGCGGTATGTGACGCCGTTGCTCCCGCACCTGCGGGAGTGCGGCCGGCGCGATACAGCACCACGTCACGGCCGCTCGATGCGATCTCCGCCGCGGCGTCGAGCCACCGGTGTCCGTCACCGGGCTGGAACCCTTCGACATAGCACGCGAACACGTCGATCTCGGGATCGTCTTTCAGATACGTCAGGTAATCACTGACGGTCAAATCGGTCTGGTTGCCAACGGAGATCGAGAACCGCGGGTTGAGCCCCAGGAACCTACTGGCACGTGCCACGGCAAAAGCGCCGCTCTGAGAGATTAGGGCGAGCGGCGTCGCTGCGCCACGTTTCGGCGGGAGCTTGTACTCCGGAATGAACGTGGTGTCGTACCGTCCCGGGATCGAGCGGACCCCCAGGCAATTCCCCCCGTTCAGGACGGGTCCTCCCCATTCGGTCGGGCGCGACGCGTGCAGCGCCTCGAGAATGTCATGCTGGAGCTGCGCCGTGCCACCCTTCTCACCCAGGCCGCCAGGAATCACGATGAGGCTCTCGGCCTTGCGGCCGGCCACGACTTCCCGAACCGCGTCGGGCACCTGCGAAGCGGCTACACTCAGGACGAGGAGATCGACGCACCCGGGCAATGCCGTAATGCTGGCAAAGCATCGAACCCCGTCGATTTCCCCGGCGTCGGGCTTGACGATTGCCATGCGTTCGGCGGGGAAACCCTCCCGGAGCATGTTCCGGAGGATGATGCGGCCGGGATTGAGCCGCTCAGACACGCCGACGATGGCGGCGGACTTCGGCTCGAGCAGCGCCTTGAGCTTGTGGATGGGCCGGTCCGGTCGCCGCCCCGGTTCACCGGCTCGGAGCGTCACCAGCACGTCGAGGGCGGTGGGGCCGTGCTCGCCGGGAACCAGCGGGTTGATCTCGAACTCGCCGATCTGCGTTGCGGCGTCACTGCGCGCGAACGCCAACGCCGTCTCGACCAGCGAAACCAGAACCGGCATGTCGAACGCCACGCCCCCACCCCCACCCCGCTCCATGCCGGCCGCGAGCCGTGCGAATGCCTTCGATGCGAGCGATCGCTCGATCTGATTCCTCGATCTCGTGTGCGCACCGAAGACCGCGGCAGCGCGACCCGCCTGCAACTCGGCCGACAGCAACTCGGCGTGCATCCCCCCAGGCCCGATGGTCACGACCGGACCGAAGTCGTCGGTCCATCGCATGCCGAGCAGGAGCTCGCCTCCCAGCGCCCGATCGTAGTCGACATGGGCGTTCAGTGCGAACCCCACCACCGCCTGCTCGGCGAGGCTCGATTCCATGGTGCGGACGGCCTCACGCACCGTTCCCGGGTGGTTGCGCACGATCGCGACCGCGCCGACTTCGGTCTTGTGCACGATACGGGCTGAAACGGCCTTGATGACGACGAGGTCCGTGCCGAGCTGGCGGAGATCACCGTCGTCGACGTCGGCACTCGAGCGCACCAACACGGCGGCGGGCACCTCGATGCCAAGACACTCGACGATCCGGGCCGCTTCCGGTTGCAGCAGCACGCGCCGGTGCTCCGCCCGCGCGGCGTCGAGCACCTGTGCGATGTTGTCGGACGTCGCTGTGACCACACGGCCCCCAAGCTGTAACGGACCCGGCCCGCGCCGGCGGGCTTCCAGGAAAGGTCATGGGGAGGGCGTAATCTGGCTATGAAAGTTCTTTAAAGCGTTCTTAGAGGCCCACTTGCAGGCTCGACCCCGGGCGCCGGATCACTCCCCGTGCGGGCGTCTTCCCGTTGCGTACGCCCGGGCCGCCTCAGCACGCGCTGCGGCGTCCCCAAAGATCTTCTCTCCATCGAACCGGCCGTTCTCGATGAAGATCTCCGAGATATCGAACCCCGCGGTGATGCTCCCGGCGAGATGAACGCCCGGCACGGACGTCTCGAGGGTCCCAGGGTCCAGCTCGGGTCGGCCCGTGGCCGCATCGTAGGCGACCCCGACCCGGTCGAAGAGGGAAAGATCCGGACGAAATCCGGTGAGGGCATACACGCGGTCGGCAGGCAACCGCTCGTGGCTCCCGTCGGCCCGCTCGATGTGCACGCATTGTCCGTCGATGGCGAGCACGTGGGCTCCCAACCGTGCGGCGATTTCGCCCGCTTCGATCCGGTTCAGGATGTCGGGGCGCAGCCAGTACTTCACCGAGCGGGAGAAGGCGGTCCCACGGTAGACCAGAGTCACGCGGGCTCCGGCCCGAAACAGCTGCAGGGCGGCTTCGACGGCGGAATTCCGACCGCCGATGACGACGACATCGAGGCCATAGCTCAGGTGTGCCTCGTCGAAGTAATGGCGGACGTGTGGAGGATCCTCGCCGCTCACGCCCAAGAGGTTGGGCTGATCGAAATACCCTGTTGCCAAGACCATGCGCCCGCAGGTCACCTGCTCCGTGCTCCTGCCGGTGTCGACGATGCACCGGATCGCCCGTTCGATGGGTTCCGCCTCGACGAGGCGCGTGTAGGTTTGCACGCGCAAGCCCTCGGCCCGCGCGACACCACGGTAGTACTTGAGCGCCTCCTCGCGCGTGGGCTTGGCGCCGGCGCACACGAGGGGGTGACCCCCAATCTCGAGCCGCTCCGGCGTGGTGAAGAACACCATGCCGACGGGGTAGTGGACGATGGAGTTGGCCACTGCTCCGGCATCGATCACGAGGGGATCGAACCCGCGCCGGCGTGCTGAGATCGCGCACGCGAGTCCGATCGGACCGGCGCCCACGATCAGAACGTCTTCGCTGCGTGTGGGGGGCTTCATTTCAGTGTCGACGTTGGTACTGTTCCTAGGGATCGGAGCTGAGGGAGCCTCCTCGTTGGCAAATGTAACGCCCTTGCTGCTGGGTTGGCGATGAATCGGACCGTCTTGGTGCTAGGAGGGTATGGCGGCGCGGGCCGTCGGATCACGGAGCTATTGGCGCGGGAGTCCGGGGTGCGGGTCGTGGTGGGTGGGCGGCAACTGGGCCCGGCGCAGGGATGGGCGGCGGAGCTCAACCGCGAGCTTCGAAGTGAGCGAGTCACCGCCGTCCTAGCGGAAGCTTCCAACCCGAGCCTGCTCAGGAAGGCGTTGGCCGACGTCGACCTCGTCGTGGTTGCGTCGAGCACGGCTGCACACGTTGCCACGGTGGCCCAAGCGGCGATCGAGGCCGAGGTGGATTACCTGGATATCCAATACTCCACGTCGAAGCTACGTGTGCTGGACTCGATGAGGGCTGAGATCGAGCGGCGAGGTCGCTGCTTCATTACCGACGGCGGCTTCCACCCGGGACTGCCTGCGGTTCTCATCCGCTTCGCCGCCGGCTTCCTGGACCGCCTGCAGCGGGCGAACGTGGCGGCTGTGGCGAGAATCGATTGGCGGAATCGCACGGTTGCAGCATCGACGAGCACGGAGTTTGCGGAGGAACTGCGGCATTACGAGCCGACGGTGCTCAAGCGAGGCACATGGGCCCGCTCCCGTTGGTGGGAACGCAAGCGATTCGCGTTTGGCAAGCCGTTCGGGACGTTGTCCACGGTGCCGATGCAACTCGGGGAGATGCGGAACCTCCCGCATCAGTTTCCCATGCTGGTCGATGCGGGATTCTACGTTGCCGGACTCAATTGGTTTGTCGACTATCTTGCGATGCCGTTCGGCATGCTGGCGCAGCGTCTGGCGGGTGATCGCGCCACGCCGGCGGTCGGGAAGCTGATCGGGTGGGGGCTGCGAACCTTCACAGTGCCCCCCTACGGGACCGTGGCAGTCGTCGAGGCGAGCGGGTGGAAGAAGGGGAGGTTGGTGGCAGTCCGAGGTCGGATCGCTCACGAGGACGGTTACGAGCTGACCGCGATCACGGTTGTGGGGTGTCTGCTCCAATACCTGGACGGTTCCGCAAGACGACCGGGGCTGTGGCATCAGGCGCACCTCGTCGATCCGCGCCGGCTCGTGACGGACTTGGAGCGCCTCGGCGCCACGGTCGAGTACGATCTGGAGGTCGAGACATGAACGCTCTACGGTGGGCGGGCATCATGGGAGAGAGACCGGTATGACGCAGCGCGCTGTCATTTTGGGTGCGGCAGGACGTGACTTTCACAATTTCAACGTCTTCTTCAGGGGCAACCCCGAATATCACGTCGTCGCGTTCACTGCGACACAGATTCCGGATATCGACGGACGCCGCTATCCGCCGGAGCTTGCCGGCGAGGGGTATCCAGACGGCGTACCGATCGAGGCCGAGCAGGATCTCAGCCGACTGATTCGCGACAAGAGCGTAGACGTCGCCGTGTTTGCCTATAGCGATGTTTCGCACGAGCACGTGATGCACGTCGGTGCTCGGGCCATGGCGGCTGGGGCGAGCTTCCTGCTCCTGGGCCCACGGCAGACCATGCTCACGGCGAAGGTTCCGGTCATCTCGGTCTGTGCCGCGCGGACGGGAGCCGGAAAGAGCCAGACGAGTCGACGAGTAGCGGCCATCTTGCGGAGCAAGGGGAAGCGGATCGTCGTGGTGCGCCATCCGATGCCGTATGGCGACTTGACCCGGCAGGCCGTCCAGCGGTTTGCGAGCTTCGAAGATCTCGATGCACACCGCGTCACCATTGAAGAGCGAGAGGAGTACGAGCCGCACATTCGCGCGGGCTGCGTGGTGTATGCGGGGGTTGATTACGAGCGGATTCTGCAGCGGGCCGAGCAAGAGGCGGACGTGATCATTTGGGACGGCGGCAACAACGACCTGCCCTTCTACAGGCCCGATCTCCACATTGTGGTGGTCGACCCCCATCGGGCGGACCACGCGAAGCGGTACCACCCAGGGGAAACGAATGTCCGGATGGCGGACGTCATCGTCGTGAACAAGGTGGGAACGGCCGGTTTGGCGGAAGTGGAGCAGGCACGGAGCGTAGCCATGGATCTCAACCCCGACGCGGTAGTCATCGAGGCGGCAAGCCCGATCTTGGTCGAGGAGCCAGCGTATATCCGTGGCAAGCGGGTACTGGTCATCGAAGACGGACCGACACTCACCCACGGTGAGATGGCGTACGGGGCGGGCTGGGTGGCTGCTCGCCGCTTCGGAGCGGCGGAGATCGTTGACCCGCGGCCCCATGCCGTCGGGTCGATTCGGGAGACGTTCGAGCGGTACCCCACGACAGGCGCGGTACTGCCCGCTATGGGATACGGTACGCAGCAGGTGGATGAGTTGGCTCGAACCATTGCGGCGGTCCCTGCCGATCTCGTGTTGATTGCCACGCCAATCGATCTGCGCCATCTCATTGATTTCGACAAGCCGACGCTTCGCGTACGTTATGAGCTTCAGGAGATCGGACGTCCGACTCTGGAGGACGTCCTCTCGGGCTTCGATGACGGAGCGGGCTCGGTCGAAGGAGTGGCGGCTCCGTAGCGCTGCAGTCGAGAGGAGATCCGCTGTGACAGCGACGAACGGGACAATCGGACTTCTGACCGGCGGTGGGGATGTTCCCGGTCTCAATCCTGCCATTCGCGCCATTACGATTCGCGCGCTGCGGGAGGGCTACCGCGTGCTGGGAATTCGCCGAGGCTGGGCTGGCCTCATCGATCTCGTTCCAGAGCGCGACGCTGATAACAGCATGCATGTGCAGATGCTGACGGAGGACGTCGTCAATCGTGCGGGTCGGACGGGAGGGACGTTCCTCCACACATCGCGCACGCGGCCGAGCCGGCTTCCCAAGCCGGTGGTGCCCGAACACCTCCGCGACCGGTACACGGATGAGATCAACGATGTGACACCGTCGGTGTTGAGGAACCTCGAGTTCCTTGGAATCGACTATCTCGTGCCGATCGGTGGCGACGATACGCTGAGCTACGGCCTGCGCCTGCACCAGGAGGGGGTGAAGGTCGTGGCGGTCCCCAAGACCATGGACAATGACGTTCCCGGTACGGACTACTGCATCGGGTTCAGCACGTGCGTGACCCGCACGATTGAGATGACCCACAGCCTGCGGACCTCCGCGGGGTCACACGAGCGGTTCCTCGTCATCGAGGTGTTTGGGCGGTACGCGGGGTATACGGCGCTGCTGCCTACCATGGCGGGCGCGGCGGATCGGTGCCTGATTCCCGAACACCGCTTCCAACTAGAGCATCTCTGCGAGCTGCTCAGCTACGACCGCGGACGAAACCCGAGCAAGTACGCAGTGGTGCTCGTATCGGAGGGAGCCCGCATGACGGACGATGACGAAATGTCCTTCGAAGGTCAGGAACAGGATCAGTATGGTCATCGCAAGCTCGGGGGGATCGGCGATAAGGTCGCGTCGCGCCTCAAGCTTTGCTCACCGAGGTACAATCAGGGTCGGCGCGTGAACATCGTGAACCAGCGTCTTGGCTACCTGGTGCGGTGTGGCGATCCGGATGCGATGGACTCGATCGTGCCCATGGCCTTCGGCAACCTCGCGCTCGACCTGGTACTCGGAGGCACCTCCGGCCGCTTGGTGAGCCTGCGCAACGGTGTGTACGACAGTGTGCCGATCGACGTGGTGACGGGCCGCAAGAAGGTCATCGACGTCGACAAGTACTACAATGTCGAGCGTCTCCGACCCAACTACAAGACCTTCATCCGACAACCCCTGTTCATCATGACGAGCGATGTCTGAATCGCTGCGCGACGCGGTCGAGGAGCTCTGGCCCGAACTCGAGTGGATTGAGTCGAAGGAGCTCCGCGAGCAAGTCACACAGACGTGGGTCCGGGCGTTCGAGCAGAGTCCGCTCGCGCCCGCCGACCTCAACCGGATTCCGTTCACCCTTCTGGTGCCGAACTGTCCGGCCACCTTCATGGAGCACAAGCGCTGCGTCGTCCACATTGCACGGCGAGCGGCGGAATCGATGCACGAGTTCCTTGGGAGCGCGCTCCACATCGACCGGGACACAGTGATTGCCGGAGCGATTCTGGCCGATGTCGGCAAGTTGTTGGAATACGAGAAACGCGATGGAGAGACGCGACAGAGCGCCCGCGGTCAGAGTCTCCGCCATCCGTTTACGGGTGTGGCCCTTGCCATGGCATGCCATGTGCCGGACGCGGTCTGTCACATCATTGCCACGCATGCCGCCGAGGGTGACTTGGTGCAGCGGAGCACCGAGGCCTACATCGTCCATCATGCGGATTTCATGAGCTACTTGCCGTTCAAGAACCTCGCCGGCTGACGGGCCGCATCCCGGGCAGACGGAAGGAGCCATCCGGAATGTCACAGTCGATCACCGCCACCATGGCCCAGTGGGCCGCCGACCTCGGGTTCGACGATCTCGGAGCCGAAGCGATTCACGAATCGCGGCGCTACCTGCTCGACTCGCTGGGCTGTGCCTTTGGGGGATATCGCCAGGAGGACGCCCGCATCGCCCTGGATGTGCTGGGCGAGATCGGCGGGTCCGGACTGGCGACGGTCCTCGGGAGCGGCGCGCGAACCGATCCCGTGTCGGCGTCGCTGGCGAATGCGCTCATGGTCCGGGTGATGGACTACAACGACATCTACTGGCAGCAGGACCCATCACATCCGTCGGATATCATCCCGGCCGCGATCGCCTGTGGCGAACGTGCCGGTCGGACCGGTAAGGACCTGATCGTCGGCATCGTCCTCGGGCACGAATTCGAGATGCGGCTGTGCGAGGCGGCGTTTCCGGGCATCCGGGAACGCGGATGGCATCACGCGACGCTCACGGCCTTCGTCTCGCCGATCGTGGCGGGTCGAATGCTCGGTCTGTCGTGGGATCGCATTCAGCATGCGATCGGGATCTCGGCGTCGCGACACGCGACGTTCGGTGCAGTGACCGCTGGCAAGCTCACGATGATGAAGAACACGGTGGATCCGTTGGCGACGCAGAGCGGCGTACTCGCGGCGCTGTTGGCCGAACGCGGCTATACGGGTCCGGAGCACGTGGTGGATGGCAAGGAAGGACTGGTCCACTGCTTCGGGCCGGAGTGGAAGCTCGAGATTCTCACAGAGGGTTTGGGGCAGTCGTGGCGCATCGAGCGCTGCGGGATGAAAGCATTTCCGACCGAGGCGTTGACGCACGCCCCGATCTCCGCGGTGCTTGCCATCGTGCAGGAGCACGATCTGGCACCCGAGCAGGTGGCGACGGTGCGTATCCGCTCGCTTGCGCGCGCGGCCGATATCCTGGCAGACCCGAGCAAGTACGACCCGCGAACAAAGGAGACCGCGGACCACAGTCTCCCGTATGTCGTCGCGGCTGCCCTGGTCGACCGTCAAGTCACGCCAGCCCAGTTTGAGTCCGACCGTATCATGGACCCGAAGATTCGTGAGCAGCTCCGCAAGGTCGAAGTGGTGGCCGACCCCGAGATCGAGAAGGTGTTTCCGGAATTGCAGCGGGTAATTGTGCAGATCGACACGACGGACGGTCGTGCGTTGACGCAAACGTTGGACTACCCGAAGGGTGATCCGCGAAACCCACTCACCGACCATGAGATCGAAGAGAAGTTCGACGCGCTCGCGGCGCCGGTGCTCTCGCAGCGTGCGAGGGACCGGCTGAAGGCCGCCGTCTGGGAGCTGGAGTCCATGGACTCGATTTCAGACCTCATGGCGCTGTGCCGGGCCGACGTAACGTGATCCCGCAGTGGCGGGGCGGAGGCGATGGCCGTGGCCGCGGTATCGCCTCCCCTGGGTGAGGGCATTATGGGACAGACCGTCGTTGAGAAGATCGCCCAGCAGCACATGACAGCCGGTCCCGAGCGGTCGATCTGCACGGGAGACGTCGTGTCGCTTCGGCCTCGGTACGTGATGACCCATGACAACACGGCCGCGGTGATGAAGAAGTTCCAATCCATTGGTGCGACGCGGATTTGGGATCCTCGGCAGCCGGTCTTCGCACTCGATCACGACATCCAGAACACCTCGGAGACGAATCTCGCCAAGTATCGGGAGATCGAGGCGTTCGCGCGCGCGCACGGCGTCGACTTCTACCCGGCCGGGACGGGCATCGGACACCAGATCGTCGTGGCTCGTGGGTATGCGGTACCGGGCGCGCTCGTCGTGGCGTCGGATTCCCATTCCAACATGTACGGCGCGGTTGGGGCCCTCGGGACACCGGTCGTCAGGACGGACGCTGCCGCCATCTGGGCGACCGGCGAATTCTGGTGGCAGATTCCCAGAACGGTACAGGTCGTGTTGCACGGTCACTTGCGCGATGGCGTGACAGGGAAGGATGTCATCATTACGCTGTGTGGACTCTACAACGACGAGGTACTGAACGCGGCGGTCGAGTTTGCAGGGCCGGCGATCGCGGGCCTCAGCATGGACGCGCGCATGACGATCGCCAACATGACCACCGAGTGGGGTGCGTTGGTCGGCTGGTTTCCAGTGGACGATGTGACCCTTCGGTACCTCGCTCGCCGCAAGGAGCTGCTGGACGCGCAAGGGGAGACACGGTATACGGACGAAGACCTGGCGCAGTGGCGCGAAGCGCCGCCAGCCCCCGATCCGGAAGCGGCGTACGCGGGGCGCATCGACCTGAACTTGTCCGACGTCAGTCCGCACGCGTCGGGCCCTGACAGTGTGCACGTGATGCGTTCCGTCGCGGATATCGAACAGGATCGGGTCGTGATACAGAAGGCCTATCTGGTCTCGTGTGTCAACAGTCGCGTCGAAGATCTGGAAGCCGCCGCGCGTGTGATGCGCGGGAAGCGCGTCGCCGATGGGGTCGAGTTCTATGTCTCGGCGGCGAGCCGCGAGGTGGAGGAAGCCGCGGCGGAATCCGATGCGTGGGGCGCGTTGTTGGAAGCGGGGGCGAGGCCGCTGCCCCCCGGCTGCGGCCCGTGTATCGGCTTGGGTGCCGGGCTGCTCGAGTCGGGTGAGGTCGGCATCTCCGCCACGAACCGCAACTTCAAGGGTCGCATGGGGTCGAGGGACGCCCGGTGCTATCTGGCCAGCCCGGAGGTGGTGGCCGCCTCAGCGGTCGCGGGATACATCACCGGGCCCCGTGCGTCCGACGGACGCCAACCGGAGCGCCGGTATGCCGAGCCGGCGACCGCAGCCTCCGCAGCCGAAGCGGTAAAGATCCAGGAGGGATTCCCGGAGCGAGTCTCCGGGCGGCTCGTCTTCGTGCCGCAGGACAGCCTCAATACCGACGGGATCTACGGCAAGGACTACACGTATCGCGAGGGCATGACACCGGGGGAAATGGCAGGTGTGGTCATGGAGAACTACGATCCCACGTTCTCCGAGCGGGTGCGGCCGGGAGACATCCTGGTGGGTGGCTGGAACTTCGGCACAGGGTCGTCGCGCGAACAGGCCGTGACGGCGCTCCAGGCGAAAGGGCTTCCGCTGGTGATCGCGGGAAGTTTCTCGCAGACGTACCTGCGCAACGCGTACAACAACGGGTATCCCTGCATCGCGTGCGACGCGTTGGTGAGACGGTTGAAGGAGTTACTCACCGCTGCCGTCACCGCGCGCGAGCTCACCGTGATTCCAGGTGACGAACTGCTCGTAGATTTCGCGCGGAGCACGTTGCGCTACCGCGATGAGGTATTCGCGTTTCCACCGTTGGGGGCCGTACCGCAATCGCTGGTCATCGCGGGTGGGATCGAGAATCAAATTCGGAACAAGCTGGGAGTGGGTTGACCGTCGTAGCCGCTCTCGAGCGCTGAAGGTTGGGAGGAAGAGGCTGAAATGGGGAAACACACCGTCGTGACGATGCCGGGTGATGGGATCGGGGCCGTCGTGCTACCGGAGGCCATTCGGGTGCTTCAGGCAGTCGGGTTCGACGCGGACTATGTGCACGCCGACATCGGGTGGCAATTCTGGGTCACCGAGGCCAATCCGCTCCCGGAGCGCACGATCGATCTGCTGAAAGAACACAAGCTCGGTCTGTTTGGAGCGATCACCTCCAAGCCTAAAGCCGAAGCACGTGCGGAGCTGCGGCCGGAGCTGCGTGACGCCGGGTACGAGTATTTCAGCCCGATCGTGGGCATGCGGCAGATCTTCAATCTCGACGTGTGCATTCGGCCCTGTCGCTCGTTCCCGGGTAACCCGCTCAATTTCGTGCGCCAGCAACCCGGTGGCGGTGCCGAGGAGCCCAAGGTCGATGCCGTGGTGTTCCGACAGAATACCGAGGGGCTCTACTGCGGCATCGAGTGGACCGACCCGCCGCAAGTGGTCCGCAATGCCCTCGGCATGCACCCGAAATACCGACCGTTCGCGGACGTTCCGGGCGAGGAGTTGGCGCTGTCGGTCCGGATGTTCACCCGCAACGCCTGCCGACGGATCGTCCGCGCCGCGTTCGCATACGCGCAGCAGCACGGCTACCGGTCAGTGACGATCTGCGAGAAGCCGAACGTGTTGCGCGAAACCTCCGGGATGATGGAAGAGATTGCGCGGGACGTACAGCGGGAATTCCCCGACATCCAACGTTGGTCGACCAACATCGACGCACAAATGATGTGGCTGACCAAGAATCCCGAAGACTATGGTGTGATCGTGGCGGGGAATCTGTTCGGCGACATCATCTCCGACGCCTTTGCCGGATTGGTTGGTGGCCTTGGCTTTGCGTGTTCGGGTAACATCGGCGATGACGTGGCCGTGTTCGAACCGACCCACGGATCGGCGCCGAAGTATGCCGAGTTGGATCCACCCATCGTGAACCCCATCGCGATGACGTTGAGCGCGGCGATGCTGCTCGACCACGTGGGTGCCAGCGAGCAGGCCGGTCGTGTGCGGCAAGCCGTTGCGGCTGTCGTTCAACAGGGGCAGGTACGGACCTACGATATGTTGCGCCTGGCAGGCGGGCCGGAAGTGACGAAAGCCGGTGCCGCGACGACCGCGCAGATGACCGACGCGATCATCAGCGCGCTCGGATAGGAGGACACGTCATGACGGTCCGCGGTGTTGCGGGTCGAACGGGCGACGACGCGCGTTCTGATCTCCAGGTGACCGTGGAGCTCCGGCGGTCCGGCGGACTCGGAATCACGCTTGCCTCCAAGGTGGAGGCGCTATATGGACAGTCGATCGTCGAACTGACGGAGGGGCTGCTCTCGGAACTCGGAGTCGAGCACGCGGCGATTGCGATCGAGGATCAGGGTGCGTTGCCGTTTGTCATCGCCGCGCGTCTCGAGACAGCCGTGCGGCGTGCCGGCGCTCCGGCCCGCGGAGACGGTCGCCCACCGTGCACCGTCCCGCGGCGCGCGGCATCCCCACAGGCGCGTGTTCGGCGCTCTCGGCTCTATCTGCCCGGCAACGAGCCCAAGTTCCTCGTCAACGCCGGTCTGCACCGGCCCGATGCGGTGATTCTCGATCTCGAAGATTCAGTCCATCCGGCGGAGAAGGACGCCGCGCGCATCTTGGTGCGGAATGCGCTTCGCTGTGTCGACTTCCTGGGTGCCGAGCGGATGGTGCGGATCAATCAACTGCCCGCCGGGCTCGAGGATCTTGAAATGGTCGTCCCTGAGCACCCTGACCTCGTGCTCATTCCCAAGACCGAGCGACCGGACGCGGTGCGCCGTGTGCATGAGCAGATTCGCACCATTCAGGATCGGGAGAAGGACGCCGACCCGATTTGGCTGATGCCGATTCTCGAGTCGGCGTTGGGCGTGGAGCATGCGTTCGACATCGCCCGAGCGGTGGACTCGGTCGCCGCACTCACCATTGGTCTCGAGGACTACACGGCCGATCTCGGGGTCGCGAAGACTCGGCATGGCGAGGAGTCGCTCTTTGCGCGCATGCGGCTCGTGAACGCGGCGCGCGCGGCGGGGGTGCAGGCGATCGACTCGGTGTACGGCGATATTGCTGATGTCGACGGGCTCGCGGCGTGGGGCGCGCGCTCGCGTGCCCTGGGGTTTGACGGCATGGGGTGCGTTCATCCGCGGCAGATCGACGTGGTCCACCAGGCGTTTGCACCGCCGCAGGCGGAGCTCGACAAGGCGTTGCAGATCGTTGCCGCCTTCGAGCAGGCGCAGGCACAGGGACTGGCGGTCGTGAGCCTTGGCACGCGCATGATCGATCCTCCGGTGGTGTTGCGGGCGCAGCGGCTCGTGGATCGAGCGCGTCGATCCGGACTGCTCCCCGAAACGGCTGATCGCGGGGGGGCGCCATGAGCGCCGTCGGCTTCGCATCCAATGATGCGGGGCGGCGCGTGCCCAAGGTCGTCAACGGACGGAAGCAGGCGCCCTACCAGGGGGTGGGTGGGTACGATCCGCACGCCACGAAGTGCGCACCGCCGGTCCGTTCCTGCCGGGATTATCCGCTGAACGGAGACAAGTGTGTGTCGAGTCTTCGGGCCGCCCTCGAGCAGTGCGGTCTCGCAGACGGCATGGTGATCTCTACCCATCATCACTTGCGCAATGGGGACCGGGTGGCGGTTGCCGCGCTCGAGGCCGCCGCGGCGCTGGGCGTGAAGGACCTCATGTGGTTCCCCAGTGCCTCCTTTCCTTGCCATGCACCGGTGATCGAGCTCATGGATCGCGGCGTGGTGCATCACATCGAAGGCAGCATGAACGGACCGTTGGGCGACTACTGCTCTCGAGGCAAGATGCGCGGTCTAGGCGTTCTTCGGTCGCACGGTGGGCGCTGGCAGGCGATCCAGGACGGGGAGGTCAAGATCGATGTCGCGGTCATTGCCGCGCCGACCGCCGACCCCTTCGGTAACGCCGACGGGTCGCACGGGCCCTCGGCGTGCGGCTCGTTGGGGTTCGCGTTGGCGGATTCGATCTACGCCGACCATGTGATCGTCGTGACCGACAACATCGTTCCGTTTCCCTGTGTGCCGTGGCAAATCCAGGGGAACAATGTCGACTGTGTGGTCCAAGTCGACTCGATTGGTGATCCCTCGAAGATCGTGTCCGGGACCACGCAGATTACCAAGAGTCCGGATCGTCTGTTGATTGCCGAGTACGTCGCGCGGTTCCTGCGCGACGTCGGCATTATGCGAGACGGATTCTCGTTTCAGGCCGGTGCTGGCGGTATTGCCCTCGCCTTCGTGCAGTTCCTGAAGGGAATGATGCAACGGGCGGGCGTGAAGGCGCGTTTCGTGCGTGGTGGATCCACGCAATATCTCGTGGAGTTGCTGAACGAAGGCCTGGCGGACTACATCCTGGACGGTCAGACGTTCGACCTCGCGGGTGTCGCGTCGATCGCGTCGGATCCGCGCCATATCGCGACGTCGCCATTCACGTCCTACAATTACCACGGGAAGGGGAACTTCGCGTCGATCGTCGACGCCGCCGTGCTTGGCGCTACCGAGGTCGACGTGAGCTTCAACGCGAACGTGGTGACCCACTCGGACGGTTTCCTGCTTCACGGGATCGGGGGATGGCAAAACTGCCTGTTCGCGGGGTGCACGATTCTGGCGGTGCCGGCGTTTCGCGACCGGATCCCCGTCATCGTGGATGAAGTCACGACGCTGTGCGGGCCATCCCAATTGATCGACGTGGTTGTAACCGAGCGCGGAATCGCGATCAACCCGCGGCGGGCGGATTTGCTCGAGCGGGTGCAGGGGTCCGATCTCCCGATTCGACCGCTTGAGGAGATCAAGGACGAGGTCCAGGCTATTCTGGGTGGCCGCCCGGAGCAGCCACGCGTAACCGACCGACCTGTCGCCGTGATCAAGTGGGTCGACGGGACGGTGTTGGACACCGTGTGGCAGGTCGACACCGCGGATCGGAGAGGATGACAATGCTCGAACTGCAGGAACGCCGCGATGTATCGCCCGTGTGCCCGCACTGCGATCAAGCGATTGGTTTGCTGTGGTTTCAGTCGCTGGCGGGGATGTTGGGGCGCCGCTATGTGTACTTCTGCCCGAGCTGCCACCGGGTACTGGGTGTGTCCCATCGCAAGGGATTCTGGATGGGCTGAGCGAGTAGCTCGTCGCAGGCACTCCGCGGCTTCTTCCCGCCTTAAGGTGGGCTTCATCGCTTCTTCAAGTTCGGTTGCCTCTTTTCTACGTATCCGCGCGATGTGCCCGCCACTCAGGAGGAGGCTTACCATGGCAGGGATCGTAGGCTACGGGGCGTTCGTTCCCCGCAACCGGATCACGTCGGAGGAGATCGCCCGGCAGTGGGGCAAGGATCCCGAAAGTATCCGTCGAGGTCTGCTCCTCGAAGAGAAGTCGGTGCCGGGGATCGACGAAGACACGATCACGATCTCCGTGGCGGCGGGCCGGGCGGCACTCGAGCGCGCGGGGGTCAACCCGCAGCGAGTCGGCGCCCTGTATATCGGGTCGGAATCCCATCCCTATGCCGTCAAGCCGAGCGGGACCGTTGTTGCGGAAGCCCTGGGGATCGGACCCGAGGTCCACATAGCCGACTTGGAGTTCGCGTGCAAGGCGGGCACGGAGGCCATGTTCGTTGCCTTCGGACTGGTGGAATCGGGGCGGGTGGAATACGCGATGGGTATCGGCGCCGACACCTCACAAGGCGCCCCGAACGATGCGTTGGAGTTCTCGGCATCGGCGGGCGGTGCGGCGTTTCTGTTCGGCGGGACGAACCTGCTCACCGAGGTGCTCGAAACGTACAGCTACACGTCCGACACGCCCGATTTCTGGAGACGTGAGGGTGAATTTTATCCGCGGCACAGCGGGCGTTTCACGGGGGAGCCGGCCTACTTCAAGCATGTCACCGCCGCGACCCGCGGCATCTTAGAAAGGTCCGGGCTCCGCCCCCAAGACTTTCGTTACGTCGTGTTTCACATGCCCAACGGGAAGTTCCCACTCTCGGTGGGCAAGCAGCTCGGGTTCACGAAGGAGCAGCTCGAGGTGGGGTGGGTCGTTCCCACCATGGGCAATACGTACTCTGGCTCCTCGCCAACCGGGCTGGCGGCAATCCTGGACGTGGCGGCGCCTGGCGATCTGGTGCTCATCACGTCGTTCGGCTCCGGGGCGGGGAGCGACTCGTTCGTCCTCCGAGCCACCGAGCTCCTCCCCGAACGGCGCAGCCGCGCACCCACGGTGCGCTCGATGCTTGAAGGCAGGAGGCGATACCTCACGTACGGTGAGTACGCGAAGTATCGCGAGAAGATCTTGGTGAACGATTGATCCCGGCTCGCGAACCGCAGCCGACAGCTAACACGAGGAGGTGTGCATGCGAGAGGTAGCGATCGTCGCGGCCGGGATGACCCGCTTCGGCGAGCTCTGGCAATCGAGCCTACGCGACCTCTTTGTCGAGGCGGCGTCCGAGGCACTGCGGAATGCCGGCACCGACCGACTCGACGCGATCTACGTGGGCAACATGTCCGGCGGGCAGTTCGTGGGGCAGGAACATCTTGGCCCACTGATGGCGGATCATCTCGGGATGGCGGGGGTGGCGTCGACGCGTGTCGAGTCCGCCTGCGCCTCGGGAGGCGTGGCGCTCAGGACCGCGGTGCTCGAGGTGGCGTCCGGTATGAGTGACCTGGTGTTGGCAGCCGGAGTGGAGAAGATGAACGACGGCGTGGACGTGACTAACGTGCTCGCCACCGCCGCCGATCAGGAGACCGAAGTCTATCACGGTATCACGTTCCCTGGGCTCTACGCGATGATTGCCCGAGCCCACATGAAGGCATATGGGACCACCGAAGAGGATCTGGCCGCTGTCTCCGTAAAGAACCACCGCCACGGAGCGCTCAATCCCAAGGCACAGTTCCAAACAGAGGTGACGCCAGAGCAGGTCATGCAGTCCTCGATGGTCGCCGAGCCGCTTCGGCTGCTGCACTGCTCGCCGGTGAGCGACGGTGCGGCCGCCGTCCTGGTGTGTTCGCTGGAGCGCGCGCGCGAGTTCACTGACAAGCCGGTGAAGATCAGGGGAAGTGGCCTGGCCACCGCCTCGATGGCACTCGCCGATCGTCCTGACCCGGCGTTTCTGGATGCCGTGAGCCTCGCCGCCAGTCGTGCATACAAAGCCGCAGGTATCGGACCGGCCGATGTGCAGGTTGCCGAAGTCCATGACTGCTTCACCATTGCCGAATTGTGCGCGATAGAGGCGCTGTGTCTCACAGAGCGCGGAGCCGCGGGTGAAGCCACGCGTGCGGGCGAGACGGCGCTCGGGGGGCGCGTCCCCATCAACACGAGCGGAGGGCTCAAGTCGAAAGGCCACCCTGTTGGAGCGACGGGGGTGGCGCAGGCTATCGAGATCGTGGAGCAGCTACGGGGCGAGGCAGGTGATCGTCAGGTGGAGGGTGCTTCACTTGGCCTCTGTCAGAACATGGGCGGGTCGGGCGCAAGCTCGGTGGTCCACATCCTCGAGAGAGTCTAATCATGCCGAGTCCGAGATACTGGAGAGAGATCCCGAATCGCTACCGACTCGAGGCGCGGCGCTGCGGCAGTTGCAGTCGTGTCGTGTTTCCGGCGCGTCGTATCTGTCCCGGCTGTGGTGGCAGCGAGTTCGAGACCATCGCGCTGTCGCACCGGGGAACGGTCGTGACATCGACCGTCGTCCATGTCGCTCCCGCAGAGTTTCTGATGGAGGCTCCCTATGCCATCGCCGTGGTGGAGACTCCGGAGGGCGCGCGCCTCATGGTCCAGGTAACGGACTGCGATCCTGCGGAAGTGGAGCCCGGGACTGCAGTCGACTTGGAGTTCCGGAAGATCCGTCGTGAGGGAAACGGCGGCATCCTGTGCTACGGGTACAAAGGGGTGCCGGCTGGCTGAGCGATGCGCCGGCTGCTGCCGCCAGAGAGGTGCGTATGCGGAGAGTCCAGGTTTGGGCAACAGTGAGCGAGGAGACGTACCACGCGTATGAGGGTGAGGCCCGACGGCGTGGTGTGAATGTGGAAGCGCTGGTCGAGCAGACGGTCAACTGCCTGCTCCAAGAGCTCGAACGCGAGGAGAACGAGGGGACGAGCTTCATCGTTCCATCCTGATGGTGGTGATCGGGCAAGGTGGGATGGCGGAGATCGTGAACCGATCATAGAATCGACGAGGGACGACCTGCGCATGCTTCAACTCGATCTCTCGACCAAGGAGCTCGCGATCCTCGAAGAGGTTCTCGAGAGCTACCTTTCGGATCTCCGGATGGAGATCGCCAACACGGACAGTATGGACTTCCGCGACATGCTCAAAGAGCGTAAGGCGGTGGTTATGGCTGCACTCCAGGCGGTTCGCGGGGAAAAGGCGGCCCAGTAGCGACGTATGGTCCACGAACATGGGTGCACGCTGCCGTGAAGGCCGTGGTTCCACCCCGCATCGTGCTGTCGCTGGTCCTCTTGGCCCTTTCCGGTAGCGCACTCGTGGCACAACAGCAACCCGACCGCCCCGTTCGACTCCCCGAGCCCGCGCTCGACGGCCCACGGTCGCTGGAGGCCGCGCTCTTCGCTCGCCACTCCGTGCGCGAGTTTGCCGAGAGCCCACTCACACTGTCGCAGGTGTCTCAGCTGCTGTGGGCAGCTCAAGGACGAAACCGGGACGACGGGGGGAGGACGGCGCCGTCTGCTGGTGCCCTGTATCCCCTGGAGGTGTACGTGCTGGCCGCGCAGGTCGACGGCCTGGCGTCCGGTGTGTACCGCTACGATCCCGACAACCACGAGCTCCGGTGGACCGTCGAAGGTGATCGCCGCAGAGCGCTGGCCACTGCGGCCCTTCGCCAGAGCTGGATCGCGGATGCGCCCGCGGTGTTGGTCCTCGCTGCGGTATACGGGAGAACGACGCAAAAGTACGGTGAGTACGGTCGCACTTACGTCCACATGGAAATCGGGCACGTCGCTCAGAATGTCTACCTTCAGTGCGCCGCGCTCGGGTTGGGCACCAGCATGGTTGGGGCGTTTCATGAGGACCGGGTCACGCGAATCCTCGAATTACCGCTGGGGCACGAGCCGTTGGCCCTGCTGCCGGTCGGGAAGCCGCGATGATCGGGGCGCGGTCGCACCGCCCATTCGGTGTGTGCAAAGAGGGCGAGGGTCCGTTACACGAACGGTCTTGACCTCGCCCTTCCGAGCGGGGCACCTTGGTGTGCACCGTGTCTGTCCTGCAAAACGCCCGAACGAACTTGGACCACGAGACCGCGTGACCGCACCCCTCTCTGATCGACAGCGCCGCGTGCTCGCGGCGGTGTGTGATACGCTGTTGCCGTCGATTGCGCGGGACGACGACCCGCATGGCCTCTTCGCCATCGGCGCCGACGCGGCAACGGTCGAACGGGTCGAGCGGATCATCTGCTCGCTGCGCGATCCGCACGATCGGACGCGCGTGACCCTGTTGCTCTCAGCACTGGGATCCCCGCTCGCCAACGTCGTACTCTCCGGGCGCTACGGATCCTTCGCCACGATGTCCGGTGCTACGAGAGAAGCCGTGCTTCGGCGTTGGGCCTTCTCGCGCGTTCCGCTGCAGCGTGCCGGCTTTCAGGCGCTCAAGCGGCTGGCGCACATTGGATTCCTGGTCTGGCCACTCGAAGACGGTTCGCACCCTGCGTGGCGCGCCGCAGGCTATCCCGGTCCGCTGCCGCAGCCCGTACATGGCGTGACGCCACTTGCGGAGTGCGAGATCGATCGGGACACCGTGCTGGACTGTGACGTGGTCGTCGTTGGGGCAGGTGCCGGTGGTGGGGTCGTCGCTGGGGTGCTGGCATCCGCCGGACAGGACGTCGTGGTGCTCGAGAAGGGCCCCAACCCCGGTGCCACCGACATGACACAAGTCGAAGGCGACATGCTGGGCGCCCTCTATCTCGACGCAGGTCTCCTCATGACCAAGAGTGGCTCCATGCCCATTCTCGCAGGGAGCTGCGTTGGCGGCGGCACGACCATCAACTGGACCACCAGCCTTCCGCTGCCGGAGCAGACCCGCGCCGAGTGGGACCAGGTTTCCGGGCTCTCGCTGTTCTCGAGCCGACGCTTCGCCGATTCGCTCGACCGTGTGGCCGCGCGTCTCCATCTGAGCACGCGCTGGACGACCCCGGGGGTGCGAGACCAGATCCTCGAGCGTGGCTGCCGGGCTCTCGGGTGGCACGTCGAGGCCCAGCCACGAAACGTGACCGACTGCCTCGAAGGCTTGGAATGTGGCTACTGCGGGTACGGGTGCCGTCATGGCGCCAAGAATTCCACGGCCGAGACGTATCTCCGCGACGCGGTGGCCGGTGGAGCGCGGCTGGTTCCGCAGTGTGACGTCGAGCGCGTGACCGCGGAGCGGGGCAAGGCGACGGGCGTCATCGGAACCGTGAGCCGTTCGGACGGAGCATCGCGCCGCCTCACCGTGAGGGCCAAGGTCGTCGTGGTTGCGGCCGGGGCGATCTACACCCCGGCACTGCTCGGAAGATCGGGCCTTTCCAATCCGCGGGTGGGTCGCGGTCTTCGCCTTCATCCGGTGAGCGCCGTCATGGGCGTGTTTCCCGAGCGGGTCGAGGGGTGGAGCGGAGCGCTGCAGACGCGCTTCTCAAACCAGTTTGCGGATCAGAACGGCGGCTTTGGGGCCAGGTTGGAAACCGGTCCCACACACTACGCACTTGCCGGAAGTGCTCTGGGGTGGGAAGGCGCAACCGAGTTTCGCCAGGAGCTATCGCGGTTTGCCCATATAAGCCACATCGGCATTCTCCTGCGAGATCGGGATGCGGGGCGAGTCGCGGTTGGACGTGATGGGCGCCCGCGGGTCCATTACGAGGTCTCGCAATACGATGCGGCCCACATGCGTGCGGCTGTTCTCGGTGCCGCGGAGATTCTCGCGGCGGCGGGTGCCACCGAGGTGTTCACGATTCAGACCCCTCCGGTGCGGGTGCGGCCCGGTCGGTCGGGCTGGCTCGACGAGTTCACGCGGAGGGCGGACACGGTGGGGTACGGCTGCTGCCGGATGTCCTACATCAGCTTCCATCAACTGGCGAGTGCGGCCATGGGCAACGAACCTGCGTCGTCCGTCGTTGGCGAGATGGGTGAGACGCACGACGTGCGCGGCCTCTTTGTGGCGGACGGCAGCACGTTTCCCACATCGAGCGGTGTGAACCCGATGGTCACCATCATGGCTATCGCCGATCACGTCGCGCGAGGAATCCTCGAGCGTAGGTGAGAGTGGACCGCGAGTGTGCAACCGAGCGAGGTTGAGCCGTCATACGGGGTGTAACGGGATCAAGGAGCCCATCCATGATTGGCATGATGAACTCTAAGTCGTTGTTTGGTATGATCTTGGCAGCATGGCTCGGTGCGATGCCGAGCGCGGGGCAGGCGCAGCAGCCCGCCATCCAGTCGACGGCGGCAGACCGGCAGGCTGTCACCATCACGGTCTACAATCAGAACTTTGGCCTCGTCCGTGAGGTCCGCGACATGACGCTGACCCGCGGCGAGCTGCAGCTCGAGTTCCGCGACGTTGCGGCACAGATCCAACCTGAGACGGTCCACATCCGGAGCGTCGGGCGTGCGGGAGCGCTTCGGGTGCTGGAGCAGAACTATCAGTACGATCTGCTCAACCCCCAGAAGCTGCTCGAGAAGTATGTCGGACGCACGGTGAAGGTGTATCGCTACAACGAGCGGACGGGGCGAGACGAAGAGTATGAAGCCGAAGTCCTGTCCGTGAATCAGGGGCCGATTCTGCGGATCGGTGACGAGATCACGTTCAACTTCCCCGGCAGGTTCTCCTTTCCCGAAATTCCCGAAAATCTGATCGCCAAGCCCACCCTCGTCTGGACCTTGGACAGCCGTGAACCGCGGCAGCGCGTGGAGGTGTCGTACCTGACGAACAGCCTCAATTGGAAGGCCGACTATGTCTTTGTCATCAATGAGGACGACACGCTCGGTGACCTCACGGGCTGGGTCACCCTGACCAACCAAAGCGGCGCGACGTACGAAGATGCGCAGCTCAAGTTGGTGGCCGGAGATGTCCAGCGCGTGACGCCCCAGGCGCGTCGGCGGATGGAGTTGGATGCGCTGCGCGCCGCTGCCGTGGAGGAGTCGGGGTTTGTTGAGGAAGCGTTCTTCGAGTATCACCTCTATACCCTGCAACGGCCTACCACGCTGCTGCAGAACGAGCAAAAACAGGTCACGCTGCTGGAAGGGAGCGGTGTGGGGGTCGAGAAGCGGCTCATCTTTTACGGGGCGCCGTACTACTACCGAGGATCCTATGGCCAGGTGATGTCGAATCAGAAGGTCGGTGTGTACCTGGACTTCCAGAACAGTGAGGACAACCGCCTTGGCATTCCGCTCCCCAAAGGGATCGTACGCGTTTACAAGGCCGATGGCTCCGGCGCGCAGCAGTTCATTGGGGAAGATCAGATCGATCACACCCCCCGTGACGAGCGTGTACGGATCAAGATGGGCGAGGCCTTCGACGTCGTTGGCGATCGCCGGCAGATGGAGTACCGGGTCATCAGCAGGTGCGTGTCGGAGAGCACCTGGGAAATCACGCTGCGCAACCATAAGGATGAGCGTGCGGAAGTGCAGGTCTACGAGCCCGTCGGAGGTGACTGGGAGATCCTCTCCTCGAGCCATTCGCCGGAGAAGCTGGATGCACGGACCTTCAGGTTCACGGTGGATGTGCCGGCGCGAGGCGAGGTGACCGTGGAGTACCGGATAAGGGTGAAGTGGTGCTAGCAGAGCGCCGACCCAATACGTAGCGGAATCGACGGGGGGCGAGTGATCGCCCCCTCGTCGTATGTGGGAGCATCGCTCTCATACTGGGCGTGCCCGACGGCTATCTTACTGCCTCGTCGTTCCGTCCACGCTGGGTCCGCGCGATGACCGATGCCACAACCGCTGCGCTGATCTCCGACCCGACCGCCGTCTTCGCCTGGCTCGCGGCCGTCGTGGCCGGCATCTTCTGGCTCAGTGGGCTGCCGCGGTTCAAGAAGCTGTTCGAGCTCACCCCGCCCGTGATCTACGCGTATTTCCTGCCCGCCATTTCCACGACACTGGGTATCACGCCACCACTGTCTGATGCGTACACCTGGATGGTGCAGTACCTCCTGCCCATGGCGCTGCTGCTGCTCATGATCACCGTGGATCTCAAGGGCCTGCTTCGGCTCGGACCGATGGCGTTGTTCATGTTGGTGGCCGGAACGGCAGGCATCCTCGTAGGAGCTCCGGTGGCATTGGTGATCTTCGGGCCCTTCCTACCGGAGGACGCCTGGAAGGGCTTCGCCGCGCTCTCAGGAAGCTGGATCGGTGGCTCGGCGAACATGATGGCCATCGCCCGGAGTGTCGGGACGCCCGACGCGCTGCTCGGACCGATCATCGTGGTCGACACCGTCGTGGGCTACGGCTGGATGGGGGTACTGCTCTTCTTCAGCGTGTGGCAGCACCGGTTTGATCGAAGAACCAACGCGCGAACGGACGCAATCGAGGATACCAACCGACGGCTGACAGACATCAATGCGCACCGCCATCCGATCGAGCTGTCGAACGCCGCCGTGATCATCGGCGGAGGCCTGGCTGCCGCGGCGCTCGCCGTTGGCGTTGGGCGGCAGCTGCCCGTGCTGGGGGACCCGACCATCATCAGCCACACCACGTGGGCCGTGCTCCTCGTGGTAACGGGTGGCCTGGTGCTCTCGTTTTCTCCGGTGAGCCGGCTCGAGGAAGTGGGAGCCTCTCGGATCGGCTACCTTGCGCTATACCTCATGATGGCGGCGGTTGGAGCGCAGGCCGACTTCAAAGCGGTGATCGAGGCACCGGCCTTCTTGGGCGCTGGCGTAGTGTGGATTGGCATTCACGTAGTCGTGCTCTATCTCGCCGCACGCCTCGTCCGCGCCCCGCTGTTCTTTGTCGCCACGGCCAGCATGGCGAACATCGGAGGCCCTGCCTCAGCCCCGGTGGTGGCGGGCGTCTACCATCCGGCCATGGCCCCGGTCGGCCTGCTCATGGCGGTCGGCGGTTACGTGCTGGGGATCTACGGTGGATTGGTCTGCGCGTGGCTGCTGAGCTTGATCGGAGGATGAGAAGAGACGAGGGATAAGCGACAAGGGATAAGGGAGAGGGGTGGCGTGCAACCTCCCGGTATCGGGTGTTCAGTTCCCCTCATCCTTCTCCCTTGTTTCTTATCCCTTTCGTCACAGATACGGCGCCGCAAGCCGGGCCACACCGTCCCGTAACCTGATGGGCAGACTGCGACCGTTTACCTCTTCCAGCGTGATCTCGCGAGCGCTCTGAAGTTTCTCGTCGACCAGCTCGTGGAGGTGTTGCGTGAGGCTCGTGTCGTAGCACTCGACGCCGAACTCGAAGTTGAGCCTCAGGCTCCTGGGATCCCAATTGGTGGAGCCAAACAACGCCCAGCCATGGTCCACCAGCATCAGCTTCGAGTGATCGAACGGTGGTAGCGTGGCGTACACTCTGCACCCTCGCTTCAAGACCTGCCAGAGCTGTGCGGTAGCCGCCCACTGCACGAACACGAGGTTGCTCTTCTGTGGTAGCACGATTTCTACGCGAACCCCCCGCAGGGCTGCTACGTCGAGCGCACTGATGAGCTGTGCGTCGGGAAGGAAATAGGGTGTCACGATCCGGATCGATCGCTGAGCGCAGGCCAGGGCGCCGTGGAACACGAATCGGGCCCTTTCGAAGTCCTCATCCGGACCGTCGTTGATTCCGCGGGCTGCGACATCACCCACGGGCGGGAGGTGTGGAAACCACGAGTCGCCGGTGAGCTGCTCGTTGGTGGTGAATGCCCAATCTTCCGCGAACGTCTGCATGAGCTGGCCCACGACCGGTCCTTCGACACGAAAGTGCAGGTCTCGGACCGGGTGTCGTGAGGGTGTGGCGAACACTGAGCCCTCGCGGATGTTCATGCCTCCCGTGAACCCGATCGTGCCGTCGACCACGAGGATCTTGCGGTGATTCCGCAGGTTCATGTACGGCATGCGCCAGGGCAGGATTGTGCGGCCAAACAGCGCGACCCGCACGTGACGACGCTTGAGCTCGTGCACGATTGACGGTCGTGAGTACCGCGCGCCGACCGTGTCAATCAACACGCGGACCTGCACGCCGCGGGCGACCGCCCGCTCCAGTGCGTCCTGAAACAGGCGACCCGCACGGTCGTTGTCGAAGATGTAGGTGCTGAGCGCCACGCAGTGGGACGCCGCATCGATAGCGGCGACCATGGCGGGATACGCCTCGTCCCCATTGCGAAGGGGGCGCACCGTGTTACCCGACAGCAGCGGCCGACCGGCGATCCGGTCGACCAGCTCCGCGAGTGGCCGGAGATGCCCGACGGGCTCGGGCAGGGTGGTCGAGGTCACCGGCAGGGATGGACGCGGATACTCGCCCGACGCCAGGACCGGGCTCTCAGCCCGCTGCTGTACGGCCTGCCGACGGATGCGATTGATGCCGAGCAGCGCATAGAGGATGGGGCCTACAATAGGGGCGAGCCAGATCAACCCGACCCACCCGACGGCGGCGCGGCTATCGCGCTTATACAGCACGACGTGCGCTGAGGCGATCACCGACAGCAGGATCGTGAGTGCGGCGGCCACGACCCGCCAGAGGTTAGAGAGGAATTCGATTACCGTTTCCATGGAGTTCGACCCAACACGCCAGGCACCTCAGGCGCCGTTCAATCGGCGAGCGTCGCGAGGTACCGGCCCAACTGCTCGAGCACGATGTTACCCCCGCTGAGAACCGAGACGACTCGATCGTTGTCCCCGATGGGAATCCGTCCGGACAGGAGCGCAGCGGTGCCGGCGGCGCCCGCCGGTTCGGTGAGGAGCTTGGCACGTGAGAGGAGCGCACCCATGGCGTGAATCATCTCCTCATCCGAGACGGTGACAATGTCTTCGACGTACTTCATGGCGAGGGCGACGTTCAACTCACCAGCCATCGGCGTGGCAAGGCCATCGGCGATCGTCTCGGTCGAGTCCAACCGCACCGCGCGGCCCTGCTGCAAGCTCCGCTGCATGGCTGGCGCTCCAACCGGCTCGGCTCCATAGATGCGAACGCTGGGCCTTGTTTGTTTCACCACCGCGGCAATGCCGGCCAGCAGCCCGCCACCTCCCACGGGAACGACGATCGCCGTGACACCGTCGAGCTGGTCGAGAATCTCCAAGCCGACCGTTCCTTGTCCCGTGACGATGCGTTCGTCGTCGAATGGATGAACGAAGGACAGATCTTGCTCGGCTTCCATCGTGTGCCCGAGGTCGAACGCCGCGGCGAAATCGCCGTGCAGCACGATCTGAGCACCGTACCGACGGGTGGCGGCGACCTTGGATCTGGAGGCATTCTCCGGCATGATGACGGTCGCCGGGATGTCGAGCACCCTCGCGGACCACGCGACTGCCTGCGCGTGATTGCCTGCGGACACGGTAATGACCCCTCGTCTCCGCTTGACGGTGTCCAACTGGCCGAGCAGGTTGAGCGCACCTCGGACCTTGAAGGAGCCGGTCTTTTGCAGATTCTCACACTTGAGGAAGAGACGCGCGCCGATCTCGTGACCCAGGAGCGTCGTCGTCTCCATCGGAGTGACGGGCACCCGCCCCGCCAGCCGGGTGCGGGCGGCTTCAAAATCCGCGAGTGCGAAACCAGTGGTCTGCATGAGCCGTAGGAAGCTACGTGGGGATGTGAAGTGGGGTAAGTGGGGTGGTGACCGGTACTTCGGGTGCTGTCTGCGGGGCGCGTGCGACGGTTCGAGTCCGCATCTTGGTGCGTCACTCAACCTTCAACCTTGGCGCAGTATCTAATGGATATGACCGATAGGAGAGTATTCCGATGAAACAGCGTGCAATGACCGGACTCGGGTCTGTGGCGGCGCTCGTCATCCTGACGGCCGCGGTTGCCACGCCGGCGCTGGGTCAGGAGCGGATGGTCGCGAATGAGGACTGGTGCCGCCGTTCGGGCGACAGGGACAGAGGCTGGTTTTGCGAGGTGCGTGAGTTCACGCTGGCGGCGCGGGATCGCATCGCCGTGGACGCCGCGCCAAATGGAGGGATCAGCGTTCAGGGCTGGGACCGCGGCGAAATCCGCGTGCGCGCACGGGTGAGCGCCCGCGCCGACACCGATGGCGAAGCACAGCAGATGGTGTCCGAGGTGGAGGTGCTGGCCGAGGGGCGCGAGATTCACTCGAGCGGTCCGAAGAGGGATTCCGACAATGGGTGGTCTGTCAGCTACCGTATCTCCGCACCGCGTCGGTCGAACGTGGCGCTCGAGACGACCAACGGTGGAATATCCATCTCAGAGCTCTCTGGAAGCATCGAATTCCGCACGACGAATGGTGGAGTGTCGCTCCGGGACTTGGGCGGCGACGTCCGTGGCCGAACCACCAACGGTGGGCTCGATATCGAGCTCAGCGGGTCCGCGTGGCAGGGAGAGCAACTCGACGTTCAGACCACCAACGGTGGCGTGGAGCTCGTGGTGCCCGAAGGCTATTCGGCCCACCTCGAGACCGGCACCGTGAATGGTGGTCTGCAATTCGACTTCCCCATTACGGTGCAAGGGCGCCTGGATCGAAACGTCTCGGTCGATCTCGGGAGTGGTGGCAGCCTGATTCGTGCCAGGACCACCAACGGTGGTGTCGTGGTGCGGCGGCAATAGTCGTATTCGGGTTGGATATCACCGGACAAACGAGCGGGCCCTGGATCGTGGATCCAGGGCCCGCTGGCTGATGTGGCGGGTGGGTTCCGCGCGTTGGCCACGGCGCCGGCCCGTCGACATCGCTGGCTAGTCGCGCACGACCACGATTTCCCGTTCCGCGTGCGCGTTCGAGCCAGCTGCCGTGACCACGTCCAGCCGAATCCTGAACCGGCCGTCTTGGTTCTCGGGAATCTGGAGTGTCACAGAGCTTCCACGAACCTCACCCCTGCGCACGACAGGATCGTCCCACTCGAGGCGGACGGTTGGCGTGTCTCTACTTGCCAGCCCGAGCCATTCCGCGGCACGGCGTAGAAAACCTCTTCCTTGTTTCACGACGGTGAGCGTAACCGCGCGGGTTCCTTCACCGTCGCCTCCAAGCGTCTCCCAATAGAGCGCGATCTCCTCCCCCGCACCGAAGGTGTTCGATGGACGTGCTCGACGCACGGCGCCCTCGAGTGTTGATGGCAGAGGTTCCCCGGGATCGAGCAACAGGATGTCTGACAATGCGAACGTCCGTGGTTCGGGTGGTGTCCTGCGCAGCCACCGGCGATAGCGTGCGGCGATACTGTCCGACCGATTGAGAGTCTCCACGCTCAGCAACGCGGGAAGGGTCGGAGCGAGAACGGCGAGCCGAGCGGCACCCGAAACGATGGTTTCGCGGACGACCGCCGGACTCCCGTGTGCATGTGTCGTGAGGATCAGGGCGACCTCGGCCGATGAGGCGTTGTCGCCAACGCCTGAACGCTCGTCGAACTCGGCGTTGACGGGTGGGCTGAACGCGCACACCACCTTCATCCCGTCGCGGCGGGGAAACAGCGCTACCTGTGGCTCCAGGGCGAAGAAATCTGTTGCATACGCGGGGGCGTATCGCTCGGTCGCCAGCTCGGGGTCGAGCTCCCACTCGTCCATCCCGATCGCGGAGGGGTCAAGGGACAAACCGTGTTGGGGAATGAACTGCCGACCGCCCTCGCGGCGGAAGCCGATGATCGAAGGTTGGTGAGCACCCGCGTCGTCCCATGACCGCTTCCATCCGGTTGCCCACCCGAACCGCATCGTCACCTCCGCGTAATCGTCACCCCATCGCATGCCGTGTGGGTTCTCAGCGTGTTCCAGCATGGTGTTGACGACGCGTCGGGCAAAGTGCTCCGTCCGGCGCTCGTTCCCCGGTGTCAGGAAGAGGGGATCGGCGAGCCAGAAGATGCGGACGTTGAGCGCGGCACGCTCCTCGCAGCGTGCCGTGTGGTAGTGTCTGGCGGCGGCGCCGTCCAGCAGCAGTTCGAGGTTCGACCACTCACACTGTTGTTCTTCCGGCATGATCGCCAGGCTCACAGCAAAGAGCGAGTCGGCGAGGCGGAAGTCTCCGGTCACGTGAGCGACGTATCCGGAGAGTGCCGTGCACCACCACGACTCGGCGCGGCAGTTTCCGAGCGCCGCTTCAGCGTTGGCGAACTGTGCCGCCTCGGTCGTATAGCGGATTCGCTGGCCGACGACCCAGGGATCCCCGGGAATCAGTGCCGCGGCCGAGTCGAGGCGGGCGATGAGCTCGTGTCGCGCCGTGGTAACGCGGTCGTGCTCGGGTTCCGGGTCCCAGGGGAACTCATCATCGTCATCCCAATAGCAGAATCGGCCGATCACGAGGTCGCAGCGACCTCGGCCTCCTGCCGGCGTCCTGGGGAGGAATCGGCGGCGGAGACGTTCAAAGCGGCGCTGAGCGTTCTCGAGATCCCTGCGTACGGACACCGAATCCGGGCTCGCTCCAAGTTGATGCTGGAGTGCCGCGGGCAGCTGCTGAGGGAGTGCGTGCAGGACGAGTCCAACGAGCAAGCTCGCTCGGGTCACCGTTGCGTCCCTGCGGCTCACTCCGGAACCGGGTTGAAGCCCGCAGGACTGCGAACCTCGGAGACGCCCACTAACCCTTCGACGTGATCCGCGCGATCCTCCGCCACGATGTACTCCTCGCGGTACATCTGGATCAACTCGAAGAAGTACGAGAGTGCGAGTGGACCGATCAGGAGGCCGAGAATCCCGAAAAAGCGGATGCCCGCGAGCGCCCCGACCAGGGTGACGATCGGGTGGATCTTCGCCCACTTGTTGTAGATGAGGGGCCGGATGAAGTTGTCCACGCTGGCCACAATGATGAGGCCCCAGGCTGCGATGGCGATTCCGGCGGCGTACCGTCCGTCGAGGACGAGGGCGATTGCACCGGGCCCCCAGATCAGGCCACTTCCAACCACCGGAAGGATCGCGAACACGGCGGTCACCACACCCCAGAAGAACGCGTTCTGCAAGCCGGCGATGGCGAACGCCCCGCCGACCAACGTGCCTTGGATGACCGCGATGAGTCCGGTTCCAACGAGCGTCGAGTTCGTGACGTCACGGAAGCGAACGCGCAACTTCTCGGTATTGTCTGGATTGAACGGGACGTACGGGCTCACCACCCCCCATGCCCGACCGCTCCCGACGAGGAGGAAGTACAGGCCGAACATCGCGATGGTCAGGTTCAGCGCGAGCTTGGTCGCGGTTCCCACGAGGTTGAACGCGCTCGAGCCGATCCACTGCACGGCGTTCTCGCCGAGAGAGACGAGTCGCGGGCCCACCTCGAAGTCCCCGAGGCGGAGTTCCGCCAGCCGCCCGACCAGTGGGCTCTGGATCAGCCCGCCGGCCAGCTGTTGGGCCTCGTTCACCACCAGGCCCGCGATCGAGGCGCCGGGCACGACGAGCATGAATGAAGCTGCCGCGACCACCAGCCCGGCTGCCACCGCCGGATTGAGCCACCGGCGCAACCAGCGGTAGAGCGGCTCGAACACGACATACAAGACCGGCCCCCCGATGAGACCGGTGACGTACGGCCACAGGGTGATGAGGAGACCGAGGCCAAGCAGGCCGATCAGGACCTGGGCGCGCTGGTATCTCGATGCCAGGAAGGCCATGGGAGACAGTCTACTCGGAGCCGATCTCCGCTGCCAGCCCGCCGACCCAGGGGTGGGTAAAAAGCAGCGTGGGAGATCCGCCGCTGCGGACCTCCCACGCGTGCACCGGAGTCGACGCGGCTATTTAGAAGCCGGGGGTGAACGAGAACTGCAGGTGCCCGCCGCGCTCCCGACTGAACGGGTAGACGTAGTCGAGTTCGATGATCATGAATCCGAACACGTTCATGCGCAGTCCTGCACCCGCACTGTAGACGGGATCTCGATTGCCGCCGAGAAAGAACGGCCTGAGCGCATCCTGTTCGGTCGGGTCCACATTTCCGCCGTCGAACCATGCGAGGCCGGCGTCGCCGAACAGGACCATCTCGATCGGCAAGAACCCGAAGAGGCCGCTTCCGATCCCCAGGAGCCCCAAGGGTGGGAATCGCACCTCGAGATTGCCGACGAGAACCTTGGCACCGAGGAGGTTCGTGTAGTTGGTGCAGTCAGCGTCCGTGCACTCTTGGAGGAAGTCGTAGGAGCCGTAACTGTACCCGCGCACAAATCCGTCATAGCCGAGGAACAAGGGCTGGAGACGGTTCTGGTCTTCGGAATCTGGCCCGTAGCGGCCGTAGTGCATGAGCCGTGCAGCGATCGTGATGGGCCGTACCGGCATGATGTACTTCCGAACGTCTGCGATGGCCTGGTGAAAGTCGATCGTGCCGAGGTTGGTGCCGAATTCGAGCCGATAGCGCTGTCCCAAGAGTGGACTCGCGACGCCGAACAGCGAGTTGTCATACACCAGGGCGAGACTCGCCTGGCCGAGACTGATGGCGTCGGGGGCGTCCAGATCCACGGTTTCGTCCAGCAGGATCTGGCCGAATTGATCGATCGCTCGGGTCTTTTGCTCGATGTCGTATGTGATGTTGAGAAAGCCGCCGGACATTTCCACGCGTTGGACCCGGCTGAGCGGATACGCGATAATCCCGCCGAGTGATCG
This sequence comes from Gemmatimonadota bacterium, assembly GCA_039588295.1. Lineage (GTDB taxonomy): Bacteria > Gemmatimonadota > Gemmatimonadetes > Gemmatimonadales > GWC2-71-9 > JAOTVV01. The sequence continues at coordinate 95,436 of JBDHAB010000007.1, forward strand.
ATTGGTCTGCCGATAGAGCAGCTGTTGCTCGATCAGTGCCGGGGTCCCGTTCACCGTACCCACGCCCGAGTTCACGAATCCGGTGAGATACGGAATCTGTTGCGCCGCGATGCCCCAGTTCAGCCGATTGCTGAGGTTCGTGTATCCCACGAGAGCGGCCACGTCCTTGAGACTACCCTGAACCTGGAGCGCCGTCGCCAGGTTGTGATTGCCCAGCATGTCGCTCCAGAATAGCGATGCGCCGCCCGCGACGTAGGTGCCGTACCTGTCGGCCCCGACCGCGAGTGATGGCTGACCGATGTAGTCCAAGGCGAATCTGGTCCGATAGGGATCGCGCGCGTAGGTGGACGTGTCACGCGGGAGGCCATAGAACGCGTTCGCGATGAGGTTCTCGACGTCAGCGGTCAGACGCTCGACCGGCGGGAGCACCGCAGGGTCGAGATCAGCGAACGCCGTTCGCACCGGCCCCCCGGCACGGGTGTCCTGCCGCTCGATGAGGTAAATGGAATTCTCGTCGTGCCCATAGACGCTCATCGCGATCTCGCCCGTCCTGAGCGCGACCGAGAGCGCTGGGCTGAGCGCCGTGATGCCCGTGACGCCCGTGTACAGGTTGGTCACTTGGAACAGCTCGCCGGACTCCACCTGGACCCGGTACACATTGGAGATTCCGCTCTGGTCAGACACGAAGTAGAGACTCTGCCCGTCGGGCGACCATTGCGGACTGATGTGCTTGCCGTTCTCAAAGCCGGGTGCGGGTCGGATGGCACCGGTCACGGGGTCGGCGAACGCGAGGCGGTAGTTCCCAAACAGCAGGCTCGACAGTCCGGTCGAGAATCGGTCGGAGACGAACGCAATGGTCGAACCGTCCGGTGAGAACACGGGCTGGAGGTCGGCATAGGGATCGTTGGTCAGCCGCCGCAACTGCTCTTCCTGCAGGTCGTACACGTAAAGGTCCGACAGACCGCCGACCAGGCCTGAGAAGGCGACGTACCTGCCATCGGGCGACCAGCTCGGGTTGAAGATCTCACCGATTTCGGGTATCGGGATCTCCCGTTCGGTCTTGCCACGCTCGACGTCGACGATCGTGAGGAGTGGACGCCCTTTCGCAACGGCGCCGAACGCGAAGCGCCGGCCCTCAAAGTCCCACGCTCCGGCCGAATTGATGAACTGGATGCTCTCGAAATGCGGATCGACGGCCGTCTTGGTGATCTTGCGGATGACCTCGCCGGTCTCCACGTCGGCCAGGAACATGTCGATCGAGAACAAATCCCGCTCCGACAGGAACACCAGGTGCTTGCCGTCCGGCGAGATCGCCGGCGCGATGTTGAGCCTGCCGCCGCTTATCTCCTTGGTCATGAGTGGGCGCCCGTACTCCTCGGGCCCGTCCGTCTGGTCTGCCAATGGCTCGTACGCGGTGGTCAGCGCCCGATGCCATCCGGCCACGACCGAGTCAGGGGAGATGCGCAGCACCCGCGTGAACGCCGCAGCGGGGCTGCCCGCGGTTCGCGAGGCCTTGAGGATCCGACCGACGACATCGTCGCCCCACTGGCCGGCGATATACGCCCACAGCGAATGCCCATAGCGGTACGGGAAGAACCGTGGATCACTGAGCTTCTGAACCGTCGGGAGCCCCTCCCGCACGGCATCCCGCATCCACATGGCGGTATTGGCGTCCTTGGGGCCGACGGACAGGTATTCGGCCATCCCCTCCACGAACCAAAGGGGAAACCGCATGACGGACGGCACTCCGGCGAGTGCAATTCCCCCACCTTCACCGGTGATATCGAACTGGAAGGCGTGCACCAACTCGTGTCCGAGCACGTGGTCCGTCTCGGGCAACGGCCCGGCAAACGGGAGCACAATACGGCGTTTGAGGATCTCGGTGACCCCCCCCGTCGCCTCGCCGAGGTCGCCCTGCAGCGTGTTGGTCTGGCGGAAGTGTGGAGCACTGGCGTACAGGATCAGTGCCTGGCGGCCCGACAGATCGTGATTCAGCAACCGCGAGAGACGGGCGTACCAGCGCTCAGCCATGAGCGCCGCGTACTCGATCGCCGGCTGTTCTTCGGCGTAGTGGTAAATGTCGAAGTGCTCGGTCTTCAGCACCTTGAAGTCGAAGCCTTCGTACTGCACTTTGTTCCGCCCGAAGTACTGAGCTTCGGCCGGTGCCGCAGCCACCAGCGCCGTCCCCACCACGAGTGCGGCGATAGCGCTCGAGATTGTACGCGTTGGCACCATCGATCCTCCAATCCAGTTCATGCGTCCCTAACTAGGACAGTCGAGCGCCGCATTTTGTTCCCAGGTGTCAAACCGGCTCGCGCCGGTCCGGTTGCGGATCTGCCAGAACTGCTCTATTAGAATACCCCAATGTTCGCCATGACGTCTCGATCCTCGAGTTCCCCGCCGTGTCCGTCTGCCACCCCCACGAGGACTGCAGCGTTGGCCATGCGCCGGCTGCGTGCTGCGGCAAACCCCGACGCGGCATCCGGGGCCAGGGCGTTCTTCAAGAAGGAGGACGAGATCGTGCTCCTTGGTGTTAAAGCACCGGCGCTCCGGGCACTGGCCCGAGAAATCCATGGCCAGGTCAAGCAACGGTGGGACATGAAGGCGGCGCTGCGGTTCTGTGAAGCGCTGGTGACCCGTCGGGAACATGAAGCCAAAATGCTCGGCGTGCTGCTCTTAGGCCGATATGAGCGGGAGTTTCCGCGCTCGCTGTTTGCAACCGCTCGTCAATGGGTCGCCGCCGGTCACTTCGCTAATTGGGCGGCCATCGACGCCCTGTGCCCGCAGATCCTGACCCCGTTGCTGCGCCGCTACCCCGCGTTGCTCGCGCCGCTCCGACGATGGACCGCCTCACGCAACCCCTGGCTGCGCCGGGCGGCAGTCGTCACGCTGGTACCGCTGGCGCGACGGGGGGAACAGCTCGCTGCCGCCTACACCTTCGTCGAGGGGCTGCTGGGGGACCGTGAAGACTTGATGCACAAGGCCTGTGGATGGCTGCTTCGTGAGGCTGGCAAGACCGACCCCGATCGACTGGAGCGGTTCCTGCTGCGTCATGCGGCTCGCGTCCCGCGGACTACCGTACGCTATGCCATCGAGCGATACCCACCGCACACCCGCCGCCGGCTGCTTGTGGACACTCGCGGGCCCTAATGTTCGCTGGTGTGGTCCCTCCACGACTGTTCGGTTCCCTGGTTATTATTGGACCGCCCTAACGAGCCGTTTGCATCATGACACACATACGCGTGATGGGGATCGTGCGATGAGGAAAGTCGAGCCAACCGAATCATCGGGGCTCCCGACGCCGCGACGGGGGAGGGGAGCGATCCTCTGGGTGGTGGCCGTGCTCCTCATGCTGGGCTCGGCCGCGTTTCAGCGCGTCACGGGACCGACCCGCCCCTTGCGCGGTTCGTTCGACGTCGCTGGCCAGCAACACCAGCATCGCCTGCGGCGCAGCGGTGTCACGTCGGCCGACGCACGCATCGTGGTCCCGAATCCTGGGGGCGGTGTGAGTGGTGTGCTCTACTACAAGCGGTTCAACACCAATGATCCGCTCACCGCCGTTCCCCTTCGGCCCGAAGGCGACGAGCTCGCCGGCGACCTGCCACGGCAACCCGCCGCGGGGAAGCTGGAGTATCGTATCGTGCTCACCACGCCGGAGGGTGATGTGCCGGTTCCGACGGAGCGAGAAAGTGTGGTGTTGCGGTTCAAGGATCCCGTGCCGGCGTACTTCCTGGCGCCGCACATCGCCTTCATGTTCTTCGCCGTTTTGGTTGGGATTCGTGCCGGCCTCGGGGCGGTCTTCCAGCCCCGCGCCATGCAGGGGCTTGCCGTGACCGCCCTCGTCTTGATGACCGCTGGCGGAATGATTCTCGGTCCCATTGTCCAGAAGTATGCGTTCGGGGCGTTCTGGACCGGCTTCCCCTTTGGGTATGACCTCACGGACAACAAGACGCTGCTGATGTGGATCGTGTGGGTGCTGGCGTGCGGGGTGCTGTGGCGAGGAGGTCACCGGCGCGAGACGCTCAAACGGGCGGTCGTGGTAGTCGCGATGCTCGTGATGTTGGCCGTGTACCTCATCCCTCACAGTCTCCGCGGCAGTGAGCTGGACTACTCTGCGCTCGACCGTGGCACCAACGTGGAGGAGACACCGCAGGGCTAGACGTCAACCACCGCCACGCCCGACCGGCCACGGACGCCACGAACGCTAGCGGTTCTGCCGAAACAGCGGGAACACGTTCTCGAAGAGCCTGTCTCGGACAGCCCGGAGCACACGGCGGGTGTCGGGTCTGGGATCCCCGTCACTTGCGATGCCCAGCGTGTTGAATGCCGCGATCGCAGCGGCACCGGACTCGGGGTCGACGTAGAAGAAGGAGACGAAGCCCTTCTGACCGCCGGTGTGACCGATGACACGGAGGTCCCGGTGCCGCAGCACGAAGAACGTGAGCCCCATGGCCTCACGGAGTGCGGATTCACCCTCGGCCGGCATCTCGACCTGGATCTGCCACATCTCCTCGAGCGATCGCCTTGCGAGGATATGACCGTACCGGTCGGCGCCTGGATAGCTCGCGTCTCCGGCCAGGAACGTGAGGTAGTGGATCATGTCGGGAATCGGCGCGTTCAGACCGCCGTTCGACACGGTGATGCCGGTGTCGAAATCAAGGCCGTTCGCCGATACCTGACCATCGGTCACATAGTAGTTGTTCGACCGGTCGCCTAAGAGGTGATAGGGAGTGCCGTCGAAATAGGCGCGGTACATTCCGAGCGGCTTCAGGATGTTCTTGTCCACGTATACCTCGTAGTCGTCCCCCGTGATCTGCTCGATGATGCGTCCGAGGAAGATGATGGCGGGATTCGAGTAGCCGTAGCGGCTTCCAGGTTCGAAGTGGATACGTGTATAGGGGAGCATTGCTACGATTTGGCTCCACGCCGTTGGCTCGTGAGGGTGCCAAGGCTCCTCGCCACCCCAGGGCCAGGTCGGTCCACGGAATCCGGACGAATGGCTCATGAGATGGCGGATCGTAATCTCGTCCATGCCGCCAAACGGATTGTGTACCGCGCGCAGCTCGGGGAGGTAATGCACAATCGGGTCGTCGAGGTGCACCAGGTCGCGGTCACGCAGCTGCATGATCGCGATGCCCGTGAAGGTCTTGGTGATCGAGGCCCAGTGATAGATGGTGGCATCGGAGACCGGTCGTTGCGTTTCGACGTCGGCAAGACCGTAGAGCTCCTTGCCAAGGATGCGTCCGCGATCGGCGAACCACAGACTGCTCCCAATGATGCCTGCGTCTTCGACGCGCTGCCGGTACAAGGCGCTTGCGTCTCGCCAGGCTGCGTCGTACCCGGCGGGCGTCTGAGCCGCCAAGCGCGAGTGGGTGTCGGGGACGACGAGGGGCAGCACCAACAAGCATGTGGTTCGTGCGAAGTGCCAAGTGCCGGCCATGGTTTGGCTCCAGTCTGCGCGCTTGTGCTAATCTATCCTCGGGGGCGAGGGCGCGAGCGGCCGTCCCGCCTGGTTACATTCTCTGCGCCACACCACCAAAGGAGACCGGCATGAGAACGAGCAAGGCTACGGCGACATGGCACGGCATTCTGCGGGAGGGCAACGGACGGTTCACGGCAGGGTCGGGCACGTTTGAGGCCCCATACAGCTTCGCCACACGGTTTGCAGACGCCCGCGGGACCAACCCTGAAGAGCTCATCGCGGCGGCTCACGCCGCCTGTCTCAGCATGGCGCTTTCGGCGAGTCTGGAGAAGGCCGGGACGCCGGCGACCTGGGTCACGACCGAGGCGTCCTGCCAAATGGATACGGTCGACGGGGCCCCAGAGATCACGACGATGCAACTCGGGGTGCGGGGAAAGGTCGACAACTTGGACCAAGCTGGCTTCGCGACTGCGGCGGCGGCGTCGGCGGAGAACTGCCCTGTCTCGAAGGCACTGCGAGGGAACGTGAACGTCGTCGTCGAGGCCGTGCTGGAGCAGTGAGCGCCGATTCGATCCCGCAACGGATCCATCGCGGAGAGCGTGAGATCGTCATCACGTGGGATGAGACGCACGTTGGCACGTTCTCCGCGCGCGAGCTGCGGTTGCAGTGCCAGTGTGCTCTGTGTCGGGATGAGCTCACCGGGCGTCCGCTTCTGGTTCCGGCGGCCGTGCCGGAAGACGTGCATGCGATAGCCATTGGCCTGGTGGGGAGCTACGCGGTCCGCGTGGACTGGAGCGACGGACATGACTCCGGCATCTACCCGTACGACTTCCTCCGTTCGCTCTGCCCGTGCCAAGCCTGCACGTCCGTGCGCCGCCACGCCTCGGAGGACGGGGGCTAGCCCTGGACCCGGTGTCTCACACACTCGTCGGAGCAGCGCTCGCCGAGACGGGACTCAAACGGCGAAGTGCGCTGGCGACGGCGACGCTCCTGATCGGTGCAAACCTACCGGACGTCGACATCCTTGCCTATGCGGACAGCTCCGTCACCGCGCTCTGGTTCCGGCGAGGGGTGACCCATGGGGTGCTCGGATGGCTGCTGCTGCCGCTCCTGTTGACCGGTGTCATGCTACTCTGGGATCGGCTCTTTCGAAAAAGGGGTGGCAGAAGTCCGGATGCTCCGGTCAGGCCCGCGCAGCTGCTGGCGCTCGCCGTTCTCGCCGTTATCACCCATCCCCTACTCGACCTGCTCAATGTCTACGGGATTCGGCTCCTGATGCCGTTCTCCGAAACGTGGTTCTACGGTGACACGCTCTTCATCGTCGATCCGTGGCTTTGGGCGATTCTGGTGGCGGGAATCTTCCTCACTCGGCGTCGGGCGGCCCGTTTCGGTTCGGGACGGCGTGTTGCACGGCTCACACCCGCGCTCGGGGCCGTGTTGCTCGTTGTCGTGTACATCGGGACCATGGCGGCGCTGAACGTGGCCGGTCGTCGGGTCGCCGAGCGGGCGATTGCGGATGCCGGTCTGGGGAGGCCCGTCCGCCTGATGGTGGCACCCGTGCCGGTGAATCCGCTGCGGCGATGGGTTGTATTCGAGTTCGAAGACGGCTACCGGTTTGGAACGCTCAGGTGGCTGGGACGGCGGCGTGTGGAGCTTCATGACCTCTTGTACACGCAGTATACGGGCGGATATGGGGCGGTTGCAGCGACTCGGGGCCCCAACGCGCGGAAGTTCCTCAGTTGGGCGCGGTTTCCGTATTTCCGAGTCTCGGAAACCCCGGGTGGTCGGGTGGTGCACATCGGCGATGCGCGCTACACCCTGGACCCTGCGAATTCGTGGGCGAGCCTCACCGTGCCGATCGGCGAGTGACATCCGCGGCCGTCTGGCGGTCAAGCGGTGAGGGCCGGGGGCCCCCTGGGGAGTCTCCGGCCCTCGATCGTTCGGCACACGGTTCCCTGCGGACTTCTGGTTGTTAGTCCTCGCGTGCGGCGACACGCACCTGGTTCCATGGTGCGTTCTGATCTCGGTTGTGGCGTTGGACCGCAGTTCGGGTTGCCGCGGCGCCCCGCAGCACACTGCGCTCAAAATCCGTCGGGAGCTGCTCGTCCTCGACGTTCAACCGAATCGATGCGACGAAGTCGTTCATGTAGCATCGCCGGTCGGAGGGCGAGCCGTCGGCCTTGGCGAATACCCTGTTGTGGATCACTTCGACATCGAGCCGAATAGCCTCGCGGTAGCGGAACAACCGTGCGGTCACGGCGCCCCGTCCGATGCCGTCGGAGAATCTGAGCGGCACCGAGAACCGGTATCCGGACTCGTCAGTCTCGCTGGCGACCGTCTCTGAGGGGGCGAGACGCTGTAGGAGAGCCGCCACAGCCTGGGCGAGGGCCTCGAGGGTCCCCTCCAACTGCTGTTGTACGAGAAACGGGCCGCTCTCGACACATCCGTTCATGTCAGGGCTCCACATTGCAGAGTGATCCCCCACCGTCTGGCTCTCCACCCTCCCGCCAAATATAAGCGCCAGAAATGTGCCACAGTTCCCCTAATCTAGCGAACCCACCCAAGTTGTTGCAGTACAGTCAATTCCAAGGTTCGGAGCGGTCCCCGGCCAGGCACTGCGCTCCCCCATGTCTTGCAAATTGTCTCCTGCCGCGAACACCCCTGGGTTTGAGGGGCCACCGGCTCGTGATCCGTGTCACGGACTCGCGGGAGCGGCTCAATGTCGCCGCCTGCCGACCAGATCCCTGCTCTGGCCTGGATCGCGGTGTCTTCGTACAATGCACGGTCACATGACACGACCCCCAGTCACGTTCCGAGAGGTACTCGACCGGTTTCACCGACCGCTCGAGAGCCTTCGCGTCTCCGTGACGGACCGCTGCAATCTGCGCTGCCATTACTGTATGCCCGAGGAGCACTACGTGTGGCTCCCTCGGCGGTCGATTCTCGACTACGAAGAGCTCGCCAGGTTGGCGGCGGTGTTCGCTGGATTCGGAGTCGAGAAAGTACGCATCACCGGTGGAGAACCCCTGCTACGGCGTGATCTCTCCCAATTGGTGGCGTTGCTGCGCGCCGATGCTCGCCTGACGGATGTTGCGCTGACGACGAACGGGCTTCTGCTCCCGCTTCACGCCGCCGACCTCGCGTCGGCGGGGTTGAATCGGCTGACGGTGAGCCTGGACACGTTGCGCGCCGAGCGCTATCGCGATCTTACGGGCCGCGCGCGTCTCCAGGACGCGCTTGCCGGGATCGACGCGGTGCTTGCGGCCGGGTTTCGCGGGACCAAGCTGAACACGGTTGTGATGCGTGGCGTGAACGACGACGAGCTCATCGACCTGCTGGAATTCGGCCGCGCCAAGGATCTGGAAGTGCGGTTCATCGAGTACATGGATGTGGGTGGGGCGACGCGGTGGTCTCCGCATGATGTCGTTTCCCGGTCCGAGATCCTCGAGATCGTGCGCCGGCACTACGGCTCGGTCGAACCGGCGGAGGAATCCGCCGATGCCCGGGCCCCCGCCGATCGATTCCTCTTGCCGGACGGGTCGACCTTTGGGGTGATCGCATCGACCACCGCCCCGTTTTGCCGGTCGTGCGGCCGCAGTCGATTGACGGCGGACGGGATGTGGTACCTCTGTCTGTACGCGGACGACGGCGTCGACCTCAAGGCCCTGCTGCGGGGCGGTGCCTCGGATGCCGACATAGCCGCCGCGATTCGGGAGGCCTGGGAACGGCGTACAGATCGTGGTGCGGAGCAGCGTCTCGATCGTGGTGATCGGGGACCGCTCTATCGGCTCCAAGGTCTGCGCGAGGATCCGCACCGGGAAATGCACACCAGAGGGGGTTGAGATGTGTGATGTGCTGACGGCCAGCCGAGGATCTTCGGTGATCGGGTGTGGACGCATGCGCGCGAAGTCGGTGGTGACCATTGCTTTCCTCCTGCTACCGGCCGCGTGCTCCAAGAACCCTCCGCCGGACTTCGCCCCCGATCCGGGGTTGGTCGGGCAAATCTCCGAGATTCGCATCCGCACCGCGGTCGGGCGAGTGTGTCCCGGCCAAACGATCCGGGCCGACTACGAAGCGGTGCTGGAAGACGGGCGGGTGATTCCGTTCGCTCGCGAGTACGACGACGACGACCCGCCGCCGCTGCACGTGGTGTTTCTCCGCCGCACGAGTCCCGCAGCGGAGAGCGAGGGTGACGGGGACTGGAGCACCGACCCTGACCCACTGCTCAGCGCCATGGACGGGTTTCGGCTCCACGCGGAACTCAGGGCGCGCCCCTCGCTGTCGGCATCCGTGACGGTTGCCCCGGAGTATTCCTGTGCGCGGCATCGATTCCGGTTCGCCGGCCGCACCGGCGCGCGGGGACGGTCCGGGCGTTCCGGACCCGATGTCCTGGTGCGGCTGGCCGTGCTGGGCTCGCCGTTCCACGAGCGGTTGCTCGTGCTCGGCATCGAGGTCGGTGATGCGCCACCGTTCTTCGTGCTCCAGGACGCCGCGGCGGTTCCGCCCGCGGACTGGTATGTGATCGAGTCGGTCGGCGGGCGCGGGGGACGTGGTGAGGATGGGGGTGATGGAGCCGAAGGAGTCAAGGGACGCGCCGGCTGCCCTGGAGGCCGTGGAGGGGTAGGCGGGCCGGGTGGTGACGGTGGTCCCGGTGGGCCGGGCGGTCCGGGCGGTCCGATCACGATTATGGTTCCGTCAGACGAGCCGTTCCTCGCCGGCCTCGTCGATGGCCGCAGCATCGGTGGGCCGGGTGGTGCGGGAGGCAGTGGGGGCGACGGTGGGCCTGGGGGTGAAGGGGGAGACGCGATCGTGGTCACGGGGCGCCAGTGCGCGGCTGGGCCTCAAGGCCCTGTGGGACGCGAGGGGCGAGCTGGGGCGGAGGGACCGGACGGCAGTCGCGGGGTGCGGCCCAGGGTCATCACAGTGTCGGCGTCGGAAGTGTTCGGGAGCAGGGCTCCACTTTCACTACAGGCCCTGATAGATTTCACCCGCAATTGAAACCCATTGGATCGGGGAGTGGGGCGTTGGGGAGCGGTATCTCGAAGCGAGCGGTAAGGCAAGACCGGCAACCCGCCGGGAGCGCCAATCGTGTTCGCGTCGCAGGCCCTCCGCAGCACTCGACTTCCCGTTGTTGTTTCTGAGCCCGCTCAGGGAAACCGAGGAGATTCACCCGTGATTGTTTCCGTTCCGAAGGAATCGGCCAGCGGTGAGCGGCGTGTCGCCCTCACGCCGGACGTCGTGAAGCGGCTGGTCGGTCAAGGGGTTGAGGTGCGCATCGAGCACGATGCCGGCCGCACCGCGTCCCATTCCGACGCCCTCTACGAATCGGCGGGAGCCACGATCGTCAGCGACCGCGATGCCGTGTGGCGTGAGGCCGACGTCGTGCTTCGGGTGCAGCGTCCCATGATCTCCGGCGAGCGAGACGAGGTTGCATTGCTGAGCGAGGGCGCCGTGGTGGTCGGAATGCTGCAGCCGGCGACGAACGCCGATCTGGTCAACCGCCTTGCCAAGCAACGCGTGACCAGCTTCAGCCTAGACCAGCTACCGCGCATCACGCGCGCGCAAACGATGGATGTCTTGTCGTCGATGAGTACGATCGCCGGATACCGCGCGGTGCTGCTGGCGGCGGCAAACAACGCAAAGTTCTTCCCGATGCTGATCACGGCCGCGGGGACGATCGCCCCCGCCAAAGTGCTGATCCTCGGCGCCGGGGTTGCCGGATTGCAGGCCATCGCCACGGCTCGTCGGCTCGGCGCAGTGGTCGTGGCGTTCGACGTGCGCCCCGCGGTGAAAGAGCAGGTCGAGAGTCTCGGGGCGAAGTTCATCTCCCCCGACACAGGTGCCCTCGAGGCCGAAGGGGCTGGCGGGTACGCCAAGGAATTGAGCGAGGACCAGCACAAGAAGGAACTCGAGTTCCTTCATGAACACATCAAGGCCGTCGACGTCGTAATCTCGACGGCGCTCATTCCCGGCAAGCCTGCGCCGAAACTGATCACGCAGGACATGGTGAAGGACATGCGGCCGGGGAGCGTCATCATCGACCTCGCCGCCGAGATGGGGGGGAACTGCGAACTCACGCAGCCCGGTGAGACCGTCGATCGGTTTGGGGTCAGCATCATGGGCCCGCTGAACATCCCCGCCACCATGCCGGTGCATGCGAGTCAGATGTACGCGAAGAACATGCAGGCCTTTCTGGGCCTGGTGATCGACAAGGAAGGCAAGCTTACACTCAACTTCGAAGATGAGATCGTGCAGGGAACCTGTGTTACCCATGAAGGCAACATTGTGGACGAGGCGACCCGTAGTGCTTTGGGAGGCAAGGCGTGATGATTGAGGAACTCGTTGGGCTGCTCGTGATCTTCGTACTGGCGATGTTCGTCGGCTTCGAAGTGATCACGAAGGTACCGCCCACCCTTCATACGCCGCTCATGTCCGGCTCCAACGCGATCTCCGGGATCACGATCATCGGAGCGCTCATCATTGCCGGGAAGGGTGAGACGCGGCTTACGTCGATCCTCGGGCTGGTGGCGGTGATCTTCGCCATGATCAATGTCGTGGGCGGGTTCATGGTCACCGACCGGATGCTCCGGATGTTCAAGCGTAAACCCGAGGAGCAGCAATGACCGCCGCGCTCGCAAAGCTCTGTTATCTGCTGGCGGCTTCGCTCTTCATTTTCGGGCTCAAGCGTCTAAGCTCGCCGGCGACGGCCCGTTCGGGGAACTGGCTCGCATCGGTCGGCATGCTGATTGCCATCGTGGTCACCCTGTTGTTCCAGGGGATACTAACGTGGCAGGTGATCCTGATCGGCATGATCGTCGGATCCCTCATCGGTGCGACGTTCGCCCGAACGGTGAAGATGACAGCGATGCCTCAGATGGTCGCGCTGCTCAATGGATTTGGGGGTGGCGCATCCGCCGTCGTGGCCGGCGCGGAGTACCTTCGCTATCTGCATGCGGGTACGGAGATCCCCATCAACACGGGAATCACGATTCAGCTGAGCATCCTGGTAGGTTGCCTCACGTTTTCCGGAAGCTTGATCGCCTTCGGAAAGCTGCAGGAGCTGGTGACGGGACGCGCCGTGACGTTCCCGCTGCAGAAGACACTCAACGCGTTGATCCTCGTCGGCACCTTGGCGCTGATTATCTGGCTCGTCGTGGAACCCGTCAATCCGACACTGTTTCTGGCGTTGGCCGGCCTGGCGTTCGCCCTCGGCATCATGGCGGTGATCCCGATTGGTGGGGCAGACATGCCGGTGATCATCTCGCTGCTCAACTCCTACTCCGGTATCGCGGCCGCGATGACCGGATTCGTGATCAACAACGAGGGGCTGATCATCGGCGGAGCACTCGTTGGTGCCTCCGGGCTCATCCTCACCAACATCATGTGCAAGGCCATGAACCGCTCGCTGGCCAATGTGCTGTTTGGGGCGTTTGGCGCCACGGTGCAGGAGATCGGGCCGGGTGGTCCTACGGACAAGACCTACCGGTCGCTCACGCACGAAGATGCTGCCACGATGCTGGCATACGCTCGGCAAGTGGTCATCGCGCCGGGATACGGCCTGGCGGTCTCGCAGGCCCAACATGAGGTCCGCGAGCTGGCCGATCTGCTGCAGTCGCGCGGCGTGACGGTCAAGTACGCCATTCACCCCGTGGCGGGACGCATGCCCGGACACATGAACGTGCTGTTGGCAGAAGCCGATGTGCCGTACGACCAGCTGTACGACATGGAGCAGATCAATCCTGACTTCGAGCGCACCGACGTCTCCGTGGTCGTGGGAGCAAATGACGTCGTCAATCCGGCTGCCCGGCACGATACGACGAGCCCGCTCTACGGAATGCCGATCTTGGACGTCGACCAGGCCGATCACACGATCGTGATGAAACGCTCGATGCGTCCGGGGTTTGCTGGGGTCGACAACGAACTGTTCTACGAGCCGAAGACCTCGATGTTGTTCGGTGACGCCAAGGACTCGTTCAAGAAGCTGATCGAGGAAGTCAAGGGACTCGGCTAGCCGGCGACGGGAAGGATGGTCAGCGGCGGCCGGTGGCCCACCATTCGGGATCGCCGGCCGCCGCGGTGTATGCGAGCTCGGGTGGTGCAGGTCGGGGAGGAATCGGGAGGGGAGCGTGACGGGATCCACACTTCCGATGCGACGGATCCAGAGATGATGAACCGTGTGTCAGTCCTCTGGTTTCACGCGGCCGCGTTGGCGTTTGGTTTTGGAGCGGTGCTGCTTGTCGGCCAACCGCCGCTCGCGCGCCGACGCCGGTGGCTTGGTCTTTTTGCGGGGCTTGGGAAGCACGAGCGCATCCTTGACGAGCTTGCGGAGCCGCGCGATGGCCGCGCGGCGGTTCTGCCACTGGCTGCGGCGTTCGGCGGCCACGACCCGGAGCACGCCCCGTCTATCGATCCGGCGAGCGAGCTTGTGGAGCAGACGCTCCCGCTGAGCCTCCGTCAGGCTCGGGCTCGCAGCGACGCTCCACCGCACCTCGACGCGCGTCGCGGTCGTGTTCACGTGCTGCCCACCCGGGCCACGGGCTCGAGTGGCGCGCACATCCAACTCCTCGAGCGGAACGGTGTATGCCATATCGCACCAAGATAGCAGCGTATTGGTGGGGGCACCCGCTCTGGCGCTCCGTAGGGCACCCGGGCAGCTTCCAATGAGGTATCAATGAATACGATGCGCGTGTCAGAGTCTGGTACCCTCGCGCTGGTGCTGTCGGGGGGTGGGGCAAGGGCGGCGTATCAGGTTGGCGTGCTGAGCGCCATCGCAGAAGGGTATCCCAATCTGGAGATCCCCATCCTCACCGGTGTTTCCGCCGGTGCGATCAACACGGTGTATCTCGCCGCCCACACTGGACCCTTCAGTCGAGCCGTCGAGGGACTGCGAGACCAATGGAGTCGGCTGACACCCGATCAGGTTTATGCGGTGCGATCCCACCGGTTGGGTCGAGCGGTGCTGCACTGGGTGTTCAACATGATCACGCGCCGAGGATCCCCGAGACCCTCCTTGCGCGGTCTCATGGACATGGCGCCGCTCGGTGGATTCCTGGCCGCCTGCATGGAGATCGACGGGATCCAGAAGAACATCCGTCGTGGGCAACTGCGGGCGGCCGCCTTGAGTACCACATGCTATTCGTCGGGACAGACGGTGACGTTCGTGCAAGGCACGGCGGATGTACCGCTTTGGAAACGGCACATGCGTGTGGCGGTGCGCACCAATGTCACGGTCGAACATCTCCTCGCGTCGGCCGCCATACCCATCGTGTTTCCGGCCGTCCAGATTGGCGACGCGTTCTATGGGGACGGGAGCGTGCGACAGACGGCTCCGCTGGCACCGGCGATTCACCTCGGAGCCGAGCGCATCTTGGCCATTGCGATGCGGTCCGGCGAAGTCCCGGAGTGCACGCGGCGGACCGAGCGATACCCGGTAGCGGCGGAAGTCTTCGGACTCCTGTTGCATTCGGTGTTTCTCGATTCCCTCGACGCCGATGCAGAGCGTCTGGACCGGGTGAATCGTCTACTCGCCGCGCTTCCGGCAGAGGAGGCTCGGGCATCGGGTATGAGGCCCGTGGAGTTGCTGCTGTTGCGGCCCTCCAGGGACCTCGGCACGATTGCGAGTGACTTCGTGCTCGATATCCCTGCGCTGGCGAAGCTCTTGATCTCGGGCATTGGCGGTGAGCGCGCCCGATCTTCCGACTTCCTGAGCTATCTCATGTTCCAGCCCGACTACACCGGCTCGCTGATACAGTTGGGGTACGAGGATGCACGGCGTCGGTGGGGAGAGATCCAAGATTTTCTGAGCGTCTGAAGTCCGACGAGCGAGGAAGGCAGACCGGCGACGTGGTGAGGGGGCGGGAGGGTCAACCCTCCCACCTCCGGTGTGCGTGTGCCGAACTCAGGGGCGCTGCCGGTCCCGCGCAAGACCCCGCAAGACATACGGCAGGATCCCGCCGTGCCGGTAGTACTCCACTTCCACGGCCGTATCGAGTCGAATGAGGGCGTCGAATTCTGCGCCCGCACCACCGGGCTTCGTGACCGAGACATGCGCGGTTCCGCCCGGTAAGAGCGCCTCGCCCGCGATCCCGGTGATCGTGTACGTTTCCCGGGCCGTGAGTCCAAGTGTCGCCGCGCTCTCTCCTTGGCGAAACTGGAGCGGGAGCACCCCCATGCCGATCAGGTTGCTGCGATGAATACGCTCGTAGCTTTCCGCGACGACCGCCTTCACGCCGAGCAGCAGGGTTCCCTTGGCCGCCCAATCACGCGAGCTTCCGGACCCGTATTCCTTGCCTCCGAGCACGATGAGCGGGGTCGCATCGGCCAGGTACCGCATGGCCGCGTCATACATGCTGATGACCTCGCCGGACGGAACGTGCTCGGTCCAGTTGCCCTCCTTGCCCTCGACCAGCTTGTTCTTGATACGGATGTTGCCGAAGGTACCCCGCATCATGACTTCGTGATTGCCCCGTCTCGAGCCGAAGGTGTTGAAGTCGACAGGCCTCACGTTGCGGTCGATCAACCAGCGTCCGGCGGGACTGTCCTTCGGTATGGCTCCCGCGGGGGAGATGTGATCGGTCGTGACGGAATCACCGAGCCACGCCAGGACGCGCGCGCCTTCGATGTCTCGCACGGGGTCGGGCTGCATGGCCAGGTCGGTGAAGAACGGCGGGCTCGCGATATAGGTGGACGAATCCTCCCATCCGAACCGCCCGCCCGCCGCTTCGGGTACCGGCAGCCGCTGCCAGGTGGCGTCGCCCTCGAACACCTTGGCGTATTCCCTGCGGAACATGTCTGGCTTGAGGGAGCGCGCCACTTCCTCCTTGACCTCGTCAGGGGTAGGCCAGACGTCTCGCAGATACACCGGCTCCCCGTCCTTCCCCGTCCCGAGCGGCTCGCTGGAGAGGTCGATGTCGATCCGACCCGCCAGCGCGAATGCCACCACCAGCATCGGAGAGGCGAGGTAGCTGGCCCGCACGAGGGGGTGTATCCGCGCCTCGAAGTTCCGATTGCCGGACAACACCGCGGCGCACACGAGCTGGTGCTCGGAAATGGCGTTGGCAATCGGCTCGGCCAGTGGGCCGCTGTTGCCGATGCACGTAGTGCACCCGTAGCCCACCAAGTGGAATCCGAGGGCTTCGAGCGACGTGAGGACTCCGGCTTCGTTGAGGTAGCTGGTGACCACCTTGGAGCCCGGTGCGAGGCTCGTCTTGACCCACGCTTTCCGTTCGAGGCCTCGCTCGACGGCCCTCTTGGCGACGAGCCCGGCACCGATCATGACGGACGGGTTCGACGTGTTGGTGCAGCTGGTGATCGCCGCGATGACGACCGACCCGTCGTGCAAGCTGAATCGGCTTCCTTCGTACTCGAGGTCAGCGACCGAAGCGATCTCTGCAGCCGATGCCACGGCCGTGGACGGGGAAGTTCCTCCTTCGGATCCCCATTGCGAGCCGTCTCGCTCGCCGACTTCGCGACGTGCCCCGGCCGGTACGAGGTTGGGCAGTACCTGGAGGAATGACTCCTTGAGTTCCGGGAGGAGCACGCGGTCCTGTGGTCGCCGCGGACCGGCGACTGAGGGCTGGATGGTTCCCAGGTCGAGTTCCACGACGGCGGAGTACTCAGGGTCTGGCGCGCCCGTCGTGTGGAACAAGTGCTGCTCCTTGCAGTACCGCTCCACGCGCGCGACGACGTCGCTGGGTCGGCCAGTGCGCTCCAGGTACACCAGGGTCTCGTCGTCGACGGGGAAGAACCCGATCGTCGCGCCGTACTCCGGCGACATGTTGGCAAGCGTGGCCCGGTCGGCGAGACCGAGTGTCGACAGTCCGGGGCCAAAGTACTCCACGAACCGCCCCACGACGCCGAACTTCCGCAGTATCTGCGTCGCGGCGAGGACGAGGTCGGTCGCAGTTGCACCTTGGGGGAGCTGCCCGGACAGCTTCATCCCCACGACCTCCGGGAGCTGCATGAAGTACGGCTGACCCAGCATGACTGCTTCCGCTTCGATCCCGCCGACGCCCCAGCCAACGACACCGAGGCCGTTGATCATCGTCGTGTGCGAGTCGGTGCCGACCAGGGTGTCGGGAAAGGCGACCCGCTCACCGGATTGTTCGTCGCAGCGCACGACGCTTGCCAGGTACTCCAGATTGACCTGATGCACGATACCGGTACCGGGCGGCACGACCCGAAAACTGCGGAATGCCTGCTGTGCCCACCGGAGGAGTTGGTAGCGCTCGTTGTTGCGCTCCATTTCTCGCTCGACGTTCAAGCGGAACGCGGTCGCCGCGCCGAAGAAGTCCACCTGAACCGAGTGGTCGATCACGAGGTCGGTGGGAACCAGTGGGTTGATGAGGTCGGGATCGCCGCCGAGGCTCGCGATGGCATCGCGCATGGCCGCGAGGTCGACGACTGCCGGCACACCGGTGAAATCCTGCAACACTACCCGGCCCGGCATAAACGGTACCTCGAGGCTGCGGTCTGGCTCCGGTTGCCAGTTGGCGACCGTCCTCACATGGTCTTCGGTGACCACGCCGTTCCCCGCATGACGGAGCACGTTTTCGAGGAGGATGCGAATCGAGAACGGAAGCCGGTCGAGATCGACGATCCCGGCCTTCGTGAGGGCATCGAGCCGGAAATACGAGGCTGGGCCGTCGGGGAGGTCGAGCGACGCTCGGGAGTCGAATGGATTTGTCATGTTTCGGTATCGAGGGCTGAGTTCAGGAGTTGGACCGTGGCCCCTAACAGTAACATGCCGTTTGATGGGCGGGCAGGCGGTGCCTGAAGCGGAGCTGCTTCGCGTCGGGGAACGCGCACCTCGGCCTGGGGCGCAGCAAAGGCGGCCTCATCTCTGATTCCTCAGAGGTGGAGGCCGCCGAGCGGACCTCTGTCCGCTGGATGCCCGTAGTCTCTGCACGCCCAACCCGTGTCCAGCCCCGTCAGAGGCCGCGGGATTGTGACTCACAGCCCCTACAGATCGCCCATCCGCTGCGGGTATCTGCCGCCGTGAATCGCGAGAGGACAAACCGCCACTTCCCATTACCGGACACGGGTTCCCCTCGATGGCATTTGGAGAATAGCGCTGACCATCTGAAGGGAAAGTGAATTGAACGTGAAACCACTGGACCTTCGTCTCGGCGCGCTGCCGCGGTGGGGACAGGATGCTATCTTTGCTGTCGCCGAATCCCTCAAGACGCGACGATGGAGACCCTCGACATGACCGACGGCGCCGTGGAGCAGGGCTCTGCCCTGGATCAACTGTGCGTCAATACGCTCCGCACCCTTGCCATCGATGCAGTGGAGCGTGCGAAGTCCGGCCATCCCGGTGCACCGATGGGTCTGGCGCCCGTGAGCTATGTCCTGTGGACCCGCCATCTGCGTCACAGTCCCGAAAATCCGCAGTGGGTGGGACGGGACCGATTTGTGCTTTCCTGTGGGCATGCGTCGATGCTGCTCTACGGGCTTCTGTATCTCAGCGGATACGATCTATCACTCGAGGACCTCAAGACGTTTCGTCAGTGGGGCAGCAGGACGCCAGGCCATCCGGAGTATGGTGACACGCCGGGCGTTGAGACCACGACGGGTCCGCTCGGCCAGGGCTTCGGCAACGCGGTCGGCATGGCCCTGGCCGCGGCGCATCTGGCCGCGCGGTTCAATCGGCCGAAGCTCGAAGTGGTCGCGCATCGGGTCTACGTGCTGGCCAGCGACGGAGACCTCATGGAGGGGGTGTCGCACGAGGCCGCCTCGCTCGCCGGCCATCTTGGTCTTGGCGATCTCATCGTGCTGTATGACGACAACGGCATCACGATCGACGGCTCCACGGACCTCACCTACAGTGATGACGTGCCGCAACGCTTTGCGGCCTACGGGTGGCAGGTCCTCACCGTGGATGACGGGAACGATCTGAGCGCCGTCGACGCCGCCATCGTCGCGGCGAAGGCCGAGCGAGCCAGGCCGTCGCTGGTGGTGGTCCGCACCCACATCGGCTACGGCAGTCCAAACAAACAGGACACGGCTGCGGCGCACGGCGCGCCGCTCGGTGAGGAGGAGGTGCATCTCACGAAGCGGAACTTGGGATGGCCCCACGACGCGCCGTTTGCCGTACCGGACGACGCGCTCGAGGTGTGGCGCCGCTGCCGTGACCGGGGCACAGCGCTGGAGTCCGAGTGGAAAGAGCTGAATCGAGAGTACAGGGTGCGGGAGCCGAAGCTCGCCGCGGAGTTCGATCGACGGTTACGAGGCGAACTTCCCTCGGGGTGGGAGGACGCGATGCCGCGGTTCACGGAGGCCGACGGGCCGATGGCGACGCGCGCGGCATCTGGAAAGGTGCTGGCAGCGCTCACGCCTCGGATCCCTGAGCTGCTCGGTGGATCGGCGGACCTTGGCGGTTCGAACAACACGCTCGTCAAGGAGGCGGACGATCTCGGTCGGGGCAACCTTGGTGGGCGCAACATGTACTTCGGGGTCCGCGAGCATGCCATGGGTGCGATCCTCAACGGCATGGCACGGCACGGCGGAATCGTCCCCTACGGCGGGACGTTCCTGGTGTTCTCGGATTACATGCGCCCGCCGATTCGCCTCGCAGCAATGATGGGTCTCAAGGTCGTGTACGTGTTCACCCATGATTCAATCGGTCTCGGGGAGGACGGTCCGACACACCAACCCGTCGAGATGTTGGCCGCGCTGCGCGTGGTGCCGAACCTCATCATCATTCGGCCGGCGGACGCCGCCGAGACCAGCGAAGCGTGGCGGGTTGCGCTGGAGCATCGGGGAGGACCCGTCGCGCTCGCGCTGACCCGACAGAAGATTCCCGCGCTCGCACGGGAGCAGGTTTCGGCCGGTGATGGCCTCGCGAACGGAGCGTATGTCATTGCCGACGCGCCGGGTGGACAGCCCGACGTGATTCTGCTCGCCAGCGGCTCGGAAGTCCACGTCGTGCTGGACGCGCGGCAGCGTCTCCGCGCGGACGGGATGGAAGCACGGGTGGTGAGCATGCCGAGCATGGAGCTCTTTGCAGCCCAACCGCGTGGCTACCGTGAAGATGTGCTACCCCCGTCCGTGACGCGGCGGCTTGCGGTGGAGGCCGCGCATCCAATGCCGTGGTGGCGCTGGGTGGGTGAACACGGCGACGTGCTCGGTATTGAAACCTTCGGCCGGTCCGCGCCTGCCGCACGGCTGCTGGAGGAGTACGGCTTCAGCGCCGACAACGTCGTGCAGCGGGTGCAGCGTCTCCTCGCCCGATGACCGTCTCGAATCGAGAACTCCAGGACGCGGTCTCTCGGCGGTTGTCCGAGCTAGACGAGCACCATGCCATTCAGCGTTTGTGGAACGGCGATCCCACGTTGTGGACGGACGACCCGGCGGTGCCGGAGCTGGCCGATCGTCTCGGCTGGCTCACCGTGGGCTCCCTGGTTGCGGGAGAGGTGGAGCGGCTGGGGGCGTTCGCGGACAGCGTGCGTTCGCAGTTCGACCGGGTTGTGCTCCTCGGTATGGGCGGGTCGAGCCTCGCTCCGGAGGTCCTGTGGCGATTGATCGGGCGCAGACCCGGATTCCCGGTGTTCCAGATGCTGGACAGCACCCACCCTGCCGCCGTCCGAGAGATCACGAGCGGCGGTGACCTCGAGCGAACGTTGTTTGTCGTCTCGAGCAAGTCTGGCACGACCATCGAGACCGCGAGTTTCCTGCGACACTTCTGGCATGTGATGCGGGAACGAGGTGATCGATTCCTCGCTATCACCGATCCGGGAACGGCGCTCGAGCGGCTGGGTCGGGAGCGCGGGTTTCGCCGCGTGTTCTGCAACCCACCCGATGTCGGGGGCCGCTACTCGGCGCTGTCGTTGTTTGGCATGGTCCCGGCGGCGCTCTTCGGAGCCGACGTTCGACGGCTGCTTGATCGTGGTGAGGCCATGGCGGATTGCTGCTCGTCCGACACGAGCATCGCCGACAACCCCGGTGCGTCGTTGGGCGTCCTGATGGCCGAGGCTGCTCGTGGGGGTCGGGACAAGCTCACGCTCGTGCTGGAGGGCGAGCTCGCGAGTTTCGGACTCTGGGTCGAGCAGCTCGTCGCCGAAAGCATTGGGAAGGAAGGTACGGGCATCGTGCCCATCGTCTGCGAGCGACCCGATGCACAAGTCGGGCAGTGTGACGACCGGCTGTTCGTTACGATGGCCATGTCGGGACGGCGACCGGCGGCGATCCTGGATCGCGAGCTGGTGCTCGAGACGGGCGACCATCCGCTGGCGCGTATCGCCCTCGACGACCCGTACGATCTTGGCGGCGAGTTTTTCCGGTGGGAGTTTGCGACCGCCGTCGCCGGGGCCGTCCTTCGGGTGAATCCGTTTGATCAACCGAACGTCGCCGAAAGCAAAGCGAACACCAAGCGCGTGCTTGCGGAGGGGTACGGTGGGGCCCGCCCGGATCGGCTTCGGCGGAGCGAACTCCTGGCATTCTTCGAGAACGTGCGAGCTGGAGATTACGTTTCGGTACAGGCGTTCTTGTCACCCAGCGCCGAGAGCGACGGTAGCCTCCGAGAGCTGTGTGGTGCGTTGCGTGACCGACTGGACGTCCCAGTGACAGCGGGGTATGGGCCGCGCTACCTCCATTCCACGGGGCAGCTTCACAAAGGTGGTTCGGTGCGTGGACACTTCGTCCAGATCATCGACGAACCGAGGCAGGACCTGCCGATCCCGGGGGAATCGTACAGCTTCGGCGGACTCATGACGGCGCAGGCGTTCGGTGACTACGAGGCCCTGCGGAAACGGGGACGTGCGGTGATCCGGGTAACCGGTCCGTCCGAACTGTTGGAACACCTGTAGGATGTCCGCGGCGGAACAGAAACGGCGCGCGGCAGAAGCATCCGTCACGAGGGTGCGACCGGGGCAGGTCGTTGGCCTCGGTACGGGCTCCACGGCGGCGCTCGCGGTCGAAGCGATTGCTCGCAGGTTGGAGGCGGGGACCCTGCACGACGTCATCGGCATTCCGACGTCAACGCAAACCTGCGAGCTTGCGCGGTCACTGGGAGTTCCCCTGGGCACGCTGGACGATCACCCGACGGTCGACGTCACGATCGACGGTGCCGATGAAGTGGACCCCGACGGCAACCTGACCAAGGGCGGCGGCGGCGCGCTGCTCTGGGAGAAGATTGTGGCCGCGGCGTCTCAGCGGTACATCATCGTTGTCGATGAATCGAAGCTCGTACGACGGCTCGGCGTCCTGTGTGCGATCCCGATCGACGTCATGCCGTTCGGGTGGAAGACGCATCTCGACGCCGTGGAGGGCTTGGGTGGTGAGGCGGTGTTGCGAACGACGGGGGACGGGGCTCCGTTCGTCACGGACGGCGGACATTACATCATCGATTGCCACTTTGCCGATGGTCTCGCAGACCCGCAATGGGTCGAGCGTACGCTGCGCGCCCGACCGGGGGTGGTCGAGACGGGTCTCTTCCTGGGGATGTCGCCGGAGGTGATCGTCGGACGCGCGGATACACCGTGAGACGATTCGTCGTCCTCATCCTCGGAGTCCTAGCTGCGGTCGTGTGCGTGCGGTTGGGATTCTGGCAGCTCCAGCGACTGGCACAGCGGCGCGCGTCCAACGCGGTAATCGAGACGCGCCGTAGGGCGCCGTCGGTGGATCTCCTCAATACTGAGCCGAGCGCACTTCGGGGTGACACGCTTGCCTGGAGAAGAGCGACTGCGCGCGGTGCATTCGACTTCGAGCACGAGATTGTCGTGATGGTGCGACCATGGCGTGGCGTGCCCGGCGTGCATGTGGTAACGCCGCTTCGATTGTCTCCCAATCGAGCCGTCCTGGTCGAGCGGGGATGGGCGCCCTCTCCTGATGGCCGGAGCGTAGATCTCTCGGCCCTCAGAGAGGATTCCGTGGCGACGGTTGAAGGGGTTCTCCGAGGGCGAAGCTCAACGGTGATGGCCGGTCACGCGTCGACCTGGCCGATGAACGTGCGGACCATCAGCCCCGATGCGCTCGCGTCTGCTTATCCGTATGAACTCCTTCGCGTGGTGCTACGTCGGACGACCGAGCCGCCCGAGACTCCCGGCGTGATGACGGTGATCGAGCTCCCGGAGCTCACGAACGGCCCGCATCTCTCCTACGCGATCCAGTGGTTCACCTTCGCGACGATTGCGCTGGTGGGGTCGGTCACCTTGAGTGTCAGGGGAGGGACGAGAGAGAAGAGAGAAGGGAGAAGGGAGAAGGAAGCAGGGTGAAGGGATAGGGAAGAAAAGAGGATCCGTCGCCACCCCCACCGCTATTGACTTCGCCTGGCCCAGCCGGCAGACTCGCACGGGTCTATCCATTTCACGCGACGACAAGGAGCTCCCCGTGTTCACCCGACGCGACTTCGTGCGCTCCATGTTCTCAACGGCGGCGGTATCGCTGCCCGCCCTCAAGAACGACGGCCTCGTCCGCGTCTCGGCACTCGATGGTGCCGCTGCGGGGCGGAGCCCCGAAGCGATCGCCTCCGACGAAGACTTCTGGTATCAGGTGCAGCAGGCGTTCACGGTCGACCGAAGTCTCGTCAATCTCAACAACGGCGGTGTGTGCCCCAGCCCTCGGGTCGTGCAGGATGCCATGCGCAGGCACCTGGAGTTCTCGAATCAGGCACCGGTCTACACGATGTGGCGTGTACTCGAACCGCAGATCGAGAGCGTGCGACAGCGCCTGGCCGGCACGTTCGGCTGCGATCCCGAGGAGATGGCAATCACACGGAACGCGAGCGAAGCGCTGGAAGCCGTACAGCTCGGGCTCGACCTCCGGTCCGGTGACGAAGTACTCACGACCGACCAGGACTACGGCAGGATGCTTACCACGTGGGACCAGCGTCGTCGTCGCGAGGGTGTGGTGGTGAAGAGCGTACCATTCCAGACGCCACCTCCCTCGATGCAACATCTGGTGGACATCTTCGAGGAAGCCATCACTCCGCGCACACGGGTCATTCACTTCTGCCACATCACGAACCTGTCGGGCCAGATCTTCCCCGTGCGGGACATCTGTCGCCTGGCCCGCTCGCGCGGAATCCCGACGATCGTGGATGGTGCCCACGCGTTCGCCCACTTTCCGTTCACGCGCGATGATCTGGAGTGCGACTACTACGGCACGTCGCTGCACAAGTGGCTGCTTGCTCCACATGGGACGGGCTTCCTGTACTGTAAGCGGGAGAACATCGAGAAGGTGTGGCCGCTCATGGCGGCGCCCGAGTCGATGAACGATAACATTCGTAAGTTCGAGGAAATCGGCACCCATCCCGCTGCCAATCATAACGCCATCGCGGAAGCGCTCACCTTCCACCAGGGTATCGGTGCGGAGCGCAAGGCGGCCCGGCTCCGCTACCTCAGAGATCGGTGGATGAAACGCCTCGACGGGCAGCCTGGAGTGATTCTGCACACGAGCTATGACCCGGCGATGTCATGCGGCCTCGCCAATGTAGGGCTCGAGGGCGTCGATCCAGGCGCGCTCACCACTCATCTCTGGGCACAGTACCGCATCATCGTGACCCCCATCGGCCATCCCGCCTGTACCGGGATCCGGGTGACTCCCAACGTGTACACGACGTTGGAGGAAATAGACCGGTTCGTCGAAGCCATGGAGCTGGTGGTGCAGAAGGGTCTGCCAGCCTAGGTGTTGCTGGCCGCAATCCGGTGTCCGTCGCGCCGTTGAGACCGATATCGGATCGCGGCTGGACAACGTCTACTCCCTCAAGGGAGCCAACCCCTCTCTGCCGACGGCGCCAACGGCCGTCTTGACCATCTCGCCCTGCTCGCATCGGCCGAAGAATGGAATCGAGCGAATGCCGCATCGCTGACGCACGCAGGGGGGCGATGGGTGTCTACCTTCGCGACGAGTAGCCGCCCGACATTCTGTGATGCGAGCTCGTTGAGCACGGGTGCCATCGTCCAACACGGCCCAGACCAGTCGGCGCAGGTGTCGCCAAGCACGGGGATATCCGACTTAAGCACACTGCATGGGGTCGGGATGCCCGGATCTTCCGTGAAGCCGGTTTCACAGTCTCCGTCAGCCGGCGTTCATGCCGGTCCGGTTAGACTTGACCGCTCGACCTGGGGTACGCAATCGTTGTGTAGACGCGTTGGCGGGAGGCAAACGGTGTCGCGATACAAAGGTCGCCAGGTCGGCGACAAGACGCTCAAGCCCGAGAGCATGATGATGAGTTACGGGTACGATCCGATGCTCTCGGAAGGGGCGATGAAATGCCCGATTTTCCAAACGTCCACGTTTGTGTTCAAGACCGCAGAGGATGGCAAGGCGTTCTTCGAGCTCGCGCTGGGGCTGAGGGAGAAAGGGCCGACGGAGGAGCTAGGCCTCATCTACAGCCGGCTCAACAATCCGGATCTCGAAATACTCGAGGACCGTCTCTGCCTGTGGGACCAAGGCGAGGAAGCTGCCGTGTTCCAGAGCGGGATGGCCGCCATTGCAACCTGCCTGCTCGCGTATCTGCGTCCCGGAGACGTCCTGGTTCACAGCGACCCGGTGTACGGAGGCACCGACTACCTGGTCAAACACTACCTCCCCGAGTTCGGCGTGGACGTCGTGGGGTTCCCTGCCGGCGTACCGAACGCCGACGTGATGGACACGGTTGGCGAGCAAGTCGCCGGTCGGCGGGTACCAGTGATCCTGATCGAAACACCCTCCAACCCGACGAATTGTCTCGTGGACATCGAGGGAACCGTGAGCCTCGCGCGAATGCTCGGTTCGGGTGGCGAACGTCCCGTCGTCATGGTCGACAACACGTTCCTCGGGCCGTTGTTCCAGCACCCGCTCAGGCATGGTGCCGATCTGGCGATCTACTCGGCTACCAAGTTCCTGGGAGGACACAGCGACGTGGTGGCCGGTGCGTGTGTGGGAACCGAAGAGGTGGTGGAACGGATCCGCACGCTGCGCACCTTCATCGGCACGGCAGCGGGTCCGTGGACTGGGTGGCTCCTGCTGCGAAGCCTCGAGACGCTCAAGATGCGCATGACCGCACAAATGAAGAACGCGCAGTACGTCGCGGCGCACCTCAGCGAGCATCCCAAGGTTCGCCACGTGAACTACCTCGGTCTGATGTCGGAAGACAACCCGATGTACGAGGTGTACCGCAAGCAATGCGCCGCGCCGGGCTCGCTGATCGCGTTCGAGATTGAGGGAGGTGAAAAGGAGGCATTCGAATTCTTGAACGCGTTGCAGCTCATCAGCCTCGCCGTGAGCCTTGGCGGCACCGAGTCATTGGCGGAGCACCCGGCGTCCATGACCCATGCGGATGTCTCGCCGGACGACCGGAAGCGACTTGGCATCACACCATCATTGGTCCGGGTCTCCATCGGCGTCGAGCACTTTGAGGATTTGATCGCCGACGTCGACCAGGCGTTGGCGGCGGTGGGCAGCCCCAAGAAGACAGCCAAAAAGAAGAAGACCGTCACCGGGCCGGGGTCGGTCAAAGCAAGAGCCGCGCGCTGAACGCGCGCGGCTCCTTACGCTTTAATACGGGCGGTTGACCACCGACTGTGGTGGGTCAGCCGCTCGCTGTTACGCTCTGCCCGCAGACCGTACCGGTGACTGTCAGGTTCGTGAAGTCGATCCCAACGTTCAACGCGCAGGAGCCGGAGCGACCGTCACTCGATGTGTAGCTGAACCCACCTCCCATGTTGTAGCTACCACTGATCGCGAATTCCGGCCCGATCGTGACCTCGCCATCGATCGTGATCCTCGGCGCTCCATTCATCGTGAACGTGACGGCGTTGTGGACGACGCCACAGTCGTTGATCTCCTCTCGCAGTGTGAAGGTGATCGTGCCCAAGCCGTTCTGGTCCAGGTTGTCGTCGGCATTACCCGACACGGTAACCGTACCGCCGGCCGGGCAATTGCCGGTGGACTCAGGAATCGGCACGGCCATGATCCCCGCGGGGAGTACGGCGGGTGGAGCTGTGACCCCGCCCAGTGCGGCTGCGACCGCTGTCTGGAGTTCGGAAAAGACCGCGAACGCCTCGTCGGCCTCCAGTAGGTCACCGCTATTGACGCCGGTCGTGTCTTCGCCGCACGCGGCAAAGACAAGGGTGAGACCGGCGAGGACGGTGCAGAATCGAGTGGTCTTTCTCATGCATCCTCCAGGAGGCTCGGGTAGCTTGGTTTGCGAGCTGGCATGCCTGGTGCCAATCGAAACCAAACTAGAAGGTTCGGGATCGAACGCAATGCCGACGGCCGCCAGCTGCGCTGGAGATCGTGCTGCGCTGCCCAGTATTGTGGCTGAAGTCGGTGAAACTCGGTGTGACACGCATCACCGGTAGCGGGGCGAGGACGCTGTCCCGCCCTACGGCACGACGTTGACCGTTCGCACCCCGTTGGCCGTCGTCGTGATGAAGCCGATCGTGTCGGCGGTGACGGTCGTGCTCCCCACCGTGAGCGGGTCGAATGCTACCCCACCGGCGGCCACCGAGCTGGGCGTCTGCGTCGCACCTACGGCGATCTGCACCGTCACCGAGCCGCCCGTGAGCGTGGAAGTCACGAGCTGCCCGACCACGTCGTCACTGCTGGTAACGGTGACTGTGAGCGCACTGCCACCGGCTCGGATGGCCTGCAATTCGTTCAGGAATGTCTGGCTCCCGTTGGGAACCCCCACTCGCACGACAAACAGATCATCAGCGGCCCCCACGGTGGGATTGAGGTTGAGCCCGCTGATGTCGAGCGCCGGCTGCACGATGGTCTTCGTCGTCGAGCCGTCGGTAAACCCGCTTGCCCGGGCGGTGAAGGTCACCGTGCCGGTCTGACCCTCGACGCCCTGGACGTAGTAACTGAAGGTCGTCTGACCATCGGACAGCGAGACGATGATCGACTCGGTGCCCGGTGTGCTGGCGTCGGGCGCCACCAGGGCGACTGTCGGATTTGAGCTCGTGATCACGACGTCGACGCCGCCGTGATTCGACAACCGCTGCAGGCCCGCCCCCACCGTCACCGGCGACAGGTTGATCCCCGGCGCCGAGACCGTCACCGTCCGCGTCCCATTCGTCACGGTGGCAAACGCCGGATGCGACGCGGTGACCGTCGTGCTGCCCGTCGTGAGCGGGTCGAACGCCACCCCGCCGGCCGCCACGCTGCTGGGCGACTGGGTCCCGCCAACCCCGATCTGGACCGTCACCGAGCCGCTCGTGAGCGTGGAGGTCACGAGTTGGCCGACGGTGGCACTACTGCTCGTGACCGTGACGGTAATCGGGCTGCCGCCGGCCCGGATGGCCTGCAACTCGTTCAGGAACGTCAGGCCCGCATTCGGCACGCCGACCCGCACGACAAACGGATCGTCCGGCGAGAGCGTGGTGGTGCTGGTGCCGAGCCCGGTGATGTCGAGTCCCGGCCGCACGATCGTCTTGGTCGCGCTGTTCGTCGTGAAGCCCGGGGCCGACACCGTGAAGGTGGTCGTGGCGGTCCCGGTGTCGGCCACCCCCTCGACGCCCTGGACGTAGTACACGAAGCTCGTCTGGCCGTCGGGCACGGGCACGGTGATTGACGTGGCGCCCGGTGTCGTGGCGTCGGGTGCGACCTGCGCGACCGCCGGATCGTCACTCGTGATCACGACGTCGACGCCGCCGTGGTTCGAGGCCCCGAGACTCCCACTCCAGAACCGCTGCAGGCCCGCCCCGACCGTCAATGGCGACAGGTTGATCCCCGGCGCCGAGACCGTCACCGTCCGCGCCCCATTCGTCACGGTGGCAAACGCCGGATTTGACGCGGTGACCGTCGTGCTCCCTTCCGCGAGCGGGTCGAACGCCACCCCGCCGGCCGCCACCGAGCTGGGCGACTGGGTCGCGCCAACCCCGATCTGGACCGTCACGCTCCGACTCGTATCCGGTGTCGTGACGAGTTGTCCGGCCGGGCTACTACTCGTGACCGTGACGGTAATCGGGTTGCCACCGGCTCGGATGGCCTGCAACTCGTTCAGGAACGTCAGGCCCGCATTCGGCACGCCGACCCGCACGACAAACGCGTCGTCCGGCGAGAGCGTGGTGGTGCTGGTGCCGAGCCCGGTGATGTCGAGCCCCGGCCGCACGATCGTCTTGGTCGCGCTGTTCGTCGTGAAGCCCGGGGCCGACACCGTGAAGGTGGTGGTCGCCGTCCCGGTGTCGGCCACCCCCTCGACCCCCTGGACGTAGTACACGAAGCTCGTCTGGCCGTCGGACAGCGAGACGATGATCGACTCGGTGCCCGGTGTGCTGGCGTCGGGCGCCACCAGGGCGACTGTCGGATTTGAGCTCGTGATCACGACGTCGACGCCGCCGTGATTCGACTCCCGCTCCAGAACCGCTGCAGGCCCGCCCCCACCGTCACGCCCGACAGGTTGATCCCCGGCGCCGAGACCGTCACCGTCCGCGCCCCGTTCGTCACGGTGGCAAACGCCGGATTTGACGCGGTGACCGTCGTGCTGCCTGCCGTGAGCGGGTCGAACGCCACCCCGCCGGCCGCCACGCTGCTGGGCGACTGGGTCCCGCCAACCCCGATCTGCACCGTCACCGAGCCGCTCGTATCCGGTGTCGTGACGAGTTCCCCGACCAGTGGATCGCTACTACTGACGGTGATCGTGACCGGGCTGCCGCCGGCCCGGATGGCCTGCAACTCGTTCAGGAACGTCAGGCCCGCATTCGGCACGCCGACCCGCACGACAAACGGATCGTCCGGCGAGAGCGTGGTGGTGTTGAGGGTGAGCCCGCTGATGTCGAGCCCCGGCCGCACGATCGTCTTGGTCGCGCTGTTCGTCGTGAAGCCTGGGGCCGACACCGTGAAGGTGGTGGTCGCCGTCCCGGTGTCGGCTACCGCCTCGACCCCCTGGACGTAGTACACGAAGCTCGTCTGGCCGTCGAGCAGCGACACGATGATCGAATCGGTGCCCGCGGTGCTGGCGTCGGGCGCCACCTGGGCGACCGCTGGGTTGTCGCTCTTGACCACGACATCCACGCCGCCGTGATTCGACGCCCCGAGACTTCCACTCCAGAACCGCTGGAGACCCGCCCCGACCGTTACGCCCGACAGGTTGATCCCCGGCGCCGGGTTCACGGTCACGTTGAGGGAGTCTGGATCGACACTCGGCGCTTCCGCGACGACCCAGGTCGTGCACGACAGTGTCGCCGTGCCGGCGTAACTCAGCGTGGATGTAGTGCTCACCAGCCCCGTCGGGATCGTCACCGGGGAGGTGGCCGCGACGCAGGTCGGATCTCTCGGTGTGAGGGTCACGTCCACGCCGGGTGACGGCGCCGCGATGGCCGAGCCGCCGCTTTCCAGCTGGACGGTGATGTCCGTGCCGAAACTCGCGTTGATGGTGGCGAAGGTTTGGATGATGTTCAGGTTCGCCGTGGTCGAAACGGTCGACTGCGCCGTTCCGAAGTCGGTGGTGGTTCCGGTGACCGTCGCGGTGCCCGGCGACACGCCAGATACGGTTCCATTGGCGGTCTGCAATCCTTCGGGGATGGTGACGGTCGGCGTCAGCACCCCGACTGCCGCCGGGTCACTGCTCACCAACGTCACGTCCACTCCGCCGGCGGGGGCCGGCGTGGAGATTTGCACGGGCATCGATGCCGTCCCGCCCAACGGGACGTTCAGCGTTGCCGGCAGGCTCAGTACCTGCACCGACACGGTCACCAACAACGTGCCCTCGGTGTAGCCGGGTGCGATGCCGCGTATGACAGAGGTGCCGCCCGCAACACCGGTCAGTGTCGTCTGCCCGGTCGTTTGACCCTCTGGAATTGGCACTACGGGCGTTTCGACCGCCACGACCGCCGGGTTGTCGGATGTCACGTCGACCACAACACCGCCGACGGGGGCCGGGGCCGTGAGCGTGATGTCGAGTGTCCCCGAGCCGCCCAGGACAATTCGATCGGTCCCACCCGCCAGTGCGAGGAGCACTGTGGGGTTCGGGAAGATTGCCGTCGCCGTAAACACGACGGGAGTGAGACCCGCAACGGTCGCGGTTGCGGACTGGTTGATGTCGCCTGTGCCCAACGTCCACACGGTCTGTGACCGTCCTGCGGCGTCGGTCGTGCCGGTGGCGGGTACGACCGATCCCGTGCGGGAATCCCACAGCACGGTCACGCCGGGTACCGGGTTCCCCCCCGCGTCCTGCACTTCGACCACGAGCGGCTGGGGCAGGGTGGTCCCCGCGTCCGCTGATTGATCGTCGCCCGACACGAGGATGACCGCTGCCGGCGGGCCGACGGTGCCCGTTGCGGTGAACACCACGTCAGGCAGACCGAGCAGGCTGGCTGTCAGCGTGTTCGAACCCACCGCGCCAAGGGTCCACGTGCCGACCGATGCAATGCCACTGGCGTCGGTGACCGGGTTGTTGACCTCGATGCTTCCGCCACCTGCCGTGACGGCGAAGTTCACCGTCACGCCCGCAATCGGGTTGCTCCCTGCGTCGGTTACGAGCACGGTGGGTGCTACGGCAACCGCAGTACCTGCCAGTGCCGATTGTCCATCGCCGGCGCTGGCGCTCATGGTGGTCGCGCCACCGGGGCCGGTGGCATTGGCGGTGAACACGACCGGCATGAGCGATTCCGCCGTGACGCTGAGGGTGTTCACGCCGATCGCGGGCCCGAGTACCCAGCTGCCCACCGCGGCGACGCCATTTGCGTCCGTGACGGGCGTGGCGCCCGTCACGGTCCCACCGCCGCCGGTTACGGCGAACGTGACGGTCACGTCCGGCACGGGGTTCCCTTGTGGATCCGTCACCCGCACCGTTGGGGGCGTGCCCACGGCGCTACCTACCACTGCGCTCTGGCCGTCACCGTCCACGATCGTTATACCACCGGGTTCCGTGGCTTGACCCGTCGCCGTGAAGGTCGCGGTAACCCCAGGCAACCGGGCTGTCGTTGCCTGGACGATCTGCGAGCCGATCATCTGGCCGAGAGTCCACTGCACGGACGCGCGCCCAGTGGCGTCAGTGAGTGCAGAATCGGCCGAGAGCGTGCCGCCTCCCGCGACCACCGTGAACCGCACCCACTGGTCCGCCACACCGATGCCATCGCTCGCCGTGACACGAGCGACGAGGGGGGCGGGTAGCAGGCTCCCCGGTGGCTCACTCTGTCCCGACCCCGACTCGGCAACCAACGCCGCGGGCGGAAGTTCGACGGTGAGCAACACCGTGTCCGCTTGACCCGTGAGCAAGGTTGCGGTGATCTGGGTGGTGCCGCGCTCGGTCCCGGCGATGACGAGGCCGAACGCCTCGTCGGGCACTTGGGCCTTGGTGGGATCCGTGGAGGCCCAGCCGATCGGCGTTCCCGGAAGCGGCTCGTTGCCATCGTCGAATGCTTCGCCCACGAACGTGACCGCGTCGCCTCCAAAGGCCGTCGTGTCGGGCGTGAGGATGCGGACGCCGGCTGCGTTCGCGCCGATCCCCGTGTAGACGAGGGGAATGTCGATGGGCGGAACGTTGGTCGGGTCGGTACTGGGTGTGACCGGGATCGGTCCCGCCCGGAACGCCGTGTCGCCCGCCGGCGTGATCAACTGGATGTTCAGCGTGAGCGTTTCGCCTGCCGCGAGCAGGGCTACCGTGAGCGAGAGATCAACCGCCGTGTCCCCAGGTTGGATGGGAATGACGGTGTCGAGGACCGGCGCCGTCTGTTCGGCGCGCGTGAGCGTGATGCGGGCTTCCGCCAGCGGGACAAGCCCAGCGAGCGCGGTCTCGAAGGCCGGAACGAGCGCAAAGTGCCCGGTGACAGGAAGTTGTGGCCCCGCGGCATCGTCGAAGCAAGCGCCGCCGAGCGTCGCTGCAAGCGCGACGACGGTGGCCAGACCGGAGCGTACGACACGATACCGTAAAAGCCGGGACGTGATTGGCAAACTGGCCTTCGCATGAGGGACGTGGGCCCAGGATCGCAAAATGTGCGCCTCGAAACGGGCACCTGCAAGAGCGGACTTCACGTGCAATTGGTGGTGAGGGTCCTGCTGCTGTGGGACGAATGCAACACGGGGGCGCCCCAGGGTGGCCGTAGACAGGCGCCGCCGAGATCCCCCGCCTTCGGGGCCTGGGTCGTTCCCGCCGCGGATTCCTACCTGGTCTCCGGGATCCCCGACTCGATCCAGGTCATTTCGTTCGCCATTACCCGCTGTGCCGTCTGATACAGCGCCACATCGTCGTTGTCGAACAGACGGTCGAAGCGAGCCTCGATCCGGCGCCGCGCAATCGTGCAGAAGGTATTCGCGAGTGTGACCGCCGTGCCGCTCTTCCCCCGATCCTCCGGCGAGGTGCTCGTCCGTAGGGACTGTGTCCTCGTGCAGGTGGCACTCATCGCGAACAGTTCGGTTCCGACTTCGACGAGACGAAACAGGACGGCCTGTCGCTTTTCGAGCTTCGGGCCGAAGCGCACGATCGCATGGAACAGCGCCCGCGTGAGGCGTCGCGAGGCACGGTTCACATAGCGCATCTGCCTTGCCAGCGGGCCGAACTCGCCGTACTTGGGCCAGCGGCCCCAGCCGATCCACCGTGCCGGGTACCACCCGGCGTAGTAGATCGCCGCCTTGACGAGCGCGGCCAGCTTGGCAGCGCCGGAGGCATCGGGGTCGGCGATCGTGCCGGCGATCTTGAGGTGCGAATCCACAACCTCGCGCGCGAGGAACAGGCGCAAAATCTCGGACGAACCCTCGAAGATCATGTTGATCCGGAAGTCGCGCATCAGGCGCTCAACCGGCTCGGGCTGCTCACCCCGTGCCCGGAGGCTCGACTCCGTCTCGTAGCCCCGCCCGCTGCGGATCTGCATCGTTTCGTCGATGAGTTCCCAGCCGCGCTCGGTGTTCCACATCTTGGCCATCGCCGCCTCGAGGCGGATGTCGAACTTGTTCTGGTCCGCCATGATCGCGGACAGCTCGGCAAGTGCGTCCATGGCGAAGGTCATTGCGGCCATGGTGCCGAGCTTCTGGGCGATTGCATCGTGCTTGCCAATTGGGTGGCCCCACTGGACCCGCTCCTGACTGAAGCGCCGCGAGATGTTCAAGCACTGCTTCGCCAGGATGGCGGAGGTGGCGGGGAGCGTGAGACGGCCGGTGTTGAGCGTAATAAGGGCGAGCTTCAGTCCCTTCCCCTCGCCCCAGAGGATGTTTTCTTTGGGCACCCGCACGTTCGTGAACCGCAGAAGTGCGTTCTCGATGCCGTGCAGGCCCATGAAGTGGCAGCGATGCGCGACTTCGACACCTGGCCAGGACGACTCGACGATGAAGGCGGTGATGCGACCGTCTGGAGTGCGCGCCATCACCACCATGATGGCGGCGACTGTCCCATTGGTGCACCAGAGTTTTTCCCCATTGAGGAGGTACGCGCCGCCGTCCTCCGTCAGCGTCGCTGTGGTCTGCATTCGGGCCGGGTCGCTCCCGACGTCGGGTTCGGTGAGCGCAAACGCGCTGATCTCGCCCTTGGCCAGCCTGGGGAAGTAGCGCTGCTTTTGCTCCGGTGTGCCGAACAGTTTGAGTGGCTGCGGAACTCCGATCGACTGATGGGCTGAGAGCAGCACCCCGATCGAGCTTTCATACGCAGTCGCCAGTGCAATCGCTCGGTTGTAGATCGTCTGCGAGAAGCCCAGACCTCCGTATTCCTGTGGGGCCTTGATCCCGAAACATCCGAGCTCCGCGAGCCCTTTGACGACCGTATCGGGAATCTTGTAGTCACGGTCGATGGCCTCCGCGTCGACGTGTTCCTTCAAGAACGCATCGAGCTTGGCCAGCCAAGGTGCGGCTCGGTTCAGCTCATCCTGTGGGACACTGGGAAACGGGTGGATCAACTCGAGATGTACGCGCCCGTTGAACAGCTCCTTGACGAAGCTGGGCGCCGTCCATTCACGCTGCCGCGCAGCCTCGGCGACCCGGCGCGCTTCGCGCTCGCTCACATTCTCCGAGGCCTTCGAGTGGGCGCCTGATGTATTGGGAGCAACGGTAGTCATTTGTTCCGTGGCCTCATGAAGTCGGTCGTGCAGCATCGGTCCCGCACACTGGTCATCCGTCCTCTAGTGCCAAATATACCGTGCGCTCGTGTTCTCGTATGGCGCGGTGTAGGTTGCGCAATCCGGTCACGCAGAGACAACATTCGGCGGCGCCTTTTCCGCAGGTGTTGGAACCGATGAGACCACACGCTCTCGCAGTGCTACTTGCTGGCATGACGCTCGCGTCCTCGACCCAGGCACAGACTCCGGGCCGCGCGCTTGCGATCGCCGATTTCCTTCGCCTCGACCGAGTGTCGGACCCGCAGGTGTCACCAGACGGCCAATGGGTGACATATGCCGTCACCACCACCGATCTCGAGGCCAACGCGCGTGCGACCGATCTCTGGCTGATGGCCGTCAACGACGGGGAGCCGCGTCCGATCAGCGATCGCCGCCTCGGCGGACGCTCCGCCCGGTGGTCGCCGGATGGGAAGACGATCGCATACGTCACGACACGGGGTGGGACACCACAGATTCGGCTCTACACGGTGGCGTCCCGACGGTCACGGAGGCTGACATCACTCGCGACCGGCGCGGACGGCGTTATCTGGTCGCCGACGGGCACACACCTCGCCTTCGTGTCGAATGTGTTCCCACGGTGCGCCGACGACGCATGCAATGCCGATCGTCTCGAGGAACTGGAATCGCGACCCTCGCAGGCACGGGTCTACGACGAACTGCTGTATCGCCACTGGAATGCCTGGGAAGACGGCCTGCGGAGCCACCTCTTTGTGGTGCCGGTCGGTGGCGGGACGCCGCTCGACGTCACGCCGGGCAAGGATTATGACGTTCCGGTGCCGCCCTTCGGTGGCTCGTCGGACTATGCGTTTCTTCCGGACGGGACTGCGCTCGTGTTCACGACGAAGGTCGGCACCGAGCAAGCGTGGCATACCAACACGGATATCTATCGGGTGAGCATTTCGGGCGGGGAGCCGGAGAACCTGACCCGGATGCTTGCAGGGGCGGAGCAACACCCCGCCCCCTCGCCCGACGGCAGGACCATCGCCTTCCTCTCGCAATCGCGGCCAGGGTTTGAGTCGGACCGGTGGCGCCTCATGGTTCTGGATGCGCGATCGGGCACGATGCGGGAGATCACGCGACGGTTCGACCGAGGGGTGAGCGACTTTCTCTGGCTGCCGAACTCACGTGGGTTTGTCCTCACGGCCCAGAGTGGCCAGCGGAACGCGATCTTCCGGGCCAGTCTCGACGGCCGGATCGAGCAAGCATTTGTTTGGGGAAACAGCGGACAGCTCTCGCTTGCCGACGACGGACGCACGCTGGTCTTCGTCAACGATGCCATCCATCGGCCTGGCCAGGTATTCACGTGGGACCTCAACGTTCGGGCCGAGGCCCGGCAGCTCACTCACCTGAACACGGAGGTACTCGCCGGGGTGACACTGCACCCGGCGGAGGAGATCTCGTGGGTGGGCGCGGACGGCAACACCGTGCACGGTCTGATGGTCAAGCCGCCCCAGTTCCGTCGGGGCGGCCGGTATCCGCTTCTCGTGATGATTCACGGAGGCCCCCAGGGTGCGTGGCGCGACAACTTCCATTCGCGGTGGAACGCCCAGCTCTTCGCAGCCCCGGGGTACGTGACGGTCCTTCTCAATCCACGGGGGTCCACCGGATTCGGGCAGCGGTTCGTTGACGACATATCCAAGGATTGGGGTGGCAAGGTCTTCATCGACATTATGTCGGGTGTCGAACACGCGGCGCGATTTCCGTTTGTCGACTCGACCCGCGTTGCGGCCGCCGGCGGCTCGTACGGCGGCTACATGGTCAACTGGATCAATGGCAACTCGGGCCGGTTTGACGCGTTAGTGTCCCATGCTGGCATCTTCAACCTCGAATCCTTCTACGGCGCGACGGAGGAGCTCTGGTTTCCCGAGTGGGAGTTCGGCGGCCCGCCCTGGGAGGATCGCACATATTACGAGCAGTGGTCGCCCCATCGATTTGCTCGAAACTTCCGGACTCCGACACTCGTGTTGCACGGCGCACGCGACTACCGGGTGCCGGATACGCAGGGTCTGCAAATGTTCACCGCACTCAGACGGCAGGGTGTTCCTGCGCGGCTCGTCTATTTCCCCGACGAGGGACATTGGATTGGGAAGCCGCAGAATCAGCGGTTATGGTGGTCGGAGGTGCACGCATGGCTCGCGACACATCTGAGACCGGCACCGACGCCATAGAGCCGAGGGGCCGTCGCCGTGGCCCAGCGTCATATGGCCGAACGCTCCAACAGCTATGACTGCGGCGGTGTCTGAGCCCTTGTATCCTTCGCGGTCGGGCGCCGGGGCCTTGCTCAGTCGGCAGGTGTACCACCGCGTGCGCCAACCTGTGGTGGTGCTCGGGATCACGCCGTCGGGTGTGGAGATCGCCGCAAGCGCTTCGAAGGCCATGGACACGGCCTTCGACGTGGTGGTGGCGACGCATGTGCGGCTGGATGGACTCGGCATCGTCGGCGCGATTGCTGAGGACGGGCGAGCCGCGTTGGATCCGGCGTTCGAACCGCGATTTGGGATCATGGAGTCGCTCAACGCCGCGATCGACAGAGCCCGACGCGCGGTGAAGCGGGAACGCCTGCTGTTTCGGGGGCAACGGTCGCTCAGGTCAGTCACCGGCATGGACGTTGTGGTGGTAGACGGACACCTTACGAGCCCCTGGAAAGCGCTCGCCGTGGTCAACGCCGTCTCGGAAGGCGAGCCGGCGCACATCCTGATTGCGGCGCCGGTCGGGACCCAGTCAGTGCAGGAGCACTTGAGTGCACGCAAGGTCGAGTTCGTCTGCCCGACGATCATCGTGGATCCCGCGGGCCATCCACGTCCCTTCGGGGATCCTGAGGACCCTAGCTCGGAACGCCTCCGTAGCATCGTCGTCGCGCGCGAGAGTACGTAGCCTGCGGGTCCTCTTCACGCTGTGGTTGCTGAGTGGTGTGCCGCTCCACGCGCAGCTCAGCCCCCCGTCTTCGGGAGGCAGCGCCGAGTTGGACCGCCTGCTGCAACGCCTCGCCGAGACGCGTCGGCTACTGGTCATCGGTGCCCATCCTGACGATGAAGACACGCGACTGCTCACGGTCCTGGCGCAGGGACTCGGAGTGGACGCGGCCTACCTGTCACTCACGCGCGGCGAAGGCGGACAGAACTTGATCGGAGAGGAGCTGGGTGTGGGGTTGGGTCTTCTCCGGTCGCGGGAGTTGGAGGCCGCTCGCATGGTGGATGGCGCCCGCCAATTCGTCACGCGGGCGTACGACTTCGGCTATACGCGATCGGTGGCCGAGACCCGGGCCCTGTGGCCGCCCGATTCCATTCTGAGAGACGTGGTCCGAGTGGTGCGCCGATTCCGGCCCCATGTCATCGTCTCCACCTGGTCCGGCACCCCGCGGGACCGTCATGGGCAGCACCAGATGGCAGGCGCGGTGGCGCACGAGGCCTTCGATGCCGCCGCGGATCCCGCGCGATT
Organism: Gemmatimonadota bacterium; assembly: GCA_039588295.1. GTDB lineage: Bacteria > Gemmatimonadota > Gemmatimonadetes > Gemmatimonadales > GWC2-71-9 > JAOTVV01. The sequence goes on from JBDHAB010000007.1 coordinate 134,265, forward strand.
CATCGACCTGCGGATGGAAGGCCTTGCGCCTTGGCGGACGCTCACGCTATACCGCTCTACGCGGTTCGATGCTGGGGCCACGACGCTGACCCTGGAAACCGGCACCTTGGATCCGCGAACCGGACTGTCGCACCACCAGTTGGCCATGGCGAGTCGCAGCCGACACCGCTCCCAGGACATGGGACAGCTGCAGACGCCTGGTCCCAACCGAACGCGACTCGGCCTCGTCCGCGATCGCACGAACGCGACAGATGGGCAGCTCTTCTCCGGTGTGCCCCGAGACACGTCGTGGCTCTCGCGGTTGGCCGACTCGCTGCGGAGCGCAGTCGGACCGACGCGGCTCGCAGATGCAGTGGCGCCGCTGTCGGCGGCACTCGGTCGATGGCGACGCGAGGGTGGTGACGGAGCCCGAGAGCGCCTGCTCGAGCGCGCGGTCGCCACGGCGGCGGGACTCGTGATGGATGTCCGCTCGAGCGCCGAGACTGCCGCACCAGGGTCCGCGTTGGATGTCACGGTCTATCTGTACAACGGCGGGCCGCACGACGTGCGCATTGAGCGGCTGGGCGTTGTTTCGTCCGGGGCGTTCGCTGAAGCGGGTCTCGATACGGTGTTGCACCTCGCGCCGGCGGGGGAGTACACGCACACGTTCCGTGTGGACGTGCCCGATGGCACGCCGCCCACGCAGCCGTACTTCCTCGAGCGACCTCGGAACGGGGCGCTGTACGATTGGAGTGAGGCATCGCCGCATGACCGAGCGGAGCTGTTTGCCGCGCCGCCGCTCGAGGGCAGGGCACGACTGCGGGTAGCGGATGGGCCACCGGTTCGGCTCGCACGCGAGGCCACGTACCGGTTCAATGACCAGGCGGTTGGTGAGCAGCGCCGCCCGATTCGCGTCGTCCCGCCGATTGACGTGGCGCTCGAGCCGGAGCGGGTGTTCTGGTCCACGACCGGCCCCGATCAGCGGGAATTCACCGTGTCGCTCACGTACCACGGGGTGGAGCGCGTGTCGGGTGACGTGGGGCTCGAGGTGGACGGGCGGCCGCTCGTGGCAGGGCGGCGCTTTGCGTTTGAGCGGGCCGGTGAGCGTCTCGTGTTCGCGTTCCCTGTTACGAGGGAGCAGATCGGAGGTGTGGGCGCTACCGTCCGCGCCGTCGCACGGACTGCTGACGGTGGGGTCTTTGACCGGAGCAGTGTCGTCGTTGACTACCCGCACGTGCGCCCGACGGCGTGGGTGCGTCCCGCCGAAGCAGCAGTTCGGATTGCGCAAATCACGCTGCCTGCGGTGGACGTCATTGGGTATGTGCGAGGCGCCTCCGACCGCGTGCCGGAGGCCCTGCTCGGCATTGGCCTGCCGGTAGAGCTGCTCCGAGCCGAGGCGCTCGCTCGGGGTGATCTGTCCCGCTACGACGTGATCGTTGTTGGCAGCCGAGCGTACGAAACGGACTCGGCGCTCGTCCAGCATAACAGCCGCCTCCTCGAGTACGTGCGGGCCGGCGGCCGCTTGATCGTCCAGTACCAGCAGTATCAGTTCTCTCGTGGAGACTATGCCCCCTATCCCCTTGCTATCACGTTCCCAAGCGATCGCGTGACTGATGAACGCGCGCCGGTTCGTGTCTTAGTGCCCGAGCACCCGACCTTCTCCAGTCCCAACCGGATCGGGTTGCAGGATTGGGATGGTTGGCCGCAGGAGCGCGGCCTGTACTTCGCAGGAACCTGGGATACGCGGTACACTCCGCTGCTCGAGATGCGCGATCCCGGAATGGACCCGGTGCAGGGGGCCCTGCTGGTGACGAGCTACGGCGCGGGAACGTACGTGTACACGGGAATCAGCTTCTTCCGGTCGCTCCCCGCCGGCGTCCCGGGAGCGTACCGGCTGTTTCTGAACTTGTTAGCCTTGGAACTTGGCGATGACCGGTAGACGACTCGCCTGGACGCTGTGGCTCACCGTGGTGACCGGCGGACTTCTGGCCTGCGGTGACGGACGAACACCGCTCGTCGTCTATTCCCCCCACGGGCGGGAGCTGCTCACGCTGGTCGAGGAACGATTCGAAGCGGCTAATCTCGATGTCGATGTTCGTTGGCTCGATATGGGCTCGCAAGATGCACTCGACCGCATCCGATCCGAACGTGCCAACCCTCAAGCCGACATCTGGTTCGGCGGGACCTCCGCCTTGTTCCGTCGTGCGGCGGCGGATTCCTTGCTCGAACCGTATCGGCCGTCGTGGGCAGGGGCCGTGCCCGCGCGGGGCAGGGGACCCGGAGACCTGTACTTCGCGGTGTACGAGACGCCTGCCGTCATCGCCTACAACACGGACGCGTTGGCGCCGGAGGCGGTGCCAACCGACTGGGATGCCGTGTTGGATTCCAAGTGGCGGGGAGAGGTCATCATTCGGGAGCCCATGGCGTCCGGCACCATGCGGACGATCTCAGAAGCTCCTGCGTCAGGAAGGAGTGCTCACGTTGTGGGACCTGCCCGATATCCTCGTGGAGAGCGACAAGGGGAGTCCGTTTGGATTTGTGCTTCCGACGAGCGGGACGCCGGTCATCGAGGATCCCATCGCCGTCGTACGCGGCGCGCCGCACCTCGAGCAAGCGCGGGATTTCGTAGAGTTTGTCGGCTCCGTCGAGGCGCAACGCCTGGCCGCCGCCCACGCCTTCCGGCTACCAGCTCGGATCGATCTTCCGCCCGACTCCCTCCCCGATTGGACGCGTGACGTGCGGCGTCGCCTCGTGGTTGCCGAGATCGACTGGACGATCCTGGCCGAGCATGGAGCGGCATGGATGAGCTACTGGGATCGTACGGTGCGCGGGCGGGGGTCGGGCGGACGGCGCCGATGAGCGAGGCATTTCTCGAACTCACAGGTCTCTCCAAGCGGTTCGACGAGCATCAGGCAGTGGCGGATCTCAGCCTGGCGGTGCCGCAGGGAACTGTGCTCGCGCTCCTCGGCCCGAGCGGCAGCGGTAAGACGACGACACTGCGTCTCCTCGCCGGCTTTGAACAGCCCGATCACGGACAGGTCATCGTTGGTGGACGCGATGTGACCAAGTTGGCACCGGCGGCGCGCCGCTTCGGCATGGTGTTTCAGCATTACGCGCTGTTCCCCCATCTGACCGTGGGCCAGAATGTGGCGTTCGGCCTCGCCGGACGATTCTCGAGGGACGAACGGGTACGTCGTGTCGCTGAGGTGCTCGGGCTGGTCGACCTCACGGGATTCGCCGATCGATCGGTGGGAGCGCTCTCAGGTGGTCAGCAGCAGCGGGTTGCCGTTGCGCGGGCGCTCGCCCCGGCTCCCGAAATCCTCTTGCTTGACGAGCCGCTCTCCAACCTCGATCCGGGGCTTCGTGAGCGAACGCGTCGGGAGCTCAAGTCTGCGCTGGCCAAGATCGGCGTCACCACGGTGCTCGTCACGCACGAGCAGGAGGAAGCGTTCGCGCTCGGAGACCGGATTGCCGTTCTGCGGGACGGGCGGCTCGAGCAGTTCGGCACCGCCCGCGAACTCTACGAGCACCCGAAGTCCTTGTTCGTCGCGACGTTTGTCGGCCGCGCCTCGATCCTTCCCGGCATCATGACCTCCGACGACTCCGCGCGTATCGGCGCGGCGGCGACGTGGCCGGTCGAGACCCCCGTGACGCTGGCGGAGGCCGACCGTGTCTCGGTGGTCGTGCGTCCGGAGGCGGTCCGTTTTGACGAAAGCGGACTGCCGGGGACGGTGACGGCGCGAGGCTATGTAGGGGCGAGAGCGTATTTCACGGTCGATGTCGGCCCGGGTTCGGTGGAAGTGGAGGCATCGGTTGATGCAGCCGAGGTAGGTGCCCGGGTGCACCTCGACGTCGTTCACGCCTTGGCGTTTGCGGAAGAGGCTGCATAGTGCGACGCCCGCGCGGTATCGCGCTCACGTTGGCTCTGGTGTGGCTCGTCGTCTATCCTGTGACACTCGTTGTCGTGGATGCCTTCCGTGGGGGAGACGGGTGGACGCTGCAACACGTCGCCGCGTTCGCTCGGGAGCCACGGGAGTGGACGGCGTTGTGGAACAGCCTGTGGATCTCCGGGTTGAGTGTGGCCCTCGCGGGAGCCATTGGCGTCCCGCTGGGGTTCGTGTTCGAGCGACTACGGTTTCCCGGCCAGCGCGTTCTCGGCGCGCTCGTGGCGCTCCCGGCCGTGCTCCCGCCGTTGGTCGGGGTCATCGCGTTCCTCTTCCTGTATGGCGAGAGCGGGTTCGTGCCCCGCGCCATCATGCTCGCTCTGGGTCTCGATGACGCGCCATGGCGACTCCGCGGTGCGGGAGCGATTCTGCTCGTTCATGCCTACTCGATGTACGTGTACTTCTATCTCTTCACACGTGCCGGTTTGGCAAAGATCGACGTCTCGATGCTCGAGGCTTCCCATGCACTCGGCAGCGGCCATTGGAGCACGTTTCGTCGGGTGACGCTCCCCCTCCTGCGACCGCAACTGGCTGCGGCGTCGCTCCTCACGTTCATGACGTCGCTTGGATCATTCAGTGCGCCGTACATTTTCGGTGGAGACTTTCGGGTGATGACAGTGCAGATCGTGACGACCAAGCTCAATGGCGATCTGCGCATGGCCGTCGTGGAAACCACGGCACTCGCGGCTGTGGCGGTGCTGGTTCTCCTGTTGCTGCGTGGCCAGGCCGGCGCGCGGTCGGTCGTTGCGGTGGGGAAAGGGACACCGCCTCACGCGCGAGCCCTGTCGCAGCCGTTCGCACGGTGGGGCGCGGCAATGCTCGGCTGGGTCTTCAGTGTCGTGCTCCTCTTGCCACATCTGACGCTGGTGGTGATGTCGCTCGTACCGCTCGGCACCTGGACAACCGAACTGCTGCCTCCGGCGTACACGTTTGCGAACTACGGCGCTCTGCTGAGTGAGCCCGAGCGCCTCCGTCCGCTCGTCAACTCACTCTGGATGGCGGGGGCAGCGACCGTTGGGGCGCTGGCGATCGCCCTCTGGGCAGGCCGCTACGTCGTGCAACGCAGGGCGACGCTTCGGAACGTGATTGAAACGCTCGTGTCGGTGCCGTGGGCGATTCCTGGAACGGTCCTAGCGATCGCGCTAGCGACGGCGTTCAGCGTTCGGGCCCCGTGGGTCGCGCGTTGGCTGCTCGTTGGAACGGTGGTCATCCTCCCGCTTGCGTACCTGGTGCGAAGCATTCCTATCGCCGCCGGGTCGGTGGTGGCAGGGTTCCGTCAACTCGACCCTTCGCTCGAAGAGGCAGCAGCCTCGCTCGGTGCGAGTCGCTGGCGCACCCTGCGTACCGTCACGATCCCGCTGTTACGGCCGGCGCTGCTCGCGGGTGGTGCGCTCGCCTTTGCCACGGCGGTAGGTGATTTCGTGACGTCGATCGTGCTCTACACCTACAACACCCGCCCCATCTCGATCGAAATCCTCGCGGCTCTTCGAGCCTTCGACGTTGGGACCGCAGCCGCCTACGGCGTGGTGCTCGTAGTGTTCTCGGCACTGGCAATGTTCTTGGGAACGAGACGATGAGGCGGCTTGCCGTCCTCATGACGACGGCCTTCGTGGACATGCTCGGCTTCGCGATGGTGTTTCCGCTTCTGCCGTTCTATGCACTCCGATTCGAGGCCGCCGAATGGGTGATCGGCTGGATGATCGCCAGCTTCTCCATCATGCAACTCGCGTCTGCCCCGGTGTGGGGTCGCCTCTCCGACAGCTTCGGACGCCGCACGTCGATTCTGTTTGGCCTGGGCACCTCCGCGATCGCGTTTGTCATCTTCGGGTTCGCCGGGAGCATTTGGATGTTGTTCCTGTCCCGCCTCGTGCAGGGCTTCGGAGGCGGCACGACCGGTGTGCTCCAGGCGTACGTGGCGGACGTCACGGAGCCCAAGGATCGCGCGAAGGCCTTGGGGTGGCTGTCGGCTGCTACCGGTGCGGGGGTGATGATCGGCCCCGCGATCGGCTCGCTTGCCTTCAAGCTCGGAACTGAGGCGCCCGGCCTCGTGGCCGCGGCGCTGTGTGCCGTGAACATCGCGTTCGCCAGACGGTGGCTGCCGGAGTCATATCCTGGACACGAACGGTCCCGCGATCAACAGCGCGGCCGTGCGTTGCCACGGTCGATCCGCAGCATGGTGTTTGAAATCCTGCGGGAACCCGGCGCGGAGGTGGCACGGCTCATCTGGATCTACGCGGCCGGAATGCTCGGCTTCATGTCGATGACCGGTGTTCTCGCACTCTACCTCGCCAGCGATTTTGGCATCACCGAGGAATCGATCTTCATCTTCTTCGTGTACGTCGGAGCGATTGGCGTCATCATGCGGGCCGTCATGCTGGGCAAGCTGATCGACTGGCTGGGCGAGGTGAAGCTCATGCGCGTCGGGGCAGGGCTGCTCGCGCTCGGACTGCTGGTGATCCCGCTTCCGCGCTCGATTGTCACACTCGGTCTGGTGCTCGGGCTGGTTCCCATCGGCACCGCGTGCCTCTTCCCAGCGCTCTCGGCGCTCATTTCACACCGCGCCGCCAAACACGAGCTGGGCCAAACCCTCGGTGTGCAACAGGCATTTGGCGGCGTCGCACGCGTGATCGCCCCGATCTGGTCGACGGCCGCCTTTCAGGGACTCGGAGTCGGCGTACCCTTCTACATCGCAGGTGGCATCGTGGCGTTTGTCACACTCCTCGCCTTCGGTGTGAAGGGGCGGGACTTCGCCGAGGCGACGTAGGGACTCACGTCCGTTCCTGACTCGAATACACCACGGCACCACCCAAGACCGTGAGCAGCACCCTTGTGTCGAGGATCCGCTCGGGTGCAATCGTCATAATGTCCTGATCCAGCACGACGAAGTCGGCGTACTTGCCGGGTGAGAGCGATCCGGCGACGTCCTCCATGAATGCGGCGTAGGCTGGCCACAGCGTCATGCTCTTCAGCGCCTCTTCACGCGTCGTGCGTTCATTGGGGAACCACCCCCCGGCCGGCCAACTGCTTGCGTCCTGGCGCGTAATGAACGCTTTGAACGAGATCAGCGGGTTGGGCGACTCCACCGGAAAATCGGATCCGTTGGGAACTACGACACCCGTGTTGAGCAGCGTCCGCCACGCATACGCGCCCTGTACGCGCGTCCACCCCAGTCGGTTGATCGCCCAGTACATGTCGCTGGTTTGATGACTGCCCTGCATCGACGGAATCACGTCGAGCTCGGCAAACCGCGGGAGGTCCTGGAAGTGAATGATCTGCGCATGCTCGACGCGGAACCGGTGGTCGGCCGTGGGCACTTCGCGCAGCGCCGCTTCGAACGCGTTGAGGACGGTCCGGTTGGCCCGGTCGCCGATGGCGTGCACGTTGAGCTGAAAGCCGTTTTGCAGCGCCCGGACGGCCACTTCTTCGATGCGCTCATACGGTGTTGTCTCGAGACCGGAATTGCCCGGGTCGTCGGTATAGGGTTCGAGGAGTGCCGCGCCACGGCTCCCCAATGCACCGTCCGCCGAGATCTTGATGGCACGGATCCACAAGCGGCCGTCGTGCAGCCGCTCCTGTGGGCCCCGCTCGAAGTACCGTTGCAGCGTCGAGTCGTCAGAGCTGATCATCACGTAGTTGCGCAGGCTGTACTGTCCGTCGCGCGCGAGCGCTTCATACAGGTCGATCGTGCTCGATCCAACACCGGCATCGTGAATCCCGGTGAGACCCCATCGATTCGCTTCCGCGACCGCGGCCAGGGCCCGGGCCCGCATCTCGCCTTGCGATGGCGCCGGTATCGCCCGGCCCACCAACCCCTGCGCACGGTCGATCAGCACGCCGGTCGGGTCTCCAGCGTCGTTACGTAGCACGCGGCCGCCTGACGGATTGGGAGTGGCGGCGGAGACTTCGGCCAGCTCCATAGCCGCGGCGTTGACGAGGGCCGCGTGACCATCCACTCGGCCCAGGTAGACGGGGTGATCTGGCACCGCCCGTGACAGTGCCTCGTGTGTGGGGAACCGAGTGTCGGCCCAATCGTTCTGATCCCACCCCCTCCCGCGAATCCATTCGCCCGTTGGCGTGGTGCGGGCGCGATCCACGACACGCTGGACGATCTCTTCATACGAACGGGTACCGACGAGGTCGACGATGCGAAGGGACGTGCCGAGGCTCATGAGGTGTGCGTGGGCGTCCACCATGCCCGGAATGACCGTCTGGCCCTCGAGATCCATCCGTTGGGTCAGGGGGCCAGCCAGCGCCTCCACCGCTCGGCGACTGCCCACGACCATGACCCGCCCGGCACGGACCGCCATGGCTTCGGCCAGCGGCCGGTTGGGGTCGACGGTGTGAATCCGCGCATTGTAGACGATGAGGTCGGCCGTCGGCTGTTGTGCGTGCAACGCCGACGCGGTCACGACCGCGGCGAGGAGGAAGATTCGACGTGTCATAATTGGCCTCGTGCCGTGTTGGCTACTGCGCGGGTAGACTGAGATGCTCCGCGAGGAACCGATGCATTCGCTCGCGATATTCGGCACCACCGAGCGCGTACGTGTCGTTGTGTCCCGCGCCTTCGATGAGCACAAACTCTTCGGCACGCCCCGAATCCGCTACCATCTGCCCCATCGCGGGCGGAGCGATCCGGTCTTCGCTTCCGTGAAACACCAGCAGTGGCACGGTGAGGCGCGCCGCCCGCCGCAGGTTGTTGAGTCGAAGGGTCAGAAGCGAACTCGGGACCAGTGCGTAGTGCTCCCGCGCCATGTCCCGCCCGCTCGTGAACGGTGATTCGAGGACGACGGCGCGTACGGGCCGCTCGGTGGCCAGGTGGAGTGCGACGGCACTGCCAATGGAACGGCCGTACACGGCGATCCGCGTGCTATCGATCTCCTGCCGCCGGGAGAGGTAGCTCCATGCCGCTTCCGCGTCGCGGTAGACTCCCCGCTCGGTCGGTCTCCCGCCACTTTGCCCATATCCCCGGTAGTCGAGGACGAGCATGCCGATCCCCGGTGGGCGAAACTCGCGGAGCACGGGTCCCAGCGCGCCGACGGTCTCCATGTTGCCGTAGAACCACAACAGACCCGGTGCGCCGGCTGCTGCCGGTTTTGGAACGGGAGGCAGGTACCAGCCGCGGAGCACGACACTGTCCCTCGTGGTCACGGTCACGACCTCGCCGTCAGCGATGCCAAAGTCGCTTGGCGAGGGCAGGGCCCCCCGTGGCCCCGGAAACGCCAGGCGGTCCTGGAATCGCCACGCCAAGAACGCGACAGCCGCGTACACGACGACGACAGCCGCGAGGATCTTCAGCGCGATCGATAACACGCGGGGAAAGTTAACCATCGGTTGCACCCTGCCCCTGCACCTCCGTGGGTCCCGCTGCGACACAAGTTCGGCGAGCGGCTCCAACCCAGACGCGGACTTCGGCCGGAGTTGGTCGCGCCGCACGCAAGGGGCCCGAGGTCATCTCGTCGGTTGCCTGTGCCTCACGATAGCGGTGCCACAGGGTGGCGGGCGACTGCCGAGCGAGCGCACAGATTGAGCGCACGCCGATCGTCTGCAGCACCGTAGCGTGTTCGGTCCCGATGCCCCGGAGCGTCGAGACACGTGCGCTGGCGACGAGGGCCCGGGCCCGAGCGGTATCGATCCCGGTCCGTTCGGCCATGGTGTCCGGATGCGTGCGCGACATGGAGAACGGCGAGGAGAACCCGCCGCTGGTCAATCGCGCGGTCTCGGTGGGCGTGATACCCGGCAGCGATGCAACACGCGGAGTCGTGGAGCTGATGGTCCACCGCTCCATCCCGGCCAACGTGGCGACGGCGAAGACCGCTGCCCCCGCGAGGGCAGCGAAACCGGCCCGCCGATTCACCTTGCGTGTTGCGCTCGCGGTGTCCGGCGGTACGGCGATGCCGAGGACACAGAGCGCGTGGTACATCGCCCAGGCTTCGAGCGCAAAGAACCCGAAGCCCAAGAATCCCAACGGAGGCATCTCGAAGAGCTTGGTCTGCTCCAGCCACGGTACCGTGTAGATCCACTTGCCTCGAGCCCAAGCGTTGAAGAACTCCCACAGAATGCCAACGCCGACCCCACCGATCATCAGGCGCCCGATCCTGCCCCACTCCCCTCGTGTGATGTCACCCAGCAGCGACCACTGTGGACGCGAGCGGAACACGAACGGGTCGATCAACAGCCAGAGCGCCCCCCACACGAGCGGAAAAAACGTTCGGGGCGCAAGAATGGCCAACGTCGCCATCGCCGCGCCGAGCGCGACGGCGACGTGCAGGCTCCGATTGCCGGCCCGGCTCGGCGCGCCTCGCCAGCTCCGACCGATGCCCAGACCGGCGAGCACGCGTTCGGCGAGCAGGAGCGCCGGGACCACCGTGGCGAACGACACGAGGATGCCGACCCAACGCTCGACGCCATGGTCCGGAAGGAATACATAGTACCAGTTGCGCAAGCGGAAGTTGAATCCCTCGAAGACCAGCCAGATGACCGCTGACCAACCAAGCAGCGAGAGCACCCGGAGCGGCCGGCGGAAGAGACTCTCTCCGCCGCCGACCGCGCACGACACTCGGTCGAGCACCACGAGCGTGGGATACCACGCGAGGACGAAGAACCACGTCGGAACCGGGGCCACATCGCGGAGCAGTAGGATCCACGCGGCCCCGATGATCCCGACCGAGAGCGCCACGATCATAGGCTGGAAAGTCGCGAGGCAAGGCTGCGGCCGCCAGTCGTTTGCTGGCTTGCTTCTCTTACCGCCACCGGATTGATTGCCGGACATGTCGGACGCTGCAATTGCCTGCCGAGGCATCGTCAAGCGGTATGAGGGAGTGATTGCCGTCGCCGGAATCGACCTCGAAGTTCGTCGGGGCGAGTGTTTCGGCCTGCTCGGACCCAATGGCGCCGGAAAGACGACGACAATCGAGATCATCCAGGGGCTGCTCGCGCCGGACGAGGGGGATGTCGAGGTGCTGGGTCTCTCGTGGGCAGACGCCGAGTTCCGTCTGCGGCAGAGCTTCGGAAGCCAGCTCCAGGAGACCAAGCTCCCGGACAAGCTCACCGTCGAGGAGGTCATCCGGTTGTTCCGGAGCTTCTACCGTCGAGGAACCACGGTCGACCATGTGCTGCAGGAAGTGCAGCTGGAGGAGAAGCGACGCGCCTGGGTGAGCAAGCTGTCGGGCGGTCAGCGGCAACGGCTTGCGGTCGCCTGTGCGCTGGTGTGTGATCCCGAGGTGCTGTTTCTCGATGAGCCGACGACCGGTCTCGACCCGCAGTCGCGACGCCAAGTGTGGGACATCGTGTCGCGGTTTCGACTCCAGCGTGGCACGGTCCTCATCACGACCCACTACATGGAAGAGGCGGAGCGCCTCTGCGACCGAGTGGCGATTATCGATCACGGTCACGTCATCGCCTTGGATTCTCCACGGCGACTGATCGCGTCGCTCGGTGCCGAGCACGTAGTGGAGTTCGTACCGCAGGGTGGCGTCGTCGTGCCTGACACGGACTACCTCGAGCTGCCCGGCGTCGAGTCGGTGGCACACGACGATGGGAAGACGAGGCTGACCGCCAGTCACGTGCATCGGGTCGTACCGGCGCTCATGCGTCTGTTGGAGGCGCGTGGCGTGTCGCTCGACGAGCTCACGACGCATCATGCCACGCTCGAGGACGTGTTCCTCTCGCTCACCGGGAGGCACCTGCGGGATGAGTAGGATCGACTCCAGCGCCCTCATGCAGCTCACGCTGTGGCGTCTCCGCGAATTCACGCGGGAACCTGAGGCGCTGTTCTGGGTGTTTGCGTTTCCGATCGTGCTCGCGTTTGCGTTGGGGTTGGCGTTCAAGAGTAGAGCGCCGGAGATGGTACGTGTTGCGGTGGAAGACGTGGCGGGCGCCGATGCGTTGCTGGGCGCACTCGAAGCATCTGACCGGATCATGCCGGTCCTGCTGGGTGCGGAAGAAGCGCACACCCGTCTCCGCACGGGGCGCGTGGCGTTGGTGCTGCAGCCGGGCGAGCCGGTGCGCCTCGAGTACGACTCGACCCGAAGTGAGAGCCAGCTCGCGCGACTCGTGGTGGCCGACGCCCTGCAGGAGGCGGCCGGCCGGCGCGATGTTCGTGAAATCCGGGACGTGCGGGTCACCGAGCCCGGAGCGCGCTACATCGATTTCCTCATCCCAGGCCTTCTGGGGCTCAACATCATGGGAACGGGCATGTGGGGTGTCGGATTCGGGATCGTGAAGAGCCGGGAGCAGAAGCTCCTGAAACGATTCCTCGCGTCTCCGATGCGGCGGAGTGAGTACCTGTTGTCGTACGTGCTGGCGCGGCTGGTCTTTCTGGGCTTGGAGGTGGGAGCCGTCCTCGCCTTTGGCTCCCTCGTGTTCGATGTCCCCGTGCGCGGGTCGCTCATTGGCATCGCTGCCATCGCCGTCGTCGGTGCCATGACGTTCGCTGGACTGGGAACCCTCGTTGCCAGTCGTGCGCGCACCGTCGAGGGCGTCTCCGGGCTCATGAACTTGGTCATGGTGCCGATGTGGATCTGTTCGGGAGTGTTCTTCGCGTACTCGAACTTTCCGGACGCCACGCAGCCCTTCATCCGGGCACTGCCGCTCACCGCTCTCAACGATGCGCTTCGGGTGGTGATTCTCGACGGGGTTCCGCTGACGGCGACAGCGGGTCTTCTCGGTGTGCTGGCCCTCTGGGGAGTCACGAGCTTCTGGCTCGCGCTCAAGTGGTTTCGCTGGGAGTGAGCGAAGAAGAGATGAGGGGAGAAGGAACAAGGGATAAGGAACAAGGAACAAGGAACAAGGGATAAGGGATAGGGATCAGGGCCGAGATAAGACGGGCGCGAGGACGCTTAGGGCTGCTCCGATCTTCGGTACCTCGCCAGGAGATCCTCCACTGCTTCGACGACCGCGGCCCCGTGGGTCACCGGCAAGCCGTGGCCGGCCCCTTCGATCACACGCAGCTCGGCACCACGGATCCGTCGCGTGAGGTCCTCCGCGACGTCGACCGGGAACAGGCTATCGTCGGTGCCGTGCAGTACGATGGTTGACGCGTCGAGCGCGTCGAGCCGATCGCGAACGTCGAAGCCGTCCATGGCGAACCGATAGGACCGCATCGCCCGCCAGTCGGTGTTCCGCCAGCCCGCCAGGTCGAGTGACAGGTCCGACTGACGGCGTAGCGACCCGAAGTCGACGCGTCCCACGTCGTCATGGCCCCGCCCAAGCACCAGCTTCGCAAGTCGCGTGATCCACCGACGGTTCCAGAACGCCATGAACGGCTTGAGGCCGATGCGCCGACCGCGGCCGAACGGGAACGCGACCTTGAGGTGCAGGGCATCGAACATCGGGCCTGCGGTCGTCGCTATCAGCACGAGACCGTCGATCCGCGCCAGCGCCGCGTTCTGCGGTGCGAGTAGCCAGGAGAGGGCGAGCATTCCGCCGAAGCTGTGTGCGACAACGATGCGAGGCAGACTCCGCCACTCGGGCTCGTGCCGTAGGACCTCTTCGAGACGGCCAGCGTAGAGTGCCATGCCGGGCCTCTTGGCACCTTCGCCAGCGGGGCCAACGCTGAGCTGGTTGAAATCCACCGCCAGGGTCGACGCGCTCAGCGCCGGCATGGCCGTGCTGTTGAGGGTCATGCCCGGGAGCAGGAGCACCACCGGATCAGCCATCGCAATCTCTCATGCCCACTCGTCCACGCCGCACGCCGCCGTGCCTCGCACCTCGGTCTGAAACCCGGAGCCGCTTGACCGCGTACGTACCCAGGGGGTAGGTTAACGCCGTTAACTTAACGGTGTTAACCCGGCGGGACCGGGGTGGCACACCGTGAGGATCTGGAAGGAAGGTACACATGACTGTACGCGACGCCGCGGTTCGCGGCGCGGATGTCGAGCAGGCGGCGTTGGATGCGGCTCGAGATCTCCTTGCGAGTGGGGGCCTCGAGGGACTGTCGATGCGCTCCGTCGCGGAGCGGGTCGGGGTCAGTGCCACCGCCTTGTACCGCTATTTCGAGAACAAGGAAGCCCTGATCGGCCGGGTCGTTCAGCGCGGGTTTCGGCAATTCGGCGACTATCTGCAAGCGGCGGCGGACCAGTATCCGCGCGGTTCGATGGAGCGGGTACGTGCGCTCGGTGAAGCCTACCTCGGGTTTGCCATCGAGAACCAATCATACTTCCGGGTGCTGTTCAGCATCCATCACGGGGGTCGGCACACCCTCGATGACCTGCCTGAAGGCGGTGGCTACGGCCTGCTGCGGCAAGCGGTGGTGGACGCGATCGCCGCAGGATCGATCCGGCGGGCGGATCCGGATCACGTCGTCATGTTCCTGTGGAGTCTGACGCACGGCTTGTTAACCATCTCCATGGCGTGCAACATCGAGCATTGTCCCGAGTTCGGCCCGGAAACCGTGTCGCGCAGTCCGGCAGATCTGTTTCGCGCGTTCGGACTGTTCGTCCAGCACGGAATCGCTCCGGACAACGTTGACGGAGAGGAACGGGATGGCGCAAAAGGGGGGAGCGCGTGATGAAGGGCAATCGTTGGTGGGGGGTGAGTTGCGGTGTGTTACCGGTCGTGCTTGGTGTTCTTTCCGCTGCTCCGCTGAGCGCGCAGTCGGCGTTGCAGGAAGACGTCTTTTCGCTGCGCCGCGCGATCCAGGTCGGGCTGGCGAACAGCGGCACCCTTGAGGATGCCGAATTCGGGCTCCGGGTGGCTGACCAGCAGGTGCGGGAGGCGTGGGGGAGCATCCTGCCCGACATCTCGGTGAGTGCGTCCTATTCCAGGAACTTGTTGGTGCAGCAGATCTTCCTCCCGGCTGAGTTCTTCGGAGGACCGCCGGGGGAGACGCGGCCCGTGCGAGTCGGGTCGGACAACTCGTGGACCGCTGGACTGAACGTCAGCCAGTCGCTGTTCGAGTATGGAGTGTTCGTCGGGGTAGGCGCGGCAGGCCGATTCCGAGGGCTTCAGGAGGAGGTGCTCCGCGGGACGACACAGCAGGTGGTGACGGTAGTGCGACAGGCGTACTTTGACGCGCTGCTGGCAGACGAGGAGCTGCGGCTTACCGAGAAGAGCATCGAGCGGCTCGGGCAGACGCTGGAAGAGACCCGGGCGCTGAACCGGGCGGGGCTGGTGAGCAACTACGACGTCCTGCGGATCGAGGTCGAGTACTCGAACGTTCAAGCCAATCTTCAACGAGCCGAGAATTCCGTACGGGCGCGAAGGCGAGCACTACTGGTCGAGCTGGGCTTCGATCCGGAGCGGCTGATCGCGCTGGAGGGACAGCTTAGCGGGATCGATCTGGACGAGGCCGACGTTAACACTCGCGAGAATGCGGAACTGCTGCTGCTTGCTGGAGCACCGGAGCCGACCCGGTCGGAGATCGACGCCCTGTTGCAGACAGCCATGCGCCGGCGCACCGATCTCCGTCAGCTTCGGTCCACCGTGCTGCTCGAGGAAGCGCGGGTCGGCGTGGAAAAAGCGGACTTCTTCCCGCGGCTGTCCGTATTCACCAATTACAACATCTTCGCGCAGGAGGACGGCAGTCCCAGCTTCTTCGGTGAGACGTCGGACCAACGAACGAGGACGGCTGCCGCTGGCGTGCAGATCGAGCTCCCTATTTTCCGCGGGTTCCAGCGATTCGCCCGGGTGCGGCAGGCGCAGGCGACGGTGCGGCGGAACGAGACCCGGTTGGAGCGTGCGGAGCTCGAGGCGGTCAACCAGGTACGTTCCCTCGCCGAGGCTACCGAGGAAGCGCGCTCACGCGCGCGCAGTCAGCGGCGCGCGGTCGAGCAGGCACAACGTGGGTTCGAGATCGCCTCGACGGAGTACCGGGAGGGATTGGGATCGCAGCTCCAGGTGACCGATGCGGAAGTGGCCTTGCGGCAGTCGGAGTTCAACTATGCTCGAGCGGTGTACGATTACCTCTCAGCCCGGGCGCAGCTTGAGTTTGCGATTGGAACGGTGCCGGAGGAGCCGGGTGCATTCCCGGTTGCAGTCGGCAGATAGGGATGGGGAGATCATGACGAGAAGGCGCAATCACCGGATCACGACGATTTGGGTTCGAGCCGTCCTGGCTATCACAGTCGCCGTAGGGGGTAGCTGGACGCTGAGCGGCTGCGCGCAATCCGACGGTGGCGAAGCGCGCGCCGAGCAGCCGGGACACGACCCGGTAAGCGACGGCGCTCGCGTGGTCAACGTCGAGGTCGTGTCGGTGACCCCGACGTCGTTCGTGGATTTCATACGAATCGTCGGGGAAGTTGAGGCGTTGAACGACATCACGATTTCGGCGGAGGAGGCGGGTCCGATTGTCCGCTTCGCCGCGACCAAGGGTGCGTGGCTGGCCCAAGGGGCGTTGATCGCCAAGATCGACGACGCCGTGTTACGGGCGCAGGTAGCCGAGGCACGCGCACTCGCGGAGCTGGCGGAGGAACAGTTCGAGCGTCAGCGGCGCCTTTGGGAAGAGGAGCAGATCGGAAGCGAGATCGTCTACCTCCAGCTGAAGTCGAGCGCCGAAGCGGCGAGGGCGAGGCTCACGACCCTGGAAGAGCGGCTTGCCCGGACGGAGGTCCGTGCTCCGGTCGCCGGCATCTTCGATGAGAAGTTCGTTGAGATCGGTGAGATGGTGGCCGCGGGTACGCCAGTGGCTCGGGTGGTCTCCACCCGTCGGGTGAAGGTTGTTGGCGGGATTCCCGAACGGTTTGCCCTGGATGTGCAGCACGGGGATAGCGCCGTCCTTACGTTCGACATACTGCCGGGCCGTCAGCTCACCGGAACCATCGGGTTCGTGGGGACCATGGTCAATGCCGATAACCGCACCATTCCCATTGAGATCGTGCTCGCCAATCCACAGCGACAGATCAAGCCCCGGATGTTGGCCAACGTGCAGGTGGAGCGGGCGCGTCTCGATAGCGTGTTCGTCGTACCGCAAGACGTGGTGCAGCGCACGGAAGACGGATATCAAGTCTTCGTGGCGGGCGATCGCGACGGACTTCCGATCGCGATCGCCCGCGGGGTCACACTGGGGCCCTCGTATGCCAATCAGGTCGTCATTGAGTCAGGTCTTGCGAGGGGGGATCGACTCATTACCAGTGGCCAGGGACTTGTCGATGACGGGACGTTCATCCGTATCGTGCAGACAGGG
Source organism: Gemmatimonadota bacterium (assembly GCA_039588295.1). Lineage (GTDB taxonomy): Bacteria > Gemmatimonadota > Gemmatimonadetes > Gemmatimonadales > GWC2-71-9 > JAOTVV01. The sequence continues at coordinate 151,308 of JBDHAB010000007.1, forward strand.
GAGGAAGGATGAGCGACCGCGACCGACCGGATCAGCACGGCGGTGAAGGCGGCAAGCGTCCCAGTGTGACGGGGTCGCACCGCAACCCTGGTGGTGGTTCCGGAGCCGTGAAGAGCAGCGGACCGGTGAGCTCGGGTGGCTCGGGAGCCGACCCGCGTCACAAGCGACGGTTCAAGGAGTTCCGCCTCACATCGTTCGCGATCGATCACCCCACGAGTGTGATCGTCCTGATGGTGATTCTGATTGTGCTGGGGCTCCGATCGTACATAGCTGTGCCCAAAGAGTCGATGCCGGAGATCGTGATCCCAAACATCATCGTCAACACGATCTACCCAGGCGTCGCACCGGGCGATATCGAGACGCTCATCACGCGACCCATCGAAGACGAACTCAACACGATCGCGGACGTGAAAGAGATCATGTCCACCTCCATCGAGGGTCTCTCGAGCATCAACGTCGAGTTCGAGGCCGGGATGGACATGAACGAAGCGCTGCAGCGGGTGCGTGAGAAGGTGGACATCGCGAAGACGGAGCTTCCTCCTGCGGCCGAAGAACCGGGCGTGTTCGAGATCAACCTCTCGGAGTTCCCCATCATGCAGGTGAACATCGCGGGACCGTACAGTCTCGTGCGGCTCCGTGATGTTGCCGAGGATCTGCAGGATCGCCTCGAGCAGATTTCCAGCGTATTGGAGGTGCGTCTCGCGGGCGGGCTCGAGCGGGAAGTGCAGGTCGACGTCGACCTGGCAAAGCTCAAGTTCTACGACGTCGCCTTCGATGACGTGATCGAGGCGGTGCAGAACGAGAACGTGACGGTGCCGGGTGGAACGATAGACGTTGGTGACCTGAAGTACCTGGTGCGAATTCCCGGTGAGTTCGCGCAGACAGCCTTGATCGCCGACATCGTCGTGACGACCCGCGGCGGGCGGCCGATCTACATACGCGACGTCGCCACCGTGGACTTTGGCTTCAAGGATCGCGACACCTATGCACGGTTGGATGGCAACTCGGTGATCTCGCTCGCCGTCGTCAAGCGCACTGGCGAGAACATCATCGAGACGGCGCAGGCCGTGGAGGGCGTCATTCGAGACGTCGAGCCGAACCTACCGCCGGGGACGGTCATCAAGATCACGTCCGATCAATCGGAAGAGATCGAGGAAATGGTGAGCAGTCTGGAGAACAATATCATCTCCGGACTCATCCTGGTTGTGGCGGTGCTCGTGTTCGTATTGGGAGTGCGCACCGCTCCGTTCGTCGGGCTCGCCATCCCGTTGTCGATGCTCGTGTCGTTCAGCATCATGCAAATCATCGGCTTCTCGATGAACATGGTGGTGCTGTTCAGCCTCATTCTCGCCTTGGGGATGCTGGTCGATAACGCGATCGTCGTCGTTGAGAACATCTATCGGTTCCGAGAACGGCGGTTCGATCGTGTGCGTGCCGCCAAGTATGCCACGGCCGAGGTCGCAGTTCCGATCATCGCCTCAACGGCCACTACACTGGCGGCGTTCTTGCCCTTGGTGTTTTGGCCGGGGATCGTCGGCGAGTTCATGAAGTTCTTGCCGCTCACGTTGATCATCACCTTGAGCTCCTCGCTGTTTGTCGCGCTGGTGATCTTGCCCACCCTGGCGTCGAAGATGCTCGATACGGAAGACGCACGGGTGGGAATGCCACCCCGGCTTCGTCAGCTGCTGCTGGTTGTTACGGTGCTGCTGGTGCTCATCATGGTGGCGATCAACTGGCTCACGGCGGTCTTGCTGATTGCCACGGGGGTCTTTGCTTACACGTTTCACCACTTCCTCGGACACCCCGCCGGGCACTTGCTCATGACCAAGGGTATTCCGGCGGTGATTGCGCGCTACCAAGTGGTGCTGCGGTGGGCGTTGGGACACCGGGTGCGGATGGTGGTGGGCTCGGTGGCCGCGCTGGTGCTGTCGGTTCTCGTATTTCAGGTGTTCAACGCGGGCGTCGAATACTTCCCGGAGAACGTTCCGCCGAGCACGGTCTACGTGCAGACCGAAGCGCCACTGGCCACTCGGGTAGAGGAGACGGATCGGATTGCCCTGGGAATCGAGTCCCAACTGGTCGTGCTCGACGGAAGGCAGGATTTCGAGTCGGTCGTGTCTACGGTTGGGTCGAGGATGACGGCCGGGTTCGGGGGCGGAACGGGAACGCATCTCGCGACGGTCGCCGTCACCTTCGTGGATTACCAGGATCGACAGGGTGATGTCTTCGAAACGCTCGAGCAAGTCCAGACTTCGGTTGGAAAGGACATCGCGGGGGCCGATATCTCAGTCGAGCAGCCAAACATGGGTCCCCCAACCGGTCAGGCGGTCCAGATCGAGATCACTGGAGAGGATCCGGCCACGCTCAAGCAACTCGGGGACGAAGTCGTTCGCCGGCTCGAGCGCTCACAGATTTTCGCCAAGCTGGATGGGCTCGAGAGCGATATGGAGGAGGGCCGGCCGGAGCTCGTGATCGACGTCGACCGAGAGAAAGCCGCGCTCTACAGTTTGAGCACGTGGAAGATCGGATCGACGATCCGAAGCGCAATTAACGGGACGGAAGCCTCGACGTATCGAGACGGCAAGGACGAGTACGACATCACCGTCCGCCTCGCCAAGCCGTACCGCCAGGATCTCAACTCACTCGCCGATCTGACCGTGTCGGGGGACTTCGGCCAGATTCCGCTTTCGTCCGTGGCCACCTGGCGCATCGACAAGGGGTTCGGCGACGTGAACCGCAAGGATCTGGATCGGGTCGTCACCGTGAGCTCAGATGTACGGGCCGGCTACAACGCGAATGCCGTGCTTGGCGAGGTGCGGCAGGAGCTCGCGCCATTCGTCGCCGACCTGCCGAGTGGATACAGGTTGCGCTATTCCGGACAACAGGAGGAACAGGAGGAGGATCAGGCCTTCCTCGCGGGCGCGTTCGTGCTGGCGGTATTCCTGATGGGGTTCATCTTGATCTCGCAGTTCGACTCCGTTACGAAGCCGCTCATCATTCTGAGCTCGGTGGTGCTCTCCACGATCGGGGTACTGATCGGCCTGATGGTGTTCCGCATGCCCTTCGGCATCATCATGACGGGAGTGGGGGTGATCAGCCTCGCGGGCGTGGTCGTCAACAACGCGATCGTCTTGCTCGACTACATCGATATCCTCCGCACGAGGGACGGGTTGGAGCGACGCGAGGCGATCGTGCGGGCGGGCATGACACGGTTCCGGCCCGTCATCCTGACGGCCGTCACTACGGTGCTCGGGCTCGTGCCACTGGCGATCGGGCTGAATATCGATTTTCTGGGATTCTACGGGCGCCTCGATCCCAATTTCTTCTGGGGTGGTGAGCAAGCGGCGTGGTGGGGCCCCATGGCGATCGCCGTCATTGCCGGTCTGACCTTCGCGACGTTCCTCACGCTGGTCTTGGTGCCGGTGATGTACTCGCTGCTCGACGATTTCGACGTCTTTGTCAAGCGGAACTTCTCGCGGCCGCAGGAGGAAGAAGCGACCCTCGCATCGGGGATCTTCAGAACGCTCCCAGGCGACTCGCAGCCGTCAGCGAAGCCACTCTCCGTATAACTCGGGGCGGCGGTCATTCCAGAAGAGCGTGCGCGCCGGCGAGGTGGCGCACGCCGCGAGATCGAGGTCGGCGATCATGAGGTCATCCTCCAGTCGCCGACCTCGTGCGATGATGCGGCCGGTCGGATCGGTGACGAACGACTCGCCGGCGAACGTCAGCTGGTCCTCCTGGCCCACGCGATTGCACAGCGCCGTGAAATAGCCGTTCTGGAAGGCTGCCGTTCGTACCTCCGCCTCGTACATCCCTTCGGGCCATTCGTCCACCGCGCCCGCCTGCGGGATCACCACCAGTTCCGCTCCCCCGACGCCGAGCGCCCGCATGTACTCGGGATAGTGCCGGTCGTAGCAAATAGCGACGCCGATGCGCCCGACTCGCGTCTGGTACACGGGTGCGCCTCGGTTGCCCTCCGCGTAGTACGCCCGCTCGTGGAACCACGCGTAGTCGGTGATGTGCACCATTCGGGTGATGCCGAGGAGCGTCCCATCGGCGTCGAACACCGGTGAGCTGTCGTAGAATCGCCCGTTTGCCTTCTCGTACATGTTGAAGATGGTGACGAGGCCCAACGCGCCAGCCTTGTGTGCGATACGCTTCGTCGTGGGACCGGGAATCGGCTCGGCCAGGCTGGTCGCTCCGTCGAAGGCCTTGTGCTGGGGGAAGAAGCGAGTCAGTGCCAGCTCCGGAACGCACAACAGCTCTGCGCCAAGATCGCGTGCCTGCTCCATGGATGCGAGCAACCCCTCGAGGTTTGCGCGAACGTCCGGTCCGGCCGCCCGCTGTGCCAAGGCAATTCGCAATGTCATTGGACGTCTCCGCTCTCGGGTCGAAGATGCTCCGTTCCTACAGTTCGCGCACGGTCTCGAGAAATCGGCGCGCAACCTCGACCGGTTCAAACGCCGTCACGCGCGGCGGTCCGTTGCTTCCCATCCTCCGCATCGTATCCGGGTCGACGAGAAGCGAGCGCAGTGCCTGGGTGAGCGCCGCCTCGTCCCCCGGCGGTACGAGGAGGCCGTTCACTCCGTCGTCAATCAGCTCCTCGGCCGCTGTCCCGCGACACGCGACAACCGGTTTGGCCGTCGCCATCGCTTCGAGGAAGACCAGTCCGAAGCCCTCCTGCAGGCTCGGGAGGCAGAACAGGTCGGTTGCAGCATAGGTCTCCACCAATCGCTCGTAGGGCAGAGGACCAGTGAACTGTACGCTGTTCCCAAGCCCCAGCGATTGCGCGAGTTGCTCCAGCCGGCGGCGTTCGGGTCCGTCGCCCACGAGCACGACCTTCAACTGGGGAAGCGCGCGACGCACCGCGACCGTTGCACGCAGCAGGGACGCGAGGTTCTTGCGCGGGTACATGTGCGCGACCGACAGGACCGTCGGTCCGGCGCGGTTCCCATCGTGCCCGACGGTGCGGAGGGTCTCGTTCCATCGCGTGGCCTCGAATGCCGGTGGAACGACGCGGATGTGATCGAATGACAGGCCGTAGGTCGCAGCAATCCGGCGCCGGCTGTAGCCACTGACCGTCAGGACGAGGTCCGCTCGGTGGGCGCTGCGACGCTCCGCCCACGCCTGCAGCCGCATCGATGCGGCCACGGCACCACGCTCGAACCTCGCCTCATCAGCGAGCTGGCCATGGATGTAGGCAACGAACGGTCTCGTGAGCCGTCCTGCCAAGGTGTACCCATCCATGTCCCAGCCGACGGTCATGTCGCTGTCCTGCACGACACCGGGATGCAGGCCGCGGTTGAAGCGGAATCGGTGCACCGTGTAGCCGAGCCAACGAGGGGAGTGCTGCGGATGAATCAGCCGTACGTCGTGTCCGAGTGCTCGCAGACCCCGGCTCAATGCCGCTGAGGCCACGTACGTGCCGCTCCCCCCGTGTACGGTCTGCGGCGTCGCCGAAATCATGGTTATCCGCACGATCGGAGCTACGCGGGGTCAGACCCCGTGCGAAACAGTCCGCGGAACGGGTTCCACGCCGGCCGAGTCGCCTGTCGCAGTGCGTGGGCATAGGCTTCGGCCGAGTCGAATCGATTCTCGGGGTGGCGGGCGGCCCCCTTCTGCAGAACGCCCAGCACCGCCTCCGGGACGCGACGGTGGAGTCGATCGAGTTCTGGCAGCCGGCCGATCGTGCGTTGCGCCAAGATGGCTTCCACACGGGCACTCCCGAACGGCAGCTGCCCCGTGAGCATGTAGAAGGCGACGAGTGAGAGTGAGTACAGGTCGGCACGATGATCGACCGGCTCACCGAGGAGCTGCTCGGGGGCCGCGAAGTCCGGCGTGCCGGAATGCGAAATGACCCCCGTGCGCTCCGATGGCTGGAGCGCCAGCGCGAGTCCGAAATCGGCGACGCGGACGGTTCCGGTGGCTCCGTCGATCAGGATGTTCTCCGGCTTGAGATCGCGGTGCACGACGCCACGCTGGTGCGCGTAGCGTAGCGCCGCGAGCGCGTCATGGAGGATGCGCACCACGTGATCCGCCGACTGAGGTCCCTCGGCCCGTACCACTCGGCCAAGGTCGTGCCCCCGGACGTACTCCATCGTATACCAAAGGAGCCCGGCTCGACCACCGATGTCGTACGTGTTTGCGATGTTCTGATGGAGGAGCTGCGCCGCGACGCGTGCCTCGCGTCGGAATCGCTCGACCACTGCCGGATCGGCGGTGAGATAGGGATGCAGTACCTTGAGGGCGACCTCCCGCTCCAGCGCGAGATCCCGCACGCGGTACACGCGGCCAAACGCGCCCGATCCGAGTTCCTCGAGCAGCTCGTAGTCGTCACCCATCGCGCGGCGGAGACGCTTCTCCCATGCGCCGGCATCCTCTGGCACGCCCCCGTGTTCTGCCACCAGCGGTCGTTCCAGCTCGTGGTCGCCGAGTTCGGAGCGGAGGTCGTCCCACAGCTCGGCCGCGGTGAGGTAGCGGGCGGACGGGTCGGCCTGGAGGCCCCGAGTAATGATCCGGTCGAGGCTTGCCGGACAGGCCTCCCGGTGCGCACGCGGGGGCGAGATACGCTGCGGCTCGGCGTGGGGAGCGATGCCGGTCGTGGCGAAATAGAGGAGCGCGGCGGCCGAGTAGATGTCGCTTCCCGGCTCCCCGACCGCGCCGCCTCTCGCTTCGGGAGCGATGAAGGGGGCCACGTCCGACTCGTCGGGACGCGCGGCGACATCCGTCAGGATGTTCGCGTACCGCAAATCCGTCACGACGATCCGCTCGGTGCTGTCGATCATCACGGTCGCCGGAACGAGGCGACGAATCACAATGTGCTGCGAGTGCACGTATTCCAGCAGCCCGGCCAGACTGCGGGCGAGTTGGAGCACTGTCGGAATGGGCCGCGGACCGCGGGCGACGGCGTCGGCGAGACTCTCGCCGTCAACCCATCGCACGACCCGGAACGCCCAATCGCCGCGATAGCCGGCAGCGTGCACGGTTCGCAGGACGCGATGATCCAGAACGGCGAGCAGCTCCGTCTCGCGCTCGAACCATGAGCGGAGGGACGTCTCCGGCTGGAGATGAACCCGCAGGGCAACGCGGCGCTTGAGCACCCGGTCTCGGACGACGAACAGGGCGCGTTCCGGCGACGCCGCAACGAGTTCGAGGATCTCGAACTCCGTGCCGAACCGTTCCTCGGCACTCCCAAATAACGCCAGTTGGTCGACCTCGGTGGAGATCAAAGTGCGGGGCGGACCCGGTGGCTCGTTCATGACTCGGAGAAAGATAATGGGCCGCGAAGTGATAACCTCGACTCCACGATGGAGGGGCAATGCATCCGCGCCGTCCTCACCGGGGATCCATCAGGCGGGAGTCCGGTGGTGTGGCGGGTCCGAACGCCATAAGTTAGCGCAGCATGCCCTTCCTCCGGTTCACCGAGTTGGTCAGCGGCGACTCTTACGAGTTCCATGTCACCGTTGTCCGCATCGGTCGCGATCCCGCGAATGACGTGACGCCCGCGGGTGCGGGCAGCGAAGTCGTGTCCGGTCGGCACTGTCGGTTCCGCTTCCATGATGAACGGTGGTGGCTCGAGGACTTTGGTTCTCGCAATGGCACCTTTCTCCAGGAGCGCCGCCTCGCGCCCGGCACGCCGCAGCCGCTGTCGCCGGGTAGTGTGATCCGGTTGGGAGCGCGCGGTCCGCAGTTCCGCATCGAGGCCGTCGAAACACAGCTCGAGGAAACCCTGGTCGAAGATCCGGGTGCGACGACCCCGGTGAGGGCGATCGCTGCCGACCTCCTGCCCGAGCCCCCGCCGGACGCGCCGCCGAAACCGGAGGCGACGGTGCTGCTGGTCGAGCCACAGAGTGGGGAGACCTACCGGCTGCGCGGGGCACGGATTCGCATCGGACGCGGCAAGGAGTGCGAGTTTCAGCCCGTCGGGCCAGACGATACGTCGGTGTCGCGGGTACATGCCGAGATCGTGCTGAAGCCCGATGGCGCGATCGTGATTCGGGATGCGCAGAGCCGCAACGGAACCTTCATCGGGGGTACCCGGCTCGTAGGTGAGCGCGAGCTGCAGCCGGGGAACCGCATTCGACTCGGACTCAAGGGCCCCGAGCTGGCCGTCATGGACGTCGTGGGCCCGGAACCGGCGCCCGCCGCTGCGGGACAGCAGCCGAAGTCCGCGAAGGGTGCCGCCTCGCGAGCGGCGGAGAAGCTGGGTGCTGTCAGGAGGAGCTTCGGCGGCAAAGGTGCGACGCTGTTCTTTCATCAGCTGTTCCAGGAATCGTCGCGCCGCGCGGCCCGCCGAATTCGCTGGGTCGCCTGGTCGACCGTGATTGTGCTGACGGTCGCCGTGGGCGGTTTGTACTGGTACAAGGACCGACTCGAGCGGCAATTGCGCTCGCACGTTGCGGCTCAGCGGGCGGCTGCCGACTCGATCCGCGAAGCGGCAGCGGCGGAGTACGAACGACTGCGGGTCGCGCTTGCCGAGGCGCGCGCCAGCTCCGCGCCGCGGGTCGTCGTCGACAGTTTGCGCGCGGCCCTGGACGACGCTGAGGTGCGTACGGCCGCGCTCGAAGTGGCGTTGCGGCGTGCCGAGGCATCACTGGCACAGCAGCTTGCCGCCGGGGATTCCCTCCGCAGGGCAGCGCAGGTCGAGCTCGGGCGGCTTCGCAGCGAGCTGGAGCGCGCGAGCGCGACGGGCACGCCGCAGTCGCTGCTCGACAGTCTCCGCGTCGCTGTGCAGGAGGCAGAGGATCGCGCCACGGCGATCGCCTCGCAGCTCGAGGCCGTGCGTGGCGGCAACCTCGCCACGGTCTCGCAGGCGAATCAAGGCGCGGTCGGTCTGATTACCACGCATGTCGGCCTGGAGGTGTTCGACGGATCGGGCTTTGCCGTTGCCGCGTCCGGGTACTTCGTCACGAATCGACACGTGATTCAGCCGCATGGTCATCCGCGGGCCGACTCGGTGTTCGTCACGATGGCGGACCAGCGAATAATGCGGGCAGCCGACATCGTCGGGATCATTGACGAGCCGGGGCCCGATCTGGCCCTGCTCCGCATTCGCAACCACGACGGCTCTCATGTGCCGCGTGTCGACTGGTCGGGAGCGAACGTTCGGCAAGGTGACCCCGCCGCGCTCATTGGATTCCCCGCGGGCTTTGGCAACGCGATCGACGCGACCGGGACCGTGCGAACGACGATGACCGCGGGGATCTTCGCGAAGGTTACCTCGGAAACGATCAACTTCGACGGGTTCACCGTGGGTGGCTCCAGCGGCAGTCCGATTCTCAATGCCAAGGGCGAGGTCGTGGCGATACACCGCGCGGGGCTGCGTGAGGCGGCGGGCCTCAGCTTCGCCGTACCGATTGGCAAGCTTCTGCCACTCCTGCCGCGAGCGGCGCGCACGGAGCTGGGTCTACCGTAGGCGCCAAGACGTGACACAAGTCTTCGTCGTGCCGCACACGCATTGGGATCGTGAATGGTACGAGCCAGGCGTGCGGTTCACGCAGCGACTCGTCGCTGTGCTCGACGAGGTGGTCGCGCTGCTCGAGTCGGGTTCGGGGCTGCCGGTCTTCCTGCTGGACGGGCAGGCGATCCTGGTAGAGGACTATCTCGCCGTTCGACCGGCACAGCGGGAGCGAATCCGAACCCTGGTGGCCGATGGTAAGCTGCTCATCGGCCCGTGGTACGTGCTCGCGGACGAACTGCTCTCCGCCGACGAAACGCTCGTGCGGAACCTGCTGATCGGTTCCAAGGTTGCGAGACGACTGGGGAACCAGTTGGCACTTGGCTACAGCCCGGATGCGTTCGGCCATCCCGCCGGACTTCCGACGATCCTTGCCGGCTTCGGCATCCCCTATGCGATCGTGTGGCGTGGATACGGCGGGGGTCCAGGACAGAACGGCGATCTGTTCCGCTGGATCGGGGTGGATGGGGCGGCGGTGCTCGTACACCACCTTCCCCCTGGGGGATACGAGGTGGGGGCCAACCTTCCTCGCGACAAGGATCGGCTGCTCGAGCGCTGGACCGAGCTGTGCGACACCCTCGCTCCGCGGGCCGGCGCACGACCGTTGCTGTTGATGAATGGTGCCGACCATCACGGGGCTCAGCGTGATCTTGCCGAGGTTGTCAACGCGCTCAATCGGATAGCGGGAGACCATCAGTGTCGTATTGCCTCGCCGCTCGAGTACTTCGAGGCGGTGAAGCACGAGAGTGTTGCGGATGTCTGCGGCGAGCTCCGAGCCTCGAACGGCTACACGTGGACGCTTCAGAGCATCCATTCTTCACGTTGCCGACTCAAGCAGGCCATCGCAGTGGGGGAACGCCTGCTCCTGCGGTGGGCCGAGCCGCAAGCGGTGCTCGCGATGATCGCCGGTGGCGCGGATCGGCAAGCTCTCCTAGACGCGGCCTGGCGGCGCCACCTCCAAAACACGTTCCATGACGTGATCGCCGGGTGCACGAGCGATGCCGTGGCGCGCGCGGCCGAGCAACGAGCGGCGGACGTCACCCATGAAGCTCGCGGGATCTTGCTCGATGCACTCCATGACCGGGCAGGGCAGGACCGTGCTCGCGCGAGGCGCGACGAGCCCTCCTGGTCACCGCATCTCGTCGTGGTCAATCCATCGGCACACGCGCGTTCCGGCGTGGTGGAGGCCACAGTGACGCTCCCACGGCAACGAGTGGTGGTCGGACGGGCGCGAGGACCGGAGAACGGCGGAGTCGCTCCGTGGCCTGCGCCACCCCGGCTCGTGGATGCGGACGGTGTGGCCGTGCCGATGCAGGTGCTCTACGGATACCGTGGGTACGAGCGGATGGACAGCCCGTTTGACTATCCGCTGCAGGACGAGGTCGCTGCCGTTCGGGTGGCGCTCATGGCGCGAGACGTCCCAGCCCTGGGTCTTCGAGCGCTCGCCGTGCGGGCGAACGCTGAGAGTCCCTCCGTACAGGAATCCGTTCGGGCGAACGGGCGGGCGCTGACCGGTCCCTGGTGTGACGTCGTCTCCGATCGCCGTGGGGGCTTCGCGCTCGTCGATCGCGTGCGGGGCACGCGGTATCCGGCGTTGGCGACGGTCATGAGCGAGCGAGACGCTGGTGATCTCTACACGCATCAACCGGAGCCCAACGCGCGGCCCCAATGGGCCGCCTGGGGGAACGTCCGTCGGGTGTGGGGCGGACCGCTGATCGCGTCGCTGGCGCGAGACTTCCACATCGGCGGACGGGTGCGGGGGACGATGTACGCACGACTCGATGCGGGCTCGCGCCTCGTCCGATTCGTGGTCGAGGGACGCAACGACCAAGGCGATCACCGTTTGCGAGTCGTCTTTCCCAGTCCACGTGCACGCGGCACGCGGGCCGTCGCCGACATGCACTACGGTCCGGTCGCGCGTGACCGATACGATTGGTCCGCGGACGAGCACCCACTGGAGTGGCCTGTCGATACCGCGCCGATGCATCGCTACGTGAGTGTGGCGGAGGGCCTCACGGTCTTTGCCCGGGGGCTCTATGAGTACGAGCTGCTGCGGAACGGCGCGATTGCCATCACGCTCTTCCGCGCCGTTGACAATCTCTCGCGCGACGATCTTCCAGCCCGACCGGGGCACGCTGGGTGGCCGGTACCCACACCGGATGCCGGAGAACGCGGGGTGTTCCGCGCCGAGCTGGCGATCGCGACGATGGGCATCGAACTGGGCAGCTCGGTGGCCCAGTGGGACGAGCTCGAGCGCCTCAGTGAAGAGTTTCACGCACCCATGGCGGGGTGGATGATCCGGCATGGTGTCGCTGTGCCGAAACGGGTACAGGGACCGGAACTCAGCGGTGATGGGCTCGTGCTCAAATCTGTGAAGCGGAGTGAGTCGGGCGGGGCAATCGTCTTGCGAGTGGCCAATCCTGTGAATGCCCCGGTGTCCGGCCGCTGGACCTGTCCGTTCGCCATCAAACAGGTCCGCCGAGTCCGCCTCGACGAGACCCCGTGTCCCGAGCAACTGGTCGAGGTGGCGGGCAATCAGATCGAGTTCGTGGCGGCACCCGGCGAGGTCGTGACACTCGTGGTGGAACCGGCGCTTGAACCGATCGCCTCGCAAGCCTAGTGTGAACGACGGGTTACTGGAACTCGAGTCTTCACACCCCATTGGCGCTCGCTGTCGTGCGAGCGCCCACGAGGTGCGTCATGCGTTCTGAGACCAAGGCAATCCTGACCGGTGGGATGTTCGCGGGACTCCTCGGCTATGCGACGGTGGTGATCCTGTTCGCATTGCTCAACGCGCTGGCGGGACGGTCGCTGTTTCACACGCCCGCCATGTTTGGCGGGGCGTTGTTCTACGGACTCGACGACCCGGCAACCCTGCAAATCGCGCCGGGACCGGTGTTGTCGTACAACATGGTGCATGTGCTCGCGTTCGTGGCGGCGGGGCTGTTTGCCTCTTGGCTCGTTGCGAAGGCCGAGAAGTATCCCGTTGCGCGCTTCATCATCCTCTTCGTCCTGATCTTCGTTGCGGCTCACATTTACGCGGCCCTGCTCGTGTTTGCGCGCCCGCTCCTGGCAGGTTCGGCTTGGTGGGAAATTGGTGTGGTGAGTCTATCGGCCATGCTCGTGATGGGATGGTACCTGCTGCGTCAGCACCCGCTACTCCGTCGTCAGCTGAGAACGATCCCGCTCGGCGATGAAGAGTAGCCGGCGGTGGGGCAGTGTCCTGCGCAGGCACCCACTCCGCTAGTCCGTCCCGGTCGCCGTGACGACGGACCCGGCAGCTGACCGCCTGGTCGTCGGATCGAGGAGATCCCGTAACCCGTCGCCCAGGAGGTTGCAGCCTACGACGGTGAGTGCGATGGCGAGCCCCGGAAACGTGGCGATCCACCAGGCATTGACGAGTGCGTCACGGCCGTTCGCGATCATGCTGCCCCACGATGGGGCCGGCGCGGGGACACCCAGCCCCAGAAACGAGAGCCCGGCTTCGAGCATGATCGCGTTGCCTACGCCGAGCGCGGCTGCGACGATCAGTGGTGTGAGCGCGTTTGGCACGAGATGACGTCGAATCAATCGCCACCGCCCGATGCCGGTTGCCCTGGCCGCGGTGACGAACGGGCGTGCCATGACGCCCTTCACTTCCGCGCGCGCCAGGCGTGAGATGCTCATCCATCCCGTCAGTCCGAGGACGAGCACCACGAGCGCGAGACTGCGCTCCCACAGCGTCACGAGCGCGAGCAGCAACACGATACGCGGCATCGCGAGTGCTGCGTCCGTGATCGCCATGAGCACTCGCTCCGTCATCCCCCCCACCACGGCCGATACGATGCCGATGCTACCGCCCAACACGACGGAGACGGCCACGGCGCAGATGCCCACGATGAGCGAGATCCGCGCACCAAAGACCAGCCGTGAGAACACGTCGCGGCCCAAGGCATCGGTGCCGAGGAGGTGTGTCGTGCCGTCAGACCCGACGCTGAAGGGGGCGAGAAACCGTGTGGCCAGGATGTTCCCTTGCTGTGTTGGATCGGCCGGGGCGACGGCCGGCGCCAGGAGAGCGAGGAGGATCAGTACCGCCAGGATCGTGATCCCGGTGACCGTGCGGCCGTCCGACCACAAGCGGTTGGGCGTCACGGCGTGCCGCGCCGGAGACGGGGGTCCGCAGCGGTGTACAACACGTCTGCCAGTATATTGCCGACGACGACCAGCACGGCGAAGGTCGCGGTCGTGGCCATGACGACGGGGTAATCTCGTGCTCCTACCGCGTCGACCATCACGCGGCCCATGCCGGGCCAGGCGAAGATCACCTCGACGAACACCGTGCCCGAGAAGAGTGCCGGTAAGGAGAGCCCCAACAGCGTAATGATCGGGAGGAGTGCATTCCGCAGCACGTGGCGTCCCTCCACGATGGTCGGGTGAAGACCCTTGGCGCGGGCGGTTCGCACAAACGCGTGCCCTCGGACATCGAGAACCGCGCCGCGGGCGAACCGCGCGGCGCCCGCCGCGCCGATGGCGGACAGCGTGACGAGCGGCAACGCGAGGTGCCGGAGACGGTCGACGAGGCGCTCCCAGGGGGTGAGAAACTGGGCGTCGAGGCCGGCGACACCGAGTGCAGGGAACTGGAGCCACGCTGGCCAGCCCAGGCGCGCTGCGGTATAGCTGAAGACGAGGACCAGCATGATGGCCAGCCAGTATGCGGGCATGCCGTACACCAACAAGGTTCCGACGGTCAGTCCGGTATCGACGGCGGTCCGTCGCCGCGCGGCCTGAACCGCGCCGATTACGACGCCGACGAGGTAGGTTAGGAGCAGTGAACAGCCAGACAGGAGCACGGTGTGGGGGAGTGCGTCGAGGATCACCCGTACCACGGGCCGCTGTTGCGAGAAACTCGTCCCCCAGTCGCCCTGTGCGAAGCTGACGAGCCATGCCACGTATCGGGAGATGATTGGCCGATCGAGCCCCAACGCGCGGCGGGCCGCCGCTAACTGCTCCGCTCCAGCCCCCGGGGCTACCCAGAGCCTCGCGGGATCGCCGGGAGTGAGGCTGACGAGGAGGAAGGTGATGGTCACGACGGCGAAGACGATGCCGACGCCGAACGCGAAGCGCTTTCCGACCTGACGGATCATGCGCTACTCTCGCGTTGTTGCCACCGTGGCGTCAACCCTTTCGCTCTTCCTGACGGCGTCGTGCCACGTCGGCGCCGGGCCGGGACGCCGCGGCACGGTGATCTACGCCTCCGGGTCGGACCTACAGTCCATCAATCCCCTTATCGCCGTCCATCCCCTCGCCAAGGCGGTGCAGAAGCACCTCTTGTTCCTGACGTTGGCCACCTATGACTCGACCATGCAGCCGATGCCCCGGCTGGCGTCGTGGCAGTGGCATGGTGGCCGCACAGCTCTCGTATTTCACGTCCGGCAGGATGTGTGGTGGCACGACGGCATCAAGACCAGCGCCGCGGACGTCGCGTGGACGCTCGACATGGCGCGCGCGCCGGAAGTCGCGTACCCCCGCGCCCGCGACTTCGCCGATGTGCTTGCCGTGACACAATTGGATTCGTTTTCGGTCGAGATTCGATTTCGTAACGGGCAGCCGGTGTTCCCCGATGTGTTCACGGATATCGCCATTCTCCCGGCACACCGGTTCCGCGGAACGGAAGCGACCGCGATCCGTCGGGCGCCGTTCAACGCACACCCCGTGGGCAACGGGCCGTTCGAGTTCGTGGAGTATCTCCCTCGGCAGCGGTGGGTCTTTCGCCGGCACAGTGGCTTTCCCATCGAGCTCGGTACACCGCAGATCGAACGGTTTGTGATTACGGTCGTGGACGAGCCCGCTACCAAGCTGGCGGCCCTGACGTCGGGCGAGTTGGACTTTGCCGGGATCAGTCCTGCCCACGCCACGTTCGTGCGCGACGACAAGCGCCTTCGCGCGGTCGACTTCCCGGTACTCTTTGTGTACGCCGTGATCTGGAATCTTCGACGGGAGCCGTTTACCGACGTGCGGGTACGTCGGGCGCTAACCCAGGCGCTGGATCGGCAGCTGATCGTCGATGCCTACCTCTACGGTTTCGGCGCCGTTGCGGATGGGCCGGTCCCGCCCGAGCATCCGTGGTTCGTGAAGCCGGTCGCGGTGCCGCATGACCCGGCAGGAGCGGCACGAGCGCTCGAACGAATCGGTTGGCGACTCGGACCAGATGGGATTCGGCAGAAGGACGGACGGCGTCTAGCGTTCGATCTCCTCACGGTGGGGAGCGGAGACAACGCGCTCGAACAGATGATCCAAGCCCAGTTGCACCAAGTCGGAGTCGAGGTCACGATCCGGCAACGGGAGCTGGGGTCGTTTCTCTCCACGGTACAGGGATCCGCACGCGACTTCGATGCGATTGTCACCGGGATTCCTGGGGATCTCTCTCTCAGTTACGTGCTCGCGATGTTCGACGGCCGGGACGCCGGCCCGCTGGCCTACCCCGGCTTGCAGAGCGGTGCCTTCGAGGCCGCCGCCGATGCCGTGCGCGACGCTCAGAATGCCGCGGAGCTGGAACATGCCTGGTCTCGGGTGCAGACGATCCTCGTGGAGGAGCACCCGACGACCTGGCTCTACCACGCCCGTGGCCTGCAAGGTATGAGCAATCGCGTGCGCGCTCCGGCGACCGATTTGCGCGGTGAGCTCGCCAGCGTGGCGCGATGGACCATCGTCGAGACGGAGCGGGATCCGTGAGCGTTCGCACGAAGGCGCCAATGCGGATCGACTTCGCCGGCGGTTGGACGGATACGCCGCAGTACGCGGATCGGGTGGGTGGTGTGGTCGTCAACGGCGCGATCTCACTCCACGTTCGGGTTGATTTTCTCTTGGGCGACCGGCGGATTCGTCTGCGTGCGGAGGATCTCGGCGAACGGGCGTCGTTTGCGTCCTCCGGTTCGATGAAATACGACGGCAATCTGGACCTGCACAAGGCCGCGCTGAACATGTTCCCGGTGACTGGTGGGATCGAGATCCTATCACGGTCGGATGCCCCAAGTGGCTCCGGGCTTGGTGCGTCCGGCGCGCTGGACGTTGCGCTATTGGCGGGTCTCGCGCGTTGTCGGCAGGAGGACTACTCAGCGGAAGAGCTCGCCGAGCTCGGGTTCGAGCTGGAGACTCGGGAACTCCAACTGCTCGGCGGACGGCAGGATCAGTACGCGGCGGCCTTGGGCGGGTTCCATCAGTTCGCGTTCTCCGCCGACGGGATCGAGGCACGCCGGCTTCAAGTCGATGCCGAAGCGGCCCGCGATCTCGCCGATCATCTCGTCCTCGCCTATACCGGTCATTCCCATTTTTCGTCCGCGACTCACCAGCGGGTCTGGTCGGCGTTCGAAAGTGGGGACCAAGTGGTGACCGAGGCCCTGCACGCGATCCGCGAGCTGGCGCCGTCGGCGAAGAGTGCGTTGGAGGCCGGGAACTGGCGGGATCTGGCGAAGGTCGTCAGCGAGAATTGGGGCCAGCAACAACGCCTCGACGCGACCATCGCAACAGAGAGCACGCGTCGAATCGAACGGGCGGTAGTTGCGGCCGGGGCGTGGGGTCTCAAGGCCACCGGTGCGGGTGCCGGCGGATGCGTGACGATTCTCTGTCCACCCACGGGACGAGTCGAGGTCGTCCGGGCGGCCGAGGCGACGGGCGCCACGATTCTCGACGTCGAGTTCGTGCCGGAGGGCGTGGAGGTGCGGGAGGAAGAGGATGCTCTGCGTTCCGAGTGAGGAACTCGCCGCCCGGCGAGAAGCCGTTACGCAGGATCCCACGCTTGCGGCGCTGGCCGCCCGCCTTCGGCGGCTGCTAGAGCCCATGCTCACCGGATCGATCTACATGCCGGAAGAGAAGGCGCTTCTGTCCCGAGACGGAGGCATCTGTCCCACCGACGGCGCTCGATTGACGTTCGATCCGCTACATCGCGACGATCATGCCTGCCCCCAGTGTGGCGCGGTGCTGGAAGGAGAGCGGCACCGTCGGGCGTGGATTTGGCGGTATCATCTGTGGCTGTCCGAGCGGGCGATTCATCTCGGGCTGCTCTCGCACCTGCTGGGCCAGCCGGCATTGCGTATGCGTGCCAAAGAGATCTTGCAGCGGTATGCCGCCGTCTACCCGACGATCCCCAATCGCGACAATGTCTTGGGACCGACCCGCCTGTTCTTCTCGACATATCTGGAGTCGCTCTGGCTCACGCAGATGGTGATTGCGGCATCGCTGATCGACGAAGACGAGGATCGACGTGACTTCCGGTCGATGGTCGAAGAGTCGGCTGCGCTGATCGCCTCGTTCGACGAGGCGTGGTCCAACCGGCAGGTGTGGAACAACGCGGCGCTGGTGGCCGCGGGACACTTCCTCGGGAGGGAAGATCTCGTGCGTCTCGGCGTCGAGGGGCGTCATGGGCTGCGGGCGCAGCTGCAGCACGCCGTCACTGACGACGGACTGTGGTTTGAAGGGGAGAACTACCACTTCTTTGCGCTCCGCGGTCTTCTCCTCGGCGGCGAGATTCTTCGGGCAGCCGGCGTCGACCTCTACGCCGACCCCGAGCTTGGTCCCCGACTGGGTGCGATGTATCGAGCGCCGCTCGACACCGCGCTGCCGGACCTCAGCTTGCCGGCTCGGGGGGACGCACCGTACGGCGTGAGCCTGAGACAGCCCCGGTTCGCCGACCTCTGGGAAATCGCCCGTGTGCGGGCGCCGCACGCACGCGTCGACGCGATGCTGTCGGTCCTGTACGCCCTCGATGGGGCGGAGCCGGACGATGTCGGGTTCGCCGAGATCGCCGAGCAGGAACAGAACCGACCACCCATGCGGCTGTCGCGGGAACGGCTGGGGTGGAAAGCGTTGCTCTGGATGTGCTCCGATCCTCCGCCGGGTGCGTCGACCGTTTGGCACCAAGGTTCACGGGTCTTGCCGGACGCTGGTGTGGCCGTGCTTCGGGACGGGTCCGGCAGCTACGCGAGCCTCGAGTGCGGTGGGCGGCCCGGTGGGCACGGCCATCCCGACCTGCTCCATCTGACGCTGTTTCACGAACGCTTGGTCTTGGGCGACTTTGGCACGGGTTCTTATGTCAATCCGTCGCTCCACTGGTATCGATCGACGCTGGCACACAACGCACCGGGCGTGGCCGGAAGCGGGCAATGGGCCAGGGCGGGATACTGTGCCGCGTTTGCCAGCGGTGACAGATGGCAGTGGTGCCGAGTGGCGGCGCAGGACGTCTTCGGACCGGAAACGACGGGGACGCGCACAGTGGTGCTGGGGCCCGACTATGCCTTCGACGCGGTCGACGTTGAGGTCCCGTCCGACGTCGTGGTGGATCTTCCGATCCATCCGCTGGGAGGGGTGGAGATCCCGGGAGATGCCGTACGGCTCGACGGAGGTGGAGCGGGCCACGCGTTCTCGGGTCTCGTCGCCGTCCACGCCGTGCCGGAGCTGCCGGCCCGTGTTCCGCTGGTGACTCCCGGCCGCGGGTGCGCCATGCTTCCCGTGCCACGGCCTGGCGAAGCCTTACTCCTTGCCACGGCGCCGGGTCCGCCCGATCTGCAGATGGCTGATGGCAAGGCCCTCACGTTTCTCGTGCGGCGTGCGCGCGGACGCGGGCGCTGGATGCAGGTCTACGAACTGAGGCCTGGCGCTGTCGAGGCGGTCCATGCTGATCGTGAGGGAGTGCGGATCGATCTGGCGGACGGCTCCGCCGAGCAGATCAAGTTGGATGCGCGCTCCGCGCGAGTGGTCGACCGGACCGGCAACACGATCGAGCTGACCGGCGCCGTGCCGACACCCCGATCCCCGGGTCGCAAGCGTGCAGTCCCGGAAGTAGTCGTGCCCGCGCCGCTCCTCGAGACCACCCCCACGCCGGAGGACTGGCCCCGGGCGGTGCCGGCCGCCGCGGTCCGCTCGCTCGGTGCCCAGCAGTACCGGCGTTCCGAGTTGACGCACGAAGCAGCCGGAGGTATTCACGCGCGGGTTGCCCTGTTCGCCACCGGCAGTCGGGTGGGAGTCGCGGTGCTGGTGGAGAAACGGGATCTGTGCTTCCATGATCCCGACGCGCCCGGACCGGAGTTGGACAACGAGGCGCCCGACATTCACTCCGACGGGATACAGTGGTACCTAGGCATCGACGGATGGCAGGGATTCGTGGTAGTGCCGGATCCGACCGATCGTGCGACGCACGTCCGGGTTGTCTCGGGCACCAGCATGGAGGCGACCGACATCGACGCGTGCTGGGGTCGGACACGCGGCGGCTACAGTTTGGTCGCAACGGTAGAAACCCATCAGCAGCTTGCAGCAGGCGACCGGATTCCGATGAACGTCGTGGTCAACGAGATGTACCCTGATCGAGCGCGTCGCGCGGGACAGCTGGCGCTCACCGGCGGTGGCGGATGGGTCTATCTGCGAGGTGACCGTGAATCGCCGTCGAATGCCGTCGTGGCGGAGGTGACGTGAGTCTCGCGGTCGTGTTGGTGCGGACGCAGGACCTCGTGAACATTGCGGGGGTTGTGCGCTCCATGAAGAACTTCGAGCTCCGCGACCTTCGGCTGGTGCAGCCGGAGGAGTTCGATCCCGTCCGGATCCAGGGCATTGCCCACCAGTCGGGTGATCTGCTCAAGCGGGTCCGGATGTTCGACGGTCTGGAGAGCGCCCTGGCCGACTGCACTCATGTGGCGGGTATGACGGCGCGGGAGCGGACGGCCAAGCGAAACCTGCAGCGGCCGCGCGAGGCGGCGCCCGAGCTCCTTGCAACCGCGAGGGCCGGCACCGCCGCCCTCGTCCTGGGGCCGGAAGACCGCGGTCTCACCAACGAAGAGCTGGATCGCTGCCACCGCAGCATCGTGATCCCGGCCAATCCCGATCACTCCTCGTTGAACCTGGCGCAGGCGTTCACGGTCATGGCCTATGAGCTCTATGTGGCGCGCGGCACGCGACATTTCAAAGCGTCCCGCCGAGAGGCGCAACCGGCAACCGCGGCGCAACTCGAGCAGCTCTTCGCGAGTGCCGAAGAGGCGCTTCGCGCCATCGAGTTCTTCAAGACGCACACGACGGCGAGCATCATGCGAACGGTCCGCGAGGTCGTGCATCGCACGCCGGTGGACGCGCGCGAGGCGAAGCTCTTTCAGGCGATGTGTTACGAGGTGGTGCACTACCTCGACCGGAGGGGCGTGCGGTGAGCATCCCCGGATTCACCTCCACGGGCAGCAAGCAACCGAAGGCGTTGTTTGGATCAGCGGACGGTGTACCCGTGCGGGTCGTGCGCGCGAACGGTTGTCGAGTGTGGGATGCCAGTGGCCGGGAGTATCTCGATACGATCATGGCCCTGGGTGCTGTGGCGCTGGGGTACGCGCACCCTTCCGTGGTTGAGGCTGTTGAACGTGCGGCACGGGCCGGCGCCGTCGGCTCGCTCGCTCCGGTCCTGGAAGCAGACGTGGCGGAACAGCTGTGCGCGATCTTGCCGGGTGGGGAAGCGGTTCGATTCTTCAAGACCGGTGCCGAGGCCGTCGCGGCAGCCGTTCGTGTCTCACGGGTCGTGACGGGCCGCGATCGGGTACTTTCCTGCGGGTATCACGGGTGGCTCGACTGGTGTCAGGATGGCCCTGGGGTTCCCGCGGCGGTGCGGGGACTTCGACAGGAGATCGAGTTCAACAACCTTGCGTCGCTCCGTGGAGCGTTCGAGTCAGGGGCAGATGTTGCCGCGATTGTGATCGAGCCGGTGATCGACGGTCCGCCGACCATGGAATGGCTCCGTGCGGTGCGAGAGCAGGCCACCGCGCGCGGTGCCGTGCTCGTGTTCGACGAGATCAAGACGGCGTTTCGTATCGCCGTCGGAGGGGCTGCCGAACGCTGGGGCGTCGTGCCGGACCTTCTCGTCGTGGGCAAGGCTTTGGGGAACGGGCTACCGATCGCGGCGGTGTGCGGTGATCGAAATGTTATGGACGGCTTCAACCGAACGTGGGTGTCCTCGACCCTCGCCACGGAGTTCGTGAGTCTCGCAGCCGCTGAGGCGGTGCTTCGGCTATTCACCGGCGAACCCGTTGTGGCGCACCTGGAGCGAGCGGGGACGGCGTTCCTCGCCGGACTTCAGCGCCTCGCTGAGCGCCACTCGGCGCTCGTCGTTGGCGTGCGCGGCGTGCCGCAGATGTGTCACGTCGAGTTCGCGAGCGATCGGATCTCGCAGTTGGTGGCGCGTGGGGCCGCCGACCGAGGGCTACTTTTCAAGCGCTCAGCGTACAACTTCATATCGCTCGCTCACACCTTGGAGGACGTAGACGACGTGCTGCATCGCCTGAACGAGTCGCTGCAGGAGGTGGAACAGCGATGCTGATAGATGTCCACGCGCACTTCTACACGGACCACTCCGGCCGCGCCGACTGGCGCCAGGTGAACCGTCGGCGCCTGGGGGCGGGTGAGCGGATCGGGATCACCGTTCATATCGGTTCGATCCTCGGGACCTATGGACATCGGTCGCCCACCTACCTGCCGTCGCTGGACGACGTGCGCCATGCCAATGACCGCATGCTGGAGATTCAGCAGGTCGTGCCGGGCAGGGTCTACGGGTACTGTGTGGTCAATCCGAACTACGGCACTGCGGCGCTCGAGGAAATCCGGCGCTGTCTTGACAGCGGGATGGTCGGTGTCAAGCTCGGTGCGAGCCGCCGCGCAAATGATGTGCTGGTGGATCCGATTGCGGAGCTGGCTGGGGAGCGTCACGTGCCGATCCTGCACCACATATGGCAACACCGGAGGCGGGACTGGCCGGGGCAGGAGGCGTCGGACGCGGCGGAGCTTGCCGTCCTCGCGCAGCGGCATCCCGAAACCCAGTTCATCCTCGCTCATCTCGGGGGCGGTGGCGCCTGGGCGCACTCGGTTCGCGCCGTGGAGGCACATCGGAACATCTGGGTCGACCTCTCGGGGAGTGGCGTCGACGTGGACATGCTTCATATGGCGCTCGAGACGTTGGGGCCCGGTCGCTTGCTCTGGGGCACCGACCTGACCATGGACACCGGCTGGGGCAAACTCCGGTACGTGGAGTCACTGGGCTTGCCGGATGACGAACTGGAGATGATCCGGTTTGCGAACGCGCGCCGGATCTTCCCATTGGGTGAGGCCACATGAGAGTCGTCGATGTCGCGGCGTTCATCGGGGCGTATCCGTTTCGGCATCTCGACCGTGCGGGGTCAACCGACTGGTTGCTCTCGCAAATGGATCGCCTGCATATCGATCGCGCGCTCGTGGGGTACCTGCCTTCGATTCTGCATCAGGATCCGGCACCTGGGAATCGCGTGTTGGCCAAGCTCACGGCGTCCTACGGCGACCGCCTTGCCCCAGTCCCGACCATCAATCCGGAGCAACCGCAGTGGCAAGACGACGTGAACTTGGCGCTGGAATCCCATGCGTCGGCGGTGCGATTGTTCCCGCAATACCAGGGAGTCGACCCGAGTGGTGATGCGATGCGTGTCGCAGTGGCGGCCGTCGCGGTTGCGGGACTGCCCATGGTGCTCACGGTGCGGCTGGAGGATCTGCGGCAGCGACACCCGCGGGACGTCACCAGCGATCTCACACCTGCGGCGATTCGGGGCCTCGTGCGCAGTGACGACGACGTTCGTCTGATCGTGACGCACGCTGACCGCGCGTTTGTGGAGGAGGTGCACTTCGGTCTCACGCCGGCAGAGGCCGACCGAATCCTCTGGGACATCTCATGGATGTGGGGCCCACCGGAGGACGATCTCACCCGGCTCATCGAAACCGTCGGGCGTGAGCGGTTCGTGTTTGGCACCGGGATGCCGTTGCGCGTGGGTGATACGTCGATTGCCAAGCTGGATCTGGCGGAAATCACGGATGACGACCGTCGCTCGATTCTCGGCGAGAACATCGAACGATGGCTGATTTCGTTGCCGAGTCGGGAGTTTCCTACGGACGCCTGAGCGCACCCCGCTTTCGCGGCGAGCAGGCGGTTTTTGTGACGTACGTGACCGGTTGTGCTGTGCCGACCTTCGACTATCTTATGAGCGGCCGCGCGGCCCCTCTCGGGGCAACACATCTCCGGTCAACCCACCGAGCGCGGCTTCAATTGCAGGTCAGTGTCGGGAGTGTCGCGACGGCGGCGATGGACATGGAACGGAGCGGTCTCGTGCCTCGTAACGGAGGATCATGACAAAGCGCGCGCTCTTCGTGACCGGAACGCTCGTGGCGGCCGTTGCCAGCGTCTCCCTCCTCACCAGTCAATCCACCACGGCGCAGGGCCCGCAAGGGGACACGGCAGTTCCCTACGAAGCTCCTGTGGATATCGATACTGCCGGCCTTCCCGGTCCGAAACAACCGATTCTCTATCGGCATGACGTCCACGCCGGCCAGTACGAAATGGACTGCCGCTACTGTCACTTTGCCGCCGAGGTCAGTCCGAGTCCCGCGTTACCCGCCGTCGCGACGTGCATGGGTTGCCACATCATTGCTGGTGCTGCAAACCCGGAGGTGCAGAAGCTTCGAGAGTACTGGAACGAGCGCCGACCCATCGAGTGGATCGAGGTGCACGAGATGGCGCCGTTCGTGCGCTTCCCGCACAACCGCCATGTGGTGTCCGACTCGGGCAGCTTCAAGGAGTTGGAGGTCGTCGAGAAGTGCGACGTCTGTCACGGGCCAATTCGGCGGATGCCACAGGTGTATCAGTTTGCCTCGCTCAAGATGGGCTGGTGCATCACGTGCCACGAGAAGGATCAGGTCTCGATCGACTGTACGCTGTGTCACTACTAGGCAAGGGAAGGCGGCGGCGTTGGAGCTGAGGACGGATGGCTGAGAACTCGAACGGCATGAATCGACGAAGATTCTTGAAGGTCCTCGGCGTAACCGGTGGGGGCGCCGCCGCGCTGACCGGATGTTCCGGTGACGGCGCTCAGAAGCTCATTCCCTATATCGTCCCCCCCGACAATCAGATTCCGGGAATTGCAACGTGGTACGCGTCCACCTGTCGCGAATGCCCGGCGGGATGCGGACTGCACGTGCGGGTGCGGGAGGGCCGCCCCGTCAAGCTCGAAGGCAATCCGGACCACCCCGTGAACGGGGGCCGGCTGTGCGCTCGGGGGCAAGCGGGACTGCAGGGGCTGTACAACCCCGACCGCGTGCGCCAGCCCCTTGCACGAGCCTCGGATGGGACGTTCGAGCCGATCTCGTGGGACGAGGCCATCGCGCGAATCACCGAAGGCGTGAACGCGGTGCCCGGTGATCAGATGCGGTTCATGACGGGCAGCGAAGCCGGTACGTTCGACCGCTTCGTGGACGACTGGCTCGCGGCGTTTGGCTCGACGGGTCGGATCAACTTCGAGCCGTTCGCATACGAGGCCCTCCGACATGCGAGCCGCTCCGTATTCGGGATCGATGCGCTGCCGCGATATGACTTAGCCTCGGCGCGATACGTGTTGTCGTTCGGGACCGACTTCCTCGAGACGTGGTCGAATCCGGTAGGGCAGGCACGCGCGTTCGGCGACTCACACGGCTTTCGCGACGGGGCCATGGGCAAGTTTGTCCATGTCGAGCCGCGAATGAGCATGACGGCCATGAGTGCCGATGAGTGGATTGCCCCCGCCCCGGGTACCGAAGGGCTCATCGCCATGGCAATGGCGCGCGTCATTGTCCGCGACGGCTTAGCGAGTGTGCCATCCGATGTCGCGCGGCTGGAGTCGATCCTCGATCAGTTCGAGCCGGACTCGGTGGCCGCGCGGACTGATGTTCCGGCGGAAACGATCGAGCGTCTGGCGCGCGAGTTCGTGTCGGAACCGAGCGTCGCGCTCGCGGGCGGGGTGGGGTGCCAGCACGCGGAAGCGCATGGGACAGCGGCGGCAGTACTGCTGATGAACTACGTTGCCGGTAACGTGGGGCGCACGGTCCAGTTTGCGACCGAGAGCGGTTCCGCCCCGGCCACGTATGCGGACGTTGTGGGCCTCGCGCAGATGATGCGCGACGGCAGCGTCGGCGCACTTCTGGTGCATAGTGCCAATCCGGTGTACGCAACGCCGCCCGGATTGCGCTTCGTCGAGGCCATGCGGCAGGTGCCGTTCAAGGTCAGTTTCAGTCGGTTCCTCGATGAGACCGCGGCCGAGTGCGATCTCGTACTGCCGGACCACGATCCGCTGGAACAGTGGAACGATTCTGAGCCGATCCCGGGTGTGCACACGCTCCAACAGCCGGTGATGCAGCCGGTGTTCGAGACGCGTCAAACTGGAGACGTGCTGCTCACGGTGGCGCAGCAGGCCGGGGGTCGGGCGGCAACGCGGCTCGCCACGTCGACCTACAAGGAATATCTGGAAGCGGCGTGGCAGCGCCTGCAGCGTCGCCTGGGCGACCCGCGTCCGTTCGCGGCATTCTGGACCGAAGCCCTCCAGCGTGGCGGGGCGTGGCGCGAGGTGGGAACCCGTGCCGTGCGTCTCGCAACACCGATGGGCCGGTTTGGCGATGTCCTTCCGTGGGTCGCTCCTGCGGATGGCTTGGCGCTTGTGGCATACCCCTCGCCGGCGCTGTTCGACGGTCGCGGTGCGAACCGACCCTGGCTGCAGGAGCTGCCGGATCCGGTCACCAAGGTCACGTGGAGCACGTGGGTCGAGATCCACCCCGAGACCGCTGCGGAGTACCGGATTGCCGAGGGAGACATCGTCGAGCTCGCGTCGCAAGCGGGGTCGATTCGGGTCCCCGCGTATCTCTACCCGGGTATCAGACGAGACTGCGTGGCCGTGCCCATGGGACAGGGCCACACGGCGTTCGGGCGTTATGCGGAAGGTCGGGGCGCCAACGTGCTCAGCCTGTTGTCGGGTGAGCCCACGGCGTACGGTGGAGTGGCCACCTATACCGCGGTGACGCTGCGTCACACTGGCGCGCACGAGCGGCTCGCCAAGACGGAGGGGCGACCGCGCCAGCTGGGGCGGGGCATCGCCCAGGCCATCGCGCTCGAGGAGCTCGTCCATGGCGAGCCGCACGAGGCACACGAAGGTCATGCCGCACCCGTCCCCGAGCACATCGAAGACGTACTCGACGAGTGGCAGGAGGGAGAGTTCCGCGAGACCGAGCAAGGTGACTACGCGGGCGAGCACCCTCGCTGGGCCATGGCCGTCGATCTCTCTCGCTGCACGGGCTGCAGTGCCTGTGTGACGGCGTGCCACGCGGAGAACAACATTGCAACGGTTGGTGCCGAGCTTGTCAGCCGTGGACGCGAGATGTCGTGGCTCCGGATCGAGCGGTACTTCGAGGGTGGCGAGAACGGTGTGCCGTTCGAAGCCCGCGTGGTTCCGATGATGTGCCAACATTGCGGGAACGCGCCGTGCGAGCCCGTGTGTCCGGTCTTCGCCGCGTATCACACGCCGGATGGGCTCAACGCACAGATCTACAACCGGTGCGTCGGCACGCGGTACTGCTCGAACAACTGCCCGTACAAGGTCCGATACTTCAACTGGTTCGACTATCAGGACGAAGCGGATTCCACGTTTGCGTGGCCAGCCCCGCTCCATTGGCTGCTCAATCCCGACGTCACGGTTCGCGCGAAGGGTGTGATGGAGAAGTGCACCTTCTGTGTCCAGCGAATCCGGGACAAACAGCATGCGGCGACGCTTGCCGACCGCGAGCTGGCGGACGGTGAGGTGGTCACCGCGTGTCAGCAGACGTGTCCGGCCAACGCGATCGTGTTCGGTGATCTCCACGACCCCAACTCACAGGTGAGCCGAGCGGCACGCGATGCCCGGGGCTACCACGTGCTTGGCGACCTGAATACCCGACCGGCGATCACGTACCTGAAGAAGGTACGGAACATCGTGGAAGCCTAGGACGGCGATGACGACGCTCGTTCAGGAAGATCAACTCACCCGACCGACGTACCACGAGGTCACGCGTGACATTGTCGCGACGCTGGGCCGGCCGTCGCGCATGTACTATGTGCTGCTCGGGCTCGTCATCACGGTGTTTGCGATCGGTGTCGTCGCGCTCCTGTTTCAGGTCCGGTACGGACTGGGGGTGGCTGGCTATACCCCGCCCGTCATGTGGGGAGTGTACATCGCGACCTTCGTGTTCTGGGTTGGCATCGCGCACTCGGGCACGCTGATCTCTGCGATCCTGTATCTCTTCCGGTCGGCCTGGCGCACATCGGTGTACCGGACGGCCGAGGCGATGACCGTATTCGCGGTGATGACGGCGGGGCTGTTCCCGCTGATTCACGTCGGTCGCATCTGGTATGCATACTGGCTGTTCCCGTATCCCAACCAGCGACAGCTGTGGGTGAACTTCAAGTCGCCGCTCCTGTGGGACGTGTTCGCCGTGTCGACCTACTTCACGGTGAGTACGCTATTTCTCATCGTGGGGCTGATTCCGGACTTGGCGGCGGTGCGGGAGAAAGCGACGGGGTGGCGGAAGAAGCTGTACGAGATCACCTCGTTGGGGTGGCGTGGCACGGACCAGCAATGGAGGCACTACACGCGAGGCTACCTGTATCTGGCCGCCCTCGCAACGCCGTTGGTGCTCTCGGTCCACAGCGTCGTCTCGTGGGACTTCGCGATGTCAATCGTCCCCGGATGGCACGCGACCATCTTCGCGCCGTACTTCGTGGCCGGGGCGATCTACTCAGGCGTGGCGATGGTCGTCACGCTGCTCGTACCACTTCGAAAAGTGTTCAAGGTCGAGCGATACATCACGGTCGAGCACTTCGAGAATCTCGCCAAGTTGCTGCTCCTGACCGGGCTGATCGTGGGCTATGCCTACGCGATCGAGTATTTCATCGCATGGTACAGCGGCAGTCCGTACGAACGCGCCTCGTTCTGGAACCGAGCGTTCGGAGAGTACTGGTGGGCGACGTGGACGATGATCACGTGCAACGGCTTTCTGCCGCTCCTGCTGTTCTCCCGAAAGATCCGGCGTAGCATTCCGGCGATGTTTGTCTTGTCGCTCTTTGTGAACCTGGGGATGTGGTTTGAACGATTCGTGATCATCGTGGTCTCGTTGTCGTTTGAATACGAGCCGTACGCCATGGGCCATTACACGCCGTCCTGGGTTGAATGGGCGATTCTGGCCGGAAGCTTCGCGTGGTTCTTCATGTGGTTCCTCCTGTTCGCGAAGAACTTCCCGACGGTCTCGATTACCGAGGTGAAGGAAATCATTCCGATGCCGCGGAAAGAGAGGGCCCACGCATGAGTGCCGGTGCAGGTGGGATCCTCGCGTCGTATGTCCACGTCGACGCCGCAGCTGATGCAATTCGCGCACTGAAGGCGAAGGGGTATCGCGACTTCACCGTCTACACGCCGGTCCCGAACGTCGAGATCGCGCAGGCGGTGCGGCACCGCGTGAGTCCCGTCAGACTGTGGACTTTGCTCGGCGGCCTCACGGGATGCGCCGCGGGCTTCGCGCTCACACTGTGGATGTCGTACGATTGGCCGCTCGTCGTCGGCGGGAGACCAATCGGATCGGTGATACCCTACGTAGTGATTGCGTTCGAGCTAACGATCTTGTTCGGCGCCGGCGCTACGATCTTGGGTCTGCTGTTTCACAGCTGGCGGACGAAACAGACGGGCCCGTACGATGGGCGGTTCACGGATGACCACATCGGCATCTTTGTTCCGTGCCCGGTCGAGCGCCGGCCCGATGTCGAGGAGTTGTTGCAGGCTTCGGGGGCGGAGGAGGTGCGGGTTGAGACGTAAGGCACTCGCCGTTCTGTCGACGCTCGTCGTGTTGGTGGGGTGCACTCGGGAACAATGGCACCGATTTCCCAGCCCGGACGACGCGATCGCGGCTGTGCCATGGTTCGCCGTCATGCATCGGGGGATCGCGATTCAGCCGTACAAGATGCCGTTGCAGCCAGCCGCAGGCGCCGTGCCCGTGTCGGGCATCGAGGTCGTGCCGCCGGCCGTACCGCAGAATCGAGCCGTGCTCGACGACCTGGCCAATCCGATGCAGCTGACGGCTTCCTCGATCGAACGCGGCAGGGAACGCTACGACATCTACTGCGGCGTGTGCCACGGTGCCGAAGGCTTCGGCGACGGGCCCGTTGCGGCGGCGCTGGCCAACTCGGTGCGGGATCTGACCGATGAGCGCGTGCTCGATGCGTCCGATGGCTGGATCTACGCCGTGATCGTGAACGGCTTCGGGGCGTTGATGCCGGCGTACGGCAGTAGAATCTCGACCGACGATCGGTGGCACATTGTGAACTACGTGCGGGTGCTGCGGGGAGGCGGCCGGTGAGCGCCCAGAAGGCCTACGCGGAGATATACCGGCGAAGTGCGAACGCGCCGACGGGTGGCCTGCTCGCCCTGGGGGCGATCCTGGCTGTTCTCGGTCTCGGAACGTTCGTGATGTTGGCGTTGGGGGACGATCCTGGCCGTGCGTGGCGGATGTTCCTCATCAACTTCCTGTTCTTCATCGGGATTGCCCAGGGCGCGGTCGTGTTCGCTGCCACACAGAAGATCACCAAAGGCAGGTGGGCTGGACCGATCATTCGGTTCGCCGAGGCCGCGGTGCTGTTCCTGCCGGTCGCCCTGGTGTGCTTCCTGGTCGTCTTTCTGGGACGCGAGCACCTGTTTCCGTGGATTGAGCACCCCACGCCAATCCGGGGCAAGTGGCTCACGGTGTCATGGGTGTTCTGGCGGAATCTCATTGCGCTGCTGGTGCTCACCGGAGTGACCGTCGCGTTCGTGTACCACGACCTCAAGCCCGATGTGGCGGCGCTGAAAGAGCACGTGTCGGGCTGGCGACGACGCTTGTATGAGCGCATCGCAGGAGACTACGTCGGAACGCCGGAGCAGCTGACCCAGATTGAGCGACGACTGAATTGGCTGGCGCCCGTGGTGTGCATCGCGTATGCCTACGTCTTCACGCTCCTCGCGTTCGACCTCATCATGTCGTTGGCCCCCTATTGGCTGAGCAACCTGTTTGGCGCGTTCTTCTTCATGGGTGCGCTGCTCACTGGGCTCACCATGCTTGGCTTGATGACCATGTTCTGGCGACGACGCCTCGGTATGACCGAGGTCATTGGCCGAGAGCAGTTCCACGACCTGGGCAAGCTCGTGTTCGGGTTCTCGGTCTTTTGGGCCTACCTGATGTTCAGCCAGCTGCTCGTGATCTGGTACGGAAACCTGCGGGAGGAGACCTCGTTCGTGTTCTACCGGCTGTGGGGAGACTGGCAGCCGATCGCGATCCTGGTCGGACTCATGGTGTTCTTGATTCCGTTTTGGGGTCTCATCTGGGTCAAGTCCAAGATCACCCCGGTGACGTTTACACTGTTCGTCAGCATCAGCCTCGCCGGTGTCTGGCTCGAGCGGTACCTCCTCGTCCAGCCGTCACTCACGGAGCATGGCCCCACGATCGGGTTGCCGGAAATCGCGATCTCGCTGGGGTTTGTCGGTCTCTTCCTCCTGGCGTACGGATTCTTCGCCCACGCGTTTCCAATGGTGAGTCCTCGGCTCCTCGCCAAGGCCGAAGCCACGGGCCACCACTGAGCGGGCGGGAGCGCGCAGCGGGCATGGGGGGTCTTCCGGGACCCCTCTTTCATGCGGTTGCGCGCCGGACCTCTTCATTTGTGCGTAGGCCGCTGGCTACATTGCGCTGATCGCTGTGGGATCGTACAGCGTCGGAACTGGTGACTGACTGGGGGCTGTCTTGCGTGACCGGCGAACGGTGAACCCAGTACAGCACGACGCGTGGGCGTCATGAAAGAACGCGGTGCCGTGTGGCGAGCGGCCCAGATGCTCGCGACGGCGGGCGGTGACGCCGCGGTGGCCACCGTATCCCGGCAGCGGGGCTCCCTGCCGATGGCGCGGGATGCGAAGCTGGTCGTCGCTGCGGACGGTCGGCGTTGGGGTACCATCGGTGGTGGCTGCACCGAGGCGGAAGTCACGGAGCAGGCCCTGGACACGGCGCGTCAGGCACAGCCGGTCGTGGTGCAGCACACGCTGAATGCCGACGTGGCGGGGGACGTTGGTCTGTCGTGCGGTGGAACCGTGGAGCTGGTGTTGGAGCCCGTCGTGCGATCCGACGACATGGCGCGGCTCTATGGTGCAATCGCCGACGCGGTGGAGCAACGGATACCGGCGATGGTGTGTACCGCGCTCGACTGGAGCACGGGCCCCTCCAAGAGCGCCCGCGTTGGCGACACACTCGTCCAGGCCGGCGTTCCGCTGCCGCCGGGTGGCGACAGCGTTACGACCAGGGAGCAGACGGCCTATATCGACCGCGCGCAGGGTCTGCTCGTCGAGCCCGTGCCGCGTCTCCCACGTGTCATCATCTTCGGCGCGGGCCACGTAGGGGCGGAGATTGCCAAGGTGGCGGCCGGGGCGGGCTTCTACGTCGTCGTCACGGACGATCGGGCGGAATTCGCGAATGAACAGCGGGTGCCGGCCGCCGACGAGGTGTGCGTCGAGGACTTCCGTGTGTTCCTGGACCGAAGTGTTCTGGATGAGGACGACTACGTGTTGGCCACGACCCGCGGTCACAGCTTCGATGCCTACATCATCGAGCGAACCGCTGGCACCAGGGCCCGCTACGTAGGCATGCTGGGCAGTAGACGCAAGAAAGAGGTGATCTTTCGCGCGCTCGAGGAAGCTGGTGTGCCGCGCGACGCACTCGAACGGGTTCGCGTGCCGATCGGTGAACCGATCGGTGCGGACACGCCCGCGGAGATCGCCGTCTCCGTCGTGGCAGAACTGATCCGGATACGACGGCTAGGGGATTCGGCGTAGCAGCGCCTGCAACGAGTCCGCCAGGGTGCGAGCGCGGAGGATCAGCAGATACCCATCCCTCGCTTCGGCAACCATCTGCCGAACGGGCGGGGTATCGCGGTCGCCGACCTGCTGCCGGTAATCCCCGAGTTCCGCGACGCTCGGCACGCCCTCCTCCTGCCGCCACTGTACGATCTCGAGCGTGTCGCCGGACGGCAGGGTCTGCTCGGTGCGCACCGCTTCCGTGCCCGCGACGGTGCCGAGTGAAATGCGGAGCACCGCCAGGTCGTCGACCAGTGCGAGTCGCCCGCCAAGATGGCGTTCGGCCTCTTCGCGGCCCGCGTCCTGCCACGTGACACCCGCGAACGACTGCTGCAACTGACGGAGCGCCGCCACGCGCTGTTGCTCTTGGAGGGCCTCGCCGACGTCCACCCGCGCACGCCGCTCGAGCGCGTCGAGTTCTCGCGGCGCGACGGCGGCCGAGTCCGCAGCAATCTGGACGACTCCACTCACTTCGTTGGCGATCGCGGGTTCGGCGGCGGCAGGTGGAGCTTGGGCCGGAATGTTCGGCCGCTCCACCTCGGCCGGGGCGAGTCGCCCGGCCATGGGGTCCTGCGCCTTCGCTTCCGGTGACGGCTCCGCTGCCGCCACACTCCGCCGAGCTTCCCGTGCGCCCCGCCCCTCGGGGCCGGGGACGGTCGCCGGCGTGTCTTCGGCGGCGATCTCCGAGCGAGCCGCGACGCCGCCGGCGATGCGGTTGGCCTCCTCGGCCTCCAGCGCTACCGTGGCAGCGGGCTGACTCGGTGTCACCGGCTGGCGCTCCCCGAACGAGAGCGAGCCTCGAGCGATCCATCCGACGCCGACGGCCAGCACGACGGTCGCCGCCCAGCCCACGGCGGTGAGACGGTTCACGGTGAGCACTCGGCGCCGGGTTTGCTGCGCGCTCGATCGGGCGACGAGTGCTTCGAAGGGCGGGTGGTCGATCTGCGCCGGACCGGATCCGTGCAGCACCGCCGCCGCCTGCCGGCGCAACTGGCGGACCTCGTCGAGCCGACGGCGGCATGCCTCGCATGCGGCGAGATGAGCCTCGACCTGCTGCCATTGAGGGCCGTCGGCCGTCGCAGGTGCCTCAGCACGGGTCGGCCGCTCGAGGCGGTCGAGGTACTCGTGCAGCTGGCCTTCATCCACGTGCGACATCTCTCGCCTCCATCGAATCATGCGCCGCCACGAGGCGACGTCGAGCGCGCGCCAGGGTCGTACCGATCCCGCCTACGGCAAGCCCGGTCTGCTCGGCGATCTCTTCGTAGTTCAGTCCGGCATCCCACAGCAGGAGTACCTCGCGGTCGCGGTCACTCAACTGTGCCAACGCTCGTTGCACCGCCTCCATGCGCTGCTCGTGTTCCAACGCCGTGGCGGGATCGTCGACCACGCACTCGGCGGCCTCGACCTTGATCAGGGTGAGATGCTTCCGACGACGGATGGCCGCCCGAGCCTCGTCCCGTGCGAGGTTGCCGGCCACGGTGAAGAGCCACGCGCGTGGGTTCTCGGGCTCATGATCTAGAGCGCGCACGAACGCCTCCTGTGCCAGGTCTTGGGCCCGGTCCGCATCCCACACCTTACGGTGAAGGAAGCGGACCAGGTCCTCGTACGTCTCTCCGTACACTGCTGCCCAGTCGACGCTCACAGAGTGCAGTCTACCGAGTGCGGAACTCCCGCACTAGTCGCTGGAGACGGCGCGCACTGAGCGTTTCGACCCCGCCACTCGCCACCTCGATGCTCACGCGTTCTCCCGCAACGATCACCCGCTCGAATTCACGCAGGTACGACTCCAGTTCGGGGAGTGCTCGCAGGACGCCGAAGTAGGCTTGGCTGAAGGGCTCGACCCGCACCGTCTGCGTCGTGTTCTTATGGTGCAAATCGACCCACACGCCGTCGGCCTCCTTGAAGAGGCGACCGGCCACGTGGCGGGTCTGTGCGACGTGCCCACGCAGCAGGAGCGCTTCGTTGGCTGCGTCGACCTCCATCTGGCTCTTGGCCTCGCGGCGTGATCGCGCCTGCTCGGCGGCGGCCACCGCCACCGCCCCGACCTGCGCACTCGGGCTCGCGAGGGCCGAGACGCCGCTGTCCCTGTTGCGACGGTCGCCCATTGGCACGTTCGCCATGTCGGTCGGTTCCTGCACGAGATACGACGTGTACTCACTCAGCAGCCCGTAGCGGAGTGCGGTGCGACGGATCTCGTCCATCAACTCGTCGTTCGGACCGTTCAACCGGATCTCGCGAGCCAGGACGCCGATCTTGCGCGATGCCCAGAGCCGCGGGATGTAGTCGTTTCCGAGTTCATGCTCGGGGAACGCGGCTGATGCGGAGTAAGATTCGCCGCGACCATTGCGCTGACCACCGACGACAACGTCGCCGCGATGGGTTCGTCGGGTTGGCCGGTAACGCCCGAACACGACCAACTCCTCCCCGGCAAAGAGATCGGGAAGCACGGACGGGTAGATCTCGAGGAGCGAGACGGGGGCATCGCGAATCTCGAGATCGGTTAGCACTGGGTGCTGGATCTTGGCCGCGAGCAGGCTCAGCGCTTGCTCCACGTCCTCTCCGGGTTCCACGTACTCGGTGGTACCGCGCCCCGCGGCGGAAAGCCGGTCCAGCAGGTAGGTATTCACGTCGTGTCCCACCCCGAAGGCGAAGACGCGCACGGTTCCACGGTGGGTTTCCGCCCACTCGGCAATCCGCTCTGGGTCGCGCTCACCCACCGACGGCAACCCGTCGGTGAGGAACATGACGATAGGCAACCGCCTCGCTGCGCTCTCGAGCCGGAACGCCTCTTCGAGGGCGCCGGCGATATTGGTGCCGCCATCGGCTTGCAGCCGGTCGATCCAGCGGCGCGCCCGTTGGAGTTGGTCACGCGTTGGGCGGGCCCAACCCTGGGACTGCGCAGCTACCGTATTGCTGAATGCCAGCAGACGGTACCGATCCTGCGATCCGAGCGACCCGAGCAGTTGTCGCAGCGCGGACTTCGCTTGCTCGATCTTCATCCCTGACATGGAGCCGGATACGTCGACCACGACCGTCACGTCCCTGGGCTGCGACGACCCCTCAACGCGGCCGGGAGATAAGGTCAGCATGAAGTACCCGTCCTCACCCGCTGGTCGATGTGTCGCCACCGTGATGCCCACGAGCGACTCGGCAAACGGAAGGAAGAGCGTGAAGTCGCCCGTCAATGTCCCCTCTGGCTGGACGACGAGGCGCCCGTCTTCCCGTGAAACGCGCACACGATGCGTTGGTGAAAACGGATCGCGGTAGGCCGACCCGTTGTCTGCAACGAGTCGAAAGGTCAGCGGGACGCTGCTGGACGGTCGGCGAATCGGCCTGTCCAACTGCTCGACCGGCCGATGGCTGTACCGCCCGCCGGCTGCGTAGCGGAACTGCAATGCGTCACCACTTCGCTCGAGCACCTGCGTGTACCGCAGGGTGATCTTCCGCGTCTCTCCGTGGTTAATGGGGAACACGCGGGCACGGATCAGCCCGTGGCCGGCCAGCTCGATCAGCGCCGGGTCCCGTTTGCGGCGAACGATCTCCTCGTAGATGGTCCGGGCACGGTCGGCGTCCATGGTCTCGCCGCGCAGCTCCTGGTCGCCCTGGAACAGCGAGAAGTTCGAGAACACCGCCTCTCCAGGGAGAGGATACAGGTAGTCGCCCTCGCCCAGCCCGCGGCCGTCGTTGCGGAACCATTCCTCAACCTCGACGCGGGCGATGCGGCCGGTGACCCGCACGGACACGGCGGTGCGGACCTTGACCACCCCGAAGCCGGGGTGTCCATCCGGCATCGGCTCGATCCATCCCTGTGCAGCGAGCGGGGACGCAACGAGACTCGTAAGTAGTGCTGCGGTAATGGCTTTCATGTCGTCCTCTCGGGTTCCTCCTACCCCGAGAGACGATCGAGTGGCGGGGACTTGCACATCCCGGTGAAGCGCTTCGGGACGCCACGCCGCGACCCATTCCTAGCGCAACGTCAGGATTACAACAATGCGCACCCGGGGTGTCCCGTATCGTCCGGTCCCAGGTCCGGCCATTCCATGCAGATGGAGGGTTTTGCCAGGCGGCCGTTGGGCAGCAGGCGGTCGTGCAGCGCGCAGGTGATGCCGTCCAACTCCAAGTAACCGCAGGCGGAGATGACCTCACACTCCACCGTGTCGGCATCCGTGCGCTTCACCTTGCAGAGGTAGGGCGACTTCCGCGCGCGGAGCAGCAACTCCATGCGCTCATTCGGTTCGGGGATTGCCAGGTCGAGACTCAGATCGCGGCAGCACGCGGCGCCGTGCTTGTTGTCGGCCGTGCGGCACGGTGCGCCCACGCAGGGATTCGCGTCCTGCATCACCGGTAACGCACGCTTTGCCGCCCGCTTGAGTGGGAGCGTCAACGCCCGCTGCCGACCCTTGTAGAACACGATGGTCTTTTCCTCGCCGCGACGGAATGGGAGCTGCCCGTTTCTGCTCGGAGGGCCAACCGGTCGCATGCGACCGCGGAACCTATGCACACCGCATCGAACTGGGGCGGCAACGCCCGGCTCGTTGCCATTGGTGCCCACCCCGGGGGTCGGCTCGAGATACTTGCACGGTACGTGAATCACCGCATCGACCATGAGGTCGTCACCCCGGACATACGGTCTTCCGGTCGAGATCCGCTCCTGGTGCCCGAGAATCCAGGTCGCGGCGGCATCCCGATAGGTCGGACTGTCGTCCTTGAGGTCCGCAATCTTCACGGTGACGGCCAGCTCCCGGCAATGTCTGCCGAGGCGCGTGCAGGGAGGTGGGGTGGGCACCGCGTTAGGTTCGGCTTGAGAGGCAGGTGGCCGGCTCGGTACTCAGCGTCAGCCGGTTGCTGATGCCGCAATCCACGCGCGTCATCTCACCGGGCGTCACGTTGTGCAGCTCGGCCACGGCCGGCGGTAGCCCGCTGGTCCGGAAGCGAAGCGTGAGCGCCCCGCCTTGGAGGAGAATGGTCGACCTGAATTCCACTCGGAAATGACCTTGCGTGTCAGTGGCAACACACACCGTGTCCGCGCCGAAGGCGCAGACTTCAGCGTTGGGGAGTGGGCGCTGTTCCTCGACCACGTACACCTGACCTTCCAGTTTGACAGCAGGGGGACCCACGTAAATCGGGCCGCCGGGTACACAAGCGGCCGCCACCAGCGTAGGAAGCACCATGAGTCGAGCAGGGAATCGCATGGTGCCATCAAGTTCACCGATTGCAGTAAAAACGCAAGCCCGTAGCGTACGCACTACCGGCGGAAAGAGCCTCGCTTACATTTCGTGACCCTTTGACCTGATAGGGGTGTCGTGTCGAGCATGGTGCCGGGCGTCAGCTGTGATGATTCCATGTGCCGCTCGAGGCTACGAGGAGCGGTAACCGCGTGACGCGAGGAAACGCGCCGCGCGCCACGTTGATGATTGTCGATGGCGCGCGCGAGGATGTGTTCCGACACCTCGTCGACCGCGGTGATCTCCCACATCTCTCCCGACACGTGCTCGAGCCTGGAGGGATTGCTCCGGCCACGACTGTGTTTCCGTCGACGACCGGCGTCGCGTATCTCCCGTTTCTCACCGGGTGCTACCCCGGTACCTGCGATGTACCCGGAATTCGATGGATGGACGTGCGGCGGTATCGTGGGCATTGGTGGCGCGACCGGCAACACGTGCGGAGCTATTGCGGGCCCCAGGGTGACATGATCAACCACGATCTCGCGGACGGCATACAGACGCTCTTCGACCTGGTTCCCGATTCAGTGGCCCTCTGCAGTCCGTTCACTCGGGGTCTCGGTCCGGGTCGGGAGCGGGTCAAGTTCGCGAGAGTACTCTGGGGTGGTCTTGCGCACTACACAGCCGGGTACGGAAGGTTAGAGCGTGCGGTTGGGGAAGCCCTGTGTCAGCTGGCACCCCAGCGACACCGATTCGTGTTCGCCGTGTTCCCCGGCGTGGACGGCGTCACCCACTTCTGGGATCCGTGGCATCCGAGCGTGGTGAGCGTGTATCGCGAATTCGATGCTTTCATCGGTGCGTACGCCGCGGCCGGCGGCTTCGAAGGAGAGCACTTGACGCTCATAGCGAGCGACCACGGGCTCTCTCGCGTAGATCGACACACGGATATCAGCCTCGCGCTCGAGGCGATCGGTGTGCGGACGCTGCGTCATCCACTCGTATGGCGGCGCCGTCCGACCGCCGCCGTTATGGTGTCGGGCAACGGCTCCGTCCAGGTGTATCTCCGTCCAGGAGCGTTGCGCGAGAGCCGCTACCGCCTCAGCAACATCGAGAGCGGTGCCGTGCCCGACATTCCTCGACACTTGGTGCGGTACCTCGCGTCGTTACCAGGAGTGGCGTTCGTGGTAGCGACTGAGGCAGACCAAGTCTGTGTGATCTCTCGCAACGGCCGTGCGCGGCTCGAGCCAGTCGGAAATGGTTGCATCCGCTACGTTCCGCAGACCGCGGACGTACTCGCGTTGGGTGGTGAGTCGGTCTCGGCGGATCGCGAATGGCTGCAACGCACGTTGGAGACGCCGTACCCGGACGCACCCGCCCAGCTCCTCCAGTTGTTCCGATCGGCTCGCACCGGGGACTTGGTCGTCATCGCCGAGCCCGGTGCTGACTTGCGGCTCGACTGGGAGATTCCGGAGCACCGCTCGGGTCACGGGAGCCTCACCGCCGACCACATGCGGTGTCTCGTTGCCGCAAACAAGCCACTGCAGGGCCCGGTTCGCACGGTGGACCTGTTTCCCTTGATCCTCGAGTATCTTGGCACCCAACCGCCGGCGGGAATCGATGGTGTGGCACCACGAGTCGGTGCCGGGGGTCACTAGGGTTTGACGCGACTCGGCCGGCCGTTCATTTTGGCTGCGAACACCCTGCCTGCAGCCAAGGTCGCGGCGCCGGCGACCACCAGCCCCGCCAAGACATCCACCGCATAGTGCATTTGGCAGTACACGATCCCGATCAGCAACAGCAGGACGGGTAGGACGAAGGTGTATGCGAGCAACCGCCACTCGCGCCAGACAGCGAGTGTGGCTGCCACGGCTCCAGCGATGTGGGACGACGGAAACGCGGCACCGAACGACGAGCCACTTTGCAGCACTCCATAGACGAGGCGTGCGCTCCACACTTCACGGACGGGGCCGGTGGGATGCTCGAAGGCGTAGTTCGGGCCCGCCACGGGGAATAGCACGAATACCACATAGCAGGTCACGAACGCGAGCATGGTTGTGAACAGCACCCGTCGCGCCTGCTCCCGTTTGCCCCGCGCGGCGAGCAGCACGGGCCCGAGCACGACCATCGGGTAGTAGACGAAGTAGACCAGGTGCAAGACTCCCGACCAGAAGATCGACGGCGCGCGCCGAATCCACTCATACGAGACTTGACTGCCGAAGAGGGCGGCCTCCCACTGCTGCACGATGGCGTCATTCTCGAACGTCGTGTCCAGACCCAGGGGCACCGTCAATGTCCCGATCTCCGCGTAGAGCCCCAGCATCACGACCAGCGGATAGAGATCGTGAATCATGTTGCCCACTCGATCGGTCGGCGTGAGTCGGCTGACCAGCAGCATCAGGACTCCGAAGAGGGCGTGAGCCAGGAGGAGCCATACGGTTGCCTCACCCACGCCACCCCGTGCGACCAGCACCACGGTCACAAAGACGAGGTATGTTGCGAGCAGTTTGTCCGTGTGATTCACAGCCAACCGTGCTGGCCGTACCAGCGCGCCGTGTCGTCGAGCCCCGGCGTGAGCGAGATCTCCGCCCCCCATCCCGTGGCGCGCTCGAGTGCCTCCGCGGAGCACGTCCAGGCTTCGGCGAGGAACTCGTTCGCCTTGTCGGTCGAGAGCAGCGTTCGTCGACCAAGCATGCGGGCCGCCATCCCGCTTGCGGCAAGGCCAGCCCGACTGAGCGACTGCGGAATGTGGATTGGAAATCGCGGGGGCGGGGGCTCTCCCGTCGTGTCGTTCCGGAACCGGTAGACGGCAGCGTGGATTTCGTATGCCAGCAATTTCGTCGTAACGATCGTCGGGTGAGAGGCGAAATAGGTCGTCTCGGTGGTTGCCGATTGGGTAACGCTCAGCAGCGCACCGATGAGATCCCGGACGTGCAGAACCGAGAGCTCTTGCGCGCCGCTGCCGAAGATAGGGGCGAGGCCGAAGCGCGCCAGCTTGAACATTCGAAGTAGCTGGACGTCTCGAGGGCCGTACACCGTCGCCGGACGAACGATGACCCAGGGCAATCCGCTCGCACGGGTCGCCTGCTCTCCCGCGAGTTTGCTCGATCCGTAATCGCTCACCGGCCGCGGAGGCGCCAGTTCGTCAATGGGGTTGCCACGCGTGGTCGGGCCGGCAGCCGACAGGGAGGATACGTAGACGAACTGGCGCAGGTTGGGGGCGACGCGTCGGACAACCTCCACGAGACGGCGCGTAGCACGCTCGTTGACGGCGAAGAACTCCCGTCGATTGCGCGCGGATACGAGCCCCGCGACATGCAACACCACGTCCGCATCGGTGGCGCCCGCCTCGAGGCCGGCATCGGTAGTCAGGTCGCCTGTGACGATTCGAGGACCTTGTCCGAACAACCGCTCGGCCTTCGCGCGATTTCGCACGAGACAGGCAACCTCTTCACCGCTACTGAGCAGAGATTCTACGAGATGGGAGCCAATGAATCCGGTTGCACCGGTGACGAAGACCCTCACAACGGACGATCGTACAACCGGAGCGTTTTGTAGGCTTCGAAGCCCATGAACTGGAGACCTTTGTTCATGGGCACGTTGTCTTCGAGGACCCACCCGGCTTCACCCCACTCGTAGCCGAGCGCCCGTCCTCTCTCCCAAATCCAGTGGTACATGAGTTCGGCCGCGCCCCTGCCACGGTACTCCTTGATCACCCCGAGCAACAGGATCCGGATGCGCCGCACGTTTCGGGATCGCCACAGAATCTTCAGAATACCGGGAAACAGCCGGCCCGAAGGATTCGCCTTGAGTGCCACGTTCATGTCGGGGACCGCGGCCGCGAACCCGATGGGGGTACCACTTCGCTCCGCGAACACCACGAGGTCCGGAACCACGATCGGTTTCAGCTGGGCCGCCAGGTGGTCGATCTCCTCATCGGTCATCGGCACGAAGCCCCAGTTCTTCTCCCACGCACCGTTGTACAGCGGCTTGATCCGCTCCACTTCTTCCTTGAACCGCTTCATGTCCAGCCCGCGTAGCGTGACCTGCAGCCGGTCCTGCACCTTCTTCGCGGCCTTCTGTAGGCGCTCGGGCATCGTGGGCCCCGGCGTCTGGTACAGGAGGAGGTTCTTTGCGGTGGCGAATCCCGCTTGCGTGACGAGTTCCGGGTAGTAGCGCGGATTGTGGGCGTTCAGCACCGTCGGTGGGAATTCGAACCCGTCTACCACGAATCCGCATTCGTCGTTCGTGGAGAAGGACACGGGGCCCCGCATGATCGTGAGCCCGCGCTCCTGAAGCCAGCGGGCCGTGGCGTCGAACAGCGCTTCGGCAACGGCTTGGTCGTCCACGGAATCGAAGAAGCCGAAGAAGCCGACCGTGTCTTCATGGAACTCATTGTGTGCCCGATTGTGAATCGCCGCAATGCGACCCGCGACCTCACCGTTCCGCAGCGCCAGGAAATACTCCGCTTCGGCCCGTTTGAAGAACGGGTTTTTCCGCCGGTCGAGCATCTTGCGCACGTCCATGCGCAGCGGGGGGACCCACAGGGGATCCCCCCGATGGAGGCGATAGGGAAAAGCGATGAATCGTCGGAGGTCGGTAGCAGTCGAGATCGGCTGCACCACCACGGTTCCGCTCAAATGACCCCCATCCCCTTCCCGAGCCGCCCGAGCGTCTCCAGCGCGAAGTCGATCTGATCGGGTGAGTGGGTGGCCATGAGGCTCGCCCGCAAACGACACTGGTCCGGCTGTACCGCCGGTGGCACGACCGGGTTGGTGAACACGCCGGCGTCAAACAGTTGACGCCAGAACATGAACGTCTTCTCGAGGGTCCCGATCAGGACGGGAATGATCGGGGTCAGCGTCTCACCGATGTCGAACCCGAGGCTCCGGCAGCCCTCCTGGAACCGCTGGGTGTTCTCCCACAAGCGGTCACGGCGGTCCGGCTCGGCCTGCATGATGGCGAGCGCCGCCAGCACTCCGGCCGTGTTCGCGGGAGGAAGCGCGGCCGTGAAGATCATCGGCCGGCTGTGATGCTGGAGATAGTGAATCACGCTCTCCGATCCGGCGACGAACCCGCCGATCGAGGCCAGCGACTTGGAAAACGTCCCGACGATGAGGTCCACGTCGTCGGCCACGCC
Organism: Gemmatimonadota bacterium; assembly: GCA_039588295.1. Lineage (GTDB taxonomy): Bacteria > Gemmatimonadota > Gemmatimonadetes > Gemmatimonadales > GWC2-71-9 > JAOTVV01. The sequence goes on from JBDHAB010000007.1 coordinate 193,773, forward strand.
GAAATGCGCGGCGGTCCCGTCACCCCTGGGGCCCAGGACGCCGACGGAGTGGGCGTCATCGACGGCAAGTGCCGCACCGTACTTCTGGGTCAGCCGCAACAAGGCAGGAACGTCAGCGATATCGCCCTCCATGGAATACACACCGTCCACGATCACCAGCGTGCCCCGGTTCTGATACCGCTCGAGCAACAACTCGAGCTGCGCCAAGTCGCCATGACCGAACCGGTGGGTGTCGCCGAACGACATCTTGGCGCCGTCCACAATCGAGGCGTGATCGAGTTTGTCGATCAGCACGACCTCGCCACGGCTCACGAGACCCGAGATGAGACCGAGGTTGGCCTGGTAGCCCGTCGAAAACACGAGTGCCGACTCCTTGCCAAAGAAATCGGCCAGCTCGCGCTCGAGTTGTTCATGAAGATCCAGCGTCCCGTTGAGGAACCGGCTGCCTGTGCATCCGGAGCCGAAGCGCTCGAGCGCGCTCTTCGCGGCCTCGAGGACCCTGGGATGGTGTGTGAGGCCCAGGTAGTTGTTGGACCCCATCATGACCTTCTTCTCGCCCTCGATCACGACCACCGTATCTTCCGACTTCGAAACCGGCTTGAAGTACGGATAGAGGCCGGCGGCCTGCAGCTCGCGCGCGCGGGTGAAGTTCTTGCACTTATCGAACAGCGCGACTTTTTGTAGTGTCTGCGTGTGCACGATCCCTCGACGGCAGCGTGAGTAGAGTAATAAGGAGTACGCGTGCAGAACCGGGCCAAAGCCACGGATCCGAATCCTACGATACTACCGACCCCCTCGAAATCGCACAAGTACCGAGGCCTCTTGGGCTTAGTGGTGTTGGCAACGACCCTGACCCAAGCTGCTGCGGCGCAAGAAGCTGCGCCACGGCCGGCGTTCTCGAGCGGGCAGGCGGTGTCGTTCAGCGGCGCGGCGGCGCTGTTCGCCACGGCACTGATTCTGGATTGGACGGAGGGCCCACCGCCCTGCGCGCCGTGCAATCCGCAAGACGTGCCGGGCTTCGACCGCTGGGCGATCCGACCGGTCCAGGCAGGCTTCGCGAGGGTCAGCGACGTCCTCCTGCTCGGCATCGCCGGTGGGAGCCTCTGGGATCTCGGGCGCGGGCCGAATGGCGGCCGGCGCGTGACGGCGGCCCTGGAATCCGCCGGATGGGCATTCGCGATCACCCAGCTAAGCAAATCGCTGATTGGGCGACAACGGCCGGTGATGTACACGGTCGATGCGGGCGATGCCGCGGATCAGGTCAAGAACCAGCGTTCGATGCCGTCGGGGCACACCTCGATGGCCTTCGCGCTGGCGACGAGCTACGTGCTCAACAGTCCCGAGCGTGAGCCACTGCCCAAGATCGTCGCCCTGGCGGCGGCGGTCGGTGTAGCGGCGGCGCGCGTGGCGGCGGCGAAACACTTCCCGTCCGACGTCGTGGTCGGAGCGGCCGTCGGCGTCGCCAGTGCATTCGTGATCCACGAGATTCGGTTCTGAGCGAGACCTGAGACCGCGCAACCGGCAGCTGCTGGAACCGCGAGCGGCATCCTGGTTACTATAGAGGACTCAATCCCAGACACCATGACCCGTTGTCACAACCGCCACACAACCCGCACCCGCTGGATGAGGGCATTTGGCATCGGCGCCTGCGCCACCGCGTTGGGTGTCCCGCGACCCGCGGTTGCCCAGACCGACGTCGAAGAGCTCGGCAGGGTCCACGGAGGTGCCCGGCCGCCGCCCGCCTACTACGAAACGCTGCGCCGCGACCCGACGGCGTTCCAGTTCTCTGCGAAGAACGGCTGGATCGTGCGAGCCCACGCACTGGCGGCAGCCCGCCGCGCCGAGCGAACAGCGCTCTCGGAACGGGTCCAGTTCAGCCCGCAGGCCAATTTCAACGCCGCCGGCGTGATGCGGGGTGACGTCAACGTCCCGGTATTCCTTATCCTCTACTCCAACACCGATTCGCTTGAGACGATCACGAATCTCCCGCGAGCGACCATGGAGACCCGGTTGTACGGCACGCAGCCGGCGCCGCCGTATTCGATCCACACCTATTACCGGGAGATCTCCAACGACAGTCTGCTGGTCAACGGCACGGTGCTCGAGTGGACGCGAGTGCCGGGCGCCGACTCGGTGTACGAGGGAGGATGCAACGGACTTTGCAGCAACGCCGACATTCCAGAGCTCATGCGCGAGCTCGTGATGGCGCACGACAACACCGTGGACTTCGGACAGTTCGACAACGATGGACCGGACGGCATCCCCAACTCCGCCGACGACGACGGATTCGTCGACGCGGTCGTGCTGTTGCACCCCGAAGTCGACGGCGCATGCGTGAACATCAATTCTCTGTCGGTGGACAACATTTGGGCGCATAGATGGTCGTTTTGGGGTCGGTTGGGTATCCCGACTGATACTCTCCATACGAACGACGTATCTAACAGTGGCCGATTCGCAAACGTCGTGGTCAACGACTACATCATTCAAGGGGGTCAGGGCGGCGACGAGGGCTGCACCAGCGACTTCCCCCAGGCCATGGGCGTCGTCGCGCACGAGACCGGGCATCTGTTCGGATTGCCGGACCTGTACGACACCTCCGGCGAGCCTCGCTCTCAAGGAATCGGTCATTGGGGACTCATGGGATCCGGCAACTGGCGACGGGCGTACCGCCCAGCGCACATGGAAGCATGGTCCCGGGCACAGCTCGGCTGGGTCAGCGAAATCGTGCTCGCTTCGGACACGACGCTCGACTTGAGCCCGATTGAAATCGCTGACACGGCATTTGTCCTGCCGCTTCCGGGATCGGACCAGTACTTCCTGTTGGAAAACCGCCAGCCCATTGGTTCGGACTCGCTGATGCACGGACCCGGGCTCCTCATTTGGCACGTGGACCCGACGCTGATCAACGCGCGACGGTTCTCCAACTCGGTCAACGCGCAGTTGCCGCACGGACTCGCATTGGAGCAGGCCGACGCACTGGGTGAGCTCCAGTTGGAATCGGGCGGCAACCGTGGGGACGCGGGCGATCCGTACCCCGGGACCACCTCGAACACGGTGTTCGGAGCGTTCACGAATCCAGCAAGCGACCTGAATGACGGTACCCCGACCTATGTGAAGATCGATTCGATCGGCTTCGTGTCGGGCACGCAGACGGTCCGTGCGCGGATTCGCTTCCAGCGGCCCAGCTTGGTGTTGGCAACGGATACGTTGGCCACGTTCAGGCTGGACGGCACGAGTTACAACATCTTCAGTGGACTCCTGGACGCGGGCACCGATTACCAGCTCGAGATGGACTCGGTCCAGGTGGTCAACAACGGAGGGAATCGGTACACCTGGCAGTCATGGTCCAACGGCCAGCCGCGCTCCCACACGTTTACCGCCTCGGCGAATGGTGACTCGATCGTCGCGACGGTGACCACCGAGTACCTCGTCCAGGCGACGGTCGATGGGAGCGGAGGAGTAGTTGCGTCGACACCGTCGCTGGATCTCACCGCGGGCGAGTTCTTGCCTGAGGACGCGGTGGTGCAGCTCGTTGCCAGTGTGACCACGGCAGGTCATGTGTTCGAAGGCTGGACTGGCGACACGACCACGGCTTCGGACACGCTCGATCTGGTTCTGCGGCACCCCTATCGCCTCACGGCGACGTTCGCGCCGCCCCTGACGCTGGCGGCCGAGGGTCCCCCGACCGCCACGATGGGTGCACCGTATCAGTATCAACTCCCCGCTTCCGGGGGTGTCGGGTCGTATGGATGGTCGGTGGTGACGGGGACGCTTCCTGATAGCATCTCGTTGACGGACACCGGGGCCCTCACCGGTCTCCCCCGCGAAACCGGAACGTTCCAGTTCGAGGTTGGCGTCAGCTCCGGCTCGCAGTCGGCCAATCGTCAGTTCCAGCTCGAGGTCGTCGCTCCCGCCCTCCTCGTCGCCAACGTGGTGGCGCAGGTCGCGGGGGTGGGCAATCCACTGTCGGTCGATGAGATCACCTACCTGGATCTCCTGGGGAACGAGAACAACGCGCTGGACGTGGGTGATTTCCTCGCCTGGGTTGCCACGGGCGCTGCACCGGTGGCTCCCGAGACGGTGCGTGAAGTGGTGCGTGCCGCACGAAGGGGGGCACCATGAGACGTCGACTCGGCATGCGACTCATCATCGTGGCGCTGTTGGCGGGCGCGGTCCTCACGTGCGACTCGGGTCCCAAAGCTGGTGAGCTTACCGTGGAGCTCGTCACGCCGCGACTGCAGCTTGGGGCCGCCCTGTTCCGTGTCACGGCACTCGAACCACAGACCATCGACACGGTGACCGCCGCCTGCGCGGGATGCCAGGCGTTCGTGGCCCGTGTCAGTGACCGAGAGGTGCGAGGGATCGTGACGGGGACGTTTGGTGCGGGGCCACTCTTCCGGGTCGGCGTTCCGGACCGGGGGGCGGGCGAGGCGTTCTCGTTTGCGCTTCAGCAGCTGGCCGCGCCGGACTTTCACCTCGTCTCAGGGGCGGGGTCGAGCCTGCAACTGCTCGAGCGGTAATCAAGGTCGCCGTTCGCTACTGCATCGCTCGCACCAGCATCCAGTGCCGCCCGCGGCCGCTCAGTGTGTCCGGGCCGACCACGAAGGTGTCGAGGTGCAGTGTATCTCCACGGGGTTTTCCCAAGAGGCGAAACCCTGCACTCGGCTCGTTGGCTGGCCGGATCGACAACGAGAGCGTATCGCCGGCGACGTGCCCCTCAAAATCGGAGAAGACGGCTGGATCCGCTCCGACATCCCCCGCGAAGTAACTCGTCAACGCTCCGTAGACCTGACCACGCACGACGGAATCGATCGTGATCGCGAGTTGCATCCGTGTCGGGCTCTGCGGCCTCGGATCGCTGAGCAGCTCCCACGTGCCCGTGAGGACCGAATCTGCCGCTGCCTGACCGGGGGTGGGTGGCGGGGCGGCGAGGACCGCGGCTCCGACCGTGTCGACGCTAGCCGACTCCGGCGGGGCTGGTTTGCTATCCCGCGAGTCGGGGCGGCCACAACCGAGATTCCCAATGAGGATGGCAGAGGAGAGGGACGCTACAACCACGATTCGGCACACCTGGCGGCTCCTTCAGGAAGGTTCTGAAGCATAGCGGGCTGGTGCTGGCCGACAAGCGCTTCTCCTTCGAGCGTGTTCCGGATCACGGCGCGGTCTCGCGGGGGGGGCGCAGCTTGGGGTGGCTTACGAAGCCGGGTGTCCCTACAATTCCCCAACCCATCCCCAACAGGGTGACACGATGACCCAGGACCTCCCCCTCCGGCGTCTCCTTCTCGCCGTTGTGCTGACCGCGATAACAGGATGGGCCTGCGCCGATGGTGGCACGCAGCCGCCGACGCCTGTGCCGACGACCATCACCCTGAACAAGACATCAGTGTCGCTTGATGCGATCGGCGCGACGGATCAGCTCACCCCGACCGTCAGGGATCAGAACGGGAACACGATGTCCGGTGTTGCCGTCTCGTGGACCTCGGCGAACATGGCGGTCGCGACTGTGAACGGCAGCGGACTGGTCACCGCCGTGGACAATGGAAGTGCCGATGTGACCGCGACGGCGGGATCGGCCTCCGGCACGGCCACGGTGACCGTGGCGCAGGTGCCGGCTCAGGTGCAAAAGGTGGCGGGTGATGCCCAGACGGGGTTGGTGAATTCGGTGCTGACCGATTCGCTGGCGGTCGTGATCAACGACCGCTTGGGCAACACCATGGGGAGTGTGAACGTGAGCTTTGCCGCGTCGGCCAACGGAGGATCGGTGTCGCCCGCGAGCGCGGCGACCGACGCGGCCGGCCGTGTCGCCACGGAGTGGAGCTTCGGCACGACGGCCGGGAACCACACGGTGACCGCCACGCCGAGCGCCGGATCCGGATCGGCCCAATTCACCGCCACCGCCGATCCGGACCCGGCGGATTCGATTGCCACGGTATCGGGCGATCTCCAAACCGGCCTCGTTGGCGCGGCCTTGCCCAATCCCTTGGTCGTGGAGGTCGTCGATCAGTACGGCAATGGTGTGGCCGGCGAAGCCGTGGCCTTCAGCACGACCGATGGATCGGTGTCGCCGACCAACGCCACGACGGGGGCGGACGGTAGCGCGCAGACCACGTGGACGCTGGGCGGAACCGCCGGGCTGCAAACGGCCCAGGCGAGTGCGGCGGGTCTCAAGGGTGATCCGATCAGCTTCACCGCCACCGGGTCGACGCTGTCCCTCACAGGGATCGCGCCCGACACCCTCGTCGAGACGGTGCCAGCCACCCTTACGGGAACCGGGTTTGACGTCACCCCCGCGAACAACACGGTCATGGTCGATGGCGTGGCGGCGACGGTGACCATGGCGTCGGCGACCTCGCTCACGATCACGGTGCCGACGTACGACTGTAAGCCGGCGCGCGACGTGAACGTGCAGGTCACGGTCGGCGGCGCCAACTCCAACACTCGCAGTCACCCGCTGCGATCGAACACCGTGCTGAACCTCGCGCTGGGAGAGCTATCACTGGTCACCGATCCCGCCGACTTTTGCCTGCAGTTCACGCCCTCTACGAGTGGTGGAGACGAGTATCTCGTCGGCATCGGAGCGGCCGCGGAGAGCCCAGGTATCGTCATGGCCGTGAGCATGACCGGTGAGCAGGGTTCCCCCGGTGCCGCGCCGCCAGCGTTCGCGCCGGTGACCGCTGCGCATCAGAGGAGCGCGCTTTCGCGGTCAGAGGCCACGGCGCTCCAGCGCCGCATTGCGCACTACGAGGCGGAGCAGCGTATTCGCAGCTGGGAGCGTGAGCATCTCGATCCGGCACGCCATCCCGAGTTGCGTACCGCGTTCGCCACCGCGGCGCCCCGAGCCACGATGGCCGTGCCGAACGTAGGCGACACATTGCATCTCCACGTGCCCGACGTCGATGGCAACCCCTGCGATTCCATCCCGATCGATGCCGTGGTGAAGACGGTTGGAGCGGCAGGGATCTTTGTCACCGACGTGAACAACCCGCCAATGGACTCCCTGACCAACGCGGAGATCCAGGCGTACAGCGACACGTTCGACTTGCACATCTACGCAGCCGACACGTCGTACTTCGGCGTCCCGAGCGATCTGGACGCCAACCAGCGAGTGCTCGTAGTGCTCACGGTGGAGGTCAACAAGTTGCTAGGCGGTCAGATTGCAGGGTTCGTGTTTTCCGGTGACCTGTTTCCCCCGGCCTCGTGTGCCACGAGCGACCAGGGCGAGATCTTCTATGGCCATGTGCCGGATCCCAACAATGACGCCGGCACCTCGGGTCGCAGCAAGAACTCGGTGTTGTTCCAGATGCCGTCGCTCATCGCACACGAGTTCACGCACAATATCCAGCAGAGCCGTAGGATCGTGTTGCTGGGCAGCAGCACCGGCCTCACGAGTTGGGAGGCCGAGGGACAGGCCACGTTCGCCGAAGAAGTGGTCGGCCACAGCATCCTCGGTAACATGCCGGGTCAGGAGTACGGTGCAGCCACGGCGCTCAATGCTCCTGGGAGCACGTGGTATCGATTCATCTTCGATCGATTGGCGTGGTACTACGGGTATCAGGGCGATTCGGCGACTGGTGCGCCGGAACGCTGCACGTTGTTCGGCGATCCGACACAATACGGCACGGTGCCGTGCAAGGCCTTTTGGCAGTACGGGACCTCGTGGTCATTCCAGCGCTACGTCGCGGACCGTTTTGGCCAGAGCTACCCGGGAGGGGAAACCGCACTCCATCAGGACTGGATCGGCGCGAACCCCATGCTGAACGGCGTCGCCAACGTGGAGGCTCTGCTGGGTGTGCAGTTCGACTCGGTGTTTGCCCGCTGGGCGGCGATGCATTACGTCGATGGTAGGGTAGCAGCGGCCGACACGAGCATGGTGATGTCCAGTTGGAACCTCTTCAACGTGCTCAACAGTCTGAACCCGGCCGCTCCACTCTCCGCGACCGCTCGAAGTCTCGTCAACTTCACCGACACCGATCGAATCCGGGGGGGCAGCACGGCGTACAGCGTCTTCACCGTGGGAGGGAATAGACCCGGCTACGCGTTCCGCGTGCGTGATCTCAGTGACATGGTGCTCGGGACGGCTATGAAGCCGCAACTGTGGGTTGTCCGCGTCCAATAGGAGGAGCTATGCACAGACGTCGCTTCGTAGTGGCGGGAGCTTGGCTCCTCGCAGCGTGCGCGGGTGGCCAGGAGCAGGGCGACCAGCCGCCGGTGGACAGTATGGCTGCCGCGATGATCGTGAGTACACCGGACACGGCGGTTGGCGACCCCGCGGTTCCCACCGACCTCGCCCCTGTGCCGATGACCTTGCGGACCGGTGACACGGTGGCGACCGGCACGGTGCGTTCCGTTGGTGCGGCCCCCCTCACCCAGGTTGTGCTGCAGAGCGGCGCCGGGGCGGAGATACGGTCGGTTGCCGTGCGGGGCGAGCTCCGCGACGAGATTGCGCGCGCGATTGGGGCGGAGGTGCGCGTGTGGGGACCGCCCGCGGCGAATCAGCCTCCGCCGCCAGCCAGGGCCGTGGAGGTGTACCGGTACGACATCCTTTCCGTAAACGGTGAGATACCGGTCGTCGGCACGGTCTTCAGGCGGGGCGAGCAACTCTTGATCGGGGGCCGAGACACGGTGGACCTCGTGGGCGCGCCGGAAGAACTCCTGGGTCGTTTGGGGGCGAAGGTCTGGGCCGTCGGGGTACGCGAGGGTAGCACCCTGCGAATCCAGGCATACGGAGTGCTGCGGGAGGTCGGTCGCTGACCGCCAGGCGTAACCAACGGATGGAAGACGGCTCCGTCCGGGGAATCCCGGACGGAGCCGTCGTGGTATCGCAGCGCCGTCAGACGCGCCGCTCGATTTCAGGCGGCTTATCTTCCCCCAGCGGAGAGTCACCGAAGACGCGTCCGAGGATGCGCCGAGCGTGTTGAGGCACACCGAGGAATGCGACCTCGAGCTGGGCCTGCTGGGCGTCGTCCACTACGCCCTTGAGTGCGAGCGCCCCGGTGTAGTCGATGCGTCCCAATCGCCGAAGATCGATCACCAGCCGGTCGGCGGTGTTGTGGGCAGCGAGTTCCTTGAGCAGCGCTTCGTGGAGTCCGGGTGAGGAACCGAAGAACAGCACTCCCTCGGGCTCGATTCTGAGCACGCCATCGCGGAAGTCCGTATGTACGCGGAGCGGCAGCTCTCGCCAGAGGTGAACGGCCACTGCCAGACCGACACCGACGAGTATGGCGCGGTCGATGCGGGGCGCGAGCGCCAGGGTCAGCGCAAACGTCGACCAGGCAATGATCGCTTGAGGGTAGGAGTGCCCGAAGAGTCGGAGGAGCGGCCGCAACGCCACCAGCTTGACGACTGCCGCGATGACAATCGCCCCCAGGATCGCCAGGGGGAGGACGGATATCACACCGGCGATCGGGAGGAACGCCAACACGAGCAGCCCGGCGATCGCGCCGGTCCACCGTGACGTGCCTCCGGCCATCCGGGCGACCGAGCTGCGGGAGAAGGATCCGCCGACCGGAAAGCCACCCGAGATTCCGGAGGCGAGATTGGCCATCCCCTGACTCACAAACTCCCGACTTGGATTCCACGGCGCACGATCCTGGGCGGCAAACGTACTGGAAATCGCCGCCGCCTCGGCGAAACCAACGAGCGCGATCACGAGGCCAGGAAGCAGGAGCTGGGGAACTGCCTGCCAAGAGTGGCCGATCGAGAATGGCGGCAGGCCGGTTGGAACGGCGCCCAGCGTGGGTCCACCGTAGTCGGTGAGGAGGCTGAAGACCACGCCGATCACCACGGCGACCAGCACGCCCGGCAGCAGCGCGTGCACTCGCCGGCCTCCGAGGACCAGCGCGACGGTCAACGCCGAAAGTATGACGGACGCACCATCCCACGCGCCGGGGTGCACAACGGTCCACCAGGCACCGCCGAGCACAGAACCATCCGCGGGGGACACGCCAAGGGCGGTTGGCAGTTGAGACGCGATGACCAGGATCGCGGCGGCGCTCGTGAAGCCGGTGAGCACGGGATGGGACATCAGATATGCCACCCATCCGACGCGCATCATGCCCAATACCAGGCGCGCCAGCCCGACGACGATTGCCAGCAGTGCGGCTAACGCGACAAAGTCACCGCTCGCCGGCGTGGCCAGCGGGGCGAGTGCCCCGAACGTCAGCAAGCTCGTCATCGCGACGGGACCGGTCTGCAGGTAGGGCGACGACGCGAAGAACGCGGCGGCAATAGGCGGGAGCATGGCGGCATACAGCCCGTGGTAGGGAGGAAGCCCCGCCAGCTCGGCATACGCCAACGATTGCGGGATGAGAACGAGCGCCACGCTGAGGCCCGCGACCAGGTCGCCAACCGTGGGCCCGCCTTTCCGGAAGACGTGCGCCTGGAAACTCGTCAGGGACCACTCCCGAGGGTTGCGTGGATACAGTTATAATGCAATATTGCAATACTTGCAACTTCTCCGACGCACTCAACCCGCACGCTCGAGGGGGTTCTGCCATGGCCGGTCCAGCCACCATCGCTGACAGTGTTCTTGCTGAAGCTGCCGAGGTGATCAAGGTGCTCGGGCATCCGTTGCGGCTCCGTTTGCTCGAGGCCCTGGAGGCTGGTGAGAAGACGGTGTCGGAGCTGCAGGAATATGCGGGGGCGACGCAGGCGGGGGTATCACAGCAGCTGGCGACCCTTCGCGCGCGAGGGGTCGTGGACAATCGCCGCGAGGGCGCGCACGTCTTTTATCGCATCACCGAGCCCAAGGTGCCGTCCATCCTCAGCTGCATTCGATCGTGTGCCATCGGGAAGCAATAGGCTCACCACTCGCATCACCTCCACTCTGCGAGCTCGTGGTCGAGCTGCGCATTGGACGTGGTGACCGCGTGTTCGCCGAGCGCGCATCCCCGCCGTATTCTTTCTCAGACAACTCCGAAGAGGAACCAGACCATGAAGCGCGCACTCCTGGCGTCCGTGATGCTCGCGGCGGCCACGTCGGTCCTATCCGCGCAGGGGCATCTCCCACTCCTCGATGCGGAGCGCCGAGACGTCATCCATGAGGTGTTGAGTGGTGAGGCGGCCAAGGACCACGTGATCGCCATCACTCGTCACCATCGCATCCAGGGTTCCCGTGGCTACCGCGACGCCGCGCACTACGTACGCGACCAGCTCCGATCCTTTGGGTACTCGGACCAGGCGGCGTACATCGAGTCGTTTCCCTCTGACGGCACGATCGCGTATCAGACCTGGCAGTCGCCGTCGGGGTGGGACATCGAAGCGGCGGAACTGCGGGTCGTGGAACCGTTCGATGAGCGGCTCGTCGGCTATCCCGAGATCGCCATGAGTCTCATCACCTACTCGAATCCCGGAGATGTCACGGCGGAACTGGTGTGGGTCGGCTCGGGGCTGCGTGACGCAGATTATCAAGGAAGGGACGTCGCGGGGAAGTTCGTGCTCGCCACCGGCTATGGTGGAAGCGTGCATCGGCTTGCGGTCTTGAAGTACGGTGCGGCCGGTGTCGTCTGCTACCTCGCCGATGACCGGGCCCGCGAGTTCCCCGATATGCTGCAGTACACCGGCATGTGGCCGCAGACCGAGGAACTCAGCCGCGTCACGTTCGGCTTCAACCTGACCAACCGGCAGGGTGAGCGACTCCGAGACATGCTGCTCGCAGGGCGGCAGGTCGTGGTGCGCGGGACGGTCTCGGGTATTGGTCTCGAGCCGTACTTCATGGATGTGGTCGTGGCCCGGATCGAAGGATCGGCGCACCCGGATGAAGAGCTGGTGCTCAGTGCCCACCTCGACCACCCCAAAGAGTCCGCCAACGACAATGCCAGCGGTTCGGCAGCGCTGCTGGACATCGCGCGAACGTTGAAGCACCTCATTGAGGAGGGACGGTTGCCACCACCCAAGCGCTCGATCCGGTTCCTGTGGATTCCGGAGTGGTACGGATCCATGGCCTACATCGATGCGCATCCGGAGCTCAAGGGCCCGGGCCTCGCGGGCACCTATCTGGCGAACATCAACATGGACATGGTGGGTGAGCACCCCGAGTTGCTGCACTCGACAATGATCATGACGCGGACGCCACCATCGATCCCGTCGGCGCTCAATGACGTCGTCGAGAACATGGCAGCGATGGTCGATCGCATGAACGTGCGGTCGCCTCGCGGCAGTCTGTCCCAGTTCAACTATCGGGTGACGCCGTACAGCGGCGGCAGTGATCACATGATGTTCATCGATCGGCAGGTGCCGGGGATGATGTTCGGTCACTCGCCGGACTACACCCATCACACCTCGGAAGACACACCGGACAAGGTCGACCCGGTGGAGTTGGAGCGGGCGGAGATCATTGCGACGGGGGCCGTGCTCTACCTGTCGGACCTGACCGGCGAAGAGGCTGTCGACCTGGCCTACCTCGTGGCAGCCAGTGCCGCCCAGCGACTGGGCGACGCGGCCCGGCGCGCGCGTCGGCACATGAGGCGGGGTGACCGCGCCTCAGCCTGGTTCGAAGCCACGAACCTTCTCGATCACACGCTCGAGTGGGAGCGCGAGACCGTGCGGTCGATCCTGCACTTCAACGACGAACAAATCGTCAGAGAGCGCGTCGCAACCGTCGAGCGCCAACTCGACGGTCAGGCACGCGTGCTCCGGGACCAGTTGGAGGCGGCGGCGGGCGCGGCCGGCGTTCCACCGAGCGGCCGCACGTTCACCGACTCGAGAGTCCCGATTCGACTGACCCGTGGGCCGCTCGACTTCGGCCTTCCCGAAAGCCGTCTTCCGGCCGAGGCGGCCGCCTGGTATCGATCCGCCGAGTTTTCCCTCAACGGAAGCGCGCGATTCGAGCTGGTCAACTTCATCGACGGGGCACGTACCCTTGCGCAGATCCGGGATGCCCTGAGTGCCGAGTTCGGGCCGGTTCGAGGTGAGATCGTGGCCCACTACATCGAGGATCTCGTTCGGGTTGGTGTCATAGGGTGGCGGTGAGCCTCGGCGCTATTCACGCGTGTCGATGTTCACTCCACGCACCCGCTCGATGACTCTGTCGAGTTCGTCCCGGAGTTCGTCGAACCGGGTGAACGCGTCGCGCCCGACCTTCTGGTCCGCGCGCGAAATCATGCCGTCCAGATACTCGAGTTGATCAACGAGCATCGGTTGGGAGTAGCGAATCGAGTCCGTGGCGAGCGCTGACTCGAGCGCCGCCAGTTCGTTACGAGCGCCGCCGCCGCCGCGCCCCAGTCGAGCTCGGAGTGCTCGCACCCGGGCGAGGAGCTGGCGTGCCTCGCCGATGGCCCGCTGCACGTCCAGGCGCAAGCCGTACTGCTCGACCAAATCGCTCTCGGTGACACCGTCCGCCGCAACTCGCGGATCAATGCGAACGGTGAGCGTGCGGGTGTCACTCCAGTTTCCGGCCGTGAGACGAACTTCGTAGGTGCCGGGCGGCACGAGCGGACCGTTGCGTCCGGCACGCTGCGTGCGGGAATCCCAGGCGCCCGGCACTCTGAGATTCCAAGTGAATCGGTGCATGCCTGCGCTTGCGCGGAGGCGCTGTGGTGCGCGCGGGGTACGTGGACTCGGCAGGTCCGGCGTGTCGGGTGCCCGGTCATCCTCGCTGGAGAACGACTGAATGACGCGGCCGGAGCCATCCACGATCTCGAGGGCCATCGTGCCCGCCGGTTCCGCCAGGTAGTAATCGATCGTTGCCCCGGATGGCGGATACGGCAGGCCGCCGGATGACTGCCGTGAGCCGATGGAGCGCATGCGGTACGCCGTGCGGGGCGTGAACAGGTGTACCGGCTCACTGGCGAGTTCGGCGCTCAGCTCGTGGAGCGGCGTCACGTTGTCGAGGATCCAAAACGAGCGCCCCATGGTCGAGAGCACGAGATCTTGGCGGTGCACCTTGATGTCCGTCACGGGAGTGACGGGCAGGTTCTGCTGGAACGGATGCCACTGACGGCCGTCGTCGAACGAGACGTACATCCCGAATTCCGTGCCTGCATAGAGCAGTCCCTCGCGGTCCGGGTCTTCGCGGACGACCCGTGTGGGAACGTTGGCGGGAATGCCGTTCGAGCCGGTGGTGAGTCTCGTCCAGCTGGCTCCGTAGTCCGCGGTGCGGTAGAGGTAGGGCTGCCAGTCATCCAGGAGATAGCGGAGTATGGCGACGTACGCCTTTGCCGGATGGTGTGGGGAGGGGTCGATGTGCTGTACCCGACCACCGGGAGGTAGTCCCGCCGGGGTGATCTCGGTCCACGTCCGGCCGCCGTCCCGAGTGAGGTGAACAGGCCCGTCGTTCGCCCCGACCCAGATGACCCCTTGCTCGAGCGGCGACTCCTCGACCGCGTAGATCGTCGAGTAGAACTCCTCCCCCGTGATGTCCCGTGTGATTGGAGCGCCGGACACCACCTGTTTGTCCGGCTCAAACGCGGTGAGATCCGGTGAGATCGTCTCCCATGTGACGCCGTCATCGCGCGTCACGTGCAGAAACTGCGACGCGTGAAAGACCACGTCTGGGTCATGGGGTGAGACCTCGATGGGGGACACACGCTGGAACCGGTACTTCAGGTCACGCGGGTTGTGTCCGTACAGGTTTTGCGCACCCACGTAGTACTGCTTTTCCTGACCGGTCGTCTTGTTGTACCGCCCGAACCGGCCCTTGCAGTTCGCGTACACGATGTTGGGATCGCCCGGCTTCGGTACGGCGGGCCCCGTCTCACAGCCGCCAACGGAGCGCCAGTATGCAAGTCCACCTCCGGGAGCGGCGTGCGGCGGCCGACTCGGAACGGCGATCGTGGAGTTGTCCTGCTGGCCGGCATACACCCAATAGGGGAACTGGTCGTCGACATCGACCTGGTATAGCTCCGCCGTCGGCTGGTTGTGTTGGCTCGACCAAGTGCGGCCTCCATCGAGCGTCACATTGGCTCCACCGTCGTTGGATTGGATGAAGACGTCCGGGTTTCCGGGGTTGATCCAGAGGTCGTGGTTATCCCCGTGCGGTGTGGACCTTCGCGTGAAGGTGACGCCGCCGTCTGCCGACTGGAAGAACCCTTCAGCGCTGATGTAGACGATGTCCGCGTTCGTGGGATCCGCGTCCACGTTCGTGTAATAGAACGGTCGGTTCAGGATGCCGCGTTCATTGCCGACGAGGCGAAACGTGAGGCCACGGTCGTCGGATCGGTACAGACCGGGCTCGCGGTCGGCCTCGATCAGGACGTACAGCCGGTTCGGATCGGCCGCTGAGACGGCGAGGTCGCTCTTTCCGACCAACCCGGTCGGCAGCCCGTTCGTGAGCTTGCGCCACGAGTCACCCGCGTCGTCAGACTTGTAGACGCCGCCCTCCAACGCGCCGGAGATGATGGTCCAGGGCTTTCGTTCGGCACGCCACACCGACGCGTAGATCTCCGCCGGATTGTCCGGCGCAAACTCCAGATCGACGGCACCCGTCGAATCCGAGATGAAGAGAATGTGCTCCCATACCTCCCCGGCGTTCCGCGTCCGATAGACGCCCCGATCACGGCTCGGGCCGAACGCGTTGCCAATCGCTGCGACGTAAGCCACCGCGGGGTTCGTCGGGTGCACGAGCACGGCGCCGATCTGCCCGGTCTCACGAAGCCCGGCGAAGGTCCACGTCGTCCCGCCGTCGGTGGATCGGTAGACACCGCGTCCGGTGATGACGTTGCTGCGCAGTCCGTCCGAGCCCGTTCCGACCCAGACGACGTTGGGGTCGCTGTCCGCCACCCGAATGGCCCCGATGGATCCCGTCTCGAAGTACCCGTCCGACATGTTGCGCCACGTCCGGCCGTAGTCGGTGGTCTTCCAGACCCCGCCGCCGGTCGCGCCCATGTAGAACGTGCTCGGCTGATCGACATGGCCCGCCACCGCGGTGACGCGACCGCCGCGCGTCGGACCGATCATGCGGTACGATAACTCCTCAAAGAACGATGAGGGTTGCGCCGCCTGGGTGTCGGAGTCATGGGTCTGGGCGGGCAACGATGTTCCGGCGAGACACCCGAGTCCGAGTGCGAGCAGTGTCTGACGCATGGTGATTTCGCTGCTGGGGTGAGTGCTAGTCGTGGGATTCTCGATCGGGGGGAGGTCGCCGCGTCAGTTGCCGGCGCAGCATGGCGCCGAGTTCCAACCTGGCCCGTCGTAGGCGCGCGATCTCGCCGGCTGCACGCCAGAGCCGGTCGATGACCCCGCTTAGCGCGACCTGGGCCTCGACCTCGGAGAGTTCACCCGATACGATGCCGCTCAGCATTTGGAGGGCATTGCGCACGTGCCCCTCGGGACCCTCCCTGCGGTCGAGTGATCGGCGGCGGTCCTTGCCCCGTCTGCGATCGGGCGTGACCGCTGCCATCCCAGAGCGCCGCTCGCCGAGGCGACGATCCAGACTGCGGCGGCGCTCAGGCGAGTTGCCGAACTTCCATGGTTGTTCATGGGAGGGCATTGCCGCCAAGGATACCATGATCCGCCCACGGGGGCCAGTCGTTTTGCGGTGACTGGCGGATTCGGTAGCCTGCGACGCAAATTCGGCTGTGATCGACAGCTGGTGAAGCCGTCGCGTACCGTCGGTTGGAACCCGAGCCCCTCGGAGAGAGACACAATGAAGGTGAGAGATGTGTGGTTGACGGCGTCCCTGCTGCTGGCGGTGAGTGCCACGGTAAGCTCCACGCTGGTCGCGCAGACCCTGGATTCAGCGGCGCTTGCCGCGTTCCGCTGGCGCTCCATTGGACCCGCAAACATGGGGGGTCGGGTCACGGACGTCGAGGGAATCCCCAGCCCTTCGAAGACGTTCTTTGTCGCCACGGCGGCGGGAGGAATCTGGAAGACCACCAATGCAGGTACCACGTTCCGACCCGTGTTCGACCACGAGCGTGTGATATCCATGGGCGACATCGCGATCGCACCCAGTGATACGATGGTGGTGTGGGCGGGAACGGGGGAGGAAGACTCCCGCAATTCGATTTCCCCTGGCGGTGGGATCTACAAATCGACCGATGGGGGTCTCACCTGGACCCTGAAGGGCCTCATCGAGACCCAGGTGATCGCGCGCATTGTCGTTCACCCCACGAACCCGGATCTGGTGTACGTGGCTGCACTGGGCCGGATCTGGGGTCCGAACCGCGAGCGTGGTCTGTATCGCACCAAGGACGGCGGTGAAACCTGGGGGCTGATCAAGTTCGTCAGCGACGAGGCGGGCTTTGTCGACATCGCGATGCATCCCGCGAATCCCGATATCCTGTTTGCGTCGAGCTGGGAACGCGTGCGGGGTCCCTACTTCCTGAAGAGTGGTGGTCCCGGAAGCGCGCTGTGGAAGACGACGGACGGAGGGGAGACGTGGGCGAAGGTAGAGGGCGGTGGGTTCCCTGAGACCACGCTGGGTCGAATCGGGATCGCCATCGCACGCAGTAACCCCGAGATCATGTACGCGATCGTGGAAGCGGACACCGGCAGAGGGCATACGTCTCGCCCATCCGGTCTGTATCGGTCGGCGGATGGCGGGAACACGTGGGAGAAGACGGACGACAGCAACACTCGACCATTCTACTACTCGCAGGTGCGGGTCGATCCCAAGGACCCGGACCGGGTCTACTGGTCATCTACCCCGGTCAAGTTCTCCGATGAAGGCGGCCGGAATGCCAGAAACGCGACGGTGGGCATTCATGTCGATCATCACGCGATGTGGATCGATCCGAACGATCCCGAGCATTTCATCGTAGGGAATGATGGTGGAATCGCGCAGACCTGGGACCGCGGAGGGAACTACGATTTCATGAACATCTTGCCCCTTGGGCAGTTCTACGAAGTCAGTTACAACATGGACATCCCGTACCGGGTGTGCGGGGGATTGCAGGACAACGGCTCCTGGTGTGGCCCCAGCCGGCGGACGCAGGGGAGCATCACGAACGCGATGTGGTTCAACATCAACGGCGGCGACGGCTTCTACACACAGCAGGATCCGAATGACCACTCCCTCGTCTACGCGGAGTCGCAGCGCGGCAACATGTCCCGGATCAATCTTGCCACCGGCGAGCGGACCAGTCTCCAGAAACCGAGCTGGCGTGACCGCTACATGGTGTTCGAGGACTCGATCATCATCGACTGGCCAGATACGACCCAGCAGCCACGAGGACAACTCCGGCGACGCATCGACGACCTCCGCCAGCGGCAGCGAGCCGATTCCATTGCGCTGGGTCTTCGATGGAACTGGAATACGCCGTTTCTGATCTCGCAGCATAACTCCGCGGTGTTCTACACCGGCGCCAATCGCGTGCTCAGGTCGAGCAACCGGGGTGACGACTTGTACCCGATCTCGCCTGATCTGACGACGAACGATCAGGACAAGATCCGCGTGTCCACCCGGGAGACCGGTGGGATCACTCCGGACAACACGGGTGCCGAGACCTACTGCACGATCGTCGCCTTGGCCGAGTCACCCATCCGCCCGGGGTTGCTCTACGTGGGGACGGACGACGGGAGAGTCTGGCTCACGCGGAACGACGGTGGGGACTGGGAGGAGCTGAGCAATCGGTTTCCCGGCCTTCCGGAGCGCAGCTATGTGGTCAGGATCGAGCCCTCGCACCACGACACGAGCCGGTTCTATGTCGCGTTTGACCGTCATCGAAGCGATGACTTGAAGCCCCACCTGTACGTGACGAACGACTACGGGCAAACGTTCCAGTCGATCGTCAACAACCTGCCAAGGGGAGCACCGGACTTCCTGCACGTCGTGCGAGAGGATCCTCACAATCCGGACCTCTTGTTCGTGGGTACGGACGTGGGTGTGTATGTGTCGCGCGATCGCGGCGCCACCTGGCAGCAATTCATGACCGGTCTCCCGACGGTGCCGGTGCACGATCTGCAGATTCACCCGCGCGATCGGGAGTTGATTGCCGGCACGCATGGCCGGTCGATCTGGATCGTGGACATCGCGCCGCTGGAACAGCTGACGGACGCGGTGTTGGCCGCCGATGCGCATCTGTTTGAGCCGCGGACGGCGTACCAGTTTGGGGAACCGCGCGTCGGCGGAGGATCGCCGGGTCACAAGGCCTTCCGGGGGAGTAGCCCGTCGTACGGCGCTGAGATCGTGTATCGTCTGACGAGTGGGGAGCCGCGCTCGCAGGTCGACATCGTGATCACCGATGTCACGGGCGACACGGTCCGGACGCTGCAAGGTTCCGGCGGCCCAGGGATCCACCGTGTGACGTGGAATTTCCAAGGCGAGCGGCCGCCCGCGCCGGAGCTGTCTCCCGCTGGGCGTCGCGACAGCATCATCGGAGCGCGGAAGTTGGACGCCGTGTTCGACTCTCTGGCCGAGGCGGGGATGGACGCGCGGATGCTCGACCGCGTGAAACAGCGGTATCTAAGCGGCACCACCCAGGAACTGTTCCGCCGATTCGCCCGGGGGCAAACACAACGTGGTCGTTTTGTTGAACGGCCCGGCGAGTCACGGGCGACCCGTGCGCGACGACGCGCGGCGGCCGAGGCAGAAGAACAGGCGCCGCAGCGGGTGCAGGGTGAGGGCATGATGCCCGATCAGGACACGATGCGCGAGATATCCTCGGCGGTGCGCCGCGCACTTGGTCGGGGATTCAGCTTCGCGGGGAATCGGGGTCCTGCTCCGGTGGCGGAGACGGGCGACTATCTCGTGAGCATCACGGTCGGTGACTCCACGATGAGCCGGGTGCTCCGCGTTGAGCGATTGCACGGCGGTGGCGGACCGGGCTCCCGATTCGACGAGATCCAACGGTAGCTCGCTGCGTGCCCCGCCGAGCCCAGCGCCCCGGGAGGTTCACCCCGGGGCGCTCTCGTTTGCGAGAGCAGATGCGGTCACCCGATCGGATCGATAGCTTTGCGGCAACGGTTGCCGCGTTCCATGCTCGGCGTTTCAGGAGGAGAGCCATGCGCCTCACTACGAGGTCTGTCGCTCGTTCGAGATCCGTGATACTCTTCGCCATCTTGCTCACAGCGCCCCAATCCATGCTTGCCCAACGCACCGCAAAGCCGGTACTCCATGGTCGCCACTGGGTGGCGATCACCGGGAAGCCCCTCGGTGCCACTGCCGGTGCGCGGATGTTCCACCGGGGCGGCAACGCGGTGGACGCGGCGTGCGCGATGCTCGCGGCGACGGCGACGATGTGGGACGTGTTGAGTTGGGGCGGCGAGACCCAGGCCCTGATCTACGATCCGAACACCCGTCGCGTCATCGGCATCAACGCACTTGGCGTCGCTCCTGCGGGCGCGACCCCTGAGTTCTTCCGTGCGCAGGACATGTGGTATCCGCCTCGCTACGGCCCGCTCGCCGCGGTCACCCCGGGAACGCCTGGGGGGCTCATGACCATGCTCGCGGAGTGGGGGACGTTGAGTCTGGCCGAGGTGCTGGAACCAGCCATCCAGATGGCGGACGGCTATCCGATCGAGGCACAGACTGCGAACACCATTGAGCGGCAGAAGGAACGGATTCGGAACTGGCAGTACTCACGTGAGGTGCATCTAACGCACCAGGGTGAGGATCGGGAAGCTCCGTACCCGGGTGAGATCTTCGTGCAGTCGGATCTCGCGGTGACCTTGCGAAAGCTCGTCGAGGCCGAACGGGAAGCGCTGGCTGCGGGGAAGAGTCGCAAAGAGGCCATCTACGCTGCGAACGACCGCTTCTACAAGGGCGACATCGCGCGGGAGTTTGTCCGGGGTGCGCGGGAAGAGGGTGCGCTCATCACGTTGGAGGACTTGGCGAACTGGCAGGTGTACGTCGAGGAACCCGTGAGCACCACCTACAAAGGCATCGAGGTCTACAAGTTGACCCACTGGGTACAGGGACCTGTGATGCTCCAGGCGTTGAACATCCTCGAGAACTTCGATCTCGCGGCGATGGGGTACAACAGCGCTCGCTATGTTCACGCGCTCTACCAGGCAATGAACCTCGCATTTGCAGACCGTGATTTCTACTACGGCGATCCCTACTTCCCACCGGAGGAGCCGATCAGCGGACTGCTTTCAAAGGAATACGCCCAGGCACGGGCGCAACGAATCGACTGGGAGCGGAACGTCCCCGACGTGAAGCCGGGTGACCCCTACCCACACATGGGGTTGCAGAACCCGTACCTCGAGTACCTCCGCAACTGGCCCCCGCGGGAGGCGGCGACGACCACGGAAGCCGCACTGGAGACCGACGACTGGATGGAGTCGTTCTACCTTGGCACGACGTCGATTCAGGCTGCCGACAAGGAGGGGTGGGTCGTGTCGGTCACGCCCAGCGGCGGGTGGATTCCCGCGGTCATCGCCGGCCGGACCGGTGTCGGGTTGAGTCAGCGAATGCAGAGCTTCGTCCTGGATCCCGCGGAAAACCCGTTCAATGTGGTCGAGCCGGGCAAACGACCCCGGGCAACGCTCACGCCGGGAATGGCGCTGCGAGACGGCAGGCCGTATTTGTCGTTTGCGGTGCAGGGAGGCGATACCCAAGACCAGAACCTGCTGCAGTTCTTCCTCAACGTGGTCGAGTTTGGCATGAACGTGCAGGAGGCGGCTGAGGCACCGAACATCGCGAGCTACCAGCTGCATGACTCCTTTGGGGAGCACGGAAAGCAGCCGGGGCGGCTCACGCTGAACGAGTCGGTGCCACCTTGGGTGCGCAAGGAGTTGCGCGCGATGGGATACCGTTTGGACTTCCGCCCGTTCACGTCGGGGCCTATCAACGCGATTTACTTCGATTGGGCGCACGGCAGCTTCTGGGGCGGCTCGAGCAACTACGGGGAGGACTACGGGATCGCGTGGTGAGGAAGCGTAGGGTGTCACGTCTCGTTGGCCGAACCCGTTAGTTTGTGGTTTCGTGCCAACGGGTTGAAACTCGGAGTCAGTGCTGCAACCTGAGGAGAGCCGTTCCAAGACGACGCTGATCGCGGTGTCGGGCCGCGTGGTGGAAGGGCATCGCGTCGCCTCGGGTCAGGCCGAACGTAGTCCGTATCCTGCGGGGTCGATTGCGCTGCAGGTACCGCACTTCCAGGTCCGAGGTCTCGACCTTTCGCGCTTCTATCCTGCGACCCTCAACGTCGAGATCGCAGCGCGTAGATTCGTGATGAAGAACCCGGCGTATCGGTTCGAGCAGGTTCGGTGGTTTCTGCCTAACCTCCCCGAGGATTTCTCGTTTTCGCGGTGTCAGGTTGGCGTTCGAGATCGACTGTGTGACGGTTGGGTGTACTACCCTCATCCCGACACAAAGCCCGCCCACTGGCAAGCCCCCAACATCATCGAAGTGATCACGTCCTGGCTTGACGGTATCACATACGGTGATGCGGTGACGCTCCATCTTGATCCTCTTGAAATCGACATCCTGGACTGAACGGAATACGCGCACTCGTATCGACCGCCCGCTGCAGACCAAGCAGACGTGGTCCTTCGCGGCCTCTAGTGAAGGATGCGTGACGGTAGTGCGCTACTCTCAACAACACGTCAACAGCAACTGAACAACTCTCAAATCGTGAGAGGCTACCCGAGAATTTCACTTCGATTGTGGTATTGCTACCACTCTTGTCAGGAAACGTCCCGCATCGTATTAAAGCGAACACAGACAAAAACCATTCCCGTCGGTAGCCCTCCCCGCCCCGAGTGAGAGGTATCGTCATGCCGAAGCGGAAGTCGTGGTTGCTCCCGTCCCTGTGCGCCGCTGGGCTCACCCTCGCCTGCGACGTGCCCACCGAGCTGCCTACCGCGCCGCTGGATGTCCCGGAGGCCGCCCTGCTGCGCTGCCAGGCGGATGTCACCGCTGGCACGCTGGCGTGCGGGACCGGCGTCCCCGAGGCGGCGCCGGGGCTCGCACTGGCCGTGACCCTCGGGGGCCAGGGGATCTACGTCCGGCTGGCGTCGGCCAACGTGGCGTACGACGGCGGCACTCAAGTCTTTCAGGCGGACGTGACGGTGCAGAATATGGTGGCGCAACCGCTGGGGACGCCGGATGGCACGACGGTGAGCGGCATCAAAGTGTTCTTCCACACCGGGCCCACGGTCACCAGCGGGACCGGGACGGTGACGGTGGCCAACGCGGATGGAACGGGGACGTTCACCGGGTCGAGTCAGCTGTACTTCGAGTATGCCGAGCAGTTGGCGACGGGGGCCACGTCGGCCGCGAAGACGTGGCAGTGGAGTGTGCCGCCGACGGTGGGGCGGTTCGAGTTCACGGTGTACGTGAACGCCGAGCTGCCGGACGAGCAGAGTGTGTTGCGTTGGGGGGGCTGGGGCGGCGCCACCAGCGCGTCGATGCGGGGCGTCTGGGGCGCTTCGGGAACGGATGTGTTCGCTGTGGGTAGCGGTGGCACTATTCTGCATTACGACGGCTCGGCCTGGAGCCCGCAGACCAGCGGGACTACGCAGTTCCTGCGGGCCACCTGGGGCAGCTCGGGGACGGACGTCTTCGCCGTGGGCGAAGGCGGCACCATCGTGCACTACGACGGCTCGAGCTGGAGCACCCAGACCAGCAACGCCACGTCACGTCTGCGGGATGTCTGGGGCAGCGCGGCGACGGACGTCTTCTCGGTGGGTTTTATCGGCACCATTCGGCACTACGACGGCTCGAGTTGGAGCGCCCAGACCAGCGGAACCACGCAACACCTCCTTGGCGTCTGGGGTAGCTCGGCGACGGACGTGTTCGCCGTGGGCGTCGACGGCACCATCCTGCACTACGACGGCTCGAGTTGGAGCGCCCAGACCAGCGGGACCACGGAGTTCCTGTGGGGCGTCTGGGGCACCTCAGCCACCGACGTCTACGCCGTGGGCGAGGCAGGCACGATCCTGCACTACGACGGTTCGAGTTGGAGCGCCCAGACCAGCGGGACCCCGAGTCTGTGGCGCGTCTGGGGCAGCTCGGCGACGGACGTCTTCGCCGTGGGCGAGGGGGCCACCATCCTGCACAACGACGGGTTGGGATGGAGCACCCAGACCAGCGGGACGAACGACCACCTCTTTGGAGTCTGGGGCAGCTCCGCTGCGGACGTGTTTGCCGTGGGCGCAACCGGCGCCATCGTGAGCTACGACGGCTCGGGTTGGAGCGCCCAGACCAGCGGGACGGCGGTGTGGCTCCAGGGCGTCTGGGGCAGCTCGGCGACGGACGTGTTCGCCGTTGGGGACGGCGGCACGATCCTGCATTACAGCGGGTCCGCCTGGAGCGCCCAGACCAGCGGCACCACAGAGTACCTGCGGGCCACCTGGGGCAGCTCGGGGACGGACGTGTTCGCCGCTGGGGCCGGCGGCACGATCCTGCATTACGACGGGTCCGCCTGGAGCGCCCAGACGAGCGGCACCACGCAAATCCTGTTGGGCGTGGGGGGCAGTTCGTCGTCCGATGTCTTCGCGGTGGGGGGCAGTGGGACGATCCTGCACTATGATGGCTCGAGCTGGAGTGCCCAGACCAGTGGGACCGTGACTGCCCTCAATGCAGTCTGGGCCAGCTCGGCGACGGACGTGTTCGCCGTTGGGGCCGGCGGCACGATCCTGCATTACAACGGGTCCGCCTGGAGCGCGCAGACCAGCGGGACCACACAGCAGCTGTACGGCGTGTGGGGCAGCGCGGGCACGGATGTCTTCGCCGTGGGCAACGGCGGCACCGTCCTGCACTATGATGGCTCGAGTTGGAGCGCCCAGACCGGTGGGACCACGGCTTCCCTCAATGCAGTCTGGGCTAGCTCGGCGACGGACGCCTTCGCCGTGGGCCTCGGCGGGCGGATCCGACACGGGACACGATGAGGCACGGGACGCGTCGTAAATCACTGGGAGGACTATGATGGACTCGGAGCATCAAGGACCGCAAAGCGCGACTGGCGGCCACGCTGATCCCGGACGCCGGATCCGGCGCCCGTGGGTGCCCCCGGAGCTGCAAGAGCTGCCGCGGCTCACCGATCTTACGCTGCAGACCGGCAGTCCCATTCCGGGTGTGGGCGATCCGGGCAGCGGCAGCACGGTGTTCTAGGCGGCGGTTCCGCGCCAGACGCACGAAGGCACGTCACCGTGAGGTGCCCCCGGTCCCAATAGCGGAGGAGTTTCTGCGTTCCGACCAGCGTTGTCCGTTGGTCGATCGCAACTCACTCGTGTCCTACGTGCGGGCTGTCCCCTGCGCGCGCGGAGTCACATCTCCGACACTACCCACCAACGGTTCCGCCGCGCCTCGGTACGTTGATACTCGCTATCACGGTCCCGCAGCGCGAAAGCGACGCGCGGGGAAGGGGTGATGATCGTGCGATGCTCGACGGTGCATATTGTGTGCATGCGAGCGGAGGGATTTGGCCAGGCTCGGCACCTGGTCGCATCATTCTCGAAATGTCCACGTTGATGCTAAAGAGCAATCGCGGTCGCGTGAGACGGATAGCGATCGTTCTGGTCGCGTCCGCTCTCGTGCTGCGCTGCGAGACGGCGCAGGACGTCGTGCCACCGGAGCTGGAAGAGCTTGCCCCCGGATTTCCCTATGCTTCCTGGTTTGCCGAACACACCGGCTTCGACCCAGTTCCCGCCGATTTCGGCGTGTACACGATGCTACCGCTGGCGGGCACGCTGTATCTGGGATTCGGCGCGGGTTTACCGGCGGCCGCCAACGGCGCGCTGCTGGCCGCGTTCGACGATGAGGGCATCCGGCCGGTGGCGCCGCTGCACGAGCAAGGCATGCTCGACATGGCGACTGGTCAAGGGATGCTGCTCATACCCGGTGTGGATCCATGCTGCCCGGATGGGTGGGAAGCCGGCAACTTCTACACCTACGCGGCCTCCGCTGGACTGACGAAATGGCGCAACCTTCCCAATGTGCTCCATGCCTGGGGTGTCTGGCACGACGCAGCCGATAATGCGGTCTACGTCGCCGCCAGCTCGCACCGCGGCGACTTCACAGGCTCAGTCGGCGAGATCTGGCGGACCGTAGATCTGGGTGCGCACTGGGCGCGACTCGCCAACGACGATGACGGTGTCGGGGACTATCGCACGTACGATGTTCTGGGGCACCGGGGTCGGCTTTACGCAACGAGCGCCGAGAGTCGAAACTCGTGTACGCTCGTGGCGCAACCGGAGGTCGGAACCGCCTGGATGCCCGTGCTACCCGACGAGCGGGTTGCCTGTCATCACCGCTTGGTGTCCTTTGGCGATGCGCTCATCGCGGTGGACTCCACTCGTCGCAGGCTCCACGTCGTGACAGGGCCGGGGGATGTGTTGCAGCGCGAGCTACCGTTCACCACAGGCGAAACGAGCCCAAACTGGGCCACGGTGGCGGGCGCCTATCTTTACGCTCTTTCGAGCGATGGGCGGATCCTGCTCACCCGGGATCTGGCGGTGTGGGAAACCGTAGCCGAGATGGATCAGGAGTTCTTGACCATCCAATACTGGCCGCAGAGGAGCTGGCTCGTGCTCGCCAGTCGCGGTGCAAACGGCGCGTTGTGGAAGCTCGAACTGTGCGGCGCGGCCCCGTGTTGAGACTCGTGCTTGCCGTCCGAGCTTGCTGCTGAACGGGAGGGCGCCGTCAAACGCGAAGCTTGGAGAGCGCCGCCAAACACGAAGCTCGGCCCTCAAGGCTGAGAAACTCGCTGGCCTTCCCACACAGCAGCCTCACTGTGGCATGCCCTCCGACGCGGTTGGGCGACGGCCCGTCAGGACATGAGTCCGGCAGATGTGGCCAGGGCCGGAGGATGCGCTGTGACGACAAGGCGCAGGCCTGTGTTATTTTGTTGCAGTCGTCAGACTTCGGGGCGGTAGCTCAGCTGGGAGAGCATCGGCTTTGCAAGCCGGGGGTCGTGGGTTCGAATCCCATCCGCTCCACTGGGGAAAACTTGCCTCTCGCGGACCATTGTAACAGATTTTGTAACAAACGGTCCAGGGGGGGACAATGCCGCGCCGCCGAAAGTCCCGTATCTACTGGCGGAACGGGTGGGCCTGGGGGGACTTCCGCGATTTCGCCGATGTTGGAGGACGGCAGGAATCGTTGAGGACGCAGGACCCCGACACCGCCAACGCCCTCGCCAACGAACGCCTCGCCGAGCTCTTCGAGGCTCGGAAGTTCCGTAACGTTACCGGCCTCAAGGCCAACGCCACGCTCGCCGACTACGCCCGCCGTCACCTCGAAGAGAAGGCGGCACACGAAGACGTCACCGACGGGTGGCTCACCGCGCTCGAGCGGTACTTGGATGAGGCGTGTGAGTACTTCGGTTCTGAACGACCGCTCACCATGATTCGCGTGAGTGACGTCAAGCGGTGGATTGCCCACCTCAAGAAGCAGGGTCTTTCGGGTGGGACCATCCACCATTACCTGAACGCCGTGTCGAATCTGTACCGGGGGGCAGGGGACGCCGAAGTCGTGCCCGCTGGCTACAACCCGGTGGCGGCATTGAGTCGGAAGCCGAAGCACAAGCGAAGCGAGGCGCGGTTCTATGAGCACCATTGGGCCGCGTTGTTACTTGAAGGTGCCCGCCTCTACAAGCCGCAGGGGCAACGCTTGCCGTTCATGTTTCCGCTCGTCGCCACGTTCCTGCTCACGGGCGGGCGACGTTCGGAAGTGCTCGGCCTCGAGGTCGAAGACGTGAGCTTCGACCGCAAGACGGTGTGGTTCCGGTCCAACACGGTTCGCCGTCTGAAAACTGAGAAGTCTAACCGCGTGGTGCCGTTGTGGCCGCAATTGAAGGACATCCTCGGCGAGTATATCGCCACCCGCCCACCGTCACGGCTCTTGTTCCCCGTGTTCCCAAATGGCACCGAACAGATGGTGACCGACCTGCGGAAGGCATTCAATGCCCTGGGGAGCTTCATCAAGTACGAGCGCACGTCGAATCTGGCCCCACCTAAGATTCACGCCCAAGCCTTCCGCAACACGTATTGTACAGTGCGCTTGCAGACACTCGACAATGGCGCACCGGTGAGCGTGTACACTGTGGCCCGAGAGATGGGACACGGTTCGACGTCGATGGTCGAGCGCATCTACGGTCACCTTGGCGAAGTGCGCCACCGTGCTGATATCGTGGAGTATCGCGTTGAGGACTTCAGGGACGAATTGAAGGGCCGACTGACAGCGCTTGGGATGTGACATTCATGGGCTCTCTGGGGTTGTCCTTCCATCGCCAAGCTGACCGATACCTGCGACTCGCAGAACCTGCTGGAGCCATCATCTACTCGGGGATGTTTGTGGGCGGTGAGCAGATGTGTCCGCGATGTACTTGGGGCGGCATGCTGGACTACTGGGTTGAGGCGAGCGGCGTTCGTCCCTTCGACCCACGCACAAAGATGATGGGTTGGGATAAGTGGAAGTGGTGGTTGCATTTCGTTTGGGGTTATGCGGACAAGATTTGGGATGGGGTACATCCGCAGCTAGCCGGGGAGTATCAGAAGCATCTCGCGAATCCGGGAATAGCTGCGTTCGCGAAGTCGCTATGGCGCTGGAAGCTCATAGAGTCGGGCCTCTGGCTTGCCCAAGAACGGCGGTATGGCTTTTCGCAACACGAGCGCGTATGGCCTTTGGCTTCCGAAGTTGAACCTGAGCACGAGTTCGCCGCCTATGCTTTCGAGGCCTACCATGCAGTGAAACTGGCTTTGCCAGTGCTCAGCGATGCATCGTTCGACGAACTCTTCCGCTGGGCTCTGACTAACTCGCTCTGTTCGTACTTTGCTCATCCCGTTCCCAGCAAACTCTGGCGAACACTTCTCCCGGCCTTGCGGGAGGAAGCCGAGCAAATGGAGACAGACCCCAGGGACGCGCTACGCCAGGCAGTCGAGGAAGCGCTCGTGACGCTACACGTGCCGCCTGACTACCGCGTTGGATACCTGCTCAAGTTGGCTAGGCCGCACGTCGTGCGGTCTGTCATGGAGCGCTTTTTGGGCGAGGAGTTCGACGCCGAGCACGGTGTCCGGAAGAAATACGGATTCGCCCCCCGGCATGAGGACGAATGGCTCTCGGTAGAAGTCGAAGCGTTTGCTCGAGGAGAAGAACGAATCTCCCGTGCTGAACGCCGCATGGATAGCCTCAGGGCCCGCACGCAGCTGACTGACTACCAGTATGAAGCCCTACTCGCCAAGTATGGAAAGACCATCCAGCCCACAGCGGAACGGTTGGGCAAGAAGGCTGGTGCCGTCCACAAGTGCGCCTTTGACGCCGAGGCGAAAGTGCGGCGGTGGGTTGAACGGTTTGGCGTCCGGCTCACCGATTTGGACAACCCCTCACCGTAGGGCGTAAGGCTCCGACGATTTAGACCAGTGGACCCCGCAGAACGAACGCCGGGGGGAACTCGAGTCAAACTTGTCGGAGGTTCAAATGGTCGCATTCGTTGCTCTCTACCGAGGGCCGACACTTTCCCAGGCAGAACTGGTCAGCGTGTCCATTCGTCGCGACCTCATCGAAAAGGCCGTGGACGTCATGCTCGATGAGCAGCGTAAGTCGGAGGACCCCGTGGCCGACGCGCTCGGTAGGGGTCGCTCGCGGGCGCTGGAAATCGTGCGCGAGGAGTTGGACGTATGACCAGCCGACCGGAGCGCCCACCACCGACGGCGCGACGGGTCGTAAACGCCAGCAGCGTCCTTACCGAGTCTGAAAAACGCATCTGGCTCGAGATTCACTATCTCGACGGCGGGACCGAGGGCTGCACGCTGCGCCCCGATACGTTCGCCCGTCGGCTCGGACTGCAACGGGACACCATTAGGAAAGGTCGCCACCGTCTAAAAGCGTGGGAGCTCGTGAGCAGTCGGCCGCGCAGAGGATACACGGACGCATGGTTCGCTACGCTACCCGCCGCGCTCATTCCAAAGGCTCGCGGGCCGAAAGACGCGACCATCTTTGAACTCGCGGACGCGCTCGATAACTACCTGCGGCAAGCCCAACCTGGGGCATCCTCATCCCCCAAGACGGACGCCAACCTGGGGGGCGTACATCCACCAGAATTTGAAAACCTGGGGGATGAAACGGGCAAACCTGGGGTATCCAGCACCCCCACCGTAGTAGAACAGACGAGAACAGAACTCCGTCCTAGAACGGCGAAGGACGGAGGTACATCCGTACAAACGGCGAGAACAGATAACAGCGTATCCCAGGAAGGCGAGACGGAACGCCCAGACTGGCGCACCGCATGGGAACGGGGCGGCGGTAAGCGGTTGAAGGTGGCGGCGGACAAAGACGGCAAGGTGGTGCGCTGGCCTACAGCCTGACCGCCCCCGATAGGGCGACACACCCCCCCTGCACACCCTCCCTACGTGACACGGTGCGTGACACGGCCGTGTAACCCCTTGCACGACAACGTCTGACCGCGGCTGCGCGGGCCTACGTGCCACCGAGCAGAAGTTGGGACGCAAGTAGGGAGGGGGGACGTAAGGTCTAGACGATTTAGAAGGGTGAAGGGAGCGATATGGACGCCTTCACCCGCTTACAGACTCTCTGCGACACGTTGCCACCTGAGGCGAGTGTCACCGTCCCCGTTGCCACGCTGCGCCAGTGGCTTGCGCTCGAAGGTGACGCGCCCTGTGCCGACCTGACGGTCACCGATGTGGCTGAACAGTTGAACCGCAGCCCGTCCACGGTGCGCCACTGGATTCGGCGTGGCGAACTCGACACGTACCGACTAAACGGCCGTGAGCACCGCATCACCCGCGCAGCGCTCGGTGGATTCCTTGAGCGCCAGCGCACCCAGACCCCTCCCACGCCCAAACAACGCACCACAGGCGATTCTCGGCCGAATCTCGGCGCGTGGCGGCGCGTGAGGCGGAAGTAGCGTAGGCGTTCGACCACAGCCTGCAGTGCACTGATCTCTCGGTACGTCGCTGGGAAGCGACGCAGATAGAGCGGCTGCGCCGACACGGTTTTCCAGCAGTGCCGGTGAGACGCTCAAAGAGGCGCGCGGTGAAACAGCATCGGAGACCGTGGTGATGCTTGCACCACCAACAGGATCAGCGCGACTTCGGCTGCGACCAGATCGAGCAGGTTAGAAGCATCAAAGCTCAACGACGCATCGCTTGGAGGAATCATGAGCATCAACCTACCAAAGGAGTCCGAAGGACTCGGACGGACAGCTGCCGGCCTCCCCTGGGGCCCCCCGCTCATCGCCCCCACGCCGGGGGTCAATGACGGTTCCGCAGCGCTGGTTGACGGGTTTACGCCCACGCGGTATGAACTCGCAGTTCTCGCCCAGCACTATGCAGAGAAGAAGAACCAGATCGATTTCCAGGTGTGGCAGGTGGCCCAAGTCGGGAGCAGCGAGTGGCGGTCTTCCGACTTCGCTGCTTTCCGCATGCATACCATTTTGCAATGTCTTGGCGACGCCGAGTTCGACGCCGTGGTCGGTCCGATTGATCAGGTGTGGCAGGACCGATACGCTGCAGCCGAGGAGGAATGTGTCCGTTGCACGCGGTGTGGGGTCCTTTTTACGGGGTCGCTGGACGACGCATGCCCCTCCTGCCACGTCGCCGACGCCGCCACCAAGGACCTGGACCCCTGGCGGTCGACGGTTCAGGTCGCCCCGCCCAATCCTCCAAGCAAGTAGGTGCAACCGAAAGCCCCGAACGTCGCGTGACGCTCGGGGCTTCGTTCTTACCCTAGTCGGCGACTACCGCTTCGCCTGCAACGCATCACCTGCACGCCTCCGACACGCCACCATCGCAAGCTTCCCGAAAGAGGGAGGCAGCGCGGGCCTCGTCCTTCGGGACCCCAAGCCAACATCGTGTATGACGCCGAGGCTGTAGCAACCCTCCGCCTCTCAACGAGTCATGCGGTCACTTGCTCTTTTCGTCCTGCGATGCACGTCCGGCGGTGAGCAAGCGTTCTGCAAAGTCGAGGCGTTCCTGCACGTCGGCCAACTGTGCTCGTGTGTGTTCCTGCATGTCGGCCAGATCGTCACGCAGCGCATCGACCTCCCGTCCCAACTCCGGATCGCTGCCTCGCGTCTCCAACTCTTTCTTCTTGAGCTTGAAACGGAGAATCATGGCCGTGAACACGATGATGCTCGGGAAGACAACAATAATGGCGACTATATCTTCCGTCATGATATCTCCTCCTCAAACTCTCGGAGGCGAGTGGGCAAGAAACCTTCGAGGTCTCGACTTGTTACGGTGGTCAGGTCAGTCCTTCTTCGCTGAACCCAAGATACACGGCTCGAAGGGTCCTCGACCATTCACAGGAGTGCCCCCCCACGCAAACGGCCCCGGCGAACCGGGGGGGTGCGCGTACGCCACCACGGAAGCCATGGTGACCGTGGGTGCCTTGGCTTGGGTAGCCGTTGGTCTACCTGCCCAAGTGCTTGGTGCGTGTCGGATTGCGGACGGCCTACCTTCGCACTGTGGGACGTAGGGTGGAACGGGGTCGAGAACACTAGTGGAACGGGGAGAGTCCACCATTGATGCTAAGAATTCTCCCCTAGCACCTAAGCGTCTTGGCGAAAGGACCGCCCCAAGCCCCGAACGCCGTGACGCTCGGGGCTCGGTGAGCTGCCGACTGCGCTTGTCAGACCCCTGGCGGCACCGAGCGTACACTCGCCGCCTCCAGCAGGAGACCGAGTGTCAGCGTTCCGGGCGTCTCACGTAGGCGAAGAGCATTCCCTCGTTGTTGAGGATGAGGGTATCGCCCT
>JBDHAB010000008.1:0-100395 GCA_039588295.1 Gemmatimonadota bacterium
AAGATGACGATTACGTTGATCACGCCGATCGCGATGGAGGAGGGGTTGCGGTTTGCGATTCGCGAGGGCGGCCGCACCGTCGGCGCCGGCGTGGTCACCAACATCCTGCAATAGGAACGCACCGCCGGATCGGTCGTTCGACGGTACACACTGAGAGCTAGAGGCGCACGTCATGGCAGGACAGATACGCATCCGACTCAAGGCGTTCGATCATGTGGTGCTGGACCAGGCCGCGGCGGATATCGTGCGTACGGTCGAAAAAACCGGCGCTTCCGTGTCCGGTCCGATTCCGTTGCCGACCAAGACGCAACGGTGGACGGTGCTGCGAAGCCCTCATGTCGACAAAAAGAGTCGCGAGCAGTTCGAGCTGAAGACGCACAAGCGTCTCATCGAGATTGTCGAGTCGCGTGCGCAAACGGTCGACGCGCTGACGAAGCTCGACCTGCCGGCGGGCGTAGACGTCGAGATCAAGGTCGGATAGCGATGAATGGATTGATTGGCCGCAAGCTGGGCATGACCAGAGTCTATGATGACGATGGGCGGGTAATTCCGGTCACGGTCATTGAGGCCGGTCCGTGTCCGGTGGTGCAGGTCAAGACGGAACATGGGAAACCGCCGGTGGTGCAGCTGGGGTTTGGGGCACGGAAGGCCAAGCGGACCACGAAGGCGCTGGCGGGGCACGCCGCGAAGGCGGCACTCGAGGCTGCGCCGGCGGTGCTGCGTGACTTTCGCTTGCCCACGGGCACCGAGCAGGCCCCCAACCTCGGCGACGTCGTGACCGTTTCCATTTTTGCGCCGGGCGAAGCGATCAAGGTCACGGGCACCACACGGGGGAAAGGCTTTCAGGGTGTCGTCAAGCGCTACGGGTTCGCTGGTGGTCCGTCGACGCACGGTAGCACGCGCCGCCGCAAGCCGGGAAGCATGGGTCCGGGAACGGATCCGTCGCGCGTGATCAAGGGCAAGAAGCTCCCGGGACAGACCGGCAACGTCCGGTTCACCGAGTTGGGGCTTGCGGTCGTTCGTGTGGACGAGGAGCGCAACCTGTTGTTCGTACGCGGTGCCGTGCCCGGGCCGCGTCGTGGGATCGTGCTCGTTCGCAAACAGGGAGGCCGGGGTCGCTATGCTTGAGGCGCAGTTATACACGGCCGGCGCGGAACCCAAGGGGACCTACGCGCTTCCGAACGAGTTTGACGGACAAGTGCACGAGACCGCGCTGTATTACGCTGTCCGCGCGTATCTGGCCAACCAACGCCACGGGACCCATTCGACGAAGACGCGCAGCGAGGTGTCCGGGGGGGGTCGGAAGCCGTGGCGCCAGAAGGGAACGGGTCGGGCGCGCCAAGGAACGATTCGCGCGGCGCAGTGGACGGGGGGCGGCATTGTGTTCGGGCCGAGACCGCGAAGCTACCGCACGGACCTTCCGCGCAAGCTCAAGCGGTTGGCGCGGCAGTCGGCGTTGAACGCTCGAGCGAACGAGGGTGCGGTGTTCGTGATCGAGTCGCTCGCTTTCGAGCAGCCCAAGACCAAACAGATGGCCGAGCTCGTGGGCAAGCTGGGTTTGGAGGGTCGCAAGGTGCTGGTGCTGACCGCGGAGGCGCGCCCGCCGGTCTATCTCTCCAGCCGCAATCTCCGCGACGTGCATGTCATACCGTATGCCGACGCGTCGCCGTACGAGCTGCTGTGGTCCGATGCCGTGGTCATCGAGGAGGGCGCGATCGGAGGGCATGAGATCAAAGGCGCGATCGCCAAACCCAGTCGACGGACGACGGGCACCCGGAAGGCAGCCAAGCCCGGGACGAAAAAGAAGAGCGCTGGCCGCGCCATGACGAAGAAGCGAAGCACGGCCAAGAAGGCGTCAAAGACGACCAAGAAGACCGCGCGCACGAAGGCCGCGACGTCCGGCAAGCGGAAGGGTGGCGGCAATGCCTGATCGCTATCGCACGGTGGTGCGCCCGGTCGTGACGGAGAAATCGTCGGCGATGTATGCCGCGCTGCGCGAATACACATTTGAGGCGGACCCGCGCGCGACGAAACAACAGATTCGCGAGGCGATCGAGTCGCTATTCGGAGTGACGGTGACGAGGGTGCGGACGCTACAGCAGCCAGCGAAGCGCCGGACGCGGGGCCGCAGCGTGGGACGGCGCCCCCGCTGGAAGAAGGCACTGATCCGACTCGCTGACGGCGACACGATCGAGATCTTCGAGGGATAATTCGATGGGAACGCGACAATACCGTCCTACCAGCCCAGGCGCGCGGTTCCGCTCGGTGAGCGATTTCGCCGAGGTCACCCGTTCCGAGCCGGAGAAATCGTTGCTGGCGCCCATGGCCAAACGGGGCGGGCGGAACAACAAGGGGCACCAGACGGTGCGACACCGCGGGGGTGGCCACAAGCGCCGCTACCGGATCATCGACTTCAAACGCGACAAGGTCGGCGTGCCGGCCCGCGTTGCACAGATCGAGTACGATCCGAACCGGACCGCACGGATTGCGCTCCTGGTCTACGCGGATGGCGAGAAGCGGTACATCCTCCATCCCCGGGGGCTCGCGGTCGGCAGCACGGTCGTGTCGGGGTCGGGCAGTGACATCCGAATCGGGAATGCACTGCCGCTGCGCGAGATCCCGCTCGGTACCACGGTGCATTGCATTGAGCTGAAACGCGGGAAGGGCGGACAGATGTGCCGCTCCGCGGGCAGCGGCGCGCAGGTCATGGCCAAGGAAGGGAAGCACGTCGCGCTCAAGCTGCGCAGCGGCGAGGTCAGGCTGGTGCGGGCGGAGTGCGCTGCCACGATCGGTGCGGTCGGCAACGCCGAGCACGAACTCCTGAGCCTCGGGAAGGCAGGCAAGACCCGTTGGCTCGGGCGCCGTCCGATCGTCCGCGGAGTTGCAATGAACCCGGTTGACCATCCGCTTGGCGGTGGTGAGGGGAAAGCGTCGGGCGGGCGACCGCCGGTCACGCCGTGGGGCCGGCCGGAAGGGCGAAAGACTCGCAAGAGGAAGAAGGCAAGCACCAAGTTGATCCTGCGCGGGCGCAAGCGCGGCAAGGCAACGAAGTAGAGACGGGCGGAGAGCTCATGCCGAGAAGTGTCAAGAAAGGACCGTACATCGAGGCGTCCCTGCAGAAGAAGATCGGGGCGTTGAACGAGGCGAACGAGAAGCGGGTCATCAAGACCTGGTCTCGGGGGTCCACGATCACACCGGACTTTGTCGGGCACACGATTGCCGTGCACAACGGGAACAAGTTCATCCCGGTGTACGTCAGCGAGAACATGGTGGGGCACAAGCTCGGTGAGTTCGCCCCGACGCGCCTGTTCCGGGGCCATTCAGGTAGGCAGGCCGCGGACAAGAAGGCGGCCACGTAGCCGCGGGGAGCGCGAGAAGATGGCAGCGAAGGCAATTCAGCGTTGGGTGCGTCAGTCACCGCGGAAGATGCGATTGGTCATCGATGAGATCCGCGGCAAGGACGTGAACGAAGCCTATGCGCTACTGAAGTTCTCGAAGAAAGGAGCGGCGCGGCAGATCGAGAAGGTGCTGCGATCGGCCGTCGCCAACGCGGAACAGACGGCGCTACGCGGGAACGAAGCATTCGACGTGGACCGTCTCTACGTCTCATACGCCGTTGTCAACGAGGGCCCGACGTTGTGGCGCTATCGAGCTGCGGCGTTAGGGCGGGCGGCGCCGATTCGCAAACGGACGAGTCACGTCGAAGTGCACGTCCGTGCGAAGGAGGAGAAGGAGTAGTGGGGCAGAAAACGCATCCATACGGATTTCGGCTCGGCATCGTGAAGCCCTGGCGCTCCCGCTGGTTCGCGGGGGCCGACTTCCCGGCGTTCCTCAAGGAAGACGAGCTGATTCGGAAGTACCTGAAGACGCGACTCGCGCACGCAGCGGTGTCCGACGTGCACATCGAGCGGAAACCCGGAAAGGTGACGGTTACGATCTTCACCGGGCGTCCCGGCGTGGTCATCGGCAAGCGAGGGGCGGAAGTCGACAAGCTCCGCGACGAGCTGGCGCAGCTCACCGGCAACGAAGTGGGGATCAACGTCGAGGAGATCAAGCGTCCTGAGCTGGATGCGCAGCTCGTGGCCGACAACGTGGCCCACCAGCTGGTCCAACGGGTCTCCTTCCGCCGCGCCATGAAGCGCGCCGTGCAGAACGCGATGCGCATGGGCGCGCAGGGGATCAAGATTCGGACGGCCGGACGCCTCGGCGGTGCCGAGATCGCCCGTTCGGAGGGGTATCACGAGGGGCGCGTGCCGCTGCATACGCTGCGGGCGGACGTCGACTATGGCGTCACGACGGCGAAGGCTCCCTATGGGACGATCGGGATCAAGGTGTGGATCTTCAAGGGCGAAGTCGTGGACGAGCGGCGGGGCCGGACATACAGCACGGGGGCGTGAGCGATGTTGACGCCGAAGCGAGTCAAGTATCGCAAACAGATGAAGGGCCGGACCAGGGGACTTGCGCACCGCGGCAACACGGTTGCGTTCGGTCGCTTCGGCCTCATGACGCTCGATCCCGGCTGGATTTCCAGTCGGCAAATCGAAGCGGCGCGGGTCGCGATGACTCGCGCGATGAAGCGTGGCGGCAAGATCTGGATTCGGATCTTTCCCGACAAGCCGATCACGAAGAAGCCGGCGGAGACCCGCATGGGGAAGGGAAAAGGCAATCCCGAAGCATGGGTCGCGGTCGTGAAGCCTGGTCGTGTGATGTTCGAGCTGGAAGGCGTGTCGGAAGAAATCGCGCGAGAGGCGCTGACCCTAGCCGCCGCCAAACTTCCGGTCACCACACGAATGATCACCCGGGAGGACGGGTAGCGGTATGGCACTGAAGGACGCCGAGTTGAAGCGGCTCAGCATGGAACAGCTGCGGGAGCTGAGCTCCGAGGAGCTCGAACTTGAAGTGTCGCGCCTGCGAGAGGCACGGTTTCGCCTCAAGTTCCGGTCGGCGACCGAAGCGATTGAGAATCCGAGTCAGTTCCGGGTACTCCGCCGCAATATTGCGCGGATGGAGACGGTACTGCGCGAGAGGAAATCGGCATGACTCAGGAAGCACCAGCGCGCCCACGCCGCAAGGCACGTACGGGGGTGGTCGTGAGCGACAAGATGGAGAAGACGGTCGTCGTCGCGCTCACCCGGCAGTTTGCGCACCCCTTATATGGCAAGCGGTTGACGCGTACCAAGCGTGTGACGGCGCACGACGAGCACGGGGCGGCCACGGGCGACACGGTTCGTGTCGTGGAGACGCGGCCGCTCTCGAAGACGAAACGCTGGCGAGTGGTTGAGATTCTCACTCGAGCGAAGTAAGTGAGGCAGCTGTGGTACAGCAAGAATCGATTATCAGGATCGCGGACAACTCCGGAGCCCGAAAGGCGCTCGTGATCCGCGTACTGGGAGGCAGTAGGCGCCGGTATGCTGGAATGGGGGACATCGTGGTTGTGGCGATCAAAGACGCGTTGCCCACTGGGCAGGTCAAGAAAGGTGACGTCGCCAAGGCAGTCATCGTGCGGACGGCGAAGGAGACCCGACGACGGGATGGCTCGTACATCCGGTTCGATGACAACGCCGCGGTGCTCATCACCGACGCGCGCGAACCTCGGGCGACCCGCATTTTCGGGCCCGTAGGCCGAGAGCTGCGTGAGAAGCGGTTTATGAAGATCGTTTCGCTCGCGCCGGAGGTGCTCTAGATGAAGCGGTTGGTGTACGAGAAGTCCAAGCGCCGGAAGCGCAACACCAGGGTCGCGTCGCAGAAGATGCACATCGCGAAGGGCGATCGGGTGCGCGTCATCCGCGGCGATGAGAAGGGTGCCGAAGGCACAGTGATCCGAGTCTTGCCTCGGAAGGCTCAGGTCGTGGTAGATGGCGTAAACATTGTGAGCAAGCACCGTCGAGCGACGCAGACGGAGGAAGGCGGCATCATCAAGTTCCCGGCGCCGATTCACGCGTCGAACGTCATGCTGCTGGATCCCAAGTCGGGCGACCCGACCCGCGTCCGACGGAAGAAGGACAAGGACGGAACAGTGGAGCGGCTGAGTGTGCAATCTGGTCGGCCGATTCCCAGAAACCGATAGGCGAGACGGATGGCGGAGAAGAAGAAGACGGATAAGCAGCGCGAGGAACAGGGCGAGCCCCTGGCCCCGGCGCCACCGCCGCGGATGCGGGAGCACTATCAGCATCAAGTGCGCCCGAAGCTGATGCAGGAATTCGGCTTCGCGAACCAGCATCAGCTGCCGCGACTCACCAAGATCGTGCTGAACGTCGGCGTTGGGGAAGCGCCGAAGAACCCGAAGTTGCTGGACGCCATCGTCGACGAGCTCGCAGTGATCACCGGCCAGCGGCCTGTGGTGACGCGGGCAAAGAAGGCGATTTCGAACTTCTCGCTGCGAGCCGGTATGGCGATCGGGGCGCGGGTAACCCTGCGCGGCGCGCAGATGTACGAGTTTCTCGATCGCTTCGTCAACGTCGCGGTGCCGAGAATCAGGGACTTCCGCGGATTCCCGATGCAGTCGTTTGACGGACGTGGCAACTACACGCTCGGCATCAAGGAGCAAATGATCTTCCCTGAAATCGACTACGATAAGGTCGAGAAGATCCACGGGATGGATATCACCTTCGTGACGACCGCCGGTCGTGACGATGTTGGAATGGCGTTGCTGCGAGAAATGGGCATGCCGTTCCGTGGACAGACACCAGTGCCGATCGGATAAAAGGGAGCGTAGCTGGATGGCAAAGAAGTGTCTCATTGAGAAGGCGAAGCGGACACCGAAGTTCGGTGTGCGAGCCTACCGTCGCTGTCAGCGATGCGGGCGTAGCCGTGCCTACATCAGAAGGTTCGGTGTGTGTCGCATCTGCTTCCGTGAACTGGCGCTCCGGGGTGAGGTCCCCGGGGTGCGGAAGGCGAGTTGGTGAGATGAACGATCCAGTCGCCGATATGCTGACGCGAATCCGCAATGCCTGCCAGGCGGGTCACCGCCGGGTGGACATTCCGGTGTCGAAGCTCAAGACGGAGATCGCACGCCTCCTGCGGGACAACCGGTACATCCAAGACTACGCGGTCTTGGACGACGGGCGCCACGGGGTGTTGCGCATCTACCTGAAGTATCAGGGCGAGTTTCCAGTCATCCGGGAGCTGCAGCGGGTATCGAAGCCAGGACTGCGCCGGTACGTCAAGGCGCGTGAGATTCCCCGTGTGAAGAACGGCCTCGGAATGGCGATTCTCTCGACGCCGCGGGGGCTGATGAGCGATCGTGACGCGCGCCGCGCGCGTGTCGGCGGTGAGCTCGTCGCCGTTCTCTGGTAAGAAAGGGGAACGATGTCGCGAATCGGCAGGAAACCAGTGGTGGTTCCCAGCGGGGTAACGGTGACGATCGACGGGCATGCCGTCGCCGTGAAGGGGCCCAAAGGCGAGTTGCAGCGAACGCTTTCCGCCGAAATGCGGGTGACGCTCGACGACGGAGAAGTCCGCGTAGAGCGGCCGTCCGATGCCGGACGGCACCGTGCGCTGCACGGCCTCACGCGCTCACTCGTGCAGAACATGGTCGCGGGCGTCACCGACGGTTTCTCCAAGCGGTTGGAGATTCACGGCGTAGGCTACAAGGCCGAGTCGCTCCCCACCGGCGTGCGACTCGTCGTAGGGTATTCGCACCCCGTGGAGTATGCGGCCCCGACCGGTATCACGATCACCGTGGAGAGCCCGACGCTCCTGAGAATCGAAGGGATTGATAAGGAACTCGTCGGGCAGGTGGCCTCTGAGTTACGGCGGGTTCGTCCGCCCGAGCCCTACAAGGGCAAGGGTATCCGCTACGTCGGAGAACAGGTCCGCCGCAAAGCCGGGAAGACGGGAGGGTAACATGAGGCTCACACGGAGACCAAGGACTCGGCAAGAGCGGCGTGCTCGACGCCACCTGCGGGTGCGACGGAAGATACAAGGGACGGCAGAACGGCCTCGGTTGGTCGTGTTTCGCTCATTGAAACACGTCTATGCTCAGCTCGTGGATGACGATCGGGCCGCAACGCTGGCGTCCGCTAGCGATCGTACGGCAGGCCTGCAGCCCACCGGGACAGGAAAGGTGGGTATCGCGTTCGGCGTCGGGAAACTCCTGGCGACCCGAGCGAAAGAGAATGGGATCACGCGCGTCGTGTTCGATCGTGGTGGCTACCCGTACCACGGACGGGTAAAGGCCGTCGCCGAAGGCGCACGCGACGGCGGACTGGAGTTCTGAGACGATGGCGCAAGATAAGGATCGAGGGCCGCGCCGCGAGCGCGAGTCTGACCTGGTCGAGAACGTGATCAACATCAGCCGCGTGGCGAAAGTCGTCAAAGGCGGGCGCCGGTTTTCGTTCACGGCGTTGGCTGCCGTCGGGGACGGGAACGGCCGCGTCGGGGTCGGCACGGGCAAGGCACACGAGGTTTCGGAAGCGGTGCGCAAGGCGGTGGAAGCGGCGCGCCGCGATATGCACGACGTTCCCCGGGAAGGCACGACGATTCCTCACGAGATCGTGGGAAAGCATGGAGCCGGCAAAGTGCTGCTCAAGCCCGCCACGTCCGGGACCGGAATCATCGCGGGCGGTCCCGTGCGGTCCGTCCTCGAGTGTGCGGGAATTACTGACATCCTGACCAAGTCGCTGGGATCGGCCAATCCGCACAACATGGTGTGGGCCACGATGCACGGATTGAAGAGCCTGGTCACGGTGCAACAGGTCGCGAACGAACGGGGTACGGAGCCATCGGAGATCGACTACCGGCCGCGGCAGGAGGTGCCGCATGCCTAAAAAGGCTGCCGGCACCACGGCGAAACGGTCGACCAAGACCACGAAGAAGACAACGACCCGCAAGCGTGCGACCGAGTCAGCCGAAGCGCCGGCCACGGCGCGTGGGAGGAAGCCCAAGACCGCTTCCGCCCTCCGCGTTCGCCAGGTTCGTTCTGGGTTGGGGCATGCGGCAACCTATCGCCGGACGCTCCGCGCGCTCGGTTTGAAACACCATCAGGATGAAGTCGTGCTCCCGGACAACCCGTCCGTGCGGGGCATGGTGCACAAGGTGCGGCATCTCGTGCGTGTCGCCCCCGAGGAGGCGTGATGGCACCGAAGTCGAAGCTGGGGCTGCATAACCTTCCGGCACCCAAAGGGGCCCGCAAGGCACCGAAGCGCAAGGGTCGGGGACCGGGATCGGGGCTCGGGAAGACGGCCGGCCGAGGTCACAAGGGCCAGGGCTCCCGGGCCAGCGGAAACGTCCGCCCGGATTTCGAGGGTGGGCAGATGCCGCTCATCCGCCGAGTGCCGAAGCGAGGGTTCACGAACCCGTTCCGGGTTCCCTCGCAACCGGTCAATCTCCGCGATCTTGCCAAGGCACCGTCCGAGACCATCACACCGACAGTGTTGGCCGAGCTCGGGCTGGTCGGGCGGGCTGACGCACCGGTGAAGATCCTCGCCATGGGCGAGGCCACACGGCCATACGTCGTGCAGGGGTGCGCGGTCTCGAAGGCGGCGCAGTCCAAGATCGAACACGCGGGCGGACGAGTCGAGGCGTAGCCCCATGTCGATGCCCCGCATCCCCAACCTCTTTGCCGTACCGGAGCTTAAGGAGAAGCTGCTCTTTACGCTGCTGTGCCTGGTCATCTATCGGGGGGGGGCCCACATCGCTACACCGGGCGTCGACGTTCAGGTCTTGGCTGACTTCATCCGCAACCAGGGCGCGGGGACCTTGTTCGGCGTCTACGACATGTTTGTCGGGGGTGGACTGTCGCGTGCGACCATCCTGGCGCTGGGGATCATGCCGTACATCTCAGCGTCGATCATGTTCCAGCTCGCCGGTTCGGTGTTCCCCTACGTCGACAAGCTGCAGAAAGAGGAGGAAGGTCGGAAGAAGATCACGCAATGGACCCGCTATGCCACCGTGATCCTCTCGATCTTCCAGGCATATGCGTTCGGGGTGTTCGCCGAGCAACAGGGTGCCGTGCCGAATCCGGGCATAGGATTCCGGATGGTGACGGTGCTCACGCTGACCACCGGTGCGGTCTTCGTCATGTGGCTCGGTGAGCGCATTACGGAGCGTGGGGTTGGCAACGGGATGAGCCTCCTCATCTTCTTCTCGATCATGGAAGGGTTCCTACCGGGGACGGCACTGACGTTGCAGTTCCTCAACACCGGCGTGATCTCGGTGCAAGCCCTCGTGATCCTGCTCGCTGTCATGCTCGCGGTGATCGCCGGCGTGATCGCGGTGACCGTCGCGGCCCGGCGAATTCCCATTCAAATCCCCCGCAAGGTGATGGGCCGCGGTCGGATCCGGGAGGGGCAGAAGACGTTTATTCCCATCCGCATCAACTCTGCGGGCGTGATGCCGATCATCTTCGCCCAATCGATCATCATCGTGCCGGGCACGATCGCCACGTTCAGTAACCTGCCGGCCCTGCGGGCGATGTCGGAGGCGTTCCGCCCAGGCACGACGGTCTACTATGTGAGTTACGGGCTACTGATCATCTTCTTCACGTACTTCTATACGTCGATCATCTTCAACCCGCTGGACATCGCGGAGAATCTGAAGAAGCAAGGTGGGTTCATTCCAGGAGTGAAGCCGGGGGCGGCGACGGCCGACTACATTGACGAAGTGCTGACTCGCGTGACCCTCCCGGGCTCGTTCTTCTTGACGCTCATTGCGCTGCTCCCGTTTTTCGTGTTCGATACGTTCAACGTTCCCTTCTTCTTCGGCGGCACGGCGCTGCTGATCGTGGTCGGCGTGGCACTCGATACCTGGATCCAAGTGCAGCAGCACCTGCATCTACGCCACTATGATGACTTCATGAAGCAGGGTCGGGTGAAGTTCCGCGGGCGGCGGGGACGGTACATGTAAGAGGGTTGTGGCGACGAGGGACCGTCTGAGTTCGTATCTTCGACTCCGCGGAGCGGTAACCCGAGACACTGGCACATGAATATCACCTTCATCGGACCCCCGGGCTGCGGCAAAGGCACCCAAGCGGCGTTGCTGTCCCGGCGTACCGGACTCCCCAGCGTTTCGACGGGCGACCTCCTGCGCGACGCCGTCGCGAGGCGCACTCATCTTGGAATACAGGCGCGTTCCTATATGGACCAAGGCCTTCTCGTTCCCGATAGCATCATCATGGGACTCATTGAGGAGGTGCTGATGTCACCCGAAGCGCAGGGTGGCATCTTGATGGACGGGTTCCCCAGGACGCCGGCTCAGGCGGAGGCCGTCGATCGGGCGCTCGGCGCGCGGAACGCCCGCGTCGACGCCGTACTGCGGATCGACGTACCGGAAGACGATCTGGTGCAGCGGCTCGTAGGTCGGGCCAGGGAACAAGGACGAAGCGACGACACCCCGGAGACCATCCGGCAACGCCTCGCCGTGTACCGGGAACAAACCGCTCCTTTGGTGGCCTACTACGAGGATCGGGGCGTGGTGCTCGACATACCGGGAACAGGGACGGTCGAGGCGATCGCGGAACGCATTGGCACGGCGCTGGGTCTATGATCACGATCAAGTCCGCGCGGGAAATCGAGACGATGGCTCACGCCGGTCGGATTCTCGCCGACACGCTCGCGCTCGTGGCAAGCCACGTTACCCCGGGTGTCAGCACGGCCGAGCTCGACCGGATCGCGGAGGACTTCATCAGGGGTCATCCCGGCGCTCGGCCCTCCTTCAAGGGGCTCTATGATTTCCCGGCGACCCTGTGCACGTCCCTCAACAATGAGATCGTTCACGGCATTCCGTCGCCGCACCGGCTTCTGGAGGACGCAGACATCGTCTCCATCGACTGTGGCGTGTATCTCGACGGCCTCCATGCCGATTCGGCCATCACGGCGGCCGTGGGCGACGTCGGGGAGGACGTGACCCGGTTGCTGCAGGCGACGCAGGACGCCCTCGGAGCCGGGATTACGGCCGCGCAGGCCGGGAAGCACATCGGTGACATCGGCCACGCCGTGCAGGGCGTCGCGGAGGCGGCTGGGTACAGCGTTGTGCGAGAGCTGGTTGGCCATGGCATCGGCGCCAGTTTTCACGAGGAACCGCAAGTACCCAACTACGGCAAGCCGAAACGCGGACCGCGGCTGGTTCCCGGGATGACGATTGCGATCGAGCCCATGATCAACATGGGCCAACCGGAGATACGGACACTCGACGACAAGTGGACGGTGGTGACCGCCGACGGTTCCTTGTCCGCCCACTTCGAACACACCGTCGTGATCGGGGCGGGCGGGCCGCGGATTCTGACAGCCGTCCCGGCTTCGACACCGGCCTAGTCCCCACTTGAGCGCCGCAGGCCGCTACCTGCGGAGGACCTCCAGCAGCCAGGCGTGCACCTTCGGGTTGCCCGCGACGAAGGCCCCGTGGCGAAGGAGGTCAGGATGGCC
This sequence comes from Gemmatimonadota bacterium, assembly GCA_039588295.1. GTDB lineage: Bacteria > Gemmatimonadota > Gemmatimonadetes > Gemmatimonadales > GWC2-71-9 > JAOTVV01. The sequence continues at coordinate 12,363 of JBDHAB010000008.1, forward strand.
TCCGGGGTCGGTAACACAACCGCCGGCTTCCCGCACGAGCAGCGCGCCGGCGGCGACGTCCCACGGCGCGAGATGGAGCTCCCAGAACCCGTCGAACCGTCCCCGCGCGAGATCCGCGAAGTCGAGCGAGGCTGCTCCAGCGCGTCGAATCCCGCTCGTCTCGACCAGGATCGTGGCAAACTGGCGCAGATAGTCCGGGAGGAGATCCGGCACCTTGAAGGGGAATCCCGTGCCAATGAGGGCGCTGGCGGGGGCCGTGATCTGAGAGACCTGGAGTCGCTCATTGCCGCACCACGCTCCCCCTCCCCGCGTCGCGTGGTACGTCAGGTCGTGGACGATATCGACCACCACCGCGACCGCGGGCTCGCCAGCCGTCACGGCAGCGATGCTCACGGCGTAGGCGGGATAGCCGTGGAGGAAGTTGGTGGTGCCGTCCAGGGGGTCGACCACCCACAGTAGGTCGGCGCTCCTGGCACGTGGGCTGAGCTCCTCGCCGAGGACCGTGGCTCCGGGCGTCGCTCGCGTCAGCATGTCGGTCACGAGCTGTTCCGTCTCCAAGTCGACGCGAGTGACGAAATCGCTCTTTCCCTTCATCTGCCAGCTCGCGGGTGGCGGGCGCTCGATCGTCCGGATATGCGCCGCGGCCCGCTGCGCCGCAGCCTTGGCGATGTGCAGTAAGTCATGGATTTCACTCACCTTGCGGTCCCCCTAGGCGCTCCATACCTTCCGGCCCATGCGCGTCTTCTCGGGTATCCAGCCGTCCGGCGAGCTGCACATCGGAAACTACTTGGGTGCGGTGAAGAACTGGGTTACGCTCCAGGAACAACATGACTGCTTCTTCTGCATCGTCGACTATCACGCGATCACGCAGGATTTTGACTCCTCCGCCCTCGACGCACGCACGTTTGACATGGCGGTGGGTCTCTTGGCGGCGGGCATCGATCCCGAGCGGTGTGTACTCTTCGTCCAGTCGCACGTGCCCGAGCACACGGAGCTAGCCTGGGTGTTCACGACCGTCACGCCGCTCGGCGAACTCGAACGGATGACCCAATTTAAGGATAAGGCGAAGCGGCAAGAAAGCGTGCTCGCGGGCCTGCTCAACTACCCGGTGCTGCAGGCCGCAGACGTCCTGCTCTACAAGGCGAACGCGGTCCCCGTCGGCGAAGATCAGGTTCAGCATATCGAGCTGATGCGCGAGATCGCGCGCAAGTGGAACGCTCGCTTCGGTGAGGGGTTCTTCCCGGAGCCCGAAGCGGTCCTGACCCAGGCACGTCGCATCCTCGGGCTCGACGGGCAGGCGAAGATGTCGAAGAGCCTCGGGAACACGGTGAGCCTGCTCGAGGATCCGGATACTATTTGGCAGCTACTGCGCCCGGCGGTCACGGATCCAGCCCGGGTCACCAAACGGGATCCTGGGAATCCGGACATCTGCAATCTGTACAGCCTCCACCGACAGTTCTCGCCGACGCCGACAGTGGAGGACGTGGCCGAGCGGTGTCGTGCGGCCAGTTGGGGTTGCTTGGACTGCAAACGGGTGCTCGCGACGAACATGGCTGAGGAGTTTGCCCCGATTCGCGAGCGGGCCGCCGCACTGCGCGCGCGTCCGGAGCAGGTTCGCGAGACATTGGCGGCGGGAGCGGAGCGCGCACGGACGGTCGCGCGCGAAACGATGCGAGCGGTGCGCGAGCGCATAGGACTGCTTGCGGCGCTCCGCGCCACTATGTCGAGGTCATGATGCCAGCGTGGTCGGACATAGTCCGGGAGCTTCGACTTGATCTCTTCGGCTATTTGGTGCTGGCGGTGGTGATGGGTGGCGCGATCGGCCTGGAACGAGAGCTCCGGGGTAAGGCCGCCGGATTGCGGACCAACATCCTGATTTGTGTTGGGGCGGCCCTGTTCACGCGACTGTCGATCTCGGTTGCCGGGGGGCTCGGAGACCCGGGGCGGATCGCGGCGCAGATCGTCACCGGTGTCGGCTTCATTGGGGCGGGGACGATCCTGCACAGCCGGGGACACGTGAGTGGGCTCACGAGCGCCGCGACGATCTGGCTGGTGGCGGCAATCGGTGTGGCCGTCGGGTCCGGCGCCGTGATCGAGGCCACGGGAGCAACGCTCCTCGTGGTTGTGGTGCTGGCGGTGCTGGGATGGGCGGAGCGGTCGCTGCACAAGTACGGTGGTGTGAGCCGTGTGTCGGTGGAAGTCCCCAGCCTGGAGGGGGTCGCCGACGTCGAACGCATCGTGCGTGAGGCGGGGCTCCAGGTCGAGGAGATACGCTCCGAGCAGCGTGAGGGCCGTATGCTGGTGGAAGTGTCGATGCGCGGCCCGCAACGCCTCCACGACCAAGCGAAGCTGCAGCTGCTACGCACCTCTGGCGCGTACACCGTATCGAGCGAGGAATAGCGGCTCGTACACCGACGTCGCGAGCGGCAGCGTATCGTCGTCTACCCTCAATCGGGCTACGTGTTGTATGGAAACGATCATTAAAGCGGCAGTCGAGCGGGGCGCGTCGGACCTGCACATCAAAGCAGGAGACGTGTTTCGCGCCCGCATCGATGGTAAGCTGCTGCCGTTGACGAAACAGCGGCTTACCCCGGAGCAGACCAAGGCAATCGCCCTGAAGCTCATACCGGTCGACGAGGACCGCAGACGCCTCGACACCATTCGCGACTACGATTGCTCGTGGGGTGCCCCCGGGATCGGCCGGTTCCGAGTCAATATCCTGCGACAACGATCCTCGTTCATGATTGTCATGCGGGTCATTCCGTTTGAGGTGCCGACGTTCGAGAAGCTGGGGCTTCCTGCCGTCCTGGGTTCGATTGCGGAGACTGAGCGCGGCATGGTCATCGTGACCGGCGTGACCGGGAGCGGCAAGAGCTCGACCATGGCGTCGATGATCAATCACATTAATCAGACCCTCAACCGACACATTGTGACGTTGGAGAATCCCATCGAGTTTCTCCACCGCGACCTCAAGAGCTCGGTGACGCAACGGGAGATCGGTTCCGACACCGATTCGTTTGCGGTGGGATTGCGGGCGACGCTGCGACAGGATCCGGACGTCATCCTCATCGGTGAAATGCGGGATGCCGAGACGGTCGACACCGCCATGAAGGCGGCCGAGACGGGTCACCTTCTTATCTCCACCCTCCATACCCCCGACGCCACTACGACCGTGGCCCGGATCGTCGCGATGTTCCCGTCGGAGGAACAAGAGGTGGCTCGCGCGCGTCTGGCGGACTCCCTCCAAGCGGTCATCTCGCAGCGGCTCTTGCCGCGGGCCGATAACTCGGGCCGCTGTGTGGCCATCGAGGTGATGATCTGCACACCGGCGATCCGCGACCTCATTCGTGACCGGAATCGCGTCGCCGAGATCAAGGACTATGTCGAAGAGGGCCGCGACCAATACGGGATGCAGAGTTTCGAGCAGCACCTCATGGATCTGGTGGTGGGCGAGATCGTCACGTTCGAGACGGCAAAAGCCGCGGTCACCGACCCTGCGGACTTCGAGCTGAAGCTCAAGACACTCGGCGGTCGGGCGAAGAGCCGGAAGACAAGCAAGAAGACGAAGAAGTCCGGGAAGCGGGATGACCGTGGCCTTCGAATCTCGGGCGGCTTCGGCTTCGCCGAAGGTGATGAATGAGCGAGAGGCCTTGGGGGCTCCTCGTGCCCATCACCACGCCGTTCGATGCGACGACGGGCGAGGTCGCTCCGGTACACCTGCGGGAGAACGCGCGCTCCGTGCTCGAGGCCGGTGCCATGGGTATCGTGGCCGCCGGCTCCACGGGGGAAGCATCGCTGCTGTCCGAAGCCGAGTTTCAACAACTTGTTGGGTGGCTGCGCGATGTGGTGCCGCACGATCGCTGGCTGATTGCCGGTGCGGGGCGGGAATCGACCCGGGCCACCATAGCGGCATGCGGAGCGGCCGCCGCCGCCGGTGCGCAAGGCGTGTTGATCCGTGCGCCAAGCTACTACGGGCCGGTGCTCACCACCGCGTCGCTGATCGATCATTTTCGACGTGTGGCGGATGAATCGCCTCTGCCGCTCCTGCTCTACAATTTTCCGCGCTATACCCACGTGCCGCTGTCCGAGCAACTGGTGGCCGCGCTCTCGAAGCATGAAAACGTGTGGGGGGCGAAAGACTCTTCGGGCGATCTCAAGAACTTCGTGGCCTACCGGGAGGCCGCGCCGGAATGGTCGCTGTTCATTGGTTCCGGAGCGCTGTATTACGCGGCCTTGGAGCTCGGTGCCGTGGGCGCCGTCGCGGCGGTGGGGTGCTTCGCGGCTCGCCTGACCGCGCAGATCGGTGTGGCCTTTGAGGCCGGGGACAAAGCCGGTGCCGGCGCAGCCCAGGAAACCGTCGCACCGCTCCATCGCGAGATCGTCACCGAAATGGGTGTCCCCGGCATCAAGGCTGCTATGGATGCGGTCGGTCTAGCGGGAGGTGTGCCTCGGTCGCCCATTCCACGGCTCGGTCCCAAGGAGCGAGCCCGGGTTGCAGCCCTGGTGACCGCGGCGAAGCTTACCGATTCCTGACCCTCCCTTCGCCTGGGCACACGATCTGTTTGCCCGGCTCGCAGTGCCCCGCCTGCCCGGCTCCGAGGGCGTAGAGGGCGTGGAGCGTCTCGTGGCCACCACGCTCGCGGGTTGGGGCTACCGGGTCGAGCGAACGCCCTTCCTCACCTCGGCTGCTCGGCTTTACGCTGCCAGCATCGCTGGTGCCGGGATGGGGTGGCTGAGTTTGCTGCTCGTGCCATTGTTCGTCCTCCCCCTGCCCGGCTGGACCGTGCTGCTCGTGGGTGTCGGCGGAATGCTGTCGATCGCGGCCGCCGGGCTCGGGGTGGCGGAAGGGCACCTTCGGGTGCGAGGGCCGGAAGTTGAGGCTCGCAACCTGGAGGCCCGTCGCGGCCGTCCGCAGCTCTGGCTGGTTGCGCACAGCGACAGCAAGCGCCAGGCGTTCTCGCTGCGGGCGCGCGTGGTGGGAGCCAGCTGTCTGGTTCTGGGCGCCGCCGGCCTGGTGATGCTCCTCGCGCTGCGGCTCTCCGGGACGGTGGCGTGGTGGCAGGTGCTCGCCGTCACCCTCCCGATGCTCGTCGGCGGTGGCGTCCTCTCCCGCAGTGCACCACAAGGGAACGCTCCCGGCGCCGTGGACAACGCCAGCGGGATGGTCGCCGTGTTGGTGGCAGCCCACGAGTTGCGCGATCGAGCCGACGTCGGTGTGCTGATTAGCGGCGCGGAGGAGTTCGGGATGGTGGGGGCCCGGATCTGGGCTGCGACGGGACCCCCGGGAGCCATGTTCATCAACGTCGACGGGGTCGACGCACGAGGACCCCATCGTGTGATGACTCATCGAAGTCGCGGCGGTGGGTTGGCCTCCCCCAGTCGCATCGCCCGGGCTCTCGCCTGCGGGCTTCACCGGCCCGGCAGGCGGGTCAGGGAGGGACGCCTGCCCCCGGGGGTGCTGGTCGACGGAATCGTACTGGCGCGGGCCGGATTGGACGGCGTGACCGTGAGTCGCGGCGACTGGCAGACCCTCGGTGTGGTGCACACGCACAGGGACACGCCGGCACGGCTCGACCCGGAGGCCGCCATCGAAACCGGCATGGGGATCGCAGCGGCGGTGCGTGACCTCTTGGTTGACGCTGGAATCCGCAGCCGGTAGCTTGTCCCACAGGATGCCCCGTGGGAGCCCCGCGGGGCGTTTTTGTTGCCAGCGATAGGAGCGTGCCTAGTCATGTTCGGTCCGGAGCGGCGATGTATGGTGGTGGTCGGAGTCCAGTGGGGGGATGAGGGGAAGGGCAAGATCGTCGACGTCGTGTCGGAGCAGGCCGATTGGGTGGTCCGGTATCAAGGCGGCGCCAACGCGGGCCACACCGTGGTCAAGGGCGACACCCAGTTCATTCTCCATCAGATCCCCTCTGGGATTCTGCACCATCGAACCGCCTGTGTGATCGGGAACGGGGTGGTGCTCGATCCGGAGACGCTGCTCACCGAGATGCAGGAGTTGGAGGAGCGCGGGGTGACGGTTGACGGGCGGCTCCTCGTGTCCGATCGCGCCCATCTCGTACTGCCCTACCACAAGCTGCTCGAACGCGCGGCGGAAGAACGCCAGCACATCGGCACGACCGGCCGCGGGATCGGGCCAGCCTATGAGGACAAGTTCGGCCGCCGCGGTATCCGAGCAGGCGATCTGCGAAACCTCGATCGGGTGATGGACATCGTACAGCAGCGCGTGCAGCGGACCAATGCCCTGCTCGGGCTCTGGGGAGCGGATCACCGGGCCGATCCCGATGCGCACATGGCGCTGCTGCGCCGGGTCGCCGTGCGGATCGTGCCGATGCTCGCCGACACCGGCCGCGCCGTGTACGAGGCCCTGCGCGCCGGGCGCCGGGTGCTGCTCGAAGGCGCGCAAGGCGCCATGCTCGACGTCGATCATGGGACCTATCCGTTTGTCACCTCGTCGAATACCACGGCAGGTGGCGCGGCGGTGGGGGCCGGGATCGGACCTACGGCAATCGACGCGGTGCTCGGCGTGGTGAAGGCGTACACGACGCGGGTGGGAAACGGTCCGCTGCCCTCGGAGGCCACGGACGACAACGGTGAGAAGCTGCGGACGCTCGGGGGTGAGTTCGGCGCTACTACCGGCCGTCCCAGACGCTGCGGCTGGTTCGATGCTGCCGTTGCCCGCTATGCGACGCGAGTCAACGGCGTGACGCATCTCGCGGTCACGAAGCTCGACGTGCTCGACAGCTTTGCGGAGATCCCGGTTTGCGTGGGGTATCGGCTCGACGGCGAAGTCTTGGACGAAATCCCCGCGAGCACCGAACGGGTGAGTCAGCTCGAACCGGTTTACGAGGTGCTCGAGGGTTGGGGTCGAGCCACGGGAGGCGCCCGTACGCTGGGCGACCTTCCGCCTCAAGCCCGGGCCTATCTCGATCGCATCGAACGCGAACTCGCGACGCCAGTGGCCTACGTGAGTGTCGGTACGAGGCGAGACCAGATCATCGGAGGCTGATCGCGGTGCCGGGGTCTCCAGCGGGCGATCGACAGGGGGAGCCGCGGTGAGGCCACCGAAAGTCGTGATCGTGGCGCAGTCCTTCAAGGAGTCGATCGCCGCCCCCGCGGTCGCCGAGGCGTTGGACGTCGCGGCGCGTACGGCCGGCGCCACACCCATCGTCCTGCGAGCCAGTGATGGGGGCGACGGTCTGCTCGAGGCGCTTACCCCGTGTCTCGTCCGATTCACCAAGTATCAGGTCGAGGATCCCCTCAGGCGTCTGATTGAGGCCCCGGTCGGCTGGCTCGCGGAGCGGACGGCCGTGATCGAATCCCGCCTCGCGTGTGGGCTAAGCCTCTTGGCGCCGCACGAACGTGACCCGTTGGTCACGACCACGCGTGGTGTGGGCGCGCTCATCCGCCGGGCTGTCGCTGACGGCGCCGATCGTGTCTTCGTCGGCCTCGGAGGCAGCGCAACCGTGGACGGCGGACTCGGCATGGCGCGGGACTGGGGCTGGGCCCCGGTCGACGGCGCGGGTCAGCCACTCGCTGAAGGCGGCGGTGCGCTGGCCACGCTGGCGCGGCTTGGGGAAGGGACCCGTCCAACGGCGCACCTCGTGGGTCTCTGTGACGTCGCTACCGTGCTGACCGGGCCTCGCGGGGCTCGGGTGTTTGCCGCCCAGAAGGGGGCCTCACCGGCCGCCACCACTCGGCTCGCGGCGGGGCTCGAGCGGCTTGCGGAGGTCGCGAACGCTGCCGGAGCGGGGCCGGTCGCCCAGGTCCCCGGAGCCGGCGCTGCGGGAGGGCTTGGGTTTGGGTTGGCGTTCTTTGGGAACGGTGAGCTCGTTGCCGGGGCACCGTGGGTGCTGGAGCGCGTGGGGTTCTCCCGGGCGCTGACCGATGCCGATCTCGTCGTGGTGGCTGAGGGAGCGTTCGACGAAACCTCACTGGAAGGGAAGCTCTCGGGTGTCGTGATCAGTCTGGCGCGCGAGGCCGGAGTGGCGGTTCTGCTGATCGCGCCGACGGCAACCCATGTCCCGGCGGAAGTCATCGTTGAAAGCGGAGGCGGGTGGTGGAGCGCGGCTGACGTGACACGGCGCGGGGCGCAGGCGGTGTCGCGGGCACTTCGCTTGCTGGGGCACTAGGCTGGCTCTATACTTCGAACTTCCTGATCGCTTCCCTCGATGAAAACGTCGCCCGATCGCAATGGCTGATACCGCGTTGATGGACAAACTCGTCTCGCTCGCAAAGCGTAGGGGCTACGTCTTCCAGTCATCCGAGATCTATGGCGGCCTTGGCTCAGTCTGGGATTACGGCCCTCTTGGCGTGGAGCTCAAGAGAAACCTCAAGGAGCGCTGGTGGCGCTCGATGGTGCACGAACGGCCCGACATCGAGGGGGTCGACGCCGCGATTCTGATGCATCCCCGTGTCTGGGAGGCGTCCGGACACGTGGCCGGGTTCACGGATCCCCTGGTCGACTGCAAGATCTGCAAGCACCGCTTCCGGGCGGACGACGCGCGTTTCAAGGGCGAGCCCGGGATGCCAGATACCCGCTGTCCCGTGTGCGGGAATGCGGGCTGCCTCACGGCTCCGCGAATGTTCAATCTGATGTTCAAGACGTTCATGGGCGCGGTGGAGGACGCGGCGTCCGTGGTATATCTCCGACCCGAGACGGCGCAAGGCATCTACGTCAACTATCTGAACGTGATGCAGGCGGCCCGCCAAAAGATCCCGTTTGGCATTGCGCAGGTTGGGAAGGCGTTCCGCAACGAGATCACGCCGGGGAATTTCATTTTCCGCACGCGCGAGTTCGAGCAGATGGAGATGCAGTACTTCGTGAAACCAGGCCAAGACGAGAGCTGCTTCGACGAGTGGAAGGCCGCCCGGATGGAGTGGCACCAGAGTTTGGGAATCGATCCTCAGAAACTCCGGTTCCATGAGCACGACGAAGACGAGCTGGCGCACTATGCGAAGGCAGCATTCGATATCGAGTACGAGTTCCCCTTTGGCTGGCAGGAATTCGAGGGCATTCACAACCGCACGGATTTCGATCTCAGTCGCCATCAGGAATCTTCGGGCAAGAAGCTCGAGTACGTGGATACGGTGAATCACGAGCGGTTCGTGCCCTACATCATCGAGACCTCGCTTGGCGCCGACCGGCTGGCCCTCGTGGTGCTGGTCGACGCCTATCGCGAGGAATCGGTCGCGGGAGAGCAGCGGGTGGTGCTCGGCCTCGCACCTGCGCTTGCCCCGATCAAGGCCGGGGTGTTTCCCCTCGTCAAGAAGGACGGCATGCCCGAGTTCGCACGCCGTGTCTTCGACGATCTCCGGTGTCGCTTCCCGCTCTTCTATGATGATGGCGGCTCCATTGGGCGCCGATACCGCCGTCAGGACGAAGCGGGGACACCGTTCGGGATTACGGTCGACGGTCAGACCATCGAGGATCAGACCGTAACCGTGCGCGATCGCGACACGCTTGCCCAGGAGCGTGTGCATGCCGAGCGCCTCGGCGCCTACATCGAGGACCGGCTGCGCCCGTGACCCTTGAGGCGTTACTCGCGCTGGGCGAGGTGATGCATGAGGAGCTTGGGCGCGAGTACTACGAAACCGGCGCCGGTCTGAAGAGTACCCCCGAGTTTCAAGCCATCTACGAACGACACGCCGCCGCCGCCGGCGACAGCGCGCTGGAAACCGCCCGCGCGAGTGGTTCGGCCGCCCTGTTCGAGTGGGTCGTCGACATACGGATCGGTCGTGCGGTTGCGCCACTGGAGGAGCGGCAGCTCGTCTGGGAACAGGCGACGATGCTGCAGGTCGACAACCGCAGCATCAGGTTCCTTCGTGCACCGATCGAGCTGGCAAACTCCGCGGACCGGACGTTTCGCACTGCGCTGGACGGAGAGCGTTCGCGCGTTGGCGCCGAGGGACTGAACGGGCTGCGACAGGAACGCTTTCAACTCGAGCACCAGATGGTCGAGAGTCTCGGGTTGGGCGGATACGTCGCGGCACTGAGCGCGCTGACCGGGATCGACTTGGTCGGGTTGGGGGAGGACGCCCGGACGTTCTTGGACTCGACCGCCGACATGTATGCCCAGACGCTGGCGGATCTCGCCAAGCGCCGGCTCGGCGTCTCGACCGACGAGCTGGTGCGTGCCGACGCCGCGTGGCTGTTTCGCGCCGATGGGTTCGACGCCGTGTTCTCCTCCGACCGGCTGCTCGCCACCGCGGCCGGGCAGATGGCCGAGATGGGGCTCGATCATACCGTATCCGGGAGGGTGCGCTTTGACACGGGTGAGCGCGAGGGCAAGCAGCCCCGCGCGTTTTGTGTTCCGGTGCGCGTTCCGGATGAGGTCTACCTCGTCCTGCGGCCGCGGGGCGGGCACAGCGACTATCGCACATTCTGGCACGAGCTCGGTCATGCGATGCACTTCGCCAACGTCGACCCCGAGTTGGATTTCACGGCGCGGTGGTTGGGTGACAATTCGGTGACCGAGGGGTTTGCCATGCTGTGGGACCACCTGACGTTGGATCGCGGCTGGATTCAACGTTACACCGACCTGTCACACGACGCCGCCCGTGAGCTCGTGTTCGAACTTGCCGTCGCGGAGCTGTTTCTCGCTCGACGGTATGCCGCCAAGCTGCTGTACGAACTCGAGCTCCATGAGAGTGATTTCCAGTCGGTGGCGAGCCTGTACGCGGAGCTCCTGTCAGACGCAACCCTGTTTCGGTATACGGAGGACGACTTTCTCCTCGATGTCGATCCCGGCTTCTACGCGGCTCGCTATCTTCGCGCGTGGCAATTGGAAGCGCTGATGTCTCGGACGCTGGTCGAGCGGTATGATATCGACTGGTATCGCAATGCCAGGGCCGGTGAGGCCGTCCGCGACCTCATGAGTCGCGGACAGGCCGATCCTGCCGAGCGGATTGCGGAGAGCGTTCTGGGAACGCCGCTTTCGTTTGAGCGGGTCGTGGGTCGCGTGACCGAGTCGCTCGCGTGAGGTACCGACGTGGCTCGTAGTCGCGACACGTTCTCTTCGCGATGGCTCATGCTGCTCGTCATGCTGGGCATGGCGGTTGGGACCGGAAACATCTGGCGGTTCCCCCGCATCGCAGCGCAGAATGGGGGCGGCGAGTTCATCGTTGCGTGGCTGGTGTTTCTCTTCCTGTGGTCGATTCCCCTGATCCTCGTGGAGTTCGGTGTGGGGAGGATGGCGCGTTCGGGACCCGTCGGAGCCTTCCTTCGTCTGATGGGACCTCGCTGGGCCTGGATGGGAGCGTTCATCGCCTTCGTAGCTACCGCGATCATGTTCTATTACTCGGTCGTGGCGGGATGGACCCTGCGCTACGTGTTGGCTTCCGTCACATCGGAAATCCCGCGGTCGGAACCAGGTGCCTTCTGGGAATCGTACACGGCATCGTGGTGGCCGGTGGTCACGCACGGGATCGCCATCGGATGTGGGACCCTGGTTGTCGCGCGCGGGGTTCGGGCCATCGAGCGGGTGGCCCGAGTGCTGATGCCGGCGCTGATCGTGCTCGTACTCGTGCTCGCCGTCCGGGCCGTCACCCTGCCGGGATCCGCTGATGGACTCAGCTACCTGTTCACGGTGGATTGGGGTCGTCTAGGTGACGCTCGCATTTGGATCGAAGCGCTGACGCAGAACGCGTGGGACACCGGCGCGGGCTGGGGGCTCATTGTCGCGTACGCCGCATACCTGCGTGCTCAAGAGGACACGGCGCTCAACGCCTTCATGCTTCCCGCCGCTAACAACGCCGTCTCGTTGCTCGCGGGCATCATGGTGTTGTGCACTGTGTTCTCCGTGGTGCCACAGCTGGTCGCCAATCTGGCAGCCGATCCCGGGGCGTTGCGCGCCTATCCTGCGCTCGCGGAGGCCGTGAGTGGTGGCGCTGCGCTGACGCCCGGGCTGATCCAGGACACGATCTTCAGCACGGGGAACGAGGGGCTGACCTTCATCTGGATGCCGCAGCTCTTCGCCAGCCTGCCGGCAGGCCGCGTGTTCATGGTGTTGTTCTTCGTGGCCCTCGCGTTCGCCGCATTCACGAGTCTGATCGCGATGATCGAACTCGCGACGAGAGTGATGCACGACGCCGGCATGCCGCGCGCGCGCGCGATTCGGGTCGTGGGCGTAGGTGGGTTTCTCCTGGGGTTGCCCTCCGCGTTGTCGCTGCGGTTCTTGCACAACCAGGATTTCGTGTGGGGTGTCGCGCTGATGGTGTCGGGCTTGTTCTTTGCCGTGGGCATTATCACCTACGGTGTGCGACGGTTCCGCGCCGAACAGCTCAATCACGAGCATTCCGACATTCGTGTGGGACGATGGTGGGACATCGTGATCGGAGTCGTAGTCCCACTGGAGGCACTCGTGCTCCTGGGCTGGTGGTTCTATCAAGTGCGAGGGCAGGACCTGCCGGGATGGCTGGACCCACTTCGCGAGGTCAACGTCGGGACCATGGTCATGCAGTGGGGCGTCGTTCTCCTGGTGCTGCTGCTTGCCAACCGCTGGATGGCACAGCGCACGTCCCGGACCGTCGCGGCGCGCGGCGGAACCGGCCAACCGTGACGACGTAGACCGCGATGTCCACGGTCGGGCTGCGCACGGTGGAACTCGGGACCTTTCGATCGCTCGTCGAACAGCTCAGTGCCGAGATCCCATCGCACTACCTCGATGGCGTCGCGGCGATCGACGTGAGCCCACGAACCGTTCCACAGGCCGCGAGGCAGTCGGTGTACACGTTGGGAGAGTGCATTCCGATCTACACCGGAACGGATGAGATCGTGTCGCGAGTGGTCTTGTATTACGGGTCGTTCCGGGCACTTGCAGCGGAGCACGATACATTCGACTGGCGACGAGAGGCTCGTGACACGCTGTACCATGAGGTGCAACACCACTTGGAATGGCGGGCGGATTCCTCTCGACTGGAGGAGTACGATTGGGCCGTCGACCAAAACCAGCGTCGCACTGGTGGTGAGCCGTACGACGCCCTCTTCTATCAGGCCGGTCAACTGATCGACCGAGCCGTGTATCGAGTAGAGGACGATCTCTTCATTGAGCGGGAAGTCCGTAAGATCCCCACCGAGACTGATGTGACGTGGAGGGGCGCTCGCTACCGAGTCGCGGTCCCTCGCTCCCCTCTGCCCATGTATCTCCAGCTCGACGGGCTCGACGAACCGATCGCCGACCAGGTCTATCTCGTGCTTCGGCGCACGGCGCGGCTCTGGGATCTCTTTCGTGCACGTCGTCGAGCGACGGAACACCGGGTTCGTGTCGTCCCAATCGGGTGAGCGTACGGCGCTCCTGGTCACCGCTGACCTGTTCTTTCGCGCGAAGATCGAGGCGGTACTTGTGCGGGGTGGCTACCGTGTTGCCCGGTCCGGTCCAGCCGAACTGGCCGTCGTCGAGTTGGGCACTCCTGAGGCGCTCGGGCGCGTCCGGGATCTTGTGCAAGCCGGGGTCCGCGTCATCGCGTTTGGGTCTCACGTTCGGGTCGATCTGTTGCGTGAGGCGCGTGCCGCCGGAGCCGAGGCCGTTCCCAATTCCGAGATCGAGAGCACCGTGGGCCGGGTGGTCGGTCGCTAGCTCGTCGCGACCCTCGGCCCTGGCGTGACCCGGACGCGCCAACGGTTATCTTTGAGGCACCCGAGGTGAATGTGAATCGTGTCATCGTGGTAGTGAGAGCCTTATGACGCACGAAATGGTAACCTCGCTCCCGCCTCAGGAGGTGTTGAACCGGGCGAGAGCCTTCTTCGCCGAGCGCGCACCGCACAATGCAGCCTTCCTGGAAAAGCAGGGTGCACGGTTTGCGACGTTTCGGGGACAGGGTGGGGAAGAACTCACTGTGGCAGTGTTCGAGGCGGAGAGAGGGACTAAGGTGAGGGCATCCACGTTGTTCTTCGATCAGGTGATCGGTCGCTTCTTCTCGACGCTGCCACTGAGGAGGGAGGCGTGACCGTGCCCGTCGCGACCGATCTGCACGTCCGGGTGTGGGTTCCGGCGGTGTGGGACATCGTGCCACTCAAGGTCTCATCCGACTGGACGGTGGCACGGCTCAAGGAGACGGCGCTGCGCGCCGCCACCGGCCGCCAGCCAGACCTCGCAGACTTCGAGGTGAAGTACCGCGGTGGCCAGATTCTGGACGAGGATGCGACCTTGGCCGGTCTGGAGGTGCCCAATGATGCCGCATTCATTGTGCTGCGCTCACGGCGGCAGCCCGTGCGTTGAACCCGGTCCGCGGTGCGCATCCGGTACTTGCTGGAGATCGCCCGCGTGACCGAGGACACCGCAGTTCAGACGCTGCGACGACCGTAGCCGGACGCATCGTTCCCGCTCCGCCATCATGGCCATTCACATTGTTTGGCATCCGTCGTCGCTGGCCCACGAGGCCGGGCCCGGCCACCCTGAATCGCGCGCCAGGCTCGAGGCAATCCTGCACGCACTGCGGGCCTGGTCGGGTCCCGCCCCGTTGGCGTGGCACGAGGCGGCACGGGCTGAGGAGCAGGCAGTGGAGCGCGTGCACCCGCAAAGCCATCTTCAGCGGCTCGCCGAAGTGTCCGCCCGAGGGGGCGGATTCCTGGATGCGGACACGGGCATGAACCGCCACAGTGCCGATGCGGCATGGCACGCCGCGGGGGCCGCGGTGGGGGCGGTGCGGCTCGCCCTGGGTGATGGCGCAGCCTTCGCGCCCGTGCGTCCTCCGGGTCACCACGCCACTGCGGAGCGGGCCATGGGATTCTGCCTGCTCAATAACGTCGTCGTGGCGGCTCGGGTCGCACTGGAGGAGGAAGGGCTGGCGCGGGTGCTCATCGTGGACTGGGACGTGCACCATGGGAACGGCACGCAGGCGCTGATCGAGCAGGATCCGCGCGTGCGATACGTGTCCATGCATCAATGGCCGCTCTATCCGGGGACCGGTCACGCTGATGAGCGGGGGGTGGGGAATGTCTTCAACGTGCCGCGCCCGGCGGGCCTGCCGCGGACGCAGTACGTTGCGGATCTGAATGACGCGGTGGCCCGGGCAACGGACGGGTGGGCTCCCGAGCTCCTCATCATCTCGGCGGGCTTCGACGCCATGTCTGGCGACCCGCTGGCGGGGTTCACGCTCGAACCAGAGGACTACGGCTCATGGGTATCCGACTGGAGGGGACTCGGCGTCCCGATCGCCTCCGTTCTGGAAGGTGGCTACGTGCCGGATCGGGTCGCCGCAGCGGCCGCTGCGCACCTCGGGCCCCTGGGGTAGTGTCTTGCCCGCCGACGAGGCCGGTTCGGCCCGCCGACGGTAGCGTCGGCAGGATTGGGCGGTAACTTCACCGCATGCCCCGGAGGCTCTCGTCCAGCCAACTGATGGCCGTCGTGCAGCCGTGGGCCGAGGTGGCGGAGCCTATCCACCGCCGCGTCGCGCAGCTCGTGGATGCGGAATCGGGGCAGGAGGTTCTGTGGGTCGGCTGCGGGTCGGGCCGATCCGTGCTCTGGTGGACCGGGCGCTTCCAGACGCATGTCGTCGGAGTCGATCCCGATCACGACGCCATAGAATCTGCCGAGCGCGCTGCGCGGGATGTGGGACTGAGCAGTCTCGCGACCTTCCAGACCGCCGAGCCAGCCGATCTTCCCCATGAGTCCGAAGTCTTCGACGTCACCATCGTCAACATGTTGTATCTGCCGGGGGCTGACGGCGAGTCGGTGATGCGAGAGGCAGGACGGGTTGCTCGACCCATGAGTACCATTGCCGCGCTGGTACCGTCCTGGCTCAGCACACCGGATCCGGAGGACGTGCGGCTGCTTGAGTCGATCGGGATCCGAGCGCGGCTTCTCATGGAATGGAAGAGCTTCTTCCGGCTTGGGGGTATCGTGGAGCTGAGCGTGGAGGACGCGGCCCAGGACGGTGGCTGGCTCGGAAGAGGGCGTCTGCGGCTGTTGGTGCGGGGCTGGCGTGCCGCCGGCTGGGCGGGCGTCCGGATGGTGCTCGGCCGCGAATTCAAGGTCCTCCGCGCTCTGGCAGAACGCCGCGTACTGGGCCTCTCCCTGGTGAAGGGAACACGTTGGCCGCACGCATGATCCCCTCGACCTGTGTGGTCGCGCTTCCCATTCCAAGCACCAAACCGTACAACTACGCGATCCCCCCACCGCTGGCTGACCGGGTAGCACCAGGCACGCGTGTCGTGGTCCCGGTCCGCTCACGCGAACTCGTTGGAGTCGTGCTGGAGGTTACCGCCGAGCCAGTTGAAGCACTGCGCAACGTCTTGCTGGTGCCTGACGGCGCCGAGCCGGCGGTGTCCCTACGACTCCTCGGGCTCGCGGAGTGGATCGCTCGGTACTACGCGGCCCCGATCGGTCTTGTGCTGAAGACGATGCTTCCCTCCGCCCTGTGGGGTGCTTCGCGGCTCATCGTGCGTCTCGAAGATCCGGCGTGCGCAGCGGGTGGCACCAGCCGTCTGGTAGTGGAGGCGCTGGACGCTGCCGGTGGCACTGCTGCCGCGGGCACGCTGCGCCGCAAGCTGCGCCGTCCGGTGTGGGACGTTCTCCAGCGCCTGGCACGGGTCGGCGCCGTCACGCTCGAGACCGCGCCCCCCGACTTGGGCCCATCCACTCGGACCGAACGGGTGCTCGTGCTCACCCGGCTCCTGCCGACCCTGATCGAGCGTGAACGACTCTTCGGTCGAGCAGTGCGCCAACGAGAGGCTTACGAGGCGACGGATGCCGTGGGCGGGGAGCTGCCCGTCCGTCATCTCACGGCACAGTTAGGATTCTCGTCCACGGTGATTCGCGGTCTCGTACACCGTGAGGTGGCGCGTATCGATGAGCGGGAGCGCCCTCGCGATCCGTTCAGCGACGTGGCGGGCGTGCCGGCGGCCGTGCCGACCGAGGCGCAGCGGGGGGCCGTTGCCGCCGTGCGCGCGCTCCCGCGCGGAGGCGCACTCACCCTGTTTGGCGTGACCGGGAGCGGCAAGACCCTGGTCTACCTGGAGGCGCTTCGAGAGGACGTCCAAGCCGGTCGGGGGGTGATCGTGCTGGTTCCCGAGATCGCGCTCACCCCACAGACGGTGGCCCGCGTCCGGGGGGTGTTCGGCGACCAGGTTGCGGTCCTGCACAGCGCACTGTCGGACGGCGAGCGGGTCGACGCGTGGTGGGCCCTCGCACGCGGGGAGAAACGGGTTGCCGTCGGCGCCCGGTCCGCGGTTTTTGCCCCGGTCCGCGAGCTTGCCGCCATCATTGTCGACGAGGAGCACGACGCGAGCTACAAGCAGGGGGAAGTACCGCGGTATCACGCGCGCGACGTGGCCCTGCGGCGGAGCAAGATCGAGCGTGCACGCGTGGTGTTGGGCAGCGCCACACCCGCCCTCGAGACATGGGCGAGGCGGGATCGGATTCCGGTGGTCTCGCTTCCGGTTCGCATCGGCGCCCGTCCACTTCCGGCCGTGAGCCTCGTAGATATGCGATCGGAGTCCCGTGTGCGCGAAGCGGGACCTGTGCCGTGGTCCAAGCCGCTCGACACCGCGGTGCGAACCTCGTTGGCGGCAGGCGATCAGGTGATGCTGTTGCTGAACCGGCGGGGCTTTGCGCACTTCCTCCAGTGCCACGAATGCGGTCACGTGTGGGAGTGCCCGTCCTGTACGATTTCCCTGACGGTGCACCGCAGTCCGCCGGGGCTGCGGTGCCACTACTGCGGGCACGACGCACCGATTCCGAGTCGCTGTCCTGACTGTGGGGCCGCCGCCCATCGGTCACGCGGAGTGGGGACGCAGTCGTTGGAGCGATGGCTGGCGGAGCGGTTTCCCTCCGCGAGACTCGCGCGCATGGACGCCGACACGACCAGTGGCAAGTGGTCCCACAGCCGAATCCTGGATGCGGTGGGGCGACGGGATGTGGATATCCTGTTCGGTACGCAGATGATCGCAAAAGGCCTGGATTTCCCAGGCGTCACGCTCGTCGGTGTGGTAGATGCCGACACGGCGCTGCACCTTCCCGATTTTCGTTCGGCCGAGCGGACATTCCAGTTGATCGCGCAGGTGGCCGGACGCGCCGGACGAGGTCCGCGTGGTGGTCGCGTCCTGGTGCAGACGCACACACCCGGGCACTGGGCCTTGCAGGCGGCGGCGTCCCACGATTATGAAGCGTTTGCGGACCACGAGTACCGTCTGCGGCGCACGCCGGCTTATCCACCGCATGTGGCGCTCGTCAACGTGCTCGTGAGTGGGACCGACGAGCAACGGGTTGCCGAGAGCGCAGTCGAGCTCGCGGGTTGGCTCGAGCGGCTCATCGGCGCGCGCGCCTCTGGGACCGTGAGTGTGGTGGGGCCGGCCCCGGCACCCCTCGCCCGCATCAAGGGGCGGTGGCGGTGGCACCTTTTGTTGCGAAGCGCAGATCGGACCATGCTTGGCCGTGTGACCCGCTATGCGTCAGAGCGGGCACCGCGTGCTGGACGCGGCGGGGTGCGCGTGGTGTTCGACCGCGACCCGGTGTCGCTGCTGTGATGATCCCGGTCGCTTGAAAGGGCCGGGGGCGGCCGGTATCTTGCGACCGCCTGTCAGCGGGTTGCGCTGAACCAGTCCAGCACCGGTGGGGCCTGATGGCGGTGAAGACCGGTGCCGGGGTTCTCGAACGGGTGAGGCTCATCGGGCAATGACGTTCCAACCAACCGTCCCAATTGTATCGGGCCAGCCGGTGTTGGGACTCGGGTGGACCCGTGTCGCCAAGCTCGTCTCAGCGACCGTGGAGCCGGCTTCGATTGACCGCATTTGGCTCTTTGCTCCCGTGCGTCATGACGAGCGTGAGTGGGGAACCGCGCTCATCGCTTGCAGGACGGACGACGGTCGCCAGCGCATCTTCACGGCCAGCTACCTTCTCGTGATCCGTGGACGGGAGCGGGGACAGGGAAAGGTGGTGGTCGAGGAAGTCGGCACAAGCCCGCCGAGGGTTCTGCACGAAGTCATCGTCGGCGTCCAGGAACGGGCCGACGAGTCGGAGCCGCCGGTGGAGATCGCGCCCGGTTTGTGGTTCGGCGCCGATGGAGAGAGCGTCGGTGCTGGCGCGGACCTGACGTAGTGCGGCGCTGTCCGCGGTGCTCGCCTTAGACGTCCCGTCCACTCACACTCAAGGTGTAAGGTGCGACCGCAGTGATCGATCCCGCGACGTTTCTGCCGAGCAGGGCCTTTCTCACGAAGGGCGTCGGACGTCACAAGGAAAAGCTCACGAGCTTCGAGCTGGCGCTCCGCGACGCGAGAGTTGCGCAGTACAATCTGGTCAGGGTCAGCTCCATCTGGCCGCCTCACTGCTCGTTGGTGTCGTGGGAGCATGGGGTCAAGATGCTGCGTCCTGGTCAGGTGGTGTTTGCCGTCGTGGCTGAGGCTCAAACCAACGAGCCGTCGCGACTCGCCACAGCGGCAATCGGTCTCGCGATACCGGCCGATACGAGCCATCACGGATACATTTCGGAGCACCACGCGTTCGGCCAGCGTCAGGATCCGGCCGGTGACTACGCCGAGGAT
This sequence comes from Gemmatimonadota bacterium, assembly GCA_039588295.1. Taxonomy (GTDB): domain Bacteria; phylum Gemmatimonadota; class Gemmatimonadetes; order Gemmatimonadales; family GWC2-71-9; genus JAOTVV01. Next base: position 31,846 of record JBDHAB010000008.1, read on the forward strand.
CTCGCGGCGAGCATGCTGGCCACCGTGCTCGGTGTACCGTTTGATCCGGATCAGGCGTGGGACGAACGTCGAGAACAGTGGTTACTCTCGGGCGATATCGTGTCCACGAGCAACATCAGTTGCTCTGCGGAGGCCCAAGACGACGGACGATGGATCACCGTCGTCAGCGCGGTGGTATTCTGCGGATGAACGAGTTCCGTGACCGCGGGGGGGACAGGCTTCCGGCGTCGCTGAGCGCGTTGCCGTGGGGCACCAAGGAGACGTTCCTCGGTCTCCCGCCTGAGGAGGCGCCGTTCGACGCTTCCCCAGTGACCATTCTCCCCGTTCCCTACGAGGCGACCACATCGTACATGGGAGGTACGCGCTTCGGTCCGCGCGGCTTGCTCCACGCGTCACGCTACGTCGAACTCTACGATCACGAGCTCGATATCGAGCCCTATCGCGTCGGCATTCATACCCTTCCAGAGCTCATGCTCTCGGGCGGGGGGCCAGAGCGCGCGCTCACCGAGCTCCGGGCCGCGATTGACGCGCTACTCAACGAAGGAAAGTTCGTGATCATGATTGGCGGCGAGCACTCGGTCTCAGGGCCGCCGATCTTGGCACATGCCGCCCGGGTCGATGGCGACTTGTCGGTCCTGCAGCTGGACGCGCACGGCGACTTGAGGTCGGACTACGGGGGCACGCCGTTCTCGCACGCGTGCGTCATGTATCGTGTTCACGAGCGTGTCCGCCTGGTGCCCGTCGGCATCCGGTCGTTGACGGCTGCCGAGCGCGATCTCATGCGGGAGCGCGGTATTCCGACGGTCTTCGGCCACGAGCTCGAAGAACCCGGTTGGGTCGATCGCGTCCTCGCCAGTTTGCAGGATCCGGTCTACATCACCATCGACGTCGACTACTTCGATCCGGCGCTGATGCCGTCAACGGGCACGCCCGAGCCGGGCGGTGGCACGTGGCGCGCGACCCTCGAGCTTCTCGAGGCGGTGTTCCGCACGAGGCGGGTAGTCGGGTGTGACGTCGTCGAGCTCGCCCCGATGCCCGGCTTGGTGGCGCCTGACGTTCTGGCGGCCAAATTGGTCTACAAGCTCGTCGCGTTCTATGAGCGGTATCAGGTGGCTCGGGAACTGAGCGGCTGAGGCCCGGGTTATCGCCGTAGCTCATGGGTAGCGAATCGGTCGGCCTGGCAGTCGCGTTCGTCGCCGGCGTGTTGAGCTTCCTCTCGCCGTGCGTCCTCCCGTTGGTGCCGAGCTACGTCTCCTTCATCACCGGCCTGTCGCTGGACGAGTTGGAGTCGCGGCGGCGCGTGGCGCTCGTGCACGCGCTGCTCTTCATCAGCGGCTTCACGCTGATCTTCCTGGCGCTGGGCGCGTCCGCTACACAACTCGGTCGGTTTCTCAACTACAATCAGGTCTGGCTCGAGCGCTTCGGTGGTGTGCTCATCATCTTCTTCGGCCTCTATCTCGTCGGAGCAATCCGGTGGAGTGCGCTGGGGCGTGAGCGACGGGTGCACCTCCAGAACAAACCGGTTGGCTACCTTGGGAGCCTGCTCGTCGGGTTGGCGTTTGGGGCCGGATGGACGCCGTGTATCGGGCCGATTTTGGGCTCGATTCTCATGTACACGAGCGTCAAGTCGAGCTTATGGCAGGGGCTCACCCTCCTCCTGGCCTACTCCCTCGGCCTCGCGCTCCCGTTTCTGCTGGCCGCCGTAGCGGTGGATCGATTCATCGAGTGGTTCAAGAAGTTCCGCCGCTACATCCCCTTGACCACCAGGTTGGCGGGAGGCGTGCTGGTGGTTGTCGGCCTATTGCTTCTGACTGGCTATTTCTCCTTGCTCGCGAGCTGGCTGCAGGGTCTGACGCCCGCGTTCCTCCGCGAGCGGCTGTAACCGATTTGGCACGCATGCGAGCCGCCCGCCGCCGCAGGTTGCGGTGACGGGCGGAAGCGACGTCGCGCGGGGCCTACCTCTACGCCGCGGGCTCCATGCTCGCCTTGTAGCTCCCGAATCGGGCGGCACCGTTCAGCTTGGCCCGCTGGTGGTAGGCCTTCTGCGCTGCCGGTACGTTTTCCGCCTTGCCCTGCCACACCGCGAGCGCGGGCGCCTGCAGCGCGCGACCATAGGAGAAGCTGAGCTCCCACGGATAATCCCCCATGGCGTTCATCGCGCTCAAGTGGGCGGTCGCCTCCTCAGCGCTCTGGCCGCCGGACAGGAAGACAATTCCGGGGAGGGATGCGGGCACGGCACGTCTGAGACAGCGGACGGTTGCTTCGGCCACTTCCTCCACGCCGGCTTGCCGCGGACAGCCCTTTCCCGGGAGCACCATGTTGGGCTTGAGCAAGGCGCCCTCGAGCACCACACGGTGGGCATGAAGGTGGAAGAACAGGCTCTCGAGTGCAGTCTCCGTAACGTGTTCGCATTGCTCGATGGTGTGATCGCCGTCCATCAACACCTCGGGTTCGACGATCGGGACGAGCCCCGCTTCTTGAGATAGCGCCGCGAAGCGGGCGAGCGCGTGGGCGTTGGCGTCGATGCAAAACCGCGTCGGAAGTCCATCACCGATCGCGATAACCGCCCGCCACTTCGTGAACCGGGCGCCCAGGTCGTGGTACTCTGATAGCCGGTCGCGCAGCCCATCGAGGCCCTCAGTGATCTTCTCACCAGGGTAGCCGGCGAGCGGCTTCGCACCGGTGTCGACCTTGATCCCCGGAATGACGCCCACATCTTTGAGCACCTTGGGGAACGGCTTCCCTGCCTTCGTACTCTGGCGGAGCGTCTCGTCGAACAGAATGACGCCGCTGATGTGCTCTTCGACGCCCTTAGTGGTGAGGAGCATTTCCCGATATGCGCGACGGCTGTCTTCCGTCGAACGGACGTTGAGTTGCTTGAACCGCTTTTCGATCGTGCCGAAACTCTCGTCGGCCGCCAGGATGCCCTTGCCCTTGGCCACGATCGAATGGGCGATTGATTCGAGTTGTTGAATGCTCATTGATGCAACACCTCATGAGATACAGATCGGAGTCGATGAGAAGCGAGCATATCGCTCCCGATGCGTCGCCACGTTGTGCACCGAAACTATCTGGCCCTTACGCTCTGCGCCAGTTGCGTCCGGCGCACAGGACGCTAGAACCCCGTGGCTCCTCCGCCCGCCCGCGGGTCGGGCACGCCGATCCACCCGCCTGACGTCCGCATGATGCCGGCGACCTCACCGCTGTAGCCCCGCTGCTCAGCGATGGTATGGCCGATCTCCTGCAGTCGCATGGTTACCTCGGGCAACAGGCCGTCGTGCTCGTACAGAATCCGGTCGGGGAACGCCTGATGGTGCACCCTCGGGGCCGCGATGGCTTCAGTGAGGCTCATGCCGTGGTCGATCACGTTGGAAATCACCTGGGTTACCGTCGTGATGATCGTGGGGCCGCCTGGCGTTCCGAGGACCATGAGCAACTCCCCGTTGGGGTCTAGCACGATCGAGGGTGTCATGGCGGACAGCATACGCTTTCCAGGCTCGACCGCGTTGGCCTCGCCCTGAATCAGGCCGTACTGATTGGGAAGCCCTGGCGCGGATGTGAAATCGTCCATCTCATTGTTGAGGAGGAACCCGGCCCCCTCGACCGTTACCGCGCTGCCATACCCGGAGTTGAGGGTGGTGGTGACGGCGACCGCATTCCCTTCCGCGTCGACCACGGAGTAGTGGGTCGTGTGATCTCCCTCGGCAACTCCGGGTTGCAGGGTGGCGCTTTGTGTCGCGTGGTCCGGGTCGATGGTTGCCCGCTGCTGCGCTGCATACGTCTTGGAAAGCAGCTGGTCGAGCGGCATAGCGACGAAGGCGGGATCGCCGAGAAAGTGATTACGATCAATGAACGCGCGACGCATGGCCTCGGCGAGGACGTGCACGTGCGGGACGCTCGCGAATTGCGGCAACGGCTCGAAACCCTCGAGGATGTTGAGGATCTGGGCCATGGTGACTCCGCCCGAGCTGGACGGTGGCATGGAGTAGATCGCGTGTCCCCGGTAGCTGATGGCGACGGGCTCCCGCCATATGGCCTCGTAGGACGCGAGGTCGGTTCGCGCGATCCAGCCTCCACCCCGCTCCATCTCGGCCACGATGAGGTCGGCAACGTATCCCTCGTAGAACACCTTGGATCCACTGTCGGCGATCGCCTGGAGCGTCCGGGCGAGGTCCGGCTGCACGAAGAGCGTGCCCGCAGGGGGTGCCTCACCCTTTGGCAAGAGAAACTGCGACCGTGACGACCGGAACAACCGCAGGCGGCGAGCGGCGTATTCGAGCGATCGGCTCCGGTGTTCGTCGAGTGCGAACCCGTCACGAGCCAAGCGCACGGCTGGCTGCATCACCTCAGCGAGCGACATTGTCCCAAACCGGCGCTGTGCCTCCGCGAGTCCGGCAACGCTCCCCGGGACACCCGCTGCCAGGTGTCCGGTGACACGGGTGTCACGCAAGTTGCCTGCCGTATCCAGGTACATCTCCCGATGAGCCCGTGCCGGAGCCGTCTCTCGGAAGTCGAGTGCGTAGGCCGGGCCGTCGCGCGTACGGATGATCATGAAGCCCCCACCACCGAGATTCCCGGCGGAGGGGTGCACCACGGCCAAGGCAAAGCCGACGGCGACGGCGGCATCAACCGCATTGCCGCCCTTACGGAGGATCGCGGCACCGACCTCACTTGCTCGAGGGTGCGCCGACGACACCATCGCCCGCGGCGCGACGACCGGGGTGGTTTCCGCGAACAGCGGCCAGGTCGGGGGAATGAGCCCGAACGGACCGCCGGCCGGATTCGGCGCCGCAGCCGGTGCGCCGGTTCCCGCACAACCCGCGAGCAGCATGGCCAGTGACGTGCTGGCCGGGCCGATCCACCCTCCCCAATGGCGACGCCTCATGGTGCTCCTCGTTGACCGGAGTCGTATTCTAGTGGAAGATTCACTGCCAAATCTATCACGGACACGGCGTCGTCGATGCCAGCACCCGATTTCATCGATTCCCGGCTCACGGAGCGGCGCAACCCGCGCACCGCGAATATCGACGTGGCATCGTCGCTCGAGATCGTCGATCTGCTGAACGCCGAGGACCGGCTGGTTCCGGAGGCCATGTCCGCGGTGCGGCATGACATTGCCGCTGCCATCGACCTCGTGGTCGCGACGTTCCGTCGGGCAGGCAGGCTTGTGTACGTCGGCGCGGGGACGAGCGGTCGGCTTGGCGTCCTGGATGCGGCAGAATGCCCGCCGACATTCGGGACCCGACCGGAGATGGTCGTCGGCGTGATCGCCGGCGGACCCGACGCGCTTGTGCGAAGTCAGGAAGGGGCCGAGGACGATCGCGGTGCCGCCCGCGACGCGATGGGCAACGTGGCGGTCACCTCGCGGGACATCGTACTCGGTGTTGCCGCAAGCGGGACCACCCCGTATGTCCACGCGGCGCTCGAGTACGCGCGACAGGTCGGGGCGCAGACCGTGCTCGTCACGTGTACCGACCCGCCCCAGGGGCTCGCGCAGATGTGTGACGCCGTGATCGTGCTGCGCGTCGGACCCGAAGCGCTGACTGGATCGACGCGTCTCAAGGCCGGCACCGCGACCAAACTCACGTTGAACGCGATCACCACGGGCGCCATGATTCGGCTCGGCAAGGCCTACGGGAATCTGATGGTGGATCTCATGGCCTGGAGCGACAAGCTTCGCGACCGGGGTGAGCGGATCGTGATGGAGACATGTGGGGTGACTCGCGAGCGCGCCAGAGCGGCGATCGACGCGGCCGCTGGATCCGTGAAACTCGCGATCGTCATGGTACGCTGCGCCGTGGAAGCCGCCGAAGCGCGACGACTCCTCGACCAGGCGGATGGCGTGATCCGGTCGGCGGTTGGCGATCCACCACCGGTGCCGTGAGCGAGCTGGTGCTGGGACTGATGTCGGGAACGTCGATCGACGGTGTGGATGCGGCGCTCGTCGAGATCGAGGGTCCGTCCACCGTCCGCCTCGTTGCCTGGGAAACACGGCCCTACGAACCGACCGAGCGCGCCGCAATTCTCCAGGTGATCACGAACGGCTCGGTGCGTGACGTCGCCCTGTTGCACCGGCAGCTGGGCAACTGGCTCGCCGAGGCCGGCAGCGCCCTGCTGAAACGCACGCGGCACTCCGCGACGAGCCTCGCCTGTGTCGCGTCCCATGGCCAGACGGTCTGGCACGAGCCGGGACAAGCCACGCTTCAGCTCGGTTGTCCCGCAACACTGGCAGAGCGCCTTGGGGTGCAGGTGGTGAGTGACTTCCGGAGCCGCGACGTCGCGGGAGGTGGGCAGGGGGCACCCCTGGTACCGGTCGCGGACGCCATGCTGTTTGGCCACCCGACCCGCGGTCGCGCGTTGCTCAATATCGGTGGGATAGCCAACGTCACGTGGGTTCCCAAGCGTGGCGCGCTCGACGGCGTCATGGCGTTTGACACGGGGCCGGGGGTGGCCGTGATCGACGCCGTGGCGCGCTTGGCTGATTCGACCCAGCCGTACGATCGCGACGGCGCGCGCGCGGCGCGCGGGAGCGCCGTCGCGGCGGTGGTCGACGAGCTGATCGCGCATCCGTACTTCGCGGCATCGCCGCCGAAGAGTACTGGCCGCGAGGCTTTCGGCGGCGACGTTGCCCTGCGGCTCGTCGCACTGGTTCGGTCACATCGATCCGAGGCGAGCGACGACGACTGTGTGGCAACGGCCGTGGAGCTCACGGCCCGGTCGATCGCGAGCGCGTTCGCGCGGTGGCTCCCGGGCGACCCAACGCGCGACCTGGTTGTCTCGGGCGGCGGAGCGCGCAACCCCACCCTGCTGGCCCGTGTTCGGACGCTGCTCCCCGATTGGCCCGTTCGGCTGTTCGATGAGGAGTTTTTCGATGGCGACGCCAAGGAGGCGGTTGCCTTCGCCTACCTGGGCTGGCGGACGCTCCACGGATTGGCGGGTAACGTGCCGACAGCGACGGGTGCGGTGGGGCCGCGGGTGCTCGGAAGCATCACGCCGGGATAGCCCCAGGGATTAATCCGGCGAGAGGCGGCGCGTCACTCCAGGGTCTCGAGCAGCCTCGCGGCGTAGCTGGACGGTACGCCGTACACGATTCTCCCGCCCGCACCTGGTTGGCCTCCGAACAGCACGGCAATCACGTCCCCGTTGCGATCGAAGATCGGGCTGCCGCTCGCCCCCGCCGTACCGTACCCGTCGATCTGCACGACGTCGTTCAGCACCTTGCTGACCGATCCGGCGAAGAGGCTGCTACGGGCCACTGCGCCGGCCATGGGGAGCTCGGTGCCGAGCGGGAAACCGATCAACGCGACCGGGTCGCCTTGGCGCAGCGTGTCGGGTCGGAGATTCAATGCTTGCACCGTGGGCACGCCGCCGCGGATATCGACTTTCACGGCAGCCAGGTCCGCATCGGGTGAGACACCGAGCACGCGTCCGCGCCACGTCTGCTCGGAGTCGGCAAAGCGAACGGCGATCTCGATCGGCTGCCGTGTGCCGTCCTCACCCGCGACGACATGCCGATTCGTGAGCAGCACGCCATCGGATCGCACCGCGAACGCGGTGCCCGTGAAAATCTCTCGCGGGCCGAATCTGACCCAAATCAGCGCCACCGCTTGTTGATTGCGATCGGCGATACCAACAAAATCGACGTGCGCGGCGATCTGCTGGTACTGAAGGTGTCGGCTCGCGTCCGCCAGTTCTCGGGAGAGCGCCGCGACCCGATCGCTGCTCCCCGCCTGTTGTGCCGCCGTGAGGTCGCGCTGCAGGCGGGTAACTTCGGTCTGGGATGCCCGCAGCCGGGACGCGAGTCCTTGCACCTGACCGCGGAGCGCCGCCACGGCCTCCTCCGAGGCGCGCATGATGCTGTCGGTGCGCGCCTGTAGCGCCGCAACCTCGGCCGCGCGCCGTTGCGTTTGGGCCCGGGAAAACACGACCACGGACCCGACCACGATCACGAACGCGGCAAACAGCGCCCCGACCACGATGCGCAGCCTCCGTGTCTGGCGGCCGACCTCGACGCGAATCCGCTGCGTCGTGCTTTCCCGCGGCTGTTCACCTTCGCTCGTTGCGCGGATCAGGCGTGGTTCCGCCGACGGGGCTGCGGCCGCCGGTGAGATGATCCCGTCTGCGGTGCCATCCGCGACGCACCGGAACTCCAGTTTCGGTCCACCCTCGCCAAACTGGATCTGGTCGGTATCGTCGAGCTGGGTATCCGTGTGGATGCGGTGTCCGTTCACAAACGTGCCGTTACGGCTCTCCGTATCCTGCACCCACCACGACCCGGCTTTGTGGAAGAGCACAGCGTGGTGCGCGGAGACTTCCAAGTCTCCCTCGGGGTCGAATCGGAGATCCGACGATGCGTGACGACCGATGTGAATGCGGGGTTTCGAGAAGACCTCGGTGTGGCCGGTCCGTGCCCCCGAAAGGATGTGGAGCTGAGGCTTCACGCGCGTCGCGTCAGAAGCCGCTCACCGCGAAGAGCAGAGCGGCGGCACTGATGCCCGCGGCCAGCGCGCCCGCGAGGATCAGCTGGACCCTGTTCTGCGGCGTCGGCGGAGGACTGCCTCGGTAGACGGGCACCGGCTCGGTGGTCGATTCCGGGTCGAGCAGCGGGTAGACCTGATGGCCGATCTCCTCGGTGCCGACCGGATCCTTGAGCGTGCTGCCGTCGAACCGGGCGATCACGACCGTGATGTTGTCGGGTCCGCCCCGCTCGTTGGCCAAATCGATGAGTTCCGAGCAGATCCCGACGAGATCCTTGCCCTGCTGCGACACGGCCTTCGCAATCTCCTCGCGGGTGACCTGGCCTGACAGCCCGTCAGAACAGACAACGACCGTGTCCCCCTTGCACAGTTGCTGGTTCGTGAGGTCGACCCGCACCTTCGCGTCGGGCCCGAGCGCCTGGAGAATGATGTTGCGCCGCTCGCTGCGTTCCGCCTCCTCTTCGCTGATCTCGCCCGCGTCGACCAGACGCTGCATCAGCGACTGATCCTTCGTGAGCTGAATGCCTTCGCCGGCGCGGACCAAATAGGCGCGGGAGTCACCGACCTGCGTGAGATACAGGTAATCCCCGAGCACGCCCACGGCGGTGGTCGTGGTTCCCATGCCACGCATCTCCGGATGCGCCTTGGCGTAGGCATGGATCTGGTCGTTGGTGACCTCGACCGCCTCCTTGAGACGGTAGGCAAACTGCTGAGGGGTCGTTTCTTGGTCCGGGATCCAAAGCTCGACCATGTGGTTGTAGATGATCTCCGTGGCCATCTGGCTGGCAACCTCGCCAGCGGCTGCCCCACCCATGCCGTCCGCGACCACCAGGAGCGAGCCCTTGGGGCCCACCTCGTGCTCCCGTACGGCCGGCTGGAGCGACGCCTCCTTCGCCGTGAGGTTCGCGACCAGGAAGGTGTCTTCGTTGTGCTCGCGCGTGCGACCAACGTCGGTCTTGCCGAACACGGTCACGCGAATGCCGGAGTCCTTCGAGCCGAAGAGTTTCACGGGCAGGCTAGGTTCCCCTTGGCGAATTCGTACGCGCCTCGGTACTTCGGATCACTGGGTGAGCGGTCGAGAGCGTTCCGATACCATCTGCACGCTTCCGCTGTTTGCTCTGCATTATTGTACCACGCCCCGAGGACTAGCGCTGCCTGGGCGCGCAAGGAATCGGGAACGGCGACACCATTGTAGATCGTCGTGGCGCTGTCGCGAACCGCGGCAGCGGTCGTCTGATCGATGATCACCCGCTCTTCAAATCCATCGAGCGCCTGGCGCAGCACGACGAAATCCGGCACGGCGGCCGTCGCGTTCGCCGGTGTGCCGCTTTCCTGTCCGCCGGGACCCTCGGCCCCACCCTCCGGCGATCCGCCTCCGGGATCCGTGTTGGCGTCACGGCCGCCGCCCTGGCGGGCCGTGTCTTCGGTGACGGGCGCGCCTACCACCCCGCTGTCACCGACGGTCTGCTCCGGCGGCCCGTCCCCACGGGTGAGCCAGACGGCCGATCCACCGCCGATCACTACGACCGCTGCCGCTGCCGCAATTGCGGCTGCGGGCCTGCGCTTCCGCGAAGCGACTGGGGACGGGATGGGGGCCGGCGTCGGAGGCGTCGTGGCGACCGGGGACTTTGACACGCGGGTCTTCGGGAGCCTGGCAGTGGTCGCGGACGCGGTCCCATCCATGAGCTGTGTTGCCGTCTCGATCCGCTTAGCCGAGGCGGTACTCGGCGCGCCTCCGACCGCGTCGAGGGCATCCCGGGCGAACGCGACGGCACTGGTGTACCGGTCACCGGGCATTCGGGCGAGTGCCCGATCCATCACTTGCTGGAGCCGCGGCGGGTAGTCGGCGCCCGGATGCGCCTTGTTGAGCGGAATTGGCTCGTCCGTGAGCCGCTTGATCATCAACTCTTGAGCGCTGTCCGCTGCGAACGGCAGCTCGCCCGACAGCATGCGGTAGAACACCAGCGCCAGCGAGTAGATGTCGCTTCGACCGTCGAGGACGTCGCCGGAGAGTTGCTCGGGGCTCATGTATTCGGGCGTCCCCACCACCAATCCAGTCTTGGTGACCTTTTGCCCTTCCTCGCCCGTCATCGCCTTCGCAATGCCGAAATCCACGACTTTGACGATGTCCGTGTCGTCCCGGGCCCGTGCCAGCATGATGTTGTCGGGTTTGAGGTCCCGGTGCACGATCCCGAGATCGTGCGCGGCTTGGAGGGCATCGGCCGTCTGCCGCAGGATCTGGGCCGCCCGAGGGGCCGAGACCCGGCCCTCGCGGCGGAGGACATCGCTCAAGCTGTCGCCCTCGATGAACTCCATCGCAAGGTAGATCAGCCCTTCCGCGGTCTCCCCGAAGTCATAGATGGCGCAGACGTTGGCATGATTGATTCGCGCCGCGTTGGCCGCCTCGCGATTGAACCGCGCGATGGCTTCCGCGTCGTTCGCCATCGATTCGGCCATGACCTTGATGGCGCTTCGACGACCCATCTTCACATGAGTGCCCAGGTACACGGCACCCATACCGCCTTCGCCCAGCTTCTCTTCGATGTGATAACGGTCAGCGACCACGCTGCCGATCAGATCGGCTCCGCCCGTGGCGGCCCGAAGTGTGGTGCCGTCGTTCGGGCAGAACTTCGTGTCGTCGGACCATTGGGCGCCGCAGACCGTGCAGGTCTTCACGCCTTCTCCACGCGCAGCATCTTGTCGCCGACCAGCAACCGGAACCCCGGTTGGAGTTCTACGGTGCCGCGGAGGGACACTGCCACGCCGTTGCGGCTGCCGGCGTCGGCAATGACGAAGTCGGCGTCCTCGGACCGCACTTCGGCGTGCAACCCGCTCATCGACGGGTCGTACGCAAACGTGTAGTCGCCTTCCTCGCGGCCGAGACGGAGGTTCCGCCCCGGCGAAAGGTGGATCGAGTCGCGGACTGAGCTGTCTGCCCGGAGTTGGGAGAGACACGCGATGTCGGCGCTGGGAACGAGGCTCCCCATGCGTCGGGTCGCATCGCGCTCTGGCGGATTGGGACCTGGGTAGCCGAGCCGCCGATACTCGAGGATCTGGGAGCCGATCAGTATCCGGTCACCGTCGACGAGCCGATGCGGTTCGCTGATGAACAGCCACGTCCCATTGCGGCTGCCGAGATCGCGAGCCGTGATGCGGCTTTCACGTACCGTGAGTTTGACGTGCAGCGGTGACATGAACACGTCGTCCGGAAATTCTAACTCCGCGCCCTCTCGTCCGACGGTCGTCTCCCCCTGTGGCAGCTCGAACCGGCCGACGATGTTCGCTCCTTCGTCGAGCATCGCGAGGTGGTAGTCCGACGGAGCCTTTCCCGCCCTCACCGCCGATGCGCGAGGGGGCATCGACAGGTCCTGACCGCACGCCGGACAGTACCGTGTCCCCTCGGGTGATCCGGTACCGCACCGCGGGCAAGCTGGTCCCTGCAGTTGTGTGCGGATCCGTTTTCCGCAAGACGGGCAGAATGGGAGACCGGCCACGACCGTTGCGCCGCACGCCGGGCAGTTGGCCATCCCTGCTGAGGGCCGAGGACCGGTCGAGGAAGCGTCAGGAGGCTTGAACACGCCCATTATCGAACCTGCCTGCGGTGGCCTGGTCGGCGCCGGTGACCCCTCCCGGTGCGGCGGGAGCGGTCACGGGAGGCTGGTTGACGGCCGCAGGGCCGTGGAGAGGCACGCCGGTCATGTTTCGGTGAGGTGTTGTGGTGGCAAGCCAATCTACATGTGCGAAAATGGCGGGTCAACTGTGACAAAGTGACGTACCTCGTTGAAATAACGTAGGTTCCGGCTTCGGGCGCGGGAGGTGTCGGCCCCCAAGCGAGGCGGGCCGGGCTACCGATTCGCTCCCGCGACGCCGCCCACCGCGGGGCTGAACCGGAGGCCGTCAGGCCGCGCCCGCCCTGGTACATTCCGTACGTAGAAAGCCCTACGCCCACGCATCACATTGCGTGCCAGATGCCTCGTGATGCGGCCGGGGCGGTGCCGGCGAGCCAACGGGTCGGCCCGGCGCGTTCCTGGGGGTTCGGGGCCAGAACGGTGACCTGAGAATCGGGTATAACGAGGCGTGTTACGGACAACCCTCCTGGTGGCGCTAGCCTCGGTGGGTCTTGCGACCCGCGCGACGGCTCAGACACCGACCGAGCGTGATTCGATTGAGCAATTCCGGGACGTGGTCCGCGGGATGCACGATAGCGTGGCGCTCCGCGACCTCGAATCGAGGATGATCGATCGGGCTCGGGTAGATCGGGACAACGCCTTGCTCCATGTGCAACTCGGGTTTCTCGCCTATCGCCTTGGCGAAGTGACCGGCAACCAGCCGCACTACGACGCAGCAGGTTCTGAGTTCGAGTGGGCTGCGGAGCTGGAGCCAGAGTGGCCATATCCGTGGTACGGGTTGGGTCTGGCCGAGTTGGCCATGGGCGAGATGTCGATCATACCGCTCGAGAACATTCGCCAGATACTCGGGAAGGACTACCTGTCGAAGGCAACGGCGGCGTTTGCCCGGGCCACCGAAGTCGATCCGTCGTTCGCGAACGCCGTCGTGGATCTGGCGGATGCCGCGCTGCGCCAACGGATCCGTCCGCGACTGGATGTTGCCCTCGGTGCGGTGCGTCAGGCGGCTGTCACGGAGGCCGGCACCGTGCCTGCCGTGCAGCTCGCTCGTGGCCGGCTCGAGCGTGGGGTGGGCAGTGGTGATTCGGCGTTGGTCGCGTTCAGTCGGTACCTGGAGTTTGGTGGTGATTCGGGGATCGGATACTTGGAGATTGCCCGGTCTCTCTATCACGTGGCGCGCGCGCGGGAGGCGGAAGCCACGTACTTCCGCGGCGCCGAACTGGCCGCGTCCGCCGAAGCGACATCGCTCTACCGGAACGATGTGAGCTGGGCCGCGAGCCCCGAGGAACTCGCAGCCCTCGATGCGACCCAGCCCGAGGAGTGGCCCTCCTGGCTGCGTAGCTTCTGGAGCCGCCGCGACGTGCTGGACGTCCGTGCGCCCGGCGAGCGGCTGGCCGAACACTACCGGCGGTACTTCTACGCCCTGGAGCACTATCGTCTGGTCAGCCGACACCGGCGGTACGATGTGGTCAACCCCTATCGAACCGAGCAGCAGGTGTTCGACGATCGCGGCATCATCTACATGCGCCACGGGGAGCCCGACCGTCGGGCTGTGTTCAACGCTCCGGACGTGAGTCCCAATGAATCGTGGCTCTACGCGCGTCAGGATGGCGGGTTCATCTTCCATTTCGTCGCGGCCGACGACGTGCAGGATTACAAGCTGGTTGAGAGTGTGGCGGACGTCTTGGGTCTGCGGGCGGCGCTCGAGCTGCAGGCCGGCGGGCAGCAAGGCCAGTTCGGAAATCCGGTGCTGTCGGCGGCATTCCAGGGACTGTTCGATTCGCGCGTGGCCCTCGACCCCGTCTACCAGCGGCTTGCCGCGGGGCAGGAGGCCGGTCGCGATCGGCTCCTCGCGGCGGAGCGCCGTGCCGGCGAATTGTCGATTGGCACCGGTACAATCACGGACAGCTATCCGCTCCGGTTCGACGAGTCACTGGGGGCCGTGGTGCAGAACTTCGTGGTCGGTGATGCCGCAGGTGCCGGAGGGCAGCTCCTGGTGGTATTTGCCGTGCCCGGGAGCGCGCTGGCCCCGGAGGCCTCCGTGGACGGCGTCAACTACCGACTGCACCTGCGCGCGCTGGCGGCGACCTCGGACGACAGTGCCGTGGCGTTCGTGGACACGACGCAGGTCGTCACCACCCAGCGGGCCTTTGGACCGGACGAGCAGGTGAGTGGCTTCCTCACGCTCCCGGTTCCGCCAGGCGATTACACGCTGCGGGTCGCGTTCGCAGAGCCGCGGCGTGAGGCCGGGCAGCTGCTCACCCAGGAGTCCGTCGCGGTCCCGGACTTCGCGGCAGACGAGCTGATTCTCAGTGACCTCATTGTCGGTCGGCTCGGCTCCGGTCTGGCCTGGACCACCGGCAGCGACACGGTCGATCTGAGTCCGGTCTGGCGGTTCACCCGCGCCGCTCCCCTGCGCGTGTATTACGAGCTGCATGGACTCGAGCCTGATGCCGGGTACCGCAGCCGACTCGAGGTCGCCAAACAGGGTGGCGGGTCCATATTCGGCTGGCTCAAGCGCCTCTTCGGGGGTGGAGGCCCGCCGATCTCCCTCACGTTCGAGGGCGTGGCGTCTGGCACGACCACCCGCATTCTGCAAACCGTCGATATCAGCGACCTCGATCCAGGCCGGTACCGCCTCCGGGTCACGGTGGAGGATCTTACGGCAGGACAACAAGTTGAGCGTGAGGCGACCCTCGAGGTGGTGGGCACGTAAGTTGCCTCATTCGCAGTGGATCTGCACCCTAGAGCCGGTTGGACCGGGGGGTAGCGATGTACTGTAGCCGCTGCGGCGCCGAAGTCAGTGACCAGGCGAAGTTCTGCCCATCCTGCGGCCTCGATTTTTCCACGGTGACGCCGATCGCGCCGGAGGAAACCACCGAGGCGACGGAGATGGACGCCGTGCGCCAGGCCCTGGATGACGAGTGGGGCGTGGAGGTCGAGCTGGGACGTGGGGGGATGGCCATCGTCTTCAAGGCACGGGACAAGCATCTCGAACGCGACGTCGCCATCAAGGTCCTCCCGTTCTCCCTCGCATTCGACAAGCAATTCGTCGAGCGGTTTCAACGCGAAGCTCGGACCGCGGCACGGCTCGAGCATCCGTACATCATCCCGATCTATCGAGTCGGAAAATCCGGCCAAGTGATCTACTTCGTGATGAAGTACCTCCGGGGCGGGTCGCTGTCGGAGCGGCTGGAACGCACGGGGAAGCTGCGCCCAGACGAGATTCGGCGGATGCTCATCGAGACGAGCGGCGCGTTGGGTTACGCCCACCGGCACGGCATCGTCCATCGCGACATCAAGCCGGACAATATCATGTTCGACGAGATGGGCCACTCGATCCTGACCGACTTCGGGATTGCGAAGGCGGCGTCGGGTACGCGGCTCACGGGGACCGGGATGTCCATCGGGACGCCTCATTACATGAGTCCGGAGCAGGCGCGTGCGCAGCAGCTGGACGGCCGCAGCGACCTCTACGCCCTCGGCGTGGTGGCCTACCAGTGTCTCACAGGGGAAGTGCCGTTCGACGGAGAAGACGCCTTCTCGATCGGCTACAAGCACATCATGGAGGAGATTCCGTCGCCGGCCCTGGCGACGCCGGAGGCGCGCGAGCTGTACGAGGTCATCCGGAAGATGATGGCGAAGGCGCCGGATGACCGGTTCCAGACTGCCGAGGAGATCGCGGGGTATCTGCAGAGCGGTGTCGCACCGGGGGAGGAGACGATCCGGACGTCCCCCGGTGAGGCGCCGAAGGCGGTCCTCAGTACGCCCACCCTCCCGGCGGAAACGCCGAAGCCGACGGGGCAAACGGGACCGCCCACCACACCCACGACCCCCATCCCGTTGTTCCAGGGGAGGCGCAGACGGAAGCAGCGGCGGGGCCTGGTGCTCACGGGCGTCTTGACGGCCCTGTTCCTTGGGGTCGGCGGAGCCGGGGGGTACTGGTACTTCGTGCTTGGGGCCGAGTGGCCGCCCCCGCTCCTGGACGCGTGGCTGGCCGACTCGAATGCCGCGCTCCCGGGCGCAGACGACTCGTTGGACGTGCTGGCTGCCGACTCGTTGCGGGCCGACTCGCTCAGTGATTCCCTGGCAATCGCGACGGCCGACTCAGCGGCGCCGGTTGACAGCGCCGTCGAGACACCGCCGGCGACCCCGCTTCCGCCCACGGGCACGCTCGTACTGACCGGGGTGCCCCAACGCGCCCGTTGGTCCCTCGATGGGCAGCTCCAGACCGACACCGTGTTGGCACTCTTGCCCCGGACCTACACGATTCGGGTGTCGCGCACGAACTATGAGACGTTCGAGACGTCGGTACCGGTCGGCCGCGGGGAACGGGTGCGCGTGCCAGTGCCCGCATTGGTCAGGCTCCGACCGACGGAGCCGGCACCGCCCCCCGTCGCGGTTGACTACTGCAGTGAGCCCGGCGCGGATTACAACAAGGACGGGAGCTGCTTCGACACGGGGCCGCGCCCGAACGACCTGCCGTTGATTCCGCTGCCGGCGGGTGTGTCAGGTTCGCCGAGCGCCGTGCTCTGGGTTCAAGTGATGGCCAATGGACAGCCCGGCGTGGTGAAGCTATTCGACGACAGCCGCCGACCGCGTCTGTTCGAGATCGCGGCCATCACGTTTGCACGGCGCGAGATGACGTACACCGCGGCCACCAAGGCCGGGAGACGCGTGGACTCTTGGCTTCGGCTTCCGGTCCGAGGGCGCGCGCGACAGTAGCCTGGTGATCGGCCCCGCTGCGTTCCTCGCCCCAGGCGCGGTCGTGCTCAACGATGTGATCCTGGGGCGAGACGCATCGAGCTAGTCCAACACCGTTTTCCGCGGTTACATGGCGGCGATTGCGATTGGCGACGAGATCAACATCCGGTCGGGCTACAGTCGGGCTGACACCAGGTATGTGATGTGCAAAGCCGAGAGGCTCGGTAACTCGTAGCCGTCTGTCGCTACTTGCGTGTGGTCGGGCCCGCGTCTACTTTGCGCCGCCACGCTGCATCGGCAACGGTACGACCCTTCGTTTCGGATTAGCTTTCATAAACCGCTGCACATCGACACCTCGAGTCGGGGCAGGCAGGGTCATTGGGGGATGAATCGGACATGCAAGTGAAGCCACAGCTCAGTGACAACGCCGTAACCGTCCTCGAGCGGCGCTATCTCGTGAAAGACGAGAACGGGAAGCCGGTTGAGGGATCCGAGGAGCTGTTTGCCCGCGTGGCGCGCACGATTGCCGCCGCCGATGCGCGGTACGGGGCGAGCCCCGGGGCCGTTGAGGCACTGGCCGATACGTTTTACGAGCTGATGGCCACACGGGTGTGGATGCCGAACAGCCCCACGCTGATGAACGCCGGTCGCCCGCTGGGCCAACTCTCCGCCTGCTTCGTGCTGCCGGTCGACGACGCGCTCTCTACCGGTGAGAGCGGTATCTACGACACGCTGCG
The DNA here is from genome assembly GCA_039588295.1 of Gemmatimonadota bacterium. GTDB lineage: Bacteria > Gemmatimonadota > Gemmatimonadetes > Gemmatimonadales > GWC2-71-9 > JAOTVV01. Next base: position 49,390 of record JBDHAB010000008.1, read on the forward strand.
CAACATGGCGCTCGTGCATCAGTCGGGAGGGGGCACGGGCTTTTCGTTCTCCCAGTTGCGTCCGAAGAACGATGTGGTCCGATCGACCATGGGGGTCGCGTCGGGCCCGGTGTCGTTCATGTCGCTGTATGATGCCTCGACTGAGGTCGTCAAGCAGGGCGGTACGCGCCGCGGCGCCAACATGGGCATCCTGCGGGTCGATCATCCCGACATTCTGGACTTCATCAGCTGCAAGGACGACATCACCAAGATCACGAACTTCAACATCTCGGTTGCCGTCACCGATGCGTTCATGACCGCGGTGGAGCGGGGTGAGCCGTACGACCTGATCCACCCGCGCTCCGGCGAGGTGGTGGGCCAGCTCGAAGCGCGAGAGATCTTCGCGAAGGTTGTTCACGGCGCCTGGAAGACCGGTGAGCCCGGGGTGTACTTCATCGATCGCGCCAACTACTTCAATCCGGTTCCGCATCTGGGCAGCTACGAGGCAACGAATCCGTGCGGTGAGCAGCCGTTGCTGCCGTACGACGTCTGCAACCTGGGCTCGATCAACGTCGGGGCGTTCGTGCGAGATGGGTCCGTCGATTGGGAGGGGTTGCGGCGGGCCATCCATTTGTGCACGCATTTCCTCGACAACGTCATCGACGTCAACAAGTATCCCATTCCCGAGATCGCGGACCTGGCACAGCGCATTCGTCGCATCGGCTTGGGTATCATGGGATGGGCGGACTTCCTGATTCGCTTGGGGGTTCCCTACAATTCCGACGAGGCGGTCGACTGGGCGCGTCGGCTCATGCGGTTCGTCGACGAGGAAGCCAAGGTCGAGAGCGAGCGGCTGGCTCGGGAGCGTGGCGTGTTCCCCGAGTGGGAACGGAGCATCTGGGGTCCGGATGCGACGTGCGCCCGCAACCTCGAGGGGGCGCGGGTGTGCTCCATGCGTCGCCTGCGGAACTGTAACCTGACGACCGTAGCCCCAACGGGAACGATCTCGATCATCGCGGCCTGCTCGTCGGGCATTGAGCCCCTCTTCGCCGTCGCGTTCATGCGGAATCAAGCCGGTGTCCTCATGCCCGACGTGAACGAGGATTTCGTTGCCATCGCGAGGCGGGAGGGATGGTACAGCGAGGAACTCATCACGCGGATCGCGGAGAGCGGCCACATCGACTTCCCGGAGATCCCGGAGCGGTGGCAGCGGGTCTTCGTCACGGCCCACGACGTCACGCCTGAATGGCACATCCGCATGCAAGCGGCGTTTCAGGAGTTCACCGACAGCGCGATCAGCAAGACGTGCAACTTCCCCAGTGATGCGACGGAAGAGCACGTGTGCGAGATCTACGAATTGGCGTACCGACTCGGCTGCAAGGGGGTCACGGTGTACCGTGATGGCAGTCGAGACATGCAGGTTCTATCCACGGGCAAAACGGCGAAGCAGGTACAGGCGCAGAGCGAGGCGGACGGAAGTGCCGAGGAACGGCCCGACCGCAAGACCGAGGTTGCGGAATACAAGTCCACGATTGCCGAGCTCGAGGCCGAGCTCGCTCGCACGAAGCAGCAGTTGCATGAAGTGGAGTCGGAGAACCTGCAGCGACGGGCGAAGCGTTCGCGTCCCGAGCTCCTGCGCGGTGCCACCCGCCGTCTCGAGACACCCTTGGGTACGCTGTACGTGACGATCACCGAAGACGATCGTGGGCAGCCGTTCGAGATGTTCATGAGCCTGGGCAAGGCGGGCGGGGCGCTGATGGCTGATGTCGAGGCCATAGGACGGCTCATCTCGCTCGGCCTGCGATCCGGCATTCCGATCAAGGAGATTCATCGCCAGCTCCGCATGATCTCGTCGGATCGTGCGGTGGGACTCGGGCCGCACAAAGTGCTGTCCGTTCCCGACGCGGTCGGCATCGCGATCGAACGCTGGATGCAAGACAAGCAGGGCGTGCAGCAAGATCTGCTCGAGCAGTCGATGGCGTCGGAGCAGACCTCACCGACGGCCCGGCGGACGACCCCGGGACCAGATGGCGTGTTGTTCGAGCAGCACCATCTGAACGCGGAGCAGCATGCCGGAGCCTGCCCCGACTGTGGTTCGCAGCTCGAGTTTGCCGAAGGGTGCATGAAGTGCCACGTGTGCGGCTTCAGTGAGTGTGGTTGAGGTCCGACGACGATCGTACGGGAGGGGCCACCGCAGCTGTACCGAAGGGCACGCGTCAACGCGTGCCCTTCGTGCCTCAGTGGCCATTTCGGAACGTGCCGGGGTATGGCATATATTGGCTGGTGGAGGCGAGACGGTAATGACCCGATTCCTGGCGTACGTTGGGGAGCTTCGCGGCGAGCGACGCACGTTGGGTTGGCGCAGCTTTCTTCGCAAACGGGGCTGGCGGCTCGTGGTCGTGGTCGTCGCAGTCTATCTCGTCCGCGATCTGGTGCTCTTTCTCGTCCTCCCCCTCGCGATCGCATCCGGCCTCACTCGCTGATGGAGGGGTGCCCATGATGGCCCCGAAGGAATGGGCCCGCGTGAACCGCAGTGGCGCACACGGACTGCGACGCGGCGCCTGGTATCCGGTGGTGAGCAACCCCAAAACGGGCATGCTGATCGTCAACGTCAGCAGACACAACATCCCGGTAGCTCGGAACCTCGTCGAGCTCAGATCCCAGAGGCCCAAGCAGTGGAGTGTGGTGCAGTTCGATGCGACCGACCCCGGCGCCGAGCGCGCGAACCAGGCCAATATTGGGCTCACGTACCTCGTCTGTCCTGCCTGCCGAGGCCGCGCACCGCTCGACGCCGAGAAGCCTCAGGAGGCGACGTGCTCCCAGTGCGGCGGTGAGTTTCGGATCGACTGGGCGCAGACCTCCTGACACGCTGACCCCCCGCGGCGCCCTCGGTGCCGGCCCCACGTGCGTCTCATCCAAACGATCCTGCGTACGGCACCCGATTCGGCGTCTTGCGCGTTCTGCCGTCGGGACCGCGAGGGGTCTATATTTCGAGCCCATGTCGATCCCACCGCGAAGGCGGGCTGTTTCCGTCACAGTCGGCGACGTCGTGATCGGTTCATCCCATCCGGTCGTCGTCCAGTCGATGACGAATACCGACACCGCTGACGTTGCTGCGACAGTCGACCAGGCAGCTGCGCTCGCGGCGGCGGGGAGTGAGCTGGTGCGGGTCACCGTCAACAACGAGGCAGCCGCACGGGCCGTGCCGGAAATCGTGGCGCGGCTCACCGATCGCGGCACTCGCGTCCCGATCATCGGCGACTTCCACTACAACGGTCACATCCTGCTGACAAAGTTCCCGGCGTTGGCAGCGGCCCTGGCCAAGTATCGGATCAATCCGGGCAACGTGGGCGCGCGACGAGGCGACGAGAACTTCCGCACGATCGTCGAGGTGGCGGTGGCGAACGAGCGCCCCATCCGAATCGGGGTGAACTGGGGCTCGCTCGATCGCAACCTGCTCACCCAGCTCATGGACGAGAATGCGCGGCGTGCCCAGCCGCTGTCGGCCGAGGATGTGACGCTGAACGCGATGGTGGAGAGCGCGATGCGTTCCGCGCAACTTGCGGAGGAGGTGGGACTTCCTCACGACCGGATTGTCCTGTCGGTCAAGATGTCCCAGGTCCAGGACCTCGTCAGCGTGTATCGCCGGCTGGCACCGCTGTCAGACTACCCGCTCCACCTCGGCCTCACCGAGGCGGGCATGGGGACCAAAGGAGTCGTGGCGAGCGCCGGAGGAATCGCCATCCTGCTTCAGCAGGGTATTGGCGACACGATTCGCGTCTCACTCACGCCGGCGCCGGGCGGGGATCGGACGGAAGAGGTCCGGGTGGCGCAGGAGATCCTGCAGAGCCTGGGGCTCCGCAGTTTCGTGCCGCAGGTGACTGCGTGTCCAGGATGTGGGCGCACGACCAGCACCTTCTTCCAGGAGATGGCCGACCAGATTCAGAGCTACCTTCGTGAACAGATGCCACGGTGGAAGCAGCGACACCCGGGGGTGGAGGCGATGCGGGTCGCCGTGATGGGCTGTGTGGTGAACGGCCCTGGGGAGTCGAGGCACGCGAACATCGGCATCTCGCTCCCGGGGACCTTCGAGGAGCCCAAGGCACCGGTGTATGTGGACGGCGCGCTCGCGCTGACCCTAAGGGGCGATCGGATCGTCGAGGAGTTCATCGCACTCCTCGACGACTACGTGGCAAAGTCGTACCCGAGCGCCGGTGCCGGGCACTGAGTCGAGCTGTCGAACGAGCGCCGGCGGGCCGGGTTGCGTCACGCCCACGTCCGCACTCCTGTGCTCGAAGTTGGCGCAGTGGAGTCTGCGCGCGCTCGTCATCCTTCTCGTAGCGTCTGTGGTGCAATCCTGTGATCACTCGGCGCCACTCGACGTAGCAGAACAACTTCCGCTGGATCCGCGGGGCGCCACACTCCCCATCCGCCTCACCTACAATCCGAGCGACGATATCGACCCGGCAGTGGGCGGGGACATGATCGTGTACAGTCTGCTCGAGCCTGGGCGGGAGGATCGCGACCGCTGCTTGGGGTACCTTCCGACGGCCGGTGGTACCCGCCTTGCCCTGCGGTGTCCGGGGGGCGCAGTGGCGGACAGCACGCTCGATGCGTGGCTACAGCCCGCGGTCTCGGACGACGGACGCATCGCCTATGTGCTGCAGCGGTCGAGTGTCCTTGCCGAAACGCCGTCGCTACGTCGCATCGTGGTGGCTCCGCTCGAGGCTCCTGATAGCGCGCTCTTCGAGGCAAGCGCCTTCTTCGATCTCGCGGACGGCCGGCGAGCGTTCGACCTCCGAGCACTTGCGTGGACGGAGAGCGGTGCACTCCGTTTCGTGGCGGGGAAGGACTCCTTCCCGAAACCCGATGGTGTTCGGGACACCCTGTTCCAACCGCTGCGTCTCGTCGAGTTGGACCTGACCACTGGCTCCATTACCGAGATTGCCGGCACCGATGGCGTGATCGCGCACGCCCCGGCACCGGATGGCGGAATCTGGTTCGTGATGGAATCGACTCCTCGGGTGCTCTGGCATCGCCCGCCCGGGGGCTCCAGTCCAGATTCGATCGGCGCGTTTTCCGGTGCGGTCTCCCACGTGGCGAACATCGACGGGCTCCCAGTCGGCGTGCAGCCCGGACCGGATACGTCGCTGGTCGAGATCCTCGACTTGGGAACGGGAATGTCGGCCGCAACCATCGTGGTGATCGGACGTGCCAGTCAGATTGCGCCGATCCCCGGGTCGCGAAGCTTCGTGCTCCAGCTGATCACCAACATGCATCCGGATCTGTGGCTCTTGGCACTGCCATGAACGGGCTTCGAGCGTTCTTCGCGTTGCTCGTGATCGCGGCGCCCGCCACGCTGGAATCACAGGCCGGGGGCATGATCACCGGCCGCGTGACCGATCGGCTGAATGAGACGCCGATCGGCGGCGCCGTCGTGTGGGTGGGTGGTGGTCAACAGGGTGGGAGGACCGATGCGAACGGCCGGTATGCGATTCGGGACGTCCTTCCCGGTGTGTACCGTGTGACGGTTCGCGCCGTCGGGTTCCGAGCGATCACACGCGATAGCGTGTTCGTCAGCAGCGGGCGCACTGCGGTGCTGGACTTCGTGCTCACCTCCGAGGCCGTGGCGCTCCCCGGGGTGGCCGTGGTGGGGACCCCCGACCGGCTGCTCGACCCGCGGGAACCGCAGACGATCCAGCAGATCGGCGGTGAGGAGCTGCGCCAGCTCCCCGTGACGTCGCTGGAGGAGGCCATCGAGTTGCAGGCCGGTGTCGTCCAGGGGTCGTTTCGGGGAGGCCGGGTGGGGGAGGAGGCGTGGGTCATCGACGGCCTCGGCGTCAAGAACCAACTGGATGCCTCGTCGGGACAGCTGGGGTTGCGGATCCCCACGGTGGCGCTCGAAGAAGCCACGCTGGTGACGAACGCGTTCTCGGCCCGGTACGGTCAAGCGCTTTCCGGTCTCGTGACGGCAGCAACAAGAGACGGCGGTGAGCGCTGGGAAGGGCGGATCGCGTACGAGACCGATCGGCCGCTCCCTGACGGGTGGGACGTCGGCCTGGATCGTCTCACCGTCTCGGTGGGCGGTCCCGTGCTTGGCTCCGTGCGGTTGTTCGCCGCGTTGGATGCCCAGGGGCGAATCGATGATGATCCGGTCCATGCGCCGCCACCGGAGGACACGCTCGATCCTCGCACGGAGCGGCCTTGGCTCCTGCCGCACAACTCCGGGGAACAGTACGACCTGTTCGGAAAGCTGACGATCCCGCTTGGCCGGCAGCAAACCCTGCGACTGTCGGGTGCCAGCTCGGAGTCGCGACGCCTGTTATACGATCCGGCGCTCAAGTATGTGCCCGACGCCGGACCGGCCCAACGGGTGAGCGGTCGGCTGGGCCTGCTCCACTTCCGCCGGACCTCTTCGCCGAGCGCGGCGACGAGTTTCATCGTGGATCTGCGCCTCGGCTACTTCAGCAAAGAGGCAATCCGTGCGCCGCTCACCGAGCCAACCACGGCGGAGTTCGGCGCGTTCACCTTTGCGGGCCTGGAGTTCGCGGGTGAGGCACTCGCCAAGGCTGGCGATACGCTTGGCGCGCTGGACCCGATTCCGGGCGTCACCGTTCCGCAGTTCGTGGAGACGACCCCCTGGGGCGTCCCCGGATTCTTCACGACCGCGTCTCCTCGCGGGGAGCTGACGTGGAACCGGTTTCGCGAGGGCCGCGCCCGACTCGACTTCCTGGTCGGTCGCGGGGCCGATACCGACCTTCGCTTGGGTGGGGAGTACGTTCGCCAGCAGGTCACGACCTTCACCCGGCTGGAAGGGTACCGTGCGGTGGTTGACGGTGCACCGCCGCCTACGACTGCCGCATTCTTCCCGTTTCAGGCGGCGGGGTACGTGGAGCTGCAGCAGCGCGCGGGTGAACTCACGTTCACCGGTGGATTGCGGGCGGACGCGTTCAACGGGCGCGCCGCAACAGAGGGCGGGCAGTCGAAGACCCAGTTCACCTTGGGTCCTCGCCTTGCACTTTCCACCGCACTCGGTCCGGCAACGATCGTGGCGAGTTGGGGCCGGTTTGCTCAGCCGCCCGATTTCCAGTACCTGGTCGACGCCGCCTTCGACGATACGCTGCGCACGGGTCGCTTTCGTCGCGGCAATCCCTCACTCGGGTTCGAGACGAGTACGCAGTACGAGTTCCAAGTTCGCGCACGACCGGTGCCGTTCTTCGCAGTCCGTGTCGGAGCCTTCGTCAAACGCCTCGACGGCCTCGTCGCCTCCATTCCGCTCGGCTTTGACCCGGACAGCTCCATCTACGGGAACGGCGACTTCGGCAACGTGAAGGGCTTAGAGGTCACCCTGGAGCGGGAATACCGCGACGCATTCGGCCTTCGGGCCACCTACGTGCTCCAGCAAGCCGAGGCGACCGCAACCGATGCTCGCGATCTCTTTCGCCGTCTCCAAATCACCCCCGTCGGTGATACGGTCGTGCCGGCGACGGCGGAGTTCCCGCTCAATTTCGATCGCCGACACGCGGTCATCGTGGTGGCCAGGGCGAGCGTGCCCGTGGAGCTCGGCTCGGTCGTCGGAGGTACGGAGGCGGCGCTGGTCGCGCGTTGGAGTTCCGGGCTTCCGTTCAGTCGCTCCAACGCGACGGGGGATTCGCTGATAGGCCTGCCCAACGCGCAGCGGTTGCCGGCGCAGGTCACGATCGACTTGTTCCTGAGGCGAACCGTGCGCATTGGTGGGATGCGGCTTGGGGGGTTCGTGGACGTCAGGAACCTCACGAACCGGCGCAACGTCGTTGCGGTTCGCCGCGACAACGGGCAGCCGGTGGCCGATGATCTCGTGATCAGCACAGCAGCGGAGGCGGCGTTTCAGGCAAACCCCGATCCAATTCCGTACGAATCCCGGCGATACCGACCGTGGGCGGATCTGGACGCGAACGGGCTGGTCGAAGGGCGTGATGAGCTGCTGCCGTTATACTTGCGAGCCGCCACCGACTTCACCCAGCCACTGTTCTTCTTCGGGTCGCCGCGCCTGGTGCGGCTCGGTGTGGAGCTACGCTTCTAGCCGAGCTGCCGGTTTTTCGACATGTACATTGACAACCCGTGTGGACAACGCGTGGAAAGGTGGATTGGTTGTTGACAGACACGGACGGGATTGCCCAGGTCGATCGTGCGGCCGAGCTGCTGGCCGGGGCGGGTGCGGTGGTGGCGCTGACCGGGGCCGGGATGTCGCACGAGTCGGGGGTTCCGACTTTTCGCGACGCGCAAACGGGCCTGTGGGCGCGCTACGATCCCACCGAGCTGGCCACCGAGGACGCATTCCGTCGGAACCCGGCGCTAGTGTTCGGGTGGTATCTCATGCGTCTGAGGCTCGTTCGCGCGGCTTCGCCTCACGCGGGACACCACGCGTTGGTGTCAATGGAGGAGTGGTGCAAGCGGTTCGCGGTCGTGACGCAGAATGTGGACGGTCTCCATCGACGCGCCGGAAGCCGTGACGTTGTCGAGTTGCATGGCTCGTTGGAGTCCTTTCGGTGCTTCGACCGCGGCCACCCCTTCGACACCACGCGACTCGAGGGGGTCGAGGCGCCTGCGACAGGTGCGGTGGACCCTCCAGCGTGCGAGGAGTGCGGAAGCCCAATCAGACCGGGCGTGGTGTGGTTTGGCGAGACGCTGCCACCGGGCGCGTTGGAGCGTGCGTGGGAGCTCGTCGAGCGGTGCGATGCCCTTCTCGTCATCGGCACATCGTCGGTGGTGTATCCTGCCGCTGCGTTGCCCGAACTCGCTGCGCGGCGAGGAGCCATGGTGATCGAGATCAATCCACAGCAAACCCCTCTTACGCCGCGAGCAGATCTTTGGTGGCCTCAATCGGCGCGGTCGGCGCTCCCGGCGTTGATGGGTCGTCTCACGTCTTCGGATCCGACCCCGTGAGTGACAGACCGCGGTTCCGCCGCACGAAGATCGTTGCGACTCTGGGGCCCGCCTCGGCCGGAGACCTGATTCTCGGCGAGTTGATCGAGGCCGGTGTCGATGTGGTGCGGATCAACAGTTCGCATGGTGACCCAGCGGAGTGGTCGCGCTGGATCGGACGTGCGCGCGAAGTGGCCGATGGGCTCGGGCGACATGTTGGTGTGCTCGTCGATCTCCAGGGGCCACGGATTCGGGTGGGTGCGCTCGCTGAGCCGATGCAGCTGACCGAGGGTGCCGCGGTCTGGTTCGCACCGGAGGCATCGGCAGAGCCCGGCGACATTCCCACCACGTATGACCGCCTTGCAGACGACGTCTCCCCTGGCAGCCCAATCCTCCTGGACGACGGTCTCCTCGCGGTCGAGGTCACCACGGTTCTCGGTGGACGCGTTGGCGGGGCGGTGCGCCGTGGCGGCCTCTTGAAGAGCCACAAGGGTATGAACCTTCCCGGCACCACCGTGAGTGCGCCCACGCTCACGGAGAGCGACCGTGGACACCTCGCGCTCGCGGTCGATCGCGGGGCCGATTTCATTGGTGTTTCATTTGTGCGACGCGCCGAGGATGTCGACTCGGTGCGCCGCCGCGTTCCCCCGGACGTGCGGCTCGTCGCGAAGATCGAGAAGGCGGCGGCGATCGATGACCTATCGCGCATTCTCGATGTCTCCGACGGGCTCATGGTCGCTCGCGGCGATCTCGGAGTGGAACTCCCGTTCGAGGAAGTCCCGTTGACGCAGAAACGACTCATCGCACGTTCGAATCGGCGCGCCCGTCCAGTCATTACGGCGACGCAGATGCTCGAGTCTATGGTGCGGCAGTCGCGGCCCACCCGTGCGGAGGCATCGGATGTCGCGAACGCGATCCTCGACGGCACGGATGCGGTGATGCTTTCTGCCGAGACGGCGATCGGCAGGCATCCCGTCGACGCGGTACGAGCGATGGTGCGCATCATCGTCGAGGTGGAGCGGTCGGTGCTTTCGGAGTCCGGGAACCGCCGCGCGCGCCCCGAGGTCGGGATCCGCACGAGACCCCACACAATCGATGATGCCATTGCGTACGCGACGACCGTCGCGGCCGAGATGCTCGACGTTCCGATCATCGCCTGTTTCACCAAGAGCGGATTCACTGCCAGAAAGATCGCTGCGCACCGACCGGGCACGCCGATCGTGGCCCTCTCTACTGAACCCACCACCTGTCGTTGGCTCTCGCTCGTGTGGGGAGTGGTTCCGATCCTGATCCAGGACGCGCCAACCTATGAGGTCATGCTTGGCAAGGCGCGCGACCTGCTGTTGGAGCGGGAGATTGTCGCGCGAGGAGATCGCATCGCAGTGACGGCTGGGGTGCCGTTTCACGTGCCGGGGACGACGAACCTTCTCAAGGTCGAGACAGTGTGAGCGGACGCCTCATCATCCTCGGGTCGGGCACCTCGTTCGGCGTGCCGGTGATCGGGTGCAGTTGTCGGGTATGCACCTCCGAGGATCCGAGAGACCGCCGGACCCGGACGGCGGCCGTGATCGAGATCGACGGTCAGGCAAGGCTGCTCATCGATACCCCGCCGGAGGTGAGACTGCAGCTGGTGGGAGCGGGCGTCGACACCGTGGACGCGGTGCTGTACACGCACGAGCACGCGGATCACGTGAGCGGGATCGACGACTTGCGTGCCATATCCGTGCGACGAGGATCCTTGCCCGTGTACGGTCCCCCGGAGACGATCGTGCAATTGCGGCGACGCTTTTCGTACATCTTCGACGCGGCCATCGACCCTCCGCCCGGCACGGCCAAACCCGAGCTTGCGCCTGTCGCGCTGGAACCGTACGAGGCGTTCGCGGTGGCGGGAACACCGGTGCTACCGTTGGCAGCGGACCACGGTGGATCGATGGTGTACGGGTATCGGGTTGGCCCAGTCGCCTATCTCACGGACGTGAAGTCGGCTCCCGAGGAAACGGTGGAGGCGTTGCGTGGGGTGGACGTCCTGGTGCTCAACGCGTTGTTCGAACAGCCCCATCCTACGCACCTGTCTATCTCGGAGGCGGTTGCGCTGGCAGAGCGGGTTGGAGCGCCGCACACGTTTCTCACGCACCTCACGCATCGGTTCACCCATACCGAGTTGGAAACGCGGCTGCCCCACGGCGTCGTGCCGGCCCACGACGGACTGGTGGTTTCCTTTTGACGGGGTTTCTGCGGGGTGGTAAATTCAAATTTGACAACGTGCTAGCGCCCTGGGCGCTGGCGATGGAGCGGGCAAGGAGGGACGATGACACACGTACGAGATGACAAACCGGTGATCATCATCGAGAAGTCGAGCGGGGGCTTTGGCGGCTTTCTTCTCGGGTTGCTCGTCGGGGCAGGAGCCGCCCTTCTGTGGGCGCCGCAGACTGGGGAAGAGACTCGTGAGGCGCTGCGTGAGCGCGGCCGCAAGTTGCGGGAGGATGCGCGGACCCGCGCTGGCGAGATCCATGAGCGAGTCGAGGAAGGATACGAGAAGGCCAAGGAGCGGGTTGAAGAAGGGTTCGATTCGGCGCGTCGCACGTTGCGTGAGAAGCGCGCCGGCGCGAAGGATGCACTCGACGCCGGGCGCTCGGCTGTGCGGTCTGCCCGCGAAGAGCTCGAGAGCCGTCTGTCGGAGTCGCGCGAGGATCGGGCCAAGACGCCGAGCGGGGACGGGGACGAGGCGGCCTCCTAAGAAACGCTCCGCAGCCACGTGCAGGTCCCGCCGCGCCGCGGATGGGCGTTCTCGCCAATGGGTTTCGTACGCCGCGTTGTCGTTTCGGCGTACGACGACAACATCCTGTTTTTGGGCAGTGCGTTGACGTTCGACGCCTTGCTTGCGGCGCTTCCGTTTGCTCTTCTCTTGTTGGCGACGCTGGGTTACTTCGTGCATTCGGGCGAGGCGGCCATGAGCGATGTCGTGGCGCTGTTGGACCGGTTGCTCCCGGATGCGGGCCCGCGGGGCGATGCGCGCCTGGGCCGTGCGGAGGAGTTGATCACCGGTGTCGTTGCGACCCGGAGCCAGCTTTCGGCGTACGGTATCCCGCTGTTTCTCTGGTTTGCCACCCGGTTCTTCAGGGGAGCGCGCGCGGCGTTGAACGAGATCTTCGACACGCACGAATCCCGTCCCTTCTGGCTGGGAAAGACCGTTGATCTTGGCCTCGTCATCGCGAGCCTCGTCCTTATTGTCACGAACGCGTACTTGACGCTGCGCTTTGCAGACGACCCGTGGATCGGGAGGTTCGTGATTGGCCTGTCGACGTACGGACTGGGAGTTGCGCTGTTCTTCATTGTCTACACGTTCGCTCCCACGCGGCGTGTGCGTGCAGACACGGCCCTCGTCGCCGCCTCCGTCGCCGCGCTGGGGCTCGAAATCGCGAAGAAGGCGTACAGCCTGTACCTCGCCGAATTTGCCACGATTGACCGCCTCGTGTCCAACGCCAATACGATCGCCGTGTTGCTGGTCGTGGTGTGGCTCTATGCGATAGTGTGTGTGTTTCTCGTCGGAGGAGAGGTTGCGGAGACGTATGATCTCATGCGTCGTCAGCGTGAGCAGCGGGCCATCCTCGCGTGACGAGTCTGGGCGACAGGCTGGGTAGTGGTCCCGCCGCGAACCGCGGGCGTCGGTCGTGACTGACCGGCTCGTAGACCTCCGCAGCGACACCGTCACACGTCCGTCCGCGGGCATGCGACGTGCCATGGCCGAAGCGGAAGTGGGCGACGACATCTTGGACGGGGATCCGACGACCAGACGGTTAGAGGAACGGATCGCCGAGCTGGCCGGCTTCGACGCCGCGCTGTTCTTTCCGTCCGGCGTACAGGCCAATCAGGTTGCGGTGTGGCTGCACACCGAGCCTGGAACGGAGGTCATTGTCGAGGCGAACGCGCATCTCGTGCTCTACGAGATGGCGGGCATCGCCGGCCTTGCGGGTGCACAAATCCGTCCCGTGAGCGCTCCCGATGGCATACTGACGGCCGATCTCGCACGGGCTGCCTGGCGACCCACCTCGCCGCACGTTCCCAGGATCAGCTTGGTCGCGGCGGAGAATACCCACAACGCGGCGGGCGGGCGGGTGATGTCGACTGCGGTGTGGGACGATCTGGTGGCGCTCGCTCGTGAGCGGCACGTGGCGATCCATCTGGATGGCGCCCGGCTCTGGCACGCCGCCGCTGCGCAGAACGTGGCACTCGCACGACTCGCGGCGGGTGCCACGTCCGTCATGGTCTCGCTTTCGAAGGGCCTCGGCTGTCCGGTGGGAAGTTGCCTCGCGGGCAGCAGCGACCTGATCGAGCGGGCCCGTGAGGCGAGACGTCGGTTTGGGGGAGCGATGCGCCAGTCAGGAATCCTCGGGGCCGCCGGGCTGCATGCGCTCGAGCACAACTTGCAGCGGCTTTCGGACGATCACGCGCACGCGGCGCTCCTCGCCGAGCGTCTTGCGGATCATCCGGTGGTCCGACCCCTACCGCCAGAGACAAATATCGTAATGCTGGATCTGGTCCGGTCGGGTGACACCGTGGAGCGCGTGCTGCCACTCTTGGCTGAGGCCGGTGTGCTGTTGGTACCGTTCGGCCCCACGCGATTGCGGGCTGTGACCCACCTGGATGTGACGCGTGCGGACGTGCTGTGGGCGGCCGATGTCATCGCTCGGGGTCTGCAGTAGGGTGTGGACCCTCCGAGCGAACGTGTCCGTGGAGAGATGAGGATGTCATGCGCATCGTGGTAGTGGGTGCCGGCGAGGTGGGGTACCATGTCGCCGAGCGGCTCTCAAACCAACAGCATGACGTGGTAGTGGTGGACGTCATGCCCAGCCGGCTGGAGTACGTATCCAACCATCTTGATGTCGCGGTGGTCGAAGGGAGTGGGACGAGCACCGCGGTACTCGAGCAGGCCGGTGTGCAGAAGGCCGCGCTCTTGCTCGCCGTCACCAACGTCGACGAGGTCAACCTCGTCTCCTGCATGAGCGCGCGTGGTGTGCGCGGGATGGTCAAGGTTGCACGCGTGTCCAATCCGGATTTCTACCGCGACACGCGCAACCTCAAACCGGATGCGTTCGGGGTGGACGTGCTCATCAACCCGGAGCGGGAACTGTCGTTGGAGACCGTGCGGCTCCTGCAATCGACGGCGGCGACCGATATTGCGGTCTTTGCAGGCGGGGCCGTGCAGCTCCTGGGATTCCACGTCCCCAAGGGCGCCCCGATTGCCGGGCAGCGTCTGGCCGAGCTTGCGGCCCAGGAGGGAGACAGGCCGATCCTGCTGGTGGCCCTGGAACGTGCGGGCGAGACGATCGTGCCAAACGGTGGCACGGAGATCCGAGTTGGAGATCGCCTCTATGTTGCTGCTAAGACCGAAGAGATTCCCCGCGCACTGGAGCTCCTGGGCTACGAGCGATCGAGTATGCGGCGGGTCATCATCACCGGAGGGACGGTCGAGGCGTACTACCTGGCGCAACTTCTGCAGGAACATCACGTCGAGACGACACTCCTCATTGGTGATCGAGCCAGGGCGCAAGAGCTCGCCGCGCAGTTGAACCACGTTCTGGTGCTCCACGGCGATGCTACCGACGTCGAACTGTTGGAGCTGGAGGGCGTGGGCGGCGCCGACGGCTTCGTGGCGCTCACGGATCGGGACGAAACCAACATCCTCTCATCGTTGGTAGCCAAGCGTGCCGGCGCGAAGCAAGTAATCACGCTCGTCAACAAGCGGGATTTCATTCCCCTCGCGCGCCATATCGGACTCGACGCAGCCGTGAGTCCACGGCTCTCTGCCGCGAACGCGATTCTGCGATACGTGCGACGCGGGAGCGTGACCCGAGTCGCCACGTTCGAAGGAAGCGATGCGGAGGCCATCGCGTTCGAGGTGGCGTCGAACTCCCCGGTCGTGGGTCGACGCCTTGCCGACGTAGCTTTCCCCAGTGGGGCGATTGTCGCGTCCATCATCCGGGCGCAAGAGGTCATCGTACCGCGTGGCAACGATGTCCTCGAGGTCGGGGACACGGCCATCGTGTTCGTGCTCGCCGACGCGGCTCAGAGCATCACCGAGCTGTTCCCCTCGTGAACCCTCGCGAGGTCTTCCACCTGGTCGGAGCGCTGCTCGTATGGACGGCCGGGGCCATGCTGATTCCCGCTGTCGTGGCGTCTGACGAGGGTCTCCTGATGCCATGGCTCGCTTCCGCGCTCGTGACCGCGGTGGTCGGAGTCTTCCTGTGGGCGTTGCGTCCCGAGGAGGTCTCGATCAACCCGCGGGAAGGGATTGCCGTCGTCGGTCTCGGGTGGATCGCCGTCGTGGTGGCCGGCAGCCTGCCGTTCATCTTCACCGGCACCGCGGAAACGGTCGCGGCGGCGTTCTTCGAATCGGTCTCGGGATTCACCACGACCGGTGCCACCGTGTTTCCGGTCATCGAGGATCTCCCGCGCAGCATCCTGCTATGGCGCAGCATCACCCACTGGCTCGGCGGCATGGGCATCATCGTCTTGGGCGTGGCGATCCTTCCGCTGCTGGGCATGGGTGGCGCGCAGCTCTTTCGGGCCGAGGCGCCGGGGATTCCGAGCGATCGACTCACGCCGCGAATCGCGTCGACCGCCAGACTGCTGTGGGTCGTGTACGCGCTCCTGACGGTCGTGCTGGCGGTCGCCTATCTGTTCCTGGGCATGAGCCTGTTCGACGCCGTTAATCACGCCATGAGTTGTCTGGCGACCGGCGGATTCTCTACTCGGACGGGCTCGCTCGGAGCCTATTCCGGTGGGGTCCAGTGGGTGACCGTCCTCTTCATGCTCATTGCGGGCACGAACTTCACGCTCCACTATCGGCTGCTCAGCGGGAAGTGGACCGCGTGGGTGCAGGACGAGGAGTGGCGCTGGTACGTGGGCACGATGGCCGTTGCCTGGGTGGTGGCGTTTGTGGCCCTGGGAATGCGGAGCGGAACGTGGAATGGTGAGCTGGTGGGTCGCGCCGTGTTCAACGTGACCGCCGTGCACAGCACGACTGGCTTCGCCACGGCCGATTTCGCGGCGTGGCCCGCCATCGTGCAAGTCGTCCTCCTTGGCCTCATGTTCATGGGCGCCATGGGCGGTTCCACCGGAGGGGGATTCAAGACGGTGCGAGCCGGCGTCGTGCTCAAGCACGTGGCCGGCGAAATCCGGAAGGTGCTCCATCCCCAGGCGGTCGTGGTCACGAGGTTGGGCGGTCGTGCGATCCGGCCTGAAGTACTGCACAACGTGTTGGCCTTTCTGGCGCTGTACATGCTGACGCATGGCATTGGCACGGCGTTGATCGCCGCGATGGGGTATGATCTCGTGACCTCCCTGAGCGCGGCGCTGGCGGCGATGTCCTCCATCGGGCCTGGTCTTGGCGAGGTCGGTCCGGCCGCGCACTACGGCCACATGGATCCGGCGGCGCACGTTGTGCTGGGGGCGCTGATGCTCTTGGGACGGCTCGAGTTCTACACCTTGCTCCTGCTGGTCATGCCCGGCACCTGGAAACGGGGCGGTGGGCATCGATAGTCGCCGAGGAGCGGAAATGACGTCGCGGGCTCCAGCGCAGTGGGGTGGCCGAATCGGGGGGCGCGCCGCTAGCTTTACCGTTGCCCCAGGTCCGGGGGGCGCGTGCGCGCGAACCGCGTCAGGACCGTGAAGGTAGCAGCGCTAAGCGATGTCACGTGTCGCTCCGGGGTGCCTGGGGCGCTTTTTCCACCGCCATGACCTATCTCGCTCTCGCCCGGAAGTACCGACCCACGAGTTTTTCTGACCTCGTCGCGCAATCCCACGTGGCAGCGGGATTGCGCGGTGCGGTAGCCAAGCACCGTGTGGCGCACGCCTACTTGCTCACGGGACCGCGCGGGGTCGGGAAGACGAGTGCGGCCCGGATCCTGGCCATGGCGCTCAACTGTGAGCGGCGACCGGATGCTGATCGGGCGGGCGAACCGTGTGGCACGTGCGATTCGTGCCGGCGCATCTGGTCCGGGGCGGCGAACCTCGACGTCGTCGAGATCGATGCTGCGAGTAATCGCGGTGTCGACGACGCGCGTGAGCTCCGTGAGCGCGCCACCTACGCCGCCAGCGGGGCCGAGCGGTACAAGGTCTACATCATCGACGAAGCACACATGTTGACGCGCGAAGCGTGGAACGCGCTCCTCAAGATCCTGGAAGAGCCACCGCCACGGGTGGTATTTGTGTTCGCGACGACCGAGCCGCAGAAGATCGCGAACACGGCCGCCCCGGTGATGAGCCGGTTACAGCGCTTTGACTTCCGACGGCTGGGTCCGCAGACCATCGTGGAGCGCCTTCGGTATGTGGCTGAGCGAGAGGGTATCGCCATCGAGGACGACGCGCTCCTGCTCGTGGCGCGCGGGGCGCACGGTGGCATGCGGGATGCGTTGTCGATCCTGGATCAAGCGTTGGCATTCGGCGAAGGAACCATCACGGCGTCCAGGGTGCGCGAGGCGTTGGGGCTCATCGATGACGAGTTGTACGCTGAGTTGCTCAGCCTCGTGGCGGAGCGGCGCACGGAGGGGGTGTTCCCGTTCGTGGCCCGGCTGATGGATGCCGGCGCCGACCTCGTTGAGTTCGTCGGCGGTGCCGGGGACACGCTTCGCGCCTTGCTCGTGCGGGTACTCGGCGGGCAACCCGAGGGTCTCACGGAGGCGCTGCGTGGTGCGATCGAGCAGTATGTGCCGCGGTACCGGGTTGGGGACCTCCTTCGCATGTTGCGACTCCTGGGGGAAGCGGAAACAGCGATCCGCCGCAGCCCGCACGCGCGGCTGCACGTCGAGATGCTGGTCCTGCAATGGACGCTGCTGGACCGCACCGTAGAGCTCGCGGAGGTGATGCAAGCACTGGGGTTGAGTACCAGCGCTGCGACCTCCGTGACGGCCGAGCAGGCGATCGAGCCGGCGAGGTCCGGGTCCGTCACGGAGCCGGCTCAGCGGAACCGCACGGCGGCGCCGCCACCGGCGAAACAGGGTCCGCTCACCCTCGAGGGTCTGCAACAGACCTGGGGCGACGTCGTCACCGCCGTGGGGCGGCGCCGGCGGATGGTGCGGGAATCGCTGCAGCACGCGACCCCTGCGTCGGTCGATGGAGATCAGGTGGTGGTCACGGTCTCCGAATGGGACGCGCATCTCGAGGGGCTCGAACGCAGCCGCCCCGTCATCGTTGCGGCAATAGAGGCGGCGACGGGTCACCGGGTCCACCTCACGTTTCAATCAGCGTCCACCCCGCCAGATTCCCCTCGGAAGACTGAACATCGCCGATTGGACGAGGACACGGATCGCGACGAGCGCCTGCGCTTGTACCGGAGTAAAGATCCTGCACTCGATGCAGTGGCGGATGCGCTCGATCTCGAGCTTCTCGAATAGCTTGCGGCGCTTTGGTGGCTAGCATAGCTTGCACGACGGACCGTAAACCCACTCATTCCACCAGTTAGGTATGGCCGACTTCACACAGCTCTTTCAGCTGGGTCAGCAAGTACAGGGACGACTGACCCAAATGCAGACGGAGCTCTCCGAACAGAGTGTCACCGGGTCAGCGGGCGGCGGTATGGTGAAGGTCACGGCGGACGGACGGGGTCAAATCCGCTCGCTGGTGATCGATGCCGCCGTCGTCCAGGACGGTGACGTCGAAATGCTGGAGGATCTCGTGCTCGCTGCCGTAACGGACGCGCAGCGCAAGGCGGAAGACCTCTACCGGAGCGAGCTCAAGAAGATCACGGGCGGGTTGCCCCTGCCGTTTCAATTTCCCGTGTAGGTCGTGTCGGCGATCGACGAGCTGATTGGCGAGTTGTCCAAGCTCCCCGGCATCGGGAGAAAGACCGCCACGCGTCTCACATACCACTTGTTGAAGCAGCCGACGGAATCGGTCCACCGGCTTGCCAATGCGCTAAGAGCGGTGATCGATCGCGTCGCGCCGTGTCGGGTCTGCGGCAACCTCGGTGAGAGCGATCCGTGCTCCATCTGCGGCGATCCCCGGAGGGATCGCAGCGTGCTGTGTGTGGTGGAAGAGGCCTCGGATATCGGTGCCATCGAGCGCACCGGTGAGTACCGCGGCCTGTATCATGTGCTCGGTGGCCACCTGTCCCCGCTCGACGGTGTGGGCCCGGACGATCTCCGGATCGAGGGCCTGCGGACGCGGCTGGCGAACGGGTCGCAGGTTCGCGAGGTGATTCTGGCCACCAACCCGTCCATGGAGGGTGAGGTCACCGCCACCTATGTGCGCGGTGTGATGGAAGGGCAGGGAGTCCGGGTGACGCGCATTGCCTTGGGGTTGCCGGTCGGTGGGGATCTCGAATACGCCGACAGCGTGACGATTGCCCGGGCGCTCGCTGCCCGGCGGGAGTTTGGTGAGGGATGAGCCCGCAGCTCAAGGCACTGCTGGTGGGACTCGGAGCGGGCAGCATCGTTGGGGCGGTTTTCGCCCAGCACTCGATGGGGCGACACCGGAGTGATCTGTTCAGCGCTCGGCCCCTGCGCCGACTGTCGGCGCTGGGCTATCTGAAGGGCCGCCCGAGCGTGGAGGCGGTCCAATTGTTGCGTGACTACCTCGCGTGGGAGAAGCACCCCATGTTGCGACGGCGCGCGGAACGCATCGTCCGCCGCATGGAGTCGAAACTTGGCTAAGTCGAGGAGTCGATGACTGGTGCCGGTACGTGGTCACTCGATGAAGGTGACTACCAGCGCATCACCGAGCACTTAACGGCGTTGCTTAAGGAATCGAACGCCCGGTGTGCGCTGGTGGTGGACCGGACAGGGCAACTCCTAGCCAGCAGCGGGGAGCAACTCTCGTTTGACCCGACGGCCTTCGCGTCGCTGACGGCTGCCGATTTCAGTGCGAACGACCAATTGGCTAAGATGATCGGCGAACCAGAGTTTGCCTCCCTGTTCCACCAGGGAGAGAAGGAGTCGATGTACCTCGCAGATGTCGCACACCGAGTGATCTTGGTGGTGCTGTTCGATCAACGCACGACGGTGGGCATGGTGCGACTACGAGTGAAACGGACGGTGACCGACTTGGTCGAGGTGTTTGACGAGATGTTCCGTCGCGCCGCGTCGGCCGAACCGGGAGGCCCCGAGCGGCAAGCTGGACTGCTCGAGGGAGCAGAGGACGAGATTGACAAACTCTTCGAGGATTAGAGGGGGGCGCGGTCGACTATGT
The DNA here is from genome assembly GCA_039588295.1 of Gemmatimonadota bacterium. Taxonomy (GTDB): domain Bacteria; phylum Gemmatimonadota; class Gemmatimonadetes; order Gemmatimonadales; family GWC2-71-9; genus JAOTVV01. The sequence goes on from JBDHAB010000008.1 coordinate 69,460, forward strand.
CGATGATCAACTACGCCTCCCGCGAGATCAATTGCAAGCTCGTGTATTATGGGCCGGGGCTGGGTGGGAAGACCACGAACCTCGAGCACGTGTACACGAAGGTAGCGCCCGACACACGAGGGAAGATGGTCTCGCTCGCGACCGAAACTGAACGGACGCTGTTCTTCGACTTTCTTCCAGTGGATCTCGGGACGATCCGCGGTTTCAAGACGCGATTCCATCTGTATACCGTGCCAGGCCAGGTGTACTACAACGCGTCGCGTAAGCTGATCCTGAAGGGCGTCGACGGCGTGGTATTCGTTGCCGACAGTCAGGTCGAGCGCATGGAAGCGAACGTCGAGTCCATGCAGAACCTGTACGACAACATGGCAGAGTACGGATATGACGTGACCAAGATTCCGTTCGTGATCCAGTACAACAAGCGCGACTTGCCGAATGCGGCGCCGGTCAAGGACCTCCAGGCTCAGCTCAATCCAGGCTGGCCCGTGGAAGATCCGATGCGGCAGCAACCGGTTTCCGACCCGCGCCATCTGGGCGAGATGCTGGTCGAACGGGTCGACGGCGCCTGGATCGAACGCGCGCCGTACTTTGAATCGGTCGCCATTACCGGGGACGGAGTGTTCGACACCTTGAAGGCCGTCGCGAAGCTGGTGCTCAGGTCCTTGAGCTGAAAGGGGTCAAGCGGGAATGACCTGGACGCTCCCCAACATCCTCACTGTCGCGCGAATCGCCCTCGCACCGGTCATTGCTCTCCTCCCGTTCATCCGGGGGTTCATCCCGAAGCTTATCGCGTTTGTGGTCTTCCTCGCGGCGGCCATCAGCGATATCTACGACGGCCGCTTGGCGCGCGAGCGCGGCGAGATCACGGAGCTCGGGAAGATGCTGGATCCGCTCGCCGACAAGCTCCTGCTCGTCGCGACGCTGATCCCGATCTATTGGATCACCCGGTATCCGATGCAGCAGTACGAGATCCCGTGGTGGGGGAGTCTCCCGCTGTGGGTCGCCGTGCTCCTGATCGGCCGCGAAGTCGCGATGACAGTGTTCCGGCACGTCGCGAAACGCCGCGGAGTCGTGATCGCCGCCGCGGGACCCGGCAAGGCCAAGACCATCGTCCAAGATGTTTTCATCGGGGCTACCATCCTGTGGTTTGCCTGGAAGGACATGCGGGTCACGTTCGGTTGGGAGAGTGGCTGGCTGGGTGCGTTCTGGGAACAGTTTCACGGGGCGGTTGTCGCGATCACCTTGGCGGTGGCAGTCCTGCTAACGGCGTACTCCCTCGCTGTCTACATCTACCGGTATCGCCGACTGTTTCGCGGCCAGCCGGCTGCGCCGAGCGCTTCCGGCGATGGATCTTGAAGTCGTCACGGTAGGGACGGAACTCCTCCTCGGATTCACCATCGACAGCAACGCAGCAGACATCGCCCGCGCGCTCGCGGAGGTCGGAGTACGGGTGGTTCGGCGTGTCACCGTCGCCGACGATGAAGCAGCGATTCGTGATGCGGTCGCCGGTGCCTTGCGACGGAGTGGCACCGTGATCACGACCGGGGGTCTGGGACCCACGAGCGACGACCGGACCAAGAGGGTGGTTGCCCGGCTCTTTCAGGCTCCTCTGGAACTCGACGAGTCGTATCTCGAGGAACTGACGCACCGGTTTGCCCAGTTCAAGCGCGGCCCGATGCCGCCCAGCAACCGGTCACAAGCCGAGGTCCCGCAGGGTGCGACCGTATTGCCCAACCGCCGCGGCACGGCACCGGGCCTCATCCTGGATGGGCCGCTCGGCACCGTGGTGCTCATGCCGGGTGTCCCGCACGAGATGCGAGTCATGCTTAACGAGCAGGTACTGCCGCTCCTCACGGCGCGGCGCGAAGCGTCCGGGGAACCCGCCCTCGTGATCCGCTCCCGGACGTTGCGGACCACGGGCGTAACGGAATCTGGCCTCGCGAGCGCGCTCATGGATGCGGAGGGCCGACTCGAAAGTGTCTCTGTGGCGTACCTCCCCGGCGTGGCCGGTGTCGATCTCCGCCTCACGGCCCGGCGCCTGTCGGCCAGCGCCGCCGAGGAGGCGCTGGACCGGGCCAGCCACCACCTCGTTTCGCTGCTTGGCGCCCGGTACTACGGCCGCGACGATACCGACCTGGCCGCCGTGGTGCTCGACGCCCTGCGGCGCCGAGATCAGACCCTCGCCGTGGCCGAGTCGTGCACCGGGGGTCTCGTTGGCGAGAGAATCACGGCCATTCCCGGAGCCTCTGACGTGTTCCTGGGTGGCACGATCGCGTATGCGAACGCCTCCAAGGTGCGGGACCTGGGAGTGCCGGCGGCCCTGCTCGAATCGGAGGGGGCGGTCAGTGAGGCGGTGGCGCTGGAGATGGCCTGTGGCGTGGCCCAGCGGTTCCGAGCCACGGCTGCCCTCGGGGTCACAGGGATCGCCGGCCCCGGCGGAGCCACGCCGGGCAAGCCCGTGGGGACCGTCTGGCTCGCAGGAAAGGTCCAGCACCGCGAACGGGCCGTTGGGTACCGGATCCCGGGCGGCCGCCGGGAGGTGCGCGGGAGGGCCGCGCAGGCGGCTCTGGACCTCCTTCGCGGGCTGTTGGTGCCCGAATAACTCCTGCCAAGGCGGCAGGCAGCGTTGGTACGATCCTTGTCTAGAACGCTATTATTCGTGGCTATCCCTGACGAAGACCTGAATACGAGCAGAGGCATGGGGAAGAAGAAGCGACGCGAGATCGACGAACGCGAGACTGACCACCAACTCACCGCTGAAGCCGCAGAGACCGCCGAGAGCGTGGAGCCGGACGCTGGGCTGAAGGAGGCTGAGGCACCGGCCGCGGCTGCCGACACGGCGGTGGCGGGCGTGGGCCACATGGAGCTCGTGGAACCGCCGGAGGAGGCCGTTCGCCGCCTGCGGGAAGAACTTGACGGACTCAACGACCGGTATCTCCGCCTGGCCGCGGAGTTCGACAACTTCCGCAAGCGCGCGATCCGCGAGCGGGGGGAGCTACGCCACCGCGCACAGGGGGATCTCGTTCGCGGCATGCTGGAGGGCCTGGATGATCTCGGGCGCGTCGCGGATCTTCAAGCCGATGAGACACGAGTTGGCGATGTCATCGAGGGTGTGCGGTTGGTCGAGCGGAAGCTGTTGCAGGAGTTGGGGCAGATGGGGCTCGAACGGGTCGGCTCGAAGGGGGAGGTGTTCGACCCCAACCAGCACGAGGCGGTCGGTGCGCTTCCACTGAGCGGCGATGGGGAGGAAGGGACCGTTGGTGCGGTGTTGCAGCCTGGCTACCGCTTCGCTGGTGGTCTGGTGCGGCCAGCCCGGGTCATGGTGCTGGTCGCGACCGAGGACCTGGCCGCTGAGGAGTGAGGGGTAGGGAATGCCGGCAGCGAAGGACTACTACCAGGTCCTGGGTGTTTCCGAGAAGGCGTCGGAGGCGGAGATCAAGAAGGCCTATCGCAACCTCGCGAAGCGATACCATCCCGACAAGAATCCAGACAACAAAGCGGCGTCAGAGCGGTTCAAGGACATCGGGGAGGCGTACTCCGTCCTGAGCGACCCCGAGCAGCGCAAGCGGTACGACACCATGCGCAAGTTCGGAGCGTTCGCGCCGGGTGGGAGTGCGTGGTCGCGTCGGGCGGAACCCAGCGGCGCCGGGAGATTCGAGGATGTCGACTTCGGAGGGTTCCCCGGGTTCGGGGGGCTTGGCGACCTCTTCTCCTCGATCTTCGGGCGCGGCAAGCGCGCGTCGGCGGCGGAGCCCATCGAGGTGACCGCGGAGATCCCGTTCAAGGTCGCCGCCCTGGGCGGCAAGGTACCCGTGACGGTGGGTGTCACCGAGGCCTGTCCCCAGTGTGGCGGATCCGGCGCTGCTCCCAAGGCTCAGATCAATACCTGTCAGGAATGCAAGGGCCAGGGCACGGTCACCTTCGGCCAGGGCGGCTTCGCGGTTACTCGGCCGTGCCCGGCCTGCCGCGGCCGCGGCAAGATCCCCAGCGAGTCATGTTCGAAGTGTGCTGGCCAGGGAGAGGTTTCGGTTAACAAGCGCCTGCTGGTGACGGTCGCTGCGGGTACCGACTCGGGCCAACGTGTGCGGCTCAAGGGCCAGGGCCAGCGCAGTGGGGACGGTGGCCCGGCCGGGGATCTCATCGTGACCTTTCAGGTTCAGCCGGATCGGTTCTTCCGCCGGGAGGGACTCAGCATTCACTGCACCGTCCCGGTGAATCTCGTGCAAGCGGCGCTCGGGACGAAGATCAAGGTGCGCACGCTCGATGGACGGCGAGTAGTGCTCAAGGTCCCCCCCGGCACCCAACCCGGTCGCAAGTTCCGTATTCGTGGCCAGGGCATAACGAAGAACGAGACCCGCGGAGATCAGATCGTCGAAATTGCCGTCACGATTCCGGAGAACCTCAGTGCCGAGCAAGAAGCGGTCTTGAAGGAGTTCGCAGACCAGGCCGGTCTGCGTCACTGAGCCGCTAGTCGCTGCCCCAACGCGCGGCGCTGTCAGGCTCGATTTCCCCCATCCGACTTACCACGAACGTGGCTGAGGTGCCGGGTACGGACCAGCGGAGGACTTCACCGGTGATCCGGTCCAGGGTATACGCGTAGAACTGGCTCAGCCCTGCTTCGCCCGCCAGCACATGGATGCGGCCCAGTGCATCGACCGCGAGGTCCGTCATGTAGGCCGTTCCCTCCCACTGCCAGGGAAGCCGCCAGCGGATGTTGCCGTTCGCGTTGTACAGCGTGATCGCCTGGTCCGGTATGGCGTGCAGCACGCCGCCGAGCGCGGCGACGAGGAAGCCCGTACGGGCACTTTGCTCCACGACCGCGAACGTTGTCAGGCTGTCCTGAGAGAGCGTCACGAGCCGCCCACCTGGGGCCTCGAGCACGATCCGCCCATCCGGGAGGATGGCGAACTGATGCGGCGCCGTGGCGATGGTGTCGACTCGAAGACGGCGCACGACGTCCCACTGCGACGAGAATGTGACGATCCAGGAGCCGTCCGCGGTCACGTCGGACACGTACCACTGGCCGTTGTGCTCCTGAATGTGATGTGGGCTGTGCAGGGCTTGATCGCCTCGGGTGAAGACGGCGCCCGTGCTCCGTTCGCGGAGCACGATGTCGCTCGATCCCTGCCTGGTGAGAGCGAGTACGGTGTCGCCAGCAGCTGCCACCGCCCGCCCGTCGACGAAGATCGGAGAGCCCGAAGGCCGCGACGTGCCGCACGCCGTCACGATCGTGACGGCGGCGAGCACGCCGCGCTTGGCACTCCGGTGCCGACTTAGAAAGCGATAATACTCACCTGCAGCACCAGATACGCCGGTGCCAACAGATCGTCGAAGGAATCCAGGAACGCTCCGACAGCCTCGAAGATCTCGCGTAACGCCTCCAGCTGCTCCGCTGTGAGCGGGTTGTTGTCGGCGTCGGTGAACACCGGCGCAGCCGGCGTTCCGGAGATCTGGACCACGAGGTTGCTGTTGTGCGTGATCGTCCCGCTGAGAGCGGTCTCCGTCGCCGTTACGTCCAGCTCCACGGTGTTTCCGTCGTGCTGGATCGTAAAGGTAATGGCCAGCACCGCGTCTTGGGGATCGACGTTCAGGATCAGTCGCAGCAACGCATCGGAGTTTCTTGCATCGAGCGAGTAGTCGACCGTCAGTCCCTCGGTGGACGACCAGACATGCGACAACACGAAATCGACGACGTGCGTCCCGTCGGAGATGAATCCGTCCGCTGTGAACGTGACGTCTGACGTGGTGACGACCGCACTCGCGGTGTAGTCGAGGTAGGTCACGCCTTGGAGGACCACGACGACGCCCAACTGATCAGCGGCAGGCGTCGACTCGTCGGTCAACTCGACGTGCCCGATGTCATCCAGTGGGATCACCGGACTGTGGAAGATCGGGTCGACCGCATAGAGCTTGACCCAAATCCCATTGGCTGGTGCGCCGGTGCTGTCCGGGGCGATCTCGTACTGCTCGGTCGCCGGATTGTAGATCAGCGTCTTCCCAAGGAAATCGGCTGGGAAGATCACCGCCGGATTGGCCGGATTCAGGAACGGCGCGATCCGGTGGAACAGCGGCAGCTGTTCTTCCACCCAGCTCGGAGCGCTCGGGCCCTCGACCACGGGCGCCAACGCCGGGGCGCTGCCTCCGAGCGACGGGAGTGCCCAGGCCAGGACCTCCATTGACTGCAGGGCCGGGTTTTGGTCGAATGCGACGAGCGCCTCGGACGTAGCCGCGTTGGTGGCGACCGGGTCGAACTCGCCGCCGGGTCCGGTCGAGTCGCTGCAGGCGCCCACGGCGAGCGCCAGCGCCAGCGCCGGGAGCCAGGCTCGGCCCCGGTTTCTTGTGACGTTTCTCAGCATCCTTCACTCCTCGTTGAGGCCAGTAGGTGCCTTTGGGCTGCTTTCAGCCAAGCTAAAGCCTTGTGGGGTAGTGCGATGTGATGCCGCCCACGGGCGGGGGGTGTCCGGGGTCGCACGCCCAGGAATCGCGGTCGACGGGGCTTCGGCGTTATCCTGCGGGCCCTAGCACAAGGGACATGCGAATCGTGAGCGTCTTCTACACCGATCAGTTTCCCCTGCCGCTCCGACCCAGACACCGGTTCCCGAGCGCGAAGTACCGGCTGCTCCGGGAACGCCTTGTTCGGGACGCCGTGCTACAGCCGGCGCAGCTGAGGGTGCCGGCCGCTGCCAGCGATGAAGAGCTCCATGGCGCCCATGCGCCGGAGTACGTCCACCGGGTCACGACGGGCGAGCTCGGTGCGGCTGAAATCCGACGAATTGGCTTTCCATGGTCGGCGGAGCTGGTGGAGCGCTCGCGTCGCTCCGTCGGGGCGACCACGGCAGCCTGCCGCGCCGCGCTCGACGATGGTATGGCGGTCACCCTCGCCGGCGGAACGCACCACGCCCACGCCGATCGCGGCCGCACGTCGTGTCGTGATCCTCGATTGCGACGTGCATCAGGGAAATGGCACCGCCGCGATCTTTCGGAATGACCGGTCCGTGTTCACGTTCGCGATCTTTGCAGACCGCAATTTCCCGTTCGCCAAGGAACCGAGCGACCTCGACGTGCCGCTCATCGATGGCACGACGGACGAGGGCTACCTCGAGGCGCTCGATGGCGGGGTGCGCCGGGCGCTGGAGCGGGCCGCCGCCGATCTCGCGGTCTACCTGGCGGGTGCCGACCCCTTCGAGGGCGATCGGCTCGGCCGACTTGCGGTCACCAAGGCGGGGCTCGCGGCGCGGGATCGCCTCGTGTTGGACCGGTGTCGCAACGTCGGCATTCCCGTGGCAATCGCCATGGCCGGCGGGTATGCCCATGACATTGACGACACCGTGGACATTCACGTCGAGACCGTTCGGGCAGCGGGGCGGTTCGCGGAGCGATAGCCTCTGCGCAGCCGGGAAGATTCACCCGGCACGGCTCGCCGGTGTACCTACCCCGGTGCGGTCGGCTCGTCCTATCTTGAGCCAGGCGTCACACGCTTCCTCTGCTGGGAGAAACGCGGATGTCGACTTCTCGTCGCTGGACCTTCACCCTCGAAGCGGAGTACGGGCATCGCAACATCAGCGGTGAGGTAGAAGCGCTCGTCGCGGACTCCGGCGTCCAGACGGGCATTGTCGCGGTGCAGCTCACGGGCTCCACTGGGGCGATCACTACGATCGAGTATGAGCGGGGTGCCCTCTGGGATCTCCGCCGCGCCCTCGACCAGATTGCGCCGGCCAACGAGGACTACGCGCACAACGAGGCCTATCACGATGGGAACGGGTTCTCCCATGTGAGATCCGCGCTGCTGAAGACGAGCGTGGCGATTCCAATCATCAACGGCAAACTGCAACTCGGCACGTGGCAGGAGGTCCTGCTACTGAATCTGGACAACCGGGAGCGGAGCCGCGAAGTGGTCGCAGTGGTGGTTGGCTCGTAGCTGCCAGTCCGCCGGGGAGCATCCCGGCGCTTCGAGGACTACGAGTCTCGCGGACCGGCCTTCCAGACCTCTACGCGGCCACGGCTGCCGACAAATGCATTTCCCGCCCAGGCCGTGAGCCCCACGATCACCGATGCAAGGACCGCGGCCACCAAGCCGTCGATGTGGAACGTCGGCAGGAGGGCGGCGACGAGCAGGAGCATGGCGCCGTTCACCACAAAGAGAAAGAGGCCCAGCGTCACGAGCGTCAGTGGAAGCGTGAGGAAGATGACCACCGGCCGGACGAACGCGTTGACCAGGCCCAACAGCAGTGCGGCAAACCACAGCGCGACCACGCTGTCGAACCGCACGCCGGCGAGCACCATGTCGGCCATCCAGAGGCCAAAGGCGGTAACGAACAGTCGGGCAATGAGTCCGCGCATCCGGGGGCCCTCTTCCGGCCGACGACCGAGAAAGTATCGAGTCGACGGAACCTCACCTGCTCCCGAAGACCAGTCAAGCCAACCCACCCGCAGGGTTGACGCCTCCCGCGCCGATGCCGTAGCCTCCCTCACCATGGTGGTGGAGTTCCACGACGCGACGTTCTCACTGGCCGGCCGCACGCTAGTCGGTCCGTTGAGCCTCGCAGTCCGGCGTGGCGAAACGCTGGTGCTGCTTGGCGCGAGCGGGTCGGGGAAGACGACGACGCTCCGACTCGTGAACGCCCTCCTGCTGCCCACGTCCGGGGAGGTTTCGGTGCTCGATCGACCGACTCGCTCGTGGGATCCCGTCGGGCTCCGCCGGTCGATCGGCTACGTGATTCAGGACATCGGGCTGCTACCGCATCTGTCGGTGGCGCGCAATGTCGGCTTGGTGCCGCGCCTCGAAGGGTGGCCGGCTGACCGCGTGAGGGATCGGGTCCGAGAACTCCTGGCGCTTGTCGGGCTGCCGCCAGAGGAGTTTGCGGGGCGGTTTCCGCACGAGCTTTCCGGAGGGCAGCGCCAGCGCGTCGGAGTGGCACGGGCCCTCGGCGCGGATCCGCCGATCCTGCTGTGCGACGAGCCCTTTGGCGCGGTGGACCCCATCACGCGCGCTGAGCTGCAGCGCGAGTTCCGAACGCTGGCCGCAAGGCTGCAAAAGACGGTCGTGTTCGTCACGCACGACGTGCGCGAGGCGTTGCGACTCGGAGACACGGTCGCCCTCCTCGATGGTGGGCGTGTCACGTTCCTCGGAACGGTGGGGGACTTCCGAAAGAGCGAGGATCCCACCGTCACAGCCTTTCGGGAGCTGATGTGAGCTTCGTGACGTTCATGGTGGAGCACGCGGACGAGGTGGGGTATCGTACCCTCCAGCACCTCCTGCTTGTCGGTGTGTCGACCGTGCTCGCAGTGGGGATCGGGGTGCCGCTCGGCGTGGTGGTGAGTCGCAGCCCTCGGCTGCGCCGGCCCGTGCTCGCGACGACCAACATCTTCCAGACCGTACCGAGTCTCGCGCTATTCGGGTTTCTGCTCCCGCTGCCGCTGATCGGCGGCATTGGAGCAAAGACGGCAATCGTGGCGCTCATCGTGTACGCCCTGCTCCCGATCGTGCGCAACACCTATACGGGAATCACGGGCGTCGATCCCGCGGTTCGAGACGCAGCCCGGGGTATGGGCATGACCGATCAAGAGCTGCTGCGCCTGGTCGAGCTCCCCCTGGCCGCGCCCGTCATCCTGGCCGGGATACGGGTTGCCACGGTCATCGGTGTCGGAATCGCCACGATTGCGGCGGCGATCGGCGCCGGCGGGCTCGGTGACTTCATCTTCCGCGGACTCGCCATGGTGGACAACGACGTGATTCTGGCTGGTGCCCTACCCGCAGCGCTCCTCGCCCTGCTCCTCGATGCCGCGCTCCACATGGTGGAGCGCCGGTTCGATTGGAGAACTCGATGAGATCGCGAGGGCCGGGAGTGTTGGGTTGGGCGGTCGTGACGCTCGTCCTCGGAGTCGCATGGTCGAGCTGCGGCGGGGGTCGCGAAGTCATCACGGTAGCGTCGAAGAACTTCACGGAGTCGGTGCTACTGGGAGAGATCGTCGCACAGCAGCTCGAGCGACACGGCTTTGCCGTGGATCGGCGCCTCAACCTGGGTGGCACGTTCATCTGTCATCACGCGCTCACGGCGGGACAGGCCGACGTCTACGTCGAATACACGGGAACTGCGCACGCGGCGATCTTGGAGCGGCCGCCGGAGCGCGATGCCGCGCGTGTCCGGCAAGCGGTCGACAGCATCTATCGCGCGCGGTGGGATCTGGAGTGGCTAGTTCCGTTCGGGTTCGAGAATACCTTCGCCATCTTGGTGCGAGGTGCGGACGCGCGACGTCTGGGTATCGCAACCCTGTCGGAGGCGACCGAATACTCGCGCGAGTGGCGTCCCGGATTCGGGTACGAGTTCGTTGAGCGCCAGGACGGCTTTCGCGGGCTCGTCGAGACCTACGGCCTGGTCTTCGCCCGCCCGCCAGCGGTCATGGACCTTGGCCTCACGTATCGGGCGCTCGCCGGTGGACAGGTGGACCTCATTGCAGGGAACTCCACTGACGGGAACATCGATGCACTCGATCTGGTGCAACTGATCGATGACATGGGGTACTTCCCGCCGTACGAGGCGGTACCGGTGGTGAGGACCGAGGCGCTGGGCCGGCATCCGCAACTCCGGAAGGCACTCGAGGACCTCGGGGGGACGATCGACGCGAGGGTGATGCGTCGGCTCAACCGCCTCGTGGATGTGGATCGCCGCGCCGTGCGCGACGTGGCCCGCGAATTCCTCGAGACCCCACATCGGTAGCGACGCAGGGTGTCTGGAGGTCTGCCGGGGCGCTGTCAGGCGAACTCCGCACGATCCACCATTCTGACGCCTTGGGCCAGCGTCTTATGCACCGGACAGCGCTCGACGATTTGCGCGAGACGCTTCCGCTGCGCCTCGTCGAAGTCTCCCGCAATACGCACGTGAGAGCTGATCTGCTCGATCAGTCCTTTGCGCGGTTCTTCGCAGTCCTCGCAGTCCTTGGCGTGAATGCGATCGAATTCGTAAGTGGCGGTGACCGACTTGAGTGGAATCCCCTTATGACGGCAATACAGGGCGAGTGTGATCAGGGTGCAGGAGGCCAACGCCCCCATCAGCAGCTCGTACGGCGTTGGCCCTGTGTCGTCACCGCCGGCATCGGTGGGCTCGTCGGCGCTCCAGGTGTGACGGCCGTTTGAGATTGCGACCTGGGTGCCGCTCGTGAGTTCGGCAGTGATTCTCGGCATACCTTCTCCTTGCACCGTGCGCCGCCATGAGGCGGCGTCCGAAAGGGTCGTTTACAGTACCGCGTCCAGGAAGGTCACAATTGCGGCCCCGGCCTGCTCGGCATGCGACTGCCGGACGAACAGGTGATCGGCATGGGGAATGGCAGCGAACCACCGTGGCTGCCGGGCCGCCTGAAAGATTCGCTCTCCCTCGGTTATCGGAACCACGGTGTCTGCGGTTCCGTGCACCACCATGAGCGGACGCCCCAGTTCGGCGATCCGTTCGGGTGAGCTGTGTCGTTCGAGATCGCGAAAGAAATCTGCAGAGATGGTAAACTCGCGGCCCGCGATCCGGACCGTTGCCTCCCCCGACGCCAGCGCGCGCTCGACGTCGTCGTTGGTGAAGAGATGTCGCACATGAGCAGGGCTGAACGGAGCGGCGATCGCGACGGCAGCCTTGACTTCCGGCACGTTCCCCGCCGCAAGCAGGGTGGCGGCGCCCCCGAGTGAGTGGCCCACCAGCGCGCACGCGCCGAAACCTCGCGTGTTCATGTACTGGGCGGCGGCCTCGATATCGGCGATGTTGGAGGAAACACCGGTGTTCGAGAAATTCCCTTCGCTGTCGCCCAACCCGGTGAAATCGAATCGAAGCACCGCGTACCCCCCCGCCTCGATGCCGGTCGCGAGATACCTCGTGACCTTGAGCGACTTCGAGCACGTGAAGCAATGTGCCAACACCACGCCGCCGCGGGGCTGGTCATCGGGAAGATGCAGAGTGCCCGACAACGTGTCGCTCGAACCTTCGAAGGTGATACGTTCGTGAATGTGGGCCATGCAGGAGTGGGTTCTCAGACCGACACCGGTTCACCTAAACAGCGACAGATTGTCCGACAGCATCGTGTACGCGTTGGGCGAGATCGTGTCCTTGAGTGCGGTCCCCACGACCGCACACAACTCATCGACCCGGGCCTTCTCGAAGCCTGCAATGGTGACGATGCGGCGCACAGCGCCTGGCGTCGCCATCGCCAACATCTCGCCCGTGCCTCCACCTTGGAACGGCGCCTTGAGCATCCACGCACCGGACTCGGGAAAGGCTGTTGCAATCTCCGAAAACGTGCGCATGTCGACTGCCATGCGGATGGCGAGAAACAGTGAGCCGAGCCCGCGGGCTGCCTGTTCCTCGTCACAGCTGAACTGCTCCATCACGGTTTCGATCAGGTTCACGAAATGCTCCTAGCAGATGATGCCGCCGCCCAAGAGTCGGGGCCCGTCGTACAGGACGCCCGACTGGCCCGGTGTGATCGCACGGACCGGCTCCGCCAGTTCGAGTCTCACGCCGCCGTGCGACACCGCCGCATCAGCCACTCGGGCGGGGACGGGTCGGGACCGGTACCGCACTTGAATATGGCACATGGCGCCCGCCTGCAAGGGGTCGCTGAGCCAGTTCATCTCCTCCAGTGTCACACCGTGACCGAACAACTCATCCCCGGTTCCGACGATCACCGCCCGTTCCTCGGGATCGATCGCAACGACGAACATCGGCTCCGGGAATCCACCCGGCAGGCGTCGCCGCTGGCCGATCGTGTAACGGGCATACCCGGCGTGTCGTCCGACGGTGATGCCCGCCGTGGTTCTGATGGGGCCAGGTGAGAGGGCCGGGTCATCGTGCGACAGGTGCTGCTCCAGCACCGCCACATAGTCGCCATCCGGGACGAAGCAGATCTCGACGGACTCCTGCTTTTCCGCCGTCACCAAGCCGAGTCGACGGGCGATGGCGCGTGTCTCCGTCTTGGTGAGCTCACCCACCGGTGTCAGCATAAACGGTAGGACTGAGCGGTCGATGCCCCAAAGAAAATATGTCTGGTCCTTTCCACGGTCCTTGCCGCGGAACAGACTGCCGTCGCGCGTGATGGCGTAGTGACCGGTTGCGACAAACTCGCAGTCGAGTACCTCGGCGTGGTCGCGCAGGTCGCGGAACTTGGTGAACGTATTGCAGCGCACGCAGGGAATCGGCGTTCGTCCCCGCGCATACTCCGCAACGAAGTCCTCGATGACACTCACCCGGAACTGATCTTCGAGGTCGAGCACGTAGTGCGGGATGCCGAGTCCGTGAGCGACCGACGCGGCATCGTTGATCGAATCCAGAGAACAACACGGTCGATCGGGAACGGTCTCACCGTAGCAGAAAAGCTTCATGGTGGCGCCGATGACGTCGTACCCCGCCTCCACGAGAAGTGCCGCAGCCACTGAGCTGTCGACGCCGCCCGACATCGCGACCAGCACACGGCCCGTGGCGGTCATGGCCGTCCTCCGCCGGTCAGCCTCGTCGAGAGCCGTCGGGCGTTCGAGACAATCGCGGGCAGTACCTCGATCACTCGGTGGATGTCCTCCAGCCGGCTCTCCCGCGAGAATGAGAATCGGAGGGAGGCGCCAGCGAGGTCGTTCGGGACTCCCATGGCGGTCAGGACATGCGACGGCGCTGCCGCACCCGTATTGCATGCGGATCCGGAGGAACAGGCCACCCCGGCCTGATCCAGTTGTGCGAGCAGCGAGCTTCCCTCGGCTCCGGGGATGGAAACGTTGCTGATGTGGGGCGCTCGCCGCACCGTCGCGGCGTTGACCTGCAGATCCGGCACGTTGTCCACGAGCCGCCGCTCCAGCTGCCCGCGGAGCTCCTCGAGCGAGTGCGTGACGGTGGGGAGTTCCTGCACGGCCAGCTCCACCGCCACCGCCAGCCCAACGGCTCCAGCGACGTTCTCCGTTCCGGGACGAAGTCCCCCCTGCTGCCCCCCGCCGTGCAGCAGCGGCTCGAGGACGTCGCGGTCTCGCACGATCAGCGCGCCGATGCCCTTTGGCGCTCCGATCTTGTGTCCTGAGATGGCGAGCAAGGAGATGGGACCTGCGGACATCGTGCAGGCCACCTTCCCGACTGCCTGCACGGCATCGGTGTGAAACGCCGAGCCTGCGGTTGACGCAAGATGCGCGAGTCGGCTCACGTCCTGGACGACGCCGGTTTCGTTGTTGACCCACATGACGCTCAGCAGGGCCAGCCCCTCTTCGAGCGCGGCGCCAGCGGCCGCAACGTCGATGCCCCCCGAGGGTCCAACCGGCAGGACACGAACCTCTCCGCCGAGGTGCTCGACCGCCCGCGCCGCATCCAACACCGCTTTGTGTTCAGACGCGGCCACACTCACGCGAAACGGGCGACCCGTGCTACGGGCGCGCAGTGCGGTACCGAGCACCGCGAGATTGTCCGCCTCGGTGCCCCCCGAGGTGAATACCACCATACCGGGTTCTGCCTCGAGTGCCGTCGCAATGCGGCGGCGGGCATCCTCGAGCGCCGCCCGGGCGGTTCGGCCAAACCGGTGGCTCGAACTCGGGTTGCCGAACGTCTCGTCACCGAGGAACGGCGCCATGGCTTGGCGCACCTCTGCGCGTACCGCAGTCGTAGCGGCGTGATCGAGGTAGACCAACGGTTCGTTGCTGCGCTTGGAAGACATTTGAACCGAGAAACCTAGGCTGGATCGGACCGCGGATCAAACCGACGCATGCATGCCGAGCGCGATTCCCGCCGCCTTCGTGCCCTGCTTCCTTCTCCCTGACGGGCTCCCTTGTTCACATCGACCGCACGCCCATCGCGACCACGTCGTCGATGCGCACCGTCTCGTGCGTGAGGTAGGGCTCACCGTAAGCGGTGCGAATGAGGCTCCCGTACCGGGCGCAGTGCATCCGCACATTCTCGTAGATATCGCCGCCGGCCGGGAAGATCTCACCCGCCGCCATCTTTCCGTCGAACTGCGACACGTAGCAGCGGATGGCTTCCATCTTTGCCTCGAGTTCTTCGGTGATGTCGACAACAAAGGACGGCTTCACGGCGTCTTCGCGGTAGGCGAGGGTGTAGAGGATCTTCTCCGGTCGATGGGGCTCGCCGGCCGCCGCGTAGTTGCGCAATCCCGCGAGGTACGACGCATCGCGCCCCAGTTCGGAAGCGATGCGGTGGTCCGGGTGCCGTCCGATGGGGTAGGGAAGGATCACGACGCGGGGTTGAAACCGCCGAATCAGCTCGACCACGGTCCGGCGAGTCACATCGGTGTTGTGCACCCCGGCGTCGGGGAGTCCCGCGTTGACCCGCGAGACCACGCCGAGGACCTCGGCGGCG
The DNA here is from genome assembly GCA_039588295.1 of Gemmatimonadota bacterium. Taxonomy (GTDB): domain Bacteria; phylum Gemmatimonadota; class Gemmatimonadetes; order Gemmatimonadales; family GWC2-71-9; genus JAOTVV01. The sequence goes on from JBDHAB010000008.1 coordinate 84,780, forward strand.
GCATCGGCCTCTCGACTGCGCACACTCTTGCTACCGTGCGTGCCGGTCTCCCCACCGGTGAGGTCGACGATCGCGGTGCGGTGGCCCCGCCGCGCGGCCTTCACAAGCGTCCCGCCACAGGTGAGCTCGACGTCGTCGGGATGCGCACCGATTGCCAAGAGATCACAGCGATCTGTCATGTCGTCTCCCACGTTGCGCCGTTGCCTCGGGGACTCACTCGTACCGCAGGGCTTCGACCGGATCCAGTCGGGCCGCGCGGCTCGCCGGCAGGAGGCCGAAGAGCAGGCCAATCCCGACGGACACCCCAGTGGCCACGACGGCGCTCCAGATAGGGACGCCGGTCTCGAAGCCGAGGACACGCTTCAGTACTTCTCCGGCCCCGAGCCCGACGGCGATCCCCGCGGCCCCGCCCACCAGTGTGAGGGTCGCCGCCTCGATCAGGAACTGCCACAGGATCTCCCGCCGTGTCGCACCGACCGCCTTTCGCACGCCAATCTCCCGTGTCCGACTCGTCACCGAGACCATCATGATCGCCATCACGCCGATGCCGCCGACCATGAGCGCCACGCTGGAAAGAACGATCATCACGAGGAAGAACACGCCCGTCAAGCGGTTGAAGATGTCGAGGATCTGGTCCGATGTGATCATATCGAACGTATTCGGATCGCCGGGGCGCAGGCCGCGCATCTTACGCAGCTGGAGGGTAGCGGCGTCCATGGCATCGGGAACGGTGATTCCCTCTCGTGGCTTGACCAGGATGACGAGGCTGTTCGTTTCGTCGTAGCGAAACTGCCGACGGGCCGCCTCGAACGGTACGATTGCCGAAATCTCCTGCCCTGGAGGTTGAAAGATATTCTCCGGTTTCTGATACACGCCGACTACCCGGAACGCGCGTCCGCCGACGCGCATCACGCGTCCCATCGGGTTGATCTGACCGAACACGTTGTCGACGGCCTCTTGTTCGAGGATCACGACCGGTGTACCGGCGCGTATCTCCGTGGGGGTGAACGTGCGTCCGGCCAGGATCCCACCGCCCAAGACCTCCATGAAGCGATCGTCTGCGCCATAGACCACCGTCAACTGCGAGCGCACCCCCTGGTACTCCAAGCGCTCGTACACGCCGACCCAGATGGCGGAGTAGTGGACTTCCGGCAGCTCTTCGATCGCGTCGGCCTCATCCTCCTGGAGAACCGGGCGGATGCGTACCTCTTTGGGAAGGGCATCCGGGTTGAGAGGAGTCGAGGACAGGAATCGCAGAATGCGGAACGTCGTCGGGCCAACCACTTCGAGCGAATTGAATATCTGTCCTCTGATTCCCTGAACGATCGAGGCCATGGCCATTACGGTGGCGACCCCGATGACAATGCCCAGAATCGTGAGCGCCGACCGCAGCTTCTGAGACCGGATCGCGCCCACCGCCATGCCCGCGCCTTCGGCGAGGTTCGGGAACCTCATGCGAGCGTGCTCCACGCGGTGCAAGGCATGACGTTTAGCTCACTCGAACCGTAGCGCGACGATCGGGTCCAGGCGGGCGGCCCGCCGGGCGGGATAGACGCCGAACACGATGCCCACGCTCGTTCCCAGCATCAACGCTACCCCTACCGCCCACCAGGTGACGCGACTCGGGAGTGGAGACACGAGGGCAACCAGTCCTGCGAGCGCCCAGCCTGCGAGGATCCCCAGCACCCCTCCAAGCGTGGCGAGGCAAATCGATTCGAGGAGAAACTGTCGTCGAATGTCCGACCGTCGAGCGCCGACGGATTTGCGAATGCCGATCTCTCGGGTGCGCTCGCCGACGCTCATGAGCATGATGTTCATGATCACGATACCGCCCACGATAATGCCGATCGCGACGACAGCCGGCACCACGGTGAAGATGATTCGGGTGAGGCTCTGCCAGAAGCTGATGAGGCCTTCCGCGGTGTCGACCGTGAAATCATTGGCCTCACCGGGGCGCAACCGACGGGCGACGCGCATCGCCTCCTCGGCGCGGGCCATGGCTCCCGCCACCTGACGGGCCTCCAACATCTTCACAGAGATCACCGTCGTCTGACGGCGCCCGTACATCGCTTCGAACAGCGTGATGGGCAGGAGCACAAATCCGTCCCAGGACTGGCCCAACACGCTGCCCTTCTTCGCCACAACCCCTTTGACCGTGACCTGGTGGCCGCGGACCCGAATCTTGCGTCCCACGGCGAATTCGAGATCGTCGAAGAGCTTGTCGGCAATGTCGAATCCAAGCACGACCACGGCCCGCCGTTCGCCGACGTCGGTGTCGGTCATCGCCTCACCCGCGATGATCTCGTAATCCTGCACCACCTGATACCCGGCGGTGGCGCCAAAGACCAGCGCGTCGCCGACCGTTCGGTTGCGCCAAGTGACGTCGCTCAGCGGCGTGGGCCAGCCTGAGAGCAGCGCCACGGCCTGCGCGTCGGGCACCGCGCGGGCCACGAAGTCCGCTTCCTCGGGCCGGATGATGGGACGACGCTGCAGCTCGCGCCACTCCTCATCGTCGATGAACCCGACCTGGATCGGTTCTCGACGGACCTGAAACGCGTTGCGTCCCACAATGGCCCCGGCGAGGTTCTCGCGTACGTATGCGTTCATGCCCTGAATGATTGCCACGACCGCGACGAGGAACGCGACCGAGACGATGATGCCGAGCAGGGTGAAGAACGACCGCAGCTTGTGCGCTGCGATCTCGCGGAGCGCCAGCCGGAGACCTTCCAGGGTCGGCATGGTTGCAAATCTACACCGTCAAGCGTTGGGAGGGCCGTGTCGGTGCCGCGGAGGAGGAGGAGCTGCTGTTGGAGCGCGCCCTACTCGTACCGCAACGCCTCCACCGGATCTAACCGTGCGGCCCGTGCGGCCGGATAGAGGCCGAACGCTACCCCCGTGAGGATCGACATCCCCAGAGCCGCGATCACCGAATAGAGCGGGACCTTGGCCGGGAGCGGTGTCGCGTTGGCGACGACGACGCTGATCGCCCCGCCCAGGAGCATGCCGATGACGCCACCGATGAGCGTCAATGTGGCCGCTTCCACCAGGAACTGCCAGAGGATCTCGCGCCGCCGGGCGCCTAGCGCCTTGCGGACACCGATCTCACGGGTTCGCTCGGTGACCGAGATCATCATGATCGCGACGACGCCCACGCCACCGACCATGAGGCCAACCGACGACAGTGCGATCATTACCAGGAAGAACATTCCCGTCACTTGATTCCAACTGTCGAGGAGCTTGTCCTGCGTCACGATCGCGAAGTTGTTGTCCTCGCCGGGACGCAATTGACGGCTTGCCCTCAGCGTCGCCGTGATCTCATCGATGGCATACTGCACGGTCACCGTGTCGGCCGGCGAGACCAGGAAGTCCATCCAGCCTCGCCAATAGTCCACGTACTTCTGGAAGGTCTTGTGCGGAATGACGGCTTCCGGCCGGTTGCCCTCGCCGAAGATGTCGGGCGGGGGCACGTACACGCCCACCACCTCGTAGGGAACGCCGCCGATCTTGATTCGCTTGTCGATGGGGTCGAGGTGTCCGAAGAGCTCGCTGGCGAGCTTCTCGTTTACCACGACGACGCGGGACCGCGCCTCGCTCTCGAGACGCGTGAACGAGCGGCCCGGCGCGATGTCGCCGCCACCGACGCGAATCCAATCCGGTCCACGACCGCGAATGGGAACCGACTCGAGCTTACGGTTGCCATACTCGACCTCGGCGCCCGAGCCCTCGTCCACGATGAGGAACGCCACGCTGGGTAGGAGCCGTAAGCGTTCACCTTCTTCGACCGTCAACGGTGGATTCCGTCGCCACGGGCTCATCTCGTCGGAGCCATCGGAGACCTGGATGCCGGCCTGGAAGAAGCGAAACACGAAGAACGTGCGCGGCCCGAGTTGATTGAAGATGTCTTCGACTCCGCGGTTGATGCCGGTGATCATCGAGCCGATGACCATCACGACCATGACGCCAATCGCCACGCCGAGGATGGTGAGGGCCGCGCGGACCTTGTTGGCCCGCAGCGACGAGAGCGCGATGCCGACTCCTTCAAACAGCTGCGTCATGATCTACTCGGCACGAATCGCTTCGATGGGGTCGAGCCGGGCGGCGCGGCTCGCCGGGTACAGTCCGGCGGCGATCCCTACACCCGCTCCCAGCACGACACCGACCACGATGGACCACGGCGCGACCCTGGCCGGGAGGAACGTCGTGGCCTGCACGAGTGCTGCGAGGCCAAGTCCGGTCGCGACGCCGATCCCGGCACCCACGGTGGCCAGCGTGCCCGACTCGACGAGAAACTGCCGCATGATGTCGCGGCGTCGCGCGCCGAGCGACTTCCGGATGCCAATCTCCCGTGTGCGCTCGGCGACCGCCATCAGCATGATGTTCATGATCACGATGCCGCCCACGACCAGTGAGATGCTGACGAGACCAGGCAGGGCGAGCATCATCACTTGGTTGATCTTGCCCCAGAAATCGAGCACGGCCTCGGAGGTCTCCAACGTGAAGTTGTTGTCCTCCTTCGGTCGCAGTCCACGCCGGCTCCGCATGACAGCCTCGGCTTCGAGCATCGCAGCACGTAGCTCGTCGACGGTGCCGGCTTTCACGAGCAGACCGTCCACGACCCGAGGCGGGTTCACGAACCGCTTGACCGGGGACAACGCTGGCGCTACGACAAATTTGTCGAGTGAGATCCCAAAGAGATTGCCCTGAGACTCCACGACCCCGATCACGCGGTACGGGATGCTGCGGATCTTGACCTCGCGCCCCAGTGGATCGCGATTCTCGAACAGGCGCGTGGCGAGCTCGTTGCCGATCACGACGATGGGCTGACCGGTGCGTACCTCTTGCGCACTGAACGGGCGACCCTCCTCGATGCTCCAGGTCTTGATCGCGAAGTACTGGTCCGTCGCCCCGATGATCTCGATGTCGCGAGCCACCTTGCCTTCGAACGTGACCTCCGCCCGATTGACCGACTGCCACGCCGTGAGGACTGGAACGGTTAGGCTGGCTCTGACGGCCTCAGCGTCCTCGTACGAGATGCGGGGGCGTCGTCGCCATTCCCGCCAGGTCTCGCGGGAGATGTCCCCCACCTGAAAGTCGGGGTAGCGTCGCAACTGAAACGTGTTCACGCCGAGGAGCGAGCCCGCGAACCGGTCGGTCATGTACGAGTTCATGCCCTCGACAATCGAGACGACCGCGATCAGGAAGGTCACGCCGATGAAGACGCCGATGACGGAGAAGCTGCTCTTCATCTTCTGCGACCAGATGACCCTCAGGGCCAGACGGATCGCCTCGCGGAACGGCATGCAGTCAGGCCGCCTCGCGGACGGTGTCGCTGTCGACCCGACCGTCCAGGAGCGTAATCACGCGGTGCGCGTGCGCGGCGATATCCGATTCATGGGTTACCATGATGATCGTCTGCCCTTGTCCGTGGAGCTCCTCGAACACGCTGATGATCTCGGCGCTGGTTGCCGAATCGAGGTTCCCGGTCGGCTCGTCCGCCAACAGAATGCTGGGATCGTTCACCAGCGCGCGAGCGATGGCGACACGCTGTCGCTGGCCCCCCGACAGCTCGTTCGGCTTATGCGTCATGCGGTCGCCCAGCCCTACGCGCTCGAGCGCGCCGGCGGCCTGCTGACGCCGGAGCTTCCCGGAGATCCCGGCATAGATGAGCGGCAACTCCACGTTGTGCAGTGCCGTGGCGCGGGGTAGGAGATTGAACGTCTGGAATACGAAGCCGATTTCGCGATTGCGCACCCGCGCCAACTCGTCATCCGGCATGCGCGATACCTCGACCCCGTTGAGCCAGTACTCCCCAGTGGTGGGCGTGTCCAGGCATCCCACGAGGTTCATGAGCGTCGACTTGCCGGAACCCGATGGTCCCATGATGGCAACGTACTCGTTGCGGAGGATCTCCAGGCCGACGCCGCGAAGGGCATAGACGGTCTCGGCGTCCATCCGATACTCCCGGGTGAGTCCGGTGAGACGGATGAGCGGATGGGTGTGCGACATCAGGACCCTTCTTCCTCGCCACGCTCCTCGGTTGCGCGTACCGCCGTGCCTTCCTTGAGGTCGCGGATCTTCTGATAGGGACCGGCGACGATCGAGTCGCCCTCCGCCAGTCCTTCGAGAACCTCGAAGTGCTCCTCACCCGCGATACCGACCCGTACCGGACGGAACTCCGCGACGCCCTCGACCACCACGAACACCCCCTCGACTTCCTCTTTGCCCTGGGAGGTGTCCTGCGGAACCGTCTCCGAGGAGATCGCCTCATGTTCACGCACCGTGAGCGCGATGATCGGGATGCTCAGCACGCTGTCCCGTGTCGCCGTGACGATCTTGGCTGTCGCCGAGAGATCCGGGCGAATGCCCGGCGGCGGGTTGTCGAGCGTGACCTCGACTTCGTAGTCCACTGCCTGGTTCGTGCCACCGGCCGTCTGGGCCGCGCCACGAACTGCACTCTGCGAGACCTTGGTCACCCGTCCGGTGAACGTCGAGTCGGGGAACGCATCGATATCCACTTCCGCCGAGTCGTTGAGGTGGAGTCGGACGACGTCGGTCTCGTCGACACGTACGTTGACCTGAATGGTCGAGAGATCGGAGATGGTCATCAGGAGGCCGGTCTCTCGCGAGAACGTGCCGGGTACCGCCACCTCGCCCTCTTCCACGGCCAGCCGCGTCACTTCTCCGTCCATCGGTGCACGCAGCACGGTCTTCGCGAGCTGCTCCTCCACCTCTCGGAGGCCGGCTTCCGCTTGAGCGACCTGGTGTCCTGCGGACTTGGCCACGGCTTCGGCGACGTCGTACGACGTCTGTGCCTGTTCCAGCTGCTCGTCGGAGACCAGATTGGCATTCTGCCGCCTGAGCTCGATGGACCGCTCGAGGGCACGGTTGGCCTGGTCCCGGCTCGCGTTCGCCTGCAACGCAGATGCCTGCGCCGACGCCAGCGTGGCCCGCCCCCGGGCCACGGCCGCCTCGTATTGTGACGGGTCGATCCTGAGGACCAGGTCACCGCGCTGGACCCAGTCGCCTTCCTCGACCGGAATCCGAATGATCCGTCCCGTGATGTCCGCACTGATATCGACCGCTCGTGTCGGTTCGATTTGCCCGCTGGCAGTCACCGTCGCGACCAAGTCACGGCGTTCCACTTCGGCGATGCGAACGGACTCGCCCCGGTCGCCTTGGGCAGCCGCGTTGAACGCGATGAGTATGATGACGACGGCCGCGAGGCCGCCGAAGACGAAGAATTTCTTTCGACGCGTCATGTGTTCTCTCGTGCGTTAGCGCAGCGGTCGCCCGACTGCATCTTCCAGGGTCGCAATCGCTTGGTGGTAGGCATAGATCGCCGCAATGTAATCGGCTTCGGCGCTCTGAGCCGCCACCTGGGCGTCGAGCAGCTCGAAGAACGTCCCGGAACCCACCCGATAGCGCTCGGTGGCGAGCCGGAGCTGCTCCTCGGCCGCCGTGCGGTTGCGCTCTTGAATTTCAATGGTCTCGTACGCCGCCTGGAGTACGTAATACGCTTGGCTCACGTCCGTGCGCACCTGCAGCTCACGGGCGCGGACGGCTTCCCTCGCGTCGTCCGTCGCCGCCGATGCTTCGGCAATCTCGAGCAATCGGCTGAACTGGGTGAAGATGGGCAGCGAGATCGTCATGCTGGCGGAGAATGGCTGGCTCGTGAAATCGAACGGAAATACGGCGTTCTGCTGCGTGATTCCGTCCCGTATGGCCTGTTCCTGAGCCGGCGTCAGGGTGAACAGCGAGCAGTCGGTCGGCGTGACGCCCGCGTTGAGCCAGTTGTTGTTGGCAAACTGGCACTGCTGGAACGCGGCGTCGGCATCGAGTTGCGCGCTCGTGACGGCACTTTGAATCAACGGATCGGTGTTGGTGAACTGCTGGGTGAACCCGGACCACCCGGCCGAGAAGAACAACGAGGGAAGCCAGGTCGATTTCGCGGCGCGCTCACCCGCGCGCGCTGCCGACGCTTGGGCGCGCCGGGCGATCAGACTGGGATTCTCCCGTTCCGCCTCCGCCAGGAGATCGCCTAGCTCCCACTCGGGCTCGAGCACCGGAAACGTGTCCGGGAGCACGACAACCGAAGGATCTTCGGGAGCCGGTACGCCCATGAGCTGAAACAGCCTGAGCTTCTCGACTTTGACCGATTGCTGCGCCTGTAGCAGTGCCACGTCGGACCGGCCCTTTGCCACCTCGGCCTGCCGCACGTCCAAGATCGTGTTCTGCCCTACGTCGAATCGAGCCTGCGCCAGCCGGAGGAATTCGTCGTTGCGGCGCACCTGCAAGTCGGAGAGCTCGACCTCGGACTCGGACTGCAGCACGGTCAAGTATTGCTGCCGAACCACGGATTCGAGATTCACCTCTGCGCCGGTCACAAAAGCCTCGGCGGCCCGGTGGCGCGCTTTGGCGAGTCCCGGCTGCATGAGCGTTCGCCCGGAGAGTTGGAGGCTGAGTCCGAGTCCGTAGCTCGATCCCACGGTGGCCGAGGACTGGATGAATTCCTCGGTCAGGAATGTCTGGCTCCCCGCTCCGCGGTAGGAGATCCCGCCATTGACGTTCACGCTGGGGAGGAACGAGGCGTAGGCATTGCGAACGCCCCAGCGCGTGGCCACCACGTCGTTGGCCGTTTGGCGGAATAGGGGGTTATTGGCTCTGGCGATCTCAACGGCGTCGGTGAGTGTCAGGGCTTGCGGTACCGACGGCGGGGCTTGCTGGGCCGCAGCGGCATTCGCCATCAGCAGGCTCAGGGCCGCGAGCAGAAAGGTGGCTCCTCGCTTCATGATTCTCTCTGATGAGGTTGAGAGTGGACGTCCAGCCTCCCGTACGGACGGTGAAAGACCGAGGTTTCATCCCGAGACATCCCAGACAACGAACGGTGCCAGCAGCAGCCGCAGTTCCCGCAGCTGGAACGGTGCAGGGGTGGGGCAAAGCGTTGCTTGGGCTAGTCTTCCGGTTCCAGCACGCGCTCCACAACGACGCCGCGGTCGGGGATCGAGATCTTCATGATCCGACCGCGCTCGTCGTACCACAGGTCACGGGTGTCGCGCTCCGAGGTGAGCCGCACGTGGGTGAGCTGGCGGCTGTCTCCCGCCATCGGGGTCTGATCCACGCCGAGATGCTCAATGCGCGTCACGGGTCCGCGTGTCCCGTCCACCGAGATATGTCTGGCGCTCCCGGCGCGGGGCAGCAGGGCGTGCAGGGCAAACACCGAGTCGCTCACCAGGTGCTGGCGCCCGCGAACCGGATACTCGCGGGCGGACTCCCCCTGGGGTGTCGCTCGGCGGACCGTCATCCGGCGTGGACCCAGGGCGAGGAAGACTCGGCGCTGATCGCCGTTTCCGCCCTCGAAGCGGGCCGTCATCGGCTGGGAATCGGGGCCGAACTCCAGAATGACGGTGAGGGCGCGCTCCGGGCGGTCGGCGGGATACCACGCGGTGGTACGAAGGGTGTAGCGGCCGATTCCCCCGGCGCTCCCCCCGCTGCGGAGCACGAACTCCTCCCGGCCAAGGATGTCCGAGCCTCGCCGCACGAGGAACACCCCGCGGTCCAGCTCACGCTGTTGCGCGGGCAGGGTGGCTGGCAGCATCGCGCAAGCGACGAGCAGGGGCGGCACGAAGCGGGCACGGCTCCGGAATCCACGTAGTTGAGAAGTCATGACCTTCCAAAGATACGTGTGGCGACCCGCTCGTAGATGTGGTCGTAAAGCTGCTCGCCCTTTTCGGCCGAGGCGATGGTTGGACGCCCGAGCGATCCTGGGCTGCCCTTGGGTATGGCTCCGCGGCTACCGCGGTGATACCGTCGGGAGGCGGCCTTGGAGACGTCGAAATCCCGCGCTCGGTCAAACTGGACGAGTTCGGCGTCCACGTACAGCAGCAGCGAGGTGTCCAATTCTCCTCCATGGACGGGCACTTCCGGTGCCCCGTACTCCCGAGGACGGGGTACGGAGAAGATGTCCACGGTGCGGACGCGGGCTTCCTTTGTCCGCAACGTGCTGAGCGCTTCCTGATGCGGATCGGGGCCGTGCGCGGTGAGGATCACGAACTCGTCGACGCCTCCCGACTCCCATTCGCCTACCAAATCGTTCATCAGGCGATGCAGCGTTTTCGATCGCAACGACGCGCTCCCGGCGAATCGGGTGACGGTTGGCGCGTTCACGCCATATTCTATGGTGGGAGCGCGCAGGACCTGGAACTCGGCCGAAAGATCGTCGGCCAGCCGTTCCACGAGGATCGTGTCGCATCCCAACGGGAGATGGGGACCATGTTGCTCGGTGGTGCCGACGGGGACGATGAGTCGTGAATCGCGCTCCAAATGGACGCGCACCTCTTCGGGAGTGAGGAACTTGAGGAGCAGGGGTCGTCGATGACCCGCGGCCGAATCGCTCATTGGGAACTCGCACTGCTCGCCGAGGCGGCCGTGGTGGGCCTCTGGCTGAGGGAGCCGCTGCTGGGGACGGCACTCGTTGCTGCCGCGTGCGCCCTGGCCGTGGCCGCGACGGCCGGTCCCGTGCACCGGGTCGGCACGCTGGTGACCGGGGCGGTGGCGGTGGCTGCCGCCCTCGGGACCCTGATGACCTCATTGGGCACCCGCGCAATCGAGCGGAACTGGCCGGAGGTGCGGGAATCGATCATCGAGACCGCGAGCACGAGGCTGAACCGCACGCTCGGGGATGCCGTGGACCTGGCCCGCGAGTTGGCCGTCCGTGGGTCGGAGCAGGCCGGTGCCTCGCCGACCGAGGCCATGCGTGGCCTCCAGCAGCTGATTCGAGACGACGAGCCCGAGCACGGCGTCGTGATCTTCGACGAAACGGGTCGGCCGCGCAGCTGGGCAGGACGACATCGGCTTCCCGCTGAGCCCCGGACCGCAGAGCTGTCCACACGCATCACCCCATTCTACGCAGTGATGGAGGCGAGTCGCCAGGTCGGGGGCCGTAGCGTGATCGGTCACGTGGTGCTCGCGGCCGACAGCGCTGTTCCCGATCGTGACGGTACGGTCGCCGCGCAGTTCACCCGTGAGACCGGCTCCAGCCTCGAGTTCTTCGCACCCGGCGCTGCTCCGCTCGGCTCCGATGTCTTCGACTATTGTCTCCCCTCCTGCCTGGCCGCACCGGGTGAACCGACCCCGGATACGTTGTTTTCCGTGCGCGCGGTGCCACCCTCGCAGGGATCCCGTAAGCTGGACGAGCTAGCGCGCGGCGGACGCTGGGTCGCCGTACTCGTCGCGGCGATGCTGGTCCTGCTCATCGCGGCTGGCGGTCGAACTGGACGCTGGGCAGGGGCGCTGGGAACGGTGGTGTTGTTGGTCTACACGCCAACCGGCGAGCGGATCGGGCTGGAACCGCTGTTTTCCTCGGCCGTCTACTTCTACGGAGGCTTGGGACCGCTCTCGGCGTCGGCGGGGGGATTGCTCCTGCTTGGTGGGATCGCCGTCGTCGCGTTTCTCCAGCTGCGGGAGCGTGTGCGATGGCCGTTCGGTGTCGGCGCGTTGGTCGCCCTGCTGCTGGTGGTGGCCGCGCCGTACGTGATGTGGAAACTCGGGACGGGCATCACCCCCCCCTCGGGCGAGATTGGCATCGCGGTCTGGCTGAGTTGGCAGGTGATGCTGGCGGTGGTGGGCGCAGCCGTGGGGCTCGCCGCGGCTCTCGCCTTGGGGCGGACTCCATGGCGATTGCCGGACTGGTCGGGTTGGGCGGCGGTCGCGGCGGCACTGGCCCTCTCGCTGATAGGGCTCTTCACTTGGAGGCCGGCTGGGGACTGGCCGGCATGGTATGGCGCGCTGTGGGTGCCGACGCTGTGGCTTGCGATCCAGCCTCGAGGACGCGCCCGGCTGCTGATTGGCATCGCCATCGTGGCGGGAAGTGCGGCCGCGCTCTTGACCTGGGGCGAGGTGCTGCATGGGCGTCTCCTATTTGCCGAGCGAGATGCCCGGCGGTTGAGCGGCGGCGATCCCGTGGCCATCGCCTCCTTGGAGCGGTTCGGCTCGCTGCTCGCCGAGCAACCGCCCCCGCGCGACGCCGCCACCCTCTACGTGCGCTGGCGCCGCTCGCCGCTCAGCCAGGAGGACTATCCCGGCGTGCTCGCCGCATGGGATCCGGAGGGCCGACGGCTCGCCGTCCTCGAGCTGGCGCAGCTCGATCTTCGTCCGCCATTGTTTGCCGCCCTCGCGAGCGCCGCCCGTGAGACGGGAGAATCCGTGGTGCGCATCGTCGAATTGGAGCCGGGTGTCCACTACGTCGCCGCGGTGCCGTTTCCCGACGGGACCGTCGTGACCGTCGGTGTCGCGCCGAAGTCGCAGCTGATCAGACCCGTGCTCGTGGGCCGGTTTCTCCGTGGCGAGCGTCGCTTGCTGGCCCCATACCGGATGTTTCTCGGGGAACCCGTGCTCGGGCGAAGCGCGCCCAACGGACTCCAATGGCGTCGGGATCGGTGGGTCATTCGGGGGACCCAACCACTGGATCTTCCACGGGGTGTGCGTCACCTTCACGCGCTCGTCGAGCTGCACAACCTGCCGTCCACGCTCGTCCGGGGAATGCTGCTGTTGATCCTCGACATGATGGTGCTGGCGCTCCTCGGGTTGGCCGGCGATGCCGTGGCCGGGAGACTCAAAGTTCCGAAGGGGCTGCCGGCTGCGCTGCGGCTACAGTCCTACCGGGTGCGACTCGCCATTGCACTGGCCGGGTTCTTCGTAATCCCAACCCTTGGATTTGCAGCGTGGTCGATCGGTCGGTTGCGAACGGAGGCGGTTCGCGGCGGCGACCTGCTCATCCAGCAGACGCTCGGCGATGCATCGAGACCGGCCGGCGACTTCGTCCGGCTCGCCCCCAATCAGTTGAGCGAGCGCCTGGACGACCTTGCCGACGGGCTCGGTGCAGACCTCCTCTGGTACGAGCGGGGTGTGCTCGGGGCGACCAGTACGCGGGTGCTGTCGCAGATGGGTCTCCTCGGGGCCTACCTCCCGCCGGACGTGTTCTTTGCACTCCTGGTCGACGATGATGTCGAAACGACCGCCGACGCCATGATCGGGGGCCAGCTGACCCGTGTAGGCTATCGGGCACTAGGACAGGCTCGCGGTGCGTCGCCCGTGATCGCGGTCCCGCGTCTCGTTGACGTGACCGGACTCGAGCGGGAACGCCAGGATTTGGCATACGGCCTTCTGTTGGCGACGCTCTTGGGTTTCGGCGCGGCAGTGAGCCTTGCCGCGCTCGCGGCCCGCTCGCTTTCCAAGCCGGTACAATCGCTCCGGGCGGCGGCGGTCGCGGTGGGGCGGGGCGCGCAACTTCCGGCATTCGATCCGGGCATTCCTGCGGAGTTTGTGTCCGTTGTGGACGCTTTCGAGCGTATGGCGCACGATGTCGAGGCGAGCCAGGCGGCCCTCGAGGCGGCCCGGCGCCGTACCGTGGCCGTGTTGAGCAACGTGGCAACCGGGGTGGTCGCCCTCGACCGATCGATGCGGGTGACCATCGCGAATCCTCGTGCCGAGGAGTTGTTGGACTGGACGTTGATCCCCGGGTCGGCGGTGGACGAACTCAGCGGTCCGGATTGGCAGCCGGTGTGGAGTTGGGTCGAGCAGTTTTTGCACCGCGGTGCGGACGAGGCCGAGCACGAGTTCGGGGTCGGCGGGCGTCGGATTCGGGTCCAGGTCGCGTCCCTCCATGCGGACCCGCCCGGCTGTGTCGTCGCGTTGGACGATACGACGGAGCTCACACGTGCCGTGAGGGTCCTGGCGTGGGGTGAGATCGCTCGTCAGGTGGCGCACGAAATCAAGAACCCACTGACACCGATTCGGCTGGGCATCCAGCATCTCCAGCGAGCACGCCGGCACGGGCGCGCCGACTTTGACGCGACGCTGGAGCAGACGGGTCAGCAGATTCTGGCCGAGATCGAGCGACTCGATGCGATCGCGCGGGCGTTCGCCCGTTTCGGTGCACCACCGGAGGAAGCCGTTCCCGCGACCACCTCCGACGTTGCCGCGATCGCGCGCGATGCCGCTGCGCTCTACAGCCTCGGATCGGGCACGTCGGTCAGCGTTGCCGCCGATGGTCCCGTGCAGGCGCTGGTGCGAAAGGACGAGGTCAAAGAGGTGCTCATCAACCTGGTCGAGAATGCGCGCGATGCTGGAGCCTCGCGCGTGGACATCTCGGTGGAGCACGACGGACGCGGGGGTGTCACGGTCGACGTTCGGGACAACGGACGGGGTATCTCGGAGGAGGATCTGACGCAGATCTTCGAGCCGCATTTCTCGACCACGACCAGCGGCACGGGTCTTGGGCTCGCGATCTGCAAGCGACTGGTGGAGTCGTGGGGCGGCGGGATCTCGGTCACGAGCGACGTGGGGCAGGGCACCACCGTGCAGATCCAGCTGAGCGTTCCGCGCGAAGGGCAGAGTGCCTGAGCGGGTCTTGTTGTTGACCGAGCGGAACTTTTTGTTTGGTTTGGAATTCAAACTCTGATAGTCCGATTCACGGGGTCCAGAGATGCTCATCAGGCGAGCCGGTGACATTCGCGCTTCAGAAATCACGGACGAGTCGCTGTACTGGAGTCGACGCCAGTTCATTTCCACCTCGGCGGCCGCCGGATTGGCCGTGGCGGCGGGTGCCGCCTTTCCGGGGCTAGCGGCAGGACCGGGGCTGCTGCGACCGGGTGGGGAGCGGCAGGACGAGATCACACCGCTCCGCGACGTCATCGGCTACAACAACTTCTACGAGTTCGGGACGGGCAAGGACGACCCGGCCAAGAACGCGCACTCGCTGCGAACCCGTCCGTGGACCGTCGAGGTCGAGGGCGAGGTACACAAGCCGCGCACGTTCGGAATCGAAGATCTGTGGCAGCAGTTCGAGCTGGAGGAGCGCGTGTACCGCCTGCGGTGTGTGGAGGCGTGGTCCATGGTGATTCCGTGGCTCGGCCTTCCCCTCCGGAATCTCCTGAATGCCGTCGAGCCAACGTCGCACGCCAGGTTCGTCGAGTTCACGACGCTCTACGATCCGGAGCAGATGCCGGGACAACGACGTGCGATCCTGCCGTGGCCCTACGTTGAAGGCCTCCGGTTGGACGAGGCGATGCATCCGCTCACGCTCCTGGCGGTGGGGATCTTCGGTCGGGCCCTTCCCAACCAGAACGGCGCGCCGGTTCGGTTGGTCGTGCCGTGGAAGTACGGGTTCAAGAGCATCAAGTCGATCGTGCGAATTCGCCTGCTGCGTGAGCAGCCGGCGGCCACGTGGAACATGTCCGCGCCACGCGAGTACGGCTTCTACGCCAACGTGAATCCCACGGTGGACCACCCGCGCTGGAGCCAGGCCCGCGAGCGTCGGATTGGTGAGCTCCGCAAACGGCCCACACTGATGTTCAATGGCTACGCGGACGAGGTCGCGTCCCTCTACTCCGGCATGGACCTCGAACGCAACTACTGAGCGCTCGGTGACCTCGACCGAATGGGTGCGGCGGGTCGTCAAGCCCGCCGCCTTCGTCGCAGCACTCGTGCCCGCGCTGGTGTTGGCGCGCGACGCAGCAGTCGGTGCGCTGGGGGCAAACCCGGTCGAGACGGTGACGCACCGGACCGGATTGACGGCGCTCACGCTGCTGGTGGCCTCGCTCTCGGTTACGCCGGCGCG
>JBDHAB010000009.1:0-86602 GCA_039588295.1 Gemmatimonadota bacterium
TTCCCGGAGGTGGATGGGTTGTATTACATGCGAGCACGGTGGTATGAGCCCGGGACCGGGCGGTTCTTGAGTGAGGATCCGATCGGGGGGATCAATCGTTACGTGTATGCCAGCGGAGACCCTGTGAATCTCGCTGATCCGACAGGACTAATAGATTGCCCCCCCGGGGAACACGTGACTTGGATTCTGGTGCAGGATGACGAAGGAGGCTCGAGCTGGGAACCGCGGTGCGTTAAGGGGGGGTCCGGCACTCCGGTGTTGGAACCGGTTCAGGTCGTAGCCCCCGCCCCTCTGTACTTCCCATCGGTCTTCAGCGGTGGCTTCGGCAACCGAGGGCCACGTTGGACATTCGCGAGAGGCCCGAGTATCCCAGCAGGTTTCTTGTCGGGAAGCGCGGGGCCTCCGTCCCAGCAGGACGTGGCGCAGCACGTCCGCACTCCCCAGCAGTGCTTCGACGAGAGCATCGCACCAGTTGCCAAGTTCATCCGCGGTTCTTGGGAGGCGATCACCGGCGTGAGCGCCGTCGCAACTGTCGTGCGGTTCACCGGAGGTCTCACTTCGCGACGCGGGACTGTCTTAAGAAACTTCAAAGGCCGGCCGGTGTTCGGCGGCGCGATGAGGGCCGTAGGTGGGTTCGCCTTTGACAGTACTGTGTGGCTCACCGCTGGTGTGGCGGGTCTCGCGTCTTCGTATCTTGCAGCCACCTCGGTTATCTGCGATATCAACCCGAACTATTAGCATGAGGGAAGGAAGATAGGCTGAATGACATCGAATCCGACTGGTACTCATCACAGTGGCGACGTTGAGGAGCTTCGGGAGCGACTAGCGCAAGCTGTGACCATCGCAATCGCGCTATTTCTTGCCAGCTTCGTTCTCGGAGCAGTTGCTGGGTGGGGTGCGGGTCTGGTGGGCAGAAAGCCGCTTTCGGCTCTGGTAATGGTCGCGTCCGCGCTCATTGGTTTGGGAATCGTGATTTGGAGATACTACTTGGTGAGTCGGCCGATGCTTCGCGACTGAAGATGACGTCCAAGGTGTAGATAATGCGCTCTGACGCGCCTATCTGCGCGGATCTGATGAGGGGCTCTGCGGATTCTGGGAATTGGGGGGGTACTACGATGATCGCCGACGATCGCAGGTCCACGCCAAATAGCAGGAAACCAACGGAATAGCCGACTGTGATAGTCGGTGAGCGTCCAGAGCGGCGAACTCGTGGGGACTCGCAGTGATTGGGCGCGGCAGCGTAGCGCTGCGTGGGTTCCCGAACACCGGGGAGTGGTTGCGCACGACGCGGCAGGAATCCAGGCCAATGAGGAGCCGACAACCCACGGTCTTAGAGCAGTCGATTGGGGTTGACGGATTGTGACGTCGAGAGCTGGATAGTGTGACAAATCGTGCGGTCGATCTTGGATAGTGTGACAAGATGTCGCGGTTTGGGCGTTTCTCGGGCCGCTCTCCAGGCGTGTGCCTTCAGCCGCTCGGCCACCTGTCCTGGGAATGCTAAGCGGTTGAAAAAAGACGAGATCGGGAAGCGGCGTCAAGCGGTGCGGCGGAGGGCCTTCCACGGGAGATCCGTGAGTCCGCGGCGGATTTCCGACGAACGCGCTGCCACACCGCAGCGGTGTGCTACCGCTCGATCAAATCGGCTCCGACACTGTGCACTGGTGGCAGCCGCCTCGCCGGTCGCCACCAGCCGCGGAGCGCAGAACTACCTTCCAACCACTACCGCCCGAGACGGCATCACCACGTCGAGTGTGACGTCCCCGAAGTCCTGCTCAATAACGGTCAGCTCGTGGACCTGCACCTCGAGTCCGGCGACGTAGTCTGCCGCCGCAACCTCCATCTCGATCGCGAACAGCACGTCGCTCTTCAACCCGTTGGGTGCCGCGCCCGCGGCCTTCACCAACCCCGGCCCGGCGGTGAGATTGATCGCCCGGAGCACGCCATCATCTAACGTCGCTGCTTCGATCGGCTGGAGCTTTTCGGGATCGTACACCACATCCACGAGATAGCCGGTCGGCGTGAGTGCGACGTCTACCGCTCGCACTTTGCCGGTCAGCGTGATGCGGGTGCCCGGGGTCGCAGCATCGTTGTCCACAGTGAGATAGACATTCACACCGGGTTTGAGAACGGCCTCCTCCGCGGATTCCCGTGGTCGCGTGGCCTCGTCGGTGCAGGCGCTCAAACCCGCGACAAGTACCAGGCCGACCGACAGGAACGCGGCGGTCACCAGCGAGTTCCTTCCCGGCTTTGCGTATCTAGACATCTCTCCTCCTCTACTCCACCGGTGGCGAGACTCCATCTGAGGATGCGTCCGCATCACGGTAGCTGACAGTTCTCCAATGCGTACTTGTCGATGCGATGGTAACTGGGCACGCCGATGCCGACGAGCCGGCGCAGGATGTAGACGGCATCCATGCTGCTCACGGCAGCGTCACGGTCCACGTCACCGAGGTCGATGTCACACGTGCCGCAGATCGGCAGGGCCACGAGATGCCGGAGAATCTGGACCGCATCGGCAACACCCACCGCCGCATCGCGTGTGACGTCGGCGAAGGCATACTCAGCCACGCCGATCCCCTCCGGTGGCGGCACCTCGAGATCGGGCAGCAGATCCTCTGCCAGTTCTCCACTCAGCTCGGTGATGTACTTCTCCGGCAGGGATACGCAGTCACCAGGCTGGGCAGATGCCGGAAGAAAGAGGACCAGCGTGTCCAGCGTGACCTGCGGCACCCCCACGGCATCCGCCCGCGCCGCGACGCAGCGCACCCATTCATAGTGGTGATCCGGAAACGTCCCTCCTTGAACACAGCATCCTCCCCACTCGAACAGGCCTCCGAAGTCTCCTTCCTGCAAGATGGGGGGTGACGGGTGCGGGGTACCCATGTCATCGGGCATGACCATTGAGTCTCGAATGCCGGCGACCGGTAGATTGGTTGTGCCATCCCTGCTGTAGAGGATCTGTGGGAGCCAGAAATACTCACCGCGGATGGCGCGCGTATCCGCGACGTCGGGCCACGCGGCGTTGCTGATGCCCTCTCTGACGAACCGTGCGACGTACGGCTCCGTCTGCGACCAGAGTTCGGCCGGCAGCGACGCTACCAGCAACGCGAGCGCTCCCGCGAGGCCGCAGCACCTCGCGACCGATTGTTTCCCATACATGATTCCCTCCTGAGCTGCGAAAGTCACAAGTCCCATTCTCCGACGGCGCATCAATCGTCCGTCGGCCGTTTCGCTTTCTCGGGACGCTCGCCGACGCTCGCTCACGGCGTTACCACGCACACGGTAACCGGCTCGGTTATGATGAGCGCGCGAGCCAAGAGATCGATGGCCTCAAACGTCACCGGATCGATGGCCTTCAGTTCCGTGAGGGTCGGGACGAGCTGGGTGCATCCCGTGGCCAGCCCTTCCACCGAGAAGGTGAGCGCCGTGAGCACGTCGCCCGTCAAACCGGACGCGGAGACGCCCGAGAACTTGAGCGTGCCGGCGGGCGTCTCGTTCGATAGGAACAGGTCCCAGATTGTCCCCGCCGCATCATCGCGATAGTCGAGCAGCGAGGCACTCCAGGTCACGTCACCGACCGCCGAAGTCACCGGCTCCGGGATCTGGGTCACATCCAGCTGCAGTGTGATGTCGGACGTGCCGCCCACCGCCGGACCTTCGGGAGCGGCGAGCGTGCGTACGACAACGGCCGGCTTCACCGTCACGGCCACGCAACCGTCGGCCTCGGGCCCGGAGCTACTCGCGCACACGGTGCTCGTCCCCTCGGCCATGCCTGTGACCTCGCCCGTCCCGGGATCCACCTCGGCAATGGACGGCGCCGAGCTCGACCAGGTCACCGTCGGGCCGCTGACCGCCAGCCCGACCCGGTTGCGGACGACGGCGCTCAGTGTCTCGGTCAGCCCGATCCCTACCTCCGGGTCCACCGGACTCACGTCCACCCATCCATCGTCGTACTGGATCGGAGCCCAGACGTACACCGTGAACTCGAACGTCACGACGGTCGGGTCCACGTCCCACGTCCAGGTCTTTGCCTGCGACACCTCACCGGTGGCAAGGATCTCATCGTATTGGTGATAGGGCTGATTGCTGCCGGTGAACGTTCCGGTTCCCGAAGCGTTCGACACGGTAACCGTGCCGGTCCCGCTCGTGACGCTTGGACCAGTGTGGAAGAACACTCGCACACCGTCCGCATGGAGCGATGAGCCATCCGTGGTGCCCAGCGCCTGACCGATCAGATTCTGCACGGTCACATCAGCCTGGAATACCTGACTGCCGTCATAGCTGACGTTTGAGGATGTGAGCTGTACGTAACTGCCCTGCCCACCGAGTGTGATCGAGAGCGAGAGGCCAGACCCGCTCTGTCCATGCGATGAGCCACATGTCAGGGTCCCGGCTTCCACCCCTCCACGACACGCAATGCCGATTGCCACGAGGTCGGTCTCCACGACTGTGGGCGCCGATGGGAGCTGGTCGTCGCCGCACCCACTCGCGATGAGAAGCGCGATAGTGGCTAGGGCAATCCGAAATCGAGACATCGCTCTGCGCTCCATTGTTGCCTCCGTGGCCGTGGTGAAACGGCCGACAACTTGCCTACCCTAGTGCTCGATAACCGCGGAGCGGTTGGTCACACGTTCCTAGAACACGGTCGATCCGGTCCCCGGATCTCCCACCCCGGGAATCGGACTGCCGGTCTGCAGCGTGAGATCCGTGAGCTTCGGGAGATCCACGACCTCAGGAGTCAACCAAGGCTTGCGTGGTCGGTTGGGTTCTGCGGTCTCGGTTTGCCGCGCGCGGCGATCGTCGTTCGAAGACATGACAAACTCCCAGGATCCTGTTACAAGGATCGGCCAGGGCCTTGCGGTCTCGTCGTCGGTGGGCGTCCGAATGGAGGGCGTCGCTCTGGCGACGGGGCCGTCGAGGCCACCGGCGCTGATGGTGCAGTTCCTATGCTAGTGTTGCTTCGCTATCACCCCAAGAACATGAACTGTTCGATTCGCATGGTGCCGTTCATTGCCAGCTCATACCACGTTACGGATTCGCGAACGCAAACGTGACCGGGCAGTAGGAGGAGAACACCCCGGGCGGCCACTCATACTCGTACGCCCGGTACGCCAGGACCGCCGGTCCGTACGCCGCATCTGAGAAGAGACTGATGTATGTGCAGACCTCGTTGGATTGGGCAGCCCGGTATCCGCTGACGTTGATGCGCTCGGTCACCGTGTGACTCTCGCCTTCGCTCACCGAGAAGGCAGCGGTCGTCACGTCGTACATCGGATTGCTCGGGGTGCCCAAGATCGTGGATGTCACCTCGACCGTACCCGCCCCCCCGGCGACCTCGATTCGCACGGTATCAACGTCGGACTCCCCCTGACCGTCGGTCGCCCTCAGCGTGATGGTGTGGCCGCCAACCATGACGTCGAAGTCTTTGTCGTACTCGATCGCCGTCAGTTCGGGAAGGATGCCGAATTCTCGCCATGTGGTGGTGACGAGGTCCCACTCGATGGCGAGGTGGCTCAGGTCATTCCGCGTGAAGGAGGTCCCTGTGCCAATTTGACCGTCGAGGTCCGACTCCCAGACAAGCGACGCTCCGGTCAGAGGACCGTCCTACGGGTCGGAACCGCTCCCCTGGAAGCTGATCGCGTCGCCTTCGCCAAAGCTGTCCCAGTCCGATGGCGAGCTAATCGTCGCCGTCGGCTCCGCGTTGGCCGGGGCTCCTTGCCATGTTCCCGAGCAGGTGCTCCCGGACCTGGTTAACTGCCAGGTGCCCGAGGCCTCGTCACCGAGCGTGGTGAATGTGCCCCCAAAGACGAAGCGGGTCCCCATGGGATCCGTGTGGTCGATGTTGAATTGACGATCGGTGATCGGCCACGTGCTGCCGAACCCCACCGACCCCGAAAAGGGCGCCGAGCCGCACATGTAGTTATCGAAGTGGAACCAGATAAGGGTGATGGCACTGCTCTGCGCGTTGACGGTGAAGTCCACGGTGCCGAAGGCCGGGGTGGGCGTGGCCTCCCATTCCCCCGGGACCACCGGGATATCGGTGCTGACGTACACGGAGAATGCGAACGTCTCGACCGTGGGCGATACACTCCACAGCCACGTCTTCGCTGCCGAGACGTCGTTGGTCTGCAAGATCTCGCTGTACTCGAAGTAGGGCTGCACGGCCCCCGTAAAAGTCCCGGTTCCATCTGCATTGGCCACCGTCACCGTGCCGGTCCCGCTCGTCACATCGGGCCCCGTGTGGAAGAACACCTTGATCCCCGTGACCGTGGTGCCGTCTGGCGTCCCCATCGGTTGCGCAATCAGGTTCTGGACGGTGACATCAGCCTGAAACACGTCCGAGCCGTCGTAACTCACATTGGTCGAGGCCAGCTGCACATAGGTCCCTTGACCTCCCACGACAACCGCGAGCTGCAGCCCCGCTGGCGTACCCAAGGTTGGCTGTCCGCAGGCGACCGTCCCGGCATCAATGTTGGCTCGGCACTGGACCACCTGTGGAGCCGGTGGATCGAGGACATCGAGGGGCGCCGTCGGTGCGTCACCGTCCCAGCAGGCTGCGGGGGTAAGCAGTGCCAGTGCGGCGCCGCTGAGCGCGAGACGGTTTCGCATGAGGTTACCTCGAATCCTGCGTACGCGATGCCGTCGAAGGACTGGGGTCTCGTCGTCGGGCCGGCGTCAAACTGCGGCGTCAGTCGGGCGGCGGGGCCATGGTCACCGACGGCTGGTTTCGTTCTAAAAACGCCACGAGTATGCTCGGCGGGACATGGGTTCGCAAGTGTAGCACCACCAACACATTACGAGCTTTTCACTTCAGTATGGTTTGAGACGCCGCATGCCGAGATCAGGCGGCGCGAATCCGCGCGCACGCCGTTCGCATTGTCCGAATCGCTAGGTTGAAAAGTGTGGGCCTCAGCGCGCGGGTGCGCGTGGTGTTGAGACGAACGGGAGGGAGCATGCCGACGTGGTCACGATCTCCGGGATTCCTGAGCATGATTCGCTTCATCCGCGATTGGCGCTCACTCGTCAGGATGCACTTTCTCCACGCTGCCCTCGAGTCCGGTTTACTGCAGGCGCTGAGGACACCGGTATCGAAGGACGAGCTGTTGCGCCAGCTCGAGGTGAAGCGGCCGGAGCTGCTGGACGCCCTGCTCGATGTGGGACTCGCGGTCGGTGAGCTGTCATGCAAGGGTGGACGCTACGCGGTGAAGGGACGACGGGCGCGATCGCTCATCGGCGATCTGGGTGACCCGCTCGCGGCGCTCGTTCAGGCCAACGTCACCTGCTACAACTCGGTGTATCGGAACGTGACGGACCGGCTGCGCGGCGCGCCGCCGGGTGAATACCTCGAGGAGATCGGCGACCTGGTCGCCAGAGTTTCCAAGCTGGCAGAACCGTACGTCCGCAAGTTCATCAAACGCGCTGTGGCGGGCCGAGGACGGATGCGGATACTCGACGTGGGTTGCGGGTCGGGTGTGTATCTCAAGGCCGCCCATGAAGTCAATTCGGAGGCCACGGGTGTTGGCATCGACATGGACGGAGCGGTGGTGGAGCAGGCACGACGCAACCTGGAGCGCTGGCGTTTGACAGACAAATTCGAGGTGATGGTCGCAGATATTCAGGTGCCACCCGGCGATCTCGCGGGCCCGTTCGACTTGATCACGCTGTACAATGTCATCTACTACATCCCGCTGGGAGAGAGAGTGAGCCTCTTCCGTTCGCTCGGGTCGTTGCTCACCTCGGGCAGCACACTCGCGATCGTGACCAGCACCCAGAGCCAGGGGCGGGACCTGTTCGCGGCGAATCTAAATGTCGCCACGAGCTCCACGGTGGGAAACACGCCGCTCCCGGCACTCGGCGAGCTCACGGACCAACTCGCAGGGGCCGGCTTCACCGACGTCACAACGACGCGACTGGTAGCCAGAAGTACGTTCTACGGAATTCGAGCCTCCTCGGTCTCACGGCGTTGATCGGGATGGCGTGCATTGCCTATTCTACAGACGCCCTCTCCCGAGGAGTGTAACGACGTCTGATCGCGCCGAACGCCCAGTGAGCGACGGCACACGCCCGCGTGGCCGCATTTCGTTCGCCGCGGTACCGTCTGAAACCACGTGGTACCGACCGCTCTACAAACCACTGGTGTTCCTCTCGAACGTCGCGCTGGCAGCTTGGATCTATCCGTGCTGGCGTACGGTTCGGATCCACTGGACGCCGTCCCTCGATGCGTTGGCGCGACTCACACGGGACACGCAGCGGCCGCTGGTGTTCTACTCGTGGCATGCCTACGAGCCGGTCACCCTGTGCGCGTTCCGCGACGTTCCACCTGGACTGAGGCCGACCGGCATTGGGCACGATGGCCTCCTGTCGCGCATGCTGCAGCAGGCCACGGCGTGGTTCGGGTTCCGGGTGTGGATCTATCGCCGTAAGTCACCGATCCGGCCGAAGCAACAGATCATCGACATGGTTCGCACTCGCGGGTGCCACATCGGGTTGTTCGCCGATGCCGGCGGACCCTACGGTCGCGTGAAGCCCGGACTGCCGGAGATCGCCAGGGCGACCCACGCCTGGCTCGTGCCGCTCATCGTACGCGGTCGGCCGATCATCAAGCTCAGACGACCATGGCACTACCAGTTCCCGTTGCCGTTTGGCACGCTCCGGGCCCACCATGGGGAGCCCATTGACGGGCGGGCCGCCACGGTGGACGGGTGCCAGGAAGCCTTGGACGAGCTCGAAAGCCTGGCGCGCTGATGCCCGAGCGGCGAGGAAAGCCCAAGGGCTGGCAGCGGTTGCCAGCACGAGGCCCGTAGCCATCTGGTGGTGCGGCGTCATCAGCCAAGTCGCCCGGCCGGCAAAAGAAACGACCCCGCAGTTGCCTGCGGGGCCGCTGCGCCGGGAACGTTGGAGCCGCTGCTCAGAGCTTGACACCCCTCCGCCGACGCGCGTCCAAAGTATGAGATATCGGCAGCCAGGTCAAATCCTGGCGGGGCTTGGACTTGGCCTCGGCCCGGGTGCGATGTCCAGAATGCCGGACTTTCGGGAGTGCCCACACGACGAGCCCGTCCCATTTTGGGACGGCTCGTTGTTGCCCGGGTTGGGCCCGTCTCAGGATGCCTTCTCGATGGCGTCCTTCCTGATCAGCGCGTATCCCACGCTGTTGAAGTTGTAGCTGGTGAGATCCTGGAAGATCTGTCGGGCTTCGGCCTCACTGCCCGCGCCCTCGAGCGCGAGCGCGAGATGGTACTTGGTGTAGATGTTGGCGGGGTTGGCCTGCCGGTAGTGCTCGACGGCAGCGGTGTAGTCACCCTGGAGCAGGCTCACCATTCCCAGGAGGTCGTGGGCCGCCTCGTTGCGGCGCGGATTGGCGTCGGTTTCCAAGAGGCTCATGAACTCGCTCGCCTTCTCCGTCGCCGCGGCATAGTCGCCCCGGCGCGCGGCGAGCACGCCGTCCCAATAAGCGATGTTGGCTTGCTGTCCTCGACTGAAGGCCTCGGTCCCAACCCGCTCCGCCTGCTCCATGAGCAACGGCTTACGGCGCTCCAGCGCACTCTCGGCAGCGTCGAGCATGTTGTGATGCAGCGCGATCTGGGCCGCACTCGTCAAGGCAAAGATGGTCTGCCCGGTCGGGCCGGGGAGGTCCATGGTGCCGATCGCATCCGCCAGCCCGATCAACTCATCGATCGCGGCCTGCGGGTTGCCTTCGTGCACACCGACAAAGGCTCGATACACGGCAAAGGCGGCCTTCTGGTTGCCCACACCCATTGCAATGGAGGAGTCGTAGTCGGCCCGTGCCTCGTCGTAGTTCCCCAAGAATGAGTTCACGTGACCGCGCTGCTGGAGCGGCGAAGCGTTGCCCGGGTCCAGCTCTGCCGCCCGGGTGTACGACGCTCGAGCCTGTTCCAACTGATTGAGGGCGCGGTACGCGTCTCCCATCAGGTCGTGGCTGTTGGCCTCATTCGGTTCCAGTTCGACCACCTTGCTCATGTACTCCTCCACCTTCGCAAGGTCGACGGGGTCGTTGAACAGGAACGAGTTGCCCAGCTGCATGTAGGCGGGCGCGAAATTGGGAGCCAACTCGGTGGCCGTCATCATCGAGGCCCGAGCCGCCGTGTTGTCGTTGAGTCCCGTCTGGATGCCGGCGAGCGTGAGCCAGGCCCGAGGGCTCTCGGGTACCACCTCCACCAGCCGCTGGGCCGATTGGAGCTGACCCTGGGCATCGTTGTCCAAGCCCTTGCTGGTGATCTCGATCAGCAGTTGTTCGGCTTCGGAGGCCCCCGGGGCTTTCTCCTGTGCGAGCCGCAGGTTGGCCATGAACTGGTCGGTCGAGGTGGCGGTGTTGGCCAAGTTCCAGTAGCCGAGTGCAAAGTCCGGGTCGGATTCGACCGCCCACTCGAAGTGCTCCTGGGCTTCGAAGAAACGGACCATGTCCATCGCGTGCTGCCCCTGTAGGAACCGGTCCCTGGCCTCCTCGGAGCTGGTGGTCATGGGGATTCCCATCACCACGTCGGCGTCGGGCTGGCCCTCTTGGCCCGCACAGGCGGTGATCAGCACCAAGACCGCGAGTCGGACCGATGAACGCACGGATTGCATGGAACCTCCTGATGGAATGAGCGCCGACCGTGTCGGGCAGCGCCACCGACACATGGCTTTCGCAAGCAGGTGAAGATACTGGCGGGACCATCGCCTGCAAGCGTTCGAGCCTCGCGCCCCTCCAAGACGTTGGGCTGAGTCAGATCACCGCCTGTAACTCACCGAAATCCCCGACCGGCTCGAGCGGACGATCTCCGTCTCCAGGTTCGGTGTGCTCCTCAGTTCCTCTAGGAACTCGCGGATGCCGCGCATGCCGCGACCCGACACATTGTGCGCGGTGAAACACCCGCCAACCTCGAGCTTTGGCAGCAGAGACCGGAAGTACTGCGCATACCAGTCTTTGTCCGCGTCTACGAACACGAAGTCGAACGGGCCCTCCAATGCCGGCACCAACTCGTGCGCGTCGGCAAGTCGAGCGTCGATGTAGTCGCTGAGCCCGGCCTCGTCGAAGTTCCGTCGTGCTTGGTTGTATCGCCGTTCGTCTATCTCGATCGTGATCAGCTTGCCACCGGTCTTGCTGAGCGCCCAGGCAATCCATATGGCCGAGTGCCCCGTTGACGTTCCGACTTCCAGGGCTCTCGTATAGCCGTGTTCGAGAATGAGATCGTACAACACGCGGCCATCGGATTCCGGGACGTTCATGTCCCGCCACGCACGCTGATTTGCCTCCAGGAAACGCGTCACCCGACCGTCGATGTCCTGGTGTCGGCGCCCCTCCTGCGCGGAACAGATCGACGCAGGAACACTGCCGCCCATGAGCACTGCGGCACAGCCAAGGATGATGCTCGTCTTCATGGTCGTTCTCCGTTGTCTCCAATGTTGCTGTCATGCCGTTCGGTGGGTGGGGTCTCGCCTGCGTGCGGCATCGTTGGCGCTTGGAATCGGCCGTGTCTCGACCGGCCGAACGCGAAGTAGGCCGGTACACCGAGGGCAACCGTCACTAGGGCGATGGACGACTCGACAGGTCGCTCCAGGTATGCAAGAACGAGTATCAGTGTGCTGACGGAGGCGAACACGAGCGGCACCAGTGGATACGCGGGCATTCGGAACCCGTTGGCACCACCCGCACGCAACTTGAACACCCCGATCACTGTGAGAATTGGGAAAATCCCCAGGCAGAAGCCCATGTAGGTCAGGATCTGGTCGAACGTCCCTGACATGACCATCACGATCGCGATCAGGCACTGGAGCACGATCGACTTCGACGGCACACGGAAGATCGGATGTACTTCCGCCGCGATCTTGAAGAAGTATCCGTCCTGCGCCATCGCGTAATACACCCGCGGACCCAAGATGATGAGCGCGCTGATGGAGGAGAGCAGGGCCGAGGTAGAGGAGCATGACAACGCTGGTCCCCACCAGGAGCGAGCGCGGCAGGTTCCGACGTGGATCCCTAATTTCCGAGCCGATGTAGGCGGACGCGTTCCAGCCGCTATACGCGAACATGATCCACATCAGCGACAGGCCGATGGTCTTCCAGCCGGCGAGGCTGGTGTCGAAGCCGGTGCCGGCGGTGAAGTGTTCGAGGCTCCCTCTCCCCACCGAGAACCCGACCACGATCAGCGCGGCGATCAAAAGCACCTTCCCCACGGTCAGGTAGTTCTGAAGCTTCGAACCGAACGCGATTCCTCTCAGGTGGACAAGCGTGAAAGCCGCAATCACGACGATCGCCATCGAACGTTTGAGAATCTCGGGATCGCCCCAGCCGAAGAGCCCCGGGAAGGCCCGGCTGAAGTACTCGCTGAAACCGAGCGACGATGCCGCCAACGGGGCGGAGAAGCCGACGAAGAACGACACCCAACCGCTCAGGAAACCGAATGCCGGATGGAACAACGTCGACAGGTAGACGTATTCGCCACCTGCGCGAGGCATCGCTGCCCCGAGCTCGCCGTAGCAGAGCGCGCCGCAGAGGGCCAACACGCCGCCACCAACCCAGAGCAGCATCATGAGGGTGGGATTCCCCAGCTCGGCCATGAGGAGGCCCGACGTCGTGAAGATCCCGACCCCGATCATGCTGGCAACAACGAGATTGGCGGCGGGGAAGAGCCGGAGCGTTCTCGCGAGAACGTGCGGTTGGTTGTCGCTCATCCGGTCTCTCAATGGCCGCGTCACTGAAGGTGCCAATCCCACCGCAGCGGCTGCCTCCTCACGACGCGTAACCTCGGGATCGCGTGCGTTCGCCGGCGAGGGGTCATGGTACACCGAGTGGGACGCGAAAGATACCTCGACGTTAGGAACCGAGTGGCCGGTTCCACGTTGACGGGTACGGCGACGGGAACGGTAGCGAGGGTCGAAGAGTACTACAGCGGGAACGCGCTGTCCGTAGGTGACTGCCCACGTGGGCTCAGTGTCTCGGCGGGAGGTCGCATGTTGCACCGAAGGATCCATGCCAGGCACGGCGGCCTCGTGCTCCTGGTCCTCACAGCCTTTCTTCCCCCGCTTCGTGCCGATGCGCAAATCGAGCGCACGCACCGCGACGAATGGCAGAAGGTGGACGAGATTTTCGCGGCCCTGGGGCTCGAAGAAGGCCACCACATCGCCGATATCGGAGCAGGCGGTGGGTTCCTGTCGGTGCGGCTCAGTGTGCGCGTGGGACCCGAAGGAAGAGTCTACGCCGTGGACATCGACGCGGACGTGCTCGAGGAGCTTCAGGAGACGGCCCGCAGCGAGTCGTTGGACAACATCGAGACGATCCTCGGTGAGACTGACGATCCCCGATTGCCCGAACGGTCATTGGATGCCGCGCTGATCGTCAATGCGTACCACGAGATGCGCGAATACGAAGGCATGCTCGCGGGCGTCCGGCGGGCGCTCCTGCCCGGCGGGCGGCTGGTGATCGTGGACAACCCGCCGCGCGACTCCACGCGGTCCCGCCTCAGCCAGATTGGGCAGCACGACATCGCCATCGGCCTGGTGGAACGAGACCTCGAGGGAGCTGGATTTCAGGTGGTGGAACGGGTACCGAGCTTCATCGACTGGGACCACGGCCGGCACCATCACCAAGAGTGGATGCTCGTTGCGGTTCTCCCGGACACTGCGGGAGCCGTTATTCGTTGAACGCCCGAAACTCCGTCACGGCCTTCGGTCCGCTGCGTGCGAGGCCGGCGTAGAAGCCCTCTTGGTCGCTCGTCCGATAGTCGAGCCGCTCTACCTGGAACGGCACTAACCGCTCGCGGCCACGCCGCCGCTCACGTACCTCGACGAAGTACGCCACCGCATTCGCGACGCTCCGCGCATCGGTCCAATCCGATTTGTAGACAGGGATCCCCGAGCGCGCGAAGATCCAGGTCATGTTCGGCATCGTGCCGTAGGTGCGGTGACAAGCGCCATCCAACGCGTCGAGCAAGATCGGGCGGGTGACACCCAACACGTCGCGCAGTGCCTCAGCGTGTCGGGCCTTCTGCTCCATTGACTCGAGGTGAGGGAAGTGCTCGCCCGGATGCGCTTCGTGTGTATACAGGAAGATCGATCCCACTCCGCGCGCGGCGTACTCGCGGGCCAAAGCGTTCATGGATGGCGCCGCCATCCCACAGTACGGTCACGTGAAGCTGCCGAACTCCACAATGGTGTACTCGCTGGCTGACCAGACCTCACGCAATCGGGTCTCCGGGCCGCCGAGGTGCCACAGAGGGAAGTCGGGGGCCCGCTGCCCGAGCGGCGGGCTCCGGTCGAACCGGAGCCAAGGCAGGACGGTCGTTTTTGTGAACTCCGCGTAGTTGTAGCGGGCGAGCAGGTCGTCGGGCACGGGGTACTCCGGGGCTCGATTTGCGGAAGGCGCTCCGGGCGCGACCGCGTCGAGTCGTCATGACTCAACAAGTCGCTCAGCTGCCTATCTGAGAGCGTCCAGCTCCCTCACGATATCCTCGTTCGTAGGTCGGATCTTGTAGTTCACCTCGACCACCTTCCACCGAACCACACCATCCATATCGATGATAAACGTCGCTGGGTGCGTAATCTCGCGGCCCTTGGGGTCGTCCTGGTTGAAGAGCCCGTACCGATCGATCACGGCGTGGCCCGGGTCCGAGAGCAGGGGGTAGTCGGGTGTGATCCCGTCCTCAGCGGAAATCCGGTCGACCATCTTCTGGAGATCCTCCTCGCCGTCGACCGAGATTGCGAGGAGCTGCGTCGTACGCTTCTGGTCGTCATTGAGGAGAGTTCTCAGCTTCCCGAGCTGACTGGCGCAGTAGGGTCACCAGTGCCCGCGGTAGAATACGAGGACTACATTCTTCTGCCGGCGGAACTGCGAAAGCGTCAGCACCTCTCCTGTGAGCGCCCGAAGCGAGAAGTCTGGGGCCAGGTCGCCGACGGCAACGCGCTCGAGATCGATCGGGGGAAGGTCGTGGCCGTCCTTCGGACCGAGCTTGAGCCCGAGCCAACTTCCTCGCACCCCGACCAGCACGCCGAGTGTAACAACCAGCAGCGCGATTGCCGCGAGTGCGATGCCACCCCTCATACGCATGCTTCCATCCCCCGCGATGGCGTGATCCGGGTCCGTCGGCAGTCGGCCTGCCGCAGTCCGGGCTGACCAAGGCAACCTGGGGCGGCGTGACAGCGGTCGCAAGCGGTGGACCCAGCGCCCCGAACTCAATCGCAGTCGAGACGATCAGGCTTGCCTGGTCTGCTCCCCGTATTCCGGACTGCTAGACGTGAGACTATGCTAACCCGAGAGTTGGGGAGGTTCTATGGGGCGGCAGAGTCGGTTCCACGTTGAGCAGATCGTGAAGATCCTGCGTGAGTACGAGACGAGTGGGCTGCCCGTGAGCACGTTCTTACGGCGCTACGGGGTATCGCGGGAGACGTTCTACCGCTGGCGGCGCAAGTATGGGGGCCTGACGGAGAGTGATGCATCACGGCTGAAGCGGCTCGAGCGGGAGAATGCCCGGTTGAAGATGCTCGTGGCGGAGCGGGATCTCGAGGTGGAGGTGTTGCGGGAGATCACGCGAAAAAAATCGTGAGCGCGCCGGCCAGACGGGCGCTGGTCGGGATGCTGAGGCAGCGCGGCATCGCGGTCCAGCGGGCCTGCGTGCTGGTGTCGGTGGCCCGTTCCGCCGTGGGCTATGTGTCGCGGCAGGCGGCGAAGGATGCGCCGTTGCAGCGTCTGCTCCGCCGGTTTGCCCAGCGGCATCCGCGGCATGGGTATCGGCGCGCCTGGGTATGGCTGCGGCGGAAGGGTCATCGGGTGAATCGCAAGCGGGTGTACCGGCTCTGGTGCCAAGCCGGCCTGGCGTTGCCGCGGCGTCGGGCGGCCCGGCGGCGCTGGCGCGGCCCGCGGGTGGATCCGGTGGCCCGCGCCCCGACGGCGGTGTGGGCGTGCGACATCCTCCACACGCGCTGTGGGCCTGGGCAGGTGGTGCGGTGTTTGTCGGTGGTGGACGAGTACACGCGCGAGTGTTTGGCGATCGAGGTGGCGAGCTCCCTGCCGGCAGACCGTGTCGTGGGGTGTCTGGCGCGCCTGGTGGAGCAGCATGGGGCGCCGCAGTACCTGCGCACGGACAATGGCACGGAGTTTCTGGCGCGCCGCACGCAGCAGTGGCTACGCCACCACGGCATTCAGGCAGCGCGGATCGAGCCCGGTAAGCCGTGGCAGAATGGGGTGGTGGAGAGCTTTCACAGTCGGTTGCGCGACGAGTGTGTGGATCGCGAGTGGTTTGGCAGTGTGGCCGAGGCGGCGGTCATCATCGAGGCGTATCGGCAGAGCTACAACGCGACCCGGCCGCACAGCAGTCTGGGCTACCGCACCCCCGCCGAGGTACGGTCGGAACATGACACGATGGTAGACACCGGCGTTCCGCAGCCAGGACGCCAGGAAATGGTCAGTGTCTCACGCTAGTTCGTCCCAAGAATGGGGAGCACCTGATGCCGGCAACACAAATGTCCCATCAGCGGCACCCGAAGTCCCAACATGGGCCTACCCTCAGCGCCGGTCCGGGTCCATCGTGTACATGGACGTTTCGGCTGCTTCACCGCGTCGTGCCGTAACGAGGCAAGGAGGAATCGTTGGCAGACCGCCAGGTGACCCATACGCGGAAGGACGTTGACGGGGACATCGTGGTGCTGTGCAACCCGCTGAGCTCTTGGATCCTGCGGGCGAAGGACGGCGCCCTGGAAGATATCGAGCACGGTGTCCACACCTACTATGTCGAGAGCAACGGCAGCCGTGTGTATGTGCAGGCGGTGGACTGGCTGGTCGGCAAGCGGCTCGAGACCACCACGGATCCGACATCGGCGAGCAACCTGCGCAACCTACCGGACGGCTAGCCACAGTGGTGCCGAAGTGGCCATGCCATGCGGCTCGAAACACCGCTCTCACCGCGTTCGAGCTTGCGCGGTGTCGGAGCCGCATTCCATACTAGTGTAAGCGCCTCACGACTCGGACGGTCAGCTACTATGGAGTTTTTCTCAGACTCGCAGTCATCAGACGTTCCGGCGTCACTGCATGCGGACTTCCTCGACGCGACCCGAAGGGGCGTTCGACCGGACCAGGGTCGGCTCGCGGGCTTTCTCGTCCTGCGGCTCGTCGATGCTTCGGGGGAGTCGGGTCGAGCGGGCGCGGCCGAGGCCCTCAAGTATCAGCTCAACGCCACGGCGGAATCCGTTGCCGCACTCCCGAAGACTGCGGAGCGCGGGTGGCTGGACTCCATCGTCGCGGGGGTCGGGGACTTTCTTGGATCACGAGGCCGCCAGCCTCTGTTGAGTGGGCTCGTGGCCTATGCCGACTGGCTGGAACAGGAACTGCACCTCGATGAGTCGGTTGACGTCCTGCGGACGGCCCAGCGGGCCCTTGGGGTGAGCGTGGAGCCGTCGGCGGTCTCGGTGTACCTCGCGCTGGGTCGGTCACTAAGGCTCCTGGGCCGGCTCCACGAATCGAAGGCGGCGTACGAACGAGCCGAAGGCGCCGCGCGTGAGTTGGGCGACGACCATGGGCGGCTTCTCAGCACGATCGGTCACGCGTATACGCTGCAGAAGACCGGAAACTTGCCAGCGTCCGAGCACATGCTGCGGTCGGCGCTCGCGCAAGGGGTGGCCCTTGGCGACCGCGACGCCGAGGCGCGGGCGTGCCATGACCTCGCCATCTGTGTGTTTCACATGGGGCGGCCGGTCGAAGCG
Source organism: Gemmatimonadota bacterium (assembly GCA_039588295.1). Lineage (GTDB taxonomy): Bacteria > Gemmatimonadota > Gemmatimonadetes > Gemmatimonadales > GWC2-71-9 > JAOTVV01. The sequence continues at coordinate 17,692 of JBDHAB010000009.1, forward strand.
GCGCCACTCGCGTTCCGGGCATTCCGACTCTATGACCAGCCGCAGAAACGGACTCGTGCCCTGAGCGACACTGGGCAGATTCTCAAGGAGACGGGTCAGTACGATGCTGCCGGCAAAGCGCTACGGGCGGCCCTGGAGCGGGAGCCACCGCCCGAAGTGCGGGTCCGAATCCTCGTGGAGTTGCTCGATCTGCACGCGCTCATGGAGAACGAGATCGCGTTCGGCCGGCTCCGCAAAGAGATCGAAGTGGAATACGATCGGATTCCCATCGACGAGAGGGTCGACTTCGAGCTCAAGTTGGGTCGGGGGCTGGCGCGGTTCGGCCGCCTGCAACAGGCCCGTGCCCATCTGGACGAGGCGTTGCAGCTCGCCGAGCAGCACGGGCTGCCGGAGTGGCTGTTTCGCGCGGAGGCCTTACTGGCGAAACTGGAGGACGCGCAGGGCGCCGAGAGCTGCCGAGCCCCGTCACCGGGAACTCAGAGTTCGACGGATCTCGACGCCACGATCGCCGACTTGGAAGCGCTGAGCGTCGGCGAATTGGCGCACGACGGACAACGCTGACGGGGGCCTAGGTGCCTGAGCCCTGGGAGCCTGTATCGTCTCGCTGAGGGGCCTCGATTTCGCTGTCGGGGTTATCGAGCGCTGGTGCCAATGGGTCGGCGCAGCCCGCGATCGACAGGGTGACGGCGGCGATCGCTGCAAGGAGTGGAAGCCGGGTGCGTCGCGACATTGGGACCTCCTGTGGTGGGGTGTGGGTGAGTCTGTCTGACTAAAGGTTGGGAGGTCGTGCGCGGTCGGGATAGACCCCGATTGGGGCATCGAACGTCCGTTCTGGGACATTTATGCTTGTTTTGGGTGCCGTTCACCCCACGCTGACGCGGCAACTGCGACAGGCCGCGAGCTACCGGTACACCATCGTGTCGGTACAGGCCTGGAGTGCGGTCGTGACCACGATCCGGCAGCGGCCGGTCGAGATCGCGGTGGTGGACCCGGCCCTGGAGGGACCGGTGAGGGCGCGGGAGATCGAGCGGCTCCGGGTCCTGTTCCCGTCACTTCCGCTGGTGTTGTACTCTCGGCTGACGCCCGACCTCCCACAGGTGCTCTTGCGGCTCGGACAATTGGGGGTGCGGACGGTGCTCCTTGCGGGGCACGAGGATCACCCAGCGAGAATGCGGGAAGCGCTCACAGAGGAGGGGACCCGCATCCTGTCGCGCCAGTTGCTGGGGGAGATGGGGGACCTGCTGGAGGATTTGCCCGGCGAGCTGCGGTGGGTCATCGAGGCGATCGTGCGGGCCCCCGCCGAATTCCAAACGGTGCAGGAACTGGCGGATCGTGCTCGTATGGATCGGCGCACCTGTGCCCGCTGGTTTGCCCGGGTGAACCTGCCGCCACCCAGCACCATGCTGACGGTCCTGCGGGCGCTGTACGCGCATCGCCTGCTGCAAGATCCGGGGTTCACGGTGGAAGACGTTGCGGCGCGTTTGGGGTATCTGCGCGCCCGCTCCCTCACGCGCAGCATCAAGGAGATATTCGGCATGACCCCGGCCGAAATCCGCCTGTCGCTCTCCGCCGATGATGCCCTTTCCCTCGTACGCCGGCGGTTCTTCAAAGCGAGAGGATCTGAGCGGGATCTGCGGATCAGTTGAGGTCCGAGAGGACGACTAAAGCCGCTACGGGCTATCGACCCGCAGGGCAAGCTCGATGTATCGCTCCAGTTCTTCGAGCGACCGCGCGCCCCGAAACCGTCGCCCGTTGATAAAGAACGTGGGTGTCCCCGTCACGCCGTGTTCCCACCCATCCAGCAGGTCCTGGGCGACCATGGCACGTGTTGTCCGGTCGTCCAAGCATCGAGCAAACACCCCTTCGTCCAATCCCGTTGCCACGGCGTGTGCCCGAACGCGTTCCACGGTCAACGCGCCCGTCTCACGGAGCAGTGCGTTCCGGTACTCCCAGAACCCGTCCTGCTGATGTGCACACTCGACCGCCCGAGCCGCCACCACTGCATGGGCGTGGAGTGCCGGGATCGGGAAGTTCCGCACCATGTAGCGGATCCGATCACCGTGACGATCGAGTAGGCTCGGCAGGGTCTCGGTGGCGTGCCGGCGACAGAACGGGCACTCGTAGTCGGTGAACTCGACGATGGTCACGGGCGCGTCTGCCCGACCGCGGGCCGGGCGGTCCTCACGAGCTACGTCGAACCGGGAGGCCTGACTCCAGGCTGCTGAATCGGCGATGACGTCGATGGAACGGCGGTCGGGTGAGCGGCGGATCGCTCGACCCCCAAGAAATAACCCCACGCCACCGACAACGCCGACCAAGACGGCCGCCGCCACCATCACGTGGCTCCTTTTCAGGACGATCGCAATGTGATCGTCGTCACGCTGAATCTGCATGTACCGGGTCGCTCCGCGTTCAAGCTCCAATTCCAACACGTGTGCTGGGGCGTGTCAACCAGCCGTCCATGGTCGAGCCTTGCTGCGATGGATGGCGAGGGCTATGTTCGCCCCGTGCACGACGCTGGCGTGCGATGGGCGCACGTTTGCACTCCAGACCGCTACGCCGGTCCGGGCGAGAAAGGAGTGCCGTATGAAGAAGGTCAGGCTCGCATTGCTTTCAGTTGCAGTGGCACTCGGGACCGCTGTGCTCGCGACAGTCTCCTGTAGCGACGATTCGTGCCCAGGTATTGTCTGCAGCGACTGTAGCGGCTCGGGCGACTGCGACATCACGTGCGACGCGGGGGAGCAGGAATTCTGTGGCAACTTCGGCTTCTTCGAGGACCCGACTCTTCGTTGCGCCTACTGCGAGGCGCTGTAAGCGACCGGATCCGAAGACTCCGAACGGCTGCAACAGCCCACAGCGTGACTCACCGCCGCACGCACCGGTGGGCCCTGAGCCCACCGGATCTCTCTGCGGTCTCAGTGTAGGCGCGTCACGCTCTCAAGGTCGTGTGGCCGTCCCGGGCAAACGGGGACTCGTCTGATCACACCACCTCCACAAACGGAAACCGAACTCGAAGAGCGGCTGTCGCGCCCGACCGACGCGGAGATCGTCGCGCTGGCAGGGCTCGACGGCGACTTGCTGGTTCTCGGGGCGGGTGGGAAGATGGGCCCAAGCCTCGTTCGGTTCGCGTATCGTGCAACGGAAGCCGCAGGCATCGAGCGGCGAATTATCGCCGTGTCGCGCTTCCGTTCGGCGGCGGCGCTCGATGCGGTAGCCGCGACCGGTGTGGAGACGATCAGGTGTGACCTGCTCGACCCCGGCGCGCTCGCCGGATTGCCGGATGCACCCAACGTCATGCTGATGGCAGGGCAGAAGTTCGGCACGACGGAAGACCAGGCGACCACCTGGGCTCTGAATGCACTGCTGCCGGCCATGGTGGCGACACGCTTCGCGAGATCCAAGCTCGTGGTGTTCTCGACGGGGAACGTGTATCCACTCACCCCTGTGACCGGAACGGGATCGACCGAGTCCGATCCGGTTGGCCCGATTGGCGAATATGCGCAGTCGGTCCTGGCACGGGAGCGGCTCGTGACGTTCCTCTCGCGAGAGCGGCACATACCGACGATCATCCTGCGCCTGAACTACGCGGTGGAGCTTCGCTACGGTGTGCTCCGTGATCTGGCCGATCGACTCCGGCGTCGAGAGCCGATCGACCTCACCATGGGCTATGTGAACGTGATCTGGCAGCGGGATGCGACCGCGGTTGCCCTCCAGTCGTTCGCCCACTGCGCAGTGCCACCCACCGTGTTGAACGTGACCGGTCCGGAGAAGCTGTCGGTGCGGGACTTGGTGGTGCGTCTGGCCGAACGCTTGGGGCTGGAGCCGAAGTTTTCGGGAGAGGAAGCATCGACGGCGCTGCTCAGTGACGCATCCCGCTGCCGAGCGCTGTTCGGGCCGCCGACGAAGGACCTGGACACGCTGCTCGATTGGGTGGCCGACTGGGTTCGGCGCGGAGGCAGCTCCCTCGGCAGGCCGACGCACTTCGAGGAACGCGAGGGACGATTCTGATGACGCTGAACGTCCGGGCGCGGCTGCGTGAAGGGTTGGTCATCCCGGCCCATCCGCTCGCCCTCACGGCGGGGAGGCGGCTGGACGAGCGTCGCCAGCGGGCGCTGACGCGGTACTACTTGGACGCTGGTGCTGGCGGCATTGCCGTTGGCGTGCACACGACCCAGTTCGCGATCCGCGATCCGGCGGTGAACCTGTATGAGCCGGTCCTCGCGCTCGCGGCGGCGACCATGGACGAGCACGCCGCCGCTGGAGCCGCGGTTGTGCGAATCGCCGGTATCGCGGGTGATACCCCGCAAGCGACCGCCGAAGCTGCACTGGCTCGGCGTCTGGGATACCACGTTGGCCTCGTGAGTGTCGGAGGGCTCGAGGAACGGTCGCTCGACGCGCTGATCGATCACGTCCGTGCCGTGGTCGAGGTCATGCCGGTGATGGGCTTCTACCTGCAGCCGGCGGTAGGTGGTCGCGAACTCCCGGTTGCCTTCTGGCGGAGCCTGGCCGAGCTGGACGACCTCGTGGCGATCAAGATCGCCCCGTTCAATCGGTACCGGACGTTGGACGTGGTTCGAGCCGTGACAGAGGCGGGGCGCGCCGAGGACATCGCGCTGTACACCGGCAACGACGACCACATCCTCCTCGACCTGCTTACGCCGTTCCAGTTCGGCTCCGGTCCAACTGTTCGCATGGTAGGCGGTCTTCTGGGTCAGTGGGCAGTCTGGACCCGTCGCGCGGTGGAGTTACACGCGGAATGCAGACAGGTTGCTATGGATGGGAGTCCCGTGCCTTTCGAGCTGTTGACGATCGCGGCCCAGCTCACGGATGCGAACGGCGCGATCTTCGACGCCACGCACGGCTTCGGGGGATGTCTGCCTGGGATTCATGAGGTCCTGCGGCGTCAGCGACTATTGGCAGGCACGTGGTGTCTCGAGCGCACGGAGACTCTTGCGCCAGGCCAGCTGGAGGAGATCGACCGCGTGCTTGCGGCCTATCCGCACCTCACTGACGACGCATTCGTTGCGGAACACCTGGATCGGTGGCTGCGTTAACAGTTGTGTGCCGACTTGCGAATTCCTCATGTCTCGGTCATTTATGCGATTCGTGCGATCAGCGTTTGATCGTCCGCCCGATCTTTGATTCAAGTTGAGGCGCTTCGTCTTGCTGCCAAAGGTCTTTCATAACGGTTTCGTCGTCGGTGCCATTGGTGCAAGCGCCGTCGCGGTGTGGTTCCTCGTGGTCGACCTCGTGGGCGGGCGTCCGTTCGCCACTCCGGCATTGCTGGGTTCAGCCGTGTTTTGGGGAGTCCGCGACCCCACCGACGTGCAAATCACCTACGCGGCGGTGGTCGGCTACACAATGCTCCACGCCGTGGCCTTCTTCGCGGTCGGCGTGATTGCCGCCGCGTTCGCGTGCATGGTGGAGCGTTTTCCGTCGACGTTGTTCCTTATCGTTGTGTTCTTCGCAGTCTTCGAGTTCGGCTTCTACGTTCTCGTTGCGCTCATGGCGCAGCCGCTCCTGGGAGCGCTCGCCTGGTGGAGCGTGGCGTTGGGCAACCTCATCGCGGCTGGTGGCATGGGCTACTACCTATGGCAGGCCCACCCACGCATTCGCGAATCCCTGGCATTGCATCCGCTCGGCGATATCGCGGACGGCGAGTAGGCTCGTGCCTCGGGTGGGCCGTTCTCTCCCACCTGGGATACCTGATCGACCTTGTTGCTGATTCGTTGTTCTTGCCCTGGCTCTCGTATCTCCCGAGCCGTATCATAGCCTCACGTACCGATCGGCTCCCGTGGCTTCGTGTTCAACTTCCTCGAGCGCCGTGATGGCGCCCACGATCAGGACATGGACACGATCAAGTTCACGCTCATCAATCCGACGTCTCCGCTCTGGCGCGCTCGTCCGGGAACACGTCCGCGCGGGGCCCGCGTGTTCCGATTCTCGATGCTCCCGAGTCTCCAAGTTGCGGCATCCATGCCACCGGGCGTGGAGACTCGGATCGTCGATGAAGATGTCGAGCCAATCGATTTCGATCTCGAGGCGGATCTCGTCGGCATCTCGTTCATGACCTTCAACGCCCCAAGGGCGTACGCGATCGCCGATCGGTTGCGGCGCGAGAAAGGCAAGACGGTGATCCTCGGTGGGTACCATCCCACGTTCTTGCCCGAGGAGGCGATTCAACACGCGGATGCCGTGTGCATCGGTGAGGCAGAGCACAACGTACCGCGTATGGCAGAGGATTTCGCCGCTGGACGCCTCCAGCCGTTCTACCGGAGCGATCTCGTGGATCTGAAGGGCTTGCCAGTGCCTGATCGAAATCTCATTCGCAGGCGGGCATACATCACGGTCGATGCGTTGCAGGCCACACGAGGTTGCCCGTACCGCTGCAAGTTCTGCTCGATTGCGGCCTTTCACCGCTACCGCATACGGACGCGCCCCGTCGACGAAGTTGTCGAGGAGCTAAAGACGCTCGGCCGATACGTGGCCTTCATGGACGACAACATCATCGGGGACCGCGACTACGCCGTGCAGCTCTTCGGTGCCATGATACCGCTGGGGAAGCGATGGTTCAGCCAGTGTGGTGTTGGCATCGCCTACGATGAGGAGCTGCTGCGGTTGGCGGTCCGGAGCGGGTGCCGCGGCCTATTCGTCGGCTTGGAATCGCTGTCGCAGGAGAATCTCAACGGCTGGTGTAAGCACGGCAACCGGGCGAAGGACTATTGTCGCCTCATTCGCAGGTTACACGAGGCCGGGGTCGGCGTGTATGCCGGCGTCGTCTTCGGCAGTGACGCCGACACCCCTGAGACCTTCGAAGCAACGCTCGAGTTTCTGCTTGACGCGAACGTCGACGCACTTCAGGCGACGAGGCTCACGCCGTTTCCAGGCACACCGCTGTTCGACGATATGGAGCGGGCAGGACGCATCGTTGATCGGGAATGGGCGCATTACGATTTCTCGCACGTCGTGTTCGAGCCACTGCACATGAGTCCCACCACGCTCGATCGGGGGACGGCTTGGGTCCTGCGACAGTTCTATGCTCGGCGGAAGATCGTGCAGCGGCTATGGAAGGAGCTCAGGTATCTCAGCCCGGCGGCGTTCTCGCGCGTTGCCATTCCGTTGAACTTCGGGTACCGCCACAGGCTGGGAACGAATGGCACGCTTGGCCGGGGCAGGGCGTTCGTTCCGCCGTCGAGGGGGTTCGAGCGAGAGCCCAGACGTGACTCATGAGCATTTCTCGGGGTATGCATGGCGGACCGAGATGCAATCGACACCCATGACCCGCTTCTGCCTGCTTGCGAGTGCCGGAGTGTTTCTGGCCGTCCTGGGGACCTCGGCGTGTGAGGACCTTGAGAGCCAGTGTGCCTGTACCCTGGAGTTCCGGACGTACACGGCCACGGTAGTCGACGACACGGGCAGCCTGGTGCCCGACGTCATCGTCACCCGAACCAATCTCCGTACCGGCGCGACGTTGGAGCCGACCTGGCTGGGCATGCTGCAGCCGGGCGTGTACCTCTTGGCGGATGACGGGTTGCGCGACGCGTTCTCGAGCAACGGAGATACGCTGCGGGTCACGGGCGCCAAGGGTAACGACACATTTTCCGCCGATTTCGTGTTCGCCGTTCCAGATCCGTGCCGTTGCCACGTGCAGAAACTGGCCGGACCGGACACGGTGGTGATTGGGTAGGCGAACGGCGTTACGCGGCGTTCCCTTCGCCAACTCGTGGTGCTGTGTTATCTTAGATAACCTATATCCCGAGACCGGAGACTGGTTCATGGCAAGACCGGGTCCGGCGAGCCACGCCAAACGCAAGCGCGAGTTCGCCAAGAAGGAGAAGCGACAGGCTAAGCTGGAGCGTCGTGCGCTGAGGAAGGAGCAGAAGGGGCAGCAGCCAGCTCCCACCGTTGAACCTGGGCAGGATCCTGATCTGATCGGAATCGTTCCAGGCCCCCAGGCGCCAATCATCGACTGACAGCCCCGGGTGGGGACTCACTAGGGGTTTCCGTCCGTGCTCACGCTCGTCGCGGTCTTCGCTGCCGGCCTCACCGCAGGCTTTCTCAACGTAATGGCCGGCGGTGGGTCGCTCATCACGCTACCCATCCTCATCTTTCTCGGCCTTCCCGTTGCCGTTGCCAACGGCACGAACCGGGTCGCCATCCTCGTGCAAAATGTCGCGGCGGTGAGCAGCTTTCGCCGCCAGGGCTACCGAGACGCGCGCGCGGGGCTCGCCTTTGCCCTCACGACGATTCCGGGTGCCATCGTCGGTGCGTTCCTGGCCGTTCGGGTCGGCGAGGCAACGTTCCGCGCGATTCTGGCCGGTGTGCTGGCCGTCGCCGTGGTCGGCCTCGTGTTCCCGACTCGGAAGCGGGGCACGCCCGCCGAGGCGGGGACGCGGGTTCGCGCCATTGCGTTCCTCGCGTTTTTCGGCATCGGCTTCTATGGCGGGTTCATTCAGGCGGGCGTGGGGTTCCTGCTGATGCTCGTGCTGCACCAGCTTCTCCGCTTCGATCTGGTGCGGACCAACATGCACAAGGTGCTCATCATCCTCGTCTTCAGTCTTCCCGCGCTCATGGTGTTTGTCGCCACCGGCAACGTCGCCTGGACTACGGCCGGTGCGCTTGCCGTCGGGAATGCCCTGGGGGCGATCGTGGCCACGCGTGTATCGGTCGCGGGTGGGGAGCGGCCGGTCCGAATCGTGGTGGGAGTTGCCTTGCTGCTGATGGCGGTACGGCTGGTCTGGTAAACGCAGCGTCTTCAGGGTGGGCTGCACTTGACGCTTGCTTGACGCGACCCACGTAAATGGGAAGCAACCGCAGCCCCGGGGGCGATCGTGCGGAGCTTCCTCCTTCCATCGCTCGTGCTTCTCCTCAGCCCACTGGCAAGCGCCGTGGGACAAGAGGCGCGCCTGGCGCCCGGCCAACGCGTCCGGGTCACGGCTCACACGTGCCAGCTCCGCCGCACACCGGTGACCTTCGTGGCATTTCGCGCTGACAGCATGCATGTGCGGTACGTCAAGAAACGCCTCGACCACGGCAGCGTTGTCACCGATTCGCTGAGCGCAGCGGTGCCGCTTGCAGCCGTGACGAAGCTCGAGGTCCCTGCCGGACGGCGGTCCAACTGGGACAAGGGCGCCCGCAGCGGTGCGATCGTCGGGGGGCTGGTTGGGTTGGGCTTTGGCGCCCTGTTGGTGGCGGACTGCGGCGACGACAGAGGGTTGCTCTGCCCCGGGGACGGAGGCGAACAAGCAAAGGCGATCGTAGTCTCCGCGGCCGTGTTGGGCATGGCCGGAGGCGTCCTGGGCACCGTGATCGGCGCGATGTCATCCCGAGAGGTATGGCAGGAGGTGCCGGTTGGACGCCCGCGCGTCGCCGTCTTCCCCACACCGACCGGCCTCGCGGTGGGGGCGGCGATCAGGTTCTGAGTTAGGCGCGACCCACGTTGGAAACGAACGACGGGGCCGGTTCGAGAACCGGCCCCGCTTGTTGGCCGACCGTGATCGCTTCCGCTACCAGGGGTAGGTCGGCGGCTCCAGGTGCTCGATAAGGAAGTCGATTCGCTTCTGGGACGCGTGCCGTCCCGCAGCCCCGCGAAGCCCGTGGCGATTCCCGGGATAGAGCATGAGGTCGAACTGGCGCCCCGCCTCGACGAGCGCGTCGATGAGCTGCGTCGTGTTGCCGGGGTGGACGTTGTTGTCCACCGCCCCGTGCATGATGAGGAGCTTGCCCTTCAGGTTCTTGGCGTAGGGGATTGCCGAGCCGAGGTCATACCCCTCCTCGTTCTCCTGCGGCGTGCGCATGTAGCGCTCGGTGTAGATCGTGTCGTAGTTGCGCCAATCGGTGACCGGAGCATGGGCCACGCCCACGTGAAACAGCTCGGGCTCCTTGACGAGCGCCATCACGGTCATGTAGCCACCGTACGATCCCCCGTAGATGCCCACGCTGGTGGCGTCGGCGTAGGGCCGCTCGACGATCTGCTTCAACGCAGCGGCCTGATCGGCCAGATCCACCTGTCCGAGCTTGAGGTACGTCTCCATTTCGAACGCCTTGCCGCGGTTGCGCTCACCGCGGTTGTCCACTCTCCACACCATGAATCCGAGCTGCGCCAGACGCTGGTCCCCGCTGTTGTGGTAGTACCGGTTGCTGATCGCTTTCGAGTGTGGGCCACCGTAGACGGGTACGACCACCGGGTAGGCGATGGTCGAATCGTAGTCGGCGGGCTTATAGAGCATTCCGTGCAGATCAGTGACGCCATCCGCGGCCTTGACGACCACCAGCTCCGGTGGCTCGAGGCCCAGAGAATCCAGCTTGGCCGTGTTGGTGGTCATGAGATTCCGGATGAGCGTGCCGTCGGCGTGATGCAGATTGGCCGTGAGTGGTGTGGTGAACGAGGAATAGGAGTCGACGTAGTACTGGCCCGCCGGGTCCATGCTGATACGGTGGGACCCAGGTTCGGTGGTGAGCTTTTCCAAACCCGAGCCATCGAGCCGTACCCGGAAGAAGTGGGTCTCGAGCCCCATCTCCGTGTTCCCCGTGAAGTACACCCACTCCTCGTTGTCGTCGACACCGACCACGCTGCCGACGGGCCACTCACCGCTCGTCAACTGCGCAAGCTGGTTGCCCTGGAGGTCGTACAGATACAGATGGCGCCAGCCGGTCCGCTCGGAGGTCCACAGAAACCGTTGTCCGTCTTCCAGCAGTCTGAAGTCGTCATGGAGGTTGACGAAGGCAGGCTCCTGCTCCGTCAGAACGGTCCGGACCCCTCCGGTGCGCACATCGGCGGCGAGGAGCTCGAGCACGCTCTGGTGACGGTTGAGGCGTCGGAGCAGGATCTCGTTGCCCCGCGGCAGCCACATGGGCCGCACGATGTAGTTGTCGGGCGTGCTGTTCGTCTGGACTTCGACCGTCTCGCCGGTCTCGATATCGACGATCTTGAGTACCACCGTAGGGTTGGGTTCGCCGGCCTTCGGATAGCTCTGCAATTCCAGTTGAGCTTCGGCCAGCGTGTCGTGCACGATGGGGTATTTGTGGACGGCGCTCTCGTCGGACCGGTAGTAGGCAAGCTTTCGGCCGTCCGACGAGAACCAGTAGGCGTCCCGCTGGCCGAACTCTTCGGGATAGACCCAGTTGGGCCGACCGTTGAACGTGTCCAGGTTGCCGTCGAACGTGAGCCGCTGCTCTCCGCCCGTCGTGGTGTTGGTGACGTAGAGATCGTATCCCTTCACGTGGGCGAACCGCGCATAGTCCGGTGAGTAGCTTCCGTTCCACAGCTGGCTGCCGGCCATGCCACGCATCAAGTCCTCCGAATAGGGTTGAGGCTCGATCTTGGGACGCCGCAGTTGGCGCAGTCGATGCGCAGCGAAATCGAAGAGGAAGTACCGATCACCCGCCTCGAACGTCATGGCGCCGCCGTCGTGCACGAACGCGAACTGGCGAAACGGCAGGCCCGTTGCATTCTCACCCGTGATATTGGCGTACTGCCCGGCGATCGCCCCCGTGGTAGCCGCGTCGAAGAGGGGAGATTCCTCCTCGGTCACAGGGTCCACCCGATAGAACTGCCTGGCACCCGCCGTATCGGCGCGGCTCGTAAAGTAGCCCCGTCCTCCGGGCAACCACCGGATCTGCGAAGAGCCGTTGGTGGAGGTTAGACCCCGCCACTGATCATAGAGCTCCTTACCGCGCAGCTGCGCCTGGGCATCCCGGGTGAGGCCCACGGACAGCAGACTGAGGGCCAGCATGGTTGTGCCTATCCGCTTCATCGATCGCTCCAGCTTGGCTGAGAAGGTACAGCATGATATCGCAGCGATACTGTCATCGGTAGGTGGAGCGATCCTGAGGAGGTCAGCTCCGGGCGCCACGCAGCAGTCAGGGGGTCCAGGTGGCTCAGATCCGGCGCTCGACTATCTTCCGTGTCGCACTGATGCCCGAATGTCCGACACGCGAACCAGGGATGACCCTTGACCGACCGAGAGCCCGACCGTAGCGCGCCCACGCGTTTCGCCCATTCGCATCTGCTCGATGCCGTCCCCGATGCCATCGTGATCGTCGATGCTAACGGGCGAGTCGCTCGAGTGAACGCGCGTGCAGAGGGATTGTTCGGGTACTCGCGGGACGAGCTCATCGGCGAGCCGGTGGAACTGCTGCTCCCAGAACGGATTCGCGCGCAGCATGTCGGTGATCGGGAGGGATACGGCCGCAATCCGCACGTCCGACCGATGGGTGCAGACCTCGACCTCCGTGCCCGACACAAAGACGGTCACGAGTTTCGCGTCGAGATCAGCCTGTCCCCGTACCAAACGCAGGAGGGGCCGCAAGTCGTGTGCTCGATCCGCGACGTCCCTGCCCGCCACCGTGGTCCCGTGGAGCCCGAGTAGCGCCCCGCGGTGCGAAGCGACTACGGCGCCACCGCCACCGCGCCGAGTCGCCGCTCGACCACAGGCCGAACCCCCGTCATCCCGGCTAGTTCCGCAAGCCTGAGTGCTTCGTCGGCCTCCACACCCCGGTGCTCTGCCAGCCACACGCCCCACAGCCCGGATACACGATTGCCCGAACCGCAATGCAGCAGCGTCGGCCCTTGGTGTTGCTCCATCACGTCGGCGAGACCGGCGACCTGTTCGTCGGTGATCGCCGAGACCGGACTCTCCATGGGGATGCTCACAAACGTCATGCCGAGGCCCTCCACGGCCGCCCGCTCATCCCACTCGACCTCCTGCACCCCTCTCGTGGAGACGATTGTCTGGTATCCCTGCGCGGCGAGGTATTCCAGTGCCGCCTGGGAAGGCTGCCCGCCGATCAGCACATCGCCCACCTGCGCGCAGTTTCGCATCCCCTCGACCTGGCAAGGAACGGGATCGGCCACGACGGTGTCACTTGCCCGCTCCGAGCAGGCAAGCAATGGAACAAGGGCGAGCAGGACCAGAAATCGTTTGGGCATCTCATCGACCTCGAGCGTCTGGGTTCGGTCACCAGGCAAGATCGCGACCCGATTGGCCGGCAGCCTCGTGACCGAGGCCCCTCGTTCAGCTGGATCCTGCGGACGGCGTCGATTGGTGCGCGTGCAACAGCTTCCAGCCCCCGTTCCGGCGGACGAACACCTCCGTCCACGCAACGGGGCCACTGGAGACCGTATCCCCCTCCATCCCGATCACGGTCACCACGCCGCCGAGGGTGAGGGCCACGGCGTCCGGCGAGAGAACGGAAACCTCCGCCGGATGCCATTCGACCGTCTGGCGGCCCATCTGTCCGTAGGATTGACGCAGCAGTTGGGAGAGTGAGGCATACCCGACCACCCGTCCATCCATTACGAGCCCGACATCGGGGGCGAAGAAGCTGAGCACCGCCTCCGCGTCGACCGCCTCGGCGGCGGCGACCAGGTCGATCTGTACCTGAAGGATCGTGTCAACGAGCGCTAGGCGCTGATCCTCGGTGAGATCAACGCTTGTTGGCTGGCACGCCGCCAGCAGCACCAGCGCGAAGCCTACGAGTCCGATTCGTCGCATTGGGTTCCCCGATCCGGTTCACGAGCCTGGCCAATCTAGCCCCCGCCGTGCCCGGCTGGAAGAGCGTAGGTCACCCTCCGGCATTGACAACGAGAACGGCATCCCCACTGTTTGAGGCGGCAGCATCGAGTACCCACTTTGCGCACATGAGCGGATAGGCGGCCGATGAAGCTTCCGGAGACCAGAGTTCGATACCCGAGTTGGGTTGCCTCGGACATCGATTGGGAACAGCGTTACCCGACCGTCGAGGGTCGCATGCGGTTGGCGATCCAGCTGTCGCGGGAGAACGTGCTGCGGGACACCGGTGGTCCCTTCGGCGCGGCCATCTTCGAGCACGAAACCGGACGGCTGGTTTCTGTTGGGGTCAATCTCGTGGTCGCCAACGCCAACTCGACGCTCCATGCAGAGATGGTGGCGTTCATGATGGCCGAAGCGCGCCTGGGCCACTATTCACTTGGCTCGGTGGAGCTTCCGGCCCACGATCTTGTGACATCGTGTGACCCGTGCGCCATGTGCCTGGGTGCGATCTTGTGGGCAGGCGTCAAGCGGGTCGTGACCGGTGCGGGACATATGGATGCCAAGCGACTCGGCTTCGACGAGGGACCGGTGTTTCCGGAGTCGTACGAGTACCTCGAGTCCAAGGGCATCGAAGTCGTGCGCGGTGTCCTCCGCCAACAGGCGGCAGAGGTGCTGGATTTCTATCGGGAACGGGGCGGGCCGATTTACAACGGGTAAGAATGAGAGACCCCTCCTCGCCCAATCTCTGCCACCAGGACGACTGAACCGAACGCGCCAGGCCGATGCCCGAAGTCTCATTCACGCTGAACGGCCGCGCCATCACGGTGAGCTACGAGGAAGGAATGCACTTCCTCGAAGTTCTTCGTGACCGATGCGGCGTCACCTCCCCCAAGGACGGGTGTGCACCGCAGGGCTACTGCGGTTGCTGCACCATCCTCGTGAATGGACGTCCGGTGCTGGCCTGTCTTCGCAAGCCGGAGCAGATGGCAGGGAAGGACGTCACGACGCTCGAGGGACTCTCGGAGGCGAAACGGTGGGTACTGTCCGATGCCTTTGTGCACGAAGGCGCCATTCAGTGCGGCTACTGCATCCCCGGCATCGTTGCGCGAGCGTCGGCGCTGCTCGACGACGGGCGGGCCTGCGATGCGGTCGAGGTTCGGAAAGCACTCAGCGGCCACCTGTGTCGCTGTACTGGCTACGCCCGCATCGTCGACGCCGTGCAAACGGCGGGTGAGGCTTGGAGCGGCGGTAGGGGTGCCGACACCGCGGAGCCACGGAGACCACATTTCTTTGGAGAACAATTCGGCGCGAAGCGATCGTCGGAACTCGGCAATCTCGCGGGGATCGGAAGGTCGCTGGTGCGGTACCGCGGGGTCGACCATGCGATGGGCGACAAGGCGTATGTCGCCGATATGCAGGTGGACGGGATGCTACACGGCGCGGTCGTACTGAGTGAACATCCTCGGGCCACGGTGACGAGCATCGAGGTGAGCGCCGCGCTTCAGCTGCCAGGGGTCGTACGCGTCATCACAGCCGAAGACGTGCCCGGTGCCCGCATGGTTGGACTCATCGTCCACGACTGGCCCGTCTTCGTGGCGATCGGCGAGACAACCCGTTGCGTGGGCGATGTGCTCGCCCTCGTGGTCGCCGACACGCAGTTCCACGCGCGCCGCGCCGCGGGGGCCGTACAAGTCGGCTACGATGTGCTCGAACCTGTCACGGATCCCGTCACGGCCCTCGAGCCGGACGCCCCGGCAATTCACGAAGCCGGCAATCTGCTCGAGACATCGGCTTTTCAACGCGGTGACGTGGCAGCCGCACTGGCGGCGTCGGTACATGTTGTCGAGCAGACCTTCGCGACGCAGCGTGTCGAGCACGCGTTTCTCGAACCGGAAGCATGCCTCGCTGTCCCCGACGAGGACCACCTCAAGGTCTACTCGCAGGGGCAGGGCGTGCATGACGACCAGGAGCAGATTGCGGCGATTCTCGGAGTCGAACGTGGCACCATCGAAGTCGAGTTGGTCGCGAACGGCGGTGCCTTTGGAGGGAAGGAGGACCTATCGGTCCAGGGCCACACGGCGCTCGCCGCACGACTCCTCGGCCGCCCGGTTAAGACGGTTCTCACGCGGGAGGAGTCGATCAGGATTCACCCGAAACGGCATCCCATTACCCTCCATTACACCGTGGGCGCTGATGCGGAGGGGCACCTCACAGCGGTCCGGGCGCGCATGCTCGGCGACACGGGCGCCTATGCCTCCGTCGGCATGAAGGTGCTGGAGCGGGCAGCCGGTCACTCGTGCGGGCCCTATCGTGTCCCCAACGTCGACATCGAGGCCAAGACCGTCTACACCAACAATCCCCCCTGTGGGGCGATGCGTGGCTTCGGAGCGAACCAGGCAGCGTTCGCCATCGAGGGCATGATGGACCTCATCGCGGAGCGCGTGGGGGTAGACGGGTACGACATCAGAGAACGGAATATCCTGGCGCCCGGTGACCGATTCGCCACTGGGCAAGTCATGACGCGGAGCTGTGGAATTCGACAGACGCTCGAGGCCGTCAAGCATGTTTATAAGAAGGCGAAGTACGTCGGCATCGCATGCGGCATCAAGAATACCGGTATCGGCAACGGGCAGGAGGACAACGGACGCGTCGTCATTCAGATACTGAACGACGGTGAGATCGAGATTCGGACGGGGTATACCGACATGGGACAGGGGCTGTTCACCGTCCTGCGTCAGGTTGTGAGCGAGGAAACCGGACTCGACACCGCGATTATGCGGGTCCGCACGGTGAGCTACGACGACGTGGTGTGCGGAATGACCACCGCGTCGCGGGCGACGGCGCTCGGAACAGCGGCTGGGCAGATCGCCGCTCAGAAACTGGCGGCGGATCTAAAGTCACGTTCGCTCGCACAGCTGGTCGGGCAAGAGTACATTGGCGAATACATTTGTGACTTCACGACCAAGCCCGGCGTTGAGGCCGTGGATCCCAAGACGCACCTCACGTTTGGCTACGCGACTCAGGTCGTGATGCTCGATGACGACGGACTGATACAGCGTGTCGTTGCCGCACACGACGTGGGGCGGGCGATCAACCCGCTGCAGTGCACCGGCCAGATCGAGGGATCCGTGCACATGGGTCTGGGCTATGCGCTGTCGGAGGACCTCCCGTGCTGTGCGGGACGTCCGGATTCCTTGTTGCTTCGCGATCTGGGGATCGTGAAGGCCAAGGACACTCCTGAGATCGATGTCATCCTGGTGGAAGTTCCCGATGAGATCGGTGGCTATGGTTCCAAGGGCGTGGGGGAGATCGGTCTCGTGCCGACCGCCGGTGCCGTTGCGGCCGCTCTCCACTCGTATGACGGTGTTCGGCGGTTCCGCCTGCCGATGAGCGACGCGCCGGCTGCCGTCGCGTCGGTGCCCAAGAGCCGGCGGCGGCCCGCGTGACGGGTCACGGCCGCGCACTGTGGTAGGCTCACGGGAGGTGGCGCCATAGCCGAGTTGGTCCCGATCCCGTTCGCCGATCTGGTGCGTCGCATGCGCCGAGAGGTCGAGGTACGCCAGACCATCTTCGATCTGCCAGTTCGCAAGTGGTTCCATCCGGATCCCGATCTCGATTTCAGCGCCACCCACTTCGATCGCCGAGCGGCGACACCGGTTGGTCCGGCGGCTGGACCGCACACCCAACTCGCCCAGAACATCGTGCTCGCCTGGCTCGCCGGCAGCCGTATCATCGAACTCAAGACGGTGCAGGTGAACGATCGTCTCGCAATACCTCGCCCGTGCATCCACGTCCCGAACGTCGGGTTCAACGTGGAGTGGTCGCAGGAACTGCGGGTGGGGCAATCGGCCATGGAGTACGCGAAGGCAGCGTACCTGATCGCGGTCCTCAAGGCGACTCACGCGTTCGGCGGGTTTGAGGATGGTGGAGAGGCGGATTTCGACACGGTCTTCGACATCAGTGTCGGATACGATCTCGAGGGCATTCGCTCGGAACCGGTTTCAGGGTTTCTCGACGCGCTGCGACACCCCGAGCCGTTGTTCGACGAGCTGCGCGAGCAACTGCCGAGCGACCTCGCCCAATTCCGCGACGTGTCACTCCCGAGCCCGATCTCGGACTGTGTTACGCTCTCCACCTTCCACGGCTGCCCTGCGGATCAGATTCAAGCGATTGCGGAACATCTGCTGGAGGACCGAGGGCTCCACACCATCATCAAGCTCAACCCCACGCTCTTGGGCTTCGATGCCGTGCGAGACCTGCTGTACGATCGACTCGGATACCTCCACCTGGAGTTACAGCGGGAGGCGTTCGAAAACGATCTGGCTTATGAGGACGGTCTCACCATTCTGCGAAACCTCCGCGTGCTGGCCGACCGGCGCGGTTCGATGATCGGCGCCAAGTTCACCAACACCTTGGTGGTGGCAAACAAGAGCGAGTTCTTCCCGACCCAGTCGGATCCGTACATGTACCTGTCGGGGCCGCCGCTCCATGTGATCTCCATGAATCTCATGCAACGGTTCCGAGAAGACCTCGGCTTCGAGTTCCCGGTTTCGTTCTCCGCGGGGGTCGATGCGAAGAACTTCTCCGAGACCGTTGCGTGCGGTATGGTGCCGGTGACCACCTGCACCGACCTGCTTCGGCAAGGTGGCTACGGGAGACTGCCGGCATACCTGCGATCGCTGGCGCGCGCGATGCGTCGAGTTGGCGTCACGACTCGGGAGGCGTTCGTGCTGGCCGCCCACGGCCACGGAGCTGCTGCGGCAAAGACCGCGTTCGCAGCCGCCCCCGATGACGGCGCCATCTGGGAGCGGGAAGGGAGGGGAATTGGTGACACCGCCAAGCGGCAGCCCAATGAGCTTCCCCGACTGCTGAGGGAGCGTGCCGCGACGGCGGGAATCGACGGTGACGAGCTTGTGCTTGCGGCCACCCGGGTCGCTGGCCGTCTGAACGGGCAGGCAATCGTGCCCGACTTGGCCAATGATCCGCGCTACGGTGTGAACGCGAACGCCAAAACGCCGCGTCGGGTCGACGGCACGCTGGGGCTCTACGACTGCATCAACTGCGACCTGTGCATTGCGGCCTGCCCCAACGACGCAATCTTCGCCTATGAGGTGGAACCGCTCGACGTGCCTACCGAGCGATTCGCCGGGTCCGGAGCCAACCTCGAGCGAACCATTGGCCAGGGCTTCGCCATTCAGGAGCGTCATCAGCTGGCCGTGGTGGAGGGAGGATGCAACGAGTGCTCGAACTGCGAGGTCTACTGTCCGGAGGACGGGGCACCCTTCGTGGTCAAGGAGCGCGTGTTCTTTACGGTCGTCGATTTTGAGCGCTGTCATCACCTGGATGGGTTCTGTCGTGACGGCGATGTGCTCCACGCCCGCCTCGGCGGGACAGCAATGCAACTGCTACCAAGCGCAAACGAGGGTCGTGCGACGCTGACGGGTCCCGGGTTCCGGTTCGACGTGTCGTGGCCGGGACTCGGAGTCACATCCGGCGAGATTACCGACTCGGGCCGGACGTTTGACACGGCGCTTCTCTACCGCATGCGCATGGCGTGGCAGTCCATCTTTGCGTCGCGCGCGCCCAACGCGGTGAATCCGGCGGGGCATCCATGAGCGACACGGTACTCCTCGGAAACGGCTTCGTCCTCTCCGGCGCGGTCACCCCGGACCCGTTCGTGCCCGACGTAGTTCCCGGAGGCGCGGTGGCTTGGAGCGGCGATCGCATCCAGGCCGTCGGGGCGGAGGCGGACCTCCGACGTCAGTTCCCCGAGGCTCGCTACCTCGACGCTCGCGGAGGGGTCGTGCTTCCCGGACTCGTCAACTTGCACCACCACTTCTACTCGGCCATGGCGCGTGGTCTCGATCCGCGGGCTCCCGTGAGAAACTTCGCAGAGGTTCTCGACCGGCTCTGGTGGCGACTGGATCGTGCGCTCGACGCCGAGACCGTGCGTGTGTCGGCCGAGCTCGCACTTGCCGACTGTATTCGATCAGGATGTACGACGGTATTCGATCACCATGCGTCGCCCAATACCATCACAGGAAGTCTCGACTCCATTGCGCGGGTGATCGAAACGTGCGGCCTATCGGCAGTCCTGTGTTACGAGGTGACGGATCGAAACGGCCGTGACGGAGCGGTCGCCGGTATTGAAGAGAATCTCGAGTTCATTGCCTCGCGGCGCGGCGACCCCAGGATTCGTGGAACGCTCGGCCTCCACGCGAGCTTCACGCTCCGAGAGGAGACTCTCGCCGAAGTGGCGAGGCGGAGGCCGACTGACTGTGGCTGCCACATCCATCTCGCAGAGGATCCTCTGGACGTCGTCGAGTCCCGTGAGCGGTTTGGCGTTGGCCCGACGCAACGTCTCGAGGCTAACGGACTCCTTGATGCACGAAGCCTGCTGGCGCATGGCATCCACCTCGAAGAGAGCGACTATGAGATGATCGCTCGAAACGATGCGGTCATCATTCACAATCCGGAGTCCAACGCCAATAATGGAGTCGGATACCTGGACGTGATCCGGACTGCCCGCGGAGGATGTCTGATGGGGCTCGGCACCGACGGGATGTCAGGGTCGATGTTACGCGCGTTGCGGATGAGTTTCCTGATTCACCGGCATGTGCGCCGGGATCCCGCGGCGGGGTTCGACGGCTTGCCCCAGCTATTGGCCAACAATGTGCGAGTCGCGCGTCGGTTCTTCGATGAACCGAGGCTTGGTGAACTCACGCCCGATGCCCCCGCGGATGTCATCGTGGTCGACGCGCCACCGCCGACGAGTCTCGACGGCGCCAACGCGTTTGCTCACACGGTATACGGGCTGAGTGAGGCTCCCGTGCGGCACACGGTGGCCCGCGGACATGTGCTGCTCGAGGATTTCCGTCACACAACGATGGACATCGAGGACCTGGCCGCCCGTGCCCGCCATCTCGCCCCAGTGCTCTGGGAACGCTTTCATGCACTCCCGTGGGGCACTACGTTTCTCGGAGACTGAGATCAAGATCGGTGGTGGTATGACAGACGATCGGGAAAGTATTCGCCGGCGGGCGGTGGAGACGTGTCGAGCACGGCGGATTCTCATTCCTACCTTTGCCGAGCTTCGCGATCCGGGCACGATTGACCCAGCAGTGGTGAGTGCGCTGCAAGCGGTCGATATGCAGGCCGTGGATCCGCTGAATCTCTTCCGCATTACCTGGCACAACGATCCGGCCACGGGTGGCTTCGGTCCCGTGAACGCCCTGGTGTTTCCCAGTGAGCTCACCGGCGTCCGGGCCCGCATCGTGGGCTTGGTCGGCGAGTTCTTCCCCACGCGGGCGCACAAAGTCGGAGCGGCGTTCGGCTGCCTGGTCCCCAGGTTGGTGACCGGAGCGTTCGATCCGACCAAGCATCGGGCGGTGTGGCCGTCGACGGGCAACTATTGTCGGGGTGGAGCATTCGACAGCGCTCTGCTCGGGTGCCATGCCGTAGCTATTCTGCCGGAGGGAATGAGTCGAGAGCGCTTCGAGTGGCTCGAGGAGATCGGTGCCGAGATTATCGCCACACCCGGATGCGAGAGCAACGTCAAAGAGATCTTCGACGCCTGCTGGGAAATCCGGAAGACTCGACCGGAGTGTGTCATCTTCAATCAGTTCGAAGAGTTCGGGAACTACCAGTGGCATTACGGTGTGACCGGGCTGGCTGCCGAGTCGGTCTTCCAGCGATTGGCGACCCCAAACGACCGACTCGCTGCGTGGGTTGGCGCCACCGGATCGGCGGGAACGCTTGCGGCCGGTGATTACCTGAAGCATCGGCACCCGGGACTACGGATAACGGCGGCAGAGGCGCTGCAGTGCCCGACGCTCCTCTACAACGGGTTTGGCGGGCACCGCATTGAAGGCATTGGTGACAAACATGTGCCGTGGATTCACAACGTGCGCAACACGGACGTCGTCACGGCTGTCGACGATGAAGCCACGATGAGGCTCATGCGTTTGTTCAACGATCCCGTAGGGCAGAGCCACCTCCGTACCGCGGGTGTGCCGGCCGACGTCGTCACGCAGCTGCCGCTGCTCGGAATCTCGAGCATCTGTAACCTCCTGGCCGCCGTGAAGACGGCGAAGTATTTCGAGTTTGACGCACACGACGTGCTCATGACGTCGCTTACCGATTCCGTCGGCCTGTATCGAACACGTTTGACGGAACTGGAACACGCCGCCGGTCCGTACACGGAAGTTGGCGCCGCGGGCGACTTTGGCCGCCATCTCCTTGGCGCGGCCGTCGACCATCTGAAGGAACTGCGCTACGTCGAGCGCAAGGCGATTCACAATCTCAAATACTTTACCTGGGTCGAACAGCAGGGAAAGACGGTCGAGGAACTCGACGCCCTGTGGGCTCCGGCGTTTTGGGAGGAACTGGTAGAGCAACTCCCCGAGTGGGACGAGCGGATTGCGACGTTCAACCGTGACACGGGCGTGCTCGAGATGTTGCGGTCCGAGCACACCGCCGGGCAGGCGACATGAGTGGACCGGCATGGAGCGCGCTGAGGACATGACGACCGTTGGTGGTGACGCGACAGCGGCCGCGCGCAGGTATGAAGACGACATCGTCGCGTTTCTGCGCGACATGATTGCGATCCCGGCCGAGAGCCTTCGGGAGGGCGCGCGCTGCGAGCGCGTCCGTGCCGAGTATGAGCGGCTGGAGCTGGATGAAGTCTTCTTTGACAAGCTGGGCAATGTCGTAGCGACGGTCGGCACGGGACCGCTCAAGATCCTCATGGACGGTCACATCGACTGTGTGGGTGTCGGCGACCCCAACGCCTGGACCTACGATCCGTTTCAAGGAAAGCATGAGGGCGGCAAGGTCTACGGCCGTGGCGCGGTTGATGAGCTTCCCGCCGTCGCCTGCATGGCGTACGCCGCGAGGCTTCTGAAGGATCGCGGTGTACCGGAGGAGGTCACGTTGTACCTCACCGCCAGCGTCATGGAGGAGGACTGCGACGGGTACTGTCTGCTTCATCTGGTCGAGACCGAGGGTATCCGACCGGACGTTGTGGTTTTGGGGGAGCCAACCGACCTCAACGTGTATCGGGGCCACCGTGGTCGGGTAGAGCTTGCCGTTACGACTCGAGGTGTGTCCGCCCATGCTGCACATAGCGAGCGTGGGGTGAATGCGCTGTACAAGGTCGCACCGATCATCACGGATATTGAAGCGTTGAACGAGCGCCTGCCGGAAGATGTGTTCCTCGGAAAAGGCTCGATTGTCGTCTCGTTCATCGAGTGCACGACGCCATCGCTGAACGCCGTTCCCGACAGCGCAAAGATCTACTTGGATCGGCGTATGACCGCCGGAGAGACGGTGGAGAGCGTGATGGCGGAGCTCCACGCGCTGCCACACCTAGGTGATGCGACCGTCGAGGTGCTCGAATACGATGCCACGAGCTGGCGCGGGGCCCAGGCGCGGCAGGAGAAGTTCTACCCGACGTGGGTGCTGCCGGAGGAGCATCCCCTGGTGCAGGGTGTGAGTGAAGCAGCCGGTGCCGTGTTGGGCCGCCCACCCGCGATCTCGCGATGGTCGTTCTCCACCAATGGCGTTGCCAGCATGGGGCGACTCCGCATTCCCACGGTGGGGTTCGCTCCGGGCCTCGAGGAGCTGGCACACACGACCGATGAATGGGTACTCGTCGACGATCTCGTTCGGGCGACGGCGGTCTACAGTCTCATTCCCGGCTTTCTGGCCGAGAAGAGGGAAGCCCTCGTTGACGCTCGCATCGTGACCGAGGGTTGAGTGATGGCCGGAGAGCTCAAGGGCCGAAACTTCATATCGACGCAAGACTGGACGACCGACGAACTCGAAACGTTGTTCGAGCTGGCGGTGGACCTCAAGGCCGCCAAAGCAGACGGTCGAGCAACGGCGCTCCTTTTGGCCAAGACTCTGTACATGATCTTCTTCGATGCCTCGACCCGCACGCGGAATTCCTTCGAGACGGGAATGACGCAACTCGGCGGCCACGCCATTTATCTTTCCCCGGACAAGATGCAAATCAGCCATGGAGAGAACGCGAGAGACACGGCGAAAGTGCTGTCGCGGTACGGGGATGGCATTGCAATTCGGCACTGTGCCTACGGCGAGGGGAACGGCTATCTGAACGAGGTGGCACGGCATGCCGAGATCCCGGTCATGAACATGCAGTGCGACGTGTATCATCCGTGCCAGATCTTGGCGGACTATCTGACTATGCGAGAGAAGTTCGGGGATACGCGCGGTCTCAAGCTCGGTGTCGCCTGGACGAGCGCGCCGAACTACGTGCGGCCGCTGTCGGTACCCCAAAGTCTGATCCTCCTCATGCCACGCTTCGGCATCGACGTGACCCTGGCGTATCCCCCAGAGTTCAAGTTGCTGCCAAAGATCGAGGATCAGGCGAAGGCGAACGCCCAAGAGTCGGGAACTCAATTCGAGATCAGCCACGAGTTCGAGGACGCTTTTCGCGACGCAGATGCGGTCATTCCGAAGTCGTGGGGGCCGCTGGTCACCACGGAGGACGTTCCCGAGGGCCTCGAGCTCATCGAGCGTTACCCCCGGTGGCGGTGCGACAGTACACACATGGCCCTCGGCAAACCCCACATGATCTACATGCACCCGCTCCCCGCCGATCGCGGTCGTGAAGTGACCGATGAAGTAATCGATGGTCCCCAATCGGTCGTCTACGACCAGGCCGAGAACCGACTGCACGTACAGAAGGCACTGATGGCGCTCACGATGTAGCGCGCCATCCAAAGACATCAACGTGGCAAATTTTCGATTCCGCTGTTCCGAGTGTGGTGCGTCGTACGAGGAGCGCGACGTGCAGCTCGTCTGCCCGGTGTGCACGCGTCATCAACTCCCCGGCGGATTCACGCGAGGTGTGCTGGAGGTCGTGTTGGATTGTCTGCCGGTCGAATGGCCGGCGGCCCCGTGCTGGTCCGACCCGTTTCTCACCGCTTTTCTTCCGATACCCGACGCCAGGTTCGTGCCGCCGTTGCGTGTCGGCGGCACGCCGCTTCTCGAAGTGCCGGTCCTGCGCGAGCGCTTGCGAATGCCCCGTCTGTCGATCAAGGACGACACGCGAAATCCGAGCGGCTCGACGAAAGACCGCGCGTCCATGTTGGTGGTGTCCAAGGCGCGGGAATACGGCCGGGACACGGTGGCCGCCGCATCGACGGGCAATGCGGCGACCGCACTTGCGGCCGTGGCTGCCGCTACGGGCCTTCGAGCCGTGGTGTTTGTACCGCACACTGCACCGGAAGCAAAGCTGATTCAGATGTTGAGCTACGGGGCCACTGTGTTCCGGGTGGATGGGAGCTACGACGATGCCTTTGAACTGTGCCTGAAAGCCTGCGATCGGTTTGGGTGGTACAACCGCAACACGGCGCTCAATCCGTTTACGATCGAGGGGAAGAAGACCGCGGCACTCGAGATCGCTGCCGACCTGGCGCCGGCACAGCCCGACGTCGTCGTGGTCCCGACCGGCGACGGGGCGATCTTGGCTGGCGTCGCCAAGGGGTTTGCCGACCTTGCCGCCAGCGGCCTCCTCCAGCGACTGCCGCGCCTCGTGGCGGTGCAGCCCGAGGGATCGGCGGGAATCGCCAATGCGTTGCGCGACGGCAGCGGGACGGTCACGCCGGTCACCGACGCCCACAGTGTCGCCGACAGTCTCACCGTTCAAACGCCGCGCAATGCCTTGCTCTGCCTGCGTGCGGTGCGCCGTTCGGGGGGGTGCGGCGTTACGGTGAGCGACGAACGGATCATCCAGGCGATCGGCGAGTTGGCGCAGCGCACCGGTGTCTTTGCGGAACCCGCCGGTGCGGCGGCGCTGGCCGGGCTCGAGGCTGCGCTCGACCAACGACTGCTGGACCGCGACGAACGTGTTGTGCTGCTCGTGACCGGATCCGGCCTCAAGGATGTGGCCAGTGCTGTACGCAGCGTTCAAACGCCTACACCGATACCGGCGTCGATCGACGCCGTCGCCGAACGGTTACACGGGAGCAATCCCGAGTAGCCAAGCTCGGAGTGCGTTCACTTCCCTCGGTATCTGGTCTAGGGCTGTAGCAGGCGACGCAACACGTTTTGCGTGACGCGCCGACGGTACGCTGCCGTCGAGCGAACGTCATCGATGGGTCGGATGTCGTCGACGACCGCGTCGACGGCGCCATCGACGTCGCCCCGGTCCAGTGCCGCCTCGGCGCTTGGGGCGCGCAGTGGTACCTCGGCGACGGACCCGATGGCAACGCGCGCGGGCTCCAGGCACACGGCCATCACCACTTTGGAGATTGCCTGCGCCTGGCGTGTGCCGATCTTGCGGAAGCGAATCGCACGCCCGTCCCGCGGGAAACGGACCCTGACGAGCAGTTCGTCGGACCGGAGCGCCGTCTTTCGATACCCCACGAAGTACTCGGATGCCGAAATCGACCGGCGACTCGTGACGATCGTGGCGTCGGCCGCAAGCATGACCGGGAGGGTATCACCGGCAGGGGATGCGGTCCCCAGGTTACCGCCCAGCGTGCCGCGGTTCTGGATCTGGGCTGCGCCGATCGTGCGTGACACCTCGGCAAGAGCCGGAAGGTGGCGCTGGACGAGATCCGACTCGATGATCCCCGTGTATGGTTCCGCGGCCCCGATCTCGATGGCGCCGTCGACCTCGCGAATGCCCTTGAGCTCCCCGAGCGACCAGATGTCCAGCAGGGCGGCTGGCCGAATCTGACGGCTGTGAAGCAGCACCATCAGGTCGGTGCCGCCCGCCAGAGGCCGGCAGTCAGCCGTCGTGGCGAGGAGGTCGAGCGCCTCCGATAATGAGCGCGGCTTCAAGAAGGTCGGGTAGGGCACGCGAGAATCGCTTCGATGATCTTGGTGTAACCGGTGCAGCGGCACAGGTTGCCGGCGATGGCCGTCTGCGCCTCTTCATAGGTCGGAGTAGGATTGCGCTGCAGCAGGGCGTGGGCCGAGAGCAACATTCCCGGAGTACAGATTCCACACTGCGCTGCTCCACGTTCCAGGAACGTGTGCTGAAGCGGCGCGAGCTTGCCATTCCGTTCGAGACCCTCAACCGTGAGCACCCGGCAGCCCTCGACCTGACCGACCGACACCAGGCAACTGTTCACCACTTCGCCGTCGATCAAGACCGAGCAGGCTCCGCACTCTCCTTCGCCGCAACCCTCTTTGGTCCCGGTCATCCCCAACTCTTCCCGGAGCACGTCCAGCAATCTCCGCGCGCCCGGCGCGTCGACCGACACCGCGTGGTCGTTCACGGTAAACGAAATCATGAACTCATTGCCGTAAGGAGCTTCTCGGGTGTGGCGGGCACTTCGTCCAGCCAAACCCCAGTGGCATCGTGAATCGCGGCCACGACGGCCGGCGCGGGGCCGTCCATCGGGATTTCTCCAATGCCTTTGGCGCCAAACGGACCGCCCGAGTACGGGTTCTCCACCAGGACCGTCTTGATGCGGGGCGCATCCAACGCGGTCGGGATGATATAGGTGGCGAGTCGGTCGTTCACGTACCCGCCGTCCGCCATCTTCATCTCCTCGATGGTTGCGTACCCAACAGCCTGGAGGACGCCGCCTTCGACCTGGCCCTCCGCCAGGATGGGGTGGAGGGCTCTGCCCGGGTCGAGGGCCGCGACGAGGTTCGTGACCCGCACCTCCCCGGTATCGCGGTCCACCTCCACGTCGACGACGACGCATGCATAGGCGAACACGGGATACGCGTCCCCGCGGTACCGCTCATCGTCCCAGCGTATCGTCGACGGTTGCACATAGGTTTTGTCGACCCGAATCGGCGGTTGCTCGGTGGCCATCCGTTCCCGAACCTCGCGCGCCGCCTCGGCCACGAGTCCCCCGACGACCATGGCGGTGCGCGATGCAACCGTGGGCCCACTATTCGGCACGACCGACGTGTCCTGGGGCACGATCGTGACGTCCTCGTATGGCACCTCCAGGGCATCCGCGGCGATTTGCGCGAGGATCGTGTTAGCTCCCTGTCCCATCTCGGTCTGCGCAGTGAGTACTCGGAACTCTCCGTCCCGACTGCACTCGACGGTAACCTGGCTCGCGAGCTTCTTCTCACCACTCCCCGTGAACCCGGATCCGTGATAGACGAGGGAGACTCCTCGGCCGTGCAGTACCGAGGGGCTGGATGGCACAACGACGGGGGAGGCGTTTTTCAATGCCGCGTCCAACACGAGCTCGGTCCCGACGCTCTCGTTGAGCTGCTGACCGGTCGCGGTCGTATCGCCGACCCGAAACATCCATTTGCGCCGGAGATCGATACTCGGCACGCCGAGGACTTCGCTGACGTGTTCGACCATGAGTTCAGCGCCGAACTCGGATTGGGGTGCACCGAACCCTCGAAACGCGCCGTTGGGGGGTGTATTGGTGGCCATGGCCGTGGCGCGAATCCGGACGTTGGGGCACGCGTAGGGCCCTGCCGCGTGGATGGCGCCGCGCGACAGCACGACCGGGCTGAGCGTGCAGTACGCCCCGCCATCCAGCACGAACTCGATGTCCTGCGCGAGTAACGATCCGTCTCCACCGACGCCGGTACGGTGCCGAATCGTACCCGGGTGCCGTTTGGTCGTGGCCGCAATGTCCTCGTGCCGGTCGTAAATCAGCCGCACCGGACGGCTTGCCTTGACGGCGAGGAGCGCGGCATGGATCGCCACGAGCGACGGGTACTCCTCTTTGCCACCGAAGGCCCCGCCAACCTCGGCCGGAATGACGACGACCTGCTCATCGGACACGCCGAGCGTTCGCACGACGGCCTTGTGCACGTAGTACGGGCACTGCAGCGATCCGTAGATGGTCACGCCGCCATCGTCCATGGGCACGGCGATCGCACCCTGTGGCTCAATGTAGAGTTGCTCCTGGTGACCGACCCGAAACGTGCGTTCGACAACGATCTCTGCGTCGCCAAGCGCTTTGTCCACGTCCCCCTTGACGATGGCGATACGGGCCAGTTCCTCGCTCGCGTCGTGGAGGTGGAGAACGGGATCCATCCGCTCAAACTCGATGCGGATGTGCTCCGCAGCGGCTTCGAGTAAGTCCCGATCGGGTGCCGCAACGAGCACGATGGGCTCTTCGCGATGGCGGATCTCCCGCTCCGCCAGAGCCGGCTGATCGTCGCGGATGAGTTGCACGACGTTCTCACCGGGTATGTCGGCAGCGGTGACGACCACTACCTGGTCCCAGGTGAAGGCGGGGTCGAACGCGATGGTGCGAATCAGGCCGCGGGGAATGGTGGATCGAATGGTTCTCCCGTGCCACGCGTCCGGAAGGGCGAGGTCGTCGGTGTAACGTGCTCGACCGGTGACCTTCAGGCGTCCCTCGCGACGCGGCACGGATCGGCCGACGCTTCCTGCGGGAGTCTGCGATGGGAATGGGACTGCCATAGACGACGATACGGCGCGCGACGGCTCGTTGACAACCCCTCGCGCCCGCGTCTCGGTAGGTCGACCTCGGTGGCCACCCGCTCATCCGGACTGGTGTTAGCTGTGTCACAGTCCGGCCCCCGATCCCGTGGCTACCGTTGCCGCATGCCAAAACGCCGTCTTCATCGCCGCGCGGTGCTCGGTGTGGCCCTGATCGGGCTCCTTGCCGGATGCACCGCACCGGAGCCGCCCGACGTGGTCTGGGTGACGGTTCCCAGCGCCCCCGTGGAAGCGGTGGCCGAGTCGCTGGCCGCGTATGAGATCGTCGGATCGGCGAAAGCATTCGCCCGGTTCGCACGGATGGGGCGCAAGCATCTTGGAATCAAGGAGGGGACCTACCCACTGACACCGGGCACACCCATGGGCGCAGTCCTCGTTGTCCTCCGCAAGGGCCGGCCTCTGGCGAGGCGCCTGGCCGTCTCGCCGGGAATCTGGCTTACCGAGCTTGCCGTGGAGGTCGAGCAGACCCTCGGAATCCCGGCTGACCGTGTCCGGGCAGTTGCTGGTGATTCAGGTCTCCGATCTCGAGCGCGCACGCGCGGGGAGACCCTCGAGGGGTACCTGTATCCGACCGTGTACTACGTGCCGGTCGGTGCGAGCGCGCACGACCTCGTGCGGCAGATGGTGGACACGTTTGAGGCGCGGTGGAGCCCCGACTGGGATGCTCGGCTGGACACGATGGGTCTCAGTCGAGATGAGCTGGTGACGCTCGCGTCGATCATCGAAGGAGAAGACCCGCACGATGCCGATCGGCTGCACGTTTCCTCGGTGTACCACAACCGACTCGCCGAGGGACAGAGACTCCAGGCCGATCCGACCGTTGTGTACGCACTCGGACAGCGCCGCCGGCTGCGATTCGCGGACTATGGGACGAGGTCGGACTACAACACGTATCGCATCGGGGGCCTGCCGCCTACTCCGATCGGTCAACCCAGTGGTGCGAGCTTGGAGGCGGCGCTCTACCCGGCGGCAACCGAGTTCCGCTACTTCGTTGCCCGCCCGGACGGCCGGCATGTCTTCACGCGCTCCTACCGCGAACATCTCAGCGCCATCCGCGGGGCGCGGCGCCCGATGCCGTCTCAGAACTCATCGCGGTGATGGCACATTGCTCCAGGGCCCAACCCGCGGGAGACGAGGCCCCTGGGTGCCTCCGTCCCGCTTAGAGGTTGCATGAAGCCCCGCGGCTCAAGTGGCGGTCGTTCAGGTGGTTAGTGATCACCGACGGTGTTCGCAGCCGAAGAAACACCGTCAACCGCACCGGTGCGGTTGTGACGTAGATCATCGTTGCGGGCGGCTCCCGACCCCAGGGTAGGTGCATCCCAAGCAGGTATGACGAGCGCCGTGAGCGGACTGCGTCCGTTCCGGCATTTGTGTTGTTTCCGTGATCCAACGAGGAGTGGACTCTATGCAACTCGTCCAGGCCTTTGTTCCAGAGGAGTGGCGCGGAGCCGTCGACGCACTCTCCGTTCCGGTGTCCTGGATTCCAGGCTGGCACGCCGCGATGGTGAACTTCACCTGGTATGGCGATTCGACACTCGAAGTCCTGTTCAAACGGGTCGTCGTGCTCATGCCGATGTTCTTGTTACTGATCGGGGTGTGGGTCACCATGGTATCGCTCTATACGATTCCGTTCCGGTCCAATCGCGGTCGATTCGCCACGGCCATGCTCACCTCTTGGTGGGATGCCGGGCGTACCGCATGGTTCTACTGGGCGGGACTCGTGCGACTCATGATCGTGCTGGTCGGGTGGGCGTGGGGATTGCTGCGACTGGTCCTGAGCTTCGGTGTCGCGGCAGTCAAAGGCGCCTTCCAGTCGCCGCTGCGGCTCCTGGATTGGACGTCGCGTAACTACTTCAAACCGGGCGTTCCCTGGCTCGCGTTTCTCGCCCTGCTTCTCTGGTCGGCGGTGGAAGCGCTCGTGTTCATGTACACGCTGCAACCGACGCTGACCGAAGTGTTGGCGGGGATTACCGGGTTTGAGCCTGACCCCAGGTTGCTGGCCCCGCTCCTGTGGATCTTCTTGTTCTTCCTGGTGCTCGGGAGTTTTGCGTGTATCCATGCGCTCGCCGCGGCGGTCCGCGCGAAGGACATCCCCCAGATCATCCAGATGTCCGCGGTCGAGCTGTTTGTGATGTTCTTTGAGGTCATCTTCCTGTACCGCGAGCTGATCGACGCGATCACGCCGTGGATTGCGCAGACGACGAGCGAGCAGGTGCGACTC
Organism: Gemmatimonadota bacterium; assembly: GCA_039588295.1. Taxonomy (GTDB): domain Bacteria; phylum Gemmatimonadota; class Gemmatimonadetes; order Gemmatimonadales; family GWC2-71-9; genus JAOTVV01. Next base: position 48,857 of record JBDHAB010000009.1, read on the forward strand.
GGGTTGTTCTCGACGCTCGCCCTCGCCTCGTTCGGATGGGTGGGCGTCCGCGGGATGACCTGGTTCCTGTTCGGACGGTACGGAACGCCTGCTCTTGTTGCAGTCCTGGCTCGCGAAACCATCAGACAAGAGACGGCAACGGCTCAGGTGTTGACACCGCAACCGGATCTGTGGAAGGCTCCCATCGCGGCGCTGAAGGCGGAGACCGAGTGGTTCCAACGCGAGGCACGCAGAGTGTTCGAGCTCGTGTCGCTGCCCGTGTTACAACTCTTCGCCGCCGCCGTCAACTTCGCGGTCGTTGCAATTGGATCGCGTCCGATGTTTACGCTTCCGTTCAGGAGTCTTGACGAAGTATTGGCGAGGACCCCCAAGCTCTCTGGTGGGAAGAACGCCGTCTCCGTGCGTCAACCGCGCTCCGAACCGGCGCCAGAGTTGGGAGGCATGTGATGCGGCCGATGAACCTCGCACTGCTGATGGGCCTCGTCGTCTGCGCCTCCTGCGCCCCGGCCGACGGCGCGCGGCAGGCCCGTTCGACATTGGTAATCGGAATCGACGTGAGCGGCTCGTTTCGTGCCACGGGCAACTACGACGACGCGATCGACTTCGCCGCCCATTATCTGTATGGCCACTTGAACGGAATGGGTGAGTTGCGGGTGCCGTCGGCCGTCTTTGTCGGTTCCGTGGGTGGAGCGCGGGTTGGCGAGCCGAAGTCGTTCCAGCCGATTCACGCGTTTCAGGGGAAGGGCGTGGACGAAATCCGGGCGCAGCTCCGGGACTATTTCCCGCCCGAGGATGCGTTCACCGACTTCAACGCCTTCTTTGACCGCGTAGCGACCCTGGTCAAGCGTCAGCGACTCGTGCTCGCGCCGCTCGATGTCGTAATTCTCAGCGACGGGATTCCCGACCACACCGGCCGAAGCTCCACGGAGACAACCAGCGCGTACGCCAAGATCGACTTGGAGGTGCTGGAGTTTCTCTCGCGCAGCGTGACGGTCCGTCTGCTGTATGGTTCGCCCACCGCGTCCGTGGCGTGGGAGCGAGACGTCGAGCGGCAGCGAGTGCGCATGTGGACCGTGGACGAACAGGTCATGGACGGCTGGAAGGAGCAGGCCGCCCCGGGATTGGAGACCGCCGAGCACCACGAGCTGTGGTCCTGGATTCGCGACAACGTGGACTTCCGGGTACGGAGCCGACGACTCTGAGTCTCGACGCCGGCCAACCGTGTGAGGCGCCTGCGTGAAACGCATCATCAGGTGGCTGATTCTGATTGCGTTCTTCGGCATCGTGGCAGGGACCGGCTCGTACGCCGGCGCACGGTTCACTGCCGGGAAGTTGCTGGGTCCTCGGCCACCGGTCGAAGGGCGAACCAGTACGTTTGCGTACCGGGGTGTCGATAACCTGCGCGGGAACCCGCGTGCGTGGGTCTTCACGTATTCCCGAGTCCGGCTCCCGGGAGTCTCCCGCGCGCAGATTGTCGTCTCGCCCACCGGGAAGCTGTTGGCGAGTCTCCCTCCGGATCTCGAGGAGCGAATCGCAGCGTACCGACGCTCGCTCGAGCCGTAATCGACCGGAGCCCCAAACGAGCAAGGCCCCGCAGCCCGGGTGACCGGGCCGCGGGGCCTTCGTTCTGAGCGGTCCGTATGGTGGCGGGGCGGGTGAGAGTCGTTCCGCCGCCGCACGACCCTCGATCAGCTTCCTGAGGGCGGGCCGCTGTTGACCCGCAGCTCCTTGACTCGTATCTCGACGGTCATCTCGCCGCCTTCGCTGGCCATCATCTGTTCCATCGCCTCGATCTGCTTGGCCACCATCTGTTCCATCATCTTGCGCTGCGCCTCAGGCATCTGCTCCATTTGGCGCTTCATCTCAGCCATCTGCTCGCGTATCTCCGCCCGTTTCGCATCGTCCATTCCAGCTGCTTCGTCCCAGCCCTTCACCCTGGTCGTGATGAGAAACGGGTGAAGCATACCATCCACCTCACGGTAATCCGTGAAATCCGACGTGCTCGCAACCGCGTGGGTCTTGCCCTCCGAGGTCAGCTCGCCCTCGATCACGAGTCGCTGTACGACCATGTCATCGGTGTCGACGAAAAACGTGCCGGTCTGCGGACGAAAATCGTCGTCCTCCTCGGTCGCTTGCGCGCCAAAATCGATTTCGTCCAAGTTCGATACCGTGATGACGTGCACTTCGGTGCCATTGACTTGATCTCGGCCATTATACCGGGCGTGTTCCACCATTTGCGGAACCAGCGAGTAGAACTCCTCCCAGTCGCCTTCGTCGCTTTCCGTTGCCGGCATCGCCATGCCGCCCACAACGGTGCTTCGCAGGTGAAAGACCGGGCGCCCGTTCGTCATCTCCTTCTCGAAGTACATGACGGTCTCGGTTCCCATGACCTCCTGAACCACTGTGTAGTTCTGCACGCCCGCTGTGCGGCTCTGGTATGCCTCGAGCATGCGATTGATAACGTCCGCGGCAGACTGCGCCCGTGCGCTGGATGCGAGGACGAGCGCGAATGTGAGCGATGAAGTAACAACACGGGCAACCTTACGCATGAACCCTCCTATAGTGCCATGGGATGACGAAGAGCGAATCATAGCGACGGTGCGGGCGAAGGACCAGGACGGAGGCCTACGGGATCCCGGGAGTGTCGATCGGTACGGCCGCCGGAGGTGGCGCCGCCTGACCACGTTTCCCTCATTGCTCTCACGTCACCACCTCGCTCTGGAAATACCGGCCGGGTTCTACCGCCCGCTGTCCTCCGACACCGGGCGCTCACCCCGGCTGTGCTTCTCGAACCAGCCGCGGAGATAGAGTTGTGTCCGCAGGAAGTTCGATGGTTTCCTGGACGTTCCGTGCCATTCGTCTTTGAAGCGCACCATGGCAGTGGGAACTTTCCGGTAGCGCAGCGCCTGGTAGTACTCCTCGGTTTGCGGCATCGGAGTCCGGAGATCGTTCTCGCCCGTCATCAGCATGGTCGGAGTCGTCACGTTGCCCACGTACATGATCGGTGAACGGCGCAAGTGTTCCGACGGGTCTTCCCAGGGGAGTTGGTCGAAGTTGCGATACCAGCTCGCGCCGTCGGTCGTGCCGACGAACGACATCCAGTTTGTGACTGGACAGTTGGCGGACGCAGCGGCAAATCGGTCCGTATGGCCCACGATCCACGAGGTCAGCACCCCGCCGCCGGAGCATCCGTACACGAAGAGGTTATCGGGATCGACGTAGCCACGGGTGATCACGGTGTCGACACCAGTCATCAGGTCGTCGAAGTCCCTACCGGGATACGCACGCTTGATCTCGTTGCCAAACGCACTGCCATATCCTGAGCTGCCGCGCGGGTTGATGTACAGCACGACGTAGCCGTTCGCCGCATGTTCCTGCCAGGCGAAATTGAAACCCACGCCGTACATCCCGTGTGGTCCCCCGTGAATCGACAGCATCATGGGGTAGTCCGTGGAGGCATCGAAATCAGGTGGCTTGACGACCCAGGCCTGAATCCGCAGTCCGTCAACCGAGGGGTACCAGATCTCCTCCACCTCGCCGAGTCGTCTTCCCAGAAGAACGTCGGCGTTGACATCGGTCAATTGACGGAACTCCGGCCGGCGGAGGTCAAACGCCACGACGTCTCCCGGCTCGTGTGGGCTCGTGAGCGTGCCGACCGCCATACGACCATCGGTCATGCTGGTCATTCGCACGCGATGATTGCCTCGGGTCACCTGCCGCACGCCACCCTGTACGGATGCGAAGTACACGTTGGTCGTTCCCGCATCGTTCGCCGAGAAGTAGACACCGCTGTTGTCGGGAGCCCACCGCATGCCAGAGGGTTGGCGATCGAAGTCACCGGAGATCATCCGCGAGCCGGAGCCGTCGACGTTCATGACGTAGATCTTGTTCGTGATGTAGGTGTCATCAGTCCAGTCGTATCCGGTGTAGGCCACGAATCGCCCGTCGGGTGAGGCCTCAGGGTTCCCGTCTGGTCCACGGCGGTCGGTCAAATCGCGGATCGCGCCGGTCGCGACGTTGACCGCATAGATCTCTGACTCGCGCCACTCATGCTCCGCATCCTCGGTGCGCAGGCCCGAGAACAGGATCTCTTGGCCGTTCGGCGTCCAGGACGGTGACCCGTGGTTCCAGTCGCCGTCGGTCAGCTGTCGTGGCGTTCCGCCGGTCGCGGGGACCACGAAGATGTGGTTGTAGCCATCGTCGATGTAGCCGACACGATCGCGCCGATAGCGCAGGCGGGTGACGACCTTTGGCTCGGCGGTCCACTTGGCGCCTTCGGGGCGGGCGGGGAGCTTGACGCGCCAGGTGTCCCGCTCCGGCACGCTCATCGAGAACGCCAGGGAGTTGCCGTCGGGCGCCCAGCGAATCGATCGCGGCGACTTATCGACATGCGTGATCTGTGAGGTCGCACCCTCCGCATCCATCCAACGGACGAAGATCTGATTCCCCTTCGGGTCTCCGCTTCGTGTGAAAGCGATTCGCGTACCGTCCGGAGACCAGCGGGCCGACGAGCCGTTGGTCAGGTATCGGTTCCGGCTGCCGTCGAGGTTCATGATCCAGAGGTCGGAGTCCCATCGGTCGTTGACCTTGTCGATCCGGCTCCGCGTGTAGATGATCTGGCGACCGTCGGGCGAGATCTGCGGGTCGCTGACACGCTCCCAGTCGAGGAAGGTCGAGAGCTCCAGTGTGTTGGACTGCTGTGCCGTAACGGGGCCGACGGTGAGCACCGTCAGCGCGACGAGCACCGATGTGTGGCGGACCATGGCTGCCTCCGGGTGTTCGCACTCGTGCGGTTCGTCCAACAAGATGGCGGGAGGCCCCCACCAGGGCCAGCGGGACACTGTGGGCTCCGAAGCGACTCATCGTGGACCTGTTCTACCCACGCCGTCGTGGGGCTGTCAGTGACGCGAGTCATGGGGTATCATTAATCCCTACTAAACAGATCCCCTATTGCCGGGTCCCGATACGCGCGGGCGGGACCCCCGAAGGCTTCTGGCCCACAGCGGCTGTCCGCGTACAAGGAGCAGAGCTATGGCTATCCGATTGGGCGACAGCGCCCCCGACTTCACGGCCGAAACCACCGACGGAACGATCAACTTCCATGAGTGGAAGGGAGGCAGCTGGGCCGTGCTGTTCTCGCACCCGAAGGATTTCACCCCTGTCTGCACGACGGAACTGGGCAGGGTTGCCGGGCTCAAGCGTGAATTCGAGAAACGGAACACGAAGGTGATCGGTCTGAGCGTCGATCCGCTGGACAGCCACAGGGGCTGGGTGCAGGACATCGAGGATGTCACCGGCAACGCGCTGAACTTCCCGCTCATCGCGGATCACGATCGCAAGATCTCCGATCTGTATGACATGATCCACCCGAACGCGGACAACACGCAGACCGTCCGATCGGTGTTCGTCGTCGGTCCCGACAATAAGGTGAAGCTGTCGCTCACCTACCCGGCGAGCACCGGCCGAAACTTCGATGAGCTGTTACGGACCATCGACTCGCTGCAGCTCACCGCCAACCACGCCGTGGCCACACCGGCGGACTGGAAAGACGGTGAGGACGTGATCATCGGCACGGGTGTCACCGACGAAGAGGCTCACAAGAAGTTTCCTGGCTTCGAGGCGAAGAAGCCGTACCTGCGAGTCATCAAACAACCGAAGAACTAAGCAGGCGAGAGCTTGGTCTGGAGCGACGGGGAGCGGGCACGCTCCCCGTTCTCCATTCCCGTTACAACAAACATGTACATTGCTTCCGAATGGGAGAGTTCCTTGGAGGGCTAGGAAACGATGTCCAACACTTCCAGCGCACCAGAAGTATCGAGCGTGCGGCTCGCGCGTGCGCTCGAATTGGGCGAGCCGGTGCAGCTGGTCGACGTTCGGGCTCCGGCTCGCGTGGCGACGGGCCGCATCGATCTCGTGCCCGACGAACACTTCCATAACATCGTGGGATCTCAGCTCGTGAAGACTGCGAGCCTGGACGGGACCGGCATCGATCCAGCCGTGCCGGTCACGGTGGTCTGCGGGCACGGAAACGATAGCAAGGTGCTCGCGGTCCACTTGAATCGTCTCGGGTGTCAGGCCAGCTCACTCGCCGGTGGAATGACCGCCTGGATGATGCTGGCTCTTGCGCGGGACCTGGACACGCCTGCATCCCTCGATCGGCTGATCCAGTTCGATCGCATCGGGAAGGGCGCGTTGGGCTACCTGCTCATCAGCGAAGGTGAGGCGCTGATCGTGGATCCGCCGCGTGACGTTGTGGCATACCTGCAGGCGGCACGGGATGCGAGTGCCAAGGTGGTCGGGGTTGCCGACACGCACGTGCACGCGGACTACATCAGTGGGGCGCCCACACTCAGTCGGGCGCTCGGCGTGCCGTATTGTCTGCACCCGGCCGACGCGGTGTATCCCTATGACGGCACCCCGGGGCAGCTCCAGTTTCACGCGCTCGAGGAGGGCGGCACGATCCAATTCGGCCGCTGCACCGTGCGCGCCATGCACACGCCGGGACACACCGAGGGAAGTCTCACGTACCTGATTGACGATGCGGTCGCGCTGACCGGCGATTTCATCTTCGTAAGCTCGGTGGGGCGTCCCGACCTGGCCGGCAAGGCGAGCGAGTGGACGGCTGACCTGTGGGACAGTCTCGAGCGTGCCAAACGCGAGTGGTCACCCGAGGTGATGGTCTATCCCGCGCACTACGGATCGGACGCCGAGCGCCGCGCCAATCGCGCGGTGGGAGAGCGGTTCGAACGGCTGCCCGAGGCGAATGCGGTAATGCGCTTCACCGACCGTGACGCGTTTACGGCGTGGGTCGAGAACCAGACCGCGTCGTTCCCCGAGGCGTACCGCAAGATCAAGGCGGTGAACGTGGGCTTGCTACCGGTCGACGAGCGCGAGGCAGATGAGCTCGAGGTCGGGAAGAACGAGTGTGCGCTGGGGGGAGCGGTAGCATGACACGCACGCTCATCCTCGGCGGCGGCTTCGGTGGCATCACAGTCGCCACGGAGCTTCGGCGTCACCTCGGTGACGATCACGAGATCGTACTCGTGGATCGCCGCGAGCAGTTTGCCATGGGGCTCCGCAAGCTGTGGGCACTCGTCGGGATCGGGAGCTACGAGGAGGGCTCTCGTCCCCGCCAGCGCCTGAGTCAACATGGCGTCCGATTCCTTCACCGCCAGGTCACCAACATCGATCCCGTGAAACGCCGGGTCGCAACCGATCGGGAGACGCTCGAGGGGGACTACCTCGTCGTCGCACTCGGTGCAGAACCGCGGCCCGATTTGGTGCCTGGGCTCGCTGAGCACGCGTACAACGCGTGGGACGAGGGAGCAGTCCCGGGGTTGGCGACCGCGATCGGACGTTTCACCGGGGGCCGCATTGCGATCGTGATCGCCGGCGTGCCCTACACGTGCCCGCCCGCGCCGTTCGAATGCTCGATGCTGCTGGACGATCATCTGCGGGAGCGTGGGTTGCGCGATCGAACCGAGATCACGGTGGCGACTCTGCAACCGATGCTGTTGCCCAATGCGGGCAAGGAAGGCTCGGCCTGGCTCGCGGACCAACTCGGGGCGCGCGGGATCGAGTTCCACGTGAAGCGGAGGGTCGAGCGCGTGGAGCCGGGACACATCGTGTTTACGGATGGTGACCTCGAGAGCGATGTCGTTATCGGCGTGCCGCCGCACCGGGTGCCGGCGGTGGTCACGGCGAGCGGTCTGACCGGGGACGGGGAGTGGATTGCGGTCGATCCCGCGACCCTAGAGACCGACCATGAGAACGTGTTCGCGGTCGGCGACGTCACACAGATCAAGCTGGCGAACGGACTCCCGCTCCCTAAGGCGGGTGTCATGGCGGAGCTTGAAGGCCAGCGTGTGGCGGCGGCGATCGCGGCGGACGTGCGTGGCGAGGCGTCGCCCCGGGCGTTCGACGGCCGGGGCTATTGCTTCATTGAAATGGGAAAGACGAAGGCGACGCTCGTCGAAGGTGACTTCTTTGCCACGCCCGAACCCCGGATCGCGCTCAAGGACGTCTCTGCCGAGTACGCGGCACAAAAACGCCAGTTCGAAGCGGAGCGCTTGGCACGCTGGTTCGGGAAGTAACCGGGAGCGGCACTCGCGTTGCAGGCCGGAGGGCGGCGTCGTAGCAGCGCGCTCACGGCGACACGGAGGGCTCCGCGGTAGATTCCCTCATCCTTGTCGATCCGCCGATCCGCCGCGCCAACCACGGAATCACATCGCCCGAGCCATGTCACACAGCCCACACGCTATCCAAGACTACTACCCGGAGGACGTCGCCCAGTGCTACGGTTGTGGCCGGCTCAACTCGCACGGTCATCAGCTCAAGAGTCACTGGGACGGTGATGAGACCGTGGCGACGTTCGTACCGCAGCCCTACCACACGGCGATTCCCGGGTACGTGTACGGTGGTCTGATCGCCTCCCTGATCGACTGCCATGGAACCGGCACGGCGGCGGCCGTTGCCGCGCGGATGGAAGGTTTCGACATCGAAGCGGCGCAGGTCTCGATCGATCGGGTGCCGCGCTTCGTCACGGCAGCGCTCAACGTCGAGTATCTTCGACCGACACCGCTCGGCCCGGTCTTGGAAATGCGGGGGACGGTGAGACAGGTGACCGAGCGAAAGATTGTGGTGGACGCCACGGTTTCGGCGGACGGTGTGCTCACCGCTCGCGGGAGGGTGGTGGCCGTGCGCATGCCCGAGCATATGGTTGGCAGGGGATAAGGGATAAGGGATAAGGGATAAGGGGTGCCCCCGGGTATCACGTTGAATCGACCGAGAGGATACTGGGACCCGTGACATGACTGAGCGTCGAGTGGATTCACAAGAGTACTTTCGACCGACGCGTGCCCTGTCGGTCGTGATCGTACCACTGTTCTTAGTGCTGGCCGCGTCGCAGTTCACCGTGCCGTGGGGCGAAGGTGCGGTGTACCGGCCAGCGTCGGCGATATGGGGCATGAACGGCCATCGCGTCGTGGCGGCGATCGCCGAGCGTCATCTGCTGCCCATCACGCGCCTCCGCATCACGGAGTTGATCGGCCCGTACTCCTTGGCGCAGATCGGGAATTGGGCCGACTGGTATCGGGGACGACCCGAAGGGCAGCACACGGCCACGTGGCATTACGTCAACATTCCGCCGGGTGAGGAGTATGCCGAGCCGGACTCGGAGACGCCGCGGGATCTCGTGCAGGCGATGCGGCTCCAGGAGCGGATACTCGGTGACGCCGGGCGCTCGCGAGAGGAGCGCGCGGTGGCGCTCAAGCTCTTGGTGCACTTCATCGGCGACGCACATCAGCCGCTTCACGCAGGCTATGCGGCGGACCGCGGCGGCAACCTCGTGCAGGTCCGCTGGTTCGGCATGGTCACCAACCTGCATAGCGTCTGGGATTCGCACCTCGTTGAGCACCAGCGTCTCAGCTACACCGAGTACGTCGATTTCCTCGACTTCGCATCGGCGGAAGACATCGGTGCATGGAGCGACTCACGCTATCTGGACTGGATCGAGGAATCGCGGGCGCTGCTTAACCAGGCGTACGCACCGATCCGCTCCGTGGAGCAGGACGAGATTCCCGATCTCGGTTGGGACTACGTCAACGCGATGACCCCAGTGTTCGAGCGGCGGTTGCTGCAAGGGGGCATTCGGTTGGCCGGTGTATTGAACCGGGTGTTGGGGGGGGTGGTACGACCGGCACCTGAGCATTAGTGGAGCGCGGCCCCGGCCGGGCACGCGTCGCGAACAGCGGAGGGGACGATGTCTAGCGCAACGTTGACTCGCGGTTCACCTGTCATACGGTCCGTCGTGCTCGCAGCGGCGCTGAGCGGTGGTCTCATCCCTGGTGCCGAACTTGTCGCGCAGCAGCTCGAAGTCCCGGACATCCTCGAGCCCCACATCACGTTTCTCTCAAGCGCTCCCGCGATCGACGGTATTCTGGATCAGGACCTCGTTCGCCTGCTACCTCAGCGGGAGTTTGCCTTCACCCACGTGGGGGACGAGTACTATGCGATGGGGGATGCTGCCGAGAGCCCAGATGCTCCGGCCAGTTACCGGCTCGGGTACGGAACGGATTTCTTCTACGTGTACGTGGAGGCTGAGGCCGACAAGCTCACCTTCCGGGACCGCGCCTATCAGAACGGCGACGGGTTCAGCCTGGTACTCGCCGTTCCCCGACCGGGCAATGCTCCCACCGACGAGTTCTACGTCCTCTCATGCTCGGCGGTGAATCAGCGGCGGATGGAGTGGACCAGGCGCGTGTTCTGGTACTACAACGTCGACGACATCTTCGTGCGTACCAGCGATGAGACCAGGTTGGAATTCCGCGAGGGCGACGGGGAGATCAGCTTCGAGCTGTACCTGCCGTGGAAGGATGTCCATCCGTACCACCCTTGGCTCTCGGACGGCATCGGCTTCAACCTGCGCTTCGTAAAGGCCATCGAGGACGGAGGCAGGGACTTCTACCTCGTGGCTCCGTACTCTGTCGGCGCGGAGAACAGCAACCGGCAGTACCTGAGACTCGACTTCGAGACGCCGCGACTCGAGGGTGACGCGTCACAGACATTCGCGCTGGTCCAGCCGAACACGGTTGGCGCCGGCGACAGCCTGCGTGCGATGATCGCCACCGTATCCGATCGGCCCTTCACTCAGGACATGCGCCTGGACGTGCGGTCGGGTGAGGGACAGACCGTGAAGGTCCACCGGCGGCAGTTGGATCATGAGGCTGGTCTCACGGTCAACGAGTTGACCGTGGATACCAAGGGCATTCCGCCGGGTGGCTACCGCATGGAGTGGCAGTCACAAACGAACGGCGCGCGAGTCGAGAAGGGACTCACGGTGTTGCCTCCGGTGGATCTGTTCGAGCTGGGCCGCCGACACACAACGGTCCGTAGCAGGCTCTCGGAAGGGAGCTACTCAACGATCGAATTCTATCTCCAGGAGATCGAGCAACAGCTCGCAGCCCTCAAGCCCTACGAGACCGCGGCCGCACAGAGGCTTCGGATGGTGCAGATCACCGACTATATGGAGCGGGCGCTCCGGGGCGAGGATGCGATCGCGGAGCGGAGGGAGTTCGTCCGCCGCGCGTATCGTTCGACGCTCGACAACACGTTGCAGCCGTATGTCGTGTGGGTCCCACCGGACTTCGATCCCGAGAAACGATATCCGCTCCTCGTGTTCCTCCATGGCAGCGCGTCTGATGAGACCAATATCGTGGGAGGCGGGAGGTTCATCCCGGACGGCTTCATCGCCCTGGGTCCCAAAGGGCGAGGCCCGTCCAACGCCTGGAGCTGGGATCACGCTCAGGAGGATGTTGCAGAGTCGATCGATGCCGTGATCGCCAACTACCCGATCGACACCGACAGGATCGTGCTTTCGGGCTTCTCGATGGGAGGGTACGGTGTGTACCGTACCTTTTACGAGACGCCGGACAAGTACAAAGCTGTGGTCGTGTTGAGCGGGGCGCCCAACCTTGCGAACCAGTATGCCGACGACGACAGGTTCCCGGACTTCAACCAGGATCGGTATCTCGAGGTGTTCGAAGGAATCCCGATGTTCGTGTTCCATGGTCGCCGGGATCGGAACGTCCCGTTCGGGCCGACTGCCGCATTGGTTGACAAGCTCAAAGCGGTCGGTGCCAGCGTGGAATTTCACGTGGAGGATGACAAGGGTCACGAGTCTCCAGGCGCCGAGACAGTCAGCGCGCTGCATCGGTGGCTGAGGCGCGTGCTCGGATTGGCGGAGCCGAAATGAGCCTCTCCCGTCGTACCTTCCTTGGCGGTGTGGCGGCCGCAGCGCTTGGGGAACCGGGCCAGCTTCCTGCCCGGACCGGGCACACTGCTGCAACGACTGACCGGTTCGACCCGTGGCTCGAAGTCGATAGTGCCGCCCTGCGCTACAACGTCAGGGTGGTTTCCCGCTTGGTGGGCGGCCGGCCGATCATGGCGGTCGTCAAGAACAACGCCTACGGACTGGGGCTCACGACCGTGGCTACCGCGATCGAGTCGCTTCCGGAGATCATGGGGTTCGCGGTGGTGCGGACGGCGGCGGCATTGGAGTTGCGCGAAGCCGGCGTCCGGAAACCTGTGTTGCTGATGGGACTTTTCGCGGACGCTGACGGGGCGGCGCTGGTCGCCCGGGGCATCCACCTCAGCCTCTGCACCGACGATGCCGGGGAACGCGTCGCCCGAGCCGTCGAACGGGCCGGCCGCCCCGCGCACGTACACCTGTACGTCGACACGGGCATGAGCCGGATGGGTGTGCCGTATCACCGGGCGCTGTCCTGGGTGCTCGACGCCGGCCGGCTCGAGGGTGTGCACATCGAAGGGATGTTCACGGCGTTCACCGAGGATCCCGAGTTCGACCAGGAGCAACTCCGACGCTTCACGGCGCTGGCCGGTGCAGCCCGTGCGCGCGGCGCGAATCTAGGTCGTCTGCACGCCGCTTCCTCCGCCGGGGTATTCAACTTCAGTGAGGCGCACCTCGATCTGGTGCGACCCGGCATCGCGCTCTTCGGCGCCTACCCGAGCGATGCGGCGACCGAGCGCACCATCGCTGAACTCCGGCCTGCCGTGCGGCTCCGCGCCCGCGTCGTGCGAGTGGAGCAACTCCGCCCTGGCGACAGCGTGAGCTACGGCCGCAGGTATGTGGCCTCGGAGCCAACCTGGATCGCGACGCTTCCGGTTGGTCACGCGGATGGCTACCCGCGCGCTGCGGTGAGCGGTAGCGTGGTGCTGATCAACAGCCGGCTGTACCCAGTGATCGGCGCTGTGAGTGCGAGCCACACCATCGTGAACGTCGGCAGCGAGCGCACTGCCGCGATCGGCGACAGTGCGACGCTCCTGGGTCCGGACGACCCCGCGATTCACCCCAACGCGCTCGCGACCACGGCGGGCGTGTCGGTGTACGACGTGCTGATGCACCTCAACCCAAGGCTGCCGAAAGTCACGGTGTGAGGCTGGCATGATTGCCGTGCGGATCCTGGCGTTGTCGTCTGTAATCTTGGCTGCCGTGCCGGCCGGCCCGGCAACGAGCCAGCACGCTGTGCCGATGCCGGTCTCGCGTCGCGCGTCGCACCTCATGCGCACTGTCATGCAGGAATCCGGCACGGACACGATCAAGGTCGATACCGGCTCCTTCACCGTGGAGCTTCGCGACAAGGAGTTTCTCGCCATCATGGATGGTGGGATTCACGGGGTATCGGGCCACCGGGTTGTCGTATCGACTTACGGGGTAGCGCGGTGGGAGCGGACGGTCGACTCGGTCGATCCGCAGGGAGAATCCGGCAGCGGACTGACCCGCTTGTCGAACCGCGATCGCGACCAACTCGCTGAGTGGGCGGACCGGGCGTGGGCGGCCGCGCGCTCGGAGGGAGGTCGCGCCAATCTCTCCAAGCCATCGTTCCCGCCAGAAGTACCTCGCTGGGTGTGGGCCATTGTGGTGCGGCGTGGGGACGACGTCGGGATCGTGGTAGGCAATGACAACGCGCCCAAGGAATTCCGGCCAATCCTGGAGTGGCTGCGGGAGAACGTGGATGGGTGGGTGTTGGGGTCGTGATCGCCCGCCGATGCCGGTCAGTGGCTCAGCTACTCGGCAGCAAAGCTGTTGGGCGAGATGCGGGAAGCGGGCAGTCCTGGTTCTGGTCCAGCAAAGCGACGGCCAGTTTCGTGCCACAGCGCCGCAGCTGCCAGAGTTGGTAGTCGAGGGGCCGACTGCCGAAGAGGCGGTAAGACAGATTCGCGATACCGTGATCGCGGAGCGACTTGGGCTTGAAGCCCGTGGTGAAGAGATCCCAATGTCAAGAGTGAACGCCATATACGCCTAACAACCTAACCGCACCTCTTTCAGGACGTGTCGTCGTCGAATCTTGTTCGGTAAAGCATCGCCTGCTACGGTGTTGCGCTATCCGAGGCAGTTTCTTCGGCTGAGACTCCGGTCGTCGATGCGGTGGGAATACCCTTACAGAGCGAAATCTCCGCCCAGCAAGAACCCGCAGTCCCTGGTGGACTTGGGTACGGATCCGTCGAGCCTCTGACTTTTGACGCAGTTCAGTCCAACGACGAGCCCCAAGTCTTTCCAACGTCCGAACGATATTCCCAGAACCAAGTCGTCCAGGAGACCGCCCGGAAGTATGTTGGTCCCCAATGCGAGTCCTAGTGAAGGAAACGACCGCCACGGGAGCCTCGGCTGCAAACCGTGAAAAGGATAAAACTGACCGAAGAGGTACAGCGCTTGTCTGAGGTCCGCCCCCCTTGACACCAGAGCAGTGTCCTTGTATTCGCGCGTTGCGGCCCAAGTGGTGACGGCGGCTCCAAGACTTACGCCAAAGGGCGACCCCGAGTGGTTGCCGAAGCTGTAATGGATGCCTCTGGCGCTGTCGCCGAAGAACTCTACGCTCGGCGCCACACGACGAAAGGAAATCCTGTTTCGTGTGTTCTCCGATAGCGAAAACCGGTGCATTGCCACGTACAACGCGAGCGTATCTCCCGTGGTATCCGTCGTCTTCCCCAGAAGACGCAGGTGAAGTCCGACAGTGGTGTCCCGAGTAGCTGCAGGGTCCGACGGGGTCCGGCCTCCAATGAGGGATTTGACGAGGGACACGAGGACTCGGTCCTTCTTGTACTCCAGAGAAGTCAGTGTTACCTCGATACCGGCGCCTCCGGCTTCGGTCGTGGTGGTGGTAGTCGTTATGGTGTGCGCGGTATCAGCCTTGATGAGGGCAGTATCACTTTGGCCACCGGTTGTGTCCTTCCTGCTTTCAATAGTGACTCTCATTGTCGAATCTGTCGTGACGCGTGGCGGCCGGTGGAACGGACTCTCGGAGAAGACTAGCAGCCAGAGATGCCTCTTGCCGGGCAGCTCGTGTTGAAGCTTGCCGTCAAGTATCAGTCCCTGTCTGGTTGTACTGTCCTTTCTGATGAACACCACGAAGTCGGACAGCGACGAATCAAACATGCTACCGAAGTACTTCTCGAGCACTGGGTTCCAGTTTGGCACCGTATCGCCGTCAACAATCGTGTCGCGTCCCAAGAGTCCGTGTAGATGTCTGATTCCCGCGGCATCAAACGCCGGCGTGGTGCCTGTCTTAAATGGCGGTGCGCACCCGACCAAGATCCATAGATACACTGTGACCGCGACAACCGGGCGAGAAACGACGGTCTTGAGTCGCATGGGCACACCTCCTGGAGATTGGCATGCAGCGGTTGCAGGTTCTCGAACCGCACCTGGATTGCGAAGCGCTCGTTGGTGTTTCCCCCTCAAGCATGCATCTAATCGGTGGGCTGAGCTAGGTCTGGTGTGGGGAAGGTGGCGTGCGGATTGCGATCCTGGGTAGTTGGGGTGGACGGGGATGTGGGGTCGTGCTCAACGCAGTCTCAGCGGAGTCTCTACGCGTCCATGAAGAGGACGTTGAAAGTTCTTTGGCTTCTGCGGATGATGCGGGCTCACGAACCGTAGCGTTCGCTGATTAGGCTGGAAGGCGCCTGAACGGGCATCGCTGCTCCGCTGCCTAACCGGCCCTCGGAATTAGGGTTGCGGCCGCACGCGCTGCAATCTGTCGTGGACAGCCTGCGCTCGCGCCGGTCCCGATGACGATCCTTGACCCGGCGGTCTAGGCGGGTCCTCCGCCCGGCCTCGCCCAATGTCCCAAGAGTGTATGCTGCTGCCCCATGGACAATCTTGCGAGTAGCCGTACCGAACGGAACATTAGACATCGGGTCAGTGTGAGCGCCGACTTGGGGAAAAGGAGTCCGTCCACCGAAGCGCCGGTCCCGTCGCCGGAGTCGGCGAGTAGCCGTGGGTGCCGTTGGGAATGATCCGAGTCCTTGTCGTAGAAGAGCTCCGGCTGCTCCGAGAGACTCTCGGGCAGGTGCTCAACGAGCGAGTTGACATCGCCGTGGTGGGTGCCGCGGGGAGCCCGGCCCGCGCGCTAGCAATGGTGCAGGATCTAGATCCCCATGTGGTGTTGGTGGGCATGCGAATGCCCGAAAGCCAAGCGCTCATCCGCGACATCCTCTCCACATGTAGCAACGCGAATGTCGTAGCGTTGGGCGACTGCGACACGAAAGCCCACGGCACGGATTCAGCCGGTCGGTGAGCCCATCACTCGGGAGTTGCCTCCGACGGTGAAGCCTGGCCGCCCGAGCCGTCCGTCCAAGCCCGGTGTGGGTCAGACACCACGTGTGCCGGTGGAGAAGATCGATGGCATCGGGCCGAGTCGCGCGGAGCTACTTCGCCAGAGAGGGATCAAGACTGTGGAGGCATTCAGGAAGACGCCAGCGAAGAACCTCCGTGAACTTCTGGGTGACCTTGCGATCGGTGAGATGAAGAAGCAGAGCACGAAGCTGATCAACGAGGCGAGAAGGCGGGCTAGAATACAGGAACGTTATGGAGAAGTCTTTCCGATGCGCGGCGTCAATTTGACCGTTCCGAGGCGCAGCCTAACCGGAGGCGTCGAATCGTGAGGAACGTGCATGCCACCGCATTCATTAGGTGGCAGGGCTTCCAGTATCTCAGCAAACGGTGGACCGCTGGACCCTACTTCTACGCCAGCGGCCAGGAACGGCTGGTCCATTTGGTCGGTGAAGGTGGTACGCTCTGGGTGGTGACGAGTCACCGTGAAGAGGAAGAGCCACGGAAATACAGGCTCGCATTCAAGTTGCAGAACTGCCGGGCCACATCACCACCAAAGGAATACAGGGAGTTCGGATCCTATGCGGTCCGAGCTGAAGATGCGGTTCTGTTTCCTGAGAACGATGTGACCGCCACGCTGCTGGAGCTCCGTTTTGCCTCAGGGAGGCCTATCGCGGATCCCTCGAAGATCGGCTTGAGCCTGCTTGCCATCAGAGAACTCGCCGATGTTGATGTTGCTCGGCTCGAGGAATTCCAGCAGCGTGCTCTCACTGGCCAAGTCGAAATCCCGCTGTCCCCATCTGTGGAGCGGGTTGTTGGTGACCTTCCGACGGGTCAGGCGGTCACCGCCTGGGAGATTCTCAAGAGACTCATCGAGCTTCACAGTGAATACGGGGAAGGGCAAGCGTCAGCCTTGCTCAACATGCCCGGACCTCCAGCAGGGACGTCGAGACCGGTCGATGAATGGATCGCAGATGTAAAGTCGCTGATTGAGCCGAGCGCCGTGACCAGACTTCACGGCAGGCTGCTGATTCTCGGGCTTGCCAGGGTGGACGATGACCTCGGTCAATTCCTGGATGGAGAGGGATTCCTCCAGAAGGTCGAGACCGAGCTTCGCGATCCTGTCGAGCACTGCTTCAGACCACGGCCGGATGCGGCACCTCTGCACGTGGACAGTCCGGAGAACATCGACAGGCTCGGACGAGAAGTCTTCGCCCGATCCCTCGCCAAGCGGATCAAAGAAATGTGGCAAGAATATCGTGAGCAGTCTGACTCGAGCTTCGTCCTCCACCTGCACGGTCCGTGGGGGTCGGGAAAGACGACACTTTTGCGTCTCCTTCGCCAGGAGCTGGAACCCGAGCAGGTCGTTGGCGGGTCAATAGCCACACGCATCGGCCGGATCTGGCAAGGGTCGACGCTGCGTCATCTCCTACTGAGAGTGATGGGGAAAAAGACAGAACCAATGGACAAGAGGACCTCAGACTGGGTTGTAGTTGATTTCAATGCGTGGCGGCTCCAGCGCCTCGATCCGCCCTGGTGGTCACTGCTGAACTCCGTGTACACCGAGTCGCTGACCGCTTTCTCTGCCAATAGAGAGTACTGGCACGCGCGCAGAGTCCGGGCTGGGGAACTCGGGCGGCGGCTGTTTGCTGGCCGTAAGGACTTGCTCGTTGGAGCCTTAGTCTTCTTTGCCCTTGCGCTGTTGGCCTACTATCCACTTCGGTCCCGCCCTGTTGGCTCCCAGCAGGGGCTGCTGGCAACGCTCAAGGACAATGCCGAGGCGTTGAGCGCGGTGCTGGCGCTGCTCGGCACGCTTCTCACCGCCTCGCTCGTCATGAGCCGCTCGCTCTTGTCAGGCTCATCCCAATCGGCAAAGACCTTCGTGGACCATGCCTCATCACCCATGGATCTGGTGCGCAGGCATTTCAAGAAGCTCGTCAAGGCGATTGACCGGCCCATTCTCATTGCCATCGATGATCTAGACCGGTGTCGCCGGGAGTACGTCGTGACGCTGCTCGAGGGGATCCAGACTCTGTTCAGCAACCCGCGTGTCTTCTACGTTCTTGCCGCGGATCGACGGTGGCTCCAGGCATGCTTTGAGAATTCCTACGAGGAGTTCTCGGGTAACGTGCAGGAACCGGGCTGCCGACTGGGTTCGCTGTTCTTGGAGAAGGCAGTGCAGCTCTCGGTGACTGTACCCCGGCTTTCCCCCGAAGTCCAAAAGGCTTACTGGAACTACCTGCTGAAGCCTTCTCAAAGCGTCCCTGCACGGTACGAGGACCTCCTTGAAGACGAACGCGAGAGGTTTCGGGGCGCGGATACACAAGAGAGGGTCTTTACGCTAATGAAGGAGGAGGAGTCTGACCCAGATAGGCGCCAGGCCCGCCAGCAGGCTGCGGTGGAGCAACTGGGGACGGCTGGAGTCGAGACGAGCACAGAGTACTTCCTGAGTCCCTTCGCTCCGCTACTCGATCCCAATCCCCGGTCGATGAAGCGATTCGTCAACGCCTACGCTCTTCAGCGCGATCTCGCCGTGCTCGGAGGCCTCGACATTGCGTACACTGACAAACGCAAGAAGCTGGCCCTGTGGACCTTGATTTCACTGCGCTGGCCCCTTCTGGAGGAGTATCTCATTCAGTTGGCCTCAAACGATGCGGCCGGACCTTCGGACGAGGTGCGCTCGTTGCTGCAGAGTGAATCTGTGGGGAACGTGCTCGAGGGGGAGCAGGTGAATGTCCAATTGGACATCGAGGCAGTCAAGGAGTTTGCTGCCCTTCGGGGTTCCGAGAGCACACCGGGGACGGTGGCGTGAGTGCTGGGCAGCCTGGAGCTTCGGGCTGAACGCCAACGTCTGCCGTCATCGAACTGCAAAGGCATTCGCCTCCCAACAGGCTCCGGGAGCCTGCAATGCGCGTACTGAACCGTAACCAGTGGGGGGCTCGATCTGACCTGCCCCGTCTTGGACACTACATCGGTCCGGAACGGCGTACTGAGGTCTTCATTCACCACACGGTGGTTATTGACACGGACGAGACCACTAACGAGTGGGAGAACCTCGGCGAAGTCAGAACGCGAATGCGTCAGCTCCAGACCATTCGAAGAGCAGATCTTGGAGCGGACGTACCGTACTCTA
Organism: Gemmatimonadota bacterium; assembly: GCA_039588295.1. Lineage (GTDB taxonomy): Bacteria > Gemmatimonadota > Gemmatimonadetes > Gemmatimonadales > GWC2-71-9 > JAOTVV01. Next base: position 68,119 of record JBDHAB010000009.1, read on the forward strand.
TGGTTGCCTTCTGTATGGCAGACGGAGATCTGGTACTCTGTGAAGGTCGAGGAGTCCACCGCACCGGCGCGCACACCAGGGGGCATAATCGGAGCGCCCTCGGTATCGCTTTCCAAGGCAACTTCGAGTACCCACCGCTGCCAAGCAACCTCGACGCACAACTGCTGGAACTCGGTGACTGGCTGGGGACGCTTCGCAGAGCCCAGGGCTTTACGAACCTTGCTGTGATTCGACCGGATGACCGAGAGGTCTGGGGTCATCAGGACGTCAAGACGACGGCCTGCCCTGGCAGACATCTCTCTGCGCGGCTCAGCCTAATCCACTTTCTCGAAGAGGTCGATGATCAGATGATGGATAAGCCGACATGGAAGATGGTCCAGCGTACACTCCAGCAACTCGACCCACCGCTATATAGGGGTCGAAAGATTGATGGGGTACCGGGACGCTACACGAACATCGCTGTTCGTGCGTTCGAAGGCCGTCTTGAACTCGAAGGGCGGGGGGTGATGGGGCCGTTAGACAATCCGGCGTCGGGAATGTGGCCTGCGACTCGCGAACTGCTCTTCGCGCAGTGAGCCATCATGCCGTCATGGCCCGGCGTCGAAAGCGACGGTCAAAGAAGACTGACCACTCGGTCTGGGACAGTGTCCTAATCCAGTAGCCTTGTATCCCACAATGTCCCTTGCGGGAGCCAGCGACGGGCTGCTCTCTCAAAGAGTGGCTGCTGGTGCTGGGGACTCGCAGAGCTAATCTGGCTCCGGGAAGAGCACGCAGGTCCTTCAGAGTGCGGTACGGCGCGAGTTCCGAAACTCGACGATGGCGAGATCGTGTTCTCGGCCGGGAAGGGAGGTGCTAGCCCATGTCCCCCCGACGAAGAACCAGACGCAGTTGGCCGCGCCGGCCCGCAACGAGGCACAGCGTGCGCGGACGAGGCCAAATCTACCTACTTCGTCCCCAAGCCCAGGAGTTCCCTGACAGCCTCGTCGCACTTGGGAACTTCCTCCAGGCACTCCCACCGCGGCGCCCGGATCGCAGTCGACGGCGACCAGTAACTGAATACTCCACTCGCCATGTGGTATCCCAGCTCTCGATAGGACTCGAACTGGGCGTCATCGAAAAACTGATCGGCTGTTGTCTGGTGAGGAAACTCGGGATATTGCTGTCTGTAGGTCTTGACCGACTCCGGCTCATTGCCTGTCATCGACGACTTGAGCACGATCAGCCAACCGTGGGATGCTTTTTTCTCTTTGGAAGCCGGGTAGGTAATCTTACCCACTGCGAAGTGGCAACGGCTAGTTGACGCATCAGGCTGCAACCTGATGCGCCCCAGATCGATATCGATCTGTACACCCTCATCGATGTATGCCTGACGCATGGCCTCTGCAAAGGAGCCGAAGGACAAATCTCGGTCACACTCCGCGTCAACCGCGATGATGAGCCGACAGCGACGCTGAAGCAGTGGTCGAATTCCGACGTTGTCGCCCGTGTGGCCACCGTCGGAGAGATAGACAAGCCTACGCCGCGCGTCGGCTGACCCAAACAGCTCCTTGAACAGGTAGAAGGGCCAGAAGATCAGGTTTTCCTGTCGGTATGCGAACTTGCCGCCTTTGTACCTGGGATTCTCGGCCCACTGTCCCAGGCGGATGTTGAAGAGGGTCATGGCAAATGCTTGTGCGAAAAACGTCCGTGCCCCCATCGACGGAGTGGCCGCCGCACCAGATATCGTCATCGCTCGGGCGAGCTTTGTTTCGCCGCTGCGGTACCGTGCAGTCTGCATGTAGCCAGTTGTCTCCGATCCACAATACATCTTGGAGAAGATGAAGTGGTCGGCTCTTCGGGTACGACGCGTCATGTCACGGCTACCCGTCAGGTTGAGGCACGTCACCAACAAATGGTACGGTCCGGGGGTGACACACGGTTCCTCCGGTTCCTCTACGGACTCACGGCCGAAGCCACGAAAAGGTGTGATACGCCGTAGAAACTGGCCGATTCGAACATGCCAGGCCGGTTCCGCTCCTGTCCCAGCTGCCGTGCCATGCAAGTGGGTCAACGGCATTTCCGCATTGTCCCGCTTGAGATCGAGTCCGTTTCGGGGGTCCTGATCCTGGATCTTTCCGGTGGTTTGCAGGTACGCCTCTACGAGGCGATCACGATAGAAGTAGTGCAGGGAGAGTTTATTGAAATCCAACCAATAGCCTAAGGCCAAGAACGCGAGCGAGACTCCGAGGACGAGGAGTCTCACGCGCAGCAAACTGGTCGGGTCGGACGGGTCGCTGATCTGGGAGATACCCGCGCAGAGAAGGAGGAACCCACCGAGAATGAGAACCGCGACTGCGATCGCCAACAGTACCTTGTGCGCACGGGCCCAGAGCGCTCGGAGGATTGCAGTCCATTTGCTGGCGTCGAGCTTGCCTTCGCCGGGTTTTGCCGACAGGAAGCCGGTGGCTACGACACTGGCTACCCAGGAGAGGCCGCCCGTGATTCGCAAATCTTCGACATCCGCGAGCCAGCGGATTGCCAGGGGGAAGAGCGCCACGGCACCTGCAAAGAACATGAGGTAGTGGAATACACCCTTCCACGCTGCAAAACGGGAGCGGTCATTCCGCCCAAACCGTGGCAGAACCGAGACCACGGCGTGCAGTGCGAGGGTAAGCAGCCAGCCTCCCGCGAACACGCCGAAAGGAATTGCGAGCACCACCCACTGATCGCCGGGCAAGCGCCCTCGTAGGATGGTGAGAATTAGTGCCAACAGAATCGCGATTACCACCAAGATCCATATTGACCGGGCCCCGCGTGTCTCTTCAATTGAACGTCCAGCTTGCCTGAACCGGCTGTCTGGTAGGCGCCAGCACAGCCAACCGGTCAGTAGCATGGCAGGAAGCAACACAGCGACGCCGCTCCCCACGGAAAGGAGCAGCGGATGCTGCCATGAAACTGACAAGTCGAGCCCCAGCAGTCCCCGAAGATATGCCACTGCGTCGATGGGAATTGGCGACGTATCCTCGATGAGGAATTGCAGGAGCATCATGAAGGCGCCTGCGACTGCTACCAGCAGCAGGGTGAACACAAGCAGGTGATAGAAGATTCCGCCGGGGAGTGCCCCAACGGTCCTCAGGACGTCACGGCTGAACAGCCGCTTTCGACGAATCAGAAAATCGCCGTGGGTTCTGAGATGTTCCACTATGGTCTTCCCAGTCAAGTCACCACCGGGATGGCCGGATTTCTCGCCACTCGGATTGAAGGGAAAGCTCTCCCACGCAGGTGTAAAAACTGGTTGATCCGACTGCGGCTGATCGGGCGGAATGAACACGAACTGATCATTGCTTCCGTGTCGTGACGCGTCTTCGATGTTCTGTTTGATCGACAGCAAAGAGGAGAGTGCCGAACCGATATACCCACCTCCGGAAACGGTACTGAGGTAATCGACCCTTGGCAGGATGCTCAGCTCGCTCAGGGCCTGCAGAACGCCAAGGTTGATAGTCGCGGATCGTATGCCCCCACCAGAGAGTGCGAGGCCAACGTATTCGGCACGGTCTGCATATGCCTCTTCGTGTGGCACAGCGAGACGACGCCGTTGCTGGATATACCTGGCTTCCGAAGTAAGGACGGTGTTCAGATCCATCTGTACCTCCGGCCATGCGGTGGCTGGCGCTCGGCCACCAGGGGAGTTACCGCCACCCCACCTCCAGCACCCGCTGCGCATTCCCCCCGAGAATCTTGAGCAGGTCCGCTTCCGGCACGCCACGGTCCAGGAGCATCTGTGTCACGACTCCCATCTCGGATGAATCTTCGACGTCGTCCGGCGGATCGGTGAAGCCGTCGAAATCCGTGCCCAGCGCAATGTGGTCGAACGACCCCGTGACACTGTGGATGTGCTCGATGGTCTTCCAGATGGGGTCGAGGCCCTTCTTTGGGTCGCGTGGATCGAGCCAGTAGTTGAAGAAGATCACGCCGATGAGTCCGCCGCCCGCGGCGATCTCCTGGATCTCTTCGTCACGAAGATTGTAGACGTCCGGATTGATGTGCTGCACCCCGACGTGGCTCGCGATGATGGGCCGCGTGCGGCCGATCTCGACGTACACCGCCTGCCGAGCCTCCAGCGTGCAGTGCGTGACGTCGACCAGGATCTTGAGTTGTCCGGCTCGGCGCACGACCTCCTTGCCGTAGTCGGTCAACGCCTCGGGGTGTCGCCAACTGAAGTCGAACCGGCAGATCTTGTTGACGAAGTAGCTGTCAGGCAGGCTCACCACCTGCGCCGCGACGTTGTGATCGAAGAAGTGGGTCAGAGTGAGCATCGCGACCCCACGATCCGCCAGCCGATCGAGGTTGTCGACGTTCCCCTCGAGCACGTGTGCGCCTTCGATCGCGTGCACGACGGCGATCTTCTTCTCAGAGCGAATGCGCCGCACGTCAGCGACGTTGCGAGCAAGCTCGATCCGCTCGGGCTTCCGATGGATCTCCTCTTCCAGGCTGCCGATCATCTCGAGCACGCGATCCATGCGGCTGCCCGTGACCATTTTCCGGTAGACGGGCAGCATGAGCCAACCTGCGAGCTTCATCCAATAGCACTGGCGGAATAGGTCGAGTTCTGGGAGGTGGTGCGCGGCCCAGATGACGCCCACCCCGCCCGCCTCCAGCATCTTGAAGTCACTGCGGCTGGAGAACGGATCGAACTTCTTTCCCGACCAGTAGTGTCGCCATAGGTTCCGCCGGAACAGGTAGGCTTTGAGGGACGGGTGGATATGGACGTCCGTCAGCGGCGCCTCAGCGTGGAGGCGTGCGACTTGCTCGCTGTGCTTTGGCATGGTCTCTCCTCGCGGCGTTCCTAGCAATGCCCACGTAGCACGCCAGGAGTCACCGCCTCACGACTCCGTCCGCTGGGAGGTCAGCCCTTCCCGATCTCCAGGTACGGGTTCCGCATGTACTTCTGGCTCACCGGCCCCCACCCCTGCGCGTAGCGCGTGATGAACCAGGCGGGATTGGTCGCGATCTCGCCGATCGGGCTCGGATCGTTGTGATCGTTCCAGCCCCACGGGGGGTTCGCCGAGCTTGCAACGAGCTTCCCCTTGGTGAGCTTGTCGAAGCACGTGAACCCCCACTGACCGCCCTCGGCCTGGCGGAACACCTTCTCGTCATATCGGCGGTCCCAGAGACCCTTGGGCTTGAAGAGATCCTCGAGTTCGTACTTGAATACGTGTGTCTCGTCGTCGTTATTGAGCTCGCTGGGATCGCCCCCAATTCCCTTGAGCCGGTAATACCACACCCGGCTACCGCCGCCCCACGAGTTATGATCGCCACGGATACCGTGCCCTCGAGACTGTACGTACAGCTTGATCCGACCAGTGTCCTTGTCGAGCCAGATGGTACCGTCGACCGTTTCGTTGAACTTGACGACGCGGAGTGATGGGGTGCCGGGCGCAGGTTCGGACCGACCCTTCTTGATGGGGATCCGTGGCTGCGTATAGAGATAGAAATCCCTATGACTTACGGTCACGAGCCCGTCGACCACTAGCTCCGCCTTCCGTCGCCGCCCGTCCACGATGCGCTCCGGCACCTTCCGCACCACGACGAGCGCTCCCTCCATGTCGTGGGCGTGCTCGTCTACGCGGTCTCGGATCGCGTCGTACAGGTTCGTGGGCGAAACGCGTTTCCACCAGTCGAACGGGTGGTACACGGCGTAGACGAAAAAGCAGTGCGTCGTCGTCTCGCACACGCTGTAGTACACCGTCGGATCGTCGAACTCGTGGTTGGGATCGAGCGCGAACAGCTTCTTGGGATTCTGCGCGATCTCGGTCAGCGGACCAGCAAAATCAACACGAGTGAATTGGTCGGCAGCCCGCCACTCGTCTGAGACCTTGTGCGAGAAGACGGGTGCGAACCGGGCTGCAAGTCGAGCGTGATCACCTCTTGGCATGACTCCCTCCCGTAGCTCACAGGTCTTAGCCGTAGCGGTCTTCCGAGACCGTTCACATCACTCCGCGTCAGGATGCCGATACCGGTCGGATCTTCCCCTCGGGCGGCGCGAATCGGTAGCTGAGAGCCTGGAGCTGCTCGAACAGCTCCTGGCGACTGCTGGTGATCCACGCGCTCAATTCGTCAGCCCGTTTGCGGCGGCGGCCGGTGACCCTTCCGGTGTAGAATACGATTGGGCCGTCGAACAGCTTGTTCGACTTGAACATGGCCGCGTCGTCGAAGCCTGCCTCCTTGCTACCTTCTCTCTGGACGTCGCTGATCACGACGTTTGCCCACCCGGAGCGACTCGCCAAGAACTTCCCAGCGACCTCTCCGTCGGTGACCGTTTCGACCGTCGCGCCCATCTGCTGGATTCGTTCGATTGCTGACGTGTTGTCCTCCGGTTTGTCATCGACCCACAGAATCCTGAGGGGTGTGAGATCGGCCGCGACACCCCCAGATGGCCTCACCGCCTCCTCGGCCGCTTCATCGAGGAACTCTCCGGCCGCGCGCTTGCGAAGGATCCGCTGGGCAATCAACTCCTTCGCGTTCCCGTCGAGACTCTCAACGAGGGCAGCAAAGTCACGGTTCTTGGCTAGGCGGCGGAACTCCTCGGGCACGCTTTCGTCCAGGTTTCCGCGAGCCGCCTCGATCCCGGCTTGTGCCTCAGGGACTACGAGGTCGTAGAACTGCATCACTTCGGCCAGCTTTGGGTTGTCGAGTGACTCCCCCCGCAACAGCGCCTGCGCCTCCAGGTAGTCGGTGAACTCATCGACGGGATTCTTGCGCATTCCCTCTGCAAACAGGTTGCTGAAGTCTCCAAAGTACATCTGCAGCATGAGCGCCTTGATCAGGATCTCGGGAGGATAGGTAGCGGAATCTTTTTCGAGTGCATGCTCGAGGACGAACCGGTTGATGAATCGCTTGATGCGGCGGGGGTTGCGGTTGCTGCCGTCGATGATGAGTTGTCCTTCCGCCTCGCGAAGCAGACGTCCGGTGCCAGAGCCGGCAACGTACTCCGCGAACAACCTGGAGATCTGCTGCTCGTTGGGACGGGGGATGTTGTAGTCGATCTGGATAATCTTCTCCAGATACTGACCGCTGGTGATTCTCGTGCTGTACTTCTTCTGCTGGAGAATCGACTCCGACACGATTCCTGGGTCGAAGCCTATGACGAAGACGAAGCCCGGAGCATGCAGGTAGAGTTTGATCGCCTCGAAGACGTGGAACACATTCTCCGGTGAGCAGCGGTCCAGATCGTCGATGAAGATGGCAATGAGGTGCTTTCCGGTCGGCCCGGGCACGGTCGCGAGCCATTCCTCCATGGCCTGCTCCAGTACCTGCTGGAGCTGGTTGCGGGCCCGGGGATCGGCGGAAATCGCACCCCACAGGCGATCGACGGCGTTACCGACGCGCAGCCAACCCGCGACGATCGTCACCACAGCCCGCAGTGTTGCACGAAGCTTCTTGTTGCGCAGGACCCGCCGGAGGAGATTCGGGTCGAGTTGCTCCAACACCGATTTGACCAGGCCCTCCAACACGTCCTGGCCCTCAAACGTCCAAGCATTGAACCAGACGGTCTTGGTGTCCTTGTCCTGGAGCCGACGCTGAAGCTTGTACATGAGCGTGCTTTTGCCCATGCCCCACGGCGCCCTGATACCCACGGTAAGCGGCGTGGAGATGCTCGATCCATGGATGAGGGACGCGAGGCCGGTAGCCATGCCGTCGAACTCCAGAGGGTCACTCGATGCACGGTGCGGCTGGTCACCAAGGAGCACGAAGGAAGCGGTGTCAGTCTGAGCGTCAGGGCCGCGAGTAGCCATATCCACGCTCCGCAGATTCTGCGTCAGTTCTCGTCGACCGGTGGCGGGTCCTAGGTGGGACCAGGCCCTCCGTTCGACTGGCGCATCGGGCGGGGTGAACCGAGGCGCGGCTCTCGGCGATCGCCTCAATGGGAACCGTCATGATCGGACCATGTCGTCCTGGGGGCCATCCCAATCATGCGGCAAGGAACGGCACCCCGTTAGACCCCCTTTGGGACAGGACGGGTGGCACGTGGGACATCCAGCTTCGACCGGCCAGACGGGGCCCGCTCGTGGCCCGGCGGGCGACGGGGCGGAGGGCGCGCCGAGTTGTGACTGACGTCACGGTCCAGAGGCGACCCGGCGGGTAAAGCTAGGAACACCCGAACGGCTCGATTCCGAGCGCTCGGACGCCCCTCGCTTGAGTGATCATGGAGACAACGGTCGCCCTCGTCATCGGTCTTCTCGTCGCACTGACGATGGTGCCGCGCGTGTACGCGTGGCTCCGCGTGCTGGAGTTCCGCTTTCGCCCACCCACCGTGGAAATCACCGAGCCGGACAGCTTCCCAGAAATCCTCCGCCCCGTCTTTGAGGCGATGGGAAGGACGCTCGGCGCGCTGGGATTCGAGTATTCCCACGCGCAATGGACGGACGGCATGATGATGAACGAGATGCGCCGTCCGTATCTCGTGTTCGTACATCCGGAGACGAACACCTACGCGCAGGCAATGCCTTCGGCCTTCGAGAACGGCGCCAGAGTGTTCGACGTGGCGTTCACGACCGCCTACCAAAGTGGAGCTGTGGTCGCGACCTTCGATAGTCTCGAGCACCTCGCGTTCTCCTTTCCGCCCGACTGGGAGTGCCACGATCACTATCTGAACGACGTAGCGAGCCAGTGGGAGGCGCATCTCCAGGCGATCGCGGGTAGGCCAACCGAAGACGTCCCAGTGCAACTCCATCCCGACGAGTTCGCGGCACGGGAGGAACAGGCCCTCTCCCACACCCTGGATCACCTGGAGTATTCGGGAGACATGCGGCAGGCCGAGGCGCTCGAGACCTGGCGGATGAATCCAGCCGCTGCGTGGCGGTTTGCCACGAGCGTGTTGAAGGGCACGCGGCGCGTGGCACATGCCACGGCGCGTCGGGAGCACCCGTTCAGCGCCTCCGACGAACCGGCGAAGATCGCCGCGGATGCCTTCGCCTACGAGCAGTTTGAGGCCGCGGAGCGGGCGCGCCAGCGCTCGACGCATGGGAAGTTGCTCTGGTTCTGCTTGAGCGCGGCAGGGTTCGTGCTCGTGTTTGGGTGGCTGTTCTCGTGGCGCATGGTCCCACTGCTCCTCGCGGTAGTGTTCATCCACGAGTTGGGCCACTTGATCGGCATGAAGATCTTCGGTTACCGCGACCGACGAATACTGTTCGTGCCGTTTCTCGGTGGAGCAGCGGTCGGGCGCAAAGACGACGCAACGGCACTCGAGCGTGTCATTGTCCTGCTCCTGGGCCCGGCGCCTGGGTTGGCCTTTGGGCTAGTCTATCTCGTGCTGTACCTCTACGTCGCGCCGTCCTGGCTGCTTTCGGCTCCCTCGTGGCTCTTCGAGCTCGCCGTTCTCGCGCTGGTCCTCAACTACCTCAACTTGCTGCCGTTCGCCCCGCTTGACGGCGGCCGGATCATCGAGACGCTCTTTCTGGGCCGGATGCCACTCGCCCAGGCGCTCCTGTTGGCACTGAGCGCCGGGCTCTTCGGCGCGGGAGCGATTCTGCTCGAGGATCCGATTCTCGGCGTCTTCGCTGTGCTGACGGCGATCGCGATCCCGACCAAGTGGCGATGGGGCAGGGTCGCCCGCGCGCTTGCGAAACGGGTACCTCCGAACGCCGAGCGACCGAGAAAGGTGCGAGCCGTCTTTCGCACGCTCAGTCAGGCGGCGTTCTCGTCCGCGTCGCGTGCTCGGCGGTTCCTCTTGGCTAGATCCGTGCTCGAACACCTCGAGTCGCGCGCGCCGTCAGCCGTTATGCGAATCGGCGGTGCCGCGGTGTATGGGGCGCTCCTGCTCGCGCCCGTGGGCGCATACGGATGGCTCGTCTCGGGCAGAGTGATGCCGTCGTTGTTTCGTGGGGCAGAGCTCCCCACCGAATGGGCGCTCACTCCCGCCGAACTGCGCGAGCTGCCGGATGACCGAGTGGAGGGGGCCGTGGTAGAGCAGATGGTCATGCTGCTGGCGAGCTACCAGGGCGACTGGGCACGGCTGCGAGACGAGGTGCCGTCAGGGGCACTGACCGTGTATTCCACCTGGCTCCTCGAAGCCGAGGTGACGAACGGCGGCTTCCTCCAGTACTTCTGGAACGTGGATCGGGCGTCGGCACAGGAGGCGCTCGCCAGCCTGCAAACGATTGAGGCCCGCAAGCACGCCGCCCTAATGCAGAAGGCAATTTCCGTCGATTCCATCGAGCGTCCCGGTCGGGAGATGCTCATGGAGAACGGGGGCTGGGATGCCTTCTTCCTGGCCACTGAGCGGACGCAGTTTGGCGAGCTCGACGAGGAGTTCAACCGGCTGGACCAGACACTGGCGCCTTTGAGAGTGCGGTTCATCCGTGAAAATCCGGAGACCTTCCTGCTGGACGAGCCATAGCACCACAGCGGCGACTCTGCCTGCGAGACAGAACGAAGACGGGCAGGTTCGGCTTCCCGAACCTGCCCGCACGGTCTCCCTCATCGGGAAACGACGGAGCCAATCGCTGCGCGTGCTACCCGCTGGGGCAGGTCACCTCGCGAATCTCTAGATCCAGCTGACACAGCTCACCGTTAATCGTGATATCCACCAGGTGGGTTCCGTTGAATACGACATCGACGATCCGTTCGCGCGTCCTCGGATCCTCGAGCCCGGACACGACTTGCACGGTGATCTCACGATGGATGGTGCCGGAAATCGGCCAGCCGCTATTGCGAGGCACCGGGACCACCACGTCGGTGACGGTGGTGCTCGAGCTCATGTCGTAGGTCCGGTCACCGAACTCGTCGGACTGGCGGACGCGGTTGACGTCTGAGCTGCCGGTACCGTTCCATGTGCGCTCGGTTTCCTCATCAAGGAGCCCGGAGACCGTCATATCACGATTCCGTGACACCGTCATGGACATCGTGCCTCGCTGCCCCGTGCGACTCCGAGAGCCTTCGAGCGCGACCACAATGTTCACTGATTCCGTGAGCAGCCGATGGAACGCATCCATCGGGTCCCCGAATTCGTCAAAGAAGGTCACTTCTCGTGTGTAGCTGACGTTGCCGTCGAACGGTGGGGCGGCGAACGGACCTGCACCAAGTAGCGGATCGGCGAAGGTCGTCATCAACACGATGTCGTCGGCTGTCAGGTCGGCCACATAGGCCGCCACGTCCTGTGTGATCGTCGCCTCGTCCCCACCTGCCGGACTCGACGAGTCGCTACAGGCGGCGAACAGGAACAGTCCGGAGAGTGCAGCGACGACCCCGCGTCCTCGAATGCTCAGCATGATTACCTACCTCGTTGGGTTCCGTGCCTTGGCGGGCCACACCCGCCGTTTCACAGTCCGACGACCCGGCCCGGCGGATGTTAAGTGCGGCCTCGACAAGGCTATGTGATCTGGATCACGCCACTTGTGCTGGGGTGTCGCGATCACCGACTCCGCAGACCGGCCTGTCCGAGAGACGGCCGGGGCCGGTTGCAGGTAACGAGGCGAAGTAGGGGCCCTCGGCATCATGCGTGGCGGGCAGCCTCGATCGGCGCTAGTCGTGCCGAGCGCACGCAGATGAAGGCGGAGGCCTTCAACAGGTGGCTCGCACGGTCGGTGGCGTTACAGTGGATATTTCCATCGGAGCGTGGTGAGAACCGGTAGATGATCGGAACCGACGTCGTCACCGACCTTGGAGTCGATCACCCTCCAGCTCTGATCGACTAAGATATGATCGATACGTACCCGAATCCACCCGCTGAGGCGAGTGCCCCCGAACCCCCGCCCGGCCACGGAGAACGCGTTCTGCCAGCTTGACCACGCCGCTCGATAGATCGGGCTTTCGGGCGGAGTGTTGAAATCCCCGACCACGATGTGGGGACGAGGGAACTCCTCCACCCATCGGCGTGCGCGGCGCAGCTCGATCTCGCGCAGGGACGACTTCTCCTGGAGCTTGGGGATTCCCTCGTCCAGCTCTCCGGCCCGGATTCGCTCGAGTCCCGCCCGTGGCGTCTCTAGGTGCACGTTGGTGAAGGTGACCGGCTGGCCTCTCACGTCGAGGCGATAGGTCACGACCAACGCGGACCCGCCGGCCACCTGGAACGCATCCCGCTCCATCTGCTCCACTGTGGTAATTGGAAATCGGCTGATAAGACAGAGCCCATCGGTCACATCGGTATTCCAATCTCGCAACTGTTGGATCGCGTACTGCAGCGGTCCTCTGCACTCCTGGAACGCCGCGATGTCGGCTTCCCAATCGAGCATGAGTTCGGTAGTGGCCCTCGAAACCCCTAGGCCGCCTCGGGCATTGAAGCTCACCACTTTAATGTCGCGCTCGGAGTCTGGCGACGTCAGCAGCTTGCGCCAGCCGGTGCGGAATCCCATGACCGGGCCAAGCACGACCAGGAAGCTCAGGACGAGCGGAGCGAGAACTGGCCGGTCCCATCGCACGGCGAGGGGAATGAGGACGAGAAGCGGCAGCAGCAACAGCCACCTCGGCCCAAAGAGCAGGGTCGTTGCGAGCCACCACCGGTCACTCAGCCACCAGAGGCACGCGGTCGAAACGAATGCCAGCGCGAGATAGCCGAGCACCGCCCACCATAGGACACGCTGCCGAACGTCCGGAGCCGCTGGCGCTCTGAGGTTGAGAAGCGCGGTGCGGCAGCGCCACAGCCGCGTCGGGTCCACCTTCGCGCGGCAGGTCGGGCATCGGGCCGCAGCCCAGAACCGACCGGGGGCCAACCGAACGCGATGGCGCTCGCCGGAGCACCGGACGATTACATCGCGAGGATGTTGTCTTGCGGCCATCCGTTGATACCTCGTTCGTCCGAATACCCGGGCCGCGGGCGCTAACTGCCCCGTCCGGAATCGCGGAGGTCCATCAGTTCGGGTGGGTAGGGTTCCAGGTACGTTTGTTGGGCGAGGTAGGCCTCGCCGAATCGTGCGATCCAGGATTGGAGAATCGCCAACGGACCGGCAAGGGTGGCGCGTCCGCTGCGATATTCGTCGAGCATCTCGAGGAAATGGCGTTTCTCCCCCGCCGTGAGACCATCAGAAACGTATCCGAGCGCGTGCATCAGCACGTTGACATTCGACGTGTAGCGCGGCGGTTTCGCCAACGCGTGCCACAGGTGATCGGCGTAGGCGTCCAGCACCGGGCCAATCGGCCGCTTGGCCGGATTGGCCACGATGCGTCCCATCGCACGCATCTCGGTCTGATGGTACGCCATCAGCATGAACTTGTTCTCGGTGTGGAACGCCACGAGCGCGCGCATGGACGGCCTTTGTCGCAGCTCCCGGAACGCCGCGTGAGCGAACAGCTTCGTGAGAAAGTGGTGACGAAGACGGAAGTTGGTGAGACGGCCCTCGTCCTCGATCGCCGCATCGGGGAACCGCGCGAGCACCGCGCCGCCGAACAGGCCGGGGCCTTTGCCCGAGGGTTGTTGCTCCTTCCCCGCATACACCTTGGTGTCCTTGATCCCACAGGACGGCGACCGGCTCTTGAGAATGAAACCGTCCACGTCACCCAGGGATCCCAAAAACGTGTCGCTGAACTGCTGCATTGGGGCCGTCACGTCGCGGCCGGTAGACGGCTGGAGCAGCTGGAGACCGGCCTCGCGCCGCACCAAGCGAATGGGATCGCGGGGCACGCCAAGGCCGATCTCGACCTCAGGACACGTCGGTTTCAGCTCCACGAACGGCATCAGCGTGAGCACGAAGGGCGCACGGATCAGCTGCCCGTTGTACCGACAGGCGTCCAGCTCGAGGCACTTGCTCAGGACGAGGATGGGCTTCGGGCGTTGGCGCATCGCACGGGAATCCGAGAGTGAGGACTGACGGTTAGGGCTAGAAGACCGACAAGATAGAAAGCGTGACCCGGTGTTGCGTCAGCGGCCTCCGTTCCGCGGCATAGGAGCTTCTTCCACACCGGCTGCCTCTCTGTTTGCAGCCTGCGTGGCGGCACGGGCAATGCCGCGAAGCATGCCGCGGAATACCATAGTATGCAGTGGGTAAAGACCATACCAATAGAGGAGTCCGAAGAGTCCGACAGGATCGAAGATCGCGGTTTGTCGAATGGTCGATTCCGTGTCGTGTCCGTCCACTTCGAACTGCAGCCATGCGCGGCCCGGAAGTCTCATCTCGGCCGAGAGCCTGAGCAGCCGGTCCGGTTCCACGGCCTCCACCCGCCAGAAATCGACCGTGTCTCCCGGCTCCAGCTGCTCCGGGTCTCTCCGTCCGCGTCGCACGCCGACGCCCCCCACCAGGAGGTCGAGGAAGCCGCGAAGCCGCCACAGCGCGTCGCCAAAGTACCAGCCAACATGCCCCCCGATGCGCCGTATGGGCCTGAACGCCTGATGCGGCGCAGCAGGGACCCGGGCGACACGGGAGTCTACAATGCGCGAGCCGAACCGCGCGCCGCCCCACGGGCGCCGCTCTGCGCCGGAGGAAAGGGCGTCGGACCACCGGGTCACAGCCAGCGCCTGGTCTTCGTTCACGAGTGCTCGGGCGATGGAGTCGCGGACGCCGCGCGGCCGCACGGGGAACGTGCGGATTGCTCGGTCGTCATGCACCACGGTCGGGTTGCGCAGACTGTCGACGAGTTCCCGGCCCACCCGGGCGTAAATCGGAGTCACCAGACCCAGCCACAAGCTGGACAGCCTCGGCGTGAGCAGCGGCACGGGAATCATGATGCGGGTCAGGCCACGCTGGGCGGCATACTCCTGCATGATCCGGCCGTACGACACCTTGTCGGCGCCGCCAATTTCGAGCACTTCGCTTTGAGACATCTCGTGATCCAGCGCCGCCACGAGATACGCGATCACGTCTTCAATGGCGATGGGCTGCGCGGGCACCCGGACCCAGCGGGGTGTCACCATGACTGGGAGCTTCTCGACCAGGGCGCGAATCATCTCGAAGGAGAGACTTCCCGATCCGATGACGATCGAGGCACGGAATTCGAGGGTGCGCACGCGGGATTCCCGCAGGATACGCCCCACCTCGTGCCGGCTGGCGAGGTGCTTGGAGAGCCCCGCTCCTCGGCCGAGTCCCCCGAGGTAGACGATCTTCTGGACTCCAGCCCTGGCGGCGGCATCGGCGAACGTCTCCGCCGCACGGCGATCCTGGTCGGCAAAATCTCCGGACGCCGCCATGCTGTGAACGAGGTAGTACGCGGTGTGTACGTGCTCCAGCGCCGTGCGCAAGGTCGCGGCGTCCAGAACATCGCCGGCGACCACCTCAACCGACGGCGACGCCCGGGAGCGGAGAACCTGGGGGCGCCGAGCAAGGCACCGGACCCGGATGTTCCGTTCGCCGAGGGCGCGGAGCAGACGGCCGCCAACGTAGCCGGTTGCCCCGGTCACCAACACCAGTTTGCCTCTATCCGCCATGTCGTTTAGTTTATGTCCTGGACATATTATTAGCAACATTGACGTGGAGCCGCTGCGGTGCTGTGTGGGCTCGCTAACGTCCAATCCTTTGTCGTGGAACAGGTTACATGGGTTTCGCTCCGCCAGGTCGGGTGCGCAACATCAACGGGAAGTCGGTTTGCCCCGAGGGCGAGTACGTTCTGTACTGGATGACCGCCCAGCGACGGACCTCGTGGAACTTCGCCCTGGAGCACGCGGTCGCGTGGGCGAAGAAGCTGCGGAAGCCGCTCCTCGTGTTTGAGCCGCTTCGGGCTGGATACCGGTGGGCGAGTGTCAGGGTCCATCAGTTCGTCCTGGACGGGATGATGGACAACGCTCGGAGGTTTGCGGACCGGGGAGTAGCGTACTTCCCCTACGTCGAGCCCCAAGCGGATGCCGGCAAGGGCCTGCTTGCGGCGCTCGCGGAGCGCGCTTGCGTGGTGGTGACAGACGAATCTCCGGCGTTCTTCCACCCGCGGATGCTCACAGCGGCAGGCGCGCAGGTCGCAACCCAAGTTGACGCGGTGGACTCCAACGGACTCCTGCCGCTCACGGCGTCGACCACCGTGTTCAAGACGGCGTTTCAGTTCAGACGGTTCGTGCACGCACAGCTGCCGGACCACCATCCGGTCTCTCCTGTGGCCAATCCTCTGCGCGGCACGCGCCTACCGCGCCTCCCCAAGCTGCCGGCCTCCGTGACCCGGCGGTGGAAACCCACTGATATTGCGCGTCTGCTGCGGAGCGCGGCCCCACTCGACCAGTTTCCGATCGATCAGAGCGTGAGCGCGGCGAGCGTCAGTGGGGGAAGCGCAGCCGCCTCGGAGAGGCTCACTGCGTTCGTCTCGCACCGCCTCGCGGAGTACGCAGAGCTTCGTAACCATCCCGACAGCGACGCGGCCAGTGGGCTCTCACCGTACCTGCACTTCGGCCACATCTCCGCTCACGAAGCCGTGCACGCAGTGCTCCAGGCGGAGTCCTGGTCCCCGGACCGGGTGAACCCTGGGGCCCGTGGAAGACGCAGCGGCTGGTGGGGGATCAGCGAGAGTGCCGAATCGTTCCTCGATGAGCTCATCACGTGGCGTGAGCTCGGCTACAACATGTGCGCGCTCGAGCCCAAGTACGCCGAGTATGGCTCGCTGCCGGAATGGGCTCGTGCAACGCTGGAAGCTCACGCGGATGACGTGCGACCGTATGTGTACTCGCTGGAGGAGTTCGAGGAAGCGCGCACCCATGACGCGTTGTGGAATGCGGCGCAGCGGCAGCTGCTGACGGAGGGCCGCATGCACAACTACCTGCGTATGCTGTGGGGCAAGAAGATCCTCGAGTGGTCGCCGTCTCCCGAACTCGCCCTGGAGATCATGATTGAACTCAACAATCGCTACGCGCTGGACGGGCGCGACCCGAACTCCTACAGTGGGATCTTCTGGGTGCTCGGGCGTTACGACCGACCGTGGGGTCCCGAGCGTCCCGTCCTCGGCAAAGTGCGGTACATGACCTCCGAGAATACGGCGCGGAAGCTCAGGGTGAAGGAGTACATCGAGCGCTACACCAGCCACCGTCCACCTTCCCGCGCAACTAATCGTCCTCCCCGCGCGTCTTAGTGAAGGACGGACCCCAGGTTCGGTCAATTTGAATAGCTTTAGACCGACGCGGGTACCTCTAACGAACACCGGGAAGAAACGGGTGAGGCGATATGGCCACGCTCCGCAAGGTCTTCGGCATCTCGGCGGTCGTCGTCGTGGTGTTGGCTCTGGCTGGCGGGATCTACTGGCGGATCAGCGCATCGGACGGCTCCGAGGGCGAAGGTAACTCCCGCGCCGTCGTCCCCGAGGGTGGGGCGGACTCTGTCTCCTCGGCGCGCACGTTTTCCACAGACGTGCCAATTCCGGTGGAGGGTGCGACGGTGGTGCGGGACACCCTGGTGATCTCCGTGGCGGCCGCGGCACAGGCGGCGGCCGAGAAGCAGGCCCGGCTGCTCGCGCAGGTCGAGGGCCGCATCATGGGGGTACGGGTCCGTGAGAATGATCGGGTTGGTGCCGGGCAACTCCTGGTGGAAATCGATACGACGGAATACGCGCTGGCGGCCGCACGTGCGCAGGCGCAGCTCTCCATGGCGCAAGCCACATTTCGCGAGCTAACGCTGTTTGACGATCAGATCGAAGACCCTGATATACGCGCCGAACGCGCGCGAATCGCTCGGGCGAAGAGTGGACTGGAGGATGCGGAGTTGGCGCTGCGGGAGGCGCAACTCCGACTTGCTCGGACGCGTATCGTAGCACCGTTCGCCGGCAGGGCGGCGACGGTGAACATCTTCGTCGGGCAGCCGGTTCGCATCGGCGACGATCTCCTCACGGTGGTCGACCTCAATCCCGTGAGGGTCGTGGTGCAGGTGCTGGAGAGCGAAGTTGGGCTGCTCCGGGCCGGCAGTGGTGCGACGGTATCGTTCGCGGCGTTCCCCGGCGAGGCGTTCGCCGGCAGGATCCAGACGATCAATCCCGTGGTGGAGCAGAACACGCGCACTGCCCGAGTGACGGTACGGGTGCCCAACCCGCACGGGCGCATTCTACCGGGGATGTATGCCCGGGTCTCGCTCGAGGCCACCAAGCTTCCCAACCGTGTGCTGGTGCCGCGTACCGCCATCCTCGAGCGTGACCGGCGTACCATGCTGTTCGTGTTCCAGGGCGAAGGTGATGTTGGGCTGGCGAAGTGGCGGTACGTGACGACCGGACTCGCAAACGATTCACTGGTGGAGATCGTCGTCGATCCGGAAACCGAGATGGTCGAGGCGGGCGAACGCGTGCTCACCGATGGCCACTACACGCTCATCCACGATGCCCGGGTGCGGCTCGTTGAGAGCGTCCAGACGGAAGGTGGGAGGCCACAATGAGATGCCTCGTGTGGCTGACGGCAGCGGTCGTGGCGCTGGCCCCTCCGCCGGTGTTCGCGCAGCAGCCGGCGGCGGTCTTGACACTCGACGAGGCACTGGACCTCGCGAGGGAGCGGAGTCCGGCGTACCGGCGCGCGCTCGCGCAGGCGAGTGCTTCGGGAGCGGATGTTCGCGCGGGGTTCGGAACGTTTCTCCCGTCGCTGTCTGCGAGCGTGTCCTGGAGCGGAAATTCCCGGACCATTCTG
>JBDHAB010000010.1:0-121913 GCA_039588295.1 Gemmatimonadota bacterium
GGGGTTCCGCACCCGAGAGTCTACGGCGCGTTTCCCCGAAAGATCCGCGTGTACGTGTTGGAGAAGGGCATCATCGATCTTGCCAGCGCGATTCGCAGCATGACGAGCCTGCCGGCGACCGTATTCGGCATCCCAGATCGTGGTCTGATCCAGGTCGGCAAGATCGCGGACCTGGTGGTGTTCGATCTGGACACGATCACCGACAAGGCCACGTACAGCGATCCGCATCATCTGAGTGAGGGAATGGTCTCCGTCCTGGTGAACGGGCAACTCGCGGTCGATGGCGGTGGGTTCACGGGAACGTTGGCGGGTCGGGTATTGACGAAACACTGACCTGCCCACGGAGCGCCGCGCTGCGTGTACGGGCGGGGACGGTCCGCACGGCCTGCCTCAACGCTCGAGGGCACGCTACCTTTCCATCGCCACCCGACGCGCAACGCTTCCCGTCGCTCGCGCGTCTAACAGGTGAGTTCTGCCCTCCCCCGGTACCCGTCGTTGTGTCTGGGCCCTTCACGGTGAGGCCGTCACATGTCCAAGCCATCTCTCAGGTTCTGGCTCGCGGGGACGCTCCTCGCCGTACCGCTCGCCGCACCCGCACAGGAACCGGCGACGGAGCAAGTCCTGGGCGTCTTTCTCGACTGCAACACCTTCTACTGCGACTTCGATCACTTCCGCCGTGAGATCGCGTTCGTCAACTGGGTGCGCGACCGGCAGGACGCCGACGTCCATGTCCTCGTGACCCAGCAGCAGACGGGCGGCGGCGGCTGGGAGCTAACGCTTGCGTTCATTGGCTTGGACGACTTCGCGGGTCGCGACGACACGCTGCGGTACGTCTCCGACCGGGATGACACAACCGACGAGATTCGTTCAGGCCTCACCGGCACGTTGAAGCTCGGGCTCATACCGTACATCGCCGGAACGCCGGCGGCCGACCACCTCGTCATTCTCTACCAGCCACCGGCAGAGCAGGCCCAAGCGGCCGCCACTCAGGCGGACGACCCGTGGAACTTCTGGGTGTTCGAGCTCCGGGCACGCGGCTCGCTCCAGGGCGAAAGCCAGCAACGCTTCTTCAGCGGCAGCGCGTCCGCCGAAGCAAGCCGAACGACGGACGATCTCAAGATCTCCATCGAAGCGTCCTGGTTCGGCAACCGTCAGGAGTTCGATCTCGTCGACACGCTGGCCGGTCTCGATACGACGATCATCAGCACCCGGAACTCGTATGAGCTCGAGGGTTTGTCGGTCTGGAGCCTCGATCCCCACTGGTCGGCCGGCGTGCAGGCCTCCGCGAGTCGGTCGACCGTCGTGAACCAGGATCTTGCCCTGCGGGGCGGGCCGGCGATCGAATACAACATCTTTCCGTACAGTGAGTCTACCCGCCGTCAATTGACGCTGCGATACTCAGTTGGCGTGGCGGTGTTCGACTACAATGAGGTCACGATCTTCGACAAGACATCGGAGGTGCGGCCGAC
This sequence comes from Gemmatimonadota bacterium, assembly GCA_039588295.1. Lineage (GTDB taxonomy): Bacteria > Gemmatimonadota > Gemmatimonadetes > Gemmatimonadales > GWC2-71-9 > JAOTVV01. The sequence goes on from JBDHAB010000010.1 coordinate 1,470, forward strand.
CCACAACTTGCGCGTCGGCCTATCCGTCACGCAGCCGTGGGGAAACGTGTTCACTTCGCTGAATGCGTTTCAGTACCTCAACGATCTGTCGAAACACTCGGTTTCGCTCTTCGGGAGCGTCAATTTCCGCGTGTTCCGGGGCTTGAGCCTCAACATGTTCGGCAGCGTCGCACGGATCAAGGATCAGCTGTTTCTTTCGCGAGTCGGACTCACACCCGAGGAGATCCTGCTGCGGCAACGACAGCGGGAAACGGACTTTCGATACGACATCAGCATCGGCCTCAGTTATCGGTTCGGATCGCGGTTCAACAACGTCGTCAACCCCCGCATGGGCGGCGGCGGCGGAGTGATTATCATGATGTGACAGATGGCCCGTGACCGACGCGGTATGGCCTTTGACCTGCAGGGGAAATGAAGAGACACAACGTGATCTTGAGCGTTGCGGCGGCCGCCTGTGTCGCCCCGCTGACCGCGGTCGTCGGGCAGGAGACGCCGGATTCAGTGCCGACGCAAACGAATGGCACGCTTACCGTCTTCCTGGACTGTCATACGCGGGGCTGTGACTTCGACCATTTCCGACGTGAGATCACGTTCGTCAGTTGGGTACGGGATCGTCAGGACGCCGATGTGCACATCCTCGTCACCGCACAACGGACCGGTGCCGGCGGCACCGAGCTCACGATCAACCTGATGGGCCTCAGGGATTTCGAGGGACAGGAATCGACCCTCCAATACATCTCGAGTCCCGACGACACGCGCGACGAGTTCCGAGACGGGTTCACCAGAATGTTGCAGCTCGGGTTGGCATCCTATGCGGCCAACACGCCTGCGGGCGGGCAGCTCAGCGTGGTGTACGCGCCACTGGACGACATGGACCTCCCCAGCTCCGGTCCCTCGGACGATCCGTGGAACTTCTGGGTGTTCCGTGTCGGACTCCGGGGCTCGGTCGAAGGCGAGAGCCAGGAGCGTTTCTTGTCCGGCAACGCCTCCTTCTCGGCGAGTCGGGTCACTGAGAGTCTCAAGCTCATCTTCTCCGCGCGCGCAAACGGCGACCGCTCCGAGTTCGACGTGGTGGATACGGTCGAAGGCCTCGATACGACGTTTGTCAGCACCCGGACGAGCTATAATTTCGATGCGGAGTCGATCTGGAGCCTCGGCCCAAACTGGTCGGCGGGAGTGATGGCGGAGGTTGACCGTATCAGCACGCTCAATTGGGATCTGGCCGTGCGTGGTGGTCCCGCCCTGGAGTACAACATCTTCCCCTACGCCGAATCGACGCGGCGGAGTCTGACGTTCACCTACACGCTCGGCGTGGCGTTCTTCGACTACGAAGAGGAGACGATCTTCGATCAGCTTTCCGAGCTTCGCCCGGCCCACAACTTCGAGATCGATGTCGGAGTACAGCAGCCCTGGGGATCGGTGCACGGCTCAGTCGAGGCGTTTCAGTACCTTCACGATCTGGGTCGACACAGCCTGACGCTGGATGGGGGCATCAACGTCCGAGTGTTCCGCGGCCTCGAGTTCAATACCGGTGGAGAAATAGCTCGGATCAAGGACCAGCTCTATCTGTCGAAGGCGGGGTTGACTCCGGAGGAAATTCTCCTGCGGCAACGCTCTCGAGGCACCGACTTTCGGTTCCACCTCAGCGTCGGATTCAGCTATCGGTTCGGCTCCAAGTTCAACAACGTCGTGAATCCGAGGATGTAGCGATCGAGTATCTTTGCGTGTATGTCTGAACCATCCGCCGGGACTCTGCAAGCCATCTGGATCAAGCGTGCCCATCGTGGCCCCATGGACGCCGCCCAGCAGGCGTCGCTCAAAGGCGGCTCCGGGATCGTCGGCAACGCCGACCAGGGTGGTGCGCGTCAAGTAACGCTTATCGAGCGTGAGATTTGGGATGAGGTTTCCCGCGCCTTGCGTGCCACCGTCGAGCCGGTGATGCGCCGAGCCAACCTGCTCGTATCCGGCGTCAGGCTGGCCGACGCAGGTGGGCGAGTCCTTCGAGTCGGCGCCTGTCGCATCCGGATACGCGGTGAGACGAAGCCATGCGAGCGCATGGACGAGGCGTGCGAGGGACTCCACGCGGCGCTCGCCCCGCGCTGGGGCGGTGGCGCCTATGGCGAAGTGCTGGACGACGGCGAGATTACCGTAGGTGACGTCGTACACTGGGAGTAACCCGATCTCCGCCCCAAGCCACACTTCCCGGTACCCATCACTGTTCACCAATCACCCAACCACTGAGATGCCCAAGAAGACTCCGAAATCAGACGACGACTGGCGCCGCGAGCTGACGCCCGAGCAGTACCGCGTGACCCGGGAGAAGGGGACGGAGCCCCCGTTCTCCGGCCGGTACGTGGATTCCAAGCAGGACGGCGTATATCGATGCGTCTGCTGTGGCGCAACGCTCTTCGACGCCGAGGCCAAGTTCGATTCGGGGACGGGGTGGCCCAGTTTCTGGGCCCCGGCCGACGGAGAATCAGTGCGCACGGAAGCCGACCACAGCCTGTTCATGCGTCGAACGGAGGTCGTCTGCGCGGGGTGCGATGCGCACCTCGGCCACGTGTTCGACGACGGGCCGCAGCCGACCGGTAAGCGCTATTGCATCAACTCCGTCGCGCTGACCCTGGACCCGAAAGACGACGACACATAGCCGCCCGAGGCCGTGGGGTACCGTGCTCATCTACACGGACAACGTCGAGTTCATCTCGCAGTTCTTTCCCAGTCGGCCGGCCGACTGGGCGACGTCGCCGTCCATCCCGAACAAAGCCGTTGGCCGACTCGTCGAGCGGTTGTTGGGCGACAGGACGGTGTACGCCAGCGAGGCACCCAGCGCAGCCAGCTGGACGCACCTCGTGGCAGCTGAAACCGCGCCGCGCTCCCAGTACGACGTCTTGGTGAGCCTCGGTCAGCAAGGAACCGGGCTCCCGGACGGAGTCCTCTGTCTTGCCGGAACCGGGCACGGGTTCCACGGCTTCCATGCTCGGCCCTGGTCGGTCTCGGCTGGAAACATCCATCTGTCCGTTCGGGTCACGCCTCCACCCCGAGCCGGACGGCCGCCGGTCTGCTTCATTGCACTCGCGGCTGTGTCGGTCGTCGACGCCATCGACGCGACCCCGGGACTCGAGCGGCAAGCCGGAATCAAGTGGGTCAACGACATCCTCATTGAGGACGCGAAGGTCTGCGGAATCCTCGCGCACACGGAGGGACTGACCAGAGGTATCTCGGCGGCGGTCATGGGTATCGGCTTGAATGTGGAGACCACGCCCACGGTTCCGCCAACCCCGTTCGTGCCGCGGGTCGGGTCGTTGCGCGAGTTCATGCCCGATCCAGCTGGCTGCAGCGTGGGTCGCGCCCTCGCCGCGCTCCTCGCGGCGCTCGACCGCAACTACCAACGACTGGCTTCAGGAGACGATGCGGGCGTGCTCCGCCGATATCGCGACCGGTCGATAGTGGTCGGCCGCGAGGTGGCGGTGTGTTCGGAGCAGTCGGGCAGCAACCCCGTCGCCCGAGGGAGGGTGATCGGGCTGGGCGAGCACCTCGAGTTGCTCATCGAGGGACACGAACGGCCGTTCTTCAGCGGGCGGCTCGTGCTGGATCCCGCGAACGCTGGTCCGGACACGATCGGGAACTCGACCGCATAACGCCGGGTGCGACGGGCGATCCGCCGTGTGCCCCGTATGCGGACTGGGACTGCCGCCCGCGCCAGTTGCGCGGAATCGGCATTTGGTGCCTATTTGAGCGGGGTGTGATAAGCAGTACGGGCAATGGCACGGCCCTTCCCTGACCTGTCTCGGCTCGTGCCTGGGAGGTGATATGGGTTCGCCCGATGTGCTCCTCGTCTGCGTTTCCGCGTTCGTAGCCGTGTTCCTTCTCCTCTCTGTGCTGGCGCTCGTCATGCGCACCCTGATCGCCGTGTTCCCAGGGCACTTGAAATCGACCGACGCAGCCGTGCTCGCCGCGATAGGAGCCGCCGTCGCCGCCGCCCACCCTGGTACCAAGATCACGAGAATCCAGGAGACACCATGATCTTCACCGAGACCCCACGGAAGATCCGGGTGATGTTCACACCGTTCCGGGACGGGTTGCAGAGCTCCTTCGGCGGCAAGGTCCGACTCACCGACTTCCTGCCAGCCATGGAAGCATCTGCCGGAGCCGGCATTCGGCACTTCGAGTTCGGTGGTGGGGCTCGGTTCCAGGCCCCGCTCTTCTATCTCGGAGAGGACCCGTTCGAGGATATGGAGAAGATGCGGAGCGCGGTGGGGCCGGACGTCGACCTCCAGATCTTGACGCGGTCGGTCTCCGGGGTCACCCTCACGACCCAGTCTCCCGAGGGATTGCAGCTGCAGGCCAAGCTCATGAAGGCAAGCGGCACGACGTGGGACCGCAACTTCGACTACATGAACGATGTGCGGAACCTGGTGAACACCGGCAAACCGATCGTCGATGCAGGCATGCACCATCAAGTCTGCATCGCACTCATGGGACTGCCATTCCACTCGGACCGGGTCCACACCCCGGCGTTCTATGTCGACATTGGCCGGCGGATGCTGGAGAGTGGGGTGCGCATCGACAGCATCTGCTTGAAGGACGCGAGCGGCACGACCGACCCCAAGACGATCTACGACACCGCCATCGGGCTCAAGAAGATCATGCCGCCTGAGATGCCGCTCTGGATGCACACGCACGACACCGCCAGCACGGCGGTCGCCTGCTACATGGCCGCCATTGCGGGCGGTGCGGACGGCGTCGATGTATCGGTGCGACCCTTGGCGAGTGGCACCGTACAGCCGGATGCCCGCTCGCTGGCTCACGCACTCAAGGGAACTGGCTACTCGCTCGATCTCGACGTGGGCAAGCTGGCGGAGATCGAGAACATGATGGTGGAGCTGCTCAGCGAGTACGCCTTCAACCCGACCACGACGACACCCGACGCTCGGGTGTTGGGCTTCCCCATGCCGGGAGGAGCGATCGGGCCAAACGTCCACATGATGGAGAAGGCCGGAATTCTCGATCGGTACAGCGAAGTCCTGGCAGAGTTTCCGGTGGTGGTCGAGGCGGGCGGCGCTTGGACGAGCGTCACGCCAGGGAGCCAACAGTACTGGCTGCAGGCGTTCAACAACGTCTTGTACGGGCGTTGGAAGAAGATCGACCCCGGCTATGGTAAGGCCGTGCTCGGGTACTTCGGCAAGACACCGCTCGCGCCCGATCCCGAGGTCGTGAAGCACGCCTCCGAGCAGCTCGACATGCCGGTCTTCGAAGGAGACCCATTGGAGGCGGCACCCAAGAACATTGGCCCGGCCACGAAGGCGTTGGAGGAACGCGGCCTCCCAGTGAACGACCGTAATGTCTTCCTCGTGCTCGCTTCGATGGTGCCCAACAAGAAGATGGAAGTCAACGAGGGAATCAGGCTCCTCACCGGCAAGGCGAAAATCGACGTTCCGCTGAAGAAGCGGGCGGAGCTCACGCCTCCGGCAGTCGCGCCGGCGCCAGCGCCAGCCGTCACGCCGGCGTTCACCGGGCCGATCACGTCGCGGTGCACGGTCGAGGAAAACGGCACCAAGCGCCAGTTCGTCATCACACTCGAGCCGGCCTCTGGGGCTGCCACCAGCACCGTCGCCACTCCTGCACCCGTCGCCACTGCCACCGCAGCCCCTCTGGCGGCGGCGCAGGGCACACGCGTGTACTCAACGTTCGCCGGTGCCGTCGACATCGTGGACATCCGCGTCAAGGTCGGGGACCGGGTGAGGGTCGGCAGTGTGCTTGCCCAGGTCGAGGCCATGAAGGCCACGCACGACATCAAGTCGCCGTGCGATGGGACCGTGGCGGAGATCGGAGTGCAGATCGGCGACGAGATCGATTCCACCAAGCCACTGATGACCATCGCCTGAGGGGCGGGCATGGATACGGTGGCTGAGCTGCTGCGGCAGTCGGGGCTCGCCAATCTGAGCCTCGGCAACGTCGCGATGTTCGTCATCGCCGGCGTACTCATCTACCTCGCGATTGCCAGGCAATACGAGCCGCTCCTGTTGATCCCCATCGGGTTCGGGGCGGCGCTGGCCAACCTGCCGCTGGCCGGCATGGGCTCGTACGGCGAAGGTATCATCGCCCTCATCTACGAGTCCGGGATCAGAACCGAGCTGCTTCCCCCACTCATCTTCCTCGGGGTGGGAGCGCTCACCGACTTCCGCCCGCTGCTGGGGCGACCGCTCACGTTCCTGCTCGGCGCGGCGGCGCAACTCGGCATCTTTGCGGCGGCGTTGATCGCAGCGACAGTGCTGGGCTTCACACCTCAAGAAGCAGGGTCCATCGGCATCATCGGTGGGGCGGACGGACCGACGACGATCTTCCTTGCCTCCCAGCTGGCCCCTCACCTGCTTGGCCCCGTCGCCGTCGCGGCGTACAGCTACATGTCGCTGGTTCCCATTATCCAGCCACCGATCATGCGGCTGTTGACCACACGGGCGGAGCGTGAGATCGACATGCCGCAGGCCATTCCGGTCTCGAGGACCGCCGTCATCCTCTTCCCCGTCGTCACGGGCATTCTGACCTCACTGGCGGTTCCGGCCAGCGCACCGCTCATCGGGATGCTGATGTTCGGCAACCTCCTTCGAGAGTCTGGTGTGACGGAGCGTCTGCGCAAGACGGCGGGCGGTTCGCTCATCGACATCGTGACCTTGTTCCTGGGCATTGCGGTGGGCGCGACGATGGACGCGGAGCACTTCCTCAACCTCCGCACGATCCTGATCTTGGTGCTCGGTGCCGTCGCGTTCTCGTTCAGTACAGCCGGTGGGATCGTCTTCGCCAAGATCCTCAATCTATTCCTGCGCCGGAAGATCAATCCGTGCATCGGCGCGGCCGGCGTCTCGGCCGTGCCTATGTCGGCAAGGGTAGTCCAGCGGTTCGTGTCGGACTCGACGGACGGTCGGGTGAATCCCCTCATGCCGGCGATGGGGCCAAACGTTGCTGGCGTGATCGGCTCGGCGGTCGCCGCCGGCGTCTTCCTCACCCTGTTGGGCTGACTCCGAAACGCTCGGCTCCGGCCAACGCCGTCGGCACTGCCATCTGCTCGCCACTACAACATCTATGAAGGCCCTTTCAATGGGTTTTCTACAACCCATCAGACGGCCGGACGTATTCTGATGTCTTGCGCTGCGCTGAGGATCCGCGATTCGGATCTCGCCGCGCATGTGGGGGTCTGAGGGATGCCGGTCGGTCGGTGCCCGCACGATGCACCGGTCGATACCGCGAACGGGAGGGGTGATTCCGTGTCATCGAAGAAATCCGCAAAACGAGTGGCGAAGCCGACGGCTTCGCGTTCCCCAAAAACGACCAAGCAAGTCAAGAAACGCGCGAAGCCGTCGGCACGTCCGGCGAAGCGGCAGGCCGCGCGGTCCGGGGTCGACCTGTTGCACGATCCTCGGCTCAACAAGGGAACCGCGTTCACCGAGGCCGAGCGCGACGCGCTGGGACTGCGAGGGCTACTGCCACCACATATCCACAGCATGGAGGAACAACAGGCCCGCGTACTTGAGAACTTTCGACTCAAACCCAACGCACTCGAGAAGTACATCTTCTTGACCGCGCTGCAGGACCGCAACGAGACGCTCTTCTACCGTACGGTGATCGACAACATTTACGAGATGACGCCGATCATCTACACACCCACGGTGGGTGAGGCATGTGCCAAGTACGGGCACATCTTCCGCCGTCCCCGTGGCCTCTACGTCACGGCAAACGACCGCGGACGCATGGCCGACGTGTTGCGAAACTGGCCTGTGAAAGACGTGGCGATCATCGTCGTGACCGATGGCGAGCGGATTCTCGGACTGGGCGATCTGGGCGCAGACGGCATGGGGATCCCCATCGGAAAGCTCTCGCTGTACACCGCCTGCGCTGGGGTCCATCCACGCCGTGCGCTGCCCATCACTTTGGACATCGGAACGAACAACGAGGGCCTGCTCAACGATCCCCTCTACATCGGGCTCAAGCAGCGCCGCCTGCGAGGAGAGGAATACGATCAACTCGTGGACGAGTTCATGGAAGCGGCGCAGCGAGCGTTTCCCGGCGTGCTCATTCAGTTCGAAGATTTTGCCACGCTGAACGCGTTCCGGCTTCTGAAGAAGTACCGCAATCGACTTTGCACGTTCAATGACGATATCCAGGGGACCGCCGCGGTGACCCTCGCCGGAATGCTCGGCGCGACTCGGATCAGCAAGCAGGATATCACCCAACAGCGTGTGCTGTTTCTCGGAGCAGGAGAGGCGGGGATCGGCATCGCCGGCCTCATCGTCTCGGCAATGGTGCGGGAGGGTGTGCCTCACCAAGAGGCGAAGGGCCGCATGTGGTTTGTGGACTCCAAGGGCCTCGTGGTGGAATCTCGCAAGGACCTCGCCGAGCACAAGATCCCGTACGCCCGCGACCATGCGGCCGTGACCGATTTGCTGTCTGCGGTCAAGGCCGCCCGACCGACGGCGCTCATCGGCGTGTCAGGCAGGCCGCAGTCGTTCACCGAGCCAGTCGTTCGGGCCGTCACGGAGCTCAACGAGCACCCGATTGTCTTCGCGCTCTCCAACCCGACCTCCAAAGCCGAGTGCACCGCCGAGCAGGCGTATCAGTGGACCAACGGGCGGGGCATTTACGCCAGCGGAAGCCCGTTCGAACCCGTAGAATACCTGGGCAAGCGCCACGTTCCGACTCAGGGGAACAACGCCTACATCTTCCCCGGACTGGGGTTGGGCGCGATTCTGTCGGGTGCCAAATTTGTCACGGACGAGATGTTCTACACCGCCGCCAAAGCAGTAGCCAACATGACCACCGAGTCGATGCTCGCTCAGGGGTCGGTTCTCCCGCCGCTCACGGAGATCCGTGAGGTATCGGCCACGATCGCGACCGCCGTAGCCGAGTACGCGTGGGACGAAGAGCTCGCCACTAGACCACGGCCCAGTGATGTTCTCGCATACGTCCGATCCCAGATGTACGACCCGCGGTACGAGAGCTACGTGTGACCCGATCGCTGAAATGGCACCTCGTTGTCGCGGCCGTTCTCGTCGCGGTTGCTGTGCCCCTCGAGGCACAAACGCGCGAGCGAGAGGCCGTCGACTCGATCTTCCGTGCATGGGATCGGCCCGGTTCGCCTGGTTGCGCCCTCGCCGTCGTGGAGGGTGGGGCCGTGGCGTACGCGCAGGGGTACGGTTATGCCAACCTCGAACGAGGCACCCCGATCACGCCCAACGGGGTGTTCTACATCGCATCGGTCTCAAAGCAGCTCACAGCGGCGAGCATTGTGTTGCTGGCACTCGAAGGCAAGATCTCGCTCGACGACGACGTTCGGACGTATGTACCAGAGCTGCCGGATTACGGTCAGACCATCACGATTCGGCATCTGCTGAACCACACGAGTGGATTGCGCGATTACCTGACCCTTATGGAAGCGGCGGGTATGTCCCTGGAGGAAGAGCAGTCTCCAGAGAACATTCTCGCCCTGGTCGCGCGGCAGGAACAGCTGAATTTCCCACCGGGAACGGAGTACCTCTATAGCAACACCGGATACTTCCTGATTCCGATCATCATCCAACGCGTCACGGGAATCACGATCCACGAGTATGCTGCCGCCAGGCTCTTCAGCCCGCTGGGCATGTCACGCACACGGTTTCACGACGACTACCGTACACCCGTCGACAATCGTGTGTGGAGCTACCGACCAGCCGACGACGAGGGCTTCGAGCTCGCGTTCCTCGAGAAGTTCGACCAGGTGGGCTCGGGAGGAGTACTGACAACCGTCGGAGATCTCGCCCTGTGGGACGAGAATCTTCACACCGGCACGGTGGGCGGCGAGCAATTGCTGCATCTCATGCAAACGCGAGGCGTACTCGCCACCGGGGATACGCTGGACTACGCGCTCGGCCTCGTGATCGGGACGTACAAGGGATTGCGCACGGTCTCACACGGCGGGTCGATGATGGGATTTCGCACCCACCTGCTGCGATTCCCCAACCAGCGACTGAGTGTCATCTGCCTGTGCAACCTCGCAAACATCGATCCAGGAGCACTGGCGCGTCAGGTGGCGGATGTGTATCTGACGGATCCGCTGAATCAGAGCCTCACTCCGTACGGCGGACGCTACGTCTCAGCGGAACTCGGTGTCAGTTGGACCATTCGGGTGGACGGCAGCGACCTGATACTGGAGCGACCGGGAGAGGATGCCCCCGCCGAACTGGAATCCCAAGGCACGGACGCGTTCAGCCCTCGGCGCGGCGTAGTCCTCGAATTCGAGCGGGATGCCGAGGACCACGTAACGGGCTTTCGACTCAACACTGGACGTGCGAACGGCATCGAATTTGTGAGACGCTGAACCCGGTCACCTGGTGCACCGCACCGAAGAGCCGGACCGCACTCTCTCTCTACGGCTCCAAGTCCACGCGGTAACTCATCACGAACTCCAAGAACCGTGAGACCTCGGGCACATCTCTGCCCACGTACCGGACGCTGTGCGCGTCGATGCGCTCAACTGAGGGCAGGTATGCCAGGACCTGAGACGGTCGATAGCTCTTGAAGCGTATCTCCAGCGCCACCGGCGTCGCGAGCCGGTACGGCTCAAAATCGTGGAGCCTGCCGAGTGCCGCCCGGGTCCGTTCCTCGATGAGCTGGGACGCCGCCGCCGGCGTGAGTGAGCGTGCCGAATGAAAGCCATAGTTTCGTTTGACGACGGCAGCTTCGACGTCGCCCAACAGGGCTTGCGCCTCCGAGACCGCCGCGTCGTCTCCGGTGACCAAGATGACGGGGACTCCGAAGTGACCGGCAATCGCCGCGCTCAAACCGGCCTCGGGGATCGATCTGCCGTTCAGCCGGACGTCGGCGAGGCGCGCGCTGGAGATGGTATGGGCTCGGACGCCGTCCGGATTCGTTGTACCGGCGTGATAGCCCAGCAGCACAGCGCCCGCGAATGTGGAATCGATGCCCTGCATCATCATCAGCGGTCGCGGCCACGCGCGGATGACTTCGATATCGTCCGGTAGCATGTCGAGGAGGAGATTCTGACCGTTTCCGTGGGAGTCACTCACCAGGATCTCCGTCACCCCAGCCGCCCGCGCTCCTCGGATGACCGCCAGTACCTCTCGTGTCATGAATTCCCTGAAGGCGGCATACTCGAACCCTTGTGGGCCAAGTTGATCGGGCGTTACCACGCCCGCAACACCTTCCATGTCGGCTGAGATGTAAAGCTTCCGTGCGGCCGTTTGTCCGTGCGCCGGCAGCGCGATGCTGACCAGCGCTCCCGAGAGGCAGGTCAGCAGGCAACCGTGTCGAATCTTCTTTGGGTAGCGCATGTTCAGTCTTCCAGCGTGAAGCCGATCTTCACCGCCACCTGCCAGTGCCCAACTGCTCCATTCTCCAGATGGCCGCGGATCTGGTCGACTTCGAGCCACCGCATGTTCCGCACGGTCTTGCCGGCACGTGCGACCGCGTTTTCGATCGCGCGCTCGAGGCTCTCCGAGGAAGTGCCAACGAGCTCTGTGGTCTTGTAGACGTGGTCCGTCATACACCGTCCTCGTTGCAGGGTTCATCTTTCCGTCCGCGCGACGCCGCGTGCTTCCTGGAGCACGTACAATATCCCGCCGTCATCGATCCGGCCAGCTGCCGGTGGCTGACGAGTCGCCGGAGCGGCTTGCCCGGAGTGATCCTGGGAGGCAACTTACCGTCCCACGCGGTGCGGTTGGCCCCGTCCCACGTCCACGGCACTCCAAGACGACGCGCAACTGCCAGATCGTGACGATGCCATCCCCTCGCCTACGCCAAGCACGCGCCCCGACTCGAAGCATCCGCCGGAGACTCTTCCGGTTTGCCATCGCGTATACGTCGGTGGCCGCGGTAGGGACCCTCGGATACATGGCCCTCGAGGGCTGGCGCCTGCCAGAGGCGCTCTACATGACCGTCATCACCCTGTCAACGGTCGGCTTCAGCGAGGTGCGGCCACTCTCAGAGGTTGGCCGCTTCTTCACCGCCGGGCTGATCGTCGCCGGGGTGGGCGCCGTTGCATATGTCTTTGCCGCAATCAGCCAGTACGTCATCAGTGGTGAACTCAGTGGATCCCTGCGAAGGTCACGTATGCACCAGCGAATCGATGCGACCAGTGGACATTTCATCGTGTGCGGCTACGGCCGCGTCGGCCAGCAGGTCGTGGTAGACCTGCTGGAGGAACGCCGCCAAAGCGTCGTCGTAGAGTCACATGCCGATGCATTGTCTGACGCCCCACCAGGGGTTCTCTCAGTGATCGGCGATGCCTCGGACGACGACGTCCTCGGCCTGGCCGGCATCGCGCGAGCCAGCGGCCTCGTTGCCGCGACCGGAGACGATGCGATCAACCTCTTCATCACGTTGAGCGCACGCACACTCAATCCAGACCTCTGTATCGTGGCGCGGGCCAACCAACCGGCCAGCGAGCCCAAGCTCCTCCGCGCTGGCGCGACACACGTCATCTCACCGTATCGTATCAGTGGCCGCCGGATGGCCCGCCAGCTGTTGTATCCCTCGATCGTCGACTTTCTCGACGTCGTCATGCATTCAGGCGGTCTGGAGCTGTTTCTGGAGGAATACACCGTGCAGCCCGACAGCGACCTGCACGGCAAAACAGTGGCGGAAGCAGAAGTGCGCACCCGTAGCGGCGCGAACGTCCTTGCCGTCCGGCGACACGACCAAGGGTCGATCGTGACCAACCCGCCGTCGGAGATGCGGTTCGAGCCTGGGGACATGCTGATCGTGCTGGGAACACACCAACAACTGGAAGCGCTGAGCGGACTCGCAGCAGCTGCTGCGTGAGCACCCGACACCCGCACATGCACAACGCGGTCGGGTACCACCGGTACCCGACCGCGTTGTGTACCCAGTGACCCTCGCTACTGACTCAACGAGCTCGTGAACAAATAGTCGTTGTCGGCCTTACTGGCGTGACATCCCTGACACCCACCGACACGCCCGGAGGCTTCCACCGTCCCGTCGGTGAGTCGCTTCAGGAAGAACCAATCGCCAACGTCCGCGTTGTACCCCTCGGACTTGAACATGACGGTGACAGCCGCCAGCATGCTGTCCGGCATGTAGTTCTCCTTCACCACGATCGCGCCGGCCGGCATCATGCCGGCACCACTCGTGATCGCGTTGAGCGCCGACTCGTTGACATAGGTGGTGAGGAGCATTCCGTGGGGCTCCGTCCCGGCATAGAGGGCATCCTTACCCGGCCACATCGACCAGTTCTGGTAGCCGGCATCTTCCAGGTGCGCCCACACGGCCTCCGCCGTGGTATCGGGCATCGCCGCCTGCATCGTCGGCGCCTCCTCGGCCGGTGCCTCCTCGGCCGGCGCCTCCTCCTGCTCCTGCGCGCATGCCAGGCCCAGTACAACGACCATCGCAAGCCAGCCCATCGCCTTTCTCATCCTGCGTTCCCCCCTTGCTGAGTGACTGCAATTGGCGACGCCCCGTGGGCGCCCCGTCTCCCGTAGCCGTCAGTGCCCTCGTTCGCGAGGCAGGGCCTCCGGCATATCCGCGACAACGTACGCCATCACCGCCATGGCCGCAACACACAATGCCATCTCGCGCGGATCCAACTTATCGATCGTGTCGGCATCAGTGTGGTGGTACCAGAAGTACTTCGATCCATCGACCGAAAGCCCCATTCCCGGCACGCCGGCACGCATCAGCGGGCCGATATCGGCGCCACCCCCAGGCCGTGTGACGGTGCCTGCCTCGATCCGGTCGAGGAGTGTGCCGACCTCCGCTACGACGGCGTACGCGTCGTCCGAACCACCGAACCCGAATCCCCGTGGTTTGAAGACTCCGCCATCGGATTCGATTGCCAGAACATGCTGATCCATCTCACTGCGATGGGCTTCCCGATAGGCCGTCGCACCGCGCAGCCCGTTCTCCTCGTTCGTCCATAATACGACGCGAAGGGTGCGCCGGGGCTGCAATCCCAACTGTTGGATCAGGCGCACGGCCTCCCACGCCGCGACGCTCCCCCCACCATCGTCCATCGCTCCCTGGCCGACATCCCACGAATCGATGTGCCCCCCGAGTACGACCACCTCCTCAGGGTGTTCGGATCCGACCAGCTCCGCTACGACGTTGCGCGACGGCACATCGGGCAGCGTTCGCGCGCCCAGTTCGAGTCGAACCACCACGCGCTCCCCCCGATCGGCCATCCGCTGGATGAGCTCCGCGTCTTCGACCGTGATCGCCGCGTACGGAATGCGGGGTACGCCGTCGGCGTATCCCATGGCGCCGGTGTGGGGTGTCTGGAGCGAGTACGGGGTGACCGAGCGGAGCAGACCGGCAATGGCACCGGCCCGCGCCGCCCAAATCGCCCCAGCTCCGCGGTACCGCACCGTTTGACCGTACGCGGTAAACGGAACGTTGAACAGCACGATCTTGCCCTCCGCTTCACTCGCCCGCTCCCGCAGTTCGTCTACGCTTCCCACCACCATCACCTCACCCGTGACGCCTCCGGGTGGGGTGCCCACGGTGCCCCCCAGGCCCAGTACTGGCAGCGCCCGCTGACGCGGCGCCAGCATTTCGGCGTTCTCGTCTCCCCGCACCCAATGTGGCACCATGACCTGTTCCCCGTGGACGTTCTCCAAGCCGTCGCGCCGCATCTCCTCCATGATCCAGTCCAGTGCCAGTTCCAGGTTCTCCGAGCCACTGAAGCGATGACCGAACCGATCAACCAGGGCGGCCAGACGTTGGTAGGCCGAACTGTCTGCCAGTGCGGCATCGATGATCCGGTCGGCAACGGCTTGATATCGCGGCACGATCGACTGGGCCTGTGCCTCGAACGGCTGGGTCAGCGCCAGCAGCGCCAGCAGGCCGCCGCCCGTGACCCGAACCGAACTACGCGACGGGTGAGGAATCGCACCGCTTCGTCTAGTCCGTCGCCGCACCGCCCTCGCCTCCGGATCGAGCATGATGGCTAGTCCTGAACCGTCCGACCAGCATCGAGCTGGTCGAACGTACGATTGAGTATCCGGTACTCACGCCAGTCTCGGTAATCAAAATGCCACCACTCGAACTCGTAGACCGAGAACCCTACGGCTTCCATGGCATCTCGCAGCAGTTCTCTACGCCAGCGCTGAAGCGATGTTCCGCCGAGATACTGAGGAAACGAGCGATCCGAGAACTCGTCATACCCACCGACCATCTCGACGACACGCCCCGTCGGGAGGTCGTACAGCGTCAGATCCACCGCGGAGCCGCGATTGTGACGAGAGCCTTCGGCCGGGTTCGCCACGAAAATCTTGTACGCCTCCGGCGTCGCATCCCAGAACATCTTCGTGACGTACCACGGGCGATAGGCGTCGTGGACGAGCAGACCATAGCCTTCCGCCGCAAGTCGCTGGTGCGCACGAACCAACGCCTCGGCGGCTGGGCGCTGCATGAACGCCTTGGGTTCATCATAGAAGATGGAGCTCATGAAGTTGTTGGTCGTTGCGTATCGAATGTCGTACCGGATCGACGGGTCCAGCGCCTGGAGCTCGACGAGGTCGGGATCACGGAATGTCCCGGGCTCGGCGGGTGGCGATGCCGCCAACGCTGCCTGGCGCAGTTCTTCGACTGGGCGGACCGGCTGGATCGTAAACGTCGTGCCCGCCTCACCCCCAGAGTCTCGTCTGGCAAAGACAACACTGGCCGCCTCCACCTGCGTGGCGCGACCTGCTGCATCACGGGTGAAGATCAACCGCTCTCCGTCGTAGAGACCCCAATTCGGGAACGCAAACACGTCGGGTCCGAGTTCCATCAGCGGATAGAGAAAGAACCACTCGATCAACGCGTGGAGCTGGCCGTCCTTCTCCAGCACATACAGTACGTTGTGATCCCAGCCGTACTCGCCGATCAACCCGTTCCAGCGACCGGGTGCCGGTGGTGGAATCGCTCTGGAAACCCGTCTCAGCGTGTCACGGCCCAGTACGAGCCCGTCGGCGAGGGGCAGGAGGCGCGGTCCGTACGAGAGGCGGTCGTCCGCCACCAGCGTGTCGCCTCGGGTCCGGAGCCGCAGCCGCAGCCCGGGCTCACGAAACCACGCGTAAAGCGCAGCAGGTCGCTTTTCGATCTCGATCACCTGTTCGTCGAGCGCGTAGCGCCCGGCGACGCGGTCCGCCAACTCGTCCGGCACGGCATCCGTTATCTCGGCTGAGAGCAACGACTCATCATCTCGGACTGCCAGCATCAGTCGCAGCGCATAGGCGACAATCCGTCCCACGACGGCGTTGGCCCCATCCATCGTCGTGACCGCCACCGCGCCGAGCTTCTCGTCTGGCAGCGCCGCGAACTCCGTGGCGAAACCGTAGATGGCACCGCCATGACGGACGAGGCGATGGCCATCCAGGTCGCCGAGCGCGAAGCCGATTCCGAACCCCTCGGTGGCATCGGACGGAGCGAACTGCGGCGTCAGCATCTGCTCGAGCGTTGCCGACGACACCACCTGACCATCCACGCCAACGCCGTCGGCAAAGATCGCGCTGAGGAACCGTGCGATGTCGGTCACCGGCGCATACATGCTTCCCGCGGGTGCCATGCCGAGCTGGAACGTGGGCGCCGCGAACGGTTCGCCGTGATACGACCACATGGAGGCCTTCGCGAGCCGTCGCATGAGTACGGAGTCCGGCCGAAACGCGCTGCTCTGCATGCCAAGCGGCTCCAGCACCGATCGCTGCAAATACCCGGCAAACGGCTCATCGTGGAGCCGCTCGAGCACGTAGCCAACCGTCGCAATCCCAGCGTTTGAGTACTTCGTACGCCTGGTGGGTTCGTACACGAGCCGAGTACCGTTGAGGCTGCGAACGGTCGGGCCGAGCGCGGTGCCCGTGTTGTCGAAGTAGTGCCCCGTCGGTGGCTCCCGGACGAGACCCGAGCGGTGCGACATCAACTGCCGCAGCGTAATCGGTGTGCCGAACTCATTGGCCGGACTGAAGTCCGAGAGGTACTGCGTGATCGGCGCATCGAGATCAACCTCCCCACGCTCCACGAGCTGCATGATGCCGAGATCGGTGAAGAGTTTCGACACGGACCCGACTCGGTGGACGGTCGCCGCCGTCGCTGGAATGCTGTCTTCGGGATCGGCGTATCCGAACCCATGGGCCCACACGGTTTCTTGGTCATCTACCAGTGCGATGGACAGCGCCGGGAGCTCCTTGTCCTTCATCTCGTGTTCGATGAACGCCGTCAGTGCCTCGACTGCCTCCGCATAGTCGACTCGGACTGGGACGTTTCCGGCATCCTGCCCGCAGCCTGTGACAACTGCCGAGAGCAACACTGCTGTGAAAGACCCGAGACACGAGACCCGGAATCTGCGCAGAACCCTGTTGGTTGCGACGGTATGTCTCACCATCCCTCCTCATCTATGGCGTGGGATCCAGTCATTGATCTCACGTGCACGAATCACGCGGCCGAGCACGACGGACCCGGTGTCCGACAGCCGTGCACTGGGCTGCGTTGTTGCGAAATCAATGATAACGGAGTATAGCCGTCACTCGTCGATTACCGGCAAGACCATGTGTGACGGAAAACTCGCGCTTCGGTAGACACGCTGAGTCGCCTTCCGGTAATCGGACTCGGTGGCGGTCGGGATGTTGACGAACGTCTGCGGATTCCGGCCGATCAGCGGAAACCACGTGCTCTGTACCTGCACCATGATCTTGTGACCGCGGCGGAACCGGTGATACCGGCTGTTGAGATCGATGCGATACTCGATGACTTCGTTTGCAGGCACCGGCTCGGGTCGCTCAAACCCATTGCGGAACTTTGCGCGCAGCACATCATCCGCGATCATCAGCTGGAAGCCGCCCATCTCGGGGTCGTCGGCGTAGTCTTCCGGGTAGATGTCGATCAGCTTGACGACCCAGTCGCAGTCGGTACCACTGGAAGAGGCGAACAAATTCGCCACGATGCGGCCAGCCACGACGACATCCTGCTCGAGTGGCTCGGTCTCCCAGCTCAGGACGTCCGGCCGTCGATGGACGAACCGCTGGTCGGTGACCTTCCAGAGCGCCTGCCCACCTTGCCAGAATCCGGGCATCGGCCGAGGCATGTACGGAACCGGGTTGGCGGGATCCGAGACGTAGCTGTCGTAGGCCTCCGTGCTCGGATCACTCCGCCTCGCGAATGCCAACCGGCCGGAGGGGTGGAAATAGAGATGCCGTACCTCGACCGCATCCGTCGGTGGCCACGCGTCGTGCGCTACCCACCTGTTACCCCCCGTCTCGAACGTGTGGGCCTCCCCAACGTCCCAATCCCCCTCGCCCTTCAGGTAGTACGCAAAGAATCGGGACTGCAGTTGCGTCCGGTAGTACTCGCTCGTGTTGCTGCCGAAATCCACCGACCCCAGGGTGCTTCCATCGCTCCTTGCCCACCCACCGTGCCGCCACGGACCGACGACCAGAAAGTTCATGCCCGCCGTATCGTACCGCTCGAGCGTCTCATAGATCTTCATCGGACCATAGAAGTCCTCGGCATCCCACCAGCCGGCGACGTTGAGTGTTGGCATGTTCACGGCCGTAAGGTACGGGGTCACGGCCTGACGCTTCCAGTACTCGGTATAGACCGGATTCTCCATGAAAGCGTTCCACGTCGGAATCTCGCCGTGGAGATACCGCTCGTTCGCGTTGGAAAGGGGGCCGAGGTCGAGGTACCACTCGTAGGCGTCGCGTTGGTCGAACTGAAACGGCCTGTTGGTCTTGCCGGTCTCCATCAAAGCCGCATAGCCAAACGCCGCCGCGAGACGCAGGGCACCATTGTGCAAGAAGTCATCACCGATGTACATGTCCGCCGGAGAAGCCTGCGGGGAAACCGCGGCGACGGCCGGATGCGGCTCGATCATCGCCATGACGGTAAGCCAGCCGCCGTAGGAGATCCCGAGGATCCCCACCCGACCGTTGTGGTCCTCGACGTTCTCGAGGACCCACTCAATGGTATCGTACGTGTCCGTCCCCTCGTCGATCGCGTCCGGGTCGTGCGGATCCCGCGGCGGCCGCAGCATGACGAACGAACCCTCGGATTCATAGCGCCCACGGATGTCCTGAAACACGAAGATGTAGCCGTCCGCGGCGAGCTCGGCGTACGATGTGGATAGGGACGTGTGATACCCATCATCATCGTGTCTAAGGCCATAGGGCGTTCGCGTTAGTAAGACCGGTAGCGCTCCGCCACGCCTCTCCTTCGGCACGTAGATCTCAGTGTTCAATGCGATCCCATCACGCATCGGGATCATGACCTGCTGTCTGTCGAACGCCTCGTTCGGTGCACCGTCTCCGCCGGCACAGCCGGCTGTTGCGAGTGCGACGGACAGCAACGCGCCATGTCGAATGAGGTACGTAGTGCAGTGCCGCATGTTCTCCTCCTACGAGCGACGCATGGGTACTCGTTGCCTGCCAGCGGCGTGCGCCGGCACGGCCCCGTGTTGCGGGCCGAGAACTAGTTCACACCGTGATACCGCCGGTCCTCCGCCGGCTCCGGCGTCTCAGGCGGAGACCACCGCCCCGACTCGACGTCCATCCACCGCTCGAACAGCGCGGCGACGAAGCCATTCCGAATGGCTGTCCCGTCCTCACGAGTCGCGAGGGCCTCGAACAGCACATCGATGTATCCAGTGGTGGCGACGCCGATGAACGCGGTTACACCGTCGTAGGCCTCGCCGAAGTCCTGCGCCTCGAACGAGACGGTCTCGGCTTCGTACTCGATTCCGGGAATGCCGTCCAGCATCTCCAGGGTAGCGGGTGGCACTACTCGAAGAGCCGCGCGGATCGGCGTCACCAACTGCATCGACCGCGCGCCTTCGAGGTTCTCGACGGCGCGCTTCGCAGCCTCGCGCATCTCCGCATGCACTTCATCGAGTGGTCTCAGCTCCGCCGAGGACGCGCTGGTCGCGCGTTTCACGGTCACGAACTCGATCCACGGCATGGTCTCGAGATCACGGGCAAGGCGGTCGTCGCCCGAAGCGAAGATCACCGGAACACTGACGCGCCCCCACGAGTAGCCGATCAACTCCGTTTCGGTGATGGACATCCCGTTCATGATGATGTCCATGCCGAGCGTGTACGTGTGGGAGGCGAATCCCCCACTCCCAGTTTTGGCATGCATACCGACCGCCGCCACTGCGTCGTACACACCCTCTTCAACGAGATCGACGTACGGGCGGTACCGCTCGTCGCGGAAGGTCATCGTCGCGCGGGAATCGAGTTGATCCAGAAGGAGATCCGGCTCGGGGCTGCCACTGCCGTGCGCGTCGACCACATGCACCTCGTCCGCGCCCCCTGAGAAGAGACCGTCGATCACCGCATTGACGTCTGCCGTGAGCAGCTCTCGGCCCCTGGGGTAAGACTCGGTTTCGCGATAGCTGAAGGTGCGGGGATCGTCTTGCCCCGAGAGACCCTCCATGTCGTGGTAGACCAGAGCACGCAACACCCCATCGTCGTTCGACGCAGGGTCCGAGAGTAGTCGCTCATCCTCGGAACTCACCGTCTCCGTTTCCACCGCACAGCCCGCGAGCATTCCCAGGATGAGTAGAGCAACGAAACGAGTCATGAGAAACGTCCTCTTCCGTGGTTCGCCATCACATATTGAGACCGGGGACCTGCGGTGGCCGGCGCACCGTCAGCGCGTGGACGCGCACGCCCCGTGCTAGACGCCAACCTGCAGTCTCGATTCTGAATCTGCTCACCGACCAGTGTATCCCGGACCCCGCAACACACGGCCCGGACGGGCGCCTGTGTGCCGACCGTGATCGACTACGATCTCACCGTTCACGAGGACGTAGTCGATGCCCACGGGGTATTCGACCGGGTCGTCCCACGTTGCGAGGTCCTGGATCGCTTCGAAGTCGAACACCACAACGTCCGCCCACATCCCTTCGCGAATGACGCCGCGGTCGGGCAACCGCATCCGAGTCGCTGGCCACGAGCTCATCTTGCGAATCGCCTCTTCGAGCGTGAGCGCTCCCATTTCCCGGACGTAGCGCGCGATGATCCGTGGAAAGGTCCCGTAGCTTCTGGGGTGTGGTAGACCCAAGAGATCAACCTCACCCGCCCCGCGAGCCGCACCTGCATCGCTGCCGATGCTGGTCCAAGGAAACCGAAGCGCCCGGCGGATGTCACGCTCGCTCATCATGTGATAGATGGCCATGACGCGCCCTTCGCCCCCCAATACCAGATCCCACGCCGCGTCAGCCGGATGCTTGCCGAGTTCTTTCGCGATATCGGTAATCGACCTGCCCTCGAAGCGGGCATTGTCTGGATTGCGGGTGTTGACCACCACGACCCCGTCCCAACCGCCAGCCGCCTCGATGATATTCCACCACCCAGGTGAGCCTGTCTCGAGTTCCCGCTTCAAACGCGCGCGAATTGCGGGACTGGACAGCCGCGCGCGCGCGGAGTCGATTCCAGCATCGAACACCCAGGATGGCACGGTCGCCTCGAGACCGGTCCCGCCCGCAGTGTAGGGATAGAGGTTTGCCGCGACATCGACTCCCCGCGCCCGCGCCTCGTCGATCGTCACCCCCGCTGCGTTCATGAGCGTGCCCCACCCGGGCCGGTAGGCCGCCTTCAGATGAAAGATCTCGACCGGGATGCCGCCCCGCTCTCCGATCTCGATGGCCTCTGCAACGGCCGTGACGAGTTCCTTACCCTCTCCTCGAATATGACTCGCATAGAGTCCACCGTACCGGCCTGCCACTTTGGCCAGCTCGACCAGCTCGGCAGTCGTGTGATAACTGGACGGAGGGTAAATGAGCGCAGTGGTGATGCCCATGGCGCCTGCTTGCATCGCCGTGTCCACGATCGCCCGCATCCGCTCCAGTTCGTCCGCGGTCGGCTCCCGATCGGCGAAGCCGAGTACCGCTCTCCTGGCCTGCGTCGCGCTGAAATACGTGCCGAAGTTGAGGCTGATGCCCTGCTCTTCGAGGTTGCGGAAGTACTCCCCGACCTCGGACGCGGGGACGGGAGTGCCTCCTTCCCCTCCGATGGCAGTAGTCACACCCATGCGCAGTTTGTTCTCCGCCAGACCGTTCTGCCGCAGGATGCTGCCGGACTGGTCCATCATGTCGATCCAGCCGGGAGAGACGTACTTGCCCGTCGCATCGAGCTCGACCCGTCCCCGACCGGCGATCTTCCCGATCGCCACGAACCGTCCGTCCCGGACGGCGACGTCGGCCAGAATCCACGGATTCCCCGCACCATCCATCACTCGGCCCCCGCGGATCACTACGTCGTATTCCTGCGCACGCGCTGGGGTCCAGAGCGTCGTAACGAACGAGAACCCCACGATGAGACCACAGCGAACCACGCGTCGGCATCTCATTGCTCGGTCCCCTCGGGCTCCGGTTTCTCAACGCGCATGAACTCGTCGACCCCCTGCACCGTCACTCCTGTCACCTTGCCGTTGCTGCCGAGCGTGAAGGTGAACTCGGTTCCGGGACCCGCCGACATACTCAGATCCCGCCATTTGGCAACGAACGTATCGTAGTGCCAGTGCTCGAGATCGCCGACAAATGCCGTATGCCGTCGACACACGAGTTTCCCGTCCTCCTCACTGACGGTCATCGTACCGTACATGTCGTTGTCGTACGTGCCGACATACTCCGAAAGAGGTAACGACGGGCTCGTTGCTTTCACCCGGCCTTCCTCCCGCTTGCGCTGCTGCTCCGCGGCAGCTTTCTCCGCCTCTTGATTTAACTGGAGAAACAGCGCGTTCCAGTCCCTTGTGGGAACGCCGAGATACGAATCGACGATGTACCAGGTTATAGCATTGAACGACCCGCGGTTGGAGGTGTTCGTGAGCACCACCACTCCCAGCTCCTCCTCAGGAACGAGCGTCACCTGCGAGAGCATTCCGTCGATCCCACCTGTGTGCCCCGCCACCAAGCGACCTTGATAGTCGCGCAGTCCCCACCCAAGACCGTAGGTGCTGAAGTGCATCGACGGGAAGAGCTTCCGGGTCTGAGGGCCCATCGGGTAGATGATGTTCGGTGTGTGCACCTCGCGCACCACGCTATCGCTCAACAGGCGCTCGCCCGCGAACTCCCCCTCTCCCAACATCGCGCGTAACCAATGTGTCATTTCCCACACGCTCGAGTTGATGGAGCCTGCCGGCGCGACGTTGTCGAGGTTGCGATAGGGAATGACTTTGACGGTTCCGTCGAACGGTTGGTGGGGGCTTGCGACGTTATCATCGGATGCAAGATCCAGCGTGCTCGTGTTGCTGCGGCTCATGCCGAGCGGCTGAAAGATGCGGCTCTTGATGAACTCGTCCCACGTCACGCCGGTGACCGCGTCGGTCACGAGCCCGGCTGCCAAGAACATCGTGTTCTGATAGCCGGCCCGCGAGCGGAAGCTCGAGTTGGGTTCGAGATGGCGGATCCGGCGCACGACCTCCTCCCGACTGAAATCTGTCGCGTACCAGTTGGCGTCTCCGCGACGCCCCAATCCGCTCCGGTGAGAAAGCAGGTCCCGCACCGTAATCTCGCGGGTGACGTACGGATCGTAGAGTTGGAACCATGGAAGATGCTCGACGACACGGTCATCCCAGCTCATTCTCCCTTCATCCACCAGGATGCCGATTCCAGCTGCGGTGAAGGCCTTGGAATTGGATCCGATCGCGAACAGGGTGTGCTCGTCGACCCGCTCCGGCTTTCCCAGCTCTCTGAGGCCGAATCCCTTGGCGTAGACCAGCGAATCGTCCTTCACCACCGCAACGGCGATGCCCACGACGTTCCAGTCAGTCCGCACTTTCTCGATGTAGTCGTCCAAGCCGTCCGGGAGCTGCGCGGACAGCGGTGCGACCGCAACGAGGCTGAGCACCAACATGCTCAGCCACCCCACCACTCGACGGTATTTCATTGGTAGTGTTCCCTCAGTTCACGTTCTCAGTAGCTACGGTCGCCTCGGCCCCCCAACCACGGGAACCAGATCCGCCACGCGTCGAAATGTCGGCCACCACCCGGGTAGTTCCAGCTCTACGACGCGTCCAGCGGCATCCAACCTGAACGTGGCCAGCATATCTCCCAGATATGCGTAGTCCCACACAATCCGAAACGTGTCGAAATGCCAATGCTCCATCACGCCCCGAATCTCCGGGCCGATCTCGATCACGAGCGCTCCATCCTGCAGTGACACGCGGCCCTTACCGTACGCGCTGTCCAGGTACAGCCCCGTGTATCGATCCAGCGAGAGCGACGGGCTCGTGCCAGACACGCGCTCACGCTCGGTCCGCTCCCGTTCCTTCGCTCCTTCGGCCTCCTGCTCGCGCATCACGGCGAGAAACTCGGCGCTCCAGTCGTTCCCGGAGGTCTCCAGGTACGCGTCGAGTACCCAATTGCGAATCGCGTCGTACAGCATATTCTGGCGGCCGCGATTGGTGAGAATCACAACGCCAAGGTTCTCCTCCGGCATGAGGGCGATACGCGACCGCTGCCCGTCAATGCCGCCGCTGTGCTGAATGAGCTTGCGTCCTCGATAGTCCTGCATCTGCCAGCCGAAGCCATACGCCGAGAAGTGGATCCCGGGACTGAGTCGTCGCGTCGTCTCGGAGATGGGAATCAAGGTCTGTGGCGCATGGGTCTCGGCGAGCGCCTCCCGCGAGATCAGCCGACGACCCTCGAACTCGCCACCCGCAAGCTGGAACCGCGCCCACCTGGCCATGTCGAGCACGGTGGAGTTGATCGAGCCACCGGGTGCCTCGTTATCCAGGCTCCGGTACGGAACCGGTTGCAGCATCCCGTTCAGCTCCTCGTGGGGAGAAGCGCGGTTCTCGAAGTGCGAAAGCTCCCACACGCTGGTGCAGCTCGAGGTCATGCCCAGCGGCTCGAAGATGCGTTTGCGAATGACGTCGTCCCAGTTCATGCCGGTGACGGCCGCGATGAGCTGTCCTGCGGTGATGAACATGTTGTTGCTGTACCCGTACGCCGCGCGGAACCCCGCCACCGGCCGCAGGTAGCGGATGTGGTGCACCAGCTCGTCGCGGGTAAAGCCGGTCCCAAACCAGAGAAAATCCCCGCGCTCAACGCCCATGCGGTGCGACAGGAGGTCCCGGATCGTGACCTCGCGCGTGACCCAGTCGTTGTACACGTAGAAGCCTGGGAGGTGATCGATCACGCGGTCGTCCCACCGCACACGCCCCTCGTCCACCAGCATGCCCATGGCTGTGGCTGTGAACGCCTTGGTCATCGACATGATACCGAAGACGGTATTGGTGTCGACGCTCTTCTGGGTGCCGACCTCTCGCACCCCATAACCCTTAGCGTAGACCAGCGAGTCGTCCTTGACGATCGCAAGCGCGAGACCGGGGACCTGCCACGCCACCATCGCCCGCTCGACATAGGCGTCGAGCCCTGCCAACCGTCCTTGCTGGCCCACCGCCTGCGGCGGCGCAGCCACACCAAGTGTCGCGAGCGCGAAGAGGCCCCTACCCATCAATGCGAGACCGCTCATCGCGTACCTCCCTTGCGACCGGCGATCGAGTGCCGGCGACCACGTTGCCCGGCCCCTTCGCCTACCAGTGTCCTCGCTCGCCGATCGCGTCGATCACTTGACCGAGGCGTACCGCAGCACTCATGAAGTTCGCTTCCACCGCAGCACGCGCCCGCTCGGGGTTTCCCTGCTCGATGGCGTCGATGATGGCGTCGTGTTCGTGGACCGACGTCATGATCTCGTCGGTGAGGGCGCTCGTGTAGACACGGATGTATCGCTCGGCCTGTGGCTTGATCGCATCGTAGAGCGCGATCACCCGCGGGCGCCCCGACGCCTCCACGTAGCGGCGATGGAACGCCTGGTCCAGATCGAAGTATCGATTCCCGTCCGGACGATCTCCCTCGGCGGCACGCCGCAGATCCATGTTCAGTGAGCGCAGCTCTGTCACGAGCCGCCCACGGGCCGGGTCCGGAAGCTCAGCAGCATACCGACCGGCCAACCCTTCCACCACCGCAACGACGTGCAGGAGTTCGGTGGCATCGTCCCGCGTCAGCGGCACGACCGTCAGCCGCGCGCGGCGTGCGCCCTTTGTCTCGACAACGTAGCCCTCCTGCCGCAGCCGATGGAGGGCCGAGCGCACCGGCGTGCGACTCACTCCGAGCCGGCCCGCGATCTCGCTCTCGATCAGCCGCGTGCCCGGTGCGAGACGCCCGGTGACGATCAGCTCACGGAGCTTGTGATACGCCTCGGCGGGCAGGGCAACCCGTGATCGGCGCCTGGCTCGTGCCGACCCACCGCGCGCCATCATCCGGCCTCACCCCCAGTCACTGCGCCCGCTCGGCGCGCGCTCTTCCTGACCATCCACACACCCAGCGTGAGGATTGGAACGCCATACAGCGCCACGAAGAACCAGCTCATCGTGCCGTATCCGCGGGCAATGAGATCGATGATGCCGAACTGGGCGAGCACGGCACCGATGATCAACAGCCCAACGGCCACCGCCGGGCGGAGGAACATGGGCATGTCGATCTTCTTCTCAGCGAACACGCCTGCGATGCGCTCGTTCACGCCGTGGATCAGTCCGGTTCCTGTCTCGATCAGGGTCCCAAACAGCACCACTTGAAACGCGATCTGAAAGGCGCGGGACCCCAGGACCTCCAGCATGAAGTTGGCCGGGACCGGTCGGTCGACGACCTCCGGATACTGGCTGATGATCGAGACGTAGAACAGGAAACCCGGGAGGATCGCGATGGGACCTGCAATCAGTCCCCCCACGGTCGCTTCACGCCTGGTATCCGCGTGTCGGATGACGAACAGGATGGGTGGGATGACCGCGAGGTTGTACGCGGCGTACCGGATCCCTCCCCAGATCCAGCCGGTTCCGAAACCATCACCACTCTTGCCAAGGTTCGCGGTGATGTCAGCCCCGAAACGCGCGAAGCACCATACGAAGAAGACGATGTAGACCACGTAGAGCACGAACGACCAGCGCGCCAGGAACCACTCGATCACCGACGTGCCTCGAAACGTGAGGAACCCCACCGCCACCATGATGCCAATCACGCCCACCGCGTACGGGAAGTCGAACATCTCCTGGAGGATCGTGCCGGCCGCCGCCGCGATGACCGCGAGGATGATGAAGAGCATGGCCAGGTAGATGATCTCGTACAGGAACCAGGCTCTTCCGAGAAGGTTCTTGAACACGCTGCGGTAGTCGTAGCTGTCGAACGTCTTTGCGAACGCGAACGTCGCGGCGCACACGGCACTCCAAATGACCATGGAAATGAGCATCATGGCGAGGAGTCCGGGCAACGGCCCCTGCGTCAAGAAGAACTCCACCAGCTCCCGGCCGGTGCCGTATCCACCAGCGATCACCACCGACTGAAACACGAACCCGGGCAGGAGATACTTCTGGAAGAACTTGGACTTGAGCAAGCCGACTCCTTTGAAGGACCGCCGAGCGGCCCGGTGGTCACCCCACAAAGAACCGCAGCTTCCGGGCCCGATCCCGGAAGCTGCGGTGACTAGCGAACCCGATTCCCGATGCTCGGGACACTACTAGATGTTCGGGTTGTTGTCCTTCTCCACCAACGGGAGCGGCAGACAAACCGTCGTACCGTACGTGCCACCCTTGGAACCCGTCTCCTGATACGTAGCGCCGGGCGGAGGCAGGAGCGGCTTGTTGAACCGGATCATATCCCCCAGGTGGTGCGACTCGAGGAACAACTCCCGCTCGCGCTCCTGTATGATGTGATCCAGAATCGGCCCGTCGGTCGCCGGGTCGTACCCGGGGAGCCCCGCGGCCGCGTGCAGCGCGTTGATGATGTCCACCGCCGTCTGCCCGCCCTGGATCTCCGCAATGATGAGCTGGGCCTCCTCGTACCGCGCGATGGGAATCGGTGCTTCCCGGTCGGGGTACTTCTGCTGCGTCCAGAACGGAGTGAGGTCGTCCCCGGCAGTCAGTCGGCCCTCGTCGTTCACCGGTACTCGAGGGTCGGGCACCCCCTTCCACGTGAGATCGTGGAAGTCGTCCTCTACGCTCGAGAACTCAAAGCGGTTGTTGTGGTTGTACACCTTGTTGGACGAGCGATTCGTCGCCGCCGAGTAGGTCGCGTACGTGACGAACCCTGCCGGGATTTGCTGCGCATCTGCCAGGGCTCCTGTCGTGTTTCCCTGGTTCAGGCGGGCACGGGCACGTCCGACCAACGCCATATTCTGGATGTCGGCTGTGGGGGAGCCGTTCAACGCATTGGTGAACTGCTCCTCCGCTGAAGCCCAGGCCTGGTCTCGCGTCAGCTCGGGGCCGGATTCCAACGCAACGCTGCACATTGCCTCGCCCAACAGCAGCTGGCTGTAGCCGGCATACGCATAGGCCTGGGCAAGAAGCTGCGCCCCGTTGGACACGTCCGCGATATTCTCCGATATCAGCCGGGCCGCGATGCTCGCCTGTGCATTGGCAGTGGAGAGACTCTGGAAGAGGGAAACCCACTGGTTGCTGCTGCACGTTGTGGTGGCGTAGGGCCCGCCGCTCTCATCGAAGTCGCGACGGTCATATGGCCACTGCGCAGCGCCGAGTTGGCCGTCCCACATCTCGTTGCCAATCAAGGCTCCGGCCTGGATGTAATTGGAGAATGCGCACTGGAAATCTGCGATCGCACTGGTGACCAGGAGTGGCGCCTGGGCGGGGTCCTCCAGGAAATCGGCCGTCACGGCCGAACCGCTCTCGATCTCGAGCAGCTCGCCACACGCCACAACGCCCCCTCCGAGCAGCAGCAGCACGGCCGACCACATCATCAGTCCCCGCAAGAGCCTGCGGGGTGAGCCTGTTGCTCTCATCGTTCGTCCTCCCAAAGAGGAAGGTAATGGTCTCGTCATTGGTGCAGGTCCGCGCATGGCCATTAGAAGGTCACGCTGATCGACGTCATGAACGTCGCGAGTTGCGGCGTGTTGTCCTGCTCCAGGTTCGTGAACCCGAACTCGACGAATCCGGCCTCCGGATCGAGGCCCGTGTAGTTCGTGAACGTGTGAAGGTTCCGGCCCGTGACCGTAAGCGCCAACCGTTTGGCGCCGATGCGAGAAGCGATCCCCGGGGGCATGCTCCAGCTCAGCGAGAGCTCACGAATCTTGGCAAAGCCTGCACCGACGAAGACGAACGAACGGAGCGGGCTTCCCGACTGCATGTCCGCGATGTCCCCAGAATCGAATTCCTCGGGGAAGTAGTTCTCCCTGCACTGATCGAAGATCTGGCAACGGATCCGCAGGTTGTTGTCGAGCTTCGTGTGGCCCCCCTGCCAGTCGACCATGGCGTAGAGCCGCAGGTTCTTGAACAGCGTCACCGTCGTGGAGAATGACCCCTCGAACGTTGGCACGGGGTTGCCCAAGTAGAGCCGCGGCGCACCGTCACAGGGCACCAGTGGCCCACCTAGCTCAGTCGGCGTGCCGTCGGGCAGCAGAATGCCGTTGGGGTCGCCGCCATCACACATGGGGTTCTCCGCGACCGCCGTATAGCCGGTGCCGACTAGCGTCGCTTCCACCGCGTCGCGCCGGAACCAGGAGCCCACCGGGTGGCCGACATTGTGGCGGTTCGAGCCAGCCGGAATGAACCCAGCCCCCATGTCAATGCCACCCAGATCGAGGATCTTGTTCGAGTTTGTCGCCAGGTTGAGCGCAAAGTCCACGCTCAGGTTCTCGGACTGCATCGCGAGAGCAGTGAGTTGAAGCTCGAAGCCCTGGTTCCGAATCTTCCCGGCATTCACAAACTGCGATCCCGGAAACCCGAGCGACGGCGGGAGCTCTCGCAAGAGAATGGCGTCGGCAGTCCTGGAATGGTAGAAGGTGAAGTCGAGCCCCACGCGGCTGTTCCACAGACCGGCCTCGAAGCCCACCTCGAACTCGGTCCCCTTTTCCGGACCCAGGCTGTCGTTGCCGATCACGGACGGAGTGAGCGCGGCGACCCCGCCACCACCCGTAATGGGCGAGTAGGTCCGGGTCGCAGCAAAGGCGGAAGGTTGCTGCCCGGCCTGGCCGAACGCCGCCCGAAGCTTCAACGCATTGATGAGGCCGACGTTCCAGAAGGACTCTTCGCTGATCACCCAGGTCGCACTCGCCTTTGGATAGAGGACGAAATCGTAGTCGCGGCCGAACGCGCTGTTGTCGTCGCCGCGGACTGCGGCGGTCAAGAAGATCCGATCACCGAAGGAGAGCTGCTCCTGGATGAACAGCCCGACGGTGTTGTTCTCGATGAAGAACTCGCCACCGAACGTCTCGGATAGTGCGTCGACCACCGTGAGGCCTGGTGCGGGGAACGTATTCCCCTGTGATACCGTCAGGTCGACGAATGACCGATAATACTGCGCACCAAACGTCGTCGACGACCGTATTGACTGGCTCACCGGCGCAGTGGCCGTGAGGCTGTAGTCAACGGTCGTTGTTTCCACCTTTCGGTTCTGGCGGAACTTGAAGCCCTGGCGGAAGTTCGCACTGAAGAATGGCGCGAACGTATCGTCCAACTGCTCCGCCAGCTCGACGTTGGCCTCGCTGACCCGATCCTGACCGACGGTAAGCCGCTGCGCCAACCAGTTCCACGGGCGGTGGTTGAACTGCAGGCTATACTGCGACCGCACGTTGTCCTGCCACCAATCGATCGCATTGTGGATGATCTCCGGCGGCGTGCTCCGGAAGCCGCGGAAGTCAGGGTCGTCGCGCAGATTCGCGTTGGCGAATAGCGTGGCCCACCAGATCCCGCCGCACCCGGCCTCACAGGCGAGGTTAGTGCGTCCTTGGCTGTACCCGACGTTGGCAGTGAGGTCCCAACTTGGATCGGGGGCGATCGTCACGTTGGCGCGGGTGCTCAGCCGCCACAGCCTGTTGCTCACCTCGACGCCCTTATCATTGTCGTAATCGGCGCTGACGAAGTAGCGGACCTGATCGGTCCCGCCACGGAGGCTGGCACCGTACCCCTGGAGGCGCCCAGTTGAGAAGATCGGCGGGTTGCCCCGCTCCTTTTCGAGGGCCTGGATGTTCATCTCGTACGGCTCGCCCGTGACCGGGTCGAACCCCCAGGTTCCAGGAATCCGGCCCTCCGGGTTCGAGAACCAAGTGGCACCCTGACGGGTGGTCAGATTGAAACTTGGCGCACCCGTCCGGCCCCGCTTCGTGATGATCTGAATCACGCCGTTGGACGCTTCCGTGCCGTACAGCGTCGCGGCCGCCGGCCCCTTGATGATCTCGATGCTCTCGATGTCCTCAGGGTTGATGTCGTTCAGGCGGTTAACGATGCCCGAGCCGAAGGCCTGCACACTGATGCCCGCTCCGACCGCGTTGTCGAGCCGTACACCATCCAGATAGATGATGGGCTGCGTGCCGAGCGAGAAACTCGACGCCCCGCGCACGCGGATGGTGGGTCCGGCACCGACCTGTCCAGTGCCCGGCGTCACGACAACCCCCGGAGCGCGGGCGTTGATCAAATTGCTGACATCTGGTACTGGCGCGACTTCCATCAAAGCCTCGACGCCAATCGAACTCACGCTGTTACCGACCGAGCGAGCCTCCTGCACGCCGGCCGCGGTACCGGTGATCACGAACGCGTCCAGGCTAATGGCCGCGGGGTTCATTTGAATCCGCAGCCCACCGGTGCCAATCTGAACCGTCTCCGTGACCGGGCCGAAGCCGATCAGCATGACTCGGAGCGTGATCGTGCCGGTTGCCGGTAGCCCGCCGATACGGAAGTTCCCCGCGGCGTCGGTCAGCGTCACGAAGTTGGTCCCGGGCACGACCACGCGGGCATTGGCAATCGGACTGCCTTGCTCATCCACGACGGTCCCAGAGACCGAACCCGTCTGCTGGGCCATCGCAGATGTCCCGACCAACAAGGAGAGTAGCGCGAAGAGGCTACCCAGACTTGCCAGGCTCAGTCGGGCACGCACACGACTTCGCTGCATCGCACGCCTCCATGGAAAGAGGGTCCTCAAAAACGCCCCGGCCGAGGGTGCGGGTGACCTAACACCCACCAGCCGCTCCCGGCAAGGGGCTGCAGGTTTCGTATGCAACTTTGGATGCATCTGATGTTGCACCAAAAAAACCCGGGCTGCCCACTCGCCGGGTGGCTCTGCTACGTATGTCGTTCCATTCCAACACCTTGCGTAATTCACGAATGCTCGGCCGCAGCCGACTACTGCCCATAATACGCGCCGGTCACTACCGCCGCAAGAAGCCAGAGACGGGACCTAATCCCTGCCCTTCGTGGTGATCAGGATGACCCCGTTGACGGAACCCAGGCCGTAGGCCGTCGCCTCTGCCCCCCGCAGAACTTCGATCCGCTCGATCTCGGCAGGGTTCACGAGATCGAAGATGCTGGGGCCCACGAGACCGAGCCAGGGCGACCCCGTCGCATACTCCACTCGGATACCGTCGATGTAGACCAACGGGTGCCCCGGCACGCTCACACTCCGTGCGCCGCGAAGCCGGATACGGATGCCCGAGCCCACCTGGCCGCTGCCACGCCGCACTTCGAGTCCGGGGGTCGCCGCGTCGAGAGCGTCGCCGAGGGATGCCACCGGCACCGTTTCCGGCAACGAAATTTCCTTCGCCTTGCGCCGCGGGCCCACAGGCTGCCGGCCAGCGACGACCAGGCTGTCGAGCAGCACGGTCAGAACGGGAAGGCGGAAGTGAGCCACCGTCATTCGGCCGGGGTACACCGCGACTTCGTCCACCAGCGTCGCATATCCCAGCCGCTCAACGCGAAGACGGTATGTCCCCGCCGCCAAGTTGATCAGGCGGTATCGCCCGTTCCCGTCGGTGGACGCATTGATTGCCGTTCCTTCGACCGACACGGTCACGCCGACCAGGGGTGCATCCGAGGCTGCTTCGCGAACGGAGCCGTGCACCACCCCAGGCTCCTGCGCCACGATGTCGCTCACGCCCAGGCAGAGCAGGACGACCGCTGAGAGACCGAGCGGACTCCTCAACGTCGTGTCCATAGGACGATCACTCCGCACATGCCCTGTCCCGCGGTCAGCTCCAGAGGAACCTCAGACAACCGCCGGTAGATCTCGACGCCCTCGAGTTGCTCCGGTCGGATGGACAAGGCGACACCCTCATTCGATCGGACGCCATCAACGTAATAGAGCGGGGAGCACTTGCCGGGTAGGCGGAGGGTCCACTGCAGATTCCCAAGGTACTCGACATCCAACGACGGGATGCCACGCATGAGATCGACGAATGCGTCCGCGCGTCGAGCTTCGATCTCCTCCCGGTCGATAAACAGCCCGGCACCTTCCGCCCGTCTCCGGTAGAAATCCCGCATCACGCCCGCGATCAGCCGGGTACGCTCAGCTTCGACAACGATTTCCGGCATTTGGACCGGGATGGGTTCGAGCACGATTGGGACATCGAGAATGTTGGTTTCCACCGAATCGAACCGCACCCTGAACATCGCTGTCCGGTAACCAAGCCGCCAAATCCTGATCGTGTGCTCGCCTCCAGGGAGGCCGTCGATCCGGAATGACCCGTGGTCGTCGGTGGTTGCAAAGCGGTCGGTCCCGAGGGCGGCGGCGAAGGCCGCGACGACTGGCTCTCGGGTTCTCGCGTCGAGCACGCTTGCCACGAATGTGAAACTCCCTTGGGCGCTCTGCGCGGCCACCTCGGAACGGAGCCCGCTCAGGAGCACACTGACCGCGATGGTCAGCCGCAAGCCAGATCGGAATGGGGTAGTCATCAGATTGGACATGTCCGAGAAATACGATTATGTATACAAAACGGTTACCGTGCTCCGCAGCCGCTCCGGAGCTACCTGTTCGTTCATACCGGGGCGCGCTGCCTCGGTTCCCCACAATGTACAGGTCCCGCCGGATGGGGTCGATGATGCGGAGGGCGAAGGTAGGCGGGACGACGGTGGTCAGGGCTTGGCTCGCAGCTCGCGAAAAGGGGGCTTCATGCGCGTACTCACTCCCTTCGTGCTGAGTGCAACACTGGCAGCGCTCAGCCTCCCCACCACGGCGCAGGCGCAGGGCGACCCCGGGCTCCCGAATCTAGAACAGGAGATCGCCCGACTCGCCGAGCTTGCCCAGGGCAGCGTCGGCGTGGGAGCGATCCACCTCGAGACCGGACGGGCGGCGTTCTTGAACCGTGGGGAGCGATTCCCCCTGGCGAGCACGTACAAGGTACCGATCGCAGTCCAACTCTTGACACTCGTCGACGAGGGAAAGCTCTCGCTCGACAGCATGCTCGAGCTGAGACCGGGCGACCTGCACCCGGGGAGCGGCACGTTGACACGGCTGCTCGACGATCCCGGCGTGATCCTCTCGGTGCGAAACCTCCTCGAGCTGATGCTGCTCATCAGCGACAATTCGGCCACCGATCTGTGCCTGCGAACCGCCGGCGGCGGTCAAGCGGTGACCCAACGGATGCGGGCACTGGGGATCGACGGGATCAGCGTTGACCGGCCGACCGTCAATCTGATCGCCGACTACCTCGGCATCGCGGATATGCCGCCGCCGTCGGAGTGGACCACGTCCACCTTCGAAAGCCTATATGAGGCGACGACGGAGGCCCAGCGAGATTCGGCTGAGGCGGTGTTCGACGCCGATCCGCGCGATACCGCAACACCCGAGGGCATGGCTCAACTGCTCGCGCGCCTCTGGCATGGCGAGATCCTCAGCGACTCCAGCACCGCACTGCTCCTCGACATCATGCGTCGCAGCACGACCGGCGCAAATCGGCTCAAGGGCTACCTCGCCCCGGGAACGGAGGTCGCCCACAAGACCGGAACGATCGGTGGCACGACCAACGACGTCGGCATCATTACGCTGCCCGACGACGCGGGCCACGTCGTCACCGTCGTATTCGTCAAGGAGTCGGTGATCGAAGTGCCGGAGCGAGAGCACGTGATCGCCCATATCGCACGTGCGGTGCACGACTACTTCGTGTTCAACCCGGGTCTCGATTGATTACCGGGCGGCGCGGGGGATCGTCGTGCAAGGCACCCTACGGGTGGAGGTCTGCATGAGACGCCGTACTCGCTCGGTCATCGCGCTCGTGGCATTCGGGCTCGGCAGCTGCGCCGCCCCGTCGTACGACCTCGTCGTGGCTGGCGGGACGATAGTGGACGGCTCCGGGAGTCCCGGGTTCACGGCTGACATCGGTATCACGGACGGACGCATCGTCGAGATCGGCGATCTCTCCAATCAGCGGGCGCGACGCACGGTCGATGCAACGGGCCTCGTGGTCGCCCCTGGCTTCATCGACATGATGGGTGGGAGCAGCCTGCCGCTCCTGCGCGATCCCGTGAGTGCGGAGAGCAAGCTGCGGCAAGGCATCACGACCATGCTGGCCGGCGAAGGCGGCTCGATGGCTCCGATCGACGATCGCCTCCGAGCGACGTACGAGGAGGAGCGGGGCTTTCGTCCGACATGGACCACGTTCGCGGAGTACTTCGCACTGCTGGAGGAAACCGGAATCCAGCTCAACGTGGTCCACAACGTGGGTGCGGCTCAGGTTCGGCGCATCGTCATCGGTGAGGAGGATCGTCAGGCGACGCCCGAGCAGCTGGCCGCAATGAAGGCACTCGTTGCGGACGCCATGCGGGACGGGGCGGTCGGCCTTTCTACGGCATTGATCTATCCCCCGGGCTCCTACGCGAGCACCGACGAGCTGATCGAGCTGGCAAGGACCGCCGGGGAGCACGGCGGGGCCTACCTCACCCACATGAGGAATGAGAGCGGGCAAGTCCTCGAGGCGATCACGGAGGCCATTCGCATTGGCAGAGAAGGCGGCCTCCCGGTTCACATCTTCCACCTGAAGGCGGCCGGGCGCGAGAATTGGCCGCTGATGACAGAGGCCATCGGGCTCATTCAACAGGCGCGCGACGAAGGGCTGCAAGTGACCGCCGACGTGTATCCGTACATCCGCAACGGTATCGGACTCGGCTCCTTCCTCCATCCTCGGCACTACGCGCGGGGCGAGGACGCGTTCCTACCCACCTTATCCGATCCCGAAGTCCGACAATCGCTGCGACGCGAAGTCGAGACGACAGCCGACTGGGAGAACTGGTACCGACACGTGGGCTTCGACTGGACCAACGTGCTCATCTCGGGCGTGGGGCGCGAAGGCGACACGTCCATTGTCGGTCTCACTATTCAGGAGGCGGCCGATCAGCGCGACCGAGAGGTGTGGGACACGTTCTTCGACCTCGTGCAGACGGGTCGGGTCAGCGTGAACCCCAAGAGCATGAACGAAGAGCAGAAGCACGAGGCAATGCGCGCGCCGTTCATGTGCTTCGATACCGATGCCTCACCGACCAACCCCACAACGGTCGCCAGCGCACACCCACGCGCGTTCGGGTCGTTTCCGCGCGTGCTCGCCAAGTACGTGCGAGAGGAGGGAGTGATCAGCCTCGAGGAAGCGATCCACAAGCTGGCCCTGCTGCCGGCACAGATACTCGGACTCGATGACCGGGGCCACATCGCCGCCGACTTGGTCGCCGACCTCGTGGTCTTCGACGCCAACCGGATCCAGGACCGCGCAACGTTCACGGCACCCTTGCAGTACGCCGAGGGAATCGACTACCTGGTGGTGCGGGGCGAATTGGTCATCGACGACGGTGCGGTAACGGCGGCACGACCGGGGGAGGTCATACGACACCGGTGACAGTGAGCCGCCCGCTGGGCGGGAACGATACATCGAACACGGCGAACCTGGAGCGGGCGCCATGAACATGGAACCGATTGTGGTGCTTGGAGGGGGGCATGGGGCCCATGCAATGGCCGCGGACCTGACGCTGGCAGGGTATGAGGTGCGCTTGTGTGAGCATCCGCGCTTCGCCGAGCGATTCGGCCCGACGATCAAGGGCGGCGAGATCGAGCTCAGCGGCATCGGCCGCACCGGCAAGGCACGGCCGGCGATGGTCACGACCGACTTTGCGACCGCGTTGAACGGTGCAACGCTGATTAACCTCTCGATCCCCGCGTTCGGCCATGATCTGTTCTTCGAAGCCATGATCCCTCACTTGACCTCTGAACAACTGATCGTGGTCTGGGCCGGGGACTTCGGCTCCTTGAGGCTGGCGCACATGATCGCGCAGCGCCCGGGTGCGTCGCGGCCGGTGATTCTGGAGGGCAGTACCCTTCCGTATGGCACCCGCCTCTCCGGACCGGCTCGTGTTGACATGCTCCTGTTCGCCAACCCGATTCTCGTCGCGGCACTTCCGGGAACCGAGACCGGAGTCTGGCCCGAGGCCCTGCGCACACTCTGGCCAGGCGTCAAGCCGGCAGAGAACGTGCTGCAAGCGGCGTTCGCGAATCCCAACCCGATCGTTCATCCGCCGGGGGCACTGCTCAGCGTCGGACGCATCGAATACTCGGGCGGTGAGTTCTACATGTATCGCGAAGGCATGGGACCGGCGACCCGCCGCGTGGTCTACGGCATCTATCAGGACTCCTGTGCCGTGGCGGAGGAGCTCGGCTTTACGATTCCGGGCTACCCCAAAGAGGACTTCGACAAACCCGCGAGCATCATGGGCGAAGTATTCGAGTGCCCGGGCAACCGCTACGACGTGATCGCCAATGTGAAGGGTCCGACTACGCTGCAAGACCGGTACCTGACCGAGGACCTGCCGTGCGGGTTGCTGCCGATTGCTCAACTCGGCGACAAGCTCGGTGTCCCCACGCCGACGATCGATGCGATCATTCAGCTCGGTAGCCTCGTCTGCGAGCGAGATTTCTGGCAGGTCGGCCGTAGCCTCGCGTCGCTCGGCCTCGACACCATGAAACCGGACGAGATCATAGGCTACGTCACGAACGGCCCTACCGTCCCCGGCGCGCGATAGGCAGCGACACGACGCCCGACCCACGCACCCCGAGATGATGCGCCTACGGCCTCAGATTCTCACGCTCGCGGCATGCGCCGTTCTCGCCGTTGCCTGTGGCGACGGCTCCACCGGGCCCATCACCCGGCCTCCGGTTCCGTCACTGGAGGAGACGCTTCGCAGCTATCGGAACGCGAACGGACTCCCCGCCATCGCCGCTGCGATCATCCGAAGCGACAGTATTGAAGAAGTGGCCGCCGTAGGGGTGCGGCGCCTTTCCACCACTGACAGCGTGACCGTCGACGATGAGTTCCACATCGGCTCCGACACCAAAGCAATGGTGGCAACAGTTGCAGGGACATTGGTGGAAGACGGCGTCCTGGAGTGGTTTCACACCCCGGTCCACATCTTCCCGGACCTGGCCGATACGATCCACACAGATCTCCAGTCCATCACGCTGCGAGACCTGCTCACGCACCGAGCCGGCCTCCAGCCATTCACGACCGGCGCAGAATGGAATTCGGTCCCGGCATTTCCTGGCACGCCGGTCGAGCAGCGGAGGGCTTTCGTTGCGTGGTTCCTGAGCCGCCCACCGTGGGGCACGGTCGGCCAGTACGAATACTCCAACGCAGGGTACTCGATTGCAGCAGCGATGTTGGAGGAGATCACGCAACGGGCGTGGAACGAGCTCTTGCAGGAACGGCTCTTCACGCCACTCGGAATGACCACCGCCGGCTTCGGCTGGCCAGCCTTCAACGATCCCAACCAGCCGTGGGGCCACTGGGTCGTGTCCGGCTCCCTCGAGCCACACCCACCGGATGACGCGTACCAACTGGGCGAGTTCATCGGGCCGGCCGGCGATGTCCATGTGTCCATCACCGACTTCGCGCGGTTCGTGCAGATGCATCTTCGGGGCTTTCGGGGACAGGACGGGATCCTGAAATCGGAAACCGTGCAATACCTCCATG
Organism: Gemmatimonadota bacterium; assembly: GCA_039588295.1. Taxonomy (GTDB): domain Bacteria; phylum Gemmatimonadota; class Gemmatimonadetes; order Gemmatimonadales; family GWC2-71-9; genus JAOTVV01. The sequence continues at coordinate 40,175 of JBDHAB010000010.1, forward strand.
ACCCAGTGGGCAGCTACGCGCTCGGCTGGGGAGTGTACTCCACGGGCGGTCACTCGATCAGCTCGCACAATGGGAGCGCCGGGACCTTCTACGCAACGATGGCATTCAGCCGCTCGCGCGACTGGGGTGTGGTGATAGCGACCAACGCGGGTGGCTCGAACGCCCAGTCCGTATGCAGCACGCTTCTCAGCGTGTTTCTCAACCGGTATTCCAACGACTGACGTGGCCGCGCTCCGATCGTCGCCTTTCGAATGGTGTGTGGCGATGATACCCTATCCAGCCGCAGTCGAAACACGCCAACGGCGGGGGTGAGTGGATGAAGACCATCGGGATTTTCGGCGGATTGGGGCCGGCCTCCACAATTGCCTACTATCAGTACATCACCGACAAGTACTACGAGGAGTTCGGCGACTACGGATACCCGCAGATTCTGATCTACAGCCTCAACTTCCAGAGTATCATCGATGTCGGCTACGAAGCTGCGGACACCATCAAGCGCGCCATCGAGGCCCTGCACCGTGCCGGCGCCGATTTCGCCGTAGCCTCGTGCAACTCCATCCACATCGTGCGTGACGACGTTGTGGGCGACATCCCGATCCCCTGGATCAGCATCATCGACGTGACGGCAGAGCACGTCCGGGCGGCCGGGATGAACAAGGTGGGACTCCTGGGAACCGTCTTCACCATGGGGAAGGGGTTTTACCAGCGAGGGCTGGCCAAGCACGGTATTGAGACGATCATCCCGGACCCCAGCGATCAGAAACGCGTCAACGAGATCATCTTCAACGAGCTCGTGCGGGGGGTGTTTACGGAGGAGTCGCGACGGGTCATGCTGGAGTCTATCGAGCAGCTGAGTGCGCATGGTGCGCAGGGTGTCGTGCTGGGATGCACCGAGATTCCGCTGTTGGTGAAGCAGGAACACACGGGGGTACGGGTCTTCGACACCATGACGCTGCACGCGCAGCGAGCGCTGGATCTCGCGCTCGAGCGACCCGCCGGTGTTCCCGGCACCGGCTAGCGATTGCCGCACCACGTGATGACGGATAAGCTCTGGAGCAACATGCGGGACACGGCCGCTCCGGCGTCCGGTGTTGTCGGACGCTTGACCCTCTTTTCGAGGAGCATACCCATGCGTCGCTTGGCGTTGTTCAGCTTGGTCACTCTGGTAGGATCCGCCTGCACGGCGGACTACGACATCATCATCCGGAATGGGATGGTATACGACGGCACCGGAGCAGCACCTATCGTGGCCGATGTTGCGATCGCCGACGACACGATTGCTGCCATCGGCTCACTCGCTGGCGTGCGGGGTCGCCTCGAAGTCGACGCGCAGGGAATGGCGGTCGCCCCCGGATTCATCAACATGTTGAGCTGGGCAACCGAGTCGCTGATCGAAGACAGCCGCTCGCAGGGCGACATCCGGCAAGGCGTCACCCTCGAGGTGATGGGAGAGGGGTGGTCGATGGGACCGCTGAACGACCGGATGAAAGAAGAGGCTGTCGAGGAACAAGGCGACATCACGTACGACATTGAATGGACCACGCTCGGGGAATACCTCGAGTATCTGGAACAGCGTGGCATCGCAGCGAACGTGGGGTCCTTCGTCGGTGCGACGACGGTGCGGATTCACGAGATCGGATACGAGGACCGTCCGCCGACCGCCGAGGAGCTCGACCGCATGCGTGGCCTCGTTCGCCAGGCCATGGAAGAAGGGGCGTTCGGGCTCGGCTCGTCGCTCATCTATGCTCCCGCCTTCTACGCGAAGACCGATGAGCTGATCGAGCTCGCCAAAGTCGCCGCACAATATAACGGCATGTACATCTCACACATGCGCAGCGAGGGAAATCAACTCCTCGAAGCGTTGGAGGAGTTGATCACGATCGCGCGGGACGCGGGCATCCGGGCGGAGGTCTACCACCTGAAAGCCGCGGGTCAGGCAAACTGGGAAAAGATGGATGCCGTCATTGAACGGGTAGAGCAGGCCAGAGCGGAAGGTCTCGAGATCGTGGCCGACATGTACACGTACACGGCGGGGGCTACCGGCCTTTCGGCAGCGTTTCCCCCCTGGGCTCACGAGGGGGGGCACGAGGCCTTGATCGAGCGGCTCAAGGACCCCGCCACCAGGGCGCGCATTGCGCACGAGATGGTGACGCCCTCTGACGAATGGGAGAACCTGTATCTGGCAGCCGGCTCGGCCGACCGCGTGCTCCTCGTGGGATTCAAGAACCCCGATCTCAAATCGCTCACAGGCAAGAGCCTCGCGGAAGTGGCAGAAATGCGTGGGAAGCCGCCAGCGGAGGCCGCCATGGACCTGGTGGTCGAGGACGACAGCCGCATCGGGACCGTCTACTTCATGATGTCCGAGGAGAACGTCAAGAAACAGATTGCACTGCCGTGGGTCAGCTTCGATTCCGACGCGGAGTCCATGGCGCCAGAGGGAGTCTTCCTGCTCTCGAACCCACACCCACGAGCATACGGCAACTTTGCGCGGCTGCTCGGCAAATATGTCCGCGAAGAGCAGGTGGTCCCGCTCGAGGAAGCCATCCGCAAACTCACATCGCTGCCCGCACAGAACCTCCGCATCGAGCGGCGGGGAACCCTCGCGGTCGGCAACTACGCCGACGTGGTAGTGTTTGACCCGGCCACCATCATCGACCACGCCACGTTCGCGGAGCCTCACCAGTACGCGACCGGCATGATTCACGTGTTCGTCAATGGCGAGCAAGTGCTCCGGAACGGTGAGCATACCGGCGCGACGCCGGGACGCGTCGTGCGCGGTCCCGGCTGGACCGGAGGGACGGCTACGGAATAGGGTGAGAACCGCGCAGGCCGGATCCCGTCCGGCCCGCAGCGCAGTGATTACCGTCGGCGGGTGATTGGGATCCTCCGATCGAGGTCCGGCTCGATCACCAGCTGGAGGATGTCACCGCGGTCGACGTTCATCGATTCCGTGAAATAGGATCCCACTGAGATGAGCTGGATCTCGATTCTCAGTTCGGGGCCCGTCCAGCGAAATGTGAACGTTTCCTCGGCATTGCTCCGGACCGTTCCGAGCCGAATCCGCTGTGAGCCGATGAGGGCGTAGAGCGTGGCCTCGTAGAAGTTCTGGTTTGTGGCCTCGAGAGTGAGCTCGTTGGACGAGGCCGGTGCCAGCTCATCGTAATCGCCGCTCGCCGCTGAACTGCATGCGGCGATTCCTATGAGGAGCACAATAGCACGTGGCTTGCCTGCCATCATCGTTCTCCGCTCCCGTGGTGACTGCAGCGGACTCCCGGTCGCTCCGCTCCGACGCCCAAACGGTCTGCAACTTCGTACCCCGCGGGCGTCCGGGTGATCACGGCACCGCACACTACGCTACAGAAGCTCCTCCAGACCAAGTGCGCCTGCGTAGGCAAACAGCGCCGGCAGCCCTCCGGTGTGCACGAAGACCACCGTGCGGGAAGCCGGGATCGCGCCTCGTCGGATGTGGTCAATCAAGCCCGCCATGGCCTTGGACGTGTACACCGGATCGAGCAGCACCCCGTCACACCGTCCCACAAGCCGCATGGCTTCCTTCGCGGCGTCGGTGACCACGCCGTACCCGGGGCCGACATAGTCCACGATACTGGTGATGTCCCCGGGGGTCAGACGCGTCGGGAGCCCGAGGATCTCCGCGCAGTCATTCCCGATCGAGGCAATCGATGTCGGAAACGTCCACCCGGGTGCAATGGGCTTCGGGAGCGCCGGCAGGCCGACGATGCGAACCGGGGATTCGACATGCTTGGCGGCGATCGCCAGCCCCGCCTGCGTTGCGTCAGAGGAGCTGACCCAGATTTCGTCGACTCCAAGGTTCAGAGTTTCGGCTTGCTCGATGAGCTCGACAAAGGTATGCACGTAGGCGCAGGCGTATCGTCCGAGTCCCGACTCGTCGCCGCAGCGGCCGACGTAGACCTTCTTGCCGGTTGCTTCCAGCTCGCTTCCCCGTTGGCGCACGCGTTCGCCGTGGACCACCCAATCGACGCCCTCGATGATCTCCACCGTCGCGCCGACCAAGAGATCGAGCAGTATCCCACCCTGGATCTCATCATCGCGCTCCCCGCGGACCTTCCGAAGGATCAAGTGGCATTCGAGACCCAGCTTCGCGCATGCGGCCGCCAATTGTCGGCAGTAGTTCGACTGCACTGCCGCACCCGCCACCACCGTATTCACTCCTCGTTCGAGGGCGTTGGCCAACACGTACTCGAACATGCGAGTCTTGTTGCCACCCGTCGCCAGGCCCGTGAGATCGTCGCGCTTCATCCATATCTCCGGGCCACCGAGCTCGCGCGTCAGCCCCGCACAGGACTCGAGCGGTGTCGGCAACGCGGCGAGGGAAACCCGTGGTAAGGATGCCAATGCGCTTGTCAGCTCAGCGAGCTTGTCGGGCCTGGCATTTCTCATGACCGCTCCTGTCCGAGCGCGCTGCGAAGGGGGCTCGCCGCGGCGCGTCAGCTCCGTGGTGTGCGGGCCTACAGGGTCGTCCTCATTATCAGATAGGGCGCCGCTGAGAAGCCCACCCGTTCGTACGCGTGGATGGCACCGTGGTTGTTCTCGTGAACGTAGAGGCGAAGCTCGATGGCGCCGTGGCGGCGAGCCTCCGTGACAACCGCTTCCAACAGCCGCTTCATGAGACCGCGTCCGCGGAACGCCGGCTCGATGAACATGCTCTGGATCCACCAGTAGTGACCGGCGTTCCAATCACTCCATTCCCGGACTACCGAGGCACTGCCAACGACCGCACCGTCTTCCGTCTCCACGACCCAATAGGTCGAGAGGGACGGGTCCTCGAGCCCAGCCCTCACCGCATGTTGCACGACGGCGTGATCCTGAGTGCGACCCTCAGCTTCACGGGCCTCGGCCAGCGTGAACGCTACCAGTGATTCGAGGTCCCGCTGGTCTGCCTTTCTCGCGCGTACCGACATGCACGCCCCTCCTCCGCTCGAGACGGCGCGGCGGCACATGCCGTCACGGGAGCAGATGCCGCCGTCTACTGAATTCGTCTCGCGGTTTGATCCCGGCCACCCTGGTGCAGAATCAGGGCGGTCACCACTGCCTCCTCGTTCCGCACAAAGGTGATCTGCGCATCGACCACCTTGTAGAAGAACTTCGTCTCCGACTCCGCAAAGACCTGGTATCGTGCCTGGCCAGTAAGTTGTGCCATCAACTTCCCGTCCTCCGTGGACACCTCCAACACCACTCCCGGCGCCAGCTCGTACATGCCGACGTAGTCCTCGAGAAGCGTCGGGTCGACCGCGACCTCTACCCTTGGGGGAGGCGGCTGGTACTCGGCACCCACCTTGCGCAGGGTCCGGTCGGCACCACCCTGATGGAGGACCACGGCCGTCACCTCTCCGTCCTCGTTCTCTACGAAGGTGAGTTGCGCGTCGACAACGGTGAGGAAGAACTCTGTTTCGGAGGCGGCGTAGATCGGGAACCGCTGTTGCCCCTCTACGTGCACGGTCAGCTGGCCGTCCTGCAACGCAATGTCCGCGAGGACGCCGGGCTGGAACTCGTACTTCCCCACATAGCGCTCGAGAATGGCCGGATCGACGTCTACCGGTACCTTGATCTCGCGGAGAGGACTACTGGGATCGAGTAGGTGAAATCCAATGTCATCGGGACTGGTGGACGTGTTCGACAGTACCACAACGCCAATCTGGCTATCGTCGACGAAACCCGCGAAACTCCGATAGCCACCCGTTCCCCCGTTGTGCCAGACAACCTCGCGCTCCCCCCTGCGCAAATGCCACCCGAGGCCGATACGCATGTTTGGTGAGCCTGCATCGTGACGAGCCTCGTGGGTTGTCCGCATCGCAGAGTGGAGCCGGCTCCGGCGCAGTCCCATGTTGGCAGCCAGGAACGCGAGCATGTCACGAGCGGTCGATCGTAGTGCGCCCGCCCCCGCAAGCGTTGGAATATCCCAGTTCGCCACTTCCGTGGTTCCACTGTGCCCGGGTGCGAGACGGCTGCGCATCGAGGATGTGAGCGCAATCCTGGTATCCGACATGCCGAGCTCGCTCGCGATGCGTTGCTGAATCAGCTCGTCATAGCTCGCGCCCGCTGCCAGCGTGAGGATATGGCCCAACAATCCGACGCCATAGTTGGAGTATTCGTACTCCGCACCGACATCCCGGCGAAGCGTGTGGTTCGACAAGAATTCGTACAGTTGCTCCACCGAGTAGTCGGCGTACGGATTGCTCGGGTCGGCCGGCGCGAAGTTGTCGGGCATTCTGGGAAGACCCGATGTCTGGGTGGCGAGATGCTCCAAGGTGATGGACTGATCGTTGCGCATTGGAGCATGCACGGCATCTGGAAGATATCGCTCGATGGGATCGTCGAAGGCCACCTCTTCCCGCTCGACCATGTCCGCCAGGAGGAGCGAAGTGAACACCTTCGTGATCGACCCGATCTCGAACACCGTGTCTTCATCCGGTGTGCCGCCGTCAGGAAGTGCCGTCTTCCCATAGGCGAAATACCGAGTCCCCTTCGGACTCACGACCCCGACTACGATGCTCATGTTGTGACCGTGATCCACCCGTGCGCGGATCGACGCTTTCACGTCCTCCGGAACGTCGGGAGCTTGCGCCTTGCATGGAGAGAACCCTACAAGAAGGCCCGTCGCGGCCACGATCGACGCGGATCGGAGATCGAGCTTCATGTTCACCTCACAGTGTGCGAAGACCATCGTTCACGAAGTGTGCGGTCCACCCGACATCGGCCGCACACCCGACACGGACGTGACGCTGGGAGTTCACTCCCGGTGGATTCGCAGGATGGGGTAGACCCGTGCCTCCTCGAGCGCGTCATCGAGCACGTTCCAGTTCACCACTCCGTCGTCGGAGCGGGGCTCCAACAACGAGAATACGAGCTTGGCAAGCGGCTGATCGAGCGGCACCTCCATCGTGCCAACCGGTACGGTGACCTCCGTGGCCTCATACCGTCCGAACAGCGTCCGCTCACGGTGACCCTGGAACTCCCGCGTTGCCTGCGTCGTCGAGTCAACGACAAACCGTTCCACCGTTCGTCGCTGTTCAGCGTCGAGCCGCCGCATGCCGATCCCGTGCGCCTCGAGGAGCGCCACGACAGTACGGAGCTCCGGCGGCACCAGATACGACGTGGGGACGCGAACTACCTCGAGCGCCCGGAACGTCCCGAACGAGGGCATCCGCTCGGGGATCGCGACGTTGAGCCGCCGGTACATGGGACGGCCGGTATAAGGATTCGCCTCCTGTTCGACTTTCCCAAGGAGGATCTCGACCGAATCCGGTGAGCGCTCGAAGGTCGCTCGCAGTGCCAGATCCGTCCCGATCAGGGATACCCGGTCGGCGGTTTTCGCGGCGTCGCGAATCGCCGTCGTGTGTTCGAACGCAAACTCGACCACCTCCTCCACGAATCGCAGCGTGGCGAGAATCCGCTCCTCAAAGGTGGCATAGGCGTAGGCCTCACTCAGGATCCCAAACCGGTTTCTGAGGCCGATGTAGTTCGTGTTGAACCGGGGCCGATGGTCAAACGTGTACCACCCGCGTTCCGCCGAGCCGCTGCGCCACGGGAGGTTGCCGTAGTAGTAGTAATCCCAACCGTCTGTTGCCTTCACCGCTCGAGTCACGGCCGGTAGCCATTCTCCACGCAGCAGTTGTGTGATTGCGGAGGGGGTGTTGGGATGGAGCGGCGGCGCGTAGAGCAGATGGTAGGCGCGGCGCGTGCCGTTGGTGGTATGAAGATCCATGAGCACGTGCGGATCCCATTGACTCATGAAGGAAACCAGCGACCGGGCCTCAGGTGATTCCAGTTTCATGTGATCGCGGTTGAGATCGAGCCCCTGGGCGTTCGCCCGCTGACCCATGCCACCGACCGGTCCGTGCTGGCCCGGGCGGTTCGTCAGCCGCACCCGCTCGTTGCCGTCGGCATTGTAGATCGGCGCGATCAGGAGGATCAGTGAATCGAGCCACTCAGCGTGGCTGCCTTCGGCGAGCGCTCGGATGAGCATGAGCGCCGCTTCCTTGCCGGCCACCTCCCCCGCATGAATGTTGGCCTGGACGAACACCCGTAGCTTACCGGAGCGACGCACGGCTGCGGGCTCCGCGGGCTCGACGTCCCCCACGACCACGAGTGGCAGCGAGCGGCCTTCCAGCGAGTAGCCAAAGGATGTGAGCCGGATCCGCGGCGACCGTTCGGCAGCGTGTTGAATGAAGGCCATCACGTCCGCGTAGCGGCTGGTCTCCTCAAACCCGGTGCGTTCGGCCCGCGTGACCAGTGGACTGGAGGATGACGCCAGTTGCGCCTCGATCGAGCCCGCCCACAACGCCATGGTGACCAACCCGATCCCCAGCGTCCGCAGTCCCGACATGTGCTCCCCAGCGAAGAAGTCGAACGAATTTAGTCGGACAGCCCTCGATTGTCGCCCGCGGTACGTGAATCCTCGACGTGGCCGCCCCACCAAAGGAGGAGGCCACCCCTCTGCATCGGAGTGGCCACTCAGCGTCGCGCGACGCCACCTCGGTGCATCAGCGGCCCGCTAACGCGGGGCCAGCGCAAAGCCGAGTAGCGTGGGTTCGACCAGGCGCACGAAGTCGGCGAACGGCAGTTTGATCAGTTCCGTGTGGGTGCACGCATTGAACGCGATCTCGTCATCCTCGGCAAGACGTTCCTCGACATACACGGGCATGCCGTAGAGATTGCCGAACGGCGGCATTGCGCCAACCTCACATTCCGGGAATTGGTCGCGGAAATCTGCTTCGGCGGCGAGCTCGACCTTGGCACCGCCGATGCCCTGCCCCAGGCGGCGGAAATCGACCTGCATCGGCGCAGGCAGCACCGCCATCGCCAACTTGCCATCAACCTTGATCACCACAGTCTTCGCCAACTCCTTCCCAGGCACGTGCGCTGAGGCGGCGGTCTTCTGCGACGTATAGGTCGGCGAATGCGCTATGGTCTCGTAGCGAACTTTGTGCTCCTCGAGAAACTCCTTGAGCTTGCTCACCGGCATGGCGTCACCCCCTGGACCGTTACCTTCCTCTAATCCTGACGTTCGTGCACCCGCTCTCGCAAGACGCAAGACCTTCATCCCGGTTTCACAGTCGTTTAAGGTCTGCGGCACCATCTTTGCATCGCTGGTGGGATCGGTCGCGCATCCCACCCACCCCAAGGTGGCGCGCTGGGGTGCCTTGCGAGAGGAACACTTTGCGACATGCTCCGACTCGCGGCGCTCATGTCGGTGAACCGTGCGGTCGCGGCCGAGTCCGCATGGGAATGGAAGCCGGAGCTTCCCATCGCCCTACCCAGCGACCAGAGCGAGCACGCGGCGGCGAGGGAAAGAAGAACGGCGGGAGCAATCCTCCGTCCCCGGCATAACCGGTATGCGGGGCGTCCAGAAATCCAGCACGGACGCCCCGATTTCTTTTTGCACACAATGGAGGGTTCCCACCCCAGGCCGGTCCCGCCCACACCCCTCATCCAACGCAGGTTCACGGAGTGACCCTGAGTGACACCCTAAGGTATGGTCAGGAAACAGACCGAGTGCCGACCGGCCGCCACGAGGAATCATCCATGGGCACCAACGCTGACCGCCATCTCCTTCTCTGCAAGGCGATCGGTTTCGTCCTCATTGCGGCGACCTTAGCGGGATGCACCGACCAGCCTCTCGACTCGGGCGACGGCGACTTCCACCCGATCCCGACCATCCTGGTCCAGTCGCTGCACACCGACCCGTGGCCCAACGCCCCCTATCACGTGAGCGACGCGCAGGTGGTGGGCAACACGCTATTGCTCGACGTGACCTACGGTGGGGGATGCAGGGAGCACGTGTTCCAGTTCGTGGTCTCCACCACGTTCTTGGAGTCCAACCCGGTGCAGGCACCTTCCCTGCTGGCCCACGACGACAACGACGACGCGTGCGACGCGTTGCTGCGGGGTCGGTTCAGGACGAATCTCTCGGCGCTACGGGTAACCTGGCAGCAGGCGTACCAGGCGCAGTCCGGCGCCATCCTGCTCGGGTGGAGGACGCCGGATAGCACGTTGCACTTCATTCGCTACGAATTCTGACTAGGGTTGGCCCATCTGGCACGCGCCCGACTGCGTCGGACCCGGTCGGTCGGTGACCCGAAGGCGAAACCGACCGTCGGTCTCGGCAGGAACGGTGTTTGGGATGACGCGAAATGTGCCGGGACGCGCAGCTGTGAACGTGATACGGGCGTTACACCCGCCCGCCCCATCGTCATCCATCAGCACCTGCCGGAAGCCCGTGCCGACGATCATCAAGTAGGCGTCAAACTCATCAGACAGGAGATCGACGGTGACCTGTTGTCCTCGCTCCAGCTCCAGGCGCCACGCCTGGACATAGCTATCGTCCCAACTCTTGGCGTCCGACGATGTCAGCTCGCCGTCGACCGTATGACCCACGGTCAGCTGCCCTTCGAACGGAAGGCCGTTCAGCAGTGCAACTTTCCCCGCCTCGGCACACTGGCCCGGAGTGACCGGACCCGGCTCGGCCGTCACCCGTAGCTCGAACCGCCCAGTCTCCTTCGCGCCGTTGGTGTTCACAATGACCCGATAGGTTGCGCTCGCGGGAGCCGTGAACGTCACGCGCGCGTTGCAGGCTCCCGCCCCGTCGTCGTCCGACAACACCTCGAGTCCGGTGCCCGTGATCATGAGAAACGCGTCGAAGTCGTCTGAGACGAGATCGATCGTCGCACTGACGTCTTGACTCATTCGCACGTCCCACGCCTGCGCATACGAGTCGTCCGTGAGCAGGCTATCCATCGCGGTGAGCTCACCCTCCACCCCCGATCCTATCTCGAGGGTCCGCCCCACCGAGGGGAGTGCTGCAAACCAGTCTGCGAGCGCCGCAGGGTTACCGCACGCACCGGTTGTGACCGGGCCCGGCTCCTCCGAAACCCGCAGTCGAAACCGGCCTGTCGTCTCACCACCCACGGTGTTGGCGATCACCCGATACATGCCGTCCTCCGGTGCCGTAAACGTGATCCGCGCATCACACGCACCCGCACCGTCGTCATCCCTGATTGCCTCGTCGAGCCCGGGCCCCATGACGAAGAGAAAAGCATCGAAATCATCGGACAGCAGGTCGACCGTCACCTGTGTCCCTTCGCGCAACTCCAGGCCCCACGCCTGAGCATACGAACTGTCAGCCAGGCTGACGTCCGCCGCCGTGAGTTTGCCGCGCGCCTCCGACCCAAGCTCGAGCCGACGCGCGCCGACGGACAAGGACCCGACCCCGGTCTGGGCCAGCGCCGGTCCGCTTCCCACGAGCATGAAGGCCACGGCGAGACAGATTCTCGACCGGATAGTCATGGAAATCTCCTCCGGAAGTTCGTAGGCGGTGGCGAGTGCCGCCCTGGCAAGGTGCTGGCAGAGCGCGAGGACTGCAACAACTCCAATCGACAGATCACTGGGCTCGCCCGCTGCCAAACCGCTCGTCGAGCAACCGCAAACCCGCCGGAGCGCCGATGATCGTCAACCGGTCGCCCTCGCGCAGCACCGTGCGGCCCTGCGGCACGATCATCTCACCATAGCGGCGAATCAACGCGATCAAGCACCCCGGTGGCAGTGCAAGCTCGTTGATGGCATGACCGACCAGCGATTCCGTAGAGGTTCCGGACCGCAGCTTCAGCGAGAAGAATCGATCATCGCGCAGGAGCGTCTCCTTGAGCTCTTGCTCGTGCCGACTTTCGAGCCACGCGGGCATGAAACTCCCCTCCTCCACCCGACCCGCGAGCTGCGCGAGAATCCGTAGATGCCGACCGGGGTCGGCCTCACCGCTCACCAGGAAGAAGACGGCACGGATCGGGACGTCGGCCGCCTGCCGGACCATGTCCTCGTCCTCGACCGGTACCCGCACGCCTTCGGTACACCGCACCAAGACCATCTCCGACGACCGGAGGGACGGCAGACGCGTGTGCAGCAGTGCCGCACCGTGTGAGACCGGCGTGCCACCCATCCGCACGCCGCGGCCAAATGCCTCGAACAACTCGTCGCCTCGCACAGGAAGCCGGCGATCCAGACGATCGGACGCCTCGCGGATGATGTCCTCGAGCTTGACCGAGACGATGAAATCGAGGACCGTTGCCCGCGCCACCACTTGGTCAAAGGGATCCTCAGCGCGGAGGCCTTTTTCTTTCATCAAATCGCGCAATTCGCGATCCAGGCCCGCGTAGCGACGGCGCCCGAGACGCGCGAAGACGTGGTAGATCGCTCCGTCACGGCCGATGCGCGGCTTGGCGTAATAGGTGTACCACCCGAAGCAAAGTGCTGTCACGCCGAGCGTGAAGAGCACCGGGAGCCACCCCATTTCCGCCACCAGCACCACCGGCACGAAGAGGCCCACGAGTTGCGTCCATGGATAGAGCGGCGATCGGAAACCGGGATCGTATGCCTCGATCCCGCTCTCCCGCATCACGATGACCGCAACGTTCAGCAACCCGAAGAGCAGTAGTTGCAGCGCGCTTGCGAGCTTGGCCACTTGTACCACGTCGAGGACGAGAAGGAAGAACACCAACAGACCGCACGTCACCAGAATGGCGAGCGCTGGCGTACCGAAGCGACCGGTCGTCGCGAGCGGAGCGGGGAAGATGCGATCCCGCGCCATGGCCAGTGGGTAGCGTGACGCGGAGAGGATCCCCGCGTTCGACATCGATGCGAAGGCCACGATTGCCGCTCCCACCATCAGGTAGACCCCCACCCTCCTCGGCAACCACCCCGGCAATGCCTCCGCCGTATCGGCCACAGGGGTGAGGCTTCCGCTCAGCGCGTCGACGCCGAGGACCGACAGCATGATGAACACGCCCGCCACATAGACCGCCACGACAGTCGCCAACGCCAACATCATTCCAAGTGGAATGTTGCGCTCGGGATCCCGGACCTCCTCCGCAAGACTCGCGACTTTTGTCAGGCCGATGTACGACACGAACACCAAGCCGACCGTGCCCAACAGGCCCTCCAACCCGTTCACGGTCTCTGGCGTAAATGACACGCCGGGCTCCCGCGCCGACGTTCCCGTCAGCACAGCGTACAGCCCGTGGATGATGAAGAATGACAGGATCGAGAGCAGCGTGATCACCAGGACACGAATCAAGCCGCTCGACTGGCTCGCGCCAAACATGTTGAGAAGCATGAACACGATCGTGAACGCCACCGCCATCGGGAGCATGGGCACGTCGATCACCAGGGCGACGTACACAGTCATGCCGATCAGTGCAAACGCACTCTTCAGCACGAGCGCCAGCCAGGTTCCCACACCACCGATGGTTCCCACCAACGGGCCCAGCGTCCGATCCAGGAAGTAGTACGCGCCGCCGGCGCGCGGCATGGCGGTCGCAAGCTCCGCCTGACTCAGCATGGCCGGCAGGATCAGCAGACCGGAGAGGCCGTACGCCAACACCACTCCCGACCCGGCGCTGGCCGCGGCGACACCGGGGAGTAAGAAGAATCCCGACCCGATCATCGCGCTCGTGCTGATCACGTACACGTCGAACAGCGTGAGCTGCTTCTGGAGCCTCGCGAACTCAGGAAGTGCCATCGATCTGGTCAGAACGGCCTAGGCGTATTAGCTTCTGCGCCCGGCGGCGCTGCGAATCAGCCACAACGGGCGGCGGACCCGTGCGGCAGGACGGAACGCACCCCAGTCGTGGGGGCTCCGTCCCGGGGCCGCGGTCCCCGTCTGGCGTGTTGGCCGGAACACGATCATGCGGCTCGCAGCTATGAGGGTCAGTAACAGTACGCTTGGCGCCCGGGGATGGCCAGGCGGCGCCAAGAGCCCGAACGGACCAATTCGGCACGGAACTTGCGCTCAGAGAGGGACATGGAGCTCGTCCAGATACCAACGCTCTCGTTCGACCGGTTTGGCCCGATTATCGGGCGAACCGCGGCCGACCGGCTGCGCTCGACGGTGGCGGATGCCCGCGAGATCCTCGATGGACGGATCGTGTGGCACGTCAACTCGACGCGAACGGGAGGGGGGGTTGCCGAGATGCTCCAGACCCTTCTCGGATACGAGCGCGGGGCCGGCCTGGACGCCCGCTGGATGGTGATCGACGGTGACCCCGAGTTCTTCGCCCTCACCAAGCGAATCCATCACAGTCTGCACGGGCGCAACGGTGACGGCCTGAGATACAGCGAGCGCGATCGGGATCACTACCGCGCGGTAGCGCACCACAATACGAAGCAGGTCCTACGGCACGTCCGGCCGAACGATGTTGTCGTGCTGCACGATCCGCAGACAGCCGGGCTAGCGCCGGCGCTCCGTCAGGCAGGCGCAGTGGTTGTGTGGCGATGCCACATTGGCTGTGACAGACCGAACCACGTCGTCCACGACGCATGGCAGTTCCTCCAGCCCCACCTCGACGACGCCCATGGCTTCGTATTTACACGACCGGGATACGTCCCACCGTGGGCTCGCGATGCGCAGACGTTCATCATCCCGCCGGCCGTCGACGCGTTCTCCGCCAAGAATGCGCCCATGGCCCGGTCAGTGGTTCGCGGCGTCCTCGGCCATATCGGCTTGCTGCGCCGCGGCAGCTACCCTGGCGAGATGGTGTTCATCCGCACCGACGGGTCGACCGGTCGGGTCGAGCGACGCGCGAAGATCCACCAGACGGCGCCGATCCCGGGGTGGAACGTTCCGATGGTTGTCCAGGTCTCGCGCTGGGATCCGCTGAAAGACATGCTCGGCGTGATGCATGCCTTTGCCCAGAGCGACCACCTGGGAGATGCGCACCTCGCACTCGTCGGACCCGATGTCAGCGGAGTGAGCGACGATCCGGAAGGTGCGGGCGTACTCGAGGAGTGTATCGAGGAGTGGTACGCGCTGCCGCCGGCCGCGCGTGAGCGGGTGCACTTGGTGACACTGCCCATGGACGACATCGAGGAAAACGCGGTGATGGTCAACGCCATTCAACGCCACGCCACGGTGGTCATCCAGAAAAGCCTCCAAGAGGGATTCGGGCTCACGGTCACGGAGGCGATGTGGAAGGGTCGGCCGATCATCGCGAGTGCGGTCGGGGGCATTCAAGATCAGATCGTGGACGGCGTACACGGTCTGTTGCTGCAGGACCCCACAGACCCTCGGGGGCTCGGCCACCGGCTCGAGCGCCTGCTCAAGGATCCACAACTGGCGCGCCGTCTCGGCCGGAATGCCCGGCGGCGGGCGATCAATCACTTTCTCGGCCCGCGCCACATGACTCGATTCGTCGACCTACTCTACGCAGTGGAAGGTAGGACTCGGCGGTCGCGCGCCGCCTAGGCCGGCAGATCTCCCGGAGCCCGCCGCTGGCTCATGGCGAGGCTCTGATCCACGCCATCCCATCCGGCTCGTCGCCCGCCACGATCTCACCGTCCAACTTCCACTCCTCCAGATCGACCACCGAGATCTTGTCGTCCTGCGTGTTGGCGACATAGGCCGTGCGATTATCCGGCGCTATCAGAATCCCAACCGGCACGACGGCCCACCGCTGCAGATCCACCGCCGCGACTTCGTTGCTGCGCGCGTTCGACACGAGCGCCTCGCGGCCATCGGGCCGCACTTTCACCCTGATCGGGAAGTCTCCTACGGGAAGTGAGCGGGACACGGTGTTCGTCGCGACGTCGATCTCGGTCAACGTCCCGGCACTGCGATTCGTGACATACACCTTGTCGCCATCAGGCGACATATCGATACCCTCCGCTCCGGCGCCGGTGGCGAGCTGCGCCAGGACGCGACCCGCGACCCAGTCGACCGACGTGACATTGCCGCTGCCAATGTTGGCGGTGTACACCCGACGGGCCTCCTCCGCCACCACCACCATGTGCGTCACCTGTTGCCCCGTCTCGATCGCTTGCAGAATCTCGCGATCGGCAGGGTCGAGTTGGAGGACGTGGCGCGACCCTTCCGTCGTCACCCATACGGTCCCGTCGCGCGCTACCGCGATACCATGCGGACGGGTGTGGCGGCCGAGGTCGATCGTCCCGAGCGGTGTCCCGGCGGCGAGATCCACGATGGTGACGGTATTGCCCGGGTCGCTACCCGTTCCGTAGTCACTGACGTACGCCAATCTGCCATCGAGCGACGTCGCGACCTCATGCGGCGCAAAGCCGGTTGGGACCGTCATGAGCTCGGTGCGCGTTGCCGGATCAATCACCGATAGGGTACTGGCGCTCTTGTTGACGACGAGCAACCGTTGGGCTACGACGGTCTCCGGTGAGACCATGCATGCAGCCAACACGGCTGCGAGGGTAGCCGTGGCGAGCACCGGCAGTGCCTTCGCGGTCATGTCATGTCTCCGTGCTCGGGGGATTGGTGTATGCCTCAATACCGCCTGCCCACTTTGTCGTTTCCGACCTCACCGTATGCAGTACCGCGCATCGGCGGGTTCCCCAGAACCCACACGGACGGAACCGCCCAAACAACGCCAGCCTAGAGCTTGGAAAGCTCCGTGTTCACGCGTGCCTCTGACTCGGGATCGAGCGACGCTCGCGTGGTCTCCATGGGGGCCAGCCGCCGACTCGTCACGCGGAGCCAGAGGAGCAGCCCTATTCCCCCTGCCACGATGACGCCGATCGGGACGAGCCACGCCATGGCGCCCCGGGGCGACCCGAGGATCTCCTCACCATACGTGTCGTAGAGCTCGTCCAGCACATCCTGACGGCTGGCGCCCGCGTGGAGCTTGGCTCGGATAGCGTCTCGGAGATCGGCAGCCTCCGCCGACGGACAGTTGGACAGCAGGCGACCCGGACAGAACGGACTCATGACCGTGTTGAAGATGTAGCTCGCGTCCCGATCGACCGCTCGCTGGTCCTGCGCCTCCAGGCTCGCCAGCGCCAGCGGAGCAAGCGCGAGTAGCACGAGCATGGTTCGTCGACGTCGGTAGTTCGGCATCGCCCTCTCCATGATATGACCTCCTCCCCGCTCCCTTCTCCCACAGCGTCACGGGCGTTCCCACCTCAACCAGACAGGAACGCTGCAGACAAATGATACGACCCCCCGTGAGCAGATGCGACTCCCGAGGGACGGTTGATCGTACACCTTGCCACCGTTGTGGTTCGGCGAGACGTTTCGCCGTAGACGATCTGCGCCGAGGGAATCAATGCGAGTCAGGTCTGGAACGAGCGGTTACGCGTACAAAGCATGGAAGGGCAGCTTCTACCCGGATGACTTGCCGAACGACCAGATGCTGCAGTTCTACGGTACCCAGTTCTCGACCGTGGAGATCAACAACACCTTCTACCGTATGCCCTCCCAGAGAGTCTTGCTCCAGTGGGCTGACCAGGTGCCGGCCGACTTCGCGTTCGTGCTCAAGGCATCGCGCCGGATTACCCACCAACTGCGTCTCAAGAACACCGAACAGCCGTTGCGCTACCTACTCGACAACGCCGCCTCCCTTGGCGCAAGGCTGGGCCCGATGCTGTTTCAGCTGCCGCCGAACCTCAAGAAGGACATGACGCGGTTACAGGAGTTCCTGGACCTCCTGCCGAAACACGGAAAGTTCGCGTTCGAGTTCCGGCACGAATCGTGGTTCGATGACGATGTGTACGGCACCCTTGGAGCGGCGGATGCCGCGCTCTGCGTCGCAGACACGGAGGACGGCGCAACCCCGTTCGTGGCGACGGCGGCATTCGGCTACCTGCGGCTGAGGCGGGAGCGGTACGCCAAGCGCGAGCTGGAGCGTTGGGCCAAGCAGGTGCTGGGCCAGCAGTGGAGCGAAGTGTTCGTGTTCTTCAAGCACGAAGACGAGGGGGCCGGCCCCAAACTCGCGAGACGGTTTCTCGAACAGGCCGGCGCCTGATCCACGGTCCGACCCACCCGTTAGCTGCCACCCAGCTTCCGAATTCGCTCCCACTGGCGCTTTGTCGCGGGAGAGACGGACAGGCGGGACATCCGGACGAGCGGCAGGTCTTCGAACGCCGAGTCCGCCTTGATGGTCTTCAAGTCAACCGGCGTCTTGAGTTGCCCCATCGCTTCGATGTCCACCACTACGAAGCGCGCGTCGCCTGCACCCGGGTCGGGATAGGGTTCCGACGTGATCCGGGCTTCACCGATCACGGCCTTTTCCTTGCCCGAGTGATAGATGAACGCACGGTCCCCAGGGCTCATCCGTCTGAGGTGCTTGAGAGCTAGGTTGTTGCGCACTCCGTCCCACATCGTCGACCCGTCGCGCTCGAGCTGTTGATAGCTGTACGACGAAGGTTCCGTCTTGAGGATCCAGTAGTTCGCCATCATGACCTCACAGAGCTTCGATCCACTGCACGGCGACGTCGGTCAGTTCATCCATCACGTGCTCCTGAGTTCTACCCGAGCGCTTCAGGACCTTGAACGAGTGGTCGCCCCCCTCAACGAGATAGAGCGTCGCCCGAGATCCCAGCCGCTGGCACAGCGGTCGCAGGAACTCCAAATCGGCGAACGCATCGCGCGTGCCTTGGAGGAACAACATTGGCAGCCCGACGTTCACCAAATGCTCGCCTCGAGTCACGCTCGGTTTGCCGGGTGCGTGAAGCGGGAATCCAAAGAATACCAGGCCCTGCACACCCGGGAGCGTCTCGTCCGCAGCAGCTTGCGACGTCATCCGGCCGCCGAACGATTTCCCCCCGGCGACGATGGGCACGTCCGGCACCCGCGCCCGGGCCGCGGCGACGGCGGCCCGAACCGTTGCTTGCGCAATCGCGGGTGAATCCGGACGATTGCGACCAGCCTCCATGTAGGGAAACTGATACCGCCATGTGGCCACTCGGTATGCGCTGAAGGCGTCTGCCACCGCCGCGAGAAACGGATGGCGCATTCCCGCGCCCGCGCCGTGGGCGAGCACGAGGAGCGCGCCGGGATTGGGAGGCTGCGTCAGAAGCGCCGATACTGGACCCTGCGACCCCGCGTCGAAGGTCAGCGTTCGCATGACCGGCCGCTCCGGGCGCTTGCGGTGCTTCGAGCTCATTGTGCCTCCTGCAGTCGACTCAGCGCGCGCGCCAAATCTGGCTTGCTTTCCAACACCTCGCGTAACGGATCCTGGCCAAGACGTTTCATCCGGCGCACCGCATTGCGAATCGTGAAGCGATCGACGGTGAGCCGGCGGTTCACCTCCCCCCACCGCAATGGCATGGAGACCGGAGCTCCGGGAACCGGCCGAACACAGAACGGCGCCACGAGCAACTTCCCGTGACCGTTCTGCAGGTAGTCCACGTACACGCGCCCGTCGCGTCGGGTTGGCGAGCGTGCGATCGTGGCGATCTCGGGGAGCTCGGACACAACAACTCGCGCCAGCAGCTCGCCCAGGGTACGTGATTGTTCATGGGTGCACTGACGTCCCAGCGGGAGCAGCACATGCAGGCCCTTCGATCCGCTCGTCTTCACGAAGTTGGGGAGCTCGATGTCCTCACACAACCGATGGACCACCCGCGCGATCTCTACCACATCCGTGAACGGCGCCTCACCGGGATCCAAGTCGAGGATGCACCAGTCGGGTCGCTCGAGCGAGCTGACACGGCTGGCCCAGACGTGCAGCGGGATCGAGCCCAAGTTGATGACGAACAGCAGGGACGACTCGTCGTCACAGACGAAGTACCTCAGTTCGCGCTCGCCCTGGTCACTCCACACACGCTCCGTGCGAAACCAGTCGGGTGCAAAGTCCGGCGCGTCTTTCTGAAAGAAGGACTTGCCCGTGATCCCATCCGGATATCGTGTCATCACCAGCGGACGGTCCCGCAGGTACGGCAAGATCCACGGTGCAATGCGGCGATAGTACTCGATCAGATCGCCCTTGGTGTAGCCCTCTTCGGGCCAGAACACCTTGTCCAGATTGGTGAACCGCAACTCGGCAACTTGGACCGACGCTGAGGCTACGGTTTCCGGCAAGTCTGCTTCGTCCCCATCCCGTCTCCTGGGACCGGGGTGCTCACAGTCCTTGGGCAGCTTGTCGTCCCGAAAGCGCAGGAACACCGGCTGCCGCAGCAGCGTCTCGTCGGTCCACTCCTTGTAGCGGACCTCGCACACCACCGCCGGCTCCACCCAGACGTGCCCGGCTCCGCTCGGAGCGCCGGCGCACGGCGCATCCGGTCGCCGCGTGTTCTCGAGCGCCTGCCGTACTTGATGCAGCTCCGCCTCGGCGAAACCGCTCCCCGCCCTCCCGACGTACACCAACTCCTCTCCGTCGTAGGCTCCGAGGTGCAGCGCACCGAAGCCCGAGCGCGAGCCCTTGGGCTCGGTGAACCCCACCACCACAAAGTCGTCCGTGCGGTCGGACCGTACCTTGATCCACTGGGCGGAGCGGCCCGCTCGGTACTTGGAATCCGCCTTCTTGGCGACGACGCCTTCAAGGCCGAGTTTGCGAACTTCCTCGAAGAATGCCTCTCCGTGCTGGTCGATATGGTCGGCGTAGCGAATGGGACCCACCGTCGGCAGCAGCTCTCGGAGCACGGATTTCCGCTCGACGAGAGGCAGAGACCGCAGATCGAAATCCTCGAAGCCCAAGAGATCGAAGGCGTAGAACGTCGCGGGGTGCGCCGCGGCCGCCCGTCGAATGTCGATAGGGCGGTTGAACCGGGCGCGCTTCTGCAGGCGCTGAAAGCTCGGCCGCCCGGACTCGTCGTGCACCACCACCTCTCCGTCCAGCACCAGGCCATCGAATGGCAGGTGCCGAAGCGTCCGCGCGATCTCCGGAAACGCCTGCGTAGCGTCCCGGCCGCTCCGTGTGAGTAGCAGCGGCTCGCCACCGTCGAGCGATGCGACGAGGCGATACCCGTCGTACTTGAGCTCGAAGACCCAGTTGGGCTTTGAGAACGGACGTACCCGCGTTTCGGCGAGCATGAACTCGACATCCTCCGCTCGAACGGTGCGCCGCTTCGCCTGCCCACCATGCAGCGCCGCACGGATGTCTTCCTCGGGCGCGGCTCCTTCCCCCAGCTGCTCCACGGTCAAACCCGACAGAATGGAATCCTCCGCGAACTCCTCGTCACGGTCAGCCGCAAGGTGATCCCGCTCCTTGATCAGCAGCCAGTCCTTCTCACTCTTCTTGATCTTCACGAGCGTCCAGGCCCCGCGGAGTTTATAGCCGCGCAACTCAAACAGGAGCTTCCCCTTCTCGAATCCCTCGGCGACGTCGGACAGCGGGACCCACACGCCCCGGTCCCACACGATCATGGCGCCGGCGCCATAGTTGCCCTCGGGAATCAACCCCTCGAAGTCCACATACTCAATCGGGTGGTCCTCGACCTTGACGGCGAGGCGTTTGTCGGTGGGATCCCGCGACGGTCCTTTGGGCACCGCCCACGACTCCAGGACGCCGCCTAACTCGAGCCGCAGATCGTAGTGGAGCTGTCGCGCGGCGTGCTTGTGTACCACGAACACCTGGGCTCCCGTGTCGCCGACGGTTCCTGCCGGCTCGGGCGTCCGGTCCACCGCGCGCTTGGCACGGTAGCCACCAAGGCGATTCGCGTTCTTGTCCTGCTTGTCAGGCATCGGGGTTGGCGCACCTCGGATCGGTTCCGGCCGCATAATCTGGACGGTAAGGCAAACAAAGACAATGCGTTAGGGGGAAGGGCCCGGCACGCGATTCTTGCCAGCGGGCCCGGAAGCCCTTATAGTGACTCCCCTTATGAGCGCACGCCCCATCAGTACCGCAACGGTCTCCTTCGGACTCGTGTCCGTCCCGGTCAAGCTGTATTCGGCGGCCGAGTCTGCGTCTCGGATCTCGTTCAACTGGCTCCACAAGGACTGTGGCTCCCGACTGCGCCAGCAGTACGTCTGCAAACAACATGGCGAAGGGGTGGAGAAGGAGGACATGGTCAAGGGCTATGAATTCGCCAAGGAGCAGTATGTCGTCTTCACGCCCGAGGAGCTCAAGGCGCTGGAGCAGCGTTCCACCGAGTCCATCGAGATCGTGGAGTTCGTGCCGGCGGATCAGGTCGAGCGCCGCCTCCTCGCCAAGGTCTACTACCTCGGTCCCGACAAAGGTGGCGATCGAGCCTATCGCCTGCTGAGCAAGGCGTTGCAGGAAACCGGATTGTCCGCCCTCGCCAAGTATGCGGCGCGCGGCAAGCAGTACCTCGTCCTCGTCAGGCCGCAAGACGACGGGCTCGTCATGGAGCAGCTGTACTACGCCGACGAAGTCCGGCCGTTTTCCGAAGTGCCGCTCGGGGAGGGAGAGGTCAAGAGCGACGAGCTCAAGCTCGCGGTGCAGCTCATCGAGCAGGCCGCGTCCGACACGTTCCGACCCGAGAACTACGAGGACGAGGTTCGCAAGCGGACCCTGGAGCAGATCGAGCAGAAAGTTGCCGGTGAGGAGATCACCGCGGCACCGACCGAAGAGCCGAAGACACAGATCATCGATCTGATGGCTGCGCTCAAAGCGAGCTTGGCGAAGAGTGAGGAGCGGGCACCCGGGCGAAAGGCGGCCAAGCGCGCAGCCGCCGGACAGCGGAAGGCGACCTCCACGCGCCGCCGCAAGAAGGCCTGAGCGAGCCCGGCGCTCACTCCGAGCGCCACTGAGCATCTGAGTTCCGCTCGGCCCGTCCCGCACTTCAGGTCACCATCAGTCCGACCCACCCGAAGTACGAGAGAGGACGTTCGCATCCCTCGGGATCCGGGAGATAGGCACCTCCAAGCAGTCACCGCTTGACCATCGAGGGATGCGGGCGTACTTCACCTCCTCCAGGGACACAACGACTCAAGCCACGGAGGCGTACCGATGAAATCCGAGGATGGGATGTTTCAAAATCTCGCGCACAACGCCTTACGGATCGCCGTCGGTCTGATGTTCTTCACCCACGGTGCCCAGAAGCTGTTGGGCTGGTTCGGTGGGTTCGGCGATGGCGGCACAGCGGAGCTGCTCTCGCGCTTTGGTGTTGCCGGGGTGCTGGAGACCTTCGGTGGTCTTGCCATCATCTTCGGCCTGTTCACGCGGCCTGTCGCGTTCGTCCTCTCCGGCCAGATGGCGGTGGCCTATTTCTGGATCCATGCGGGTCGCGGCGGCATCTGGTGGTGGGAGAACCGCGGTGAAGTCGTGGCGCTCTACGCATTCGTATTCCTGTTTCTCTCGGCCGTCGGCGGCGGGAATCTCAGCCTCGATCGGTGGCTGAAGCAGCGCCGCACATCGCCGGAGCCGAGTGGAGCGTAGGCAGTCCCGTGCAGACTGGGCCGAGCGAGTCCACCGAGTGGGCAGAACTTTTCGACCCCCGACGCCGTTGGTACTGTTAGATCCGACCTGACGCTGCTCGAGTAAACCATGGCCCAAAAGAACATAGCCGCTGCCCTCACCCCGTCGGACGCCCCGGCGGCTGGGACGTTGATCTCACTGCCCGCCGACGTGCTCGAGCAGTCCTGCAAACGAGTCGCTGCGCTCGGCGTCGTGTTGGCCGTCCTCTGGGCGTTCGCGCTCTTCAAGGGGAACGTGGTCACCCCGGCGTTCACGGAAGACATGCCGATTCACGGCCATGCGTTTCCGTGGCCCGGGAATCTCATCGCGATCGTCGGTCTCGGGATGTCACTCGGGCTGGTGGTACTGGCCGGCCGCCTGCACCACCGCCCCAACTTCCTGCTCGACCTCAGCTTGGGGTTCTATGTCGCGACTGCGTTGCTGATCGGCATCCTGAACCAGTGGCAGCCGGAGCTCCACCCCGGCCACATCTCCTGGATCTGCGTTGTCATTCTCGCCTATCCGGCCATCGCCCCAAATACGCCGGGCAAGATCCTTGTCGCGGGCCTCATCGCGGCATCCATGGACCCGCTGGGTCTCCTCCTTGCCGGTCTTCGTGGCGCGGAGATGCCGGAGACGCAGCTCGCACTGTTCTGGAGTTTTCTGCCGAACTACATCTGTGCGCTGATCGCCGTCGTGCCGGCACACATCATCCGGGGGCTTGGCCGTCATGCCCGAAAGGCGCGGGAACTCGGATCCTACAAGTTGGGTGAGGAGTTGGGCCGCGGCGGCATGGGAGAGGTGTACCGCGCCGAACATCGGCTGCTTGCGCGCCAGGCCGCGATCAAGCTGATCCGGCCTGAGGTCTTGGGGGCGCGAGATCCCGACGCGGCCCGGGTCATGGTAACGCGCTTCAAGCGGGAGGCGCAGGCCGCGGCGACGCTGCGTTCGCCACACACTATCGAGCTGTACGACTTCGGAATGACCCAGGACGGTGCCTTCTATTACGTCATGGAGCTGCTCGATGGCATTGGGCTGGACCAGCTCGTGGAGCGGTTTGGACCCATCCCCGCTGAACGCGCGGTCCAGTTCGCGCATCAGGCCGCGCTGTCACTTGCGGAGGCCCACGCCCGAGGCTTGATCCATCGCGACATCAAGCCATCGAACATCTTCACGTCGCGCATGGGACTCCAGGTGGACTACATCAAGGTTCTCGACTTCGGCTTGGTCAAGGCCGTGGAAAGTCGCGATCAGGCCTTGCTGACGGCGCCGCAGATGACGACCGGCACCCCCGCTTACATGGCGCCCGAACTCGCGCTCGGGGAGAGCAACATCGACGGACAGGCCGACATCTACGCGCTGGGAGCTGTCATCTACTGGCTCCTGACCGGGAAGCTGGTGTTCGACGCCGAATCTCCCGTGAAGATGATGTATCGCCATGTGTCCGACCCTCCCGAGCCCCCCTCTCAGCATACCGAGCTAGCGATACCGGACCAGCTCGAGGCGCTCATCATGGCGTGTCTCGCCAAGAGCCCCGGTGATCGTCCCGGTGGAGCGGGCGAGCTCGCTGGGCTCCTGGCGGCGATCCCCGTCACGAACCCGTGGACGGAACACCGCGCACTGCGTTGGTGGGAAACCCATCTTCCCGAGACGCCCCGTTCGGCCCCCTGCGACCGCGGCGAGCTCGCGGCGGAATACAGCCCGGCATAGCCCACGGCGCAGGGGACGCCGCGACGTTCGCGTGAAAGGAGTCGAGAGATGAAGGTGAGCATGGCCGCGACGCTCGTCGCGGCAGTCGTCATCGGTGGTACCGCACGCATCACGCTTGCACAGCAGTCCCCGTCCCGTACGGCGTCCCCGCTGACGGAGCTGAGTGCGGCCTTCGAGGATCTCTCACGACGGGTCTCACCGGCCGTGGTGCAGGTGTGGGTCAGCGCGTTGGCGCCGGTCCGCGTGGGCGCAGGGCGAGGGGTCACACCGGTGCTCGGCCGAGAGCGCCGCAGCGGGTCGGGGCTTCTCGTCTCGGCGGACGGGTACATCCTCACGAACGCCCATGTGGTCGAGGGCGCGCGCCGGCTCGCGGTCGTGCTGGCGCGGCCGGCTGCCACCGATGCACCGGGACGTTCGATTCTCAAGCCGATCGGCGAGCGGGTTGAGGCCCAACTGGTCGGCGTCGACCGGGAGACCGACCTCGCGGTCCTCAAGATCGTTGGCATCGACCTTCCGCATCTCGAGTTGGCGGATTCCGATAGCCTCCGCGCCGGCCACCTCGTCCTCGCATTCGGCAGCCCACTCGGGCTCGAGAGCTCCGTCACGATGGGGGTGGTCAGCGCCGTCGGCCGGCAATTGGAACCCGATCATCCGATGGTCTATATCCAGACGGATGCCCCAATCAATCCCGGCAACAGCGGTGGTCCCCTCGTCGACACCGAGGGACGCGTTGTCGGCATCAACACGCTGATCTTCTCGCGCTCCGGTGGGAGCGAGGGCATCGGGTTCGCCGCGCCGAGCAACATCGCACGCGCGGTATTCGAGCAGATCCGCGACGCCGGTCGCGTGCGACGCGGGGTCATCGGCGTCAACGCCCAGACCATCACGCCAACCCTCGCGGCGGGTTTGCGGCTCTCCCAAGGCTGGGGTGTGGTGATCAGTGATGTGTACCCACGCTCTCCCGCCGCGCGGGCCGGCCTCCAGCCCGGCGACGTGATCGTGTCGCTCAACGGCAAAGCCATGGAGAACGCGCGGCAGTTTGACGTCAACGTCTACCGCCGCACCGGGAGCGTCATCAATCTGGACATTCGCCGCGGCCTTCAGCGGTTCGGTGCACAAGTGCTCGTCGTGGAGCGAGACGACGATCCGGCCCGCGTCGCCGATCTGGTGAGCCGCGACCGCAATCTGATAGCCGAGCTCGGCGTATTGGCGCTCGACGTGAACGAGGAGATCGCACGGATGCTCCCGTGGCTCCGCCGCACCGGGGGCGTCGCGATCGCGGGCCGCGCTGCCGGCGCACCGCGCGTCGACACGGGCCTCGAGCCCGGCGACGTGATCTACGCGGTCAACGGCCAGGCGGTGTCGTCCCTATCCCAGCTCTTGACCCTGCTCGGGGCGCTCGACCCCGGCGATGCCGTTGTGATGCACGTGGACCGAAGGGGAGCGCTGCGGTACTTTGCCTTCGAGATCCAGTGACGGGGCAGCGATGGGAGGTATGGAAAGCGTGGGCAAGGCCCTTGGAGTCCGTCATGCGGCTCTAGCGCTGGTGATCGGGTTGGCCGCGATCCGACCCGCGCCAGCGCAAGAACGACCCGACGCACCTGATACGCTCGTGCAAGAGACCGTTTCCGGTGTCGGCGTCAGCTACTGGGGCTTCATCCCACCCGCCGAAGACTCCTCACTGGCCGTGCTCAGCAACCGACGCATGCCGGTCTGGGAATCCATCCTGGTGTATCCCTACCGCGTCATCGCATTCCCCTTCAGACTCCTCGCGGACGGCGTCGGAGCGACCGTGGAGTTCGCCGCAGAGAACCCAACACTGCGTCGTTTGTTTGCGTTCAAGCCCCGAGCCTTCGTGGTCACACCTGACTTCGGCATCAGCACCCAATCCGGCACGAGTGTCGGAGTGTTGTTTCGCCACTCAGCGCTGCTTGCGCCGGGCAATGAGCTCCGACTGCGACTCTCCACCTCCACACAGGGTGATCAGCGGCTCACGCTTGGCCTGCGGTTCCCCGTCTCGGCCCATGGGCTGCTGACCATCGGCGGCGGGCTTCGCGATCGGGCGAATACCAGGTTCTTTGGCGTCGGCCCAGATGCCGTCGCGACGGACGAGTCGCTCTTCCGAACGCGTTCGGCATGGGCGGGGGCCGCCTATCGCCAGACGCCCCTGCCGAACGTTTCACTCGAGGGCACGGTACTGCTTTCGCGCATCAGCACCGACGAACCGGGTGGCGACTTTCGCCCGTCGATCGTTGACCAGTTCGCCGGTCGGCTCCCCTCGGGGTTCGGTACCGGCACAACCGGAATCTCGGCAGGCGTCACGCTCACCCACGAGGATGCGCCAACCACGGGTCGACCGGCGCATGGTGGGATCCGCCGCGTCCGCGCCTCGCACTTCTGGGGCACGAGCGACGACGAGACCCGGTTTTGGAGTTTCCGTGCGGAGGCCCAGCAGTTCTTTCGACTGTGGTTTCCCGCCAACGTGCTCGCGCTGCGGGCGGTCGTCGCCTGGCTGGAGCCGGTCGGTGACCGGGATATCCCCTTCCAGCGACTCACCACCAACGACGATCCGGATCTGTTGCGCGGCTACCAGGACTTCCGCTGGCGCGACCGTGGTCTCGTGGCGTTCTCCGCCGAGTATCGCTGGCCGATTTGGGCGTTCAGCTCCCCGGACAGCCACGGACTGGATTTCTACTTGCTTGGTGACATCGGCCAGGTGTTCGACGAGTTCGACTCAATGACCGACGACCTCACGGTGTCGTACGGAGCCGGTATTCGAGTACTGATCAGCAACGATTTCGTTGTCCGCTTCGAGTATGCGAGGAGTGACGAGCGCGGGATGTGGCGGCTGCAGGCAAAGCAGGTGTTTCAGTTCACCAGAGGGCTCTTCCATGGGCGCGACCCGGCTCCCGAACGCTAGGTGGCGTCCAGGCGCCCTCGTGGCAGCCGTGGCGATCCTGGCGGCCGCGGGGTATGCGGATCCGCCGCTCCGCGACGCCCCCATCATCTGGCACGTCGATGACCGGCGTGATATCCCGCCCCCAGCGCCACGTGACCCGCACGGCCTGCGGGCGGGTATCGATGCCATGTTCTTCCGGCCGACCGGCCGGATGTTCAATCCGGCCCGATGGGTTCGCCGCGTGGGAACCCTGTTCGGCGGCGATCACGTTGCTCACGCTTCGAACGTGAACAGCCTCGACGAGGTTCCGAACTCCTCCTGGTTCACGAACCGGATCGGGCTGTTCCGTGTGTCACCCGGCGAGGCGGCGCGCGGACCACTCACCAGTCTCGGTCCCGACCGAAGCGGCCAGTGGACCGTCGTGCGAGCGAAGACGGAAGGAGTGACACCGGGCTTCAACATCCGTGACGCCCGCGGCGACGTGTACGTCATCAAGTTCGATCCACCGGGCCACCTGGGTATGGCCACCGGTGCCGGTGTGATCTCGGGCCGCATCCTCCACACGATCGGATACAACGTCCCGGAAGACCGGGTAGTCCATTTCGATCGTGACCAGCTCGTCGTGGGCAGCGACGTTACGATCACCCCACCTGATGGGCCCCCTCGCCCGATGACGGAGCAGGACTTGGACGACATCTTGAGCCGCGTCGAGCGCTCAGCCAACGACAGGTGGCGTGCGCTCGCGAGCAAATTCCTCAGTGGCACCCCGATTGGCCCGTTCGACTGGCGCGGCCGGCGTAAGGACGACCCGAACGATCGGATCGACCACGAGGATCGACGTGAGCTCCGCGGACTCCGCATGTTCGCAGCCTGGATCTGTCACTTCGACACCAAGCAGGGTAACACGCTCGATATGTACGTCGACGAGGGCGGCCGCCGATTTGTCCGACACTACTTGATCGACTTCGCGAGCACACTCGGTGCGGGAGCGCTGGGTCCCGTCGCCACCCACTGTCTGGAGTACGACAGTGACGTCGGGATGACGATCGGCCGTGCGCTCGCCTTGGGACTGTGGGAGGACCCGTGGCGCCGCATAGAGCGACCGGACGGACTGGCTGAGATCGGGTATTTCGAGACCGACGCGTTCTACCCAATGGCGTTCAAGCCGCTGCAACCCAACTCAGCGTTCGCCAACATGACCGACCGGGACGGCTACTGGGCTGCCAAGATCATCTCGGCCTTCACCGACGAGCATCTCGAGGCGATTGTGGCCACTGGGAGCTATCCGAGTCCCGAAGCGGCTGAGTGGATCGTCCGCGCCCTCGGTATCCGCCGAGACGCGATCGCACGCTACTTCTTCGACCGGGTGGCTCCCCTCGATTTCTTCACGACCGATGACGGCGTGCTCCGGTTCCACGATCTCGGCGTGGAGCGGGGCATCTACTCCGCCGCAACAACGCTCTACCGGGCACGCGCAGCCGCGGTGACTCGAGAGCGAGTTCGCAGCGGGTGGACATCGTGGCTCAGCCTCGATGACACGCTGGTGAACCTGTCAGCGACGAACTCTCTCGTAGCGCCACCCGGAGGGGACACTGGGCGCTATCCGTTCCTCGCCGTGGAGGTTCAAGCGTCACGGCAGGGACGGTGGAGTGAGTCCGTGGTGGTGTATCTCTCGCGATCGAGCTGGCGGGTGGTCGAGCTCTCGCGCTAGGCCGCTAGGAAGGCGAGAACTCGGGCAGGTTCGCGCACCACCACTGCGTGGCATCGTCCGAACTCCACCGATCCCCCACGTCACATGTGCTGAGACGCTCCGCGAGTTCCTGCCCATCGCGCGGTCTCGCCGCCGGTTCCTTTTCCAAGCATGCGAGGATCAGCGCATCCAACGATGAACTGACCTCAAACTCCGAGCGCTGAGACGGCGGGAGCGGCGTGTTCCGGATATGGGCGAGCATCATCTTCATAGGCGTGTCGGCTTCAAAGACCAACTGACCCGTGAGCAACCAGTAGGCCACGCAGCCAAGGGCATACAGGTCGGACCGCCCATCCACGTCTTCGCCCCGGGCGAGCTCCGGAGACATGTAGGCTGGGGTCCCGGTCGTAATGTCCGGTGCGGTGAGCTTGGCCTGGTCACGCTCATCTTCGAGCCGTCCCTTGACCAGGCCGAAATCGAGCACCTTTACGAAATCCGCCTCGAGTCCTACCCAACACGCGTACAGGTTCGCCGGTTTCACGTCGCGATGCACGAGCGCCCTGGCGTGCGCCTCGGCCAGTGAGTAACACGCCTGTCGCAGCAGGTAAACCACACGTGCAGGTCGCATGGGCCCAAACCGGTGCACCAGGGTTTCGAAATCGAGCCCCCGCAGCAGCTCCATCACGTAGTACAGGCTTCCCTCTCCGGTCACACCGAAATCGTACAGCGCAATGGTGTGCGGCGAACTGAGACTTGCCGCCGCCTCCGCCTCACGCTTGAACCGGCGCACGACCGTGTCTACCGGCTCCAGTTCATTCGCACTCAGCACTCCAGGGCGAATGAGCTTGACCGCAGCGGGTCGTCGCAGCATACGATGCCGGGCGGCGTATACCTCGCCCATCCCTCCTTTGCCTAGGAGATCTCCCAGGCGATAACTGCCCAGCTCACGCGCGTCACGCACCTGATGTCCCAGCCGCGTGATGATGTGGGCCGGGATGACCGCCAGGAGTGCGCAGATGTAGTTAGGCAGATACGTCCACAGAATCACCGGGAACGAGGGGGTGGCAATCCCCCGTAAGTTGGTGATCCAGAGCCCCACCGGATCCATGGATGCCGCGGCCAGCGCTGCGAGTAAGGTTCGGTTTCGCGTGTGTGGCACGATCATGGGATGCACGAGCACGAGCACGCAGATCCACGACAGGCCCTTCGTATTGGGTGTCCACTGATTCACTAGCCCGATGGCGAACGCCAATCCGACCTCGTACCAGAGTCCGAGATCGAGCGAGAACACACAGTCGCAGGCGTGCCATCGGGTGTAGGCGAACAGCGCGAGTGAGAGCAGGATGACTGCGGCAGCAACCGGATTGCCCGGCCACGGCCAGGCGTCATCGAGCGGGAGGCCCGGAGAGAGAATGGGGCTCACGACGTTGTTCATCAGGAGCGAGAGCCCCCACAGCGCCGCCCACATGAGACACGCGACGCCCAGCCGCCGCGACGCGGCTTCGAGAAGGTCGGAAGGCAACGCATCTGCAGCGCCTGCTGGCGTGGTGCGCAGTGCGCCTTCGACGGACGGTGTGGCGGTCATCGCTGGACCCGTGGCCGTTCGATTCACGTATTGTCATGGGTCGCCGATTCCGAGATCCGAGCGGGGTGCGCCGCACCGCTACCGCCGAACGACACGATGATCTCGGACGGCGGATCGCGAGCGACCCCCGACAGCCCGAGTGACGAAGACGCCCGACCCCGAACTGCGGAATTCCGAGCACCCACCCGAGGCCTGGCATCCTGCCCGGCGCGCCGCGCGAGCCGTGTTCCAACCCATCGAGCGGTTCCTCCACGTGGAAGCGGCGAGTGGTGTGCTCCTGATCTTGGCCGCCGCAATCGCGTTGGCTTGGGCCAACTCGCCGTGGGCGCAGCACTACGACGACCTCTGGCACACGCCCCTGCGCGTAGGTGTCGCCAAGTGGACGATCGAGCGATCCCTGCATTTCTGGATCAACGAGCTCCTCATGACCGTGTTCTTCTTGCTCGCGGGGCTCGAGATCAAGCGTGAACTGGTGCACGGGGCACTGTCCGACCGCCGGCGTGCCGCGCTGCCGGTCGCCGCTGCAATCGGTGGCATGCTCGTACCGGCCGCGATCTACGTTGCGCTCAATACGTCCGGCGCGACCGCGAGAGGCTGGGGAGTACCGATGGCCACCGATATCGCCTTCGCGGTAGGCATCCTGGTGCTGCTCGGCAACCGTATTCACCCGGCGTTGCGCGTCCTCCTCTTGGCGTTCGCGATCATCGATGATGTGGGCGCGATTCTCGTGATCGCCCTCTTCTACTCCAGTGGCTTCGCGCCACAGGGCCTGGTGCTCGCCGCCGGCGGGCTTCTCTTAGCCTTGCTCTTTCTGTGGACAGGCGTTCGCCCGGGACTCGTGTTCACCGCTCCGCTGCTCGTCATGTGGGCCGGGCTGTACACCGCGGGAATTCACC
The DNA here is from genome assembly GCA_039588295.1 of Gemmatimonadota bacterium. Taxonomy (GTDB): domain Bacteria; phylum Gemmatimonadota; class Gemmatimonadetes; order Gemmatimonadales; family GWC2-71-9; genus JAOTVV01. Next base: position 72,078 of record JBDHAB010000010.1, read on the forward strand.
CGACGATCGCCGGGGTCGTGCTTGGGCTCCTCATTCCGGTCCGCGCCTGGTACGGACCCGAAGGCTTTGTGCGGGCCGCCCGTGACGCGCTGCATGAGTTCGCGCAGCGTGTCCAAGCCGGCGTGGGGGATCACCAGCTGCTCCAGCCGCTGGGGCAGATCGCGGAGGCGCAACGCGAGGCGGTGGCCCCCGGAGTGCGCGGCGAAGCGGCACTCCATCCCTGGGTAGCATACGGGATCATGCCCCTCTTCGCACTGGCCAACGCCGGCGTCAACGTGAGCGGAATCAGCCTCAATGCGCCGGGCGCAGGCACCGTGCTCGGTGGCGTGACCCTTGGGCTTCTCATAGGCAAGCCGCTCGGCGTGCTGTTCGCCAGCTGGCTGGGCACGCGCCTCAGGCTTTGCACCCTACCCGAAGGTGTAACGTGGGGTGGCATGGCCATTGTTGGCGTCGCGGGGGCGATCGGCTTCACGATGGCTATCTTCATCGGTGAGCTCGCGTTTGCTGATTCGGAGTACCTCGCGGTGGCGAAACTCGGCGTATTGCTCGCCACCGCAGTTGCGGGCGCGGTCGCCCTCGTGGGCGGGCGTCTCCTCCTGCCAGCCAAGCCGGCGACCGTACCCACCGGCCTCACCGAGAGCGTCGCGGAGCGGTCAACGAGCCTGTGGTCCGCAGACGCGCAGAGAACTGTCACGCATTAGAGAACGGTGACGAGATCATGAACGCTGCACATCGCTCAAGTCCGGTCGATCGATTCCTGCGACTCTTCACCGATATTCGGGCGGGGGAGAGCCGCACGGCCCTGCTGCTGATGTTGAACATCTTCCTGATCTTCGTCGCCTATTCGATCATGAAAGTGCTGCGAGAGGTGCTGGTCCTCAGTCAGGGGGAGGTCGAGAGCAAGGCCATATCGGCCGGCGGTCAGGCACTTGTGCTGCTGGCAGCCGTTCCACTCTACGGCATGATCGCGTCACGCGTGCCGCGTCGCCGCCTGATCAACATCGTCACCGTCTTCTTCGTGGTGTGCCTCGGGGCGTTCTATGCCTTCTACACACTGCAGATGCCGATCGGCATCGCGTTCTACATCTGGCTCGGGGTTTTCAACGTGATGGTGATCGCCCAGTTCTGGGCGTTTGCCAACGACGTGTATACCACGGACGAAGGCAAGCGGCTGTTTCCCATCATCGGCTTTGGATCGGCCTCGGGTGCCGTAGTCGGAGCGTGGGCCGCTGGTGTGCTACAGAGTGCGGTTGGCATCGGGTTCGCTCTGCTTATTGCTGCGGGCCTCCTCCTTCTCGGCGTGGCCGTCTCGAACATGGTCGACAGCAGGGAGCGGCGGCGGACCGAGGCACACCTCCCCGAGATACACACGACGGGCACGATGCCCGCGGCCACTGGACAGTTCCGTGCAGCCACCGGCGAGTTCCGCGTGCCGGACGAGGACTACCAGCGGGAGAGCGGCACATTCCGGGCGATCGCGTCAGAGGAGGCAGTGGCGGACGAGCCCCCGACATCGACGGGAGGTGCGTTCCAACTCGCGTTCCGCAACCGTTACCTGCTGTTGATAGCGCTACTCGTGTTGCTCCTCAATTGGGTCAATACGAGCGGAGAGCTGATTCTCTCCGCATTCGTGACCGAGGCGGCCGACCGTGCGGTCGCGGCCGGGGAAGCGACACGGGAGGAGGTTCTCGGGCGCTTCTATTCCGGGTTCCAGGGCACCGTGAACCTCGTTGGGATGCTGGTCCAGCTGTTTCTCGTCTCGCGGATCATCAAGTACTTGAACATTCCGGTTGCGCTCCTGATCCTGCCCATCGTGTCCTTTGCTGCCTACTCGCTGATCCTCTTCGTTCCGCTGCTCGCAGCGGTCCGGTGGGCGAAGACCGGAGAAAATGCTACCGACTACTCACTGAACAACACGGTGCGGCACGCACTGTTTCTGCCCACAACACGAGAGGAGAAGTACAAGGCCAAGCAAGTGGTCGACTCGTTCTCACAGCGCATTGGCGACGTAATGGCAGCAGTGACGTGGCTGGGTGGCGCGGCGCTCCTGGGGTTCGCCTATACGCAGCTTGCTACGGTCAATCTCGTGCTCGTCGGCGTCTGGATCGTCATTGCCGTGCTGATCGGGAGACGCTACAGGAGGCTGGCTGCTGTAGCCGCCTAGCAGCTGCCGGTGGCATCCACTAGCCTCCAGCGAGGACGCGGGTAACGACCGGGGCTACTCGTCCGTTTCCGGCGGCTTCTTCCGGAGGGCCTCAAGGTTCAGCGCGATCGACTGGTTGGAGGCCAGGAGGTCTTGGAGCACCTGGTCAGCCGAGCGACGCTCCTTGATGTGCGGCCGAGTGTCCTCGAGGAACGGCCACAGCGGACGGCGGATCTTCTCGGGCAGCAAGGTCTCCAGGTACTCCAACGCCGTACCGCGCAAGAGTTGGTCGTCCGTATGGAGCCCGCGAAATGCGACCTTGAGGGGCTGACGGGGCAGCACGAGCGCGAGCACGGTGAAAACGTGTTCCAGTCCCCGATTGGCCCGCTTGCGCAGCATTTCATCCATCACCGGCGACCACGCCTCGTCCTCTGTCTGGTCCAGCACCCGGTGGCTCTCCCACACCCCCTTGTCGACTGCCACCTCTCGCAGAACGGCGGCGAACGCCCGCTCCCGGTCTACCACCAGCGTGTGGTTGAGATCGAGCAGTCGGCTCAGGGCTCGGCCGCAGCGATAGCGCACCTCAAACCGCGGGTCCTCCAGCCCGCGGAGCAGACCGTCCACTGCGCGTTCGGTTGGACAAGCGGCCAGCACGAGTGGGATTCTGCGGCGAACCGCGAACTCCTCACTGGGATCGACGAGGTGATCCACCAGCTGCCCCGTGGCCTCCATGGCAGCATCCCGCAGGGCCACAATCGCATCACGCAATACGTCGTCCCAGGCCAGCAAGGCGATCGCGTGGGGGACGAGCGCCGGAGTCAGCGGTCCGGCTCGGAGAACGGCCCGGGTTCGGCTGACGTGACGCGACCTCAGCTCGACGATCCGGTCGATTTCGGCATCGCGCGGCCCACTCGGTCGCAGCTCGGCGGCCGCCTCACTTACCTCGCCCGCCCCTGCATCCGGCGCGGCGGGTACACTCGCGCGCACTTTGGTGAGCCCGAGGTCGGCGGCGCTCTGGAGCACCGTGGTGCGCGTAATGGCATCCTGCACTTCATCGAGATCGAGTTGCACCGCGCGCGACAGCAGGCTCTTCTCCAATGTGCGCACGTAGCCCGAGCGGAGGCGGAGCGCGAGCACAATCGCCACAATCGAGAGCACAACAGCGAACCCGAGTAACGTGCGTAACGCCGCCGCCGCCGCCACAACCAGGAGGGTGAGCTGCACGAGACCGCCCCCCGCGACATCGCCCAGCCGGACAACACCCACGTCCACCAAGGCTTTCGCGGCTCGCTTCTTCACCGGGGCGACAGGAGTGAACAGGAGCTCATACCCGGCGCGATACAGCCCATTGCGTGTTACCGCCTCCATGCTGCGCGCGATGGTCGCGCTTGGGAAACCGGGGACGGCGATCGCCCCGATGCCGCCCAGCGCTGCACCAAGCGGCAGCAGCGAAACGGTCCGCGTGAGTCCCAAGTGCTGAAGTGCTGGACGGCTGGCGAGCGCCTGGACGACGACCGTGAGCAGCGCAACACCCGTGTAGAACACGGCAAAGACCCTGGTCAGCGACTGTTCCCCTCCCCCGAACTCCTCCGTCACGCTCGCTTTGAACACGTAATCGATGAGCACTTCGCTCACCGCGAGAAGCAGAACGAGCGCTACGAGACCTCTCAGATAGGACGTTTCCGCGATCACCTTGAGACCGGAGCGCGCTGGTGGCTCGTCTTCCCGCTTGACGGCCACCGGCTGATCACCCGGAGTACGCACACTGAAGACCAGTACGGCGCAAAGAAGGTGTAGGCCCGCAAGGATCGGGAGCATCGTCACGACAGACGGAAGTCCCGCGGCCAAGAGACCCCCGAGCAGTCCGCCCACAGTCCCACCAGCCGCGATGCGGCCGATGTACCGTTTGGCGGTCCGCGGGTCGAACCGCTCGTTGACCACCGACCAGAAACCGGAAACCAGGACCGCACCGAGTGCCCCGTAGTGCAGATAGAGGATGATTGCGACGGCCTGACGGTACGATCCAACGAGGGCCCACTCGGCAAGCAGGAGGGCCGCGCTGAGCACGAACGCGGCCTGAACCAGACGTCCTGGTCCCCAAGAGGTCATCCATCGGGCCGCGATCAGGGCGGTCACGACCGACACCACGGCCGACGTCACGACCATCCTGGGGAGGTCGGAAACGTCAAAGCTGGACAGGAACAGCCCGTCGCGCGTTGCCTTCGCCGCCATCTGGAAGGCAATCATCGTACCCGCAGCCAGCACGGCGGCGATGTACGCTTGTCCAGAATCGCGTGAACCAGTGGCCACGAAGACTCCTTTGAGACCCGGCCGTCGGTGCGTCCTCTAAACTAGCGCCTAGGAACCGGATCGCGACGGTCCAGCTTCCAACCATGACGTGGTCTCACGCCCACGCAACTGGCCAAGACCGGTCCCTAGTCGTCAAATTGTTGGATTGTCCCGCCGGTTGACCGGGACAGCACCCAGATCTCATTGCAGCAGGAGGGTGATCCCGCATGGGTCGTGCGGCGTTGCTGACGGCTTCGGCGCTTCTCGCGCTGGCCTGCCGTCCACAGCAGGCGGAGCAGGAATCTGCGCAATCCGTAGCTGTGGATCCGACGCCGCGCGTGGTGTTGGAGACGACGAGCGGGCAGATTGTGGTGCAGCTCGACCGCGAGAAGGCCCCGACGACCGTCGAGAACTTCTTGGCGCACGTCGACATCGGGTTCTACGACGGCCTGATCTTCCACCGCGTGGAGCGGGGCTTCGTCATCCAGGCTGGCTACTACACACCTGACATGCGTCGCGCGAGCACGTCGGCGGCCCCCATCATGAACGAGGGCCAGAATGGGCTGCCAAACGTTCGAGGCAGCGTCGCCATGGCAAGAACGGACTATCCCCATAGTGCAACCACGCAGTTCTTCATCAACCTGAAAGACAATCCGTCCCTCAACGCGGATCAGTATGGCGACGGTTTTGGACACGCCGTGTTCGGACACGTCGTTGACGGTATGGATGTCATCGATCGGATTGCGGCCGCGCGGACGAACCGGCGGGGAACAAATCTGTACCTTCCCGTGGTACCAATCGTCATCAATCGCGCGTTCGTTCTCGACGAGGACGCGTAGCCCACATCGCGGTCTGCCCACTCACAGCACGAGGTTCCGCGGCGCCGGATCGACGCTTTGTCTGAGCCTCACCAGGACACGAGCCCCACATCGGTGCGTATGGCGAATCGAACGAACTCACTCGAGTGGAAGCCGGCGATCTGCGGGATCTGCCCAGCAGGCTGCTGGGTCGAAGTTGGTATGGACAATGGGACCCTCGCCGATATCCGGCCCGATACGGGCCACCCGCTCGGCATGATCTGCCGCCGCGGGCAGCACGCCCCGGAGATCGTCCATTCCGAACATCGACTCCGTTACCCCATGAAGCGCAAGGGTCCGAAGGGCACGCACGAGTTCGAGCGCATCGACTGGGACGAGGCGTACGACGTGATTGTCGAGAACCTCAACCGCATCAAGCGGGAATCGGGCCCGGAGGCCGTTGCGGTCTACACGGGCCGTGGCGCGTTCGAGCTGTCGCTGTGCGACATGTTCCAGCCAAAGGATGTCGCGGTGTCGTCGGCTTCCAATGTGCTGTTCCCCTTCGGTTCCCCAAACACGATGGGGGTCGGCGCGTTGTGCTACGTGTCGTTCGCGATGCTCGCACCCCACCTCACCATGGGACGCATGCTCGTCAACATGTTCACCGACATGGAGTCGGCCGAACTGTTGGTGGTTTGGGGAGCCAACCCCGCCACGGACTCGCCGCCCCTGGACATGGCCCGACTCGAGGCGGCAGCCAAGCGTGGCGCCCAGATCGTCGTCATCGATCCTCGACGAACCGAGACCGTGGCCCGCACCAACGCACAGTGGATACCGATCCGGCCTGGGACAGATGGCGCGCTGGCCTTGAGTATGATCGAGGTGCTCATTGATGACGACCTGTACGACGAGGAGTTCACGGATCGTTGGTGCCACGGATTCGACGAGCTCCGTCGCTACGTCCAGCACTTCACGCCCGAAGTCGCGCAGACCATCACCGGGGTCTCCGCCGAGACCATTCGCGACCTCGCGCGTCGAATTGGGCGGGCGACGGGTGCGTGTCCCGTCATGTACACCGGCCTCGAGTATTCCAACAGCGGCGTGCAGGCCATCCGCGCGGTCCTCACGCTCTTTGCACTGAGCGGGCACCTGGACGTCCCCGGCGGGATCGGCTTGGCAATGCGTGACACGCACTTCCCCGTGAACCGCTCATGCAATCAACCCAACCCCGACCTCGACCGCGCGGTGGCTCGAGACCGATACCCCATCTACAGCAACTATCGCGGAGAGTCGCACGCGAGCGGACTCGTGACGTCCGTGCTCGAAGGGGAACCCTACCGCATACGCGGGCTCTTGATTCACGGTGCGTCGATCCTCACCTCCTGGCCACAGACATCCATGTGGCGCGAGACGCTCAGTGCACTTGACTTCGTCGTGTGCATCGACCGTCAGCTCACCGCAGACGCCGCGTACGCCGACGTCGTGCTGCCGGCCACGACGATGTTTGAGATCGATTCGTACATGGTGTACGGACCCATCTTTCGGCTGAGGGAGAAGGTCGTTGCACCGGTCGGAGAAGCGCGCAACGACTATCTGATCATGGCCGAGTTGGCGAACCGCCTGGGATACGGACACCTCTATCCACAGACTGAGGACGAACTCGTTCGGGCGGCACTCGACGGATCGGGCTACACGTTGGAGGACGTCCGCGCCGCCGGTGGCTGGGTGAAGCTCGCCACTCCGATGATGGAGTACAAGAAGTGGGAGAAAGGCGGACTTCGCGCGGACGGGGCACCCGGGTTCGAGACACCCACCGGGAAGTTCGAGATCTGGTCGTCGGTGCTCGAGGACTATGGCTACGAGCCGCTACCCAAATACACCGAGCCGACCGAAGGACCCATCGCGCAGCCCGAACTCCTCGAGCAATACCCCCTCGTATTCAACTCGGGCGCCCGACCACACACGGACTTTCGTTCACAGCATCACGGCATTCGCGGTCTGGTGCAGGACAATCCGGAGCCGACGGTCGAGCTCAGCGTCCAGGATGCCGAGGCGCGCGGGATCACACATGGTGATCTCGTCGAAGTTCGCACGCAACGCGCGAGCGTACCATTCCGCGCCCGTGTCACGGACGACATCGTCCAGGGGGCCGTCGAATGCAACATGGGCGGCGGCACGCCCGTCGGTCCCCAGGCGTGGAACGAGTGGAACGTCAATGAGCTCACCGATCTCCACAACGCGGACGAGGTATCGGGCTTCCCCGTCTACAAGGCGCTGCTGTGTGACGTGGTGAAGGTGGCAGACGGCCACGGGAACGGAAGTCCAACTGATGGCATGGCCGCTGCGTGTGGACCCACGGTGCTCGAGAACGTAGTTCCGCGGAAGCCTCCCGAGCGGCGCATCTATCTCGACAACAACGCGACCACCGAGGTGAGCGAGGCCGTGCGGCTCGCCATGGCGCCGTTCCTGGAAGGCGTGCACGGCAATCCCTCCAGCATCCACGGCGCCGGCCGGGACGCCCGCGCCGGGATCGAGACGGCACGTCGTCAAGTGGCGCGCCTGCTCAACGCTCGCCCCCGCCGCATCATCTTCACCGGTGGCGGCTCGGAGGCCGACAACCTCGCGATCAAAGGCATCGCGTTCGCGCGGCGGGAATCCGGGAAACACATCGTGACGAGCGCCATCGAGCATCCCGCCGTGTTGCAGGCCTGCAGATTCTTGGAAACGCTAGGCTACGATGTCACCTACTGCCCAGTGGATGAATTCGGGCTCGTCCATCCGGACACGCTGCACCAGGCGCTTCGATCCGATACCATCCTGGTGTCGATCATGATGGCGAACAACGAAGTCGGTACCATTCAGCCCATCAAAGAGCTGTCCGCGATCGCGCACGACCGCGGAGTCCCGTTTCACACAGATGCGGTCCAGGCCGCCGGCAAGATACCCATCGACGTCGCGGAGCTTGATGTCGACATGTTGTGCGTTTCGGGCCACAAGTTTCACGGGCCGAAGGGCGTGGGTGCGCTCTACGTGAAGAAGGAGATCGAGCTCACCCCGCTCATTCACGGTGGCAAGCAGGAGGGGGGTGTCCGAGCGGGCACCGAGAACGTCCCGGCCATCGTGGGCATGGGCAAGGCTGCGGAGCTCGCGCTCGCCGGCCTGCGAGATGCTCCAGCGGTCGCGGACCTGCGAGACCGGCTGCAGCACGAGATCCAGCTCCTCATTCCCAATGCAGTGGTAAACGGTGCAGTCGGGATGCGCCTGCCCAACACCCTGAACGTGACCCTGCCGGGTCTACGGGGAGAGTCCCTGGTCGTGGCTCTCGATCAACATGGGGTGTCACTTTCGTCGGGCTCGGCCTGCAAGTCAGGCTCGCCGGAGCCAACACACGTGCTCATCGCGATGGGGAAAGACGTCGAAGACGTGCACTGCGCCGTCCGGATGTCGCTGTCGCGCGAGACGACCGAATCGGACATCGCCGCCACGGCGGCCGCGCTGAGCCAGGTGCTGGAAGAAATGGAGACCACGGTCCGCTTTCTGCCCTGCAAATAGCGCAGACAGCGATCACAGCAGCTTGAGGAAGTACGAGAGCGCGGTCGTCTCCCGCTCCATGCGCCAACCAGTCACCGTGGAGTACCGCATGCGAAAGTATCGTACGCTCTTTCCCGTCGGTGGAGCCGCACCGTCCACCAGAATCTCCGCACGGACGATCACATCATCGGAGCGGCCCCGAGCTTTGACACTGCGAAATGTGACGCGATCGCGGGCCAGCACCTCTGCGGCAGCCTGCTCAGCCACAGCCCGATCTCCGGCATCGAGCGCTTCCCGCAGCGCCGGCAATCCCTGCGCCTGATACTCTGCCGCCAGCCAGAACTTGAGCTCGGCGGCGGCCTCGGTCGCGAGCGTCGTACGCATCGCATAGTACCGGTAGCCCACCACCGCACCCACAAGAATCAGGACGGCAATCGCCTTCCATCCCGTCACGTTCAGCTTGATTTCACCCATGGCTCGTCCTCACCGGGGGCCGCGACATCGCCGAAATATCTCCCGATCCGCCTTCCTCGCATCGTTGATGATCTCGTAAAAATCATCGTAGTATTCGAGCATATCTTCGAGCCGCTTCGGATCGAGACCCTCCTGACCGCGATGCAGCGCGTATATCGCTTCACGCTGCTCGTTGAAACGCGGAAACACCGCTGCAACGTCTTCCTCAGGACGGCACACGCCCCAGTACCGTCGTTGGCGCACACTCCGGATGCCGAGCACTTGCGCGGGTTTCGCATACGGTGCTGCGATCACACCGGACCAGTCAAAGTCGTATGCAACCGGCAGCACCGGACCGGCCATCGTCCCCACGAGGACCGTGTTATGGCAGCAGTATTCCCGACCGCCTTCGGTATGAAACGGGTCCCAGTCCGTGTTACCCATGAAGAACTGGAACAGCTCGAACAGGATCAGCTGCTCTTGATCCATCTGGTCGGGAAGAACCTGGCGGACCGTCAACACCTCCCAGCCATTTCGCGCCGCCATGGCATCTTCGGCTTCGATAAAAAACGCATACTTGGTGATGGGGTCGCGGTCGTCCTCGCTGTCCACATACGTCATGCGCAGGAGACGCACCCTGAAGCTCAAGTCAGTGAACAGACTGTACGTGCGATAGATGAGGTATTCCTGCAAGGCGAACTGCTCGTACCTGTCGCTCCGGTCCTGACAGTGCGTAACGAGCTTGAGCTTGTCCTGCCCATGGAACAGGGTGTTCTCCACCTGCGATTTCTTGAAGTTCAGCTGCAGCGGCGGGAAGTTGCAGGTGCGTCGCTGAAGGCGAAACCGCCCACGCGTTCGCACCTGGACGTCCAAGGTAACCGGACTGCCGTCGGCTCCATCGTAGCGCAGAAGCCCGTCACGGTACGTGGATTCGTCTCCGCGGTCTCGAAAGATGGTGTTGAAGGGCGCCTCAACCACAATGGCCAGCACGTTCTGCGTCTGGAACAGGGGGGCCGGAGCCAGCGAGTCGGTCTGTGCCCGCAACAGGGGGGTGGCGAGCAGCAGGGCACCAACCGATATCGGGAAGACGAGCGTACGCATAACGACAATCTCCGTGCTGGAGAACAGCGACCTTCTCCACTAAGTATAGTGAGTGTCATGCACGTCAGATCAAGACGCCCTTCCCCTGTCTCCTCCTCGCCGCGGCACGCAGGGTCGTGACGTGACACCGCAGCGCAGGACTAGACTCCAGCAGGTGACACTGGTCGCGGTGGCGTTCGAGCTGACGCTCCTCGTCCTGGCAGTCGTCCTCGGTTGGCTGCTGGGCACACGCCCCCTCGGAATGGTGCGGCTCGGCTGGTCCGGCGTCCTGGTGGGGGTCGCCGCAACCGTGCCTCCGCTCGTGCTCATGAAGTGGCTGTTCGACACGAATTGGCAGCCGCTCAGGCGGCTTCGAGAGGAGGTTGACCAGACCCTGCTTCCTCTGTTCGGTCGGTGCTCGACCGCCGATCTTGCGATCATTGCCGTCGCGGCTGGCGTCGGCGAGGAGGTACTATTCCGCGGCGCACTCCAGTCAGCGGCCGTGACGCTCGCTGGACCAGCGCTTGGACTCATCCTGACGAGCGTGCTGTTTGGCCTCGCCCACCTGATAACGCCGACGTACGCCTTCTTGGCCGCGCTCTTGGGTTGCTACCTCGGGGGCCTCGCGATGCTCACCGGAGGGCTCTGGGTACCGATTTTCGTCCACGCGCTCTACGATTATGTCGCGCTCGCCGTCTGGCTCAGGACGCATCCGCAACAGCCAACGGATGAGCCGGGTCCGGGACCATCACTGAAGCGGTAGAATCGTCTTTCCCTCCGCCCAACGGGCAACCGCGTCGAGATAGCTCATCGCCGGCAACTCAACCCGCAGCTGCTCCCTGACCGATCGGACCGCTTCCAAGGCGGCGGCAATCTGCTCGACAGGCGCATCCTCGCTGATCCCTCCACCGTCTTCGAGTCCCACCGACGTCAGCCGCTCAGGTTCCGAAAGCTCGGCCACGTCGACCCAGACGGGGGTCGTCCCCCACTCGGTGAAGAACGAGCGCCGGACCTTCCGCACGGTGACGACTTCGAGCTCCGGAGCGAGCCCGCGCAGATATCCGAGCAATGACGCTGCGTCGAGCGGGCTCGCTGGCGCAGCCACGGACACCCCCAACGCAGCGGCAATGTGGGCAACGAGTGCGGGGGACGCCGGCAAGTGGTGCTCATCCATGGGAGATTCGACCCAGATCTGATACGCTGAATCCTCGGAGCGCGTCCACAGGCGCTTGAATTTCAGAACATCACCTGCGGGTCCCGACCGCAGCTTCACATTGACCGAGAGTCCGGGACGCCAGAGATACCGGTCGGCCACTGGAAGGCCGGTCTGAGTCGTCGGAGAGAGTTGCTCGACGCGACGGCGGACCGTCGGTTCCAGGCGGCCGAACCCGCGCCACTCCCAGTGCATGCCGTACGTCATGGTTCCACGTCCGTGGCCCGTGGCTGAGGTCGCTCAGAACGTCAAACTACGGCGCAATCGTGAGTCGCTCCAAGTGATCCGTTGTCGCCCGTAAGATAGAACCGCCCTTTCTTGTAAGGAGTCGTACCCGGCAACCTGACCGTTACGACCTCTTCCTCACTCTCAGCACATAAACGCTGGAGACGACGTGGAGGTTCACCGTCCGATTGGTGGACCGGAATCGTCCCCGCCGCTAGACGATGTTTCGGACGAGCACGACGAGGCCCGTGATGCCCGATACCACGAGCACCGCGGTGCGAACGTACCCGCGGTCGAGGGTCCGAGCGGTGTGGCGGGAGACCAGGAATCCAAGCAGGATCCCGGGCACGAGTAGGGAAGCCAAGCGCGCCTCGGGCCGGCCGAAGCGACCGATCAGGTGGAGCGCGACGACGGACATTCCCACGCCGACAACGAAGAACGCCGACAGCGTGCCGCGAATCCGAGCCCCGGTCTCACGTTGATACAGGAGTGCCATCGGTGGGCCGCCGATCGAGACCGTCGTCCCCATGAAGCCCGCCAGGAGACCGGCACCCAAGAGCGTGTTGGCACGGACGGCAACATGAACACCCGACGCGCTGAGCGACACCGCGGCCAAGACCAGAATGCCGAACAGAATCGCGATCTGCTCTGACGGCACAAGCGTCAAGGCCAACGCCGCCAACGCGATCCCGCCGGCCCTGCCGAGCAGTGCCCACTTGAGATCCCCGAACCGAATGGCGTGCCACTCGCGGTGCGTGAGCAGCAGTGTCAGGACAATGGACGACAAGAGGAGCGGTCCGGGAATGAGTCGAGGTTCGATCAAGACGAGCAGCGGCACGGAGAACAAGCCGAGGCCGAACCCGATCGACCCTTGGAGCGTGGCGCCGATGGTGACCACGGCCGTGGCGAGCGCGATTTCGGCCAGCGTCACCGTCGACTCGCCGGCACCACGCGGAAGGCGCTGAGTGGCGTGATCGCTGATCTCATCGACGTGCGACTGAGCGAGTCTAGGTGGTTCGACTGCGGTGTACGTGGAGTACCAGCAACCCCATGATCAGACCGATGGTCGCGAGAGCGAGTATCTGCTGACCGGCATCGGGGAGGGCGACCGGGAACCCGCGAATGGGCTCCCCACCGCGGGCACCGACCCAGAGCGCCAGGAGCACGCCGGTGAGACCGCCACCGCCGACGAGCCCTGATCCGAACAGCACCCCCTCTTCGCGCCGGCGTTCGGCCTCCTCGGGCGCCTGGTTTCTCGTCAGGGTCCAGCGCAGGAGACCTCCGACGAACACTGCGGCCATCGTGGAGAGCGGGAGATAGACGCCGACGGCGAAGGCCAAGACCGGGATGCGGAAGAGCGATGCGACGAGCCCGATTCCCACCCCGATGAAGATCATCGCCCACGGCAGGTTCTGATCCAGCACGCCGTCGATGACCAACTTCATCAGGACAGCTTGCGGCGCGGGAAGCTCGGTCCCGCCGAGTCCGCCAGGCACGCTCTGGTGCAGCATCGTCACCACGAGGCAGACGACGCCGGCCGACGTCACCACACCGATCAACTCACCGATCTGTTGGAACCGTGGTGTCGCACCGAGCACGAAGCCGGTCTTGAGATCCTGGGAGGTATCGCCCGCAATGGACGAGGCGATGCACACAGAGGTGCCGACCATCAGTGCCGTGGCCTTGCCCGCGAGATCGGTCCATCCCATGAGAAAGAACACGAGACTGGTGCCCAGCAGGGTGGCGATGGTCATTCCCGATGTCGGATTCGAGGTGACGCCGACGAGACCGACGATCCGCGAGCTCACAGTGACGAAAAAGAACGCAAAGACCGCGATCAACACAGACGCGACGGCCCTCACCAAGACGGAGTCGAGAAAGCCTAGAACCCCGGGAACGAGCGTGAGCAGCAGCAGCACTGTCGCAAGCCACACGAGCACGGTCTTGAACGACAGGTCGCGATCCGTCCGTTCGACGGCGGCCCCGATGCCGGAGGTGAGCTGGCCGAGCCCGAGCTTGAACGACTCGATCATCGTGGGAATCGACCGGATGAGCGTGATGATCCCACCGGTCGCCACCGCACCGGCGCCGATATAGCGCACGTAGCGATGCCAAATGTCCCCCGGAGCCATGTCCCGGATCAGTTGCTCCGTCTCCGGGTAGAGCGGCGCGGTCAAATTCGCTCCCCAGAGATTGATCAATGGGATGATCACGAATGCGGACAGAGCGCCCCCGGCCACCATCACCGTGGCGATCCGGATCCCCAGGATGTATCCCACACCGATCAGTGGCGGCGACACGCTGATGGCGAGGTTTGCCTTGAAGCCAAGCGCGAGCTGAAACGTGCCCTGCACGAACTTGAAGCCGTCGGTGATCAGCTTGAACAGCATCCCGACGCCGAGACCCCAGAACACACCCGCCGCTTGTCGGCCGCCACCCTCGGCCGCCACCAACACCTCGGCGCACGCCATGCCCTCCGGATAGGGGAGCCGGCCGTGCTCGCCCTTGATCAGATACCGGCGCAGCGGAATCATGAACAACACGCCGATCAAGCCGCCCGCCATCGTGAGCAGCGTGATCTGCCGCCACGCCGGCGCCATCCCCCAGATGAACAACGCGGGAATCGTGAACAGCACACCCGACGCGACCGATGAGCTCGCCGACCCGACCGTCTGAGACATGTTGCTCTCGAGGATGGTGTGGCGGAGCCCAAAGGCCTCGAACAGCCGAAACGCCACCACGGTCAAGACGGCGACCGGGATCGAGGTACTGATGGTCAGTCCCGCCTTGAGTCCCAGATAGGTGTTGGCCGCACCGAACACGACACCAAGGAGAATACCAGCGACCGCCGATTTGACCGTGAATTCGGCGAGCGTCAGTCCGTACGTGTACGGGACGTGCTGCTCGCCGGGCTTGAGCTCGTAGGCGGTCGGGGGGAGTTTCTTGCCGTTCATCGGTGTGATCCTTTGCGCGGCGACCGAGAGTCCGGCGAATCTTCACCCGGATGCGCTGCTTCGCAACCGTCACGGACGACCCTCACCGCCGCTCCAGGTGTATCATTAGGACCCTATGATCGCGGTTTTTGTCCAATCGGGCCTGGCTGAGGCGGTGCAGCATCAGCCGCTGCTGGCGCTGGCCTCTCTGTTCGGCGCCGGAGTGCTCACGAGCCTGACGCCCTGCATCTACCCGATGATCCCGATCACGGCGGGCGTGCTGGCGGCGAGCGCCGGACCCGATCGCTCCCGGAGGCGGGTCGTGGGACTCACCCTCACCTACGTCTCCGGTCTCGCGCTGCTGTACGCGTTCCTCGGAATGCTGGCAGGCCTCACGGGATCCTTGTTCGGCACGGTTTCGGCCAGTCCATGGGCGCGGTTCGCGATCGGGAACCTTCTGCTGCTCTTCGCCCTTGCCATGTTGGACGTCTTTCCGGTCTCTGCACCGCGGCGGCTGGTCGCGTGGGCTGGCAACCTGGGCGGCGGCTCGTACCCCGCGGTATTCCTGCTGGGAGCGACGTCCGGGATCGTGGCGGCACCGTGCGGAGCTCCGGCATTTGCCGTGGTGCTCACCTGGGTGGCGGCGACGGGAAGCGCGGTGCTTGGGTTCGTCTACCTGTTCGTCTTCTCGATTGGGATGACCACACTGCTGGTGGTCGTCGGGCTGTTCTCGGGAACGCTCGCGGCGCTGCCGCAACAAGGGAAGTGGATGGTGTGGATCAAGAAGGCGGCAGGTGTGGTCATGCTCGCTATGGCGGAATACTACTTCATCCTCATGGGGCAAGTGTTGTGACGTCACAGAAGTTCAACGTGTGGTTCGGCACGATGGTCTTCACGGCGGCGATGTTGACCGGGTCGACCGCGTTGCACGCCCAGGCGCAGAACGCCGTGGGAATTCCGGTCGGCAGTACGCCGCCGGCAGTCGAAATCGAGGACTTGGACGGCAACACCGTGTCGTTGGATCGCTGGAGCGGACGGCGACCGGTTCTTCTCGAGTTCTGGGCGACCTGGTGTCCGGTGTGTGCCAAGCTGCAACCGGAAATCGACGCCGCGCACGAGCGGTTCGGCGATCAGGTAGAGTTTGTCGTCGTGGGGGTTGCAGTGAATCAGACCAAGCGATCCGTCAGACGACATCTCGAGCGGCATTCCCTGACCTTTACCGTCTTGTGGGACACGAAAGGGCGGGCCACGCGGGCGTTCAAGGCACCGACCACATCGTATGTCGTGATTCTGGATGCGGACGGCACGGTGGCATACACTGGCGTGGGCGCCGATCAAGATCTCCAAGGGGCGCTTGCGCGCATGCTCGACGAGTAGCCTAGCGGCTCACCCCTCTGGAGCCTCCTCCTGTGGCGCGACTCGGTCGATAGCGTCCTCCAGTTCGTCATACGCTGTTGGATCGATCTCCCGAAACGGCGCGGCGACGTAGGCGATACGACCCTCCGGCGTCACCACGAACAAGGTACGGTTGTCGAGCGGGCCGCTGGGCCGATCGACGAACGCACCGAACTTCTGACCAACAACCGCCCCAACGTCACTCCCCAACAGGAACGGAAACTCGTCGTCCCGTGCCCACGAGGCGAGCGCCTCCGGGCCATCGGTGCTGATGGCGATGAGGACCACGTCTCGCCCGTTGCGGAACAGCTTCGCGTACTGATCACGGTACGCGTGCAGTTGGATCGTTCAGCCACCGCTCCGTGCGCGGAAGAAGAAGGCCAGCACGACTGTCTTCCCCCGAAAATCACTCAACGTGATCGGATCACGCAGTACGCCGTAGCGAGTGGCGCCCGGAATCTCGAAGTCGGGTGCCGGAGCACCTACCGCGAGCGGGATGGACACACGACGTTCCTGTCCGCCGGCGGTCGGTGCGGCCATCATCGCACCGATTCCGAGCACGACGAGGCTCATAGCTGTTCGGGTCACACGGCACTCCTGTGAAGAGACACGACTCCTGTGGGATGCGCAGTATAGCGGTCGGATCATGAGCGGCGCCAGCTGCCGCGGGCCCCGCCAGGCACTACTTCAACAACTCGCGAATCTCACGCCGTGCCGCCAGCTCCGCATCGATCTGCTCCCCGATCTCGCGCGCCCGCTCCAGGT
Organism: Gemmatimonadota bacterium; assembly: GCA_039588295.1. Classification (GTDB taxonomy): domain Bacteria; phylum Gemmatimonadota; class Gemmatimonadetes; order Gemmatimonadales; family GWC2-71-9; genus JAOTVV01. The sequence continues at coordinate 88,902 of JBDHAB010000010.1, forward strand.
CGGTCGTGAGATCCTCCATGGTAGCAACACCTGCCTGCACACGGAGCAGGCCCAGGCGTACGTTCTCGAGTGCCGCCACGGCGGTCTGGAGCCTCTCACCCGTCTCGCCTCGCCGCCTCAACAACTCGGCGTCCTGTTCGAGCCGGCGTATCACCTTCGGCACGTCAGTGAGGCGCTGCCGCATTTCGCCGGGAAGCGCCTCGTACACGTCGACGGCGGCCCGGCCCAACACCAGTTCCGTCGCGTCCGTAGAGGGCAGGGCGCGCCGCTTCGGGGGGCGAACGCCGAACCCCGCCACCCGGAAGAACGTTCGGCCGAACCAGCCGGCCCACAAGCGATTCCACAGGCCGTTGACGCGTCGCATGAACTTCCCCGACCCCACCGCTTCCGCCTCTTCCTCGAGCGATTCCGCTTCGGCAAGCAATGCCGCGCGAATGTCGTCGAACGAGTAGCCCACTCTCAGCATACGGCGCGCCACGGCAATCAACTGAATGAGCAGCGCGAGCAGAATGAAGTTCATGAGTCCCGAGGCGCCCTCGGCCCGCTGCGACACCATTGCCGCCGTAATGAACACCGCCGTCGTCACCTCGGCGTTCCGCAGGAAGCTGCGTATCAGGGGCGGCGCTCTGAGTTCCCGACCACGGAGCTGACCAATCGATTCCGCCAACGCCTCGCCGGTGGGGAACCGCGCGGACGGTTCCTTCTCGAGACACCGACCGATCGCCTCGGAGAGTTTGGCTGGCACCTCCTTCCGCAGCGACACTACGGCCGGCGCCGGCTCCGCTACGTGCTTGGCCAGCAGCGCCGGCACATTGGCCGCCTCAAACGGTCCGCGACCGGTCAGCGCGAAGAAGGCGGTGGCTCCCAGCGAGTACAGGTCGCTCCGGCCGTCCACCACGTCCCCGGACGCTTGCTCCGGGCTCATGTATCTCGCAGTCCCGACGACGTGTCCTCCCCTCGCCGGCTCAGCGGCTCGCTGCACCTGCGCGATCCCAAAATCAGTCACCAATGCACGACCGGTCGCCTGGTCCAGCATGATGTTGTCCGGCTTAATGTCGCGGTGGACGACCTTCCGCTGGTGGGCGTACGACAGAGCCCACGCCACTTCCTGCAGCAGTCGCATCACCTCACGCGGTGACATTGGACCCGCACGGGCCACGCGCTCACGCAGCGTCTCGCCGTCGACGTAGCCCATCACGAAGAACACGAGATCGCCGTGTTCCTCGACGGTGTGAATCGGAACGATGTTGGGATGGGAGAGCCCGGCGGCCGTCCGCGCCTCCCGCAGGAACCGCTCCCGACGCTCCGGCGCAGCGGCGAGCTCAGGGGGTAGCAGCTTCAGGGCCACCAGTCGATCGAGCGCCACGTCTCGTGCGAGGAGCACAACCCCCATGCCCCCTCGCCCCAATTCGCGCTCAATCGAGAATCGTCCCGCAACCGTCTGCTGCAGCGCCAGGAACTCGGGACTGACCGATGCCGTCATTCGCGACACCTCATTCACCATCTGGATGGTCCGGCTGCCGCCCTCGATCCAGCACTATGGCCTCGAGCCGCGCCATAAGATGGGAGAGTCGTTCGAACCGCCGCCGGATTTGTCGCTGGAACGCCCGACGCACGGCAAGGAAACTCACCCCGAATACACTGAGGCTCGTGCCACCCGCAATGATCGCCGCGACGAGATCGGACGCTCCCGCGCCGTCCGCAATCGCCCCGGTGATTCCCAGCAGCACGAGTGAGCCGACGGACAGGGGAAGGAGCACGAAGGTCATTGACGTGCGCTCGTTGTCCGAGATTCGAATCCGCGTCTTGTCGCCGGCCGGACTGATGAACACCTGCGCGGCCCGTCCGGTTCCCTTGGACGCGGAACTCCAGACCAATGACGTCCCGAGTGTCTCGTTGAGTTGGCCCATCTCCCCCAACGATACGCGGATTTCCTCGAGCAGTGAGGCGTAGTCGACTGGGGTGACCTTGGCGTCCACGAACCGTTGGAGGTCGAGCTGCGGGGAGACGCCAAACACGCCGCCCGGAACCGGGCCCTCGTGCCCAACCTCCAACGCTTTGGCTGCGGCCGCAACTTCGTCGGGCGGGATGCCCGCTTCAGCGGCCGCCCGCTGGATGCCGGCTAGAGACATCGCCTCATCTTCATCAGTGAGCTTGCTCCCATCGGACTCCGCCGCGCGCGCGAGGATCGCACGCGCCTGGGTGGAGCCAAATCGCTCCCCCCCCTGGAGACCTCGTGCCATGGCGCTGGCAAAGTCCCCGGGGCTGGCAAACCGGAGCTCCCGGCGCAGCGCTAGCGCCTTGACCAGCACCTGCTCGAGTCCCCCAGGCAACCGGTCCAGCCGCTCACGATGCTGCGGCGGCACATCGGCAAACCGTCCCAGCTTGACGGCTTCGTCCGGCAGCCACATTCCGGGGGTCTCTCCGATGAGCATCTCGTACGCAACGCACGCGAGACTGAAGACGTCGGTCGTGGCGTCCAGCCCCGCACGCCCCGCCGCTTGCTCCGGGCTCATGTATCCTGGCGTCCCAATGGGAAACCCAGACTGTGTCAACTGGGCGCCGCCAGCGGACACGAGTGCCTTGGCAATACCGAAATCGGTGACCACGGCGTGGCCTTCGGAAAACAGGATGTTCTCCGGTTTGACGTCCCGATGAACCACACCTCGCCGGTGCGCGTAGTCGAGCGCGTCCGCGACCTCCTGCACGACCGGCAGCGTGTGGCGTGCGTCCATCACCTTCTCCCGGTTAAGGCGCCTGCGGAGCGACTCACCCTCGACAAAGGGCATCACAAAGAACAGAAAGCCCACCGCCTCTCCCGAATCGATCAGCGTCAGGATGTGTGGATGATTGAGTTGGGCGACGAGCTGGATCTCGTGAAGAAACCGCTCGCTCCCCACACTGGCGGCGAGTTCAGGATGCAACACCTTGACGGCCACGGACCGCCCGTGTTTCCCATCGTGCGCGAGGTAGACCGTCGCCATCCCGCCACGCCCCAGCACCCGCTCGAGCTCATACCGATCCGCGATCGCAGCCTTCAGAGCCTCGGAGAAATCCTCCATGGCTCGTAAGCTACCGGGGCACCGGCGAGACACACCAGATGTGTCCTCCGGCGCACCCCCATTTGGGCCCAGCCCCCACCCAGTCAGGCGGCTGGACTGCGAGTCCTAGCGCACGGGAGCCAAAACCGATAAGATTTATCGGATTAATCAGGCCCGATACCCAGCAATGCCAAAGCCTCCCGTCCAGCCCCAAGTGTCGGCAGCAGCGATCGAAGCAGCGCAGGCGAGCTTCGCGCGCTGTAACGCCGAACCGGAGTTCTACGAGAGTTTCTACCGGAACTTCTTCAGGAAGTGCCCGCGGGCGGAGCCAATGTTCGAGAACACCGACTTCCGCCGGCAGCACCGGTTACTGCGGCATGCGATCGGGATGCTCCTCATCTTCCCAAATCAGACCGAGGCGGACCTTGGCTTGCTGATCCGAGTCGCGGAGCGGCACAGCCGACGCGACCTCGATGTGGATGCGTCCTTCTACCCCCTGTTCGTCGACGCCCTGGTCGATACTGTGCGAACGTATGACCCGTACTTCACTCGCGATATCGGCCACGCGTGGCGTGCCGTCCTGGCGCCCGGCGTTGAGTACATGATCTCCAGGTACTGAGGCGGCAACCACGATGTCGCTTCGCACCTTCCGGATTCGTCGGCCTCATGGGCTCGTGTAGCCGCTGTGGAGTCGGCCTACCTGCGGACGCGCATTTCTGCATCCGATGCGGCGCGTTGGCGACCGTCCATCAGAGCGATGCCGAGACACAGCGCATCGCGGTAGAGACGACCTCCCAGGGCACCCTGCTCGACGCGCTACGCCGGGCAACGCTCGGGGAGTACGAGGTCCTGGGTGAAATCGGCCAAGGTGGGATGGCAGTGGTGTTCCTGGCACACGACATCGCCCTGGACCGCAAAGTCGCGATCAAGGTCATCTCGCCCGCCCTGCTGATGATGGATGCCGGGATTCACGAGCGGTTCCTGCGGGAGGCTCGTACCTCGGCTTCCCTCAGCCACCCTCACATCATCCCGGTGTATGCGGTGAAGCGAGAGAGGGACCTCGTGTACTTCGTCATGAAGTATGTCGTGGGACGCAATCTCGAGTCGGTCATGCAGCAAGTCGGGTCGATGCCCATTGCCATTGTTCAGACGATCCTGAACCAGGTCGGTGGTGCGCTCGGGTATGCGCACCGGCGTGGGGTCATCCACCGCGACATCAAGCCGGCCAATCTCATGCTGGACGAGGACGGGTGGGCCGTGGTCACCGACTTTGGCATCGCGAAGGTCACCGAGGAGAAGGCGCTGACGATGACCGGCGGCACCGTCGGCACGCCGGCGTACATGAGCCCGGAGCAGTGCGCAGGCACGGAGATTACCGGGGCGGCCGACCAGTACTCGTTGGGGGTGGTCTCCTACGAGATGATCTCCGGGCACAAGCCGTTTGCCGGAGAGTCGGCGATGACGCTCATGTACGAGCATTGTCACGCCGAGCCCACGCCGATTCAGGAGTATCGGCGGGATTGCCCGTCGGAGATCGCGGATGCCATCATGCGAATGCTGGCGAAATCGCCGGCCGACCGGTGGCCCAGCGTCGAGGACGCGATCGCGGCCATCGGTGAGGCCAGCGACACCGGTCAGCGGACCAGCATTCGCACCAAGATGCTGGGGCTCGCTAAGGATCCGGAAGCCCAGGCACTGCTCCAGAAGTTCAGCACCCCGCGCACCCCAGTTCCGCGACGTAGTGCTCGCACGGACGACGATGACGCCACCGCTGGGGCCTCGTCGGCGGCGCCGTCGCGCACGCGCTTCTTCCTGTGGGGCATCCCCGTCGCGACCGCAGCGCTCGCGGCGACGGTGTTCGTGATTCAAGGAGGGAATTCGGACGAGCCGGTCTCCCGACCGGAGGCTCTGGCCGCGGTAGCGAGCGACACCGGCTCAATGCCCGGCGGGGTTGCCAGCCTCGAGATTCTCCCGTACCCGGAGTCGCTGGCCGTCGGCGAGGCGTTTCAGCTCCAGACCGTCGGCAGGGACGCCAGCGGCAATACGCTCGAGGATCTCGGCATCGTCTGGGAGTCCGGCAATCCCGCCGTTGCGACGGTCTCTCCCCAGGGCGTGGTGACCGCATCGGGTGCGGGGCTCGCGGAGCTCACGGCACGCTACGACACGCAGTCCGTCACCGTCACGTTACGAGCGGTTGCAGCCCCAATCGCACCCACTCCACCCACTGCCGCGCCCGCACGAAGCCGGCCGCCGCCCGTCGCAACACTCGAGCTCCCCCGCGGCACCCGGGAGGCACTGGTCGGAGATCGGTTTCAGCTGCGGGTGGTCGTGCGGGATCCGTCTGGCAGGGAGCTCGCCGGCCGGCCGATCAGGTGGTCCTCCGACCGACCTGCGGTCGCAACCGTGGACCAGGGAGGATCCGTCACCGCCCTCAGGGAAGGTTTGGTCACGATCACCGCCTCCAGCGAGGGTCGGTCGGCAGCCGCCGTCGTCTCCGTGGCACCGCTTCAGGCCGCGTCTCTCTCGCTGTCACCGGATAATCGGACCATCACGGTGGGCGAGACACTCCAACTGTCCGCGACACCGCAGGACGATCGCGGCAACCCGATGACCGGACAGTCCGTGTCCTGGACGTCGAGCCATCCGAATGCGCTGCAAGTCTCTCCGACCGGTCTCGTGGCCGCGGTTGCCCCTGGGTCGGCCACGGTAACGGCCCAGACAGGGCGTGCCTCCGCGAGCGTGCGGGTTGTGGTCGCGGCGCCGGTTACCGCCCCCCCAACGGACCCGCCCGAGGATCCGCAACCGGCCATCGAGGCGGTCCTGGAGAGCTACCGCCGAGCGATCGAATCGCGCGATCTGTCTCAGCTCCGCCGCGCCTATCCTGGCATGACTGCGGAGCAGGAGCGCGCGTTCCGCAACTTCTTCGCGAACGTTTCACAACTCGTCGCTCGCCTCACCATCGTCGAGCTCCAAATCTCGGGTGATACAGCTCGGGCCCAGGTGGAGGCGACCTACGAGTTTCGGACGAGCAGGACAGAGACCCAGGACTTCGCATTTGTCGCAACGCTGGAGCGGGGGCGCACCGGCTGGCAACTCGTGGAAGTCCGCTGAGAAACGCACCACTCACTGATCGGAATGGACCGGCGGTCATCGTCGTCTGGACCGAAGCACACTCGATTCCGGAGGGGGTATGAAGCGTTGTATCAGCGTGGCGGTGGTGGCGTTGGTGCTCGGCACCACACCGCTAGTCGGACAGGGGCTGCGCGACCAGATCGGTCAGCTCTTCATCTTTGGATCGGGCGAGGAGGCACTGTTCCTCGCCGGAACAGCCGACCCGAGCAATCCCACCAACGTTCAGGTGCATGGTGACCATTTCATTCCTTCAGCCGTCGAGAGCAACGGGACGCTCATCTCGTTCCTCACCACGGCGATCAGCGCGAGCGTGGCAAACCTGCCGATCAGTTCCACGAGCGGCGGTCGCACGTTCCGCTTCGAGGGAGGGGTCCCCGTCGCCACCACCACATCTCCTGGCCCGATCCTCGCCGAGCGGGCCAACACGCTGGGACGTGGCCGAGTCCTCGTCGGCGCGACCGTCAACGTGTTCAACTTCAAGACCGTCCGAGGCGTGGGCCTGGATGACCTGACCCTTACGTTCACGCACGAGAACACGGACTTCCCGAACTGCGACGTCATATTCAGCGGCGACTGTTCGCTCTACGGCATTCCGAGCTTCGAGAATGACCTCATACAACTCGATCTCTCGCTCGATCTGCGCGTCGTATCCGCACTGTTCGCCGTGACGTACGGACTCCTGGACTGGGTCGATATCAGCGTCGCGCTCCCAGTCGTCACAACTTCGCTGAGGGGGACGAGTACCGCGCAGGTAATCCCGTTCGGGGGACCCGACGTCAACCACTTCTTCGAAGGTTCGCTCGCGAATCCGGGTCTTTCCTCCACCCGTTTCGTGGACGGGTCGGCGACGGGTCTCGGCGACGTCGCGGCGCGTATCAAGATCGCCCTGGGCCAGTCCGAGCGTGCCGCGTTCGCCATCCTGGGCGACGCCCGATTCGCTACGGGCAGCGAGGAGGACCTCCTCGGCTCCGGCAACACGTCGATCCGGGGACTCGGAATCCTCTCCGCCCGATTCGACGCGTTCTCTCCCCATGTGAACGTGGGCTACGCCTACCGTACTGGCGAACTCGAGAACGACGCGGTCCTGGCAACGGTTGGATTCGACCATCTCCTGGCCCCGTGGGTGGCACTTGCGGTCGACATCGTATCGGAGCTGCAAGTCGGGGCGAACGAGTTGATCGTTCCGCAGCCGGTTTCGATCGAAGAGCCCTTCGACCGCTCCATTGCTCCGTCCAACATTCCAAGTCGTCGGGACGACATCGTGAATGCCTCGTTGGGATTCAAGTTCGCGACGCCATCGGGCCTCACGATCGTGACCAACACGCTGTGGCCGCTCAACCGCGGTGGCCTGCGTCCCACGGCCGCGTGGACCGCCGGACTCGAGTTCAACTTCTGAGCGCCAAAAAGCGCCGCCCGACCTCGCACGTCGGGCGGCGCTCCAGCAAGCGGTGAACCGGCCCGTTTCCACGAGCAGCAACGCGAGCTTGGCAACACTAGTTCGGAGAGTGCACTCCTTGGTCACCGTAATCGCGATCGCGACCGATACTCGGTCCGGATGGCACGAGATTCTCGTTGTCGATGGTGGCGATGACCTGCCTGATCGAACCGGGGAACGGCGTCACGCTTCCGTTCATGCCGTACACATCCGTGTACCACACGCGAGGACCTTCGGAGTTGCTGACCCGAATGGAATTGATATCCATGTCCCGCCTTGCGCCGTTGAACGCTGAACGTGGGTCGTCAAAGGTCAGCCCCGTGATGGTGCCCTCAGCCGTCGACTCGTCGCAGAGTCCACCATCCGCGCGCTCGCCATTAGGCGTGACCTCGTAGCACAGGTCGATCGGCCGCCCGACGAGGTCCGGACTGGCGGGATCATGGTAGCGCGACGGGTTGAAGATGTTGAAGTACGGACCAATGCTCGCCAGCCGATGACCGTCTGCGGTCCGCAGGCTCTGCGACAGTTGCCAACTCTCTCGCAAGCCGGATCCGAAGCTGGACCGCTCTCCCTCGGGCACGAGAATGTGGCGCTCCACGCACGTCCGATCGGGAATCCGCCGTCGCCCGCCCCCATCCGGACCGTCGAGGTCCGGTGCCACCACGACAGTGGCGCCATCACAGGATCGTTCGAACTCCCCAGCGTGCCCGATCACGGTCAGAATCCGCATGTGAAGCTCCGTGCCGTCGGAGCACTTCGCATGGTATTGGAGCTCGTGCTGTGGATTCACGAACGCGCCGCCGCCGCCGGATCCCTGGTGGAGTTCGGCGAGCACGTCACACTTCACGTCAAACAACACGCTCCCGACGTCACCAAAGCCGAGCGACATGGCAACGTCGTTCTCCCACTCGATCTTATAGCCCACGTGGGGAGCGAACAGGTCAGCAACCTCGTTCACGTAGCCGAACGGGATCGCGCCGACCTCGCCCCGGAGATCGGATCCCCGAGGGTCACGGCCGTGCTCGTGCCCAAACGAGCACCCGGTTTCCGGGTCCACCGGAGGATGCCACGTCGGATACAGCTTGCCGTCCGGCCCGACGACGGCGAACTGATCGTGCACTTCTGGAGTGCACGTGTCGAACGCCCCGGCGGTCCAGATCCCAAACGCTCGACTGGGACCTTGTGGAGCGTCGCTCGGACCCACCGCTGCCGAGTCGCACCCGGTGGTGAGCCCGCAGAGAGACAGAACGACGAATGAGCGTCGCAAAAGCTTCCGTAACAGTGCAACCATGCAAACCTCCCTGCTGTTTACAGGGGCTAGTGGAACGTGAGAGCCACCCCGAACCGGAGTAGGGAGTGACGAACGCCGGTCAGGCTTTCACCCTCGGCTTCCAGGTTGGCCCCGACAGACGCCACGAAATCGAACTGTGGGGTGATAGCGAGTCGATCGGATACACGAAGATCGTACCCGACGCCCACGAGCACCCCAACGCTCCTCGTGGTGATGGCCGGTTCCGAACCGTCATCCGCGTCGGCCCGATAGAACAGCACGCCGGGGCCCGCCGACAGGTACCATGGTGCTCCCAACGGGTTCGGGTAAAACCGTGCCACCGCTACGACCGTACCGAGGGTAAGATTCACCGGGCCCTCGTCTCCCCTCCAGCCAACACCCTCAATTCCCAGGGCGAGCCGGTTGCCGACCGTGCTGCCAAACGCGAGGTTCGCGGTGAGGCCGCCTTCCCTCCCGCCGTTGCAGACATCGCACTGTGAAGCAGCGAAGCCCATACCGATCCCGCCGCTCAACCAGAGCCCACGAGCTGAGCCGGCCTGTTGCGCCTGCGCTGCGCCACCCAGCGTGACGCCCAGCACCACGATGGCACCGAGCGGCCTCGCGTACCGTATCGCTCTCCTGGGACTGATACCGTTCATTGACACCTCGTTATACGCCGATCGGTCTGGCATTTAGTTGTTGCGCGCCCCCTCCGCAATCCACAGGCGCAGCGTATCGATCTGCGCCTGGCCGAGCGACCCACCCAACGGCATGCGCGTGCCTACGCCACCGACGGTTCCGGCGTTGCCCTCCAGCTTGAGGACGATATAGCTGGAGTCCGGGTTCCCCGGCCTGACCCGAAGCAGCCCGGGCACCTGCGAAGCCGCGACGTTTACCGTGTTACCGTATGCCTGCCCGACGCTCAGGTTCATACCCTCCTGAGGCGTGGCGCCCGCATGGCAGTTCGCGAACGCACAGTTCTGCGTGAACATCGGCTGCACTACCGCAGCGAATCGGACGGAATCGGGTGGCGGCTGGATCGGCGGCTGGGTGACACCGCCCGCATCAGCACAACCCGTCAAGCCGACCGCAACGCATACAGCCACGCACGCGACCGTGGCAGGCAAAACCGACATCCGTTGTACTCCTTTGCCGGGCCAAGGTTCTTAATGCATCCGCGAGGCGATCCGGCCTGTGAGGCAGATCACACCCGGCGGTACCTTCGGTGAAAGCGTGTGGCTGACTTGAGGATACGGCTTCGGCCAACTTGACCCCCCAGGCCGCCCCGAACATAATCAGCGTTACCCTCTCACGGGCTGGTTGATCGGCCAACGCTCGCACGGTGGTGGAGGATCGGGTGATTCAGAAAAAAGTCTGCATGGTCGGGGTGTCGGGAGCCGGCAAGACGAGCTTGGTGCGTCAGTTCGTGCACTCCAAGTTCTCGGAAAAGTACCATTCCACCGTGGGCGTGAAGATCGATCGAAAGCAGGTCGATATCGACGGCACGGAGGTAAACCTCTTGCTCTGGGATCTCGAGGGTCGAGACGAGCGGCAGACGCTGCAGGCAAGCTATCTCCGAGGCTCGGCCGGACTCATCTATGTGGTTGATGGCACTCGTCGGGAAACGTATGAACAGGTGTTTGAGCTACGGGACGTCGCAACAGAGGCTGCCGGGGCTGTTCCGTCGGTAGTCGCCGTCAACAAGGCCGACCTCGCGGACCAGTGGCGGGTCGGAGAGGACCAACTCCAGGCACTCGACGAGCAAGGCTGGCACCGCTTCACCACTAGCGCGAAGACGGGAGAGGGTGTCGAAGATGCATTTCGCTGGCTGGCGGCAGCGACGCTCCAAGGCGGCAAGGCATGAGCCCGGCACCCCCGATCCCGGCGCGAATAGACACGTTCGGTCTCACCGACACCGGCAAGGTGCGATCCCAAAATGAGGATCAGTTTCTCTTAGCCTCGCTCGACAAATCCCTCAGCCTGCAGCATACGAGCCTTCCGGACCCGGAGGCCCTCGGACAATTCGGGCGGGCGTCCGCGCAGCTCTTCATCGTCGCGGACGGGGTGGGTGGAGTGGCCGGCGGGCAACTCGCCAGCGGCACCGCCGTGCAGGCGCTCGCGGAGTACATCGGCCGCACCGCAGGCTGCTATTACAACTACGATGTCGACGTCGAAAACGAGTTCCTCGAGCAGTTGGAGCGGGCGGTAGAGCGCGCACACGAGCGCGTTCGCGCCTTTGCCGGCAAGGGACAGGGGCCTGCAACGACTGTGACGATGGTGACACTCGTCTGGCCACGCGCATACGTTATCCACGTCGGTGACAGTCGCGGCTATTATCTTCGCCAGGGACGGCTGCGTCAGTTCACGCGTGATCAAACCATGGGAGAGTTGCTGGTCGACGAGGGTGTCGTCACGGAAGAACAGGCGAGAAGCTCACGACTCGACAATGTGCTGGCCAGCGCGGTCGGCGGCGACCTGCACCCGTCCATCGGCCTCGTCGACCTGCAATACGACGACTCCCTGCTGTTGTGCACCGATGGTCTGACGAAACACGTATCCGACGATCAGATCACGGAAGCGCTCCAACAGGGTGAGAGCGCCGAGCAGATCTGCCGACAGCTCGTCACTGCGGCCCTGGAGGATGGCGGCACGGACAACGTGACGGTCGTAGTCGGGAGGATGAACCCACCAACCTAGCCGCCGTCGGTGTGACCGACACGCGAAGCGCCAGTCAGGTCCCGGACGAGTGCTACCGCTCCGGGCGCTTTACGACGATTCCCCCTTTCATCACGAACTGGACGTCCTCCAGCAGGCGCACGTCTTCCAGGGGATTCCCGGGAACCGCAACCAGATCTGCCAACAATCCGTCGGCGATCCGGCCCCGGTCGTCGACGCCAAGCAGCGTCGCTGCTCCGATGGTCGCTGCGCGAATGGCATCGATCGGGCTCATGCCCTGTGCTACCAGAACCGCGAACTCCCTCGCGTTGTCCCCGTGCGGAAACACACCGGCATCGGTGCCGAAGCCAATGTTCACCCCAGCGGCGATCGCACGGCGCAGGCTCTGCCGCGCACGTGGCAGGATGTACTCGGCCTTTGCACGAATGGGTGCCGGGAGCGCGCCCAGATCCACGGCGTCGGCGAGGTAGCTGGTCGGTACCAGGTACGTGCCGTGTTGAACCATGAGCCGGATCGCTTCGTCGTCGAGCATGGAGCCGTGGTCGATCGAGGCCACACCGGCGCGCACCGCCGCCTTGATACCCTCGGTGCCATGCGCGTGCGCCGCCACATTCAATCCGTGGCGCGTGGCCTCCTGCACGATGGCTACCATCTCTTCATCGGAGAACTGCTGCGCACCCACGGGGCCCTCGAACGAAAGCACGCCTGCCGTCGCACAGAACTTGATCACTTTCGCCCCGTGCTTGATCTGATAGCGCGCGGCTCGAAGGACACCGGCGACGCCATCCGCTATTCCGTCTTCAGGACCGGTTTCCGCCACGCCAGGGGCGTAGCCGGTCAGGTCGCAATGCCCACCGGTGATCCCCAAGGCATGGCCGGCAGGGAACATTCGGGGTCCCGGGATCAACCCGTTGTCGATTGCCCGCAGCAACGCCACGTCGGCGAACCCAACGGATCCCACGTCCCTCACCGTGGTGAACCCCGCCAGCAGTGTTCGTCTCGCGTTCCGAGCACCGCGCAACGCCACGTCAGCGGCGGTCTCTTTGACCGGCCGATGAACCCAGTCGCCCTCGATATCGTAGCCGAGATGCGTATGCAGGTCGATCAGGCCAGGCAGCAGGGTGACGTTGCCCAGATCGAGCACCTCGGCGTTGCTGGAGACCGCGCCACCCACCTGTCGGATCCGATCACCCTCGATCATCACGGCCGCATCGCGAACCAGACGACCAGTCTCCACATCAAGCAGCCGGGCGGCACGCACGACCGTGGTTTGGGCGCCGACTGAAGTCCCACTGACCAGCAGTCCGATCACGACGAGTCGAATGGTGCGATGCATGAGGGATCTCCTTGTCTGCCGCTGCACCGGCGTGAGCGACAGTAGTCCGCAGGTGGGGAGGCGAGACGATTCCCGCCCGCTCGAGAACGACGAAGCGCCAAACGTACCGGTTAGGCGGCAAGAGACACAAGCACGGCGGCAGGATTGCTGCGACACGGCCGAGGTGTGAGATTTTGCTGACCGGCGCGAACCACGTGCACCGGCCCCACCGAGGAGGAAGGCACCAATGTCGGTACGCAATACGGTGATCCACATGAGCTTAGCCGCTGCCGTCGTGGGATTGGCCAGCTGTGATCCGTCCCAAGAAGCCCAGCAGCGCATCGAGGAGCTGACCGTCGCCGCCGCCCAGAAGGACAGTGTCGTTCAGGAACTCGCCGACATGGCGAGATTCATGAGCGACATCAACGCCGAACTCGCCGACGTGCAGCTCGAGGGGGCGCAGCTCGTGGCGAGTGAGTCGCCGATTCAGGCATCGAGAGAGAGCGTGCTCACGAAGATCCGGTTCCTCAACGAACGGGTCGACGAGAGTGCGACCCGTCTCGAGGACTCACGACGGCGGATCCGCGGTTTGACGCGGCTGTCGGACAGCTTGCGCACGAGCATGGAGCAGACCATCACGAACTACGAGCGGATGCTCGAAGCGAATCGGGAGACCATCGCGTCGCTCACGGGGCAGATCGGGAACCTTCGTGAGGAAAACGTCAGGCTCGCCGCAACCGTCGATACCCTTGCCGCTGCGGTCGACACGCTCAAGGCAGAGACAAGCACCGTGTACTACGTGATCGGCACCAAGGACGAGCTTGTGGAACGCGGCATCGTGCGCAAGGAGGGCGGTGCGCGGGTCCTCTTCATTTTTGGGAAGCGCGGTGAGACGCTGGTACCGGCACGTGAGCTGGATGCGGCCGACTTCACGCCGATCGACAAGTGGACAGTGACCGAGATCCCACTGCCCGACTCCACGGCAGAGTATACGATTGCATCGCGTCAGAACCTGGAGTTCCTGGTGACCCCCCGAGACGACAAGGGGAGGATCACGGGTAGCGAGAACATTCTGATTGGGACACCAGAGGCGTTCTGGATGCCGTCCAGGTTCCTGATCATCGTCCAGGGCTAGTCGGGAGTCAGGCGGAAGCCTCGTCGGCACGTGCCGCGACCGCCTGCTCCGCCTCTCTCGCGGCACGGCGCCCTTCGTCGACGTTCACGAAGAGCAGGAGCAGCGCACCGACGGCAAAGAAACTCAGCACCGAGAGCACGGCCCCGCGGCTCGAGCCGGTGACGGCAATCATGACGGCAAAGACCGCGGGGCCTGCGATCCCTGCGAACTTCTCGAACACCGCGAACAGCCCGAAGAACTCACCCGATTCGTGACGCGGGATCATGCTGCCGAACAGTGAGCGGCTGAGCGCCTGCGTACCCCCCTGCACCATCCCCACCAACATGGCGAGCAGCAAGAAATGCGTGCTCGTCGTCATGAAATAGCCGAGCACGGTGATCCCGACATAGGTCGCAAGCCCCATGAAGATGGACCGCTTGGCGCCAATGATGCCGGCAAGCGCGCCGAACAGGAACGCGAACGGGATGCCTACGAATTGGACAATCACGATCGCCGTGATCATCACGGTGCGATCGATCCCCAGCTCTTCGCCATAGATCGTTGCCATGCGGATGATGGTCCCAATGCCGTCGTTGTAGATCAAAAACGCGACCAGCAGCAGGAACGCGTGGCGGTAGCGGCGGAGCTCGCGGAATGTTCTCCCCAGACGGGCGAACGCTGCGTTGAGTGCCCCCAGTCGCCGTTCCTCCGGGCTCAGCAACCTGACCTTCGGTTCGGGAACCCGTCGAAAGAGCGGAATCGCGAAGAGACCCCACCAAACGGCTGTGGCCAGGAAGGCGAGTCGCGCCGGCAGTGAGGCCTGGGTCGGAGTCGCTTCGGCTGGGACCCCGATCCAGCTGGGGTTCTGGATCACGACGAGACAGAGCGCCAGCAACAAGCCACCCCCGACGTAACCCAGGGCATAGCCAGCCGTCGACACTTGGTCGATCTCATCTCGCCTGGCGACATGCGGGCCCCTGGCGGATGAAGAACATCATGGCAATCGCCACGACGCCCACCCCCAGGAAGCTCCTGAGCAGCTTGAGCTTGATGGGGGAGTGGTCCGCAATCGCGCCGAGTACGGGCGCGGCAATCGCGATGATGGCGAGTCCAATGGTCGTCGCGACACTGAACCGGAACGTCGCGACCTGAGCCGGAAGTCCGCTCGCCGCGTATGAGGCGAAGAAGATCGGGAACACGGCGGTGATGACCACCACGATCATGGCCGAATTGGCCCAGTCGTACATGGCCCACGCGCGCTGCTCCCGTGTGCGCAAGCCAATGCGGGCCAGCAAGCCGGATTGCAGCGCTGGACTCATCTCATTCACACATCGGTGTCGGATTCCACATGGAGCCCCAAGGTACCGGCCCAATCGTGTCACGCAAGGCGTCGTACCAACGGTAACGATTCATGCCGTGCCAATCACCGACGGGGCCCCCATCGCGATCACACCAACGCGGCAACCACTACGACGAGCCCAGCGAGCACGCCCGCTGCAGTCACCAGGGCGGCCACGGCAATGACCGCGAGGGCCACGACGAGCGACACGGGATTGGCCATTCGGACCAGCGCAGAGGTGCTGAACAGGAGATCACGGCTCTCACGCATCAACCCCCACACGTCATAAAGCCGTCGGCCCAGTAGCCAGCCACGACGGACGCCCGGGCCCGACGCTCCGATGCTCCGGAGCGCGGCCGAGCGCTCCCGGGTTGCCTGAGCGAGCTCGGCCGTCCGTTGCGGAACGCGGGCCAGATCTGCCAATCCCCATGAGAGCACGAGTGCCGCGATGCCCGGCACGGCAAGGAGCATGAGACCGAGGCCCGACAAGCCAGTCACCCACCACGCGTGAAACGCAACCGGCCGGAGCAGCAGGTAGCCCAGCCACATCCCGGACGCAACCGCGACCAGCCCGAGCAAGCGTACCTGTCGAGCTAACGTCGCGGAAAGATCGAACAGCCTGGTCAGTGGAACCGTTACACCACTGGGAAGCATGGCCACAGGATGAGCACTCCAGCGCCCGCTTGTCCAGGGCGCGTGGCAGTTCCACCGCAAACTCGTGCCCCGGCTTGCCACCGGCATGTCTTGCCGCCAAGCTACCGGACACTTGAGCGACACACATACGGTCACGGCGAACGGCAGGACGATACCATGAAGATCACTCGCATCTCGGCCTTCCAAGTGGATCTCCCACTCGCAGAGGGCCGGTACGCCTGGTCCGGCGGGAAATCAGTCTCCGTGTTCGACAGCACGATCGTGCGGGTCGAAACGGACGAGGGTATCGTTGGGCACGGAGAAGTCTGCCCGCTGGGACCGGTCTACTTGCCGGCGTATGCCGCAGGAGTCCGGGCGGGGCTCACCGAGTTCGCACCGGCATTGATCGGCGTCGACCCGACGCGGCTCGGACCCCTCAACACACTGATGGATCGGACGCTGAAGGGCCACCCGTACGCCAAATCACCGATTGACATGGCCTGCTGGGACATCCTCGGACAGGCGGCCGGAGTCCCCGTCAGCCTGTTGCTGGGAGGCACGTACGGCGCAGACTTCGCCCTGTACCGCGCCATCTCACAGGAACCGGCACCAGCAATGGCCAAGCGCGTCGCGGAATACCGCGCTGAAGGCTACCGCCGATTCCAACTCAAGGTGGGGGGCGACCCTGAAGAAGACGTCGAGCGCATTCGTACGGTCGCCGACGGGCTCGAGCCGGGTGACGTGCTGGTCGCCGACGCCAACACCGGATGGCTCACCCACGAGGCGCTGCGGGTGGTTCGCGCGGTACGCGATGTGGACGTCTACATTGAGCAGCCGTGCGCCACCTATGAGGAATGCCTCACCGTCCGGCGACATACTGACCACCCGTTTGTGCTCGACGAGTCGATTCAGGACCTGCCGGCGCTGCTCCGCGGGCACGCTGACGGGGCCATGGACGTCGTCAACATCAAGATCGGCAAGTTGGGCGGCCTCACACGGGCGCGGCTGGTGCGGGATGTCTGCGTCGAATTGGGGATTGCGATGACCATCGAGGACAGCTGGGGCGGCGATGTCACAACTTCAGCGATTGCCCATTTGGCTCACAGTACACCCCCCGAGCTCCGTTTCACGGCAACCGACTTCAACAGCTACGTGACGGTCTCTACGGCCGACGGCGCGCCACAACGCGCGGGTGGACGCCTTGCCGCATCAGAGAAACCTGGACTGGGCATCACGCCCCGCGAGAACGTACTGGGGAATCCCGTGATGGTGGTGGAGTAGGCCTCGCTACGCTAGCTCCACGATCGGGGCACCGCCTCGGGCTTCGTAGCGGCAACCTCACCGTTCCCACCGACCAGCCGTTGCCGCACCTGGCGGAGATCTCGGAATCGGATCAACTGAAGCTCATCCTCGTCCCACAAGCTGAGCCAGAGCGTCTTCACGCTCTCCTTGATGGTCAGCTTGGTCACCTGGTGCAGCTCGGGATTCTCTTTATAGCACCGCTGCAGGTGATAGTTGGGAATCCGGCTGCAGATGTGGTGGATGTGGTGGAATCCAATGTTCCCGGTGGCCCAGTGCAGCACCTTCGGCAGCACGAACAATGACGCGCCCTCCAGCCCAGCCGCGTAGTAGTCCCACCCCTCGCGGTAGCGCCAGTAGGTGTCTTCGTACTGGTGTTGCACGTAGAAGAGAAACACGCCGATCGAGCCAGAGATCAGCGTGATCGGCAGCTGGATTAGCAGAAACCGGTCGAGGCCCACGATGAGCCACATCGCGAGGAAGCCCGCGGCGAGCGCCGCATTGGTCCAGTGAACGCTGGCCCACTCGCGCTTCCATTTTCTGGGGAGATCCGCCGGGAAACGATGCTTGATGAGGAACTGGTACGCCGGCCCGATCAGTAGCAACACCACTGGATGGCGATACAGACGATACAAGAACCGCTTGACCCAGGGGAGACTGAGGTACTCACGGGCCGTGAGCGTGTCGATATCACCGAAACCGCGCGTATCGAGGTTTCCGGAATTCGCGTGGTGCATCGCATGTGTCTTGCGCCAGTAGGCGTAGGGTACCAGGGTAAGCACCCCGAGTACCGCTCCCACGACGTTGTTGGCGTGCCGCGACCGGAAGAATGACGCGTGCCCGCAGTCATGTTGAATAATGAAGAGCCGAACCAAGAGTAAGGCCGCCGGTACAGCGAGGAGCAAGGTCAGCCAATAACTGACACCGAGGCTCCAGAGCATCGCGAGCCAAAGCACCGCGAACGGGACTGCCGTATTCACGATCTGGCACACGCTGCGCCACAGTTCCGGTTTGCGGTACCGCGCCAGCAGTGCGTTCCAGTCGATATCAGTTCGAGTTACCGTGCTCGCCGTCATGATCACTCGCGTCTCACCGTGGGCATCATTTCCATGTGCCTCAGCCGTGTCCGTGTCACGAAAAAGGCCGTCCTCGCGAACGGCCCGCAGGTCTAGCTCTATAAAACTACATCACTCGCGCGGGCGAAGCCAGGGAACTAGCCCTCGCGCCACCGTCGCCAGATCGGGAATCGCCCGCACCGTTTCGGCGCAGCCCTGTTGCATTCCGTCCGATGCACCACTCGATCGTCAGACGGCTCGTCCACCTGCCGCTGCTGTTCATTGTCCTAGGAATCGGTCTCCGGGCGCGGGGCTGTTCAGCATCCAGACCGTCTTCTTCGGGTACGGATTCCATTTCTCGCGCCGGATAGACCATTGTCTTTCCGGTACCCGGCAGGTGCATGCCTTCGCTCGCCCAGGCGAGTCGGATCGCCCGGGCCCTCGGGGCGAGCGGAGTACGAGCAGTGGCCGGACTGAAGGCCCCGAGTAGCGCGGTCGCCGCGTGAGAAGTTGACAACCTCAAGTCCACTCGTAACTTAGCGCGAACCGGCCCTGCGGCCGGTTCTTCTCTTTTTGGAAGGCGCGCCATGGCAACGACGTTGCGAAACTGCGTCGGCGGCGAGTGGGTCGAGGCCTCCGCCACCGATGTCTTGGAGATTTCCAACCCAGCGACGGCCGAGCCACTCGGCGCTGTCCCGTTGTCCACCGCGACGGACGTGGATCAGGCGGTCGCCGCCGCGCGGGACGCGTTCGTCAGGTGGCGAGAGGTGCCCCCGGTCGTCCGGGCACGGTACCTCTTCAGGCTCAAGGCGCTGATGGAGGAGCAGTTCGAGGACCTCGCCGCTACCGTGACCCGCGAGAACGGGAAGACGCTGCATGAGTCGCGTGGCTCGGTGCGCCGAGGCATCGAGAACATCGAGCACGCATGCGGCATCCCCACTCTCATGATGGGCAGAACGCTGGAAGACGTCGCTCAGGGGATCGACTGCGAGTACATCCGCCAGCCGCTCGGAGTATTTGCCGGCATCACGCCGTTCAACTTCCCGGCGATGGTCCCCCTCTGGTTCTGGCCCTATGCCGTCGCCACCGGCAACACGTTCATCCTCAAGCCAAGCGAGCAAGTCCCTCATTCTCCGACGCGGATCGTCGAGCTGGCGCACGAGGCCGGACTCCCACCGGGTGTCCTCAACTTGGTGCACGGCGGCAAGGAAGCCGTCAACGCGCTGCTCGCACACCCCGGGATTTCGGGGATCTCATTTGTGGGGTCCTCTCCGGTAGCGAAGCACGTGTACCGGGAGGCGTCGAAGCATGGAAAGCGTGTCCAAGCGTTGGGCGGGGCGAAGAACCATATCGTGGTGATGCCCGATGCCGATCTGGATCGGGCAACGGAGAACATCACCGAGTCGCTGTTCGGGTGCGCGGGTCAGCGATGCCTTGCGGGGAGTGTCATTGTCGCGACCGCGGATGCGTACGAGCCGTTCCGGGACCGCCTGCTGGATTCGGCCAAGAGCCTCACGCTCGGCTATGGTCTCGATGACGGCGTGACCATGGGCCCCTTGGTGTCGGCACGTGCGAAGGAGCGTGTGCTCTCCTACGTCGAGGCCGGCGAACAGGAGGGCGCCGAATTGCTCCTCGATGGCAGGACGGCGAAAGTCGATCGCTACCCGAAAGGCCAGTTTGTGGGTGCCACGGTGTTCGATGGTGTCGGAGCCGACATGAAGATTGGCACGGAGGAGATCTTCGGCCCGGTCGCGTCCGTCACGCATGCGGCTACGCTGGACGATGCCCTCGAAGGGATCCACCGTTCCAACTTCGCCAACGCGACCTCAATCTTCACGACGAGTGGCCGATCGGCCCGCGAGTTTCGCTATCGCGTCGGTGTGAGCATGATCGGCGTCAACATCGGGGTGGCAGCACCCATGGCGTTCTTCCCGTTCGGGGGCACCAAGGGCTCGTTCTTCGGCGATCTCAAGGCCCATGGGCCAGATGCGATCGAGTTCTTTACGGACAAGAAGGTGGTTATTTCGAGGTGGTGAGCGCCCTTCAGCCGAGGTAGCGATGAGAAACGTGGTCGGCGGCCTGATTCAGATCTCGAACCCCATCAACGATTCGGAGGCTCCCATCTCCCAGATCCGGGACGCGATGGTCGAGAAGCACCTGCCGTTCATTGAGGAGGCCGGCAAGCGTGGCGTCCAAATCCTGTGCCTGCAGGAAATGTTCAATGGACCGTACTTCTGTCCCAGTCAGGACGCGAGGTGGTGCGATATCGCGGAGCCGATCCCCGGCCCGACGATCGAGCTAATGCAGTCCCTTGCGAAGCAACACGCGATGGTCATGGTCGTGCCGATCTACGAACGGGAGATGGCCGGTGTCTACTACAACACCGCCGCCGTCATCGACGCCGACGGCACGTACCTGGGGAAATACCGTAAGAACCACATCCCCCACACCGCGGGCTTCTGGGAGAAGTACTTCTTCAAGCCTGGAAACCTTGGCTATCCGGTGTTCGAGACACGCTACGCCAAGGTCGGGGTGTACATCTGTTACGACCGCCACTTTCCCGAGGGCGCCCGGCTGCTGGGGCTGCACGGCGCCGAGCTCGTGTTCAACCCGTCTGCAACAGTGAAAGGGCTCTCACAGTACCTCTGGAAGCTCGAGCAGCCCGCCCATGCCGTGGCGAACGGATACTTCATGGGGTGCAACAACCGGGTTGGGAACGAGGCGCCGTGGAACATCGGTCAGTTCTACGGCTCGAGCTACTTCGTGGACCCTCGCGGCAACTTTCTCGCCGAGGGAAGCGAAGACGACGACGAGCTCGTCGTGGCGGAGATGGACCTGGACATGATCGAGGAGGTACGGCGCACGTGGCAGTTCTTTCGCGATCGGCGGCCGGAAACGTATGACGATATGGTCGCGCAGCTACCGTAATCTCGTGAAGCGTCGAACTCGGGCCGTCCGGTCTCATGTCCGCACTCTCGGGTCGGATTCGAGCGATACGACAAAGGAATCGTTGCGATGCCACTGTTGATCAAGGGCGGCCGGATCATCACGGCCGCGAATGACTACACGGCGGACATCTACTGTTCCGACGAAACGATCACACGCATCGAGCCATCGATCGACGCCAAGTCGGTCTCGGCGTCCGCGGACAGGCTCGAGATCGTAGACGCGTCCGGGAAGTACGTCTTTCCGGGATTCATCGATCCGCACGTACACATCTACCTGCCGTTCATGGGCACCTACGCCGTAGACGACTACGAGTCGGCGAGCAAGGCGGCGCTGGCAGGCGGAACAACAACACTGATCGAGATGATCTGTCCGGGGCCGACCGATGCGCCGTTTGATGCGTTCGAGACGTGGCGCTCGAAGGCCCAAGACCTCGCTGCCGTTGACTACACCTTCCACATGTCGGTCGTCCGGTTCGAGGAGAGCGTCCGCGAGCAGTTCCGGCGGATCGTGGAGAGTGGCGTTCCATCCTTCAAGGTCTTCCTCGCGTACAAGGGTGCGCTCGACCTGTCGGACGAAGATCTCTTCGCCATGATGAAGATGGCGAAAGAGCTCGGGGTGATCGTCACGGCGCACTGCGAGAACGCCGAAGCGGTCGACGCGTTACAGAAAGCGCTCCTGGCAGCGGGAAGAACGGGAACCGAATGGCACGGACCCTCGCGTCCGCCGGTGGTCGAGGCCGAGGGCGTCCATCATCTGTGCACGTTTGCGCAGCTGACCGGAGCGCACGTCTACACCGTCCACACCTCGTGCGACGCGTCGGTACGGGAGGCGCTGGCGGCGCGGCATCAGGGGGTGAACGTGTGGATCGAGGCGGTGGCACCGCATCTGGTCCTGGATGAGACGTACGCGGAACAGGCTAACTTCGAAGGTGCCAAGTACGTGATGTCACCGCCGCTCAGAGAGAAGTGGAACCAGGTGGTCCTGTGGAACGGGCTCCGCAGCCGTGCAATCAGCACGGTCGGAACCGACCACGCCCCGTTCAACTTCCGGAGCCAGAAAGAGGTGGGCCGGGAGGCGTTCACCAAGATCCCGAACGGCATCCCGACACTACAGGAGCGTGTCGACCTCGTGCACACGTACGGTGTACGCACGGGGAAGATCGGGTTGAACACCCTGGTGGATGCGTGTAGCAGCCAGGTGGCGCGCATCTTCGGGATGTATCCCCGCAAGGGTACGATCCAGGTGGGGAGTGACGCCGACCTGGTCGTGTACGACCCCACGTACGGCGGAACGTTCTCTCTCGAAACCAGTCACTCCAAGGTGGATTACAACGCGTATGACGGGTGGGAGAAGCAGGGACGCGCCAGTATCGTGACCGTGCGCGGTCAGGTGCAGGTGCGCGACGGCGAGTTCGTGGGCGCGATCGGGCGGGGGCAGTTCATCGAACGCGAGCCGACTCACGGGTGAGGTTGGGAGCTATGGATTCGAAGACCGTACGGGCCAAGCACGCGGAACTGCTGTTCCCGTGTGTCGCCAACTACTACGAGGAGCCAGTCGTCCTCACACAGGGCGATGGTTGCTGTGTCCGCGACGCGGACGGCAACGAGTATCTCGATTTCTTCGGTGGCATCGTGACCCTCGGGCTCGGCCACGCGCATCCCGAGGTAGCTCAACGGATCCACGAGCAGGCCGAGCGCCTGGTGCACACGTCGACCCTGTATCCCACCGAAGAAATTGTGCGGGTGGCGGAGCGCATGGCGGCAATCACGCCCGGCAAGCTCAAGAAGAGCTTCTTCACGACGAGCGGGACGGAAGCCGATGAGACGGCGACCCTGCTCGCCAGGCTCTACACGGGAACGCATGAGATCATCGTGCTACGGCACGGGTATGCCGGCCGCAGTCTCCAGGCCCTTGCCATCACCGGGCATAGCGGGTGGCGGCTCATCCCCAGCCAAGTGACCGGGGTCAAACACGCGTTCTCGCCGTACTGCTACCGCTGCCCTCTGGGACTGGAGTATCCATCCTGCGAGATCAGATGCGCGCAGGATATCGAGGAGCTCATCCGCACGGAGACCACCGGACAGCCGGCTGCGTTCATGGCCGAGCCCATCCAGGGGGTCGGCGGGTTCATTACACCGCCCCTGGAGTACTTCGAGATCGCCGTGGGGATCGTGCGGAAATACGGCGGCGTGTTCATCTGTGACGAAGTGCAAACCGGCTTCGGCCGGCTGGGCAAGCACTGGTGCGGGATCGAGCACTGGGGCGTGGAGCCCGAGATCATGACCTTCGCGAAGAGCATCGCCAACGGCTTTCCCGTCGGCGCTACGGTCGCGACGGAAGAAGTGGCGAACGCCTTTACCGGTCTGACGATCTCGACGTTCGGCGGGAACCCCATTTCGATGGCAGCGGCGGAGGCGACACTGGAGGTGATGGAGCGTGAGAACGTTCCCAAGCGCTCGGCCGAGCGCGGCAAGCAGCTGCGGGAGTACCTCGACGCCTTCAGAGACAAGTATCCGTTCATCGGCGAAGTGCGCGGGAAGGGCCTGATGCAGGCCATCGAGCTCGTAGAGGACCGACAGACCAAGCAACCGTCACCCGCCAAGACGCTCCGGTTGATGGAAGCTGCTCGAGAGCGCGGACTGTTGCTGGGCAAAGGCGGACTCTACGGCAACGTGATCCGCATCGCGCCATCCATGCTCATCACCAAAAGCGAAGTCGATGAGGCCGCACGACGGTTCGATTTGGCGTTGGCGGAAGTGAAGTGAGCACAGCGGGGGTCGGAAAGCGAGAAGTGGACCGATCGCCCGAGCCGGCGCTCATCAACGCCGATCTTGCACCGGTGAGTGCAGAGCGCCGAACCTGGGGCACGTGGAACTTCGCGGCGCTCTGGGTCGCCATGGCCATCACCATCCCCACCTATACGCTCGCCTCCAGTCTTGTGGAACGAGGCTGGACGTGGCTTGCGGCGATGGGTTCCGTGGTGTTGGGGAACCTCATCGTCCTGATCCCTATCGCGCTCAACTCCCACGCCGGCACTCGCTACGGCATCCCGTTTCCCGTGCTCACGCGTGCATCGTTCGGCGTGTTCGGAGCGAACATCCCAGCTCTGCTGCGCGCCATCGTAGCGTGTGGCTGGTTCGGCATTCAGACGTGGATCGGTGGGTGGGCGATCTTCAAGTTGCTCGCGGCTCTCTGGCCCGGCATCGGCACGCTACCCGCCCTGCTCCCAGCGTGGATCGGCCTGGGTACGGGGGAGTTCCTCTGTTTCATGCTGTTCTGGGCGATCAATCTGTGGGTGGCGATCCGCGGAATGGAATCCATCAAGTTCCTCGAGACCTGGGGGGCGCCGTTCCTGTTAGCGGTCGCGGCCGCGTTGTTCATCTGGGCCTGGATCCGGGTTGGCGGGATCGGCCCGATGCTGGAGACGCCCGCAGGACTCGACGGCGGGCAGACCGGATCTCCGGGCGGTCTGGGCACCGTGTTCGGTGCCGGACTCACGTCCGCCGTGGCGTTTTGGGGAACGATGGCGCTGTCGATTCCGGATTTCTCACGCTACGCCCGGCGCCAACGCGATCAGATCGTGGGTCAGGCGATTGGGCTCCCACCGACGATGGCGCTGTTCGCGTTCATCGGCGCCGCCGTGACGAGCGCCACGGCGGTAATCTTCGGCACCCGGATCGCCGATCCCATTGAGCTCCTGTCCCGCATCGGCGGACCGATCACCGTCGTGATCGCCATGCTCGGCTTGGCCATCGCGACGCTCACGACCAACATCGCCGCCAATGTCGTGGCGCCGGCGAACGGGTTCAGCAATATCGCGCCGCACCGGGTGTCGTTCAAGACCGGTGTGGTGATCACGGCATTGATCGGCATTCTCATGTTTCCCTGGCGGCTATACAACGACGCCGCCGCCTACATCTTCACGTGGCTGATCGGCTACGGCGCGTTGCTGGGTCCTGTGGCCGGCATCATGATCGCCGATTACTTCGTCTTGCGACGTGGTATCCTGGATCTGGATGGCCTGTACCGCCGTGACGGACCCTACGGGTACAAGCGCGGCTTCAACTGGATCGCGATAACGGCACTCGTGCTGGGAATCGCCCCCAACCTGCCCGGGTTCCTGGCTGCGCTGGGAGCCATCGAAGGCTCAGCACTCACCACGGGCATCTACAACTGGGCCTGGTTCGTGGGGTTCCTCGTGTCCGGCGGAACGTACCTGGCGGGTATGCGGGCCTTCGCGAAGTCGGGACCTGCGATACCACAAGCTCCCTATGCCGAGACCTGACATGGCTGCTGTTCTTTCGGACGAGCAACTCGCGCAGAACTTTGCCGACATCGCCCCGCCGCTCACGGCGGACGCCGCGATTCTCGAAGCAAACACCTGTCTGTTCTGCTATGACGCCCCGTGCACCCATGCGTGCCCGACGCACATCGACGTGCCGGCGTTCATCAAGAAAATCGCCACCGGGAATTTGCGGGGCTCCGCTCGGGTGATCCTGGACGCCAATCCCATGGGTCACTCATGCGCCCGTGCCTGCCCCGTCGAGGTTCTCTGTGAGGGTGCTTGCGTGCTGAACGAGCGCGACGAGAAGCCGATCAAGATTGCCTTGCTCCAACGCCATGCGACCGACCATGCCCTGGAGCACCACCTCAGGCTGTTCGAGCCGGGGGCGCCGAACGGGAAGCACGTAGCAGTCGTTGGTGCGGGTCCGGCGGGGCTCTCGTGTGCGCAGGATCTCAGGCGTTGGGGATACGCCGTCACGGTGTTCGAGGCCAAGGAGCAGCCCGGCGGGCTGAACACGTACGGGATCGCGGAGTACAAAATGCGATCTCCCACCGCACTCGCCGAAGTGCAGATGATCTTGGAGCTCGGGGCCGAGCTGCGCACTGGGGTCGTCGTGGGGCGCGACGTGGCGTTCGACCAGCTCGAGCAGGAGTTTGACGCCGTATTCGTGGGTGTGGGGCTCGGCGCGACCCGTCGCCTCGACATCCCTGGAGAAGATCTGCTGGAGGTGCACGAGGCCCTCGCGTTCATCGAGCATCTGAAGACGCATCCGTACCGAGCGACGCCGGTGGGCCGGCACGTAGCCGTGATCGGCGCCGGCAACACGGCGATCGACGCGGTCACACAGGCCAAGCGCCTCGGTGCCGAGCGGGCGACCATCGTGTACCGTCGCGGCCGTGAGGATATGCCGGCGTTCGACTATGAGTACGAGCTGGCGAAGCGAGACGGTTGCGAGTTCCGGTTTCACACCGCACCGAAGCGCATTGTCGGTACCGACCGCGTGACCGGCGTCGAATGCGTCCGCACCGAGCCGGGCGACCCCGGTCCCGATGGACGCCGCCGGCCGGTCGAAATCGCGGGCAGTACGCACGTGATCGAGTGCGACATGGTGATCAAGGCGCTGGGGCAGGTTGTGCGGGAGGACGTCGCACGTGCTGCGGGACTGACACTCGACAATGAACGGATGATGAGCACCAAGCGGAACGTGTTCGTCGGTGGAGACTGCGCCAACGGCGGGGCGGAAATCGTCAATGCGGCAGCGGAGGGGAAGCGGGCGGCGGCGGCGATACACGAATACCTGGCAGGAGAGGGGCGATAGGAGGGTCCATGGCCGATCTACGTGTCAACTTCGCCGGCATCGAGAGTCCCAATCCCTTCTGGTTGGCCTCCGGCCCCCCCACCAACACCTACGGCCAGGTCGCGCGGGCGTTTGACGCCGGCTGGGGTGGCGCGGTGTGGAAGACCATCGGTGAGCCGATCATCAACGTCTTTTCACGCTACGGCTCCGTGGACGTCGGGCCGACCCGGATGATGGGCTTCAACAACATCGAGCTCATCACCGACCGTCCGGTGGAGGACAACCTCAAGGAGATCGCTGAGGTCAAGCGCAATTATCCCAAGCATGCGGTGATCGTTTCCCTCATGGTGGAGTCGAAGCGCGAGGCATGGCACGAGATGGTGCGGCGCACCGAGGACACCGGCGCCGACGGGCTCGAACTCAACTTCGGCTGTCCGCATGGCATGAGCGAGCGGGGGATGGGCAGCGCAGTCGGACAGGTACCCGACTACACCTGTCAGATCGTGGAGTGGGTGAAGGAGGTGGCCACTACTCCGGTGATCGTGAAGCTGACCCCCAACGTCACCGACATCACCTACATCGCGCGCGCCGCCGTGCAGGGGGGCGCCGATGCGCTCTCCCTCATCAACACGGTCAATTCCATCGTCGGGGTGGATCTCGACACGTTTGCCCCGCTGCCTTCCGTCGCGGGGAAATCGAGTCACGGCGGCTACTGCGGGCCCGCGGTCAAGCCCATTGCCTTGCATCTCGTCGCTGCCGTTGCGCGGGATCAGGAGGTGGGCATTCCCATCTCGGGGATCGGCGGGATCTCCACTTGGAGGGACGCCGCGGAGTTCATCGTGCTCGGATCGGGCACGGTCCAGGTGTGCACCGCGGTCATGCACTACGGATTTCGCATTATCGAGGACCTGGTCGACGGCCTCGAAAACTGGATGGACGAGCGAGGCCACCGTACACTGGCCGACGTGTGCGGTCGCGCCGTACCCAATGTCGTGAGCTGGGAGGACCTCAACCTCAACTACCACCTGGTTGCCCGCATCGATCAGGACAAGTGCATCCAGTGTGAGCTCTGTTGGGTAGCGTGCGAAGATGGAGCCCATCAGGCGATCCGTCGCACGGACAGGCAGGAGGCGGGCAACGGGAAGCGCACCCCCGTGGTCGAGATCATCGAGGAGGCGTGTGTGGGGTGCAACCTCTGCGCCGCGGTATGTCCGGTACAGGGATGCATCACGATGGAGCAGGTGCCGAACGACTACTCGGCGGTCACGTGGAAAGAGTATAGCGCGGGCAAGGGTGCCCTCGCACCGCGGTCGGAGCATTTCCACACGGCGGACTGGGAGTCGAGCCGGTAGCGATGCGCCGCGCCTCCAGCACGCCGTCCCCCGCCGTCTCGGTCTGACTCCGGCGACCCTCCAAACCTCACCCGACACCCGAACCTCCTCCTCCCTCCGCTATGCCCGCAGCGCCCCGACCAGCGAAGTCGTTCGACCGTTCCATCGTAGAGGGCCCCATTGCGCGCGCGGTCTGGAAGATCGCCTGGCCCACGATGCTCCAGAACGTCATCGGCGGGTTACAGGGGATCGTCGATCACGTCATGGTCGGGCATTACATCGGCTTCACTGGGAACGCCGCCATTGGCGTGGCCTGGCAGATCTTCCTCGTGGTCATGGTGTTCATCAGCTCACTGTTCACCGGCATGGGCGTACTCGTTGCACGGTTTGCCGGCGCGAACGAGCCAAAGAAGGTGAACCGGACGGTGTACCAGGCATTCCTCACCGCGGCGGTCATGTCCCTCGGTGTGCTCGCACCGCTTGGGTACGTTTTATCCCCTTCCTTGCTCGAATTCGTGAACACGACACCGGCGGTTCGTGCCGAAGCGTTGCCGTACCTCCGCATCATGTTCCTGTTCAGCATTGGCATGCTGGTCTTCTTCATGCTCGGTGGTGCCCTCCGTTCGGCCGGCGACGCGCGCACGCCGCTGCGGTATGGCATCGCGCTGACGATCCTGAACCTGGTGTTGAACGTGGTGCTCATTCGTGGTCTCGGACCGATTCCGGCCTTCGGTACAGCAGGAGCCGCAATGGGAACCGTGATCGCTGGCGGCGTGCTGAGCCTGGTCGCGGCGCACCGGCTGTTCTTCTCAGAACGCTGGGTCATCCATTTCCATCGCCGCATGAGTTTGAAGCCCGACTGGTCGATCATTCGCTCGCTCTTCCGGTTCGGCATTCCGGCAGGCATCCAGGGTGTGGTCATGAACATCGGGGGCGTGATCCTCATTCGCTTCGTCGGATCGCTGGAACAGAGCGGACAAGCACAGGCCGCGTACGCGGTGGGCTACACGGAACTCTTCTCACTGGTCACCTGGACGTCCGTTGGACTGATGGGTGCGGCCGCCGCCGTTGGCGGCCAGAACCTGGGCGCCGGTCACCCCGATCGTACCATCCATGGCGTGCACGTGGCGGCGCGGATCGGCTTGGGTGTCGCCGGGACCGTCGGCCTGCTGTTCCTCCTGATCCCGCGTGTGCTGCTCGGGATCTTCGGCATGGACGATCCGGCCGTCGTGCGCCTCGGTGTGGAGCTGCTCGCGTACCTGAGCGTGTCGGGCCTCTTCGTTACGGTGGCACTCGCGTACACCGGAGGCTTGCAGGGGACAGGCGACACCCGCAGCCCGCTCTACATCTCACTCATCTCGCAGATCGTGGTGCCACTCGGCATGTGCATGGTCCTTCAGATCATGCGAGGCCTGCGGCCCGGAGACATCTGGCTGGCGATCCTGCTCGGGCACCTGACGCGGTCCACGCTGAGCATCATACGGTTTCGCCAGGGTAATTGGCGGCACATCAAGGTGGAGATCGAGCCCGGCCGGTGACGTCGAGCGTTCGAGTCGGTCAAGTGCGGATTGCGGGGCAGCGAGCTGACGGGAGGCGAAGTTAGTCCTCGAGAATCGTCTCGAGCCATTTCTTCTGGTCCTTCTGCGGATAGCGCCGCAGATAGTAGAAGATGAGATCCGTCCATTCATCCTGCTCGGGACTATATCCTGCCTGTCGGACAAGTGTGAGCACCTGCCCGAGGTGGTGCGTCCCATGGCTCGCCACCTGCATGACGGTCATCCACAGCGGCCAAACACCCCAACCCTCGAGCACGACATGCTTGCGCTCCTGCAGATTGCTCTTCGCCCAGGAAAGCATCTCGGAATGCAACTTCGGCCACTCAGCCTTGAGCTCGGAATACGTGGCCGGCTGGTCGACCTCACGGGGTTTGACACTGCCGCCCTGCCAGTGGATGAAGTAGTACTTGTCCCACTGATAGACATGCTGCAAGGTCGCGAGAATGCTCGACATCGAGCTTTCCACCGGCCGCGTGATCGCTTCGGTGGGAAGTTTGTCGACCATCGCGATGGTCTTCCGCGCGGCCCAGGCAGCGTACTCGAGGTGAGTGAGCAGGAAGTCCGAGTCGATACTTGGCGTGTGTCGCCTATTGTTCTCGGTCATCTCGGTACTACCTCCCTCGCCCCTAGGATGCCGGCTGCGGATGGTCACGAGCGCGGATTGTGGGTCAGAGACACCTGACAATGATACCAGTTGGGTCCGCACCGCGTGCGACACGCGATCTCGGGTCGGCACCGCGTCAATTCCCTGGCGACGCGTGGTCCTACGGTATGGTTGCGGAAGGCGTCTTGGGGGAAGTCCCGGGAGTGTTCTGGTTTGAAAGGTAGAAGGGGCGTCAGCGATTGCTGCGACGCCCCTTTCTCGTAACCCGGAGGCCCGATCTCGTCAGCGAACTGGCGTCAAGCCCCGAACGCCGCGTGACGCCTAGGCGACGGGGTATCCGGGGCGTGGCACGACGCTCTTGTGGCGCTCCCGTGCCTGTGACTGCGTTCCATCTGATTCCGACGTGTCACTGTCGGACATTCGCGAAGTTGACGAAGAGGGCACCCTGCCCATCGGCGAGGGTAAACGTGTACCCGAAGCCTGTCGGGCACGCAGTCCCGCTACTGGGTCTGGTCTGTATCCACCCGGTCTGCACTTGTTCGCAAACAGTGTATGTGCCGGCCGGCAGGTCTGGGAAGATGTAGTTCCCCGAGCCGTCGGTCAGCGTGGTCGCCGTCATCGTGCCGCTGAGCTCGACGGTCCAGTCCGGCAGACGGGGGTGGTCCGTGACGTCCTCATAGACGCTCCCCGTAATCCTCGCGGTGCCCGCGGGTGGTGGCGGCGGCGGTGGTGGCGGCGGCGTCTCTGACGGTGGCTCCGGGGAGCATCCACGCCGATAGTCGCTAACTTGCTCAGGCCGGTGACCCGACCGCGATTGGGGCGAGCGGTGGGCGTCAGCCGTCGCGCACTGCTCCGAACTCACCAAGCCGGGCTGCGAGGGACGAGACGATCTATCGGGATCCTGGGCCGCGGCCGTGAGAATCGGCGCCGCGACCAAAGCGAGTAGAACTAGGCATACACGCATCCTGCACTCTCCTGCTGGGGGTGCGATTCCACCCATATAATTGTGGATGAGCGGGGTAGCGAGCCGTGATGCGGGTCACTCGATTCTGCAGGATGTTGCTAATCAATGCGTTACAAACAGACAGTCTAGGGTCAAAACGGCCTCGCGCCCAACACGTCATCGCACACGAACAGAACGGGCAGACTCGGTCCATCGCGGCCTCCAGTGAGGGATGCGCGACGGTAGGGCGAGGGTGTCAACGCCGCGTCAACAAGCGACCGTGAAGCCTCAACAGCGAGACTGCGGGCACCTCTCGCTCTGGCTGCGCGGCATCAGATGTCCTCCCTTGGGGCACTGCCAGCCGA
This sequence comes from Gemmatimonadota bacterium, assembly GCA_039588295.1. Lineage (GTDB taxonomy): Bacteria > Gemmatimonadota > Gemmatimonadetes > Gemmatimonadales > GWC2-71-9 > JAOTVV01. The sequence goes on from JBDHAB010000010.1 coordinate 120,541, forward strand.
GGTCACTCCATGACCGACCTGCTGGATCGCCTCAAGAATGCCCTCGCCGACCGCTACGCCATCGAGCGGGAGATCGGCAGCGGGGGCATGGCGACCGTCTATCTCGCGCAGGATGTGCGGCACGATCGTCAGGTCGCCATCAAGGTGCTCCGTCCCGACCTCGCCGCGACGCTCGGTCCCGATCGGTTCCACCGCGAGATCAAAATCGCCGCGAATCTCAATCACCCCCACGTACTACCACTTCATGACTCGGGAGAAGCTGACGGATTTCTCTTCTACGTGATGCCATACGTGAAAGGGGAGTCACTCAGAGATCGACTGAACCGAGAAAAACAGCTTCCGATAGATGATTCCCTGAAGATCGCCAGTGAAGTCGCAGACGCTTTAGGCTTCGCTCATGAACACAACATCATCCACCGGGACATCAAGCCCGAGAACATCCTACTCGTAGCCAACCACGCGGCCGTTACTGATTTCGGAGTGGCACGCGCTATCGAGGAGGCAGGAGAGACACGCCTCACCGAAACAGGCATCGCTATTGGCACCCCAGCCTACCTGAGTCCCGAGCAAGCGAGCGGCGAGAGGCAACTAGACGGTCGTACTGACATCTACGCGCTGGGCTGTGTGCTGTATGAGATGTTGGCTGGTGAACCGCCGTTCACGGGTCCCACTGCTGAGAGCATCGTGCACAAACACCTGACTGCCGAGCCACCTGCTGTCTCCATTGGGCGTCCGACCGTACCCAATGATGTGACCGCAACCGTTTCCAAGGCGCTGGCGAAGGCTCCGGCAGATCGGTATCAGACAGCGGAGGCGTTGGGCGAAGCGATTGCCGCTGCACAGGTGAGCCTTGTCACTCCGACTGGCGGCATTACGTCAACCGACATGCGGTCCGTGAGGACGGCAGCGGTACGGAGTAGGAAGGTTCGGATCGGCGTTGCGGTGGCGGCAGTCGGCATTGCGGCGACAGCGGCCGTGCTTCTGCTACCTCGCTGGAGTGGTGGAGCATTGGACCCCAATCGCGTGCTCGTCGTCGCTTTCGCAGATGAGAGCGGACGGGAAGAGGTCGAGGCGCTGGGGAGCTGGGCTCAGGGCCACATCATCCAGGTTCTCAGCGAGGCGGGATTCGCGGAGGTAGTGGGTCATCTCACGGCACTGGCGGTGTCGCAGAACGTGGCTGCGGACGGGATGGCAGTGGGACGCGGGGACGTTCTGGCTTTGGCGGATGACGCCCGGGCGGGTACCGTGGTGTCCGGCATCTACTACGCAGAGCGCGATTCCGTTTACATCCAGACGCACATCACCGACGCCAATGACGGCAGCTCATTGGGAACGGTGCCGCCTGTCGCTGGCCCCATCGGTGAGCGTAGCGG
>JBDHAB010000011.1:0-77675 GCA_039588295.1 Gemmatimonadota bacterium
TGGCACCGCTCCCCTCGACAGCGCGTTCGCCGTGCAGCTCGTGCAGCGGCTTCGGGACCAGCCGGCGTCGATCATGCCCGCCCTCGACTGGCTCAACGAGAACCTGGCTGCCCAAGGGACGTCGCCCAACGAAGTGGTTGCTCAGGCACACCAGGCGCAGGCCGCCGCGAACATTACGGTTCGGAACATCATCACCAGCATGCGGTGGATGTCGTCCATCGACTGGTCGGGATTCTTCGAGGGCGTCAGCTTGGTCGACGAAGTGTTTCGGACTGTTCCGGGATTCGCCGCCATGGACTTCCACACCCGTGACAAGTATCGGGCGGCCGTCGAGGAGTTGTCCCGCGGATCGAGAGAATCGGAACTGGAGGTGGCACGCGAAGCCGTCCGGCTCGCGCACGAAGCAGGGCGGGAAAACCCGGGAGCCTTGTCGCAGACCAGTCCGACCGAAGCCGAGGCCATCCGACCCGAGGACCAGTCAGGTCTCTTCGCCATTCCCCAACGACCGGAGGAGGACCCGGGGTACCATCTCGTGTCCCGAGGCCGAGGGGCGTTCGAGAGGAGGCTGGGCTTTCGCGTCCCGTGGCGAGTCCGGATCCGACGTGCGTGGCGCGCCCAAGCAACATCAGGCTATTTCGGACTGATCGCCGTCCTGACCGCGCTGGTTCTCTCCGGCCCGCTGTTCCTGACCTGGAAAGCAGGAGCGGGCGTGCCGATCCTCATGCTCCTCGGGATCCTCGCCCTCGTGCCCGCCTCGGATATCGCAGTGGCCCTAATCCATCGCTTGGTGACGGCTGTCGTTCCCCCGCGGCTCCTTTCCAAGCTCGAACTGGCGCACGGGGTGCCGGCGGATCTTAGAACCATGGTCGTTGTGCCCACGTTGCTCACGAGCCGCGCAGATATCGAAGAGTCCGTCGAGCGGCTCCAGGTGCACTTCTTGGCGAATCCCGATGGGCATCTTCACTTCGCACTCCTGACCGATTGGAAGGACGCTCCCCACGAATACATGCCCGGCGACGAGGATCTCCTCACTGAGCTGGCCAACGAAGTCGCGCGTCTCAACGAGCGACACGGGAGTCCGCCCGGTGGGGGGGAGCGGTTCATGCTCTTGCATCGCAGGCGCCTGTGGAACGAGAAGGAAGGCAAGTGGATCGGCTGGGAACGGAAACGTGGCAAGCTGCACGAACTGAACCGGCTTCTTCGGGGCGCCACGGACACCACGTTCCTTCCGATCAACGGCAAGCCGCCCACCGTGCCCGATGGCGTCCGCTACGTCATCACGTTGGATGCCGACACCCGGCTTCCACGAACGGCTGCCTACCGCCTCGTCGGGGCAATGGCCCACCCATTGAATCGACCGCGCTTGGACCCCGGGCTGGGGCGGGTCGTCGAGGGGTATGCGATCCTCCAGCCGCGGATCGTGCCGTCCCTACCCACGGGACCCCGAAGCACGACCTACCAGCGGATCGTGTCGGGCCCGGGAGGCGTGGACCCCTACGCGGGCGCGGTCTCCGATGTGTATCAGGACCTGTTCGGCGAGGGGTCGTACACGGGGAAAGGGATCTATGACGTCGACGCATTCGAGGCGGCTCTTGCGGGGCGGGTCCCGGACAATGCGCTCCTCAGTCACGATCTCTTCGAGGGGGTGTTCGCGCGCGCGGGACTGGTGACCGACATCGACCTGTTCGAGGAGTTTCCCACCAATTACGAGGTGGCCGTGCGCCGTGCCCATCGGTGGGTGCGGGGCGACTGGCAACTCCTCCCCTGGATCCTGGGCCGGCCGCGCAACGCGGCGGGGCAGAAGCAGCGAACGCGCATTCCTTCGCACGGCCGATGGAAGATGCTGGACAACCTGCGCCGCAGCCTCTCGGCACCGTCATCGTTCCTACTCGGCGTCGCCGCCTGGACCTTGCCCGCCGTGTCTCCACTGCTGTGGACCGGCCTGCTTCTCGGATCTGTCGCGGTGCCCGCGTTCATGCCGGTGCTCGACGGTCTGGTTCCTCGACGGCAAGGGTTCTCCAAACGCAGCCATCTGCGCGCCACGGGCGGCGATATCCAGGTTGCCGCGCTGCAGGGGTTGCTGGCCATCGCGGTGCTGGCGCACCAGGCCCGGTACATGACCGATGCTGTGGTGCGCACGCTTTGGCGGCTCTACGTCACGAAGCGGAACCTCCTCAGGTGGGTCGCGGCAGCGCAGGTCGGGTACGGCGCCGACCTGAGGCTCCGCGCCTTCTACCTGCACCTGCGCTGGAGCGTCCTCCTCGCCTCGGGCGCCGGCGTGCTCTTCATCATCCTCAAACCGGGAGCATGGCCGGTCGCTGGGCCCCTGGTTCTCCTCTGGGTCCTATCGCCCGTTCTCACCTGGCGGCTCAGCATTCCCGCGAAGCCCGCAGAAGAACACCGCCTCTCGCCGCGCGAGGAGCGCTCCTTGCGGCTCATCGCAAGGAGGACCTGGCGCTTCTTCGAGACATTCGTAAACGCTGAGGAGCACTTTCTCCCGCCGGACAACTTCCAAGAAGATCCCGAGCCTGTCGTCGCCCACCGCACCTCACCGACGAACATGGGGCTGTACCTCCTGAGCACGATGGCCGCCCATGACTTCGGCTGGATCGGGATCTTGGACATGACCCACCGTCTCGAAGTCACGCTGGAGACGATGGCCAACTTGCGCCGGTTTCACGGTCATTTCGTCAACTGGTACGACACGAGGGACCTCCGGCCGCTCGATCCCCTCTACATCTCCACCGTCGACAGCGGGAATCTGGCTGGGCATCTCATCGCGCTGTCTCAAGGATGCCGCCAGTTCATGCGTCAACCGGTTCTGGGCCCGCACGTTCTGGATGGTATTCGCGACGCGCTTCAACCGGTTCTCGAAAAGGTCGCAATGGCCACGTTCCGGCCGGAAGCAGAAACAGTCACGGAAATGCAGGTACGAGAGGCCTTGCAGGCGATGTCGGCCGTCCTGGAGGACCCCCCGAGGTCGCTCCCAGAATGGGAGCGCCGGTTCGAGGCGCTCGAGACCCGTGCGGAGAACCTCCTGGACATCGCCAGCACGCTTTCCACCGCCCTGGAGCACGGAGACGGATCGGAGATCCTGACTTGGGCAACGGCCGTCCGAGACACCGTCCGGAGCCACGCACGCGATCTCGAGCTGATCCGTCACGAGGATCCCGACGCGTCCGGAACAGCGGCGATCACGCTCGCGCACCGCCTCTCCGCCCTCGCACTCCAGTCGGAACAGATGGCTTGGGCGATGGACTTCCGCTTCCTCTTCGACGCCTCGCGCAAGCTGTTCTCGATCGGCTTCCGCGTGGCCGACAACACGCTCGACCCGAGCTGCTACGACCTGTTGGCCTCGGAGGCGAGGCTGGCGAGTTTCGTGGCGGTCGCCAAGGGAGATGTTTCGCCACGGCACTGGTTCCTCCTCGGCCGGGCCCTCACGCCAGTGGGGCGTGGGGCGGCCCTCGTCTCTTGGTCGGGATCGATGTTCGAGTACCTGATGCCGCTTCTCGTGATCGAGCAGCCGGCCCGCAGTTTGCTGGATCTCTCGTGCCGCCTCGTCGTGGGACGCCAGGTCCGGTATGGCGCGGAGCGAGGGGTCCCCTGGGGGGTCTCCGAGTCGGCCTACAACGTGCGCGATGTGGAGCTCACCTATCAGTACTCGGATTTCGGTGTGCCCGGTCTGGGACTCAAGCGCGGGCTGTTCGAGGACGTGGTGGTGGCACCCTACGCCACCGCGCTCGCGGCCATGGTGGATCCCGGGGCCGTCGTCGACAACTTCGCTCGTCTCGAGGAGGCCGGGGCTGGCGGTGCCTACGGGTTCTACGAGGCGTTGGATTTCACGCCGTCGAGGCTTCCCGAGAAGGCACGGGTGGCCGTGGTACGGGCGTACATGGCCCACCACCAGGGGATGACGATCGTCTCCCTGGGAAACGTCGTGCACCACGGCCTCACCCGGAGACGCTTCCACGCGCATCCCATGATCCAGGCAGCGGAGCTGTTGCTGCAGGAGCGCACACCGCGTGCGGTGGCCGTGACGCGGCCCCGGGGTGAGGAAGTACAGGTGGCCACCCACGTCCGCGACCTCATTCCACCAACCCTGCGGCGGTTCGAATCACCGCATGACATTCCACCGCGCACGCATGTCCTGTCGAACGGTCGGTACATGGTCATGGTCACGGCGGCGGGCTCCGGGTTCAGCCGATGGCACGACGTCGCCGCGACCAGATGTCGAGAGGACACGACGCGTGACGCCTGGGGCACCTTCATCTTCTTGCGCGACGCGAAGACCGGTGACGTCTGGTCCGCCGGGTTCCAGCCGAGCGGAACCGAAGTGGACAAGTACAACGTCGTCTATGCCGAAGACCGGGCCAAGATCGTGCAGCGGGACCGATCACTGTCAACCACGCTCGAGATCGTCGTTTCGCCCGAAGACGATGCCGAGCTACGCCAGCTGACGGTGACCAATCTGGAGAATCGCGATCGCGAGATCGATTTCACCTCCTATGCGGAGGTGGTGCTGGCCTCGCAAGCCGCCGACGAGGCACATCCGGCTTTTTCCAACCTCTTTGTGGAAACCGAATTCGTTCCCGGGCTCCAGACGCTGCTCGCAACGCGACGCCCACGATCGGCGGACGAGCCACAGCTGTGGCTGGCCCATCTTGCCGCCATCGAGGGGGAAATCGTCGGCACATACGAATACGAGAGCGACCGCGCCAGCTTTCTGGGCCGAGGCCGCGGGATACGGACACCGCTTTCGGTGATCGAGGGCAAACCGCTCACGAACACCGCGGGGACGATTCTCGATCCGATCGTGAGTCTCCGGTATCGGGTGACGATTCCGCCGGGCAGGACAGCCCGTCTCGTGTTCACCACGCTCGTGGCGTCCTCCCGGGAGGAAGCGCTCGACCTTGCGGAGAAGTACCGCCAGCCGGATACGTTCGAGCGAGAGAGCTCCCTCGCCTGGATGTATGCCCAGGTCCAGCTCCACCACCTCCAGATCACCCAGGACGAGGCACATCTGTTCCAGCGCCTGGCCAATCGTATGCTGTACGACGATCGCACCTTGCGCACGGTCCCAGAGGATCTGGCCGCCAACCGCCGAGGTGCGTCCGGGCTCTGGGCCCACGGCATCTCCGGCGATCTGCCGATCGCCGTCGCCCGCGTCGAGCAGGAAGAAGAGCGGGATGTCGCGAGGCAACTGCTGCGGGCGCACGAGTATTGGCACCTGAAGGGGATCTCCACCGATCTGGTGATCCTCAATGCGAAAGGGGCGTCCTACGCGCAGGATCTCCAGGAGTCGTTCGAGGCCATGGTGCGGGCAAGTCAGTCCGCGGTCGGCCGTGAGAGAAACGGGAAGCGGGGGAGCGTCTTCGTGCTCCGGGAAGACCTATTGCCTTCGCAAGACCTGCTCCTGCTGCGTTCCGCGGCGCGCGTGTTGATCCTGGCGAGCAGGGGTACGCTATCTGAGCAGGTGATCCGGCTGCAGCGATTGAGGCCGGGACCGGTGCCGCCGCAGCTCCGCGCGCCGCGAGAAGACGCCGAGCCGGTTCCCCCTCCGGCGCTGGATCTCGAGTACTTCAACGGTCTGGGAGGATTCACCCAGGACGGTCGCGAATACGTCACGGTTCTGGGCAAGGGACAATGGACACCGGCTCCCTGGATCAACGTCGTGGCGAACCCGGCGTTTGGGTTTCAGGCTTCCGAGTCAGGCTCCGGCTATACCTGGTCCGTTAACAGCCGCGAGAACAAGCTGACGCCCTGGTCGAACGATCCGGTCAGCGACACGCCGGGCGAAGTGTTCTACGTACGCGACCTGGACACGGGTCGGATCTGGGGACCCACCTGTCTCCCGATCCGCGAACAGGCCTGGCCCTACGTGATCCGGCACGCTCAAGGCTACAGTCGCTTCGAGCACACGTCCCACGGCATCGCACTGGACGTGCTGCAGTTCGTGCCGCCGCACGACCCCGTCAAGATCTCGCGCCTCACGCTAGTGAATCGGTCGAGCCGCAAGCGGCGCCTTTCTGTCACGGCCTATGTCGAATGGGTATTAGGGGTCACACGCAGTGGTGCTGCGCCGTACGTGGTCACCGAAATCGATCCCGCGACCCGGGCCACGTTCGCGCGCAACGCGTGGAACGGTGAATTCGCGAGTCGGGTCGCCTTCGCTGATCTCGGCGGGCGCCAGACGTCTTGGACCAGCGACCGCCTCGAGTTCCTCGGACGCAATGCGAGCCTCGACCACCCAGCGTCGCTTGAACGGGGCGACGAGCTGTCGGGAAAGGCCGGTGCGACCCTGGACCCCTGCGCCGCGCTGCAGACGGAGGTGGAGCTGGAGCCAGGCGAACGCACCGAGGTGCTGTTCCTCCTTGGACAGGGCGAAAGCCTCGAGCAGGCACGAACGCTCGTGAATCGTTATCGCACCAAGGATTGCGACGCCGTCCTTCGCGAGGTTCAAGAACAGTGGGACACCGTGCTCGGGACGGTACAGGTCAGGACGCCGGACGCTTCGATGGATCTGCTGCTCAATCGCTGGCTCCTCCATCAGGTGCTGTCCTGTCGCATCTGGTCCCGCTCCGCCTTCTACCAGTCCGGAGGGGCGTACGGCTTCCGCGATCAGCTGCAGGACGTCCTGGCCCTGTTGCTCGCGCGGCCCGATATCGCGCGCGAACATGTCCTCCGGGCTGCTTCCCGCCAGTTCAGTCAAGGAGATGTCCAGCACTGGTGGCATCCGCCAACGGGACGCGGCGTACGGACGCGCATCTCCGACGACCGCCTTTGGCTGCCGTATGTCGTCATGCACTATCTGACGGTGACGGAGGATTGGGCGGTGCTGGACGAGATGGTCCCGTGGCTCGAGGGACGGGCGCTGGAGCCGCACGAGCACGAGGCCTACTTCGAACCCGAGGCATCGGACGAGCGAGCGACACTGTACGAACATTGTGCGCGGGCCCTGGACCGGAGTCTCGAGGTGGGCAGCCATGGACTCCCATTAATCGGTGGGGGCGACTGGAACGACGGGATGAATCGTGTCGGCCGAGAGGGTCGTGGAGAAAGCGTGTGGCTCGGTTGGTTTCTCCACGTGAATTTGCGCGAGTTTGCTCGGATCGCCGAGCGCCGAGAGGAGAAGACCCGTGCAGGACATTGGCGGAAGCAGGCCGAATCTCTCGCTGCCTCACTGGACAACGAGGCATGGGACGGGGAGTGGTACAAGCGCGCGTTCTTCGACGACGGAACGCCGCTCGGCTCCGCTGAGAACGACGAATGCCAGATCGACTCCATTGCGCAGTCCTGGGCCGTCCTCTCCGGCGCAGGTGATGAGGGGCGGGCGCGCCAGGCCATGGACTCGGTGGCACGACGCCTGGTGCGTCAGGAGGACCGGTTGCTGCTGCTCTTCTCACCGCCGTTCGACGAGACGCATTTGGACCCCGGTTACATCAAGGGATACCTCCCCGGTATCCGGGAAAACGGCGGGCAATACACCCACGCCGCGATCTGGTCGGTCATGGCGTTCGCTCAACTTGGCGACGGGGACAAGAGTTACGACCTTTTCAGCCTGCTGAACCCGATTCACCACGCGAGTCGTCGTGCCAGCGCTCACCGGTACAAGGTGGAGCCCTACGCCGTCGCCGCGGATATCTACTCCGCACCGGCCCACGTGGGACGGGGAGGATGGACCTGGTACACCGGGTCTGCGGCTTGGCTGTATCGCGCGGGCTTGGAGTCGATCCTCGGATTCCGGAAGCGCGGCTCCACCGTCAGCATCGATCCGTGCATTCCTCGAGAGTGGAAACGCTTCGAGATCGTCTACCACCACGGTACCACTCTCTACCGGATTGAGGTTGAGAATCCGAACGCAGTCTGTCGAGGCGTATCCAGCGTCAGTCTGGACGGAACCCCGCTTCCGGCGGCAGCGCTCGTCCCCTTGTCCGACGACGGTCTGGAGCACCGGATCCACGTGGTGCTCGGATAGGCACCCCAGGATTGAGCTGTCAGGGACGGTGACGGCCGCCGTGTCTCGCCGGGCGGCAGTGATGATCGTCGCTCTGGATCCAGACGAATGACACGTGCTAGAATACAAAGAGTCACAATCCACCGGAGACCGACCAGTGAGCGTGACAGTGAGGGTCACCGTCCCGATGGCAACGGCAGCCGCTCTGGTGCTGCTGCCGGTCGCCGTCCAGAACACCCGAATCGGGTCACCCTCCGTGCGGCCGATGGCGGCGGACTCTCTGAACGACGGACCGCACGTCTATTGGCAAACCCCCTCCCAGGCACTGGTCTTCTACCTCTGTGAGGGATCGTTCGTTGCGGAGTGGTCCGAGCCGAGCGATACGCTGCGTTTCAATGGGTTCTGCAGCGACTCGACGTGGCAGTACGTGATACCCGTTCGGGCTCCTGAGATCGAACCGGATACCTACGAAGACGTGCCGAAGATTTTCGCGATAAGCGACATCCACGGTGAATTCGCATCGCTCGTCGATCTGCTCCGGGCGTCGGGAGTCATTGATGAAGGGATGCACTGGACCTGGGGCGATGGACACCTCGTCGTCAACGGGGACACCTTCGACCGCGGCGACCAGGTGACGGAGTGTCTGTGGCTGTTCCATCGTCTCGAGCTCGAGGCGCGCCGGGTGGGTGGCCGCGTTCACTTTCTGCTGGGCAACCACGAAACCATGGTCCTGCGTCGCGACCTTCGCTACGTCAACGAGAAATACACAAACGGAGTCGTACGAAAGACGGGGATCAACTACACCGACTTGTTCGGACCTGACATGGAGCTGGGGCGTTGGCTGCGCACGAAGCACACCGCCATCAGGCTCAACCGCGTGCTGTTCGTGCATGGCGGTTTCCCACCGCGTCTGGTGGCGCGTGGTACAAGCTTGGGAGCACTGAACCAGTTGGCACGTGAGACCTTGGACTCCAGGTCGTACGAGATCGTATTCAACAATGAGCTCAGGAAGTATTACGGGCACAGTGATGAGGGACCGTTTTGGTACCGGGGCTATCTCAAGGCCGAGGAGGGGCGTTACCCGCAGGCGACCGCGGCGCAGGTGGATTCCGTCCTCGAAGCCTACGGCGGTCGCGCGATCGTCGTCGGTCACACCGGGGTCGACCAGGTGAAGAGTCTGTATGAGGGGAGGGTCTTCGGGCTCGACATTCCGCTGGACACGCTCGGCTCCTTCCAGGGACTCCTGGTGAAAGGTGACCGTTTCTTCCGTGTGACCGGTGACGGGTCACTCGAGCCACTCGTGGGCGCTGGGGGGCGCTTGGTGGAGAAGAAAGACAACGAGATGTAGCACGCGGCATCACCGCGTTCGTTCCAACTCGCTTTATCTCATGCAGGTGCGCAGCACGTGGAGTTCGGACGCTACCCTGCGAATCACTTCAGTCCGCTCGGCGAACAACAACCCCGCAGCAAGTTCCCCTGTTGCGGGGCTTGTTCCCTCAGGCGGCTGGCCCAATGTCCCGGACCCTGTCACACAAGACCCCAGCGCTTGACGCTCGCTCCACTCAAAGCTCAGTCTTTCCGCTCCTGGGGTCGGTCGAGTGTGACAGAGCGAGAGCCGGTGAGGCCGACTTCCTAGGGGAAGCTACTGCACACATCCTCGGTCAGTGCCGGTTCGTGCGACGCAGTCCACGTCACATCGTTGGACACCGATAGAAGTTCTACGCTCCACTGGTGATCGTTGGCTTTGGGATCGCAGACTCCTGCGGTCCCCCCGCCGAAGTTGGAGTCGATCCAATAGTGGACTTCGAAATCATTCCCCGCTTGCATTACGGCGCCGGTGCTCCAGGTAAACGACGGATCTTGGGTGGCCGAGACGGCGCCGTTCGCTTGGACGACTACCGACCCATCCGATGTACGGACGAGGGCGATGGCGATCGGTTGACCTCCGTGGGCACCCTGAAAGCTGGCATCCAGATTGAACGTCAGCCGAAAGGGCCCGGCGGGTCCCTCGTCATTACACGCCGTGCCAACAAAGAACCCCAGTACAAGCACCAGCAGCGCCGACGGGGTCATGGTACGCCGGCTTCGGTAGCCAACTTGTTGCGACATCGGCAGACTCCTTTGCGCAGTGGCGGGGCGTGTCCATGCACGCCCTGCCGTCAGGGAAGTGTTTGCGTGCCGTCCGAGTGGAAGGACGAACTCTTTAGTGGTATTTCGTTCAACCCGGCTGAGCGGTTCCGGGTTCCATCACCACCTTCCACACGGGAGCCAACGGTCGTGCGTTCCCGCTACCCCGATTGGAGGTGGATGAGGGAGTGTCCTCTATGACCCACGAGCTGAGACCCACCACCCGCGAGTGCGGCGCACCGAATCGCGCCACTCGCAGCGGTAGCACAAAGGCGCTCCCGGGGAGCCCTTGGGACGGCATCGTGTCCCTCTAGAGCCAGCCGAAGCGTACCAGCGTCCGGTTTGCTCGCCACGCAAATAGCCCCGCCAATGTGATGAGAACAACGGTCAGCACAGCGTCGTAGCTGCCGTAGACTTGCATCCCCAGGATGATGGTCAGGAGGACCAAAAACAGGCAAAGGGTTGCCAGGCGCTTCCGCAGCACTCGGAACGGCTTGAGACGAGCCACAAAGCCCTCAGGTACAGGAGCGTTCGGGCCGACCTGGGCCAACAAGGCCTCGATTCTTGGCTGAAGCCCAAGGTGCACGTAGGAGAGCAGGCCCATCAGCGCAACGAGCGCCAAGGTCTTGACCAGCAGTACCCAGTTTCCCCACAGCGCGCCGATACCCAGCGGGCCAACCACCAGCATCGCCATGCCCGTGAGCAGTACCGTCGCCTGGAACGCGAAGCAGCGGGTCGCGCCACGGCGGATGATGTTCTCCAAGTACCGGTCGGCCTCGTAGTTGAACGCTGATCCCAACTGCGCGCGCTCGTTGACCGCGATGAGATTGAACAGGGGCACCGACATGAAGACAAATGCCAACACATGCAAGGTTCTCAGAGCTGCGTAAGCAGTATCCATTCTAGGCTCCCTTGTGCGGGGGGGCTTCAAACGCGGGGGTTCACGGCGCCAGCCCGATCTTGCTCACCAACGCCCTGTAGCGAGGATCCGCTTTTACGGGATCCCACCAGGGCCAGACTTGAATGTGTAGTTGCGGGTCACGCTCTTGATAGGCTTTGTCAAACCAGGCAAACGCCTCGTCGTATTCTCCGAGCGCTACATAACCCCATCCGATGTAGGTAGGTGGCACGAACTCTTCTTTGGAGATCGCGATGACCTCTTTCATGTATTGCATTGCTTCATCGCGCCTGTTCCACACGGCATATAGCATACAAAAGCACACATATACGTTGGAATGTCGACCAACCAACTTGTCTGCCTTCTGGTACGCAGCCTCGGCATCCTCATACATGCCCTTTTGCAGATAAGTATCACCGAGATGCAGGATCGAGTGGAAAAAATTCGGCTCCAACTCCAACACCTGCTGAAACTGATCGATAGCCTCGTCGTATCTGCGGGCACTGTGATGAAGCAGTCCTATCATCGATTGGAACAGAAGGGAGAGCGGGTCCAGCATCAGAGCCTGTTGCACAGCAGCAAAGGCAGCATCAATCTGACCATTCCTCCACAAATACCATGCATGCCAGAGGTGTGTATCCGCATTGTTTGGGCATAGCTCGAGCGCGCGCTTGAACGCCTGCCCCGCACCTTCCTGGTCCCATTCGAACCCCGTTCGAAGCACACCTAGCATAGTGTGTGCTTCAGGAAGCCGATCATCCAATTCCATCGCCTTTGCTACGGCTTCGTGAGCTTGAGGATATGATTCGCTGGGCGGGAGAAAGTGACTTTGTCCGGCGCCACCCATCATCATATACGCGCCAGCCAAGCCGGCATAAGCCTTTGCGTAGTCTGGGTCGAGATCGATCGCCTGCTGGAAGAATTGGACGGCCTTCTGCAGATCAGGGGTGGTCAACTTATGGAAGTAGAAGCGACCCTTCAGATACAGCGCATAGGCTTCATGGTCTGCTGTGTGTTGTTTCAACAACTCCTCTGTTTCAACGCTCAACAGTTCCACCTTCAGCTTTTCGACGATCGACAACGTGATCTCGTCCTGGATCGCAAACACATCCTCCAGCTCCCGGTCGTAGCGCTCGGACCACAAGTGATAGCCGTCGGCGACCGTGACCAGTTGGGCGGTGATGCGCACCCTGGTCCCTGCCTTGCGGACGCTGCCTTCGAGTACCGTGGCCACGTTCAGCTTCTTGCCGATCTCCCGGATGTCCACCTCTTTGCCCTTGAATGCGAACGCGGAGGTGCGAGCGACGACATGGAGGTCCCTGATCCCCGTCAGCGCGTTGATGAGCTCTTCGGTGAGGCCGTCGCTGAAATACTCGTTCTCGGGATCGGCGCTCAAGTTGGCGAACGGCAAGACGACGATGGACTTGAGTTCCGACGGCACCGGGATGTCCGCCGGCTTCATCAGTGCCTCAGCGAATTGCAGCGCCGTGGCAAATCGATCAGCCGGCGACTTGGCCAGTGCGCTGTTGATCGCAGCCTCCACACTAGCCGGCACCGTCTCGCGCAGTGTGGTGATCTTTGGCACCGGCTCGCTCACGCACTTCGCGATCACAGCCTGCGCACTCGGCCCCGTGAACGGCGGCTCCCCCACCAGCGTCTCGTACAGCACACACCCCAACGAGTAGATGTCACTGCGCCCGTCAATCTCCTGCTCGCCCACCGCCTGCTCCGGACTCATGTAGGCCGGGGTGCCGATGGAGATCCCGGTTTCCGTGAGGCGGTCGCCGCCCGCCTCCGTGATGGCTCGTGCGATGCCAAAATCGGCAACAACCGCTTCGCCCCCCGAGAGCAAGATGTTCTCGGGCTTGACATCACGATGCAGCACGTCGTGGCTATGGGCATAGCTCAACGCCGCCGCGACCGTGCGGGCGATCTCGACGGCGTCCTCGATGGGCAGCTGCTTCTCGCGTTCTAGCCGCTCGCGCAACGACTCGCCTTCCACGAACGGCATCACGTAATACAGCAGGCCGTCCGCCTCGCCGGAGTCGAGCAGCGGCAAGATGTGCGGGTGGTTCAGTTGGGCGGTGGTCTTGATCTCACGGTGGAACCGGTCAGGACCGAGCGCGGCGGCCAAATCGGGTTGCAGAACCTTGATGGCAACTTGGCGGTCGTGCCGCAAATCGTGCGCCAGATACACCGTGGCCATCCCACCGCTACCGACCTCCCGCTCGATGGCGTAGCGGTGGGCAAGGGCTGCCTTGAGGCGGACCAGGACTTCGGCCATTTGGGCCCGCTCGTGGGAGGATGTCTACTCCAAGATGGGGCGTTCGGCGGCCCCTAGCTAGGCAAGCGAATCAGTCGCATTTGGGAAATTTCGAGGGACAGTTTTGCCGTAATCAGACGCGAACAGGCGCAACAACACGCAGAAGGTCGGCTGGCCAAACGGCCCGGATTGTCGACGGGAAGCAATGGAACGCAACGAAACCGGTGAGGTGATAGGGCGGTTGGACGGCCGCGGCCTACCCCTTCGGCTTGAGGAACTCCTCGAACGGTGGGTAGTCGCGGAGCGGCTCGAGGTCCATGTCTCTATGCAGGAGTATCCAGAACGCCCAACCTCGAGCGTACGCCTCACGGAGCAGCACCATCGCTCGGTCCAAGTCGCCGAGTTGGGCGGCGATCCGGGCCTGGAGATAGACGTCGCGTCCGAAGTCGTAGGGGTCGGCCATCCCTTCGAGCGAATCACCGATCCGAAGCGCCTCCTCCCGGTCCCCGCGCCGCGCCGCCACAACACCGAGATACCCTTGAACGTTCACGTCACCCGGTGCCGCCGACGCCACCTCCTGGAACAGCGTATGCGCCTCGTCCCACCGTTCTGCCAGGTACAGGTTGGCAGCCAGGCCGGCCTTGTAGCCCGTGGTCGCCCCCTCCTCCGGCGGACGGGAGCGGTACCAGCGCAGCGCCCGCTCCGCCACGCTAAGCGACGCGTCGCGGAAGCCGTGCGCACGAAGCTCCGCCGCGACCTCTCCCATGACGCCCACTGCCGCCACGCCACCCTCCGGTGGCAAGAGCAGGCTCTCATCGAGACCTCGGTCGACCTCGTCAAGCCTCCCGAGCGCCGCCAGCGCGCGCAGTTCGCTGCCGAGCATCAGCAACCGATCGGGATAGGCCTCGCGGGCGCGTCGCGCCTCGACCAGCTCCCGCGCATAGTCTCCCACCATGTGAAGCGCGTGCAGGAAGTCGCGCCACTTGAAGTAGAACTCCGGGAGAGGCTCCATACCCGAGAGGATCTCGATGGTCTCGTGCGGGCGGTTCGACCTCAGTGCCTCGACTGCCACGTCCAAACGCTCACCCCGGGCACGCGCGGCCTGGAGTGCTCCGACCCGGTCTCCACGGAGTCCCGCGATGAGCCAGTCGAGAAAGGCACGCTGTTGAGGGCTGAATCGCGACCGGAAGGGAACCAGGAGCTGCGCGTTTGAATCGGCGGCGCGGCGCTCGCCCAGGTTCGCGTGGGCCAGGATAATGAAGAATCGGGGATCGGCAAACGCGGAGTCCAGCTCGACTGCCCGATACATGAACTGGAGTGCCTCGCGCATCCGTAGCGGAACACCATGATAGAAGGCGCGATGCCCCTCGAGGTACGCGCGGTACGCCTCTAACGACGGCGGTTGGCTAGAGGCGGTCGATGGCAAGAGACGGCGATCCAGCTCTGCTGCGACCGTTGCTACCACGCGACGGCGCAGTGAGTCCAAGACCGCGCCCGACGCGGCGGTGGGTGCCGAGATAGGCGCTACCGCACGCAACAACCGCTCTTCGGTCGCATCGATGACCTGGGCCTGGAACTCGAGCGAGTCACCCCGCCGATAGTAGGCCCCAGCGACGACCGTTCCGGCTCGCGTTGCTACCCCTACTGATCGTGCGGTACCCGGTTCCGACGCTCCCGCAAGGCTCGGGACGTCCGGGCCGGGTTCGATTGACGTGGCCGTGGGCACGACATCGATCACGTCGATCTCTTGCAGTCCCTGCGCGATCCAGTCGGCTGCCATGTTCCCCAACAGGGCCAAGGCCGTGTCGCCCGTTCGGTTCTCGAGCGGCACGACCACCACCCGGTTCCGGTCGAGGGCGGGTATCCAGTTCGTCCGATCTTGACTCAATCCGATGATGATGGCCGCGGTGACAAGGAGCGATGTCGGTACGGCAATGAGCACTGCGATCCTTCGGCGCACCCGGAGGCGATGTCACGCGCCAGCGCCTCGACGAAGGCGGAGGCGGTGCGGAACCGATCCGCTGGCGTCTTTGCCAGGGCCTGCGCGATGGCTGCCGACACGTTCTTTGGCACGGAGGGCCGAACGTCGGTGATGGGACGCGGCGCCGTGATCAGGTGCTGTCTCGCGATGCTCTCGGCGGTCGGTCCCGTGAACGGCGGCTCTCCGCCGAGCATCTCGTACAGCACACACCCGAGACTGTACACATCGCTCCGGCCGTCCACCTCACTTGCACCGGCGGTCTGCTCTGGGCTCATGTAGGGCGGCGTGCCAACCGCCATCCCGGATTTGGTTAGGCGAGATTCTCTGGCGACCGAAAAGGCACGGGCTACGCCGAAGTCCGCCACCAGTGCATGGCCACCCGACAACAGGATGTTCTCGGGCTTGATGTCCCGATGGACGACGCCCTGGCTATGCGCGTGGCCCAGGGCATCGGCCACCTCGCGGGCAATGCCGAGTGCCTCGCCGAGCGGGAGCTGCCCCTCGCGTTCCAGTCGGTCCCGCAACGACTCACCTTCGATGTACGGCATGACGTAGTAGAGCTGGCCGTCGGCGGAGCCGGAGTCGTACACCGGCACGATGTGGGGGTGGGTCAGATTGGCCGCGATCTTGATCTCGCGCAGAAAGCGCTCCAACCCCAAGTATGCCGCCAAGTCGGGATGCATCACCTTCACCGCCACGTCCCGCTCATGTCGGAGATCGCGCGCCAGGTAGACGGTGGCCATGCCGCCCGCCCCGATCTCTCTCTCAATGCGGTAGCGGTCAGCCAGCGTGTTCACGGCGCTCGGCTCATGAGCAGTCCGGTGAGACGAAGGGAGCAGCGAGTCGTCCGGTGACTCAGCGATCTCCGGCGGTGACGCCTGCGCTTCCGCTCGAACAACGTCGTTGCGCGCCCGGACGTCCTCGATCAGCGCTCGGGTCTCCGGTGCCGGCTCCAGCTCCAACTCGTCCGCCAGCCGCCTGGCGAAGGTCTCGTACTCGCGCACGGCCCCCGAACGATCGCCGAGGCGATCCAGGAGTTTGATGACGCGTCGCAGCAACCGCTCGTCCAGGGGGGCGAGATCCCTCGCGCGCCGGCTCCAGGTACCGGCAGCCCGAGTCATCCTCCGCGCCGCCTCCTGGTCCGCCAACTCCCACGCCGCGGTGGACGCCAGCTGCCTGAGCTGCTTGCGCCGCTCGTCGATCCAGCGCTCGAACTCCGGGGCTTCCGGCACGTAGAAGCCTTCCAGCAGGTCACCCCGGTAGAGATCTAGCGCCGCCTCCCGGTCGCCTCCGCTGAGAGCTTCCTCGAACGCTCGGACGTCGGACCAGAACTCGGTTTCCGACACCGCGACCTCATCGTCCCCCCGCGTCACCACCACCCCTTCGCCCAGAAACAGGCGCAGCCGGTAGAGCGACTGCCGCACGGCGCTGCGCGCCCGACCCTGGTCCAACTCCGCCCAGAACACGCCGATCAAGGAGTCCCGACGGTGGAAGCCGCGGCTCGCCCCGACGGTGAGGAACGCCAGGAGGCCCAGCAGCTTGGATCGGGCCAGGACGGCCCGCGTGTCAGCACCCTCGGGACCCACGAGCTCGGCCGGACCGAGCGCTCGGAACTCGATCATCTCTGGCAGGAGGTAGTGCTCATTCGACGGACCCTCCCGGGAGACGGAGGGGAGACGGTATGGAGACGCAGTACGCCTAGCTTGTCGCAAAGGTAGACCGGCCGCGAACGGCGGGCAAACTGGCGCCCCGCCTCGGACGCAGATCCTGGAATCGAAGAACCGCTCGATTGTCCGGCCGGACGTGATCGAAAGACTTCAAGGAGGACACGATGCAGCGGATACGCACCATCCAGGCGGCCTCGAGACGGATGTTCCGGTTGGCCCTGACGCATCTCTCCGATGCGCAAGGTCACGGCGCCACACCGGTGGATCTCAGAGACCTCTACCCCGACATCAGAGCCGGCATGGCCTTTCTCCGCAGCTGTTGCAGAAGGATTCGACATCAGCGTCGCGGATCTCGAAGCACGGCCCTTCGGCCGCATGACCGTTTACCTCAACTGAACACCATGGAGGCTACCATGAGACGGATTGCCACGGGCGTAACTGCCCTCGCGATGGCCTGGTCGATGGCGTGCGGCGACGTCAACATCAGTGGACCAAAGTGGCCCGATTGGCCCAATTGGCCACCCCCGGACGACACCACCGGCCAGGTCCGAGTCCCGTTCGAATGGCGCGGACACGTCACACCGGGCAAGCAGATCGAGATCAAAGGGTTGGCAGGAGACATTCGTGCCGTCGCGGCGTCGGGCAGCGACGTAGTGGTCACCGCAACCAAGATCGGTCAACCGAACGACGTCGCCGCAGTGGACATCGAGGTCGTATCACACGCCTTTGGTGTCACGATCTGCGCTGTCTATCCCGATGTCGCAGGACAACTTCCCAACACGTGCGAGCCCGGCGACGGCGGTAACATGTCGACGCGGGACAGCGCTGGAGGCGGGGTCAAGGTCGCGTTCACGGTGCAGGTGCCGGACGGGGTGGCCTTTGTCGCCAGGAGCATGATGGGTGATCTCGAGGCGACCGCCATCCGGAGCAACGCCTTTCTGAACAGCGTCTTCGGCGACGTGCGCGTTTCCACCACGCAACTGGCAACCGCCAAGTCGTTATGGGGATCGATCAACGCCTCCGTCGGTCTGCCCGACTGGGACCGCGATCTCGAGTTCTCGACGATGACCGGTGACATTGCGGTAACCATTCCCGCCGCGACCAACGCGCAGGTTCGGGCAACCGTCCAGTCGGGGCGCATCACGTCGGACTTTCCGCTCACCCAGGTCTTCCCGGGAGGCATGCAAGGCACGATTGGAAGCGGCGGGCCGACCTTGAGGCTGGCGACCACGAACGGTACCATCACCCTGCGAAAAGGGACCTAGCTCAGCTCTGCGAGGAACGCGGTCCCGCAGCCACGGCCGAACACGGCGCCCCCCGACGCAGCGACCGGGGCGCTGATGCCAGGGCCCCACTTGTCGGGCCCTGGCGGCACGTATTCCGCGCTTAGAGATGGCACAAAGTGCACGCTGGGCCGGCCGCGGGGGCGACTGGTGGGTCGGGAATCGTCCATACGCAATCGGCAAGCGACGCCCAGCGCGGCCCCCATCCCGTTCCGATGCCGCATGCCAGATCCGCCAGCGAACGGATCGGGTATTGGCCCGCCGGATTGAGCACTAGCGCTGCGTTGGCTGACCGCCAAGACACCCTCGCCCTCGATACAGCCTGACGGGAATGGTTTCCAAACTGGGTGTGGCTGCAACTCCGCTGTTGCACTGACGCAACACTTGAAGACCAAGCAGTCGGTCGGGAAGACGAGTCAGGGTCGCGCTTTCGGGGCTCGGCGATCCCTAGGTGCGGGCACTCAAGTTGCTCAGTCCGCGTTCGTGCACAATCATCTGGCAACCGTGAAGGGTCGCGGTGCCGATTCCCTCACACCGAAGCGGCGGACACGAGCTGATGTTCGACACTATTCGCAGGGATGTGCGTCGGGCTTGCTTGATGAATCAGGATGGCCAAGTTGGCGTGCAAGACGTCATACGTGAACTGTTTAATCCGGGGACGGAAGCGATCCTTGTCCATCGCTTTGGGTATTGGGCGGACAATTTACGCTTTCGGCCACTCCGTTTCGTGTTGCGCTACTTCCATTTTCTGGTGCAGTACCTGTTCTCATGGCGTGTCGGGGTGTTCATCCCCGTGAAGGCACGAATCGGTGCGGGCCTCGTGATTCATACCTGGGGTGGTGGGGTTTTCTTGCCGTGCGCCCAGATTGGCCGCGACGTCACAATCGTCGGAGGTGGCATCCTGATGGACTACAACGTTCGACAGATTGGCGACGAGGTTCAGATTGGAGCGGGCACCAAAGTGATGGGCAAGATCCGCATCGGGAACCGGGTCCGGACGGCTCCCAATGCCGTGCTGCAGACCGACATCCCGGACGATTGTGTCGTGTTTGGGAATCCAGCTCGCGTTATCGGACCAGTCCCCCGCCTTCGCGACACGGCCGCGCGGAGTGCGCCGCCTGCAGCCGACACATAACCCGAAGAACACCGTCAGAGGCACCATGGACTTCCAGTGGAGTGCCGAGCATCTCGAGCTGCGCGAGGCCGTGCGGGACTTCGCCGCAAGGACGCTTGCGGCACCGCCCCGCGACCCCGATCTCCCCTACGGATTCCGCCGGGATCTCTGGGCGCGGTGTGCGGAATTCGGCATACTGGGTCTCCCAGTGCCACGTGTGTACGGGGGCGGTGAGACGGACGTGATGGGCACCACGTTGGCCATGGAGGCCTTGGGTTACGGCTGCCCCGATCACGGGCTGCTCTTCTCGATCCACGCGCACATGTGGGCGGTGACCACCCCGCTCCTCGCGTTTGGCACAGAGGACCAAAAGCAGGCCTATCTCCCCGGACTCTGCGACGGTCATCTGATCGGGGCACACGCCATGAGCGAGCCCGATTCCGGATCGGATGCGTTCAGTCTGCGCACCCGCGGGCAGCTGGACGGTGACGACTACGTGTTGAACGGGGTCAAGACATTTGTCACAAACGCGCCCGTCGCCGACGTGTTCGTCGTGTTCGCCAACGTCCGGCCGGAACGGGGCATGTGGGGCGTAACAGCATTTCTCCTCGAGCGCGGAATGGCCGGTCTCGAGGTCTCCAAGCCCATCCGCAAGATGGGGCTCAAGGGATCCCCGATGGCGGAGGTTGTGCTCACGGACTGCCGAATGCCGGTGTCGGCCCGCCTCGGAGCGGAAGGACAGGGCGCCACCGTGTTCAATCATTCGATGGGGTGGGAACGGGCATGCATTCTGGGAAGCCAAGTGGGTCGGATGGAGCGCCAGCTGGAGATGTGCGTGGAGTATGCGCGGGAGCGCCGGCAGTTCGGGCGGCCCGTCGGAGACTTCCAGCTTGTTGCCGCCAAGCTGGCCGTAATGCGCATGCGCCTGGAAACGTCCCGCTTGCTTCTGTACCGTGCTGCGTGGGCCCAGCACACGGGCGAGGAGGTGGGACTGTACTCGGCCATGGCGAAACTGCACATCAGCGAGGCTGCGGTGGCCTCTGGTCTCGACGCACTGCAGGTGCACGGGGGCTACGGCTACATGGAGGAATTCGCTGTGGAAGAGCAGTTGCGTGATGCTATCGGCGGCAGGCTCTACTCCGGCACGTCGGAGATCCAGCAGCTCGTGATCGCACGGCACCTCGGCTTCTCACCCCAGTAACGGTGGCGGCCATGCGATACTTGCTGTGGCAGCTCGCTGCCGAGAGCACCGAACGCACGCCCGACGCAGTCGCGGTCAGCGATCTCGGGGAGGTGCTGGCGTACGGCGCGCTCGACCGCGCGGCGGCTTCGCTCGCGGGCTGGCTCGCGATGCACGGCACCGGGCGTGGCGAGCGAGTGGGCTTGCTCGCGCCTAAGGCGGCCCGCAACGTGGCCGCGATGCACGGGGTGCTACGAGCAGGCGCAGCCTATGTCCCGGTTGATCCGGCGGCGCCGGCGGTGCGGGCCGGATTGATTCTTGGCAACGCCGGCGTCCGGACCCTCATCACAACGTCGCGGCTGGCGACGGCACTGTGGGACGTGAACCCGGCGGCTCTTCAGACGGTGCGGGCGGTCCTGCTCGTCGACGACCCACCTGCGCCGCCCGAGCTTCCGGGCACGCCCGAGGTCTGTACCTGGCGCGAGATGCTTACCCTGGCGCCGGTGGAAGCCGTGAAACAGGCGGTTGAGACCGATCCCGCCTACATCCTCTATACGTCCGGCTCGACTGGCACGCCCAAGGGCGTGGTGATAAGCCATCGGAACGCCCTCACCTTCGTCGAGTGGGGGATCGCGACCGTCGGCGTGGGGCCGTCGGATCGGTTGTCAGGCCACGCGCCGTTCCACTTCGACTTGTCGACGTTCGACCTCTATGCGGCCCTCGGGGCAGGAGCTTCCGTACATTTGGTGCCGGACCGCGTTGCGCCGTTCGCCGTCGAACTGGCCCGCTGGATCCACACTCAGCGGATCACAGTATGGTACTCCGTACCCTCAGCACTCATCCGGCTGCTGCGGCAGGGACAGCTTGAGCGGTTTGACTACACGGCCCTGCGGACCGTGCTGTTTGCCGGAGAGGTGTTTCCTGTGAAGTATCTGCGGGACGTGATGGAGCGGTTTCCTAGCGCCGCCTTCTACAACTGGTACGGCCCGACCGAGACCAACGTCTGCACGTCATATCGCGTGCCCAGGCCCTTACCATCAGGCAACACCGACCTGCCGATCGGTCGGGCCTGTGCCAATATCGAGGCGTTCGCGCTCACGCACGACGGGCGGGTCGCGCGTCCTGGTGAAGAGGGGGAGCTGCTCGTTCGGGGGCCATGCGTGATGCTCGGCTACTGGGCGCTGCCCGAGCGCACGGCGGAGTCGCTCGACCAGCACCCTCTGCACCGCGACTACGCCGACCCGGTGTACCGGACAGGCGACATGGTACGCGTGCGGGACGACGAGGGTGGCTTCACGTTCTTGGGCCGGCGCGACCACATGGTCAAGACGCGCGGCTACCGTGTGGAGCTCGGTGAGATCGAGCACGTCTTACACGAGTGCCCGGCGGTGCGAGCCGCGGCCGTCGTCGCGCTGCCGGATCCAGTAATCGGCGCCCGAATCGTCGGTGCGTACGTTCCCGAGCCGGACGTCACGACGTCGCCCTCCGATGTACTTGCCTTTTGCGGGACACGACTGCCACGCTACGCGGTGCCCGAACACCTCACACAGCTCGATGAGCTTCCCGCGACGTCCACCGGCAAGGTGGACCGTCCCACCCTTGGCCGACTGCTCACCACGGCGGTTAACCTTCAGGAATCCCAGTCATGACGCTTTCCGATCAGCTGCTCAGTTTCATTCGCACGAACCTCCTCCGCGACGAGGGCGCACAACTGACGCCTGACGACTCACTCCTTGACCGTGGACTGATTGACTCGATTGGCCTCATTCAGATCATGGCGTTTCTCGACACCCAGGCAGGCGTGCAGATTCCCGACCACGCTGTAACACCGGACAACTTCGAGACCGTGAGGGCGATCGTGGCGCTCGTCGAGCAGGTCCGCAGCGGCGGGTGACGCCTCCCAACCTCCGGTTCACCCCCGGAGACACTTGGGGAGACAGGCGAGCCCGTGACTGGCAGCTCGCAATGGTACAGGGGGGATCGCCTTGCCGCCCTCGAGGCCGTGCGCGTGTTGGGCAGCACCTTGAACGTGGGCGCCGAGGCGCGGAGAGCCAACTACATCCATGAAGCGGTCGACGGGCTGAACGGCGTGGAGGAACTCTCCGCGTGGCACTTCCAGGGACTCAGCTTGATGGAAGCCTACCGCATGCTGGGCGAGTACCAACGTGAGTTACCAGAGGCGGAGGGCGGGTGGGAAGTGTGCCAAGCAACCCCCTCCACGACTATCCGCCGTTTCAGGTGTTCATCACTCCAAGGGGATCAAGCTCCTACGTGGCGCTCTAGTTGAGCCCCAGCCAACCAGCTCTGCCGCTGGGACCCTCTACGTAGAGGAATTCTCCGAAGGCGCCCAGCACACCGACTTCCACCCCGGCCGCGACACTGTCGACGGTTACCGCCGTGGAAGCCGGCTCGGTCAGGAGCTTGGCTCCCGTCGCCACGATCTCACTGCGGACCGGGGAGCCTACAGGCTCCGTGAGCGTCGTTGCCACGAACCCGATCGTGCCGTCGGGCAGGGCGACCCGAAACCACTCACCGGTTCCCGCGTCCACCCGCACGGGGGTGTGGAGCGGCAACTCTGCGAGAACATCAGCACTGGTGGACGGCAGCGTGTGAACGCGAGCCCGGTCGAGGCTCACGCGAACCAGGCGACCGATGAGCCCCGCATCACCGGTGAAGTCTTCGGTCCGCGTCGGGGGCTCATACAGCGCCGGATACGGATCGAACGACCCCCGCGCGTAGATGCCGAAGTGCAGGTGCGGCCGGGTGGTGCGCGCGTTGCCCGAGTTGCCGACGAATCCGAGGGTGTCACCAACGCGGATCCGGTCACCGCGGCGAACGATGTGGTGGTCGAGGTGGGCGTAGTAATGCGAGCGGTTGAGCTGGTCGCGGAGCCAGACCACGTTGCCACCAAGGTTGTTCGGCCGGGTGCTCCGCACGACACCGTCCGCTGCAGCGACGACGGGGGTCCCTCTGGGAGCAAAGATGTCGAGTCCCTCGTGACGTCGACGCCCTCCGTCACGGGCCGCACCGTACCAGCTTCGGATCGCCGTGGTGTCGTGGCCGGAAACCGGAAACTGAAGGGATGGACGGACCACGATGCTGATAGCGTATCGCCCACCGCGGAGCAGCTCCGGCTGGATGCGAATCAGGTAGTTCCCATCACGCCGCGCGACGTGGTCCAGCCTGCGCTCGAGACTGTCGGCACTCGCCAGACGTCTCGGTGGGGCGGCCGACCCTCTGGGAATCATGAAGAGATCGAGAAAGACCCGGTAACTGCCGTCGGGTTCGCTTTCGAACATCACCTCGACGCGCTGGCCTCGTCGCAGCGACACCCGGTACCCCGATGCCATCGCCCGCCTTGGATCGAGATAACTCTCTTCGCGGTACGGAGCCGATACGGCGAGGGAACTGTCCAGGGCATCGCTCGCCGCCGCGAACCATTCCCGGCCCAGGGCGGTCTGGTCGAGTCCAACATCCTGCAACCGCTGCTCGTACCGCTCGTGCGGGGTGGAGGTGTCGAACAGCTCCCGCAGCGACTCCCCGCTGCAACCGCACACTCCGAGCAGCAGTGACAAGCTGCCAAGCGGGACCCAGTTCCTCGCGACGTAACGCTGCATGTCCCTCAAGTATCGTGATCCAGAGCCTTTTGTTCCCGTGCTCCATACCGGCCTGAGCTATAAGCAGTCATCATCTCTACATGACGTACCCGGCTACGAGACGTTTCATCGGCCGTGCCAAGCGTATGGATCAGGCGAAACGTGCGCGAAGGGACGAGGACGGCTCCATAGAACAGCAATTTTCGAGCCGCAACCCCGAAGAGCTCGCTCGCAAACAAAGACGTTGCACACTGGCGGCCAGACGGCATTTTGGCAGGAACCGCGTTCCACCGGAGGTAGGGGAAATCGGTGGATCAGACTGGGAGCAACTCCCGCGGAGGTGACCGATGATACGTGCGATTGCGGTTGCTGGCTTCTCCCTGCTCGTGTGGAGCAGTTCAGCCATCGGGCAGGACAGACATGTTCATGACGGTTTCTGGATTGGCTTTGGCCTGGGAATCGGCATGAACGTCACCGAGGAGCTGGACAACGATCGGCTCATCGGCGGTGCCGGCTACCTCCGGCTCGGCGGCACACCGAGCCAGCGGGTACTGCTGGGGGGCGAAGCCGTGGGATGGGCGAGGGGCCAAAGTAACGAGGTCGTCTCCCGCGGGAACGGAATGTTCGTCGCCATGTTCTTTCCCAGTGAGAACGGCGGCTTCTTCCTCAAAGGCGGCATCGGCGGCGCGTGGGTGTCACGGGTCGTCGTGTCGGGCACGACGACCGTCGAAGTCCGGGCCAATGGGGGACTGGGAACCACGGCCGGGGTAGGGTACGATGTGCGTCTCGCACGCAACCTGTATCTGACACCCAACGTCGACTGGATTCTCCAAGTGTTCGACCAAGATCCGCTCTTCGGAAGCGCCGCCAGTACGAACTCGATCGTCATCTTCACGCTCGGCCTGACGTGGCATTGAGGTAGGTGGTAGGTAACAGGTGGTAGGTGATCGGACGAGGGAGTTGTCCACCTTATCACCTACCACCCAGCACCTAACACTTACTTCGGACCCCCCAACCTTCCGTTTCACAATCGACCTCCAAGAAATTCGGGACAGACGCTGAGGTGCGTGAAACGGCAGCTCCCGCCCAAACGTAGTGTAAGTAGATCTGTCTCGGGTGGTTCTACGCACGGGCCATACCCGGACGATGGGACGGACGATCCGAGAGTGGAGGGCTGTATGACTCTCTACAAGCTCTTCCCAGAGGTCCGACGCGACTCGACACGGACGCCCGTGCCGCGTGGCGCGCGCCCATCCCCAGGAGCTGGCACTCGCAGCAGCGTGTTTGACTACTGTGCTGAGGAGGTCGAGCAGATTCGCTCGCAACTCGCAGCACAGACCATTCCGCTCACCTGTCCCGCCTGTCACGCCACGCTCCTGGTCGACGGACGCCTGGAGCTCGAGCAAGACCCGTTGGTGGTTTGGGTGGTCGCCTGCAGCAGGTGCAAACGCAACCTTGTGCTCCGCGAGGGGCCGCACGAGCCAGTCAGGGTCGCGGTGCTCGGGCGACTGGTGGAGTCGGACCGCCGCGGCCGCCGAGACGTGCGCGGGGCGGCCGGTGGACTGTTCTTTTCGACGGTGCTCCAAACGGCGGTCATCGGCGCGGCGGTGATGGCGACCGTGGGGGTCGCGGCGAGAGACGCACCGGTGGCGGTCGACACCGTCATGCTGGCGCTGGACGACCCAACGCAACAGGCCGAGGCGGAACCCGAGCCGCAGGACGCACCGCCGATCGTCACCACCCTCTCGGCACCCAAGGGCTTCCAGGTCCTCGAAGCGCCGATCGACATCCCGACCACCATCCCACCGGTGGATCTCACCCAACGCTTCGATCCCCGAGACTATTCCGGTCGTGGGACCGAGGGCGGGGTGTTCGCGGGCGTGGAGGGCGGTACTCCGACGGTTGACCTGGATCAGGTCTTCGACGCCGTCGCGGTAGAAGAACTACCGGAACAGATCTACGCGCCGCCGCCAACCTACCCGAGCGCGCTCCGCAGGGCGAACATCGAAGGGTACGTCGAGGTCGAGTACGTGGTTCGTGCAGACGGAACGGTCGACCCCGCGACCGTCACCATCGTCGAGTCCAGTCATCGCCAGTTCGAACAGCCGGCGGTCAACGCGGTCAAACAAGCGCGCTTTCGGCCGGGGCGGATGCGCGGCAAGCCGGTGAGCGTGCTCATCCGGCAGCGGTTCAACTTCTCCATGGCTGTCGGCGGATGACCCTCCACCATTCGTAGCGCAGGCCCGTCGGTCGAACGAGGAGTCCACTCCTCACCCCCCAGTGACCCAGGCCGCCCCCAGCCCAGCCAGTTGCGATCCGTTTCTTGACCGATCGTTGAAGAATAGGTAGATTCGCTGCCCATTATCCCAGCGAGGGGCTTTGCCATGCCGGCCATTCCATATCTCGAGCGTGAAGACGCGAGCCCGGGAGCCATCGAGCTGTACGACAAGGGCGAGGAGCGGTTCCAGATGCTGCTCAACATCTTCAAGGTGTGGGGCCACGCGCCGGAGCTCATGAACCCATTCATGGACTTCATCCTGCAGATCCTGCGCGACGGCCGAGTGGACTGGAAGACCAAGGAGCTGCTGATCCTGAAATCGACCCGGCTCAACGAATGCCACTATTGCGTCGTCCAGCATGAGACGCTGGCCGACCGTCTGGGGATTCCGCAGGGCAAGATCGCAGACCTGTACGGCGAGCGGTACCGCACCAGCGAGCACTTCACGGAGGGGGAGCGGGCCATCCTCGATCTGACCGTGCAAATCTGGAAGGACGCCAACGCGGTGAGTCCCGACCTGTGGAGCCGCGTGCGCGAGCACTACGACTCCGGCCAGATCATGGAGATCGTCGCCACCATCACGGCGTACATCATGGTCAGCAAGCTGGGAGACGCCCTCGGCGTGCAACTGGAGCCGGTCTTCTCGGACATCGATCCCATTCTCTTCCGTCACGGGTGAGCGCGACCGTCGACGGTCGATATGGCGAGGACACTGGAGTTCGACAAGGACCAGGCGCTGGACCGGGCCATGCACATCTTCTGGCGCCGCGGGTACGATGGCACCTCGGTTGACTATCTCGAGCGCCGATTGGGGATCAATCGCGGCAGCCTGTACAACACGTTCGGTGGCAAGCGTCAGCTGTATCTCGCCGCACTGGACCGCTACATGGACGGCTTCGTCGCCGATCGGATGGCGACCCTCGACCGGCCGGGTTCCAAGATCGCGGCGATTCGCGCCGTGTTCGAGGACGTCGCCGCGTTTTCAGTTGGCAAGGGCCGTGGCATCGGCTGCTTTCTCACCAACTCCGCGGTGGAGCTGGCACCCGCCGATCGGGCCATGGTTCGCAAAATCGAACACGATTTCGCGACCATGGAGGACCGGTTTCATCACGTCCTGATCGCGGCTCAGCAACGCGGTGAAATCAACCGCTCGAGAGACCCACACGCCCTTGCGCGCTTCCTTATGAACAGCCTTCATGGTCTGCGGGTGATGTCCAAGGTGAGCCCTGACCCCGCCGGCTTGCGGCAAATCGTGGACGTGACGGTGGCCGCTCTTCAGTAACGGCGGTGTTCACACGATCTGCACCTGGCGGTCTTCGATGTCACCCCTTCTGCGGGGGGCCGGCTGGTGGAGCTCCCACCATTCGCGCGCGCGCTCGGGTGTCCACGGCACCGTGGTTTCACACGCAGCTAGCAGCCCGTAGAGCGCATCAGCGTTCTGGGGTCGCCGACTGGGATCCTTTTCCAGACAAGCCAGGATCACATCCTCCAGCGTGCTAGGTATGGTGAGTTCCGTACGCTGTGACGGACGTACCGGCCTGGACTGCAGATGGTGGGACATCATTTCCATCGGGGTCTTGCTGCGGAACACGAGCTGTCCCGTCACCAGCCAATAGGCCACGCAGCCAACCGCGTAGATGTCTGTGCGCGCGTCGACCGCCTCGCCGCACGCCTGCTCCGGCGCCATGTACGCCGGAGTCCCTTCGGTAACGTGATCGGCAGTGAGCCGGACGTCCTTCGATCCCGACTGCTGCCGCGGTTTGACGAGTCCGAAGTCGAGCACCTTCACGAAGTCGACATGACGGCCTTGGCAGCAGAGATAGACATTCGCCGGCTTGATGTCGCGGTGGATGAGGTCATGCTCGTGAGCTTCCACGAGTGAATCGCACATCTGCCGCAACAGATACACGGCTCGCTCCGGAGGCACGGGGCCGAAGCGCTCCACGAGCGTCTCGAAATCGAAGCCGTTGAGGAGTTCCATCACATAGTAGAAGGTGCCGTCGGCCGTGACCCCGAAGTCGTAGACATCGATCGTGTGCGGAGAGGCCATGAGCGCCGTCGCCTGCGCCTCGCGCTCGAAGCGCTGCTGCAGCGTGAGCACGCTCTTCGGGTCGTCGCCGCCCAACTTGTCTTGCCGGATGAGCTTGATCGCCGCCGGCCGAGCCAGCATGCGGTGCTTCGCCCGCCACACCTCACCCATGCCACCACCACCGAGGCGTTCCGTGAGCCGATAGCTCCCCATCTCGCGGGCTCGCGTCACCGCGGTTCCGAGCTTGAATACGACGCGCGCCCCAATGTACGCCGTAACCACGATGAGGAAATACGGTACGAGGAACATGGTGACGAACCGGCTCGGCGTCACCTCGATGGACGTCCCTCCAAACTCGGTGCTGAGGAGGAAGGTGATCGGAACCGCGCTGCCAGCCAAGATCGCGGCCAGCAACGCGAGCCGTGGCTTGTTCGGCGCGACGATCGTGAAGAACATGATCCACGGCGCCACAAAGGACAGTCCGAAGATCTCCAGGTGCTCGGGCTGGTGTTCGAGTCCCTGGTAGACCCCCCAGTACGTGCTGGCAGCAATACCGTACGCCCCGATGACCTCGAACACGAGCCCGATGTTCATGAGCGTTGGCGGAGCGATGCGCCGGCTGTGGGCCAGGGCGGCCACGACCAGTGCTACGGTGATCGATATCGCGCCAGGTCCCCAGCCGTAGAATTGGGTGTACTGAGCCCTTTGAGCGGGATCAAACGCTATCGCCGTGAGGTCGCCCACCAGAAATCCAGCGGCAAAGATGAGCGCGATCACACGGAGTCGCCGCGCGGAATCGCGCAGCAGGTCTTCAGGGAGTCCCAGCGTCCGGCTGCGCCAACTGGAGGTGGACGGGCGCTCCAGACGCGTGACCAACGACGGTTCGCTTTGCATCGCTCTCCTACCGCTCAGCATTGCGCTGTGGCGAATACCTCAACCCCGAGGACGCACCGGCTGCGTCCATGCCACCTCCGTCTCACCCGCGCGATAGGGGTTCACCTTCGGTCGCGACGACGCAACTTTGGCACGCACGTAGAGTTCATCGCCTGCGAACTCATAGGTCGCCGACGTGCCCTCGACCTCCGCCAGTACTTCACCGATCGCGTCACTGTAGCGGTATCGAACGGATGCCCTGCGGCCCGGCTCGGCGATCCGCTCTGCCGGAGGATAGCCCCTTCGGGTTCCGATGAATTGGATCGTGTAGGTCACACCCTCCTCAGCATCGACTACGAGGGAGACATCCTCCTCATTCACCGTGACCTCGTCCAACTCCACGCCCGTCGAGCTGTAGAAATCGCCTCGTTCCAGCGCGGCAACCAGCGAATCCGCCTGCAGCGCTGACGTGCGCACCACGACCCATCCTCGTCCCGGATTGCTGTGCTCCGAATCCAACGCTCGATAATGATGAGCGTCATCGACCGCCACCCCGTACATCAACTCTCGCCCCGCGGTCAACCGCTCCGCGAGAATGATGTCCCAGAGGCGTTCGGCGCTCGGGTGCAGCGCATCTCCTTCGTTACGCACCGCCGGATGACCGTTGTATACCTCGAAGAACTTCTCCCGCTCTAACCAGATGAGATCCTCTGCCGTCATCGCCCACCCGTAGTTCGGGTGGTTGATGTGCGGGAACATCGCCTGCCCCAATCGTTGACGCTGTTCCAGCACCGCGTCCACATTGTTCTGCATGACCTCCAGAACACTGCCCCCACCCAGCGGCTCGATCAGTTCTGCGAGATTCGTGGCGTTGACATGGATCGGCTTTGACTCAAACCGATCGCTGATTTCCTCACTCTGTAGCACGAGGAACTGACTCGGTTCTTCGAAGAGGACGCGATACTCGCTCAAGGTCTTGAGGCGCACCGATCGACGACCCTGCTCTTCCCTTTGCTCTACCCATTCACCACCGAAGCGGACAACATAGGCTTCGAGGTTCGTCAATCCTCCCGAGCGCTCCGATACCTCCACCCACTTCTCGCCGGCCGCCAGCACATTGTGATCAGACAGCGCGATGAAGGCATAGCCGTGCCGCTTGTACCAGTCGACCACCATTTCGGGGTAGTCGTCTCCATCACTCCACAGGGAATGTGTGTGAAGATTGCCCTTCCACCACTGGGGCGCCGCTGCGCCGTCGCACGAGATACCGACCCAAGCAACGACGGCGAGAACCGCGCGACGCCATGTGATCAAGGCAGCTCCGTTACATAGATGTTCCTGAAGTACACGGGACTCCGGTCATCGTGGTTCTGCAATCCGATGTAGCCGCGTTGTGCAAAATCCTCCACCTTGCCGCGCGGCTCCGCCAGCCAATCGGTCACCTGTTTGCCGTTCAGCTCGACCGCGATGCGATTCCCCCTGAAGGTGATCCTGAACTGGTTCCATTCGCCGGGCTGGTTGGAAGCGGACTCACTGGGCGCTTCGGCATCGTACACCCCCGCGGTGTGGTGAATGCCCTCCCCCGCATCGTAGATCTGGACTTCGAAGCTGTGATAGATGTAGTCGTTACTCGTCGGTACGTCCGGCACGCGCAGAAACACTCCGGAGTTCGTGTGCTCATCCGCACACTTGTACTCGAGTTCGAGCACGAAGTCTCCGTACGGTTTGACGGTGTACCAGAGCAGACCCATGCCACCGTGCGACGTGAGAACGCCCGTCTCCGGATCCAACTCGAAATAGCCCGGACCATAGTGGTTCCAGCCATGTTTCGAGTACCTCCCGTTGCGCGACTGCAAGATCTGCTCGCGCTCGGACTGCATACCGGCTGCCGCCAGTGCTGTATCTTGCCCCTCACTGTTGGAGTATCCCCCGACGAGGATCACCCCAGCAACACAACTGCAGATCGTGAGCCGTCTCATGAGTTCTCTCCACACTTCAGGTGATCGGTGGCGGTGATTCACCGGCCTGGATTCCACTCCCCCCTCGCCACGGCCGGTACGAATGACCCCAGATCGGGCGGCGGGAACGCGATGGTCCGCCCTTGCTCGGCACTCATGTAGGCGGTCATGAGCAACTCCGTCACATTAAGACCGTCGCTGAAGTTCTCTTTCGGACGCGTGCCGGCCAAAAATGACTGCACCATGTGTCGGTTCTCACCCACGTAACCATACTCCGATTCCTCGTCACTCACGACCGGCATGAGCCCCATTTCCGCATTCTGCTTCTCCACGAGATCTTCCCCCGCCTCACCCGTCACCTGCCGGCTGAAGAAGACCTTCGGGCCGGCATCGAGCGTATTCACGGCGAGGGAGTACTCCGGCCCGAGCAATTCCATGGTGTGCCGCAGGCCAGCGCCCACGTAGCACCAGGAGGTGGTCGTTTCCACGATGCGCGCATTGCCGTGGGCATCGCGATACTCCACGAGCGCCCGGGCAAAATCCTCCGACGGCCGGTTCCGGTAGTCCGTCGAGCCGCCGCTCTGTGCCGCCAGCTGGTCCGCATAGTGGGGCTGCTGCCATTTCAGGCACGACGTATGCGCAGTGACCTTGACCGGTGTCAGGACGTCCCGCGAAGCGCCCGGAGGAGTGAGCAGGAAACGGGCGACCTCGACCGAGTGGCACATCATGTCGTTGAGCACGCCGCCACCCTGGAGCGACCCCTCCCAGAACCACGGCATATGTGGGCCGCTGTGTTCCTCCGTCGCGCGGGCCAGGAAGGGTGCGCCGGTGAGGGCCGCCCCCCGGGACCAAAGGATCGCCTTGCCCCGCACCACTGCGGGGGCGAACAGCTGATTCTCGAGGTAGCCGTCGAGCAGTCCGGCCCGCTCGACCAGTTCGAGCATCTGTCGCGCCTCCGCCGCATTCCGTCCGAGCGGCTTCTCGCACGCCACGCCGAGCAGCTCACCCTTCCCACTCTCGACGGCGTGCACGATCTCCTCCGTCACCTCGATCCGTGTGAAGTTCGGCGAACAGATCCAGATGGCGTCCACCGCCGGGTCCGCA
Organism: Gemmatimonadota bacterium; assembly: GCA_039588295.1. GTDB lineage: Bacteria > Gemmatimonadota > Gemmatimonadetes > Gemmatimonadales > GWC2-71-9 > JAOTVV01. The sequence continues at coordinate 32,306 of JBDHAB010000011.1, forward strand.
ACCATCTCGCTGATGGACCTGAACGGCCTCGCATCGCCCACCCCGAGGGTGCACGCGAGGGCCGCAGCCTCCTCGGCCGTCCCGCTGCGCCCGACGACGCCACGGACGTCGCCGTCCCGCACGCCGACGAACGAGCGAATGTGGAACCGGGCCACGAACCCGCCACCCACGAACCCTACGCCCAGTCGCTTCTTGCGCGCCATGCCCGCAGCCACCTTTCGTGCGATGGGAGTCCTGGCCTTCGTACCCACGTCCCTACGCCTCCGCCCGCGCTTCCGGCCCCTCTTCCCCCCTGAAGAGCACCAACCCTACGTGGCCTCGTCGTCCGCCGCTTTGGCCCTGAGCTGATCGACCCGGTCGTAGAAGAGCAGGGCAAAGCCCACCATGACGACGGCCGCAAACGCCGCCGGGACGAGCCAGAATTGTCGCCACTGGCCGAGCGTCAGCGCGTCCGCATCGCCCAGGAAGGCGTTGAAGAGGTTGCCCGCCGCCTGAGCGCCGATCAGCATTCCAAGCCCGTAGGTGACCAGCACCAGCATCCCCTGCGCCTGGCCGCGAATCGCGGGCGTCGACTTCTTGTCGACGTAAATCTGGCCGGTGACGAAGAAGAAATCGTAGCAGATTCCGTGCAGCATGATGCCTACGATGATCATCCAGAAGACCTCGCTTGGCGCCGCGAGGGCGAAGAACACGTAGCGCAGAGCCCACGCCCCCATGCCGGCAACGAGCATCCACTTCACGCCAAGGCGGACAAAGAACACCGGCATCAGGAGCATGAAGATCACCTCGGACATCTGCCCGAGCGTCTGCGTACCGGCGATGTTCTGGAACCCCGTTGCCTCAAGAAAGAGCTGCGTGAAGTTGTAGTACGCCGCGAGCGGGATCGAGATGAGCAGCGAGGCGCCGAGGAACACGTAAAACGGTCTGCTGCCCAGTTCCTTCAGCGCGTCGAGTCCGAGGATACTGCGGGGTGAGACCTTCTCTCCCACAGCCGGAGGCGGCGTGTGTGGCAACGAGAAGGCGTACAGACCCAAAACGACACTCGTCGCCGCCGCCGTGTAGAGTGGCAGCGGCGTCTGCTCGGGCAGACTCCCGCCCGCCACGAACAGTCTGAGCACCAAGCTGACAAAAAGACCGGCAACGATCCAGCCGATCGTGCCGAACACCCGGATGAGCGGAAAGTGCTTTTCCTGGTCGGCGATGTTGTGAAACGCGAGCGAGTTCGCCAAGCCAAGGGTTGGCATGAAGCAGAGGTTGTAGAGCAGAAGCAGCAGCACGAACACCGCCGGTGCGCCGCTGAATTGCGGGACGGTCAACAACACCAGGCCGCCGAGGATGTGTAACACCCCCAGCACCTTCTCAGTCGAGAAGTAGCGATCGGCCACCAGCCCCAGAAAGAACGGCGCCACGATAGCCGCGATGGGATTGACTGTGAAGGGCCAGTGCGTCAGGTCGCCCATGCCCTCAGCCGTCATGTACACGGCGATAGACGTGTACCACGCCCCCCAGACGAAGAACTGGAGGAACATCATGATCCCGAGGCGGGTCTTGGTGCTCACGGCGGATCCTCGGTGGTTGAGAGGTTAAGCGGTTGAGCGGTCGGACGGACCGGCGGGAAGAGCTCCCGCCCGCCGGTCTGTCCCATCCCGTCCTGCTACACGATCGTCCGACGTACCGGGTCCCACTCCACCTTGCGACCTTCCTGGAAGGACCTGGTCGCCATGTGGCACGTAATCGCCTCCTCGAACGCCCGCTCGATGTTACAGCTCGTCACGCCACCGTTGCGGATGACGTCGAGCCACTCCGCGATGAGGAGGTGGTACGCCGATACCCTTCGCCCACCGCGGTAAGTGTACAACAGCCCCCGGCTTGCGAAATACTCCGCCGTCGCCGACGTGACGGCGTCGATTCCCTTGAAACCGGGTCGATACGTAAACATCGGCCGGGACGGGTCGATGATCTTGTCCTCGATCTTCTTCTCGTACCGCGTGGACTCACCATCCGCCGTGACGGACAGACTTCCGCTCACCTTCATGGACGCGTCATGTCCCATGAACGTGAGGCCGCGGTAATTCCCGTTCGCGAGCGTGGCGCTGTAGACAAATGTGAGATCGCGATCGGGGTATTCGTACACGGCCTGGAACACGTCGGGCACGTCGCGACCGTCCTTGAAGTAGTAGATCCCCCCGGACGCTGTCGCCGATTTGGGAATCCCCAACTGCAGGATCTGGTTGACGCCGTCGTACTCGTGAGACAGCAGATCGCCGGACAGTCCCGTCCCGTAGTCAAACCAGCAACGCCAGCGGAAGAAGCGCTCGAGATTGAAGGGCACCCGGTTGGGCGCCGGTCCCTGGAACAAGTCCCAGTCGATCGTCTCGGGACTACCCTCCTCGTGGATATCCCAGACCCACGCCCCCCACGGCGTGTTCCGGTTGGTCGTGCCTTCGACCAATGTGATGGGACCAAGGATGCCGGCGTCGATGACCTCGCGAGCCTTGTTGTGTGCCTCCGACTGGCGGTTCTGGTGTCCGAGCTGGAACACGATGTCCGAATTCGTCACGGCGTCGTATGCGGCGTGGGCCTCCTCTTCGGTCCGCGTCATACATTTCTCGCAGTAGACATGGATGCCCTCGGCTGCCGCGTCAGCGGTCATCCGGGAGTGCCAGTGATCGGGTGTCGCGATGATCACCGCGTCCACGTCGCCGCTCTGCAGCAGGTCTTGGTAGTGGCGATACCGCTTCGCGGCAGGAAACGGACCCCCAGCACCAGGTCGAATCTCCACCTGGGACGCTGCGATCGCCCGTTCCGCACGCACGTCGAACACATCGCACACCGCGGTGAACTGGACGTTCAGGTCCTGCTGGTCCAGGTACACCTCGAGCGCCTTGTGGCGCGGATCGTCTGCGACGTTCTGACGCTGTTCCTCGATCCAGTCGGGGTGCGCAAACCCGGCGTGCCGGACGAGCGCCTCACCTTCCCCGCCATACCCAATGATCCCGAGGCGAACGCGTTCGCCCGGTGGCCTTGAGATCGCATCCGGAATAACGGCGGGGCCGGTTTCACTCACACCGAGCTCGGACAGGATCTCTCGCTTCTTGAGATCGTCCGCCGCCTTCTTCTTGAAGAAACTGTAGAAGAAGGCTCCAAAGACGGGGATCGACACCAACAGCTCGAGAAACCCGCGCCGGCCGATACCGCCGCTGACCTCGCGACCCTCGACGCTCCGATTCTTAGTCTCGTCACTCATCGTTTTCGCTCCCCTCAGGCGTGAGCCTGCTTCAGGGACGTGTTCGAAGGGCTGCGCCACAGGGCAATCAACCGGTCGACTCCAAAGACCTTCCCGGTCGGAAACGCGAGCAGAGCGACCAGCGCCGCCAGCTCGATCATGATCTTGTTGACGATCAGATAGCTCCCTTCCGCAGGCATAGCGTACTCATAGCCGACAAACGGTGGAGCGGCGATGTAATAGAGAACCAGCAGCGCCATGCCAGCAACCGTAGCGACGCGCGTCAACGCTCCCAGCATGAGCCCCAGTCCAATGAGGATGAGCCCCCAGATGTTGACGTAGTCCACCACGGTCAGGAGCGACGGATTCGCGGCCACGCCGAGGAACAGATCTTTGAGCCACCATTGGGACTCCGCGAGATAGCCGGCCGACGTCCAGTACTCGTTCGTGAGCTTGGCGAGACCCTCGTAGAAGAAATGCCAACCGATGAGGATCCGCAGTGTGACCAGGCCAATTGCCTGGAAGCGGGTGTACTGCCCTGATTCATGCATCATGCCTCCGCCTCTTCTCCGTTGACGCAGGGCGCACTCCGCCAGCCCCCTGTCCTCCGCTGCGTTCCATCCCTCTCAATGAGCAGACATTCACAGCCGGGCAGCGCATCGACGAACGCGATCCCGGCCTTTGGCTCCATCACGAACAACCCAGTCGCCAGTGCGTCAGCGGCCATCGTCGTTGGGGCAACCACCGACGCACTTCTGGTGAGGTGGGGAGAGACTCCCGATGTCGAGTTGACAATGTGGTGGAACCGCTCGTCGCGGTCGAAGTAAATCTCGTAGCTGCCCGACGTTGCCACCGCCCCGCCGCTAGGATGGATCGTGTCGGGAAACCTGCCGGCCTTTTCGGGGTCTTGCACCGCGACGGTCCACGGGAGCTTCCGCTCCTTGGTCCCAGCCGCACGGATGTCACCACCCGCATCGATCAAATAGCGTCCGATTCGGTGTCGCTCGAGTTCCCGTGCCATGCAGTCGACGATGTAGCCTTTGGCGATCCCGTCCAAGGTGACCCGCATACCGGACCTGCGGAACCGGATCTGTCGCTGCGACACCTCGAGATGCTCGATCCCTACGAGTTCCAGCGCCTCCCGGACTTCGCCTCGCTCCGGCGTCGTGCCGTCGAGCCGGTCCCGGAACAGGTCGATCACGGGTGCGACCGAGATATCGAAGGTCCCGCGTGTCACCTCGTGGAACTGTTGAGATCGCGAGATGACGTGGGCGAGCTCGGGTGGTGCGCTGTCCAGCCGACCCGCGTGGTTGAGCTGACTCAGCGCCGAGCCGCTCTCGTACCGACTAAACACGGCGATCAGCCGGTCCATCTCCTCGAGCGCCCGTCCAATAGCCTCCTCCGCCCGCTGCTGCGACCGTGCCAGCGCCGAGACCGACACCAGGGTGCCCATGGCCAGCTTCGTCCTGGTGACTTTGTGCGTCTTTCGGTCGATACGGAGGGCTTGGGTGGTGACGGGGACACAATCGACGCGCTCGAGGCCCAGCTGCCGGAGGGCAGACAGCTTTCGGGCAATTCGAGCGGCCTCGTGCATGCGACCTCGGGTTCTCGGCTCGTAGGAGACGAGCGAATATATCAGCCGGTGGCCAGGGACAGCCAGTTTCGCTGGATTTCGTCCGCCGGCTTACCGATACCCGCGGCCCGATACTCCTCGTCTAGTCGAGTGCGCGCCCGCTCGAGCAGCGCCAGCGTTGCGCGGATTCCGTCGGGTTCGCTCAGCTGGCTTCCCTCGTACTCGATGCCCACGTAGCCGCGGTACCCGGCATCGAGCACGATCCGAAGCATGCGCAAGTAGTCAGTCCGTGTCTCGTTCCCGTGTTCGTCGAACTCGTTCGCCTTGGCACTGACCGCCTTGGCGAACGGCATCAGCTGCGCTACGCCGTCGTAGCGATCGTACCACTCGCCCTCTCGAATACGGAAGTTGCCGAAATCCGGCAGCGTTCCGCAGCCGGGATGACCCACGGCACGCATCACGCTCGCCAGCCACGCGCCGTTCGACGACAGGCCTCCGTGGTTCTCCACGATGACGTTGATTCCCCGATCGGTGGCGAACTCGGTGAGTCGCCGAAGGCCATCGGCGGCCAGCTCCCGCTGTTCCTCCGGTGAGCCCTGCGATTGGGCATTGACGCGAATCGAGTGACAGCCGAGGTGCGTCGCAGCATCGACCCAACGGTGGTGATTCTCGACCGCCTTCGTGCGTGCGGTGTCGTCAGGATCGCCAATCGCGCCCTCGCCGTCGCACATGATGAGAAGGCTCCGAACACCATGGTCTGCTGCTCTCTGCCTCAGCTCGTTCAGATAGCCCAGATCCTCCGCCTTGTCCTTGAAAAACGAGTTGACGTACTCGACGGCATCCAGTCCATAGTCCATTCGGGCGGTCGCCGGGAAATCGAGGTTGTCCAGGTCGCCGGCGTACAAGGTGCGGTGGAGCGACCACTCCGCTAACGAGATTTGAAAGAGAGGGGCGGATGGCCGCACGCGTGAGAGACGCGAGGGCGAGGCACACGCTGCCGCCGGAAGCGCGGCAAGCGCGGATTTGACGAACACGCGGCGGCTGATGGAGTGTAGCATGGTTCTCCGACGGCTGACGTTGGTCTAAGATATGAAGCCCGACACAAGCAGGCCAGATGCGGACGGTTTCGCCCGTCGCTCACATCCTTGCCACCATGGACCCCGGGCGTACCTTGTACGAGCACACCAATCCCCAGGTGTCCCGCCAACTTCGCTGTCGGTCTTTCCACCGAGCCCTGCGGGGGGGTCGCATGCCTGAGCTCTCGATGGTCTCCCGAGTGAGTCTCTATGTGCTGGTAGCCTCGATCGGTATCCTTGCCCTCATCATCTGGTCGGTCCAGGTTGGTGTGCTCAACGGCAGGGCATTCAAGAACCCAGATGGATCGGTGGACGATTGGCACGAGCAGAAGCTGTTCTACGGGATCTCCTTCGCGGACGTGTTCGTTGCGTGTCCGGCCAGCGTTGCTGGGATCATCCTGGTACTTGTGGCTCCGCGGTGGGGATGCTACGTGCTGGCTCTCGTGAGCTTCTGGCTCGTCTGGACAAACATCATGACCACTGCGAGCAGTCTTCGCTTCGAACAGCCACGGATCACCCTCATGTGGTTCATCGTGTTCCCTCTCGGGGCGCTCGTGGGCCTCGCCTACATTGCGTGGACCATCGTGCACTTCGACATCATCTACTCATTGTGAACTTCACGGGTAGCTTACAGTACTGCGCACCTGTCTAGACGGTCTTCATACTCATCTAACGGTACCTTCACGAGGGATGTCCCTAAGCGTCTGTTCATGCAAGACGCGGTCAACACGCGAACCGAATCTCATGGAGAACCTATCGTGGCAACAATAGCTCAAGTCGTCGAGAGGCGTCACAAACTCATCATCTCGTTGCTCGTGCTCGTGATTCTCGTGATGGTGACGTCCTGTCTATTCCATGACATCATCCCAATCTGTCACTGGCTGTTCGGATGTGACCATCAGATGCATGTTGCCGCCGCTCCATAGGCCCGGCGTTGAAAGCGTCGGCGTACGGCTCGATTGGCGGCTCGCCCCGAGGGAAGCCAACTCGCGGACGAGAACGCTATGCGGAACTGAGGGGATGTTGAGGCCGGCGTGAGCAGAGGGGCGGGACGTGGAACGCCGTGGACGTCCCGCGCGACTCTTTCGAACAGGATCCAGGCGGCGAATACACCTCAAGACGCCGCAGCAGGAGGTAGGCATGGCTGCAGACCGCGTTGGCATCTATGGCACCGACGCGTGTCCGTATACCGCAACCGCTCGTAAGGACTGTGCCGAGCGGGGTTTGAGGTCACGTACAACGATGTCTCATCGGGTCCTGCGAAGCTCGATGAGATGCTGGAGCTAGCTCAGGGACGGAGAGAGCAGCCGGTTATCGTCGAAGACACACGTGTGACCGTCGGGTTTGGCGGAATCTGAGGAATCTGACTGCGGCCGGTCGGCCGCAAGTGGGGCCGGGGAATGCCCACGGCATTCCAAGTCGACCCTACGGCTCGTAGGTGATCACCAACTGGCCCGGGACCCGTCTGCCAGAGCGAGTGCGAGCGGGATAGAAGGTCCACGAACGCATGCGCTCGAGCAACGCCTTGCGGAACGCGGAGTCCTCGATCTTCGGCTCGATCTCGACCTTCGTTACCCGACCGAGCGCGTCGACCCAGAACCGGATATTGAACTGCCGACCCTTAACAGACGCCGGAGGTTCCTCGAAGGGATAGATGATGGCGCGCGGTTCCGGCGCAACAAACACCTCGTCCCCACCCCCCGAACCCGGACCGATCCCACTTCCCACCCCGGACCCGCGCCCGGTTCCCACTCCACCACCACTTCCCGACCCGGCACCAGGTCCTCCACCCGTACCCAACCCGGGGCCGAGCGTTTCAACGCTCGCGGGACGAGCGGGCTCAGTCGGCAACGCGATCGCGGAAACCAAGGTCGTCGGGTCCGGTTCGGGAATGACCAGCTCTTGCATCGGAGGCTCGACTTCAGGTACCGGAACCGTGAGCTCCGGCCGTTGCGCCTCGACGGGCGGCTGCTCCACCTGTGCCAGGGAGGCCGCCACGGGGGCGGGTGGGAGCTCGATGTAGCGGATCGCCCTCCCCCCGCCCCCTCCGCCACCGCCCCCGACCGGGCCCGGTCCCGTGCCACCACCGACGAGCTCGTCGAGCACCCCACCCATCGCGATGGCCACCACGGCGAGCGCGTGGACCACGGCGGCCAGGACAACGCCGGTGCCATACCGGCGGTCGGACCGCGGCAGTCGCCCGGTCGGGTACCGCTTATGTCTTCTCATCGTCTCCTATTACCACAACACACCCGGAATGCTCCTGGTTCACCTGGCGAGCCAGGCCGAGAACCAGTGGGGTACCGAGTAGCCGTGAGCGAGAGTGCCTCTCAGTCCCTAGTGGTGCTGGATCTGCTCGCGGATACGTCGGAACACGGCAGGATCCAGATCGTACACTCGCTCGAATGCGGCGACGGTCGCGCTCTCTTCCGCGCCGACCGCGTCGAGAAACACCCGCCGGTAGCGTGCGACCTGCGCAGGTGCATAGAACTCAAGGAGCAGCGCACCGCAACGGACCGCGGCTCTCCTCCGCAGATCCTCTCGCTCGTCGACGGTCGCGGCTTCCTCCTCACCCGGCAACGCATCGTCGAGAAGGAGGAAGCACAGCTCCTTCACGAAGGCAAACACGGCTGCATCCGGTCCCGTTGCAGACAACGGTTCCTGGACCGCAACCACCTGGTCGCTCGGATCCAGTGCCGCGACATCCACGATCCGGCCCTCGGGCCCGAGCGCCGGGGACGGCATCACGATCCCCGCCGTCAGTCGACGACGCTCGAGGTAGTCCGCAAGCTGCGGCGCAACGGCCGAATCCCACATCTCCTGCATGGCATCCGACCGGGCTTCCGCCTCCGCCTGCCGCTCCTCCCAGTAGTCCCGGTAGAACACCTCCCACTCGCGCTCCATCACGTCAACCAAGGCCTCCAGCAGCCGGCGTTCGCTTCCCTTCTGCAGGGTCTGACCGACCACGAACGCGCCAAACTGCACTTCTCGTGCAGCCAACTGCTCGTCCCCGGTGCGACGCTTGGCCACCGCTCGCAGGGCACCCAGCATCTGCTCCGGCCCTGCCCTGGGGAAATACAGCGGTACGAAGTGGAGCGTCTCGAGGTTCCTTCCGTCACCGATGTCCGCTCTCAGCTTCGGGGCCAGCGAGTCCAAGGTAGTCGGGTAGACTCCACGCTCCTGTTTGACTTCGCGAATGTGCCGGGCGTAGTCGGCGCTATACAGGCCGAGCGGACCAGGTTGATCGGCCGCAATGACCGCCATCGCGTGGAACCAGAGGTTGGTCTGCGCCGCCGCCTGAAGCCGCCATCCGCCGTCCGGGTCCACGGTCGGTGCGGCGGGCACTTGGGGGGTTCTCGGCCTGCGTTGGGCCGTGACCGAACCGGGCCACATGCTTACCAGAACCATCCCGAGCGCGACCGCGACCGCAGCCCGTCGGAGAATACGACTCCCTCTGTGTTGCTTTGTGTTCACGGGTGCCTTCTACGAGTTCGGTGGTCGTCTCAATTCGCTCACGGATGGTGGAACCCGCCCGTCGGATCATGGTTCCGCAGTGTTGATGAAGTGGGAACCCGCCCGCCTAGGCGCGAGCCCTACTGCGACCGCCAGCGGGCGAGACGAGCGTCAGCTCTTCTCGGCAGCCTTCAACAGTCTCTCGACGAGTCGTTCCTGGGTCTAGGGATGTTCGCACCGATGGACCAGGCGTCGACCTAGCGTGGTGGGGCGGTACCCCGCCCACGCCGGCGAATGTCGCGCCCGCGACGGGAATCGCGCGACTCTACATGTCCATCGGGTCTGGTACGGCCTCCCAAATGACGTCGTCGTGGGCCGCGATCATCCTTCCCATGTCCGCCCACACGTCGGGATTCGCAGTCAACTGTGCCAAGAACCCCTCGAAGAAATCGTCCATGTCGTCCCACGCCTCGAACAGGTACAACACCTTCCGGTTGTACCTCCCACCCGTGTTGTGCCCCATCTCGACCCACCCCCCGAGATGCTCATCTTCCATCCCCTGATTCATGCTTGGCGTGGCCACCTGGCTCCACAAGCGATTCCACTCGCCCAAGTCCGCAAAGCCGATCTGGAACCGGGAATCGTAGAGGTACTGGACGTCGAGGCCGTCCGGCACGTTCATGTCGGTGATGTCCCAGATCTCATCGTAGTGCGCCATGATCATGGCCGTGCTGCGAGCCGTGGCTTCCGGAGACCGCTGATTCAGGCGCCCCAAGTACTCACTCCAGAACTCGTCGAATTGCGCCCATTCCGTGGCACGGACCGCAAACCGCCAGTTGTACTCGCTGCCTGTGGAATGCTGCCACGCCCCCCAGCCCTGAATCACGCCCTCGTCGCGTAACTCCGCCAGGATGGGAACCGAATGTTCGTGATACAGGTTGATCCACTCCCCCAGGTCGCCATAACCGATCTTGTAGTACGCGAGATAGACCTGGGTGGGTGTCTGCTCTTCCGCCTGCTGCGCAGCGAGTGTCGGCGCAACGAGGAGAAGGATGATCGCGGCACGCACGAGAGGACGAAACATGGAGAACCTCCGGGAGGTCGGGAACTGGCAGATAGTACGCATCAGTGTTCCAATGAGCAACCCGCTGCGGACCGGCGTCCGATCGTGGGACCCGCCGATCGGCGTGCCAGGCCACACCCCTGGCGCGGCCGCTTGTCCCCGGCCATTTTCCGCCGACGCTCTTCCTTCCGGAGTCTGCATGTGCTTCCGTGACTCGGCACCCGCATCCCACGATACGCGGGCAGCGACCGCCGTCGGCCGAGCTTCGGTGACGCCCGTAGCCGAATAGCATCCGTCATGCAGTGTACCGCCTGTGGCTTCCGGAATCCCGATCGCATGAAGTTCTGCGGAGAGTGCGGGGCGCCCCTTCAGGCCGAGGCGCCGCGCTCGCGCGAGGACACTGCCGAACGACGCCAGCTGACGGTCATGTTCTGCGACCTCGCCGAATCCACTGCGCTCGCCGAGCGCCTCGATGTTGAGGAGCTGCGGGAGGTGGTCCGCGACTATCAGGAAGTGTGCGGGGACGTCGTGCAGCGATTCGGCGGCACGATCGCGCAGTATCTCGGCGACGGGCTGCTGGTGTACTTCGGATTCCCGGAGGCACACGAGGATGATGCGCGGCGCGCGGCGCGCAGCGCACTGGACATCACCGGAGCCATTGGGCACCTGAGCGAGCGGCTCGAATCGCAGCGCGGCTTTCGGCTTGCCGTCAGGACTGGCATCCATACCGGGCTCGTCGTCGCGGGGGAGGTGGGGGGCGGCGGGAAACGGGAGCAGCTCGCCCTGGGCCAGACTCCCAATATCGCCGCACGCCTCCAGGCGCTCGCGGAGCCCAACACCGTAGTCGTGAGCGGCACGGTCCTGCGCCTCATCGAGGACTTCTTCGATTGCGAGTCTCTGGGGGAACGACAGTTGAAAGGGCTCACCCAACCCACGGCGGTGTACCGCCTGCTCGCCGAGCGAGTCGCTCCCAGTCGGTTCGAGGGAGCCGGCCGATTGAGCCTCGTCGGACGGGACCGGGAGATGGCGGCGCTCGTAAGCGGCTTCGAGCGTGCCAGTTCGGGTGAAGGACACGTGGCGCTGGTTTCGGGTGGCGCGGGGATCGGGAAGTCCCTGCTCACGCACAAACTCAAGGAGCACACGGCATCCGATCGCTGCACCTGGCTGGTCGCGCGGTGCTCGTCGTACTACGCCGACAGCCCGTTCGAACCGCTGATCGACCTCCTGCACCGCGCCCTCCCCGTCGACCCACGGGGTTCCCCCGACCGAAAGCTCCAGCAGCTGGAAACCGGCCTGGGGAGCGTCGGTCTTCGCGTCAAAGAAGCCGTACCGCTGTTCGCAGATTTCCTGTCGATCCCCCTCAGCAACGGTTACGTGCCTCCGGCAATGACGCCGCAACGGATGAAGGAGAAGACGCTCGAGCTGCTGCATGCGATGCTGCGTGCCCTCGCCGCTCGGGGACCCGTCGTGTTCGTCGTGGAGGACATTCACTGGGCGGACCCATCGACGCTCGAGTTCGTGGACCAGCTCGTCCAGCATGCGCCAGGCACACGGATGTTGGCGTTGGTCACCACGCGCCCACAGCTCGTCCCACCCTGGGTCGAGCAGCCACACGTAACCAGCATCATCCTCGAGCAGTTGACCGACGACCAAGTCCGCGATGTGGTCGAGGGAATCACCGGGGGCAAGGCGCTCCCTGCGGAAGTCCTCCACCACATCACGGGGAAGACGGACGGCGTCCCGCTGTTTGTCGAGGAGCTCACCAAGGCGATCCTGGAGGCCGATCTGCTCCGCGAGACGGATCGGCACTACGAGCTGACCGGCCCCCTGTCGTCATTGGCTATCCCCACCACGCTTCAGGACTCGCTCATGGCGCGGCTCGATCGGCTGGCGACCGGGAAGGATGTCGCCCAGCTGGCCGCAGTGCTTGGCCGTGAGTTCACGTTCGAGCTCCTCAGCGCCGTCTCACCGGTCGCGGACGAGGTGTTACGCCACTCCCTCGACCGGCTGGTCAGCGCACAACTCCTGGTCCAGCGCGGCACATCGCTCGACGCAACATTCGTGTTTCGCCATGCCCTGATCCAGGACGCCGCCTACCAGTCGCTTCTCAAGGCCACGCGACAGCAGCATCACGGGACGGTCGCCAAGATCCTCGACGAACGTTTCCCCGAGGTGCGCCGAACACAGCCTGAGGTCCTCGCCTATCACTGCACCGAAGCTGGGCTGAACGAACCGGCGGTCGACAGCTGGATTCAGGCCGGCCGGCTCGCGGTGAGTCGCGGCACGAATCGGGAAGCCGTCCGGCATCTCCAGAGAGGGTTGGAGTTGATCGACGCCCTTCCGGCGACACCCGAGCAGCAACATCGGGAGTTGGTGCTCCAGAACACGCTGGGCGCCGCCCGAACACCCCTCTACGGCTACGCCGCCCCCGAGGTGGAACAGGCCTACGGGCGCGCAGGAGAGCTCGCCGAAGCGCTTGGCGACACGCCGCATCTGTTTTGGGTGCTCTGGGGGCTCTCAACGTTCCATGTCGTGCGAGCAAACCTGGACAAGTCACTCGAGCTCACCCAACGCATGGTCCGGCTCGCACGCCTCCAAGACGATCCGGTGGTGCGGCGCGAGGCGCATTCGGCGCTCGGAAGCACGCTGTACTTCCGCGGGGAGTTCGTCGCCGCGCACGGCCACCTCGAGGCTGGACTTGCCGATGCCCTACCGGACGGCCACCTGGACCCCGACACAGAGCTTCCGACGCCGACGAGCGAGCATCTGGCCGGTGCGTATCACGAGCTGGTGACGTGCCTGTGCACGGAATCGCTCGTGCTCTGGCACTTAGGGTATCCGGATCAGGCACTGGCCCGGTCCGACTCCGCAATCGCCGTCGCTCGGAAGACAATGAGCCCGCACAACCTGGGCTGGGCGCTGACGTACACGGCGCGGCTACACGCGTCGCGCGGCGAGCCCGATCTCAGCCGCGCGCGCGCCCAAGAAGTGATCGATCTCTCGCAGGAGCACGGCTTGTTCTGGATCACGCAGGGGAACTTCTTCCGGGGAAGAGCGCTCGCTGCAGCGCACCGACCGGAAGCCGACGAGGAGCCGCTTGCAGAAGCCTTCGCACTGATGCGCCTTGGCATCGACGGCTTCCGCACGCCCGGTGCCAAGGTGTCGCAGACCTACATGCTGGCGCAGCTCGCCGACGTCGACCTCAACCGCGGTGCCGTCGCCGACGCGGCACAGACGTTGGAGGAAGCCCACGCCGCCTTGAAGGCGACGGGCGAGCGCTACTGGGAAGCCGAGCTCCGCCGCCTGGACGGCGAGGTCGCGCTGGCGCAGGGCGACCGCAACGGCGCCGCGGTGGCATTCCAGCAAGCACTCGAAACCGCGCAAGCGCAGCGCTGCAAGGCGTTCGAGCTGCGCGCCGCGATGCGCCTCGGCCGGCTATGGACCGAGCAGGGGCGGCGCGACGAGGCCCGCCCCCTGCTCGGCGATGTCTACGGCTGGTTCGGCGAGGGCCTCGAGACCGTCGATCTCAAGCGGGCCAAGGCACTCCTGGAGCAGTGGTAGCGGACGGACGACCTGCTCAGTTTCGCCAGCCCGTTTCCACGAGATTCTTGAGGTCCTCGACGCTCGACGGGATGGTGAACTTCACTCCTTTCTCGTAGCCGTACCTGATCAGGTACTCGAGAAACCACCTGCTAATACCCACGTGCACGTCAGAGTCGACTCGTCCCCAGAACCGCGCCCACACGTGTGGGAACTCGAACAGGAGCTTCTTGAGCAGCACGAATAGTGTGACCGGCCGCACCCCGATGCGGGCGCACCCCGTGTCGCCGATCAGCTGTCGCATGTAGATGCGTGGCACAAGCCGCACGGCTGGTCCAGGCACCAGCGGCCGCAGAAAGCGCGGGAAGATGTGCTGGATGACGACCCCGACCATCCTCACGTGTGCGTCGGCCAGTGCGACCCCGTCGGGGTTCTTTCCCTCCGAGACATCCCGCCAGCCGCGCGTGAAATCCCTCGCGCCCACGTAGTGCCGGCGGCGGTATGAGTCGTAGAACTCCTTCGCTTCCGTCAGATTCTTCGGCAGGTACTCGAGACTGTGCGGCTCTCCGGGCGGGTGAATACCGAACATCTGGCCAAAGGTCCGCCACACGTAGTAGTACGCTTCCTCGTCGTCGGAGTACGGCCCCGTGCCCTCCGACCCCATTCTCACCCGTAGGATCTGCAGTCCGCGCACCACCAAGAGCGAGAACCCGATCAGGGTTCCGAGGACGTCCTCGAGGCTGATCGGTTCAGCGCGCATCTGCTTCTTGTAATCAGGGTAATCCGCCCATTTGGGAGCGATGTTGACACGGACGCCCGCGTGCAGCAATCGCACCTGCTGCAGCGTCACGATGCCTCGCCGGACCGTCCCCGGCTCGTGATCGTGAGAGGCATCGGTGTCGCTTGGGCACTCGAAACTGTGTGGGCTGCTCACATCAATCAGAAACCGCAGCGTACCCATCAGGCGATGGTACGGGTTGTCCCTCAACTGGCCCGAGATGTTGAGCACCTTCGTCAGCGGGGGGGACGCGTAGCCCTCGGGAATGCTCTTCAGCAGCAACGCCAGCACGCTGGGGATCAGATGGGTCATGAACGCCGTCTGGCCTCTGTCGATGCGCTCGAGATCGGTGTTGGGCGGCACGGTACTCGTCTGTCTGAGAAACTCCCGCAAGGGACTGAACTTAGGATCGGACTGGACTTCCGGTGGCAACGGATGGCCGTTTGCCTTCATCGCGGCGAAGATCTTCGATACCTCGCCCGTGGTTACGCCATTGGTGTTCAGCTTCCTCACACACTCGTCAGCCAGCGAATCGGTGTGGCCCCGAATCGTGTCGAGAAAACTGTCGTCCGACCACTTCGTAGTCCGTCTCGTTCCGGCACTTGCCGACGTCGCGTCGCTCATCGCGGTCTCCACCATTCATCCGTTACGCTACAGAGGCGGGGCTGGCGTGCATCACGAGCCTGGCCGACCTGACGCACCAGGCTATCGGGCGCACGCACGCCCGTTACTTTATGGCCATGTCCCATCCCACACGTCCGTGACCGAGCCGTTCCGCATTCTCGGCGCAGGACCGGCCGGCCTGACCGCCGCCATCACCCTGGCGCGCGCGGGGCATGCCGTCCAGGTGTTCGAGCGCGGTTCGGATTGCGGCGCCCGGTTCCACGGCGACCTCCAGGGCCTCGAGAACTGGACCGCACCAGGCGACGTCGTCGAGGATCTCGCCACGATGGGCATCGAGATCGACTTCGCGTGCGATCCGTTCCACTCGGCGGTGCACACCAATGGACGGCGCGCCAGGACGCTGGTGTTCGACCGACCGGCGTTCTACCTCGTCCGGCGTGGCACGGCCGCCGACAGCCTGGACCAGGGACTCAAGCGTCAGGCGCTCGCGGCCGGCGCAACCATCCGTTGGGGCGAGACCCTGGCACCCGAGCAAGCAGACATCGTCGCCACCGGTCCCGACACTCGACGGCTCTTCGCGATCGACAAGGGAATCGTCTTCGAAACCGATGCCCCCGACATGGCGGTCGTGCTCACCACCGAGCGCGCCGCCATCAAGGGATACAGCTACCTGCTCGTCTCGCGCGGACATGGATGTCTCTGCACCGTGTTGTTCGACCGGTTCCGTGAAGCGCGCGAGTGCTACGTCTACACCCGGGAAATGTTGCTTCGGCAATACCCCGTCCAGATCACGCATCCGCGGCCAGTCGGTGGCATCGGACACTTCTCGGGCCGAAGCCGGTTCCAGCAGGGGGCCACGCTGTTTGTCGGTGAAGCGGCCGGTCTGCAGGACCTCCTGTGGGGCTTCGGGATCCGCAGCGCCGTCACCTCCGCGCACCTGGCAGCGCGCTGCCTCCTCGAGGGCCGCGACTATGAGGCCGCCGCGCAGGCCGCGTTCGGGAGCCACCTCCGCGCTGGCGTCGTGAACCGATTCTTGTGGGAGGCACTCCGCCACGGTGACTACAACCTCCTGATGTACATTCTGGCGCGCGGTGGTCTTGGTCTGCTGCACTCGTTCTACGGCTATAACTTGCTCCAGCGTCTGCTGTACCCGGGGGCGCGGCTCTTCGTGCAGCGGCGTTATCCGGCGCTCCACTTCTAGCGACCGTCCGTCAGGTCGCGGTCACCCCGGCCGCGAGTGTGCCGAACGTTCCATTCGCGCTGCCCGGTGCCCACACGCCACGCGCGATGTGCTCGCCGAGGGTCCGATATACCTCGAACTGCGCCTCCGTGAAGAACTGGTCGGCGGTAGACTGGTGCGGAAACGCTGGATTGAGTTGTGCGAACTGGCGCAGGTCCTCGGGCTCGTCGCCGGTCGTCGACGACTTGATATAGAGCAGTTCACCCGTCTGACCGTTCCCGTACTCGATGCGTCCCACCGCCCAATGCGCTCGACTTAAGCCGTTCGCGTTCTTCCGCAACGGGTCGAGGTCAATGTCGATCTCGATGCCCAGATCAATTCGCGCGTAGCGCATCAGAACACTCAAGCTCCCGAACGTCATGTCTGGATCGGCCTCGCCATCCACGGCGATGATCCGCGCGCACCGTCGGCGCAGCAGCTGATAGACACCCAGATTCTCGATGTGGCCGCCATCGGACACGTTGACATACGAGCCTCGTGCATGCGTGCTCCCCATCGCTTCCTTCACGAGATAACTCGGGCCGGCGCCACGGAACACACGATTGTACCAGTGCCGACCTTCCACGCCGGCGGGGTTCGGCAGCCAATACCCGAGGCGGATGTTGAGCAGCGTCATCAGAAAGACGAGCTGCCCCATGGTAACCGTCCCCATATTCGGCGCGGCAGCAGCCGCGGAGATCGCCATCGCCGTGCCTAGGTCCAGGTGACGGTCGACCTCCTCCATCCGACCGGTGGGGCACCAGCCCGTCCGCTCGCTGCCAACGAAGTGTTTGCTGAACACGAAGAAGTCGGCGTTCCGGCCACGAAGGTTGGGATCGCCGCTGCCCTTGAGGTTGAGCGCCGCGTTGATGAGATGGTACGGGGCCGCTGACCCCTCAACATTGAGACTGGAGAGCTTCTGCTCATCGTTCGGCACGATCGCGCCGTCACGTTGCCGGATCAGGAACACCCGACTCAGCCGATCACGGTAGAACACGTGAGGTGACGTGAGATTGATGTCGAGGAAACGGACGTTGAACCACAACAGCAGCACACCGACGACCAGAAACACGACACCCCTGGGATCTACCAGCGGCGGAACGACGTGCAAGTAAGCCTCGCTTTCAGTCGTATCCCGGACGGTTACGACGTACCAGCGACCCACGAGCGCGTTCAGGGCACGGTCGATCGGACCGACGGATTGGCCTCGCGGCGGCGCGTTGATATCCCAACGCCGGCCTGGCTGTTCGACGGACACCGTGACGGTCTGCGCCGCCAACTCATCTCCTGCATTCGTGAACGCGTCGGCGAGGGACTTGGGGACTCTTCCCATGTTCAGCGTGTCGACCGTCGCCGAATCGGAGATGCTCCCAGCAGATGGCACCTCGAACGCGGGGTTGATCTGCCACAGGCAGAGCAGCAGGTAGGTCACGAATACCACTGCTGGACCGGCCAGCCCGAGGAGCAGGGTACCGAGCCAGCGAAACAGCGCGGCGACGACGGCCGAGACCTGTCCGGCAACCACGAGGGCCACTGCGGCGACGACGACGCCGAGTCCTCCCAGCAGACCGTAGCTGAGCGGATTGAGAGGGCTCGATACGATGTTAGCCCACAGTTGGGCCGCCGTGTCCTCCACTGCGAGGTCGACGAGCCGAAGCAGGGGGATCAAAACGAGCACTGCGATCGAAACCAGGAACGCCGCGGCCAAGACCCGTTCGTACGTGTTTCGGTGCTGCCAGCGGAACCGAGTGCGGAAGAACTTCGTCACGAACGGGAACGTGACCACCATGACGGTGAACGCGCCCACCACGACAAGTAGTGGTGCGACCCAGGACGCCTGCTTGGGATCGACGCCGAACCACCCGCGTATCGCGTTCAGCAACAGATAGTACAGTTCCAACTCATGGGCGAGTGCGGTCAAGAACACTGCGATGAACACGTACGGGAGAATGAACACGAAATTGAGGACAATCCCGCGCAGCACCACGGTCGGGAGGCGGAGCTTGTCGAGGAATCCACCCGGGCTCAGATAATTGCTGCCGTTGCGCAAATGTCGAAGGGGTGGGGGTTCTTCCGCGCCCGGCTCTTTGCGCAGCGGGAAGCGGTGCGCCTCCGGCCCCGTTCGACCATCGGGCTCGTTGAGCAGCGAGCTCAGCGCCGACCCGAGATACCCGCCGCCCGAGACCGTCGAGAGGTAATCGACCTTTCGCAGCACGCCGCGCTTCGCGAGTTCCTGGACGACGCCGAGACTGAGCGCGGCGGAACGAATGCCACCACCCGACAGTGCGAGGCCCAGGAGATCGAGCCCTGCTGCCGGAGCGCCGACGTGCTTCTCCGGCGGCTCGGCGTCGAGGCCGGCCACACGCCGGCGGCAAGCGATCTCCTCCAGCTCGGCGGGGAACACTGTACCGTCGAATGCACGCTGCGTATCCTCGGGAGACTGAATCGCCACCCGACGGGACAACCGTGGACCCATTACCGGTTAGCTCGCGCCCCGCGGAACCTGGCAGCCGTGCACGAAGTCCAGCACTCGGCCGGCGAACGATGAGCCCAAGGGATCGCCGCAGTGCCCGACCATCTGAAACGCCACCCAGTAGGCAACGAAGATCCCGGCACCGGCGAGCACACCCAGAAGGATCAACCGGTCAACTCGGGCCCGTTCCGCACGCACGCCGATCCACACGAGCGGCAGGCAGCAAAGGAACTCGCCCACGATGATGTACCACGGCGCGTTCTTCACCGCCATCGGTACGTGCACATAGATCCACCACTCCGCCCAGCGAGCGATCATCTCGTACACCGGGATGTTGATGCCGCCAATGAGGGCAGTGATAAGGGTCGCTTTGACCATCCCCAGACGGCCACGTAGCCACACGCCAAGCGCCATGATCTGCACCAGGACGCCAGCCCAGGCCAGTGGCATGTACGCGGGCGACTTCCAGATCTTGGGCATCTCGCCGTAGATCAGATTCCCCGTCTGCACTCCGTCGAGGATCGGACCGGCCCGCATGACCAGCCACCAATCGGCAACGAGCTCGACGAAGCCCGCCACCACGACCACCACCAGCCAGCGGAGCAACTTCCAGTCGCGATAGCGCGCGGTGTACGCCGCGTACAGCGACAGGTTGAGGGCGACGGCGAAGACCGCCGACTTCCACCACTTGGTCGAAGGAATGAGGCTGGCCGAAATGTTCACGAAGAGCAACACGCCAATGGTGAACAGCACGAACTTGATTCGCCGTGCGTCGTTTTCGGCCTCGAGTGTCAGCGGATCGGGCGCGAGGTCGGCCCGCGTGGCGTCCGTCGTCATCGTGAGCCTCCCTCTGCGTCCAACCGACAGCGTGCACTCACCGCACAGGACACCCAGAGTCCGTCACCCTGCGGGCCGTACACCCATTGGGCTCGTGAGTAGTTCGCCCAGATCGGTGGCGTACCCAGGCGCCAGGGGTCGTCCGTCTCGAACGAGACCGGGCGGATGCGTGCGTCTGAGCCATCTCCGGCGACGATGATGGCGCGAGCCGTCCCGTCCTCGGGATTCAGACCATCGATCCAGAGGTAGTTCATGCCGGGAAAGAGTCCGAGCGGTGGGTAGCCCGCGGGGTCCGCGGGATCCACCCAGATCCGAGCGACGATACGACCCGTCCGTCCTCGACCCAGCGTGGCTGGCACGAGCACCACCGAATCGTTGAGGTATGCGTGCGGCTCAGGCCACACGCGCGCCAGCGGTCCTGGCCCGTCAGCCACGGTGAGCCGGTGCTCATCGGCGGGCGCCCCGTCTTCCTCGGCGAACAGCTGCTGGCCGTACGACGCGGCTGCGGTCCACTGCACCGGATCGCTGGCGTCCATCACGGCGTTGGGATTGAAGCGGTCGTCCACGACGCCCCACTTCGTCCACGGCGGGCGAGGCGCGGGCGCCGTACCATTACCGATCAACCGACCGTGAAACCCGACACCGATGGCGGTGATCGCGATCAGCGACACTCCGGATTCGAGTCCGCCGCCGACCATTCCAATCATCACCAACGCAATGACGACGGACGCGAGTCCCTGCGAACCGCTGACGATGCCAACAGTCAACCCCGTCAACAATCCCACCACCACCGTGCGGTGGGTCGGACGGGGCGACGATCGGTCCCGCACGAGTCCCACGACCACGACGGCCGCAGACAGGATCCAGCAAAGATGAGCGAGAGGAAAGGGGCGCAGCGGCCCGGCGAGAAGGTGGGGCACCGTCGCAATGACAACATTACCCCATGCAACTAATAGCACGACGTGCGGAAACGACATGCGTCTCACATTGGCCTCCCGTGAGGGTCCGGGCCACGTCCCGGATGCCGGGCATCGTGGCGGCAGCTCCGGTCCCCGAGAGGGACCGGGAGGCTGGACAGGCAATGATGTCATTCGAACAGCCCTCGCGCTAGGTCCTGTTGCCGCGCATATTGCGTGGTCGCATTACCCTCCTCCCGATGACTGGTCCGAACAAAGGAGACTGGCATGGGTGACGTGTTCGCAGCCGTTCCCCACCGCACGCTCGTGAAGCTCACTGCAATGCTCGTCATGGTCACACCGGCGGTCGTAGCCCAGGAACCGGGTTCGATCGTTGGCACGGTGCGCCGCGCGGATGACGCGAGTCCACTTCGTGGCGTGCTCGTGGTGGTTGCGGGCTCCGGCATCCGAACGTTCACTGGCGGGAACGGACAGTTCGCGCTGCTTCGTGTCCCCGCCGGCCAGCAGACGGTGCGGTTTCAGTGGCCCGGGTATCGACCGCACGAGGAATCCATCACGGTCACCACAGGCGGGACGGTGACCGTGGACGCCGTGATCGCGTTCCAGCCGGTGCTGTTGAGCGAGTTCGTGGTGACCGCGCCGTCCCGCGCGCCCGAGCGCGTGGTCGAAGCGCCCGCCGCGGTCTCGATCGTGGAACCGATCGTGGCGCGGGATCTCTCGAGCACCGCGCAGGTGCCGCTCGCCCTCGCCAAGCTCCCTGGTGTCGATGTGGTGCAGAACGGGGTAAACGACTTCAACCTCAACACCCGCGGCTTCAATACCTCGCTCAACCGGCGCGTGCTCGTGCTGCAGGACGGTCGCGACGTCGCCATCGCCTTCCTCGGATCGCAGGAGTGGAACGCGTTCTCACTGCCGCTCGAGGACATGGGCCGGATCGAATTTGTGCGAGGCCCGGGCTCGGCACTGTACGGCGCGAACTCGCTCACCGGCGTGCTCAACATCACGACGCCGACCGCGCGCGAGGCCGTGGGCACGAAGCTCTCTCTGGCGGGCGGAGAGCTCAGCACGATCCGCGGCGACCTGAGACATGGTGGGGTAGTCGCCGACGGGCGCGTGGGCTACCGCCTGAGCGCCGGGTACGCGCGGAGCGAGAGTTGGACTCGATCCCGCACAAATATCGGCGATCTCGCCGCGGAATACAGCGAATCGGCAGATTCAGTCGAAACGCTGCTCAACACACCCGCGCCGGGGTTCGAACTGCGCCCACTCAACGGCCAGGTCAAAGCGGGACCATTCGGAACACCGGGACCGGTCACCGGAGAGCCGGACGACCTGATCAATGTGTATGGAGCCGGGAGGCTGGACGTCTACTTGGACAACGGGTCCGTGGTCACCGCCGAAGGCGGAGCGACCCACATCTTGAATGAGACGCTCGTCACCGGTGCCGGACGTGTTCAGGTCAGCGACGCCTGGCGGCCGTGGGCGCGCATGGCGTGGGCGGCCGACCAGTTCAACATCACGGCGTGGTACACGGGCCGGAAATCAAAGAACGGGGCCATCCTCGCCTCCGCTGCACCGATCGACGAGGAGTCGCACGTCCTGCATGCCGAGGCGCAATACCACCAGACCTTCCTCGAAGGTCGCGGACGCTTTGTGATCGGTGGCTCAGCGCGCAACAGCCTGATCGACAGCAAACAGACACTGATTGCAGAGGCCGACGACGATCGGAGCGACTGGTACTTCTCCGGTTACGCCCAAGCCGCATTCTCGGTCAGCCCCCAGCTGCGCCTCGTCGGTGCAGCGCGATACGATGACGGAGAGCTCTTCAAGGGTCAAGTCTCACCGAAGGCGGCCCTGATTTTCAGTCCGAACCAGCGGCATTCGTTTCGTTTCACGGCCCAGCGGGCGTTCCAGACCCCCAATACGCTCGAGTACTTCCTCTCGGTCGTGGCCGGACCGCCGGCGGACTTCAGCCTGCTCGAAGCGGGACTCCGCGCTTCTCCGCTCGGCCCAGCACTCACCGGCGTCCCTGACGGGGAACTGTTCACGAACTCGGCTGCGATTCCTGTGCTCGGGCTCGGCAACCCGAACCTCGACGTGGAGCACGCGACAACCCTCGAGATCGGCTATAAGGGGCAGATCGGGGATCACGTGTTCGTGACGGTCGACGGGTACTACAGCCGGTTCACGAACTTCGTCACCGATCTCCTTCCGGGCGTCAACCCTACGTACGCGCCCTGGACCGCACCCGCCGCCGTGACCGACCCGGAAGCGCAGGTGGTGGAGACGGCCGTCCGCGACCAACTGTTTGCCGCGGGCGAGCCGTTGGCCGCGGCCGGGCTGACCCGGCTCCCCGATGGGACCACTGCCATTGTCGTATCGATTGGGAACGCGGGCGAGGCGGACGCGTTCGGCATTGAACTGGGCACCGGGGTTTGGCTCACCCACGAGTTGCGGCTCGACGGCTCCTACACCCTGTTCACGTGGGATGTCGACTCCACCACGGTCGTTCCCGGTGACCAGATTCTCGCCGACACCCCGAAACACAAGGGGAGTGTGGCACTCTCGTACATCGGTGCCAACGGAGTCGACGCGCGGGTGAGCGCCCAGATCGTGGACGACTATGAATGGGCATCCGGCGTGTTCGCCGGTCGCATTCCGTCACGCCAGACGGTAGACGCCAGCGTCAGCTATCAAATCAGTCGAAACCTCCGCGTGCATGCGGTGGCCACGAACCTGCTGGACCAGCGGCGTTATCAGCTGTACGGCGGGTCGATCGTCGGCCGGCGGATCTTGGGGGGCTTTTCCGTCGTCTATTGACCCGCGGCGAGGACTCGTAGCAGACCGCACGCGGCGGCTCGAGCAGACTGCGTTCTCTGCCGGACGTGACGCCTACAGGCCCAACCGATCCACGATTGCCACGAATCGCGGATCGTCTCTCAGCGGGTCGAACGTGGGACGGACGTTGAGCCAAATCAAGTCGGTCGCGTGACGCTCGTGCGCCTCCTGGAGGCGCGCGACTGCCCGATCGTTCTCGCCGAGCGCGAGCTCGACCTGCGCCAGCAGCACCGGTGACACGTAGCGTTCCTCCGACAGCGTCACGAGCTGCTTCAGCATGCGCTCCGCCTGGTCCCGCTTGCCGGAACTGGCGAGGACGTGTGCCAGCGCGGCTTGGGTCTCGCCACTGGCCGACAGCGCCGCCGCACGCTCCAACGCCGCGGCTGCCTCGTCGTAGCTCCCCTGTTGCTCGAGCGCGAGCCCAAGAAAGTAGTGCGCCATCGCGAAGTGCTCATCCAATCGCAGCGCCTCACGGCTGGTTGCAACCGTACGCTGAAAGTCACCCTCGTAGTAGCTGAGGGCCGCGAAGCTCACAGCGATACTCAGTGACAACGGGTCGAGCACCTGTGCCCGTCGAAGCTCCTGGTGTCCCGCCGTGAACCGTTGGAGTGGAGTCAGGTGATTGATCGCGTACCATTGATGGCCGGTCGGATACTGTGGGTTCACGGCGATAGCCCGGGTGAAATGCTCTTCCGCCGCCCGCCAGTCCCACTCGTAGATGGCGAATACGCAGGCGCGGGCCGTAAGCGCCTCGGCCAGCGCATGGTCGATCGCGAGCGCGCGATCCGCGCTGGCCTTGGCGGCCGGCATCACCTCATCTGGCGCGGCGGTGCCGTACAGACCGAGCGTGACATAGGCATCGGCCAGTGCCGCGTGGGCGAGTGCGAAATTGACATCGTCTTCGACGGCCCCCTTGAGGCACTCCACACTCTGCCAGAGGCCCGATTCAGTGCGCATGTTCCAGTAGTACCTCCCGCGGAGGTACTGCTCGTAGGTGGCGAAGCCTCGCGTTTGCTGTGGCCGCGAACCCGGCGCAGGCGGCGGTGCGCTGACTGCCGCTCCGTCGGCGCTCAACAGGTCGTTGAGCGTCGCAGCGATGGCGGCGGTGATCTCGTCCTGTATCGTCAAGAGGTCATCCACCTGCCGGTCATAGCGTTCCGACCAGAGCTGATACCCGTCTCCCACGTCGATCAGCTGGGCCGTTACCCGGATCTTGTCGCCGGTCCGCCGGACGCTCCCTTCGACAACCCGGCGGACGTTGAGCCGCTCACCGATCGCGCGCACGTCGAGGTTCGAGCCCTTGAAGGCGAACGCGGACGTCCTCGCCACGACCCGCAGAGCACCGGTCCGCGCAAGCACGTGGATGAGCTCCTCACTGATGCCGTCACCGAGATACTCGTCGAGGGCGTCGGGGCTCATGCTCACGAACGGGAGCACGGCGACCGAGTTCACGGGAGTCTCGATGCGCGGTGGCTGCACGCTCCAGGTGGCAGAGGTCTGGTCGCGGTCCGGGGCGAGCGCTTCCACGAACTGCTGCACCGTGGCGAACCGCTCCGCCGGGGCGCTGGCGAGCGCCCGTCCAATCACGTGCTCGATTCGGCCCGGCACGGTATCGGGGGCCACGCGGAGCCGCGGGACGGTCCCCATCGCCTTCTGGGCGAAGATCGCCATCGCTGAGGGACCCTGGAACGCCGCTTCGCCAGCCAGCATCTCGTACAGGACACATCCGAGGCTGTAGAGGTCGCTGCGGCCGTCGACGTCCTGCCCCCACGCCTGCTCCGGGCTCATATAGACCGGCGTCCCGATGGCGAGCCCTGTCTGGGTGAGCTTGTCACCCCCCGCCGCATCGACCGCTCGTGCAATGCCGAAGTCGACGACGACGGCGTGGCCGCTCTCCAGGAGAATGTTCTCGGGTTTGACATCCCGATGGATCACTCCGCGCGTGTGTGCGTAGCTCAAGGCGTCCGCAACATTGCGCGTGATCTGCAACGCTTCGGCCAATCGGAGCCGCTGCTCGCGATCCAGCCGGTCGCGCAGCGGCTCGCCTTCAACGTACGGCATTACGTAGAAGACGAAATCGTCCGCCTCTCCGGAATCGTAGAGCGGCAGGATGTGGGGGTGGCGCAGGTTCGCGGTCGTGGTGATCTCTCGCAAGAACCGCTCGTGGCCAAGTGCGGCCGCGAGCTCCGGCTTGAGGACCTTCACCGCGACCTTGCGTTGGTGCTTGATGTCCTCGGCGAGATAGACCGTAGCCATACCTCCTGCCCCGAGCTGCTTCTCGATGGCGTAGCGGTCGGCGAGGGCGGCTGTCAGACGCTCGAGCTGGTCAGACATAATACGAGGAGGCAAAGATGTGTCCAGGTTCTCACGGCCGCGAGTGCACCACGCATTGACACCACCCCGCGAGGATATGAACCTAATCGGGCTACCAAGCTCGCGCCCCACCAAGAACCTCAAGAATGCGAAGATAATGGCCGGCGACCGCAAACGCATGAACGTCTTCGAGCGCTATCTCAGCCTTTGGGTGGCGCTCTGCATGGTACTCGGCGTGGCGTTGGGCCGCCTGGTTCCGGGCCTGGTAGGGGCGTTTCGCGGCCTGGAGTTCGGCGAGGGGAGTCACATCAACGTTCCTATCGCCGTGCTCATCTGGCTCATGATCTATCCGATGATGCTCAAGATCGACTTTGCTTCGATCAGGCATGTCGGAAAGCGCCCGAAGGGTCTCTTTGTCACCCTGTTCGTCAACTGGCTCGTCAAACCGTTTTCGATGGCATTCTTTGGCTGGCTGTTCTTCCGTCACCTCTTTGCCCCGCTCATCGGTGCCGAGCTGGCAAGTCAGTACATCGCCGGTGTGATCATACT
Source organism: Gemmatimonadota bacterium (assembly GCA_039588295.1). Classification (GTDB taxonomy): domain Bacteria; phylum Gemmatimonadota; class Gemmatimonadetes; order Gemmatimonadales; family GWC2-71-9; genus JAOTVV01. The sequence goes on from JBDHAB010000011.1 coordinate 58,785, forward strand.
CGCGGCCGCCCCCTGCACCGCCATGGTGTTCGTCTGGTCCTACCTCTCGGACGGCGACCCCGCGTACACCCTGGTCCAGGTCTCGGTCAACGACTTGATCATGCTCGTGGCCTTTGCACCGATCGTGAAGCTCCTGGTGTCCGGTGCCTCAGGACTCGACGTGCCGTTCCAAGTTCTGCTCTATTCGGTCATCATCTTCGTGGTGATTCCGCTGGCCGCCGGCTCCATCACCCGTCGCGTATTGATCGCTCGACGAGGCATCGAGTGGTTCAACACCCGCTACGTCGCGCGGTTCGCACCGGTCACGGTGCTCGCGCTCCTTGCGACCCTCGTGCTGATCTTCGCGTTTCAAGCCGAGAACATCACGACGCGCTGGTTCCACGTGCTGTTGATCGCGATCCCGATCCTCATTCAGGTGTACTTCAATTCCTCCCTCACGTACGGGCTGATGCGGCTATTCCGGGTGGACTACGCCGTCGCGGCACCCGGTGCGTTGATCGGCGCGTCCAATTTCTTTGAACTGGCGGTCGCAACGGCTATTGCGCTCTACGGACCCGAATCGGGCGCGGCGCTGGCGACGGTGGTAGGGGTGTTGGTCGAAGTACCGGTCATGCTGTCGGTGTGCCGTGTCTGTGTGGCTACGCGGCACTGGTTCCAGCCCGAGCACTCGTGACCGAATGCGCCGTGCGGGGCGCAGCCGCCCATGGGTGGAGTAGTACAACCACGGACATCCACCGTTACACTTGACCCATGCGCACGCACCGCGTGGTGATTGTCGGCGGGGGGTTCGGCGGGCTCAGTGTCGCTCGGCGGCTTCGACGAGCACCGGTCGAGGTCACCCTCATCGATCGGCGGAACTTCCACCTCTTTCAACCGCTGCTGTACCAGGTGGCGACGGGTGGACTATCGCCGGGCGATATCAGCTCCGCACTCCGCTGGATACTCCGGCGGCAGCGCAACGTGCGCGTATGGCTCGGCGACGCGATCGGCGTCGACGCGACGGGCAGACGCGTCCTGCTTGCCGATGGGGAAGTGTCGTACGACACGCTGGTCATTGCGACGGGGGTCACACATCACTACTTCGGTCACGACGAGTTCGAACGGCACGCGCCCGGCCTCAAGACGGTCGAGAACGCCACTGAGATCCGCACACGCATCCTGCGCGCCTTCGAGGCAGCAGAGCGCGAGCCGGACGTGGGCGAGCGCACCGCATGGCTCACATTCGTAGTGGTCGGGGCGGGACCGACAGGCGTCGAACTGGCCGGCGCCATCGCGGAGCTCACCAACCAAACCATGAAACGGGACTTCCGTGCGGTTGACACGACCACGGCGAGCGTGCTGCTGGTGGAAGGCACCGAACGGGTCCTACCTAGCTATCCCACCGATCTCTCTGCCAAAGCGGACCGGTCACTCACCCACTTGGGCGTCCAGGTACGCACGCGATCGCTGGTAACCGACATCTCCGAACGCGGAGTGCAGTTACGAACGGAGAAGGCAACTGAATCCATACCGACCCGGACGGTGCTGTGGGCAGCCGGAGTCAGAGCATCACCGCTTGGGCAGGCCGTTGCGACCGCCACCGGGGCCAAACTCGACGACGTGGGCCGGATCGTCGTGGAACCCGATCTCACCATTCCCGGCCATCCCGAGGTCTTCGTGCTCGGGGATCTCGCCAACTTCACGCACCAGACAGGCGAACCGCTCCCAGGGGTCGCCCCCGTTGCGATGGCTCAGGGTCGCTACGTGGCCGCCGCAGTCAAGCGACGCCTGCGAGAAAAGCCTGTTCCGCCATTTCGCTACCGGGACAAGGGACAGCTAGCAACCATCGGGCGCGCTGCCGCCGTGGCGGACTTCGGCCGGCTGCGCTTCTCTGGATACCCCGCCTGGCTGCTATGGCTCTTCGTACACCTCATGTACGTCGTCGAGTTCGAGAACCGCGTGCTCGTCTTCGTGCAGTGGGCCTGGAACTATCTGACGCGCCACCGCGGCGTGCGACTGATCGCTCACGGCGATACCCGTCGATGGTAGCGAAGTCGCCGGCGTCACCCCGCGCGCGGGATCACACCGCGTGGCTCACGGCGCCCAGACGGTCCAACTCACGCGCCGTTCGCCAACGCCTTCTTCAGCATCGCGATTTGGCCCGTGTGATACGCGTCGTGTTGCGCGAGGCCGTGCAGCATGCCGTAGAACGAATCGGTGCGTCCGGCGACGGAAACTCCCTCGACCGGTTCGCTGAGCCGAGTCGGGGGAAACTCCCGGATGGCATCGCGCAGTCGACGGTGGGCCTCGACCAACCGTGACCTCGCCTCGCTCCACGAGGCGTCGCCCATTTGCTGGACCCTCGGCCAATCCGCCTCACCCGTGAGGGGTCGCGCATCCTCCCAGAGGCGACGTGTGACCTCGCCCGCCCAGGCGGACATGTGGAGCACGATCTCCCAGATCGAGTGGGCCCCAGGGATCGGCCGCGCTACGGCGTCGGACGCCGGGATCCCACTGAGAGCTTCCTGAATTGCCGGCCCATGCCACGCACCCCCGTGTGCCATCCGGTCCAGTTCATCGGCAATGAGCTCACTTTCCAACATGTGGACCTCCGTACTGAGCGTTCATGTGAAACCGATATAGCGTATCTTACTGGTTATTGTACCTCGAGGTTTATAACTTGTCAAGCCGTCAATGTGGGTTAGATTCTACCTGAGGTTACCTCGCTGGGGGGGGATCTGGATCGATGACCAAGACGGAGGGCTCTCAGCCGTTCAAATGGGTGGGTGAGTGGCTCTGCCTCGACTTCAACAACACGGTCGATTGGGATCAGCTCGAGGCGAGCACGGGAGAGCGGCTGCCCGACTTCAGTCGCTTGGCGGCATGGAGCCACGAGGCCGGCTTGTTGTCGCCGCGGACCAAGAAGCTCCTGCTGTCGAAGGCCGAGGCGCGACCCACCGCAGCCCGGCGCGCGTTACAGGAGGCCTGGACGCTCCGCCAGACTATACACGCGATCTTTCTTGCCGTGTCGAACCGGAAGCAGCCTGCAACGCGGGCCCTGGAGGAGCTGAACCGTCGTTTGGCTGACGTTCCGGCTCAAGTGGAGCTCGCATCTGCGACGCCGACCTTTGTGTGGGGGTGGCCGGCTCGGCGTGACGACTTGACCGCCATGCTGTGGCCTATCGCGTGGTCGGCGAGTCAGCTCCTCACCGCGCCGGCGCTCGCACGGGTGCGGACGTGCGCCAGCGAGGATTGCGGCTGGATGTTCATCGACTCCAGCCGGAAGCACAACCGTAAGTGGTGCGAGATGGGCGTGTGCGGGAACCGGGCGAAAGCGCGGCGCTTCTACGAGCGGAGAAAGCAACGGAACCGTGGCGGAGGCAGTCGGCAGCGATCAGAGTGACTCGCGCGGGATCACCCCCACAATCCGCAGCGGCCCTCCGCTCCCACCCACGATCTTCATCGGCAACGCGACGACGTAGGCCCCGGTCGCAGGCATCTTCTCGAGCGCGGCCACGTTCTCGAAGGCCGGAACGTTCTCGGCGTAGAGAACTTGGTGACTCTCGAACAGCGTCGACTGCCCGTAGTCGATACTCGGGGTGTCGATTCCCAGTGCATCAATCTGCCGGTTCTCCACCAGCCAGCGGGCGGCATCGGGGTGGAGCCCGGGGAAGTGCAGCTCGGGTACGGCGTCGGCACCGGTCAGTGTAGTGCCGAGGTAGCGGCCGCGGTCGGGCCACCGGCTCCCCCAACCTGTGCGCAACAACAGCACGGCACCGCCCGGGATCGGACCGTGGCTCGCCTCCCACGCTTCGAGGTCGCTCACGCTGACTTGATAATCCGGGCTGGACACGGCGACGGCACTGACGTCGACCACCACCGCGGCGCCGACTACGCGATCGATCTCCACCTGATCGGCGGTGTGCCTGCCCTCGGCAAAATGGATCGGTGCGTCGAGGTGCGTACCGCCATGCTCGGCCACGCAAAAGTTGTTCGCCGCATAGTAGTACCCTCCCTCGGTCATGCCCGCCGCCACCACCTCAAGCTCGAACGGCTGTGCCGTGGGCCAGAACACGGTGGCTTCGTCGTAGGCGTAGCTGAGGTCGACCCACTCGGCCCCTTGACCCGAGAACACCGCAGCCACGGTCTCACTGGTCGTAGGCTCGCCGGACTGGCATCCCCCGGACACGGACACGGCGATCACGAACACTACGCTCGCATGTCGCATGTGGATCCTCCTCGCGATCCGCCCTGCAGTCACGGCGTCATGGACGCGGATGTCGTTGTCGATCCCGATCGAGTCGAGCGCGATGGCAAAGGGCACCCCACTCCCGTTGCCGCGTGAGAACGTCACCGGCCGGTTAGGATGCTAACTCGTGGATCGCCTCACCCTCACGCTTCATCATTGTGCACCGCCCGCCCGACAATGATGGTGATGTTGTCGGTGCCGCCATCGTCGAGCGCATCCTGGAGCAGTGCCTCACACACCTGTTTCGCAGAGGTCATCGTGCCGAGGCGTTCGGCGATCTGCTCGTCGGACACGTGCTTTGTGAGGCCGTCGCTGCACAGCAGACCGACGCTCTTCCACGATTGTCTGATCCGGGTCACGACTGGAGCCGCCTCGTGCCCGCCGATCGCGCTCGACAACACGTTGGCCCACCGCGAATTCATGATCTCCGATCGCTCGACCACCCCCTGGTCGACCAACGCCTGCGCCATCGTCTGGTCCCGGCTGATCTGCGTGAGCTGGCCGCCGTGAAACACGTAACAGCGGCTGTCACCCACCTGGAGGAGGTACGACCACGGCCACACTCCGATCCACAACGTCAGGGTGGTCGCCATACCACGTCGGCTGGGATCTCCCTCTGCTCGGTCCAAGACCGTGCTGTGGCACTGCATGGCCGCTTCCTGCAGTGCATCGAAAAAGGACTTCTCGTCCCGTGAATCGGCCGTATAGTAGCAGCTCATCCCGTACGCCGCGTACTGCGACGCGACCTCCACCGTGAGCCGGCTTGCCTCTCCACCCTTCTCTCCGCTCCCCACCCCGTCCGCGACCATCGCGAGATACGCGAGGCGCTCGCCAGCAAGCGGAAGCTGCTCGACGTCAGGCAGGCTCGTGTAATGCACCTCCATGAGCTTGCGCAGCGAACCGATCAAGAAGTGATCCTGGTTCGTCTGCCGCACGAGTCCGGGGTGCGTCAGTCCGTACACGTCCACTTCGTCGTCGAGCGGCTTGCGGCTGAGCGTGCCAAGCACTGCGGCGACATCAGATGGTTTCATGTTGGGTCTCCAGCGCCCGGCTGCGAGCCTTAAGCCCGACTCACAGCTGGATGCCCGATCAGCGGGATTCCGTATTATGTAGCGCTGTCCGGAAACAGGCCAGGACGGGTGCGGGAGGAACTCCAGTCGTCCAGCGGTGTTTCTTCGTTCGCCCGCCGCAGACGCGACGGCAACTCACAGGAGGAACGACGATGGACGGTACCCACCACGTAACGCACGCAGTACTCCTCTCCAGCCTCGCCCTGATCGCGAGCGTCGGCACCGCGCATGCGCAGGACCCCACGCTCGTCGAGCGGATCGGTCGCCGGCTGGAGCGCGTCCGCGGGGAACTCATCGAGGTGCGTCGTGACATCCATCGGCACCCGGAGGTCTCGGGCCAAGAGGAACGGACGGCTGCGCTGGTTGCGGCCCGATTGCGGGCGCTGGGTCTCGAGGTCCAGACGGGAATCGGGGGACATGGAGTCGTGGGTCTCCTTCGAGGGGGCGAGCCCGGACCTGTCGTAGCCTACCGCGCAGATATGGACGCCGTGTTCTCGCAGGCACCGGATCCAGCGCCCTTCGCGTCGGAGAATGCCGGCGTCCGTCATATCTGTGGCCACGATATTCACACCACCGTTGGGCTAGGCATTGCGGAGGCGCTCACCGAGGTCAGGGATGCGCTCCCAGGTACGGTCAAGTTCATCTTCCAGCCCGCCGAGGAGAATGTGCGGGGCGCGTGGGCCATGATCGAAGACGGCGTGCTCGAAGATCCCGCGCCCACGGCGATCTTTGCGGTCCACTCCGCGCCGCTCGAAGTCGGACAGCTCGGCAGCGTCGAGGGTCTGGCTCTCCCCGGTCTCGACCGCGTCGTGGTCACCGTCCGCGGCGAGGAGGAGCTGGCAGACGCAGCCGGGGCCTACGCCCGAGCCGTACGTTCCGCCAGCACTGGCGAAGAGGTCGCTCCGGAGGACTTCGTGATCGCCATGGTCGGCCGGCCACGGGCCGGAACCGAAAGCCGGGAGTGGGTCGTCGCGGGCATGGTGCGGGCCGGAAGCAAGGAAGCACGGGCCCGCGCGCGCCGGCAGATCGAGGAGCGCCTCGCCGCAATCCGCCGACCGGGGATCTCCTACGAACTCAGCTACGAGGATCTCGTACTGCCCGACATGTTCAACGAACCGGAACTCGTCCGCTCGATGCTCGAGACGATCCGTTCGGTGGTGGGCCCGGAGGGATTGGTGGTATCCAACACGGTGACGCCGTACTTCAGCGAGGACTTTGCCCACTTTCAGCAGCACATTCCTGGTGCCATGTACTGGCTCGGCGTCTCGAACGCCGAACTCGGATATGTCGGCATGCCGCACAGCCCCGGTTTCATGGCCGACGAGCAATCGATAATCGTGGGTGCCCAGGCGATGGCGGCGGTGCTCCTCGCCTACCTCGAGGCGCAGAAATCACCATAGATATGCTCAGTAATTTCCGCTCGGGGTGAAGCGTGAGAGCTGACTCCGGGGCTAGGCTTCGGTGATCCCGGCCTTCTGCGATCGACGAAGGGTCATCGCGAGAAGGAACACCACCGCCGTGATCGCCGCCGACAGGACAAACACGACCGCCCCCAACACTCCATAGAGCAACCCGCCAGCCAAGAGGCCCACAATGCTCGCCACGGCCGCGCAGCTGCTGGCGAAGCCCTGCACCGCACCCTGCACGCGTTGATCGGTCGCCTTGGAGATGACGGCGAGGAGCGACGGCCACATGACCCCATTGCCGAGCGCGAGAACGGCGGTACCGACGTAGATGGATAGCGTGCTCCGCGAGACGAAGAACAGGAAACTCGCCGCAAGCAGCAGGCTGCCGCCGAGGATCAGGAGCTGATCAGGCCACATCTTGGATGCGCGCTTGAGCACGGGTCCCTGCACCACCACCAGCATGAGCCCCATGGCCGAGAAGAAGATGCCGGTGTCGGTCAACGACCACTCCAGGGTGGTTGCGGCGTGGATGGGAAACGCGATGTAGAACAGATTGAAGGCCAGGAACACCAGGAAGTACACACTCAGGAGGAGCGGGATGGAGGGAAGGGCGAGTATCTGTCGCATGGAGAGCTTCGGTGCGCCCTTGAGCTGAAAGCACTCCTTCTGCTCCTGGCCCATCACCTTGCGCACGTTCGCGTGTTCCGGATCTACCTCGAGCGTGCAACGCTGCGTCTCGTGGAGCTTCAATGCAATGATCAAGCTCGCCACCACAGAGATGAGGAGTGCCGCCGTGACCGGGAGCACCTCACCCAGCACCGTGGCACCCAACGCGCCCGCAATGGCGGGCCCGAGCACGAACCCCAGGTTCGCGGACACGGCCATCCTGCCGAAGTTGGCGCTTCTCTCGTTGTCGTCGGTGATGTCGGCCAGATAGGCATTCGCAACCGACACGTTGCCGCCGGTGATACCGTCGAGCGCACGGGCAAAGAACAAGACCGCGAGGGGTAGCGTAATCGTGAATGCTCCGAGCAGCCGTGATTCCACCGCCAGCATCGGCGTAACCGGCAGTGCAAGCGCCACCAGAAAGATCGCCCACGACGTGAGCGTGCCGAGTTGGCTCAGGAGCAGGATGCGCTTTCTGCCGTACCGATCCGACCACCGGCCGAGGATCGGCGCGCCGATCAATTGAAAGAAGGAATACGTGGCGCCCATGATGCCGTAGACGAGCGCGTTGCCGCCAAATCGAGTAACCAGAAACACGAGAAATGGCAGGACGATGCTGAAGCCCAGCGTGCCGACGAAGTTCACCGAGAGAATCGGATAGATCGACGGCTTCGGGGCAGCGGCGGTCGTCAAGCTAGCTCGTCTCCCTGCCAATCAGCTCCTCAACGAGTTGCTGTACCTCGTCCACGCCGTAGGGCTTTTCCAGGCGCCGCACGGCGCCCAGATTCTCCGCGGCTCGGAGCAGGTCGAGAGCCTTTCCACCAAACGCCCCACCCGACATCGCAACGATCTTGGTGTCCGGAGTCTGGAGCATCAGTTTGGGAATCAGCTCAAGGCCGTCCATCCTCGGCATGAACAGGTCCACGAACGCCAATGCGAATGGCTGCGTCGTGACGGTGTTCAGCGCGTCCACGCCGTCCTTTGCCACTGCGACATCGTGACCCATCCGACCGAGGATCTTACTCAAGGTCGCGCGTTGACGGGGATCGTCGTCAACTACGAGGATATGAGCCATGGACTGCCCTCCATGCACTTCTGCCGGCCGACAGTCGGCGACCGCCGCCGTGCCATCATTACCTTGCCCCACTCCACACTCACGTCATCAGATTACACAAGTAGGCCGTTGCGACACCCAAGTAGTTCCCCAGTGCGTAGCCGACCAGCGCCAACATGATCGAGATCGGCACCAACTCCTCGCGATGATACCCGGCAGCGACCGGTGCAGAGGCCGCGCCACCAACCGCGGCGACGCTCGCGACAGCTGCCATGCTCACATCAAGCCGAAACAGCCGGGCTCCAATGACGACGAAGACAAGATGAAATAGGATGCATACGAAGCCGGCAACGAGGAACCATTGCGCTCCACCGATGTTGCGTAGGTCGGCCTGTGCACCCAGCATCGTCATGTAGATGTAGACCAACCCCATGGCCAATGGCTCGGTGCCGGGCACGTTCTTGAGTCGCGTCGCAGAGAGAAGGATCCCAAACGTGGTAACGAGCAGAATGGCCCAGGTTCTCTCCGTGAACACCGGGGGAATCGCGGGCAGGACCGCTGCGAGTTGGTTCGCGGCAAGGATCGTGGTGAAGCCGAAGCCCAACAGCACCAGGACGTCGCGAAAGTGCACTTCATGAGACTTCTTCTCCACCTGCGCCTGGGTCTCGGTAATGTGATCGATGAGTCCCTGCGACACACCGGTGAACCGGTTGAAGCTCTTCGCCCAGCGCTTGCACGTCAGGATCAGCGGGAAGTAGAAGACGTACACGAAGTTGTCCACCAGCACGACCATCCCGACCATTTCGCCCGGCGTGTCGAGGCTCTCCGCCACCGCGGCTAAGTTACCGGTGCCGCCGATCCAGCTTCCGGCCAGCGCACCGTATCCTCTCCAGGTATCGGGCGGAAGACCGTTGCGGAATAGGTAAAACGAGATGGCCGCCCCCACGACGATGCCGATGGCCCCAAGCACCAGCACGCCGGCCCCACGCCACGCCACTCTGATCGCCTGCCGGATGTTGATGTCCAACAGCATCAGCACGATGAACATCGGTACGGCGAACGACCGGAAGGTCGTGTAGATGGGTGTAGATCTGGGGATGACGTTGAGGTTACTGAGGAAGATCGGGGTGAGGAAGATCCAGATGATGGCCGGGAGGATGTTGAACACCTTCCACTTGGTCGTTCGCTCCAGCCAAAGGAAGAGGACCGGGATCATCGTGATCACGGCCATCACGCCGATGAGTTCGGTGAAGAAAGGTTCTGCGGTCATCGAGGCTCCTCACACGGTCTCGGAAACTCACCACTCGGCCGCCTGAGCACCAGCCAGGCCGCGTTGGGCCAAACGCTACCACGGTTGTACCGACTCGGCATTCGGATGTGCCCCTGGGGAGGAGGAACGGCCACCCGGGCCGGGGGTAGCTCCTGGTAGGGATACTGTTCACGGTGTTCTTCAACGGCGGTGACACATGCCTTCCCGTCGACGGCGGCATTCGGATGGCGCTCTTCAGCGCCAACTTCGCTGGATGGGCCCTCTTCTTCGATCGGCTCCCCTTGCGATCATCGCTCCACTCGTACTGGCCTCGTGCGCCCGGCCCGGATCAGTCGTTCCGTTGGACGTCACCCTGCCCCAGCATGTGTGGAGCCCACCGCTCGCCTATCCACCAGCCATGGTCAAGGCGGGCATCGAGGGCTCCGTGCTGCTCGAGGCCGTAGTCGATACCTCCGGCAACGTCGTCCCGGGCACGATCCGTGTGATTGCCTCGTCGGACGACGCGTTCGAGCCTCCCGCCGTGGCGATGCTGCGGGAATCCCGGTTTAGGCCTAGTCGCGCCGAAGGCCAGCTCGCCCAGGTGCTCGTTCGAATCCCCGTAAAGTTCGAGCTTCAGCGCGACGAGGCCGTGACCTCGGCGGATAGCGCAGCGGCCGTCAGCCAGATGATGCAAGCAGAGCGTCTGGCGAGGGACGGTCACGTTGCCGAGGCGATGTCGGCATACCGAGACGCACAAGCCCTCGACCCGCGGCCTGCACGCTCCGCATCGTTTTGGCTACCGCTGTGCTGGTATGGAAGCCTCTGGGAGCAAGCGGCCGAGGTTCTTTGGACCTGCGACCACGTGGTCGCACTTGCTCCAAATCAGGGGTGGGCCAGGGATGCGCGCGGCGTCGCTAGAGCCTTGGCCGGCGATACCCAGGGGGCGATTGACGATCTGTCGGCCTTTGCTCGCTGGACGATGAGCAACCAGGAGCGGTCGGAACGTCTCGCCTGGGTAGCGTCACTGCGGGCGGGGCAGAATCCGTTCACGGCCGACGTGCTGGCCTCACTCCGCAGCAGAGAGCGGGGGGTCTTCCCCTAGGCGATCGTTGCTAGCGCGGCCGCGCTCCGTTGCCGACCAGTTCCATGTAACTCTGCGCGTAGTGGAGCGCGAAGCCCGCAAACGACGAGTACCGCTGAAACTCAACGGCCGTCCCTTCCATCACGGCCTCCAGGCGTCGTGCATCGTGCCGCGCGAAGGTGATCTTGTCCGCCGGCACCTCCACACGCTTGCTGACCGGCCACCACCGGGCCACGTGCGGATCCAGTCCCTGACGCTCCATCCACTGGGTGATCGCCACGAGACCCGCGTCGCCCGGCTCCAAAGCGCCCGCCACATAGGCCACGTGGACGGAGTCGCGCGCAGGAGCGAGCACGACGAAATCTTCGGCCGGTGCGGTCTCGGGCAGGCCGCGTCTCGGCTCGCCACGGAAATCCAGCAGCACTTCGTCCGGCAACTCGAATGTCTCGAGCGCGACGAACACCGGCTTGCCCAGCGCCGCGGCGTATTCGAGCTCACCGCTCGCGTGCCGGATGGTGCCATCCGCACCATAGGCCACCGTGCGATAGTCCATGATCGCGACGTCATCCGCCAAATCGATGATGTGTTCGTTGACAGGCTTGTCGACCCCACGGAACTCCACCGTAACTCTCTCGTACGTATCGTCTGACAGCGTATCATACCAGAAGGGAATGTCCGCACCGTAGGCAAGACCACCGGAGCGCGCGCGCGCGGCCGACTTCGCCGTGAGTTCCAGCAACCCCTGAAGCAGCACAGCGCGCCGAGGGCCGTGGAATGCCGGGAGCAGGTAGGGCTCGATGTCGTAGCGAATACCGTAAAAGCGCTCCTGCTCGGCCGACTGCCGATTGTAGCGGATTACGTGGTCCACCGTCTTGAGCACGCCGTCATGAAACTCCGGCAGTGCATACGGCGCATACCCGTCGAGCGCGTACACGCGCATTCCCCGCCGATGGAATGCTGCGACCAGCGGCCGCATCGCCACGGCATCGATTTGCAGCTCACCGGGATCGCTCGGCTGGCCGGCGACGCCGGGAAGCTGGAGAAACACCCGGTCGAACCCGTCCCGCTCCAGAAAATCGAGCAACTCCGCCTGCCCATCGGAGTCGTCGAGCAGTTCCGCCGTATTCCACACCCATGTCGCCTTGTGCGGCACACGGACGGACTCCGCTGAGCGCTCGGGTTCCGGCAACGGCGGAAGCCCGTCCGGTTGCATGGAGAACGCAACGGGACCGAGGTCCACGCTGGAAGTCCCGGCAGCCGTGGCCTCGAACACAATCATTGCGAGCCTCGCCCGCTCAATTCGCGAGGGAAAACGGTCGACTGGAACGACGGCCTGTTGCCACACCGTGTCCACCCGTCCCGCGGGAAGAAACTCTGCCACGTCTCCCACCGGCAGCGCGTCTTCCTTCATCTCCCACTCGGCATCGGCCGCCTTGAGCTGGAGTCGCTCTCCGCCGCTGTGCCCGCGAATCCAGAAACTCACCGTGGAGAAGGCGCGGCTGTCGAAGTAGCGTCGAGCGTCGGGCGCCGCTTCAAAGTCGTACAGTTGAATCCACAGACCACAGAACCCCGCCGTCTCTCGTTGGCAGGTCAGCTCCAGGGCTCGTCTTCCGTCAGGCGACCGGCCGACCGTAGCCGCAGCGAGCGACGGCGGACGATGAAACGTGCCGAAGTACCCACCGAGTGGCGTTCGATTAGCACGCGCGAAATCGCCAACCACGAAGCTGTTGCCCGAAAACGAGGGAGTCAGGCTCTGCATGCTGACTTGCGGAACGGTGGGAAGGATATCCCACAACCTCCGGACCTCGAGGCGAGGACCATCGGGGTCGGCAACCAGCGCCACACGGCCGAACCGCACGTCCCCCACGCTGCGGATGTCCCACTCCGCACGCGCCACCGTGTGCGTCAGCGCGTGCGGGGGCGTGGCCTGAGGCAGCGCATCACACGCGAGGAGCGCGGTGAGTAACAGCTGAGAGAGCACGAAGCGTCGCATCACGGATTCGATAATATAGATGGTTGGCCGCCATTCATCAGTCGGTTCGCCGGCCCTACCATGGGTACACTTTGGTATACTTCCGGTATCCCTAGCAGGGACTTACTGCTGAGTTCAGTCGCCTACAGAGGTTTCACCATTACGGCGCGCACGTTCCAGATCCGGGGCTCCGGACGTTGGACCCTCGATCTGGTCATTCGTCATCGACGGGGCTTACGCGCGTTCAGCGGCACGACCACCTACGCCACGGAGGAAGCGGCTGTCAAGGGTTGTTGTGATTATGGGCGGCGCATCATCGACGGGCAGGTACCGGACTGTTCGGTCGACGATCTGGCCTGAGACGCTGTGCCGCGTCTGACGCGCATCACGCCCCCCGCCTTCACCGTCCGGAACCGCCGCGTGCGACAATCGTGTCTGACCCCCTCCCACAAGCGCTTGATTGCCCGCGTGGTAGTGCTCGTTGCGCTGCTTGGACCGGCCGGAGCGGCCGCGCAGCAACCCGAGCAGCCGTGGCTCCCCGTTGCCACGTTCTCCATCGTTGGGTTGGATCCCGCAACCGGTGAGGTTGGGGTTGCCGTTCAATCCCGCGTTTTCTCGGTCGGCAACGGCGTCATCTGGGGCGAGGCGGGCGTCGGCGTCGTCGCGACCCAAGCGATCGTCGACGTGAGCTACGGACCGCAGGCCTTGGCCCTGTTGCGCGATGGCGTTACCCCCGCGCAGGCTGTCGAGCGCGTTCTTGCAGACGATCCCGATCCCCATCCGAACCGGTGGAGCAAGCTCGGCCGGCAATTCTCGATCATGAACGCCAAGGGCGAGGTCGCTACGTACACGGGGCCACGCGCGTCGGCGTGGGCGGGTCACAAGATCGGTCGGTACTGTTCGGCTCAAGGTAATATCCTTGCCGGACCGGAAGTGGTCGATGACATGGTGCGTGCCTTCGAGGACGCGGAAGGCCATCTGTCCTTCCGCCTCCTGGCGGCGCTAGAGGCCGGGCAAGCCGCGGGTGGCGACCGCCGGGGCGTACAGTCGGCCGCGATGCTGATCGTGAAGGAAGACGGCGGCGAGTGGCTCAACAACGATGTCGTGCTGCGGCTCCAGGTCGACGATCACGCCGAACCGATTCGCGAACTCCGCCGGCTGGTGGAGAAGGCCGCAGCGCAGCACGAGCGGCGACGCTAGACTCGGCGCGACCGGCCGACGCGCCGGGCGCGACGTTCGGGGAACGACCGCTCTACTTTGCGAGCCGAAACTGAATCGGCACTTCCACGCGAACCCGAACCGCCTCTCCGTCGACAACCCCTGGTTCGAACCGGCTGTCCCGCAGCGCCTGGATGGCCGACTGCTCGAAGTCAGCGTGCGTGGAGCTCATCACCTCCACGGATCCTTCTTCAATCAGGCCATCCACGCCCACGATGCCCGCAAGCACGACCTTCCCCTCGACCCCCGCCTCTCGAAGCTCATTGGGATACTCGATCTCCCCACTCGAGAGCCGGCGCGGAGCTTGATCCACCACCGCTTCAGCGAATGTTGGCGCCTCGACCGCGGCGCTCGGCGGTTCCGACTCCGCCGCGATCGTGATCGGCTCGTCCCGGCACCCGAGCACCGCCGCGACCAGTACGATCGCGCGACCAATGCGCAAACCATGCGACTGCATGATCACCCCTCCCGTATGAACCATGGTGTTGGAAGATTCAAAGTACGACGGCTTCGTTCCAGCCAGGTGACCGACACGTTACAAATCCCTAACACCCAAGCGCCGAAGAGGGCGCGGCCGCCATTCGATCCGCGACCGGGCCCACTAGCGTCTGAGCCGTGGAACCGTTACCTTTATGTTGCGTTATGGCACACGGAGTGCTGTGTGCCGAGTTTCGAGTGAACACCTGTGGGACCTCGCGACACGCGGGTCCCGCTTTTTTTGTTGTATAGCGAGCATTTTCGCCAGATGGGAGCGGGCAAGATACCGCGACCTGACGGCAGCCCAACGCGGGGGTCAGTGACCGCGCAATCTGATGAACGATCGGTAAGTGCGGCACGCCCGGACTCCGACGCCATCAACACCACCATGAAGGAGTACGGGAATGCGTACCAAAGGAACCGTGAAGTGGTTCAACGACGGCAAAGGCTTCGGCTTTATCACACGCGAGGATGGTGAGAAGGACTGCTTCGTCCACCACAACGCGATCCAGGGTGACGGCTTCAAGTCGTTGCGCGAGGGTCAGCGCGTGGAGTTCGACGTCGTGCAGGGCCAGAAGGGCCCGGCCGCGGAGAACGTCGCCGTGATCGACGGCTAACGCCACATTTCACGGAAGTAACACTTTGGCCGTCCCGAAACTTCGGGGCGGCCAATTTGTTTTCGGTCACCGCGGCGAGGCGCGCACCTGGGCGGCGAGCCGGCGCGCGAACCCACCGCGACGGCCGACCGAAACGGCGTCCAGACCGAGCCAGGCCGCCATGGTCCACAGCTCAGCCGCGAGGCTCGGGGCAACCGTGTCCGGCTCACAGCCACGCTCGATGTATGCTGCTTGCACCCACAGACGGCGTCCCGGCCGGTCGGCCTTGAGATCGACCCTGGCCACCAACCGATCACCGAGCAGGAACGGCAAGACGTAGTACCCCCAGGTCCGCTTCGCCCGTGGCACGAATATCTCAATGCGATAGTCGAACTCGAAGAGCCGCGCGACGCGCGGTCGGTACCAGACGACGGGATCGAACGGCGACAAGAGCGCCGCCGCCGCGATGCGTCGTGGAGTGCGGGCCTCCACATGAAGGAAAACCGGTTCACGCCAGCCCTCTACCCGTACCGCACGTAGCGCTCCCGCCGCCACCAGCGCATCGAGGTGCGGACGGGCGTCCCGGACGGACATCCGGTAGTAGTCCGCCAGGTCGCCGGCGGTGCCGACACCGTGGGCCCGCGCGGCCAGTCGCAGGAGCTCGCGCTCCGCCTCGGCGCGTCCCACCGTGCGGGCGTACTGCTCTGTCGGGAGCACGCGCTCCGCCAGATCGAACACCCGCGCAAAGTTGGATTGTCGATCGGCGACCGCCACCTTACCCCGAACGAACAGTGACTCGAGCGCGACCTTCGGGAACGTCCAGCCCCACTCCCGACCCCTGCGCCCCTCCGCGCCCACGGGTGCCGGAATGTCATCCGCCGTCACCGGTCCGCGCGCGCGCACTTCCCGCAACACGCGCTCCACATATCGCGGGTGCTGCTGCAGAAACGCCGACAGGGCACGTATGCGACGATCCTGTGTCTCGGCCCGATAGCGCAACAGCGGCCACCGCTCCACCGGCACGATCGAAGCCTCGTGCGCCCACTGCTCCGTGAACTCCCGGCGTCGATAGACGAGCGCGTCGAGACGAGTCCGATCATACGTGCCCAGCCGAGAGAACAGCGGCTGGTAGTGCGCCGGCACGAGCACATTGACGTAATCGATTTGCAGCAGCCCCAGCTGTCGGATCGTACGGCGAACGTGACGCGCGTCGACCCGCACGCTCGGCCGAGGACGGTCGAACCCCTGCGCCGCCAGGGCAATGCGACGTGCCTCGCTCAGTGAGAGATCTTCGCGGGACATCGGCTCTGTTTCAAGTATGTCGTTCCGACGGTGTCCACAGCGCTCGGGAAGAAGCGCCTCACTGTAGAATAGGATCCGAACAGACGGCATGCCACCCGGATACGCACTCGAGCCGGCCGACCACACCGCTGGTTTCCCGCTGTAGACCTCGACGGCACAAGCTTGTTGATTACTATGCTTGTCACCGAGTCAGGAACGCAGACCGAGACCCATGCACTCACCAACGACGGCGGCGCGTTATTCCGTGGCGGAGGAGATCGCTCACGCGATCACGCATGGCCTCGGCTTGGTGTTGAGCGTCGTGGCGCTCGTCGTCCTCGTGGTGTACGCCAGCGTCCGCGGCGATACCTGGCACATCGTCTCGTGCAGTATCTACGGAACGACACTGATCGTGCTGTACGCGGCGTCGACGCTTTACCACTCGATCCCGTCGCCGCGGGCAAAGGCCGTGCTGCGCGTACTGGACCACGCCGCCATCTATGGCCTGATTGCGGGAACGTACACACCGTTCACGCTCGTCAACCTCCGCGGAGGGTGGGGCTGGACGCTGTTTGGAGTGGTGTGGGGCCTCGCCGCGGTCGGGATCGTGTTGGAGGCGCTGGCCAAGCCCCGGACTCGAGTCCTGTCGGTGGCCCTGTATCTCGCGCTTGGCTGGCTGGCGGCGATTGCAGTGAAGCCGCTGCTTGCCGCCGTGGCTACGGGTGGGCTCGTTCTGTTGCTGCTCGGAGGCCTGGCGTACACCGGAGGCGTCGTGTTCTACGGTTGGCGCCGGTTGCCATACCACCACGCGATCTGGCACGTCTTCGTCATGGTGGGAAGTGTGAGTCATTTCTTCGCGGTACTGTTCTACGTGATTCCGCGGACCGGCGCATGAAGCACCACCGCAACCGCCATACAGCCGGGAGGCATCATCGTTAGCCACACACGCACGTCGCGAGGTGCCCACGCCGTCATTTGGGATTTCGACGGCACGCTGGTGGACACGCGGCGGAAGAACCTGGCCGTAACGCGAGCGATCGTCGAGACGATCACCGAACGACCGGCTTCCGCATTCGATGCGCTTCGGTCTCAAGCCGACTACGACGCCGCGCTGGCGCGCACCGTCAACTGGCGCGCATTCTACGCGCGAGCGTTCGGCATGACCGAGCCGCAGGTCGACCGCGCCGGCGCGCTCTGGGGGGAGTATCAGCTACAGGACCAAACGGAAACTCCCGCGTTCCCAGGTATCGCCGAGGCGTTGGAGGCGCTGACGCATCTGCCGCACGGCATCGTATCCCAAAACGGAAGGTCCAACATCTGGACCATCCTGGAAACCACCAACCTCGCGCACCATTTCTCCGCCGTGATCGGCTATGAGGAGGTGGACCTCAAACGGCAGAAGCCGGCGCCTGAGGGGCTGCTGCAATGTCTCGAGGCACTCACGCATCTCGAGCCTGGCTACGTGTTCTACATCGGCGATCACGCAACCGATGCGCTCTGCGCGGCCGAGGCACGAGCGGTACTTGCTGAGCGGAAAGTGAAGGTGGAAGTCGTGAGCGTCGGCGCGTTCTATGGCGTAGCGCCGCAGGACACCTGGGCTGTCACCCCAGATCATGTGGCGCGGCGGCCGGCAGACATTGTGGGCATCATCCACCGGTACACCGCTTCCCCGCCCAAGCACGACACCTAGCGAGCGGTGCTGGAGAACCAGTCCACGCTATCGATACCCCAAAAAGAAACGAGCCCGGCCGAAGCCGGGCTCGCGACGAAGGTGAACAACAGGTAGCCGTCAGTTAAACAGATAGCGCAGACCCACCTGAATCTGCCAACGCGACAGGATGCTCGGATCCGGGACGAACGTCTCGGACGGTCCGGTGAAGTTGAAGTGCGGTACACCCTGTGGGTCGTCCGCTGGCGACAATGTCATCGTGAGCGGCGATGTAGCCGCCGGGCTCGCCACCTTCCGCACGCCCCAGTTCGAGTTGATCAGATTCCCAACGTTCAGGATGTCCACGCTTAGCTGGAATCCGTGGCGGGTGCCCCCCGCTTGGATGGCGAAGTCCTGCAGAACCCGAAGATCGACCGTCTGGTACGTCGGGTTGAGCGCACCATGCCGCTCGGCGATCTCCCCGCGGTGCGCGCTCAGGTATCTGTCCTGCTCGATGAACGCGTCGAACGCATCCCACTGCTGTTGCGGCGTGGCGCCGGTGTTCGGATTCGGATCGAAGATGATCTCGCTCTGGTCGGCGGGAATGTAGATCATGTCATTGCCGCCGTACCCGTCTCCGTTCACGTCACCGGAATAAATGAACGAATACCGGTTGCCGCCGGCTCCCGCGAAGCGGTTCCCCTGCCCAATTTCCAGGAAGACGCCGATCTGCGTTCGAGCGTTCTCGGACCAGTCCTTCGAATAGGTTGCTCCGCCCACGATGCGGTGCCGCTGGCCGAACTCGGAGTGGGAGAGCAACGGGTTGTTGGGATCGCCCTGTACCGGCTGGTTCTGCCACAACACGCTCGCAATCTCGGTGGACTTGAGGTTGTTCTTCGCCTCCGTGAAGCTGTACGAGAGCTGCGCGCTGAGCCCGAACGTGAA
>JBDHAB010000012.1:0-62038 GCA_039588295.1 Gemmatimonadota bacterium
GCGACGATCCACAGTGGTCGAGGTGTGTTATGCTCATCGTAACGGGGATCATTGCTCTGCTGGTCGGTCTGCTCGCACTCGGCCAGCTCATCTCGGTGGTCGACTTCGAGCTCGCACAGCAACTCGGGCTCCAGGAGAAGGCTGACGAGACCGACCCACTATTTCGGCGGCTCGAGCTGAACACCGCCTGGTGGGATCAGGTCGTGCTGTGGCTCCTCCCGCTGGCCGGTGTCCTGATGCTCATGGACCATTCGTGGTGGCCGTACGTCGCGCTCGTCGCCGGTGGTGTGTACGTCGACGCTGCGGGACGGGAGGCGGCCAAGTGGCTCGGTCTCGGGTCGGAGGGGATCAGAACTGGCGCTGAGAAGGCGGTGCGTGTCGCCATGGGCGCGTTTTCAGTGATGTTCGTGACCGGCCTGTGGGTGATCGTCTACGCCGTGTCGGTTCTGGCGTGAGTTCCCCGTGACGTGCGCGGCGTTCGACGCTCGCCGCTCTTGAGGTCTTGATGGGAAACGCGCAGGCCCCGAGCAAGCATCGCATCTGGCGCCAGCCCGTGATGTGGGTATGGCTCGCGCTCAACGCGGGGTGGGTTGGCGTGTCGGGGTACGTCACGGTCAGGTTCATCTGGGCGATGTTCCATGACGCGCGGTTCGGATGGCTGGATCGGACGATTGCCATCGTGTTCCTTCCGCCGATCGTAGTGTTCGTGGCGCTCGCCGTCGGCGTGGCGACGCTCTCCGGCCTGCTGCGGCTCAAACGGCAGCGGGACCGAAGGCGTCGCTCCGAGTAGGACGGCCGAGTCGGATCGCCCGAGCCATGGGTATTCTCCTCCTCGTCCTCGGACTCCTATCCGCCCTGTCTGGGTGGTTCAAGCTTCGCCTGCGTGTGCGCACGCTGTTCGGCAGCTCACGGCTCGCAGTGTTAGAGCTGGTCGCCGGGGCGATGACCGTGCTTGGCTCGGGTGTGGGACTGGCGAAGCAGAGACCCGTCGCGTGGGGTGTCGTGGTCCTCGTGAGTGCTGCCGTCGTGGTCTCGTCCGTCGCTCACGCACGGCGGATGCTGCGGCTCTCCAAACGTCGAGCAACGTCGGAGCAGGAACGACTGGAGCGCCACCTGCGCGCCTGATTGGGGGGACCTTGAAGATTGCCTCAAGATGGCGCAGCGCGCCTCGTTTTGAGGCGTCCGTTCCCACGTGATCTCCCTCACCTACGTCATAACTCCTCGTGAAGTAGCAGGTTGCGAGGTCGCACATCGGCCCCGGTCGGTGGCACCGGCTATGCAACAAGGTTGATCAGAGTGCCAACGACTGCGGAGGTGATCCAATGTTGCGACCCGTGTCGATTCGTCGTTTGGGCAGCTGGCGGCGGGCCGGTGTGGCGTACAATGTCCACGCGGTTCTCGACGCCGCCGGCAAGCACGTGATCGTCATCAATGCCTTGGGCCCTCGTGGCGAGCACCGGTTTGCAGTTGTCCGGGACGATGGCGAAGCGGTGCGAGCACCGAGTGCCTGGGTGGTGCATGAAGATGAGGAGCGAACAGACAGGGCGGAGTGGTTCCTGGGTTATGCCGAGCTCGAGGCCGCCAGCCGTCACTAGCGACGGTGCCACGCGGCAATGCTGTGGGTGTTGTACCGGAGGCGGATCGCCTATCGTTAAAGACGTCCCCATCCGGTTCCGGTGGCAGTATGGGCAACATGGCTGGAGCAGTCGTTCCCACCAAGTACTGGCACGTGCTCGACGACGGTCGGGTTCAATGCGACATGTGCCCCCGGTACTGTCGTCTGCGAGAAGGCCAGCGGGGTATGTGCTTCGTGCGGATGTGCCAGGACACCGAGATCGTTCTCACCACCTACGGACGTTCGAGCGGATTCTGCGTTGATCCCATCGAGAAGAAACCGCTGAACCACTTCCTGCCGGGCACTCCCGTCCTCTCGTTCGGTACGGCCGGGTGCAACCTCGCCTGCAAGTTCTGCCAGAACTGGGACATCAGTAAGTCACGGGAAACCGACACCCTGGCGGACGCGGCCTCTCCAGCCCGGCTCGCCGAGACGGCTGAGCGGCTCGACTGCCGGAGCGTCGCCTTTACCTACAATGATCCGGTGATCTTCCACGAGTACGCGATCGATGTGGCGCAGGCGTGTCGGGAGCGCGGCATCAAGACGGTGGCGGTGACGGCTGGATACGTGTGCGACGAGCCACGGCGCGAATTCTACCGGCACATGGATGCCGCGAACGTCGACCTCAAAGCGTTCGCCGAGGACTTCTACTGGCAGATCACCAAGAGTCACCTGCAACCTGTGCTCGACACGTTGGTCTACCTCAAGCATGAGACTGAGGTCTGGTTCGAGCTCACGACGCTGGTGATTCCGGGCAAGAACGATTCGGACAGGGAGTTCGAGGAGATGTCGCAGTGGGTGGTTGAGCACCTTGGACCCGATGTACCGATGCATTTCACGGCGTTCCATCCGGACTGGAAGATGCTCGATGTGCCCCCGACTCCATCGAGCACGCTCACCAGAGCGCGCGAGGTCGCGATGCGCAACGGTGTTCGATATGTCTACACCGGCAACGTGCACGACGTGGAGGGCGGTAGTACGCTGTGCCACGACTGCGGCCAGCTGCTCATCGCGCGGGACTGGTACGTGCTCGGTACCTGGAATCTCACCGATGACGGCCGCTGCACCGGGTGTGGCGCGCGGTGCGCGGGCCGGTTCGATGGTGCTCCGGGTACCTGGGGTGCGAAACGAATGCCTGTCCGGATTGGGCGCTAGGAGATCATTGCCCGCCCTCACCCGTCACCGGCCAGTTACTATCCATCGCATTGTCCTCGGTACCGTCGCGGCCTTCACGCTAGCCGGCGCGTGCAGTGGCAACCCGCCCGCCGTACCCGATGGTGCGCTCGTTGTCGATCCACCCGCCGTGCGACACTACGTCTGCTACCGAGCTCCGGACCCGCTCACGGTGGATGGTCGGCTCGATGAGCCGGCATGGCGGGCCGCCCGGTGGAGCGAGCCGTTCATGGACATCGTGGGCGCGGAAGGACCGACGCCCACCTGGCGGACGCAGGTCAAGCTGCTGTGGGACGAGACGTTCCTCTATGTCGGCGCCAACCTGGAGGAGCCACACCTCTGGGCCACGCTGACTGAGCGTGACGCCGTCATCTACCGTGACAACGACTTCGAAGTGTTCATCGATCCCAACGGCGATACGCAGGACTACTTCGAGATCGAGATCAATGCGATGGGCACCGTGTGGGATCTCATGCTGCCCAAGCCGTACCGGGATCGGGGTTCGGCCGTGACCTCATGGGACGCCGAGGGTCTCGGAGCGGCCGTCCACCTTGATGGGACGATCAACGACCCATCGGATCGCGATCGCGGGTGGACGGTGGAGGTCGCGGTGCCTTGGTCTGCGCTCCGGCTGCGGCCCCCTGGCGACGGGGATCACTGGCGCCTCAACTTCTCCCGAGTGCAATGGTACCTCGATGTCGTGGGCCGGGCTTACCAGAAGGCGGTCGACCCCTCGACGGGCGAGTCGCTCCCCGAGGAGAACTGGGTCTGGTCGCCGCAGGGTGCCGTGAACATGCACATGCCGGAGCGCTGGGGGATCGTACAATTCAGTGAGGCCGTGGTGGGGCGGGGACCGGTCTCCGTTCGGCCGCCTCGCGATCCCGTGCCACACTGGGCGCTTCGCGAGGTGTACTATGCCCAGCGGCGCTACCGCCAGGAGCACGGTCGTTACGCGGCCACGCTGGAAGAACTTGGTGTTCGAGCGATCGTAACCACGGATGGACGACCCATTGAGGTTGGCATGGAGGGTTCGGCGGACGGGTTCGAGGCAACGGCCGTCGGACTCACCGGTGAAGCGCAGTGGCATATTCGCCAGGACGGGAAGCTCTGGCGTCATGACTGATTCCGAGTGCGAGCGGTGAAACGACGACAGTTTCTCGAGGCGCTCAGCGGAACGGCGCTGGGACTCGGTGTGCTGCCGGCCTTCGGCGGGTGTGCAGCGGGGCGAAACGCAGTGGGCTTCAAAGCATGGGCATGGGTCCATGGCGGCCGTGAACGGACCCGAGATGAATGGCAGCGCGAGTTCCAACGAGCGCGCGAGGCGGGTATCCGTGCGGTACTCGTGTCCGGCGGTGACACGGAGCTGCTCGCGCCGCCGGCGCACGCGGAGGGCCTCGAGTATCACCGGTGGGTGTGGATCTTGAATCGAAGTGGCGACCGCTGGGCACAACAGCACCATCCCGAGTGGTACACCGTGAGCCGCAACCTCGAATCGACACTCGAGAAACCGCCCTATGTCGGCTACTACCAATGGGTCTGCCCCACCCGCGAGCCGGTGCGCGAGTATCTGCAGGGAATCGTGGGCGACATCGCACGCGATGAAGCCGTAGATGGCGTGCACCTCGACTACATCCGTCACTCGGATGTGATCCTTCCGGTTGGACTCTGGGCGAAGTACGAGCTGGTGCAGGACCGCGAGTATCCTGAGTTCGACTTCTGTTACTGTGACGTGTGCCGCGAGACGTTTCGGGAACAGAGCGGCACCGACCCGCTTGAACTGCCCGACCCGACGCAGGATGTCGCGTGGCGGGAGTTTCGCTGGAACAGCGTGACGGGAGTGGTCCGGGCACTTGCCGACGCCGTCCATGCGCACGGCAAGCCCATCACCGCGGCGGTCTTTCCCACACCGACCCTGGCCCGGCAGCTCGTGCGCCAGGCCTGGGACCAGTGGCCGCTCGACGCCGTGTTCCCGATGATCTATCACGAGTTCTACGAAGAGGATGTTCCCTGGATCGGAACAGCCACGAGCAAAGGGGTGTCCGCCTTGCCCGCGGGCACGCCGCTCTACAGCGGGCTCTTCCTGCCCAGCCTCTCACCGGAGCAGTTGGCTGAAGCCGTGCACGTCGCTCGCGACGCGGGGGCGAACGGGGTCGCGTTGTTCGAGATGGGTGGGCTCACGGAGGAGCATGTGGTGCGGTTTCGGGAGGCGCTCGACCGTTAGATCGTGCAAGGGGTTTCCGGAGGAGGTGACTCGCCTGCGCGAAGCACAACGCAGAAGCGCCCGACTCAGGTCGGGCGCTTTGTCCTTGCCGTGTCCACACCCGGCCCCATGACCCGGCGTTGCGTCACAGGCACTTGAACACGCGGGGGGCCACGCCCCGGACGAGTGCGAAGGTTCCGATGGACTCGTCGGTGTCCGTGAGCATGACTGTCAATGACATCGTCCGACCGTCCGTACGGCCTTCGAAACGCGCGGGGTGCTCGTCCGGTGGGTCCCCGTCCCGGACCGGGCCGCCCTGCTCGAAGGTGTGCGTACCCGTCAAGCTGAAGTTGCCACGAGTATCGGTGGCGAACGGTTGGTCGATCGTTCCGTGCGCGCAGTCGTACTCGAGCGTCGCGCTGGTTCCGGCGATCACCAGCTCGATGTGGTCACCACCCCAGCTGCCGATCACGTTGGGGGCGATGAAGTCCCTGCAGGCGATGCTCGACGTGCCGACCCCTGCAACGAGTGCCGCTATCCCGAGATACCGTGTCATAAGCCCCTTCATGCGGTCCGCATCCAGTATACCCTCAAACTGCTGGATTCGTCACGCCCCACGGTCGGGCCGCACTTCCGGTGAGTTCGGATCACGGTGCGCGCTCCGCACGACGTCCACTCCGAAGACCGCCGCGGTGAGGAGCAGCAGACGCCGGAATCGCAGGGTGCGCGCGTAACGCTCAATCAGCGAGACGACGGGAAGGCGCATGGGAAGCGTGCTCCGTGCTGAC
Organism: Gemmatimonadota bacterium; assembly: GCA_039588295.1. Lineage (GTDB taxonomy): Bacteria > Gemmatimonadota > Gemmatimonadetes > Gemmatimonadales > GWC2-71-9 > JAOTVV01. Next base: position 5,777 of record JBDHAB010000012.1, read on the forward strand.
CGGATGTTGCTCGGTGGACAAATGGGGCCCGAGTGAATCTCGGGCCCCAACGAATGCTCTCCTCAGTGCCGCGAGCGAGCTGCTATTGGCCGCCCGCCGATTTCTTCAATCCCTGCAACTCGTCCGCGATCCATCCGGCGTCGTACACCTTCCTCAGCGCTTCGATGATACCCGCCGAGTGCACGCTCACGGTGCGCGACACCGCGTCCGAAAAGACGAAACGATTGGGCAGCATCTGGATGTTTCCGTCGAACACCAATCCCACGACTTCGGCGTTCTTGTTGATCACGGGGCTGCCCGAATTGCCCCCGATGATGTCATTCGTGGAGACCATGTTGATCGGGGTCGAGAGATCGAGCTGATCCCGCCGCTTCTTCCATCGCGGCGCGAGCGTCCAAGGGTCCTGGTAATCGAACTCTGCCGCCCGCGCGAACAGCCCGTACATCGTGGTCTTGGGTGGGGCAAACGTCCCGTTCATCGGGTAGCGCTTCATGACACCGTCGCTGATCCGGAGCGTGAAGGTTGCGTCCGGCGGCAACGACTTGCCGTAGGCTGCGAAGATCGCCTGGCCGACCAACTCGGCGTTCGCCGAGATGATCGCTTCGAGCGGCCGGGCGCGCAGGGCCCGCTCCCGGCTCAGCGGCGCGATCTTCCGAGCCACCACCATCATCGGATCGTCCGACGCCTCGACGGCCGGTTGCCCTCCATCCATGAGGGCCGTGCGGACGGCCACGTCGGTCAATCTCGTGCCCGTCACGAGCGCCCGGGCCGCGGCCTCGGGCGTGCGCCCGTCAAGCATGGCCTGCCGGAACGGATCGTTCGCTGGTAGCTCCGACTGCGCCGCCTTGAGCTGTGCCGCGAGCGTCATCTGCTCGAGCTCGAGATCGAACGGCACATCCCGACGAATCTGGTTTCTGATGCGGTCGAGTCCCCGACCACGGAACTGCGACTGCCGGAGCGAGTCGGGCAGCGCCTCCTGCTCGGGCAACCGGATGATGCCACCGGCCAGGTTCAACAGTTGCGAGCCGCCAAAGCCGTAGTACCGGGACTGCACCGCGAATGAGCCCAGCTCTCGTTGCGCGTCGGCGATGGCGTCCCATGCGGCACCGTACTTCGCTTGCAGCTGGGGATCGCGGTCGATGCGGTTCCGAAAGTCGCGCTCGAAGACCGCTTTCTTGGCCATGAGTTCGGGGTCCCGCAGCCCGCTCAAGTACCCGCTGACCGCTTTGTGCGAGTTTTCGAGGCCGAATATTCGGTTCTCGTACTGGCGTCGGTCGGCCTCGCTCCGTGCCGCCAGGTGACGCACGATCTCCAGCTGGCGCTCGTAGCCGGCCAAGCGCGCGGGATAGCTTATGTCCCGCAGATACTCCATCTGCGCCATCGTGAGCAGCCGGCCCGTCGAGCCGGGGTTGCCCGTCACGAAGACCAGCTCGCCTTCTTGCGCACCGTTGGTGCTCCACGTGAAGTAATGGTCGGTCTTCCGCGGCGCACCGTTCTCGTAGACGCGCAAGAGCGTCAAATCCATGTCATAACGGGGATACGTGAAGTTGTCCGGGTCGCCACCGAAGAACGCCGCCTGCCCTTCGGGAGCCATCACCAGCCGGACGTCGGAAAACCGCTTGTAGCGGTAGAGCGAGTACATCCCGCCCCGGTAGAACGTGACCACCTGGCAGTTGAGACCGGTGGCCCCCGCACATTCCTGCTGGATCGTGTTGATCACCGAGTCGCGCTGCTCGACCTGCACGACCGGCGACGTAGCGGTGACCGCGCGGCGGATCTGTGCGGTCACGTCCTCAATCGACTGCAGCTGATCGACGTACATGCCCTGGCAGGGCTTCTCGTCTGCCGGACTGCTCGCCACGAACCCCGTTTCCTGGTAGCTGGAGTCCGCGGTAGACGACCGCGAGATACACCCGCGTGCGCAATGGTGATTGGTCATGACCAGACCGTTGTCCGACACAAAGCTCGATGAGCACCCGGGCAGACGCACGGACGCGAGCCGGACGTGGTCGAGCCACGCCTGATCCGGCCGGAAGCCGTACGTCTCCTCCCAGTAGTCGAGCGGCGGTGCGTCAAAGGTCCACATCGTGCCGAATTCCTTGATGAATCCGGTCGAGGTCACATCTGGCAGAGCCGGTGCTGTCGGCGCGACCGCGGGTGCCGCTGCCTCGCGCGGGGTTGGCGACGCGTCCGGACCGGGCTGAGTACTGCAGGCAAGAAGCGCGGCCGCACCGATTACCGCCAAGGACTGAGTTCGACTGAATAGCGTCATGGTTCGTTGGCTTTGGCTAGAGGAAACGTGACGGCCGGGCCCACGCCCGACCGATGGTGATTTCGGTCACAATTCAATGCCCGAACGTGCATGAAAGAACGCTGAAGGCCGGATGAAATCCCCCAGGAGCTGCGCAGGGGGGCCGCCCAACCGTGCTGGACCGGATCTTGCGCTACCTTACGTCGACTTCCTGTGACGGCTCACCTTGGGTTCAACGGATGTCTCGAAGCGGATGAAGACAATCCCGACTGGTATCGGGCCTCTTGACGAGCGGGCCGGCGGGCTGCGGGCGGGTGGCGTGTACGTGCTCGCTGGGGCGCCCGGCAGCGGCAAGCTCACCGCGGTGCTGCAGTTCCTGAACGCGGGGCTCGAGGGTGGTGAGCAGGTGGCGCTCCTGACCAACATGCCACCCGAGCACGTGTTCGAACACGCGCAGCACTGGGGCTTCGAATTCGAGGGCGCTTGGAGGGAGGGGCGATTCCGGCTGGTGGGGTTTGCCGGCGATTTCGAGCGCCGGCTGATGAGCGCCGCGGAGCCGAAGGAGGTGTTCGACGAGCTGTCCGACCTCATCGGACGGAACGTCGATCGGCTCGGCGTGGACCCGGGGAAGCCTCTCTGGGAGACCCGGGCTGGTACCTCGTTGGGCAGCCGGTTTCTGCAGTGGGCCCAAGGGCTGGACGCGACCTCGGTGGTGACCGTCGCGAGCGACCTCACGGACACCTTGTCGCCGGCTACCGAGTGGGTCTTGCAGAGCGCGGCGGGTGTGTTGAAAATCGAGAGGCTCCCGGACGGTCTCCGCCAGGTCTGGATCCGCCGTATCAACCCTCCGATCGACCACCAAGGAGCCGTGAGCCTGGAGCTCGTCCCGGCCAAAGGGTTTGGTGAGCCGGCCGGCCGGCTCGATCGCCGACGCACGGATGCTCCGATCGGGAGCGAGCGTCGCCTGCTCCTGCTCAAACTGGCGGACACCGTGCCGGAAGAGCTCGTGGGGTGGGCGCGGAATCGCTACGACGCCGTCGAGCTGGACCAGCCGTTGCGGCTCGTCTCGCGGCTGCAGGACGGTGAGGAGTACGGCGTTGTACTGGTGTACCTCGATCGGGGTCATAGCCGTGACGCCGCCGAAGCCTGTCGTGCCATCCGGCCGCTCACGGGCGCCCCGATCATTTTGGCGACCGACGACCGCCTGCGTGCCACGGACCGCACGCAGGCGCTCGACGCCGGCGCCAATGATTTCCTCAGCGACAACTTCAGCCTCGTTGAACTCGCGTCGCGCATCGAGCGTGCGATGGAGGCGCTGAGTGGTCTCCCGTATTCGCGTCGGGACGAGGATGAGGAGGCAGACGTGCCAGAAGGTGTATTGGACCGCGAGGAGTTCGCGCTTCGTGTGGAGGGGCATCTCTCCGATCCATGGGCCATGCCGTTCGTGTTGGTGCTGCTGCACTACGATGGTCCGAAGAGCCGCCAACTGGGCGAGGTGCTCGCCGAACATGTGCGGGACGCCGGTGACTACGTTGGGGGAACTCCGGATGGGTACGGTGTGGTGCTACAGGGAGCCCGCCCCCGACAGGCGCAGGCGTACTTGGATCGTGTGCGACATGCGTTCGCACGACTAGAGGACACCACCGACTTCGAGGTCAAGGTGCTCTCGAGCGCCACGGATGGAGAAGTGATTACCGGGGCTGTGCACGCGCCTGCCACGTAGGCGCGACGTCGGCACGCTCCTGCATCCTCGTCGAGACACCTAACCGATGCCCTCGGTACCGCGGCGCAGGCGACCACGCGTGCCCTACTGGGTTCGCTTCTCGCTGACCGTCCTCTCGCTGGGCGCCTTCACGTCGGCCTTCGTGCTCGTGGTGCTGCCACAGCGATTCGTACTCCAGGCCGGGCTCGTGGAATCCGGCATCACGTTTCCCACAACGCTGCCGCCGTTCCTCACACCGGCCCGCGCGCCGGTCATTCGGCCTCGCATCCCGCCGCCACCGCCCATCCAACCGGGTCCGGCCGAGCGGTTTTGGCATGCCATCCTCCCGCTCCTGCGCGCCGGCCAACTCGACGCGGCGGTGCCCCGGTTTCGTGCGTACCTCGCCGTGCACCCTGGCGATCGGGATATCTGGCGCGAGTTCGCCGTGGTACTCACCCGTCTTGGCCAGTACGACGAGGCGGAAGCGATCTACCTGCGTCTGCTCGCCACCTCGGACGATCCCCGGCTCACGCTGCAACTCGCACGCTTACTGCGCGATCGCGGTGAGCGCGAGCGGTCGCTCGCGCTGTATCGGCAGCTGGTGGCCGCACAACCCGCCGACGCGACGCTCGCGCGTGAATTCGCGCAGGTGCTGACGTGGGCAGAAGCATACGGGGCAGCCGCCGACGTGTACCGGCAACTGCTCGCCCGTGATCCCGCCGACCACGGGCTGCGGCTGGACCTTGCACGGGTGCTGTATTGGGGCGGGCAGCGTACGGACGCGCTGCGGGTGCTGTGGGCGATCCCGGCGGACGCCGCGGAGGCGACGGCGGCGGGCGACCTGCGGGCGGTGCTGGAGCGTGAGCTCGCGCCACCCCCGACGACGGCCGATACGCTCCTCGAACAAGCACGACGAGCCGTCGTTGCCCAGAACCTCGACGGCGCCACACGGCTGTACGAACGACTCCTCGAACGCGACCCCGACGATCCTGCCCTGTGGCTGGAATGGGCTGATTTCCTGCAATACCAGAAGCAGGACCTGCCGGCTGCCCGGGATGCATTGACGCATCTCGGTGGGATGCGAAGTCTCACGTGGGCCGAGCGGTTTCGGCTGGCACAACTTCACGCGTGGACCGGTGAAGAACAGCAGGCCAAGTCGATGCTCCTGGGGCTCCTGGAGGAGGATTCGACACAGGCCGAGGCGTGGGCGCTGCTGGGCAACCTCTACCGCTTCGAGAACGCGAGGATCGATGCGCAGCGCGCGTATCGGAACGCGTTGGAGCTGGATCCGCGGAGTATTCAGGCACTCGAGGGGCAGCGAGGACTCGAGCGACAGACCGCGCAGGTGATCGCGACCCGTGAACGACCGAGCGCCGGTCCCGAACTGTTCTACTTCCGCGACTCGGACGAGTACCGCCGCTTCGACATCGGCGCGCGGGCGACGTTCCTGTGGGGAGCCACGGCCGTGGTGGCTCGAGCGGGGTACCGCACGTTAGAGGGTGTCGCCCTTGCGGGGGCACCCGGCAGTGAGGAAGGACCGTTCTTCCACGTCGAGCTGGCGCGTTGGTGGCGGCTGGGGACGGTACGCACGTCGGTGTCGGCGGGCGTGGAGCATTTGGACGCCTTCGGGACCGAGCCCACCCTCGGTGTCAGGCTCGTGATTCCCGATGCAGGTGGGGCCGCCGTGGCACTGGCGTACGATCACGGGCCGGCGTTCCATCGGACCGTGACGCTTGAGAGCATCTTGGGTGTCGTGCGCTCCGACCACCTGCAGGCGTCCGTGTTCCGACCGCTTGGTCGTGGCTGGAGCCTCGCGGGTCTCGGTGCGGCGACGTCACTGCGGGGCGGCGGTACGAACAACTGGCGGTTCAATGGATTCGTCACGCTGCGGCGCCAGGTATTGGCTCCGCTCAGCGTGGCCCTGACGTCGCAGTTCCTTGCGTTCTCCTCCGCTGCGCCGGTGCTCGACACCCGGCGGCTCTACTGGGATCCCAAAGCCTTCTGGTCGGGCGGCGTCCAACTGGAAGCCCGTACTCGCCCGGCGAGCGCATGGCAGCTCTACGGACGCCTTACGCCGGGAGTCGGTTTGGTGCGGGAGCGGATTGTGGGGGGACTCGACCTGGTCCCGCAGCTCGCTACGGAGGCCGGTGTGGGGTACGAGTCTCCCCGCATCGTATTTGCGGGCGGGCTTGCCTACCTCCGTGGTCGAGAAGGCGAATACAACTCCTTTGGGGCGAACGTGAGCCTGGCGGTCCGGTACTAGGATGGCGTCCCGAGCTCGCACGTTCGCGTCGATCCTGATCATCGTCGGCGTCGTGGGGGGGACCGTCTGGTTCACCATTTGGGCGCTGAGTTCCCCGCTCAGCGTCCAGCGGTTTCTCGTACGCCTCGTGTTGATCAGTCTGATCATGTTCCTGGCCATTCTGTTCGCTCGCTACTTCTCGCTTCTGTGGTTCGCGTTTCTCCAGCTTCTCGAGAAGACGATGCGGCCGCGCCGGGCGGGGGCACCGTTGCCACCGGTCTCGGTGATCGTACCCGCATACAACGAAGGCACGGTGCTGGAGTCGGCCATCGATGCGTTGCTGCGGATCGACTACCCCACGTTCGAGGTGATCATCGTCGATGACGGTTCCACTGATGACACCCTGGCGATCGCCCGACGGTTGGAAGGTCGACATGCGAGTATCGAGGTCCGTGTCTTCACAAAGGCCAACGGCGGAAAAGCGACGGCGTTGAACACCGGGATTGCCCAAGCCCGTTTTGGCTTCGTGCTGTGCATGGATGCCGACTCGGCGATCGCACCGGACAGCCTCCGTGAGGCCATGCCTCACTTCCGCGATCAGGCGGTCGGGGCCGTCGCGGGAAACGTCAAGGTCGTCAATCGGGAGAACTGGCTCACGCGACTGCAGGCGCTCGAATACATTGAGGGCCTGAACATGCCGCGCCGCGCCCAGGGCTTCATTGCGGCCGTCAACATCGTCCCCGGTCCGGTGGGACTGTTCCGCGTCGAGGCGTTGCAGGAGGTCGGTGGGTACGACAACGATACGTTCGCCGAGGATGCCGATCTGACCCTCAAGTTGATCAGCGCGGGGTGGAAGATCGTGTACGAGGAGAACGCGGTCGCCTGGACGCAGGCACCGACGCGGGTCCTGGATCTCGTGCAGCAACGCTATCGCTGGACCCGGGGTATCCTGCAGGCGGTTCGCAAGCGGAAGTGGATACTGCTGAAGCCGTTTCCCGACTTCCCGCTGTGGCTCTCCGGCATGGAGATGGCGTTCGAGGGCATTCTCTGGCCCGTGCTCAATGTCTACGGTCATCTCTTCTTCGCGCTCGTGGCAATGTTGTACGGCGTGGGAGAGCTCCTGCTCTATTGGTGGATTCTGCTGACGCTGCTCGATCTGGTGGCCGCACTGGTAACGGTGTCGATGGAAGAGGAATCGCTGTCACTCGTTCCACTGGCCATCGTGTATCGGTTCTTCTTCATCCTGTTCCTTGACGTCACCAAGACGTTTGCCGCGGTCGAAGAAGTGTTTAGACTCGGTATGGAGTGGGGCAAGCTCCGTCGGATTGCCTATAGTGAGGAGGGCGGAGCCAGTGCGTCGTAGTCCACGGCCACGCTGAGGTGAATCTGCATGGGTGTCATTGATCTGCTGGTCACCATCATCGTCGTCACGATTCTCGTGACGATCGCCCTTGGCGTGATGACCTATATCGCGTACAAGCTGCGGCTGTCGCGCCGCCCGGCTTCGGCCGACGAAGACGACACGGGCCCACGCTACTTCGTGGCCCACGAGCCGCCCGGTGCCGAGCCGCCACCGAGCGAGGACCATGTCCCCTAAGCGCGACCCGGTTCCCCGCGCGCGGTCCGCACTCTCGTGGCTGCGGGGCTTCCTGTTGTTGGGTGTGCTCGCTGCCGGCGTGATCGCCGCCGGGGTGAAGCTGTGGCAGGACATCGACATCCAACGGCTCACCCGAAGCGCGACACTGGCCGAACCCGTCACCATCCCTGACGCGCTGCCGCCGGCCAGCCCCGCCGTCGCGACTCGACCGTACCGAACGGCACTGTTCTACTCCCACGCCAGCGCCCGCTACTTTCCCGACTCGGCATACTACTCGAACCACTTGGATCGCTGGGAAGGGCTCCTCGCGGAAACGGGTGCCAGCGTGTCCCGGGTCTCCAGCGCCGCCGAGGTAACTGCGCTCGACCCCCGCGACGTGATCGTCGTCCCGGCCGCCGTCTGTCTGAACCCCGGGGAGGTGGACGTCCTGCGGGCGCACGCAGACCGCGGGGGCGGACTCGTCTTGACGTGGGCAGTGGGAGCGCGCGATGACGCCTGTGAATGGCGCGGGTGGGATGCCGTGGCCATGCTCACCGGGAGCGGCGACGTGCGTGAGGTCGAGCAGCGGAGTGGACTCTATCTCACGATCCCCGCCGATCTCCCACTTTCCCCCGGCTTCGACCCCGGAACCCGAATCGAGCTCCGGTCGGAATCGCAGCTCGCTGGCGAAACGCGTGGGGCCCGGGTGTATTGGTCCGACTGGGCGCTCAATGTCGCCCCGGTGGAGGACGCGGACTGGATCAACGCCGCTGCGTTGACCAGCGTGACCGACGCGGGCGGACGCGTGGTCTGGTTCGGATTCCGGCTCGGCCAGGGCGCTCGTCCCCAAGACGAACAGCGCCTCGAGGGACTCGTCCGCAACGGTGTGCGGTGGGCCGCGCGCGTGCCGACGGTGGAAATCCTTCCCTGGCGGGGCGGTGCTCGGGCCGCGCTGCTGATTGCGCAGGATGTCGAGTCCGAGTTCCCCAACGCCGCGGCCCTTGCGGCGATCGCAAGGCGGAAGTCGGTACCGGTCACCTTCTTCGTCGTCTCGCGGCTCGCGCTCGACTATCCGCACCTCGCCGACACGCTGGTCACGGTTGGTGAGGTCGGCAGTCAGACGTCGGACCATATGGTGCTGTCCGGCCTGACGTTTGCCGATCAGCGCGCCCGATTGAGCCGCAGCTGGGCCGAGGTGCGTGGCTGGACCGGAGACTCGGCGCACGGGCTCCATCCGCCGGAGGAGCGGTTCGACGGAAACACGTTGCGGGCCTGGCGACAGGTCGGTGGGTCGTATCTCGTGGCAGTGAACGAAGCACGCACCGGCAGCCCGGAGGTACTGGAGACCTCTGAAGGCGAGGTTGTGCTGCTGCCGCGGATCATCAAGGACGACTACAACGTCTTCGTGCAGGAAAGCGCGCTGCGATCCCGACGCCTCACTGAAGCCTATCTCGAAGGGATGATCAAGGTGCGGTCACTGGGCGGCCTCGCGATCGTGTCGGTTCGGAGTCAGGTGGGCGGCAATCCCGGACGCGTCGGCGTGATTGGTGAGATCGTCGATAGCGCCCGCGCGAACGGCGATTGGTGGCTCGCCTCGGGACGGGAGATTGCGACGTGGTGGGCTGCACGACGACTGACGTCGCTACGCCTCACGGCCTCGGGTGAGGACCGGCTGGCGCTCGCGATCACCGCACCGGCCACGTCGTCGTTGGTGGGCGCGTGGGTCCGCGTGTTACTGCCGGACGCGACCGCGACGTGGATTCCGACCGTCGGGGGTCGGCCGATCAGCTACGCCGAAACGCCGTTTGGCCTGCGCATTCCCGTGTCCGATCTCGCTCCAGGCGAGCGGGTCGTGGTCGTGTTGCGCAGGGAGGGCTGAACGATCCTGGCACGACGCGGTCAATCGCGATACAGCCGCTTCACTACCGGTCCCAATGACAGTCCCTGCACGATGATCGAGAATGCCACGACCACGTAGGTGATCGCCACGATCACCTGCTTCTCCGGCCCGCTCGGTAAGGAAAGCGCGAGCGCGACCGAGATTCCTCCGCGCAGCCCGCCCCAGGTCAAGATCTTGACGGCGTGCGGGCTGAAGCCCCGAAGGCGACGGAGCAGGGCTATGGGAGTCGCCACCGCAAGCCAGCGCGCGCCGAGAACGATCACGATGCACGCGGCGCCGGCGACGAACGTCTCGAGCCCGAATGTTACGACCAACAGCTCGAACCCGATCAACATGAACAGCAGCGCGTTCATGAGGTCGTCTACGAGTTCCCAAAACAAGTCGAGTCGCTCGCGGGTCGTGGATGACATGGCGAACATCCGTCCGGGTTGCCGATCAGGATGCCCGCTACCACCATGGCCAGCGCGCCGGACAGATGCAGCGTGAGCGCGAGGGCATAGCCACCGGTTACCACGGCGAGGGTGATGAGGATCTCCACCTCGTGCTGGTCGACGCGCCGGAGCATGTGATAGGCGAGCCAGCCCACCACGAACCCGAATGCCAGCCCCCCCACGACCTCCTGCAGCACGATGCGCCCCAGCTCGCCGGCGGTGAACTCACCGTGCCCTCCGACGAACGGCAACAACAGCGTGAACATGACGACGCCGACGCCGTCGTTGAAGAGCGACTCACCGGCGATCTTCATCTCAATCGACTTTGGCACCGCGACTCGCTTGAGGATCCCTAGCACCGCCACCGGATCGGTCGGGGAGATGAGCGCCCCGAAAATCAAGCAGTACCAGAAATCGACGGTGATGCCCAGGGTTCGAAACAGGAAGTACGAGAGCGTCCCGACGATCGCGGTCGACGTGAGTACGCCGAACGTGGCCAACAGACCGATGACGCGGCGCTGCGATACGAGGTCGTCGAGGTTGACGTGCATCGCGCCGGCGAAGAGCAACGCGCCCAGCATGCCGTGGAGCAGCGTTCGGTCGAAGTCGATGGTATGGATCGTCCGCGCCAGTTCCGCGCCACCCCCGATCCCCAGCTTGCCGACGGCGATGAGTCCAAGCGAGAACACCAGGGCGATCACCATGATGCCGATCGTCGTGGGAAGCCGCAGAAATCGATGATTGAGCCAGGCGAATACCGCGGCGAACGTGATCAGGACGGCGAGCAGGTTGAAGATGTCCATTGGCGTCCTCCGGGACCCCTGGCAGCGGTTGGCGGACGAAGTTGGCACCGCGGGACGACGAGGACAACTGGGAGTGAGCGGCAGGTTCCGACCGGAAGCCGTAGATTGAAAAGGTGAGGATCGACGCCGCCTGCCGCACACGCGCTGTGCTCGCACTGGGCCTACTCGTCACGGGCTGCACGAGCGCGAGGGTGCCACCGGAGGTTGCTCAACCGGAGGCGGCGGACCCCTGTCTCGTCCTGACGGGTGCGGGATCGCCTCGTGATACGCTGCGCGTCGCCCTCGCCGACTACGTGAGCGCCCGCCATGCGCCCGTCGCGCACACAGAGGCCGAACGCTTCCTCTTCCGCCAGATCTACGAGACGCTGGTTCGAGTGGACTGCGAAGGGACCATCCGACCCGCGCTCGCTCGCGCTTGGCGCTCGGCCGATGGCGGAAGACGCTGGATCTTCACGCTGCGGGACGGCGCGCGGTTCTGGGACGGGACGCCAGTCACCGCTCGGGAGATCGTCGCGGGCTGGCGTGACCACGGCGTGATCGACGCCACATGGGACGGCGTCGCCGTTCGCGACGCGCGAACGATCGATCTCGCGTTCACCGAGCCGCATGATGCCGCGGCGTTCGCGTCACCCACGTTCGCCATCGTCAAGCGCATCGCGGAGTCCGCGTGGCCGCTTGGCACGGGGGTACTGTGGATCAGGGATACGGGCAGTGGCGTCACGGGCATCGTTCGTGCGAGCCCCGTACCGTGGACGACCGGAGCGCCCCTCCTGGAGCTCCACGCGGCCCCGGGGGCCGACGGCCGCGATCTCCTCGATCAGGGCGCCGACCTCATGGTGACGCGCGAGCCCGCGGTACGGAGCTACGCAACGGCGAACCCAGAGTTCCTCGCGGTGCCGCTCCCGTGGGAGCGCGTGTACGTGCTAGTGTCGCCGTCTCGGGTCCGGGCCGGTGTCACGGGTCAGTTCGCTCGCGTGATTCGACAGGAGATGGCGGGCGAAGCGGTCCGGGCTGATGCGCGCGCTGCAGCGCCGCCGTACTGGTGGGAGCAGCTCGGACGCTGCCAGTTGCCCGCCGCCGAACGCGTGCCCCCGGCCTCGCGGTCGGAGCGGGTCGTGTACGAGCGGGACGATCCCGTGGCGCGCGACCTCGCTGAACGGCTCGTTGCAGTGGCCGGCACCGTCGACGCCGGCGTGGTGCCCGGATTCGCGCAATCGGAGGCTGTGGCCGTCGGACTGACGACGGCCTCTTTTGCGACCGCCCTCCGCGCGGGCGGTGACCTCGCCTATGTCCTTTCGCTGCCGACCACGGCCTTCCTTCCGTGTCGGCAGGCACGGGACGTGCGCCGTCGGATGCCGTGGATCGCCCCACTCGGTGACTGGGGACTTGGTCGGTCCCTTCTGCCCGTGGTCGAGACGCGGGCGTACCTGCTCGTGCGTCGCGGCGTCGCGAACCTGACGGTCGACGGCGACGGTGGCGTCCGTGTCATGGCCCAGCCGGCGCCCGCGTCACGATGACATTCCGCACGCGGCTCCTCCTCGCGTTCGCGGCGGTCGTGGCGGTCCCGCTCGTCGTACTTGGCTTCGGGGTGCGCCGGGAGATGAGTAACCGGCTCTCCACACAGTACGAGGGTCGCGTGGCCTCGCTCGTGGCCATCATCGAGGACGACCTCTCCAACGAGAGCGAAGCGATTGCCGCGCGCCTTGCTGCCCTCCGAGAGGCGCTTCGCGAGGACAACCGGTTTCGACTTGCAGCCGTGCAGGCGGTTCCGACCGAGCGGCCGTACCTGCTGGATTACGCATCGGATGCGATGCACCTCGCCGGTCTCTCCATGTTTCAGATCCAGGATGCGGCGGGGCGCATCCTGAGTTCGGGACACTTCCGCAACGAGTACGACCGGCTCGATCCCGAGGTGCCGTTGCGACTGGCAGTCGTTGGCCCGCGGCCGGCGCTGGTCCGGGCCCGAACTCCCGAAGGTCCGGTGCTCGCATTGGGCCGGCTGGACTCGCTGCAGGTGGGCGGACACCGGTTTGTACTGGTTGGTGGGGTTACGGTCGACCGGATGTTCCTCACCAGGCTCGTGCGCGACCCGGATCTCACGGTCTCCCTCCTCGCCCCGCACGCCACCATGTCGTCCGACGAGCGAGTCGTGGATCTGCTGGACTCGCTGCGGGAGGAAGGCGTGGATCGGGCCGCGCTGGAGGACCGGCTACTGGTCGTGGGTGCGCTCGAGCTCCCATACGTGGATTGGGTTCCGGATTCGGAGCAGCAGGCGAGCGTGCTCCTGACGTACCCGCTCACTTCACTGGAGGAGCTGCGCCGGAGCGTCGACACGTGGTTCCTGATCGCCATTGCGGCGACGGTCGCCGTGGTCCTGCTCATCGCAGGGTGGATGTCCACGCGCATCAGTCGGCCCATCCGTGAACTTGCGCGACGCACGGAACAGGTGAACCTCGACCGACTCGATGTCGACTTCGCGAGTGATCGACGCGACGAGGTCGGTGCGCTCACGCGGTTGCTTGGCCGCATGGTCGAGCGACTGCGCGGCGATACCGTGCGGCTGCGCGAGATCGAACGGCGCGCGACGGTCGGGGAACTGGCTCGCCAGGTGAACCACGATGTGAAGAACGGGCTCATGCCGATCCGCAATGTGTTCCGGCATCTCACGGCAGTGGCTCGTGACGAGCCGGCGGCGCTCCCGGGAGTCTTCGTCGAGCGGCAAGGCACCGTCGAGTCGGGGATCGCCTATCTCGAGCGGCTGGTCACCAATTACGCGCGTCTGTACCCCAGCCTCGAGGTCCAAGCCTGTGACGTCAACACCGTGGTTCGCGAGGTGACGGCCGGAGCGCGCCGTTCGGTGGATGTGGAACTCGACCTCCGGATCGGCGAGGGCATTGTGGCGATCAACACCGACCCTCTCGTGTTGCGGCGGATCTTGGAGAACCTGGTGCGCAACGCCATGGATAGCCTCGAAGGCGTGCCTGGTCGAGTGACGGTGACGGCCGCACCGATGGATGGAGCGCATCGGGGCGTTCGGATCACGGTTGGCGACACGGGAAAGGGAATGACGCAGGAAGAGTTGGACCATGCGTTCGACGATTTCTACACCACCAAGGCCAGCGGCACCGGGCTCGGGCTGTCGATCGTGCGACGCCTCGTAGCGGACCTAGGTGGCGCGCTCCGCGTCACGACCGCACCTGGCGAAGGAACCACCTTCACGATCGAGCTCACCGAGCTCACGCCGCAGCCGACGACGAATGACCGCAGGGCGGCACGAGCATGACACTGGTACTGGTGGTAGACGATGTGCTGCCGATGGCCGAGCAATACGCCTACGATCTCAGGCGCCTTGGTGGGTATGAGACCGTCGTCGCCTCCACTGGGAACGAGGCGCTGGATGTCGTCGCCCGGGAGCCGGTCGACTGCATGATTCTCGACTTGGAGATGCCCGGGATGGATGGCTTCGATGTCCTCCGCGCGCTGCGCGAGCGGGAGGTGTCGTTGCCGATCATCGTCTACACCGGCACCGGCAACTACGACCGATGCGTCCAGGCGGTGAAGCTTGGCGCGCGTGGGTTCATTGACAAGACGGAACCGATGGAGCGTGTCGTGCAGGAGGTCGAGCACACGCTCGAACGCCAGCGACTCACCCATGAGGTCGAGTCGCTGCGCCGTCGGTTCGATCCGGACTCACCGCTCATTGGGTTGAGCCCGGCAATGCAGGAGCTGCAGGAGATGCTCGCGCGGGTCGCGCCCGTTCCGAGTCCGGCGTTGGTGGTGGGCGAGAGTGGGTCGGGCAAGGAACTGGTCGCGCGGGAGCTCCACCGGCTGGGTCCCAATCCCAAGGGTCCGTTCGTCGCGATCAACAGCGCCGCGCTGCCGGAACACCTCGTCGAGTCAGAGCTGTTCGGTCACGAACGGGGTGCGTTCACCGGGGCGGCGACGCTCCGCCGCGGTGCGTTCGAGCACGCGTCGGGGGGTACCCTGTTTCTGGATGAGGTTGGCGATCTGCCGGCCGCAGCCCAGGCAACGCTGCTGCGTGTACTCGAGCAACGCGAGGTCACCCGTGTGGGAGGGAACCGCACGATCGCCGTGGACGCGCGGGTCGTGGCCGCCACGAACCGGGATCTCGAAGCAGAGGTAGCGGCGAAACGGTTCCGGCAGGATCTGTTCTAGCGACTGAACGTGCACGTGCGTCGCGTCCCGCCGCTCCGCGACCATGTTTCCGACCTGCCGGAGCTCGCGAATCATCTGCTGCGGACCACGTGCGAACGCTTCGGGGTGCGTCGTAAGACGCTGAGTGATCGAGCGCTCGCGCGGCTCATGGCGTACGACTGGCGCAACAACAATGTGCGTGAGTTGCGAAACATCATCGAACGCCTGGTCATCGCGTGCGACGGCCCCGAGATCGGTGAAGCTCACGTCCCACCCGAGATTGCGGGGCGTGCCGGCACGGGTCCGGAACCCGGCACGGCGCGATCGTTCCAGGAGCTCAAGGCCGAGGCCGAGCGCCGGATTGTCGTGCAAGCGCTGGAGCGGAACGACTGGCACGTCACGCGCACGGCGAAGGCACTGGGCCTGGCCGACCACGCGAGCCTGTTGAAGATCATGCGCCGACTGAACCTGCGGCGCGAATAGGCGGTGTCCGTTCGGACACACCCGCAAGCTTTCCATCGTGTCCAATCAAACACAATTTGCCGGAGATGCCCAACCGTGTAATCCCGTAACCCTTTGTAGGACAATAACTTGAACGTCTCCCCTTCCGGCGTGGTCCACTGGTACGGGCGGTGCCTCTTCAGTCGGTGGAACCATCAACCGATGACGGCGCCGTGGGCGCCAGAGCCAGGAGGGACCTATGTACTGCCGAATCGCCCTGCGGGATGAACTGAAGAAGCTGTCGGGTCACGTCGCTGTTGTCCTCCTTCTGTTGGTGACCTACCTCCTGTCCGGGTGCGGCGATCCGGGCGATGGCGAGGTCACGGTGGGGACCGCGATCCAAGAGCCCGACACCCCGTCCAGCGTCTCCACGGTGGCCATGACGCCGGACGAGCGGGAGCCCATCGAGCCCGTCGCCCCTGCGGCAGTCACGGGACCGGTGAGCTATGAAGAGGCCGAGCGCGCGTATCGCGCGCGGCGCTTCGAGGATGCCGTCCACCTGTTCTCCGCCTACACGGAGGAAAAGACCGAGAACCCGTGGGGCTATTACATGCTCGGGCTTTCGGCGCGCAAGGCTGGTGACTTCGAGACGGCGGAGCTGGCGTTTGGCCGCGCCCTGGAGCTCGATTCCGGACATGTGAAGAGCTATCTCAACCTGAGTCGTGTGCTCATTGACACGCAGCGCCCCGAGGAAGCGCTCGAGAGGATTCAGCTAGCCTTGTCGATCGACTCCGTTGCCAGGGGCGGACAGCGGCTCCTGGGGCGCGCGTTCGCCGAGCTAGGTCGGGTTGAGGAAGCGATCGAGGCCTACCAGAAGGCGATCACGATCGATGACGGCGACGTGTGGGCGATGAACAACCTGGGTCTTCTGTACATCACCGAGGGGCGCTCGGATGAAGCCTTGTTGCCGCTGGCGCGGGCCGTCGAGATCAAGGGTGATGTGGCGGTATTCCAGAACAACCTTGGGATGGCCCTCGAGCGAACCGGACATTTCACGGCGGGGGCGGATGCGTACCGTGCTGCGGTGGACGCCGACCCCTCACACGACAAGGCCGCTAGCAACCTGGCGCGTGTCGAAGGTCGGGCGGACGCGGATTGGGCCCCGCCCATCGAGCTCGCCGTTCTCGCACAGGAGTTCGTGGACCAGATCGAAACCTGGCGCCAGTCGACCACTGAGGTAGCTCGCCAGCCAGAGTCCGAGATCTTCTGACTGCTGTGACGGAAACCGACGATGATGCGGCCGCGGACATACCGTGGCCGCATCATCATGTGGGTCGAGTGGTGCAGGAGACGACGCGTTGGCCGCAACCCAGACCCAACGTCTGGCTCTGTGTGCCCGTCCTAGGTAGCTTGTGGGCCATATGTACCCCACGCCGGTCGGGTAGAGTGCAAGGATCTCTCGCGGCGGGTGCGTGGCCAACCGAGGAAATGAATCGATGCGACTGTCTCACGCCGCGCCCGTTGTTGGGATCACGGCTGTGCTCGTTACCGCCTGCTCCGGCGACCGGCCCGCAACGCTCACCTCGTTCGCCGACAGCGCGAGCTACGCGATCGGCATGAACCTCGGTGCGTCCGTGGTAGAAGTACGGGATCAGATCGAACTGGACGCGCTGCTCCGAGGCTTGCAGGACCAGGTGGAAGGAGCCGAACGGGCGCTGACGGAACCGGAAGCCATGCAGGTGCTGCGGACGTTTGTGGCCCAGGTTCAGGAGGCGCAGCAGCAGGGAATGACCGAGGCCGGTACAGCCAACGTTCAAGCGGGTTCGGCCTTCCTTGCCCAGAACGCGGCTCGGAGCGGAGTGACGACCACGCAGAGCGGTCTTCAATATGAGGTGCTGGAGCAGGGTAGCGGCCCGAGCCCCGGGGCGACCGACCGGGTACGCGTGCACTACCGCGGTTCGTTGATCGACGGAACGGAGTTCGAGAGTTCCTACACCGGCAACCCCGTCATTTTCGCCTTGAACGAGGTGATTCCGGGTTGGACCGAAGGGCTTCAGCTCATGAACGTGGGTAGCACGTTCAAGTTCGTGCTCCCCCCGGAGTTGGGGTACGGTGAGTCCGGTGGCCCCGGCGGACCGAACGCGACCTTGGTTTTCGAGGTCGAACTGCTGGAAATCGATCCGTAGCGCCGGTCGCGCGGGTGGTCGGTGAGCTCGGCGGCGTCCGAGCCCGGCACCCTGTGACTGATATCACGGTTGTGCACGGAGTCCGAAGCCATCCTATTTGCGACCGAGAACGTGACAGGCGCCCGTAACTCGTTTCGAGGGCTGGATTCATGGCAAAGGCAATTGGCTGGGCTCGTGCCTGGGCCATCGCGCGGCCGGAGAGTGAGCCGACTCTGCGGCAGGGTGCGTGGTACCCGGTCATCAAGGAGCGGGAGTCGGACCTGGTGCTCCGCGTGTTGGATGAGGACGTCACGATCCCACGAAGGCTCGTGGAGCTTCGGGACGAGCGCCCGGAGCGGTTCACCGTGGTCTACCGGGCGAAAGACGATCCCAACCCCGTTCGCGGCAAGAAGACCGACCGTGGCCGCGTATATGCCGTGTGCCCGATGTGCGGACATCGCGTGTGGCTGGTCGGGAAAGAAGCGACTACTCGCTGCACCGAGTGCCATCATGAGGGAGAAGTGGCCTGGTGGGAGACGGGGTAGATCCCGTTTGACTGCATGAGCCGCGTGCTCCGCTGAGCTGCCCTACCTCAACCGGTGAGCCTCCGACAGCACACCAGTCCCGGTCGAGGTCCCTTAATCCCGCTAACGACGCTCAGAATTGTCCTCTATTGAGGACAATTTGCGCCGGCCCAGGGCCTGCGCTCGTCTCCTTAAGTGATTTGATGGCAACAGATTAACTCGTCTGGCACGCGTACTGCACTTTGGCTCCCTTGGGAGGCTGATCCTCTTGCAAGGGAGGGAACATGAGACGGTTCTTTGTGAGCGCATTCGCGGGGCTGCTTGCCCTGGCAGTGACGAGTTCACCGAGCGACGCGCAGAGGGTGCGGGTCGCCGTCGGGGTTCGAATCCCTCACGGCTCGGTCTCGGTCGAGTTCGGTCGGCGCGCGTATCCGCTGCGTGCGGGCTACGTGGTCGTGGCGCCGGCGAGAGTGCGTGCGCATGCGAAAGCCCGCCGCCAGGCGGAGCGCGCGTATCGGAAAGCGGTGCGCCGCGCCGAGCGAGCCTACGACCGGACGTTTCGCGCCTACGCCTGGGATCCCGTGCGTGCACGGTACGAGGCCGAGCGAGCGTACTGGCGGGTGCTTTGGAACGCCGGCTACCGGTTCGACCGCGGCCACCGGTTCGACCGCGACGACTGGTTCGACGATGGGTATCGGGACCGCGAGGATCGCCGCCATCGGCGGTAGCTCCCTTCGGTGATGGCTGGTGGCCGGAGCTGCGCCGGCCGCGGACGACCCTCGTCCACCGACCAGGTGGCCGAGGGTCGTTCTGCACGTGTGACCTGGGACACCGTGGCCGTGGAGGTAGCAGCATAGTCTCGGAGGGCACCCCACGGCTCGCGTCGGTTCGGGTCGAATCGTATGTTTCGCTCCCACAAAAGCGCTCCTGTGCGCTGAAGGAGGAACACCGAAATGTCTGGTGTTCGTCACTCTCGCCCGGCGGCTTGGGCCGCAGGTGCCCTGGTGTGCGCCCTCGTTTGGGCGTGTGCCGGTGGAAGCACCCAAGATGTAGCGCTCGCTCCAGTGGTGGATACGGTGGTGCGGGTAGACACGGTACAGGTGGAGTCGGAGGCGAGCCAAGAACTCGAACAACGCGTTGCTCGCCTGCAGCTCCAATTGCTTGAGCGTGAGGCGCAGATCACCAGCCTCGAGCGGCAACGGAATGAGGCGATGCAAGAAGTCGTGCGCGCCATGGCCCGGCTCGAAACGGCGGCGACGCGGGCCGAAGCAGCATCGGCGATGGCTGAGGCCCAAGTTGCGATGGAAGTCCTGCGAGAGGCCCAACCGGATGCGCCGGAGGTCCAGCAAGCCGCGCACTTTCTGGAGCAGAGTCGAGCCGCGTTCGCCGCGCCCAACTACGGTGGCGCGCTGTACTACGCGAACGAAGCGAGATTGTTGTCGCGGACCGGTCAGGCCCGCCTGGCAGGGGTTGAGGTCGGAGGCATGCGACCAGGCGAGGCGCCGTTTGCGGTACCGGTGCGCCTCGAGACACTGCGGCGCTGCAATGTGCGTAGCGGTCCGGGCCTCGAGTTCGAGGTGCTCTCTACCCTCGAGCCGAACATCAGTCTGGTGGGTTATAGCTATGCTGATGAGTGGGTGCGGGTCCGCTTGGCCGATGGACGCGCGGGGTGGGTCTTCTACAACCTGGTAGGAGTGCGCAAGGAACGGCCCTAGCTCGCTAGGCCGGCGTCGATGAGTCCGACGCCCTAGCGGATGACCGTTTCGTCGAAGACTTCCGCTTGGCCTGCGTCACGCGGTTGCGGCCCTGCTTCTTCGCCAGGTACAACGCAGCGTCCGCCGCCGCGACGACCGATTGCACTGAATCGCCATCGGTTGGAAACTCTGCAACCCCCACGCTCACCGTCACCACCGCTTCCTTGCCGTCCACGATCAGCGGGCGTTCCGACACGGTCGCGCGGATGCGTTCGGCGACGTCGGTCGCGTCGGCGACGTCCGTCTCCGGCAACATCACGACGAACTCCTCGCCGCCGTACCGGGAGGCGCAATCTACGACCCGCGTGGCCTCCCTGAGCACCGACCCGACGTTGATGAGCACTTGGTCGCCTGCCTGATGACCGTAGGTGTCGTTGAATCGCTTGAACCGGTCGACGTCGAGCATGATGAGGGTGAACGGCTGCCCGGTTCGCTCGCTCCGCTGGGCCTCATGGTCCAAGGTTCCCATGAGATAGCGGCGGTTGTACAACCCGGTGAGCGCGTCGGTGACCGAGAGACGCTCCAGCTCTTCGTTCTTCTCCCGAAGGTCTTCGTGGGTAGCCTCGAGTTCCTCCCTGGCGGCGCGGAGCCGTCCCACCATGTAGTTGAAGACCTGCGTGAGGTAGCCGATCTCGCCGCCACCGGTCGCGGGGAGCTCAACGGCGAGGTCACCCCAGGCAACTTCCGCCGCTCCCTTGGACAGGCGATCGAGGGGGCGGATGATGACCAGTGCGAGACGATACGCAATGAACCCGACCACAAGGAACACGCCGACGACCAAAAGTACCGTGAGATTACGAAGCCGGGTGACCGGGGCGAACGCCTCTTCGACCGGGATCTCCGCAACGACGGACCAGCCGAGGCGCTCAACCCGGAGGAGCCGACCGACTACTTCGTTCTCCCGATACCCGATGTACCGTACGGACGGTTTATCGGTGGTCGCCAGCATCTGCCGGATCTCCGCTGGCACGTTGGTGTTCATGAGGGCGCGGGAGCTTGCGCGGGAGCTGATGATGAGGTGGCCGGCATCATCCAGGAGGTAAACCTCGCCGCTCTCTCCGGGGATATGGTTACTGAGGATCCCTGCGGGCGAGCGTCTCGTGGTCGCGATCGGGCTCAGGTTGAGCTTGGCGATCAGGATCCCCAACAGTCGGGCGTCAGCGGCACTCACCGACGTGGCGATCGTGAAGATGGGCGCGCTGAAAGCGTCCTCCCAATACGGATCGCCGACCACCGGAAGATCCGGCCTGACGGAGGTCAACCAGTCGCTACGCAGCCGCAACGGAGCGGGCTCGGCGACACTGCTGGCAACCAGCTCGCCGTCCGGTGTGACCATCACCAGCTCGCCGTATTCGGGGTTCAGCTCCTGTACGGAGCGGAGATACTCGGTCAGGCGTGCGACGGCATCGCGTCCGGCGCTGCCGCGGCGGCCGACGCGCTGGACCGTCTCCAGATTCTCCCTGACCTCCCCCGCACTCGCGTACACGCGCGCCTCGTAGAGAACTCCTTCGTACCACAACTGGGTTTCACCGGTGGTTTGCGTGGTGATGCTCCGCAGTTCCTGGTTGATGCGCTCGGTGAGGGAGTGCCGAGTCTGGGTGTAGGCGATAAACGCCGTGATTGCCGTCGGGATGAGGGCGGCAAGGAGCGCGAACACCACCACCCGGCTCCGGAGGGAATCCAGGCCGAGCACGCTTGGGGCGCCGCGCGCGATGATCGAGCTGATACGGGAAACCCGACTTACCATGTGCCGAAAGATACGGTCGGGAATGAAGACTCGTAAGTCGGGCGACCGCCCGCTAGCGTCCTTCCCCAGAACGCGCGACCTTACTCAGGATCCCCAATTGCCGGGGGAATCCCAGCGGCCACCGCGGCTCTGCGGCACGTACGATATCCATCGACGAGGTACGCCCATGCCGGTTCCGGCACCAGAAGCGTTTGCAGGCCTCTACGAGCGTCTCGCGCCTTCGGCCGCGGACCTGGTCGACGACCGCGTCCGCACCGAGGTGCTCGAAGCGTTCAAGGACGTGAAAGCAGCGGCCCACCCCGATGCGATAGCGGAGATTGCGGGCAGTGACTATGTCGGGCGGGGACTCATGGCGCACGCGCTGTTTCTCGCCTGGGATGATCGGCGAGAGGCGAGTTTCCTGCTCGAGGGCGCGCGGGATCACATGATGAAACAGCTCCGGGAGGAGCATACGCCCACGCCTCAGGTGTATCGGCTGCTGGAGGCACTCACACGCCTGTGTGGTGCGTGGCGGGCCGCGGGGTACGGCGAGTCGGCGTAGGAGCACCCTCGAGCCACCCGCTCGAGGAGCGGTCAGGCGCCAGCCGTCTCAGACCCTTCCCGCGTGCGGCCGTGACGGCTGACATCCCTACCGCACCCGCCTAATGCCAGGTCACTCCCACCGTGAAGAGCAGGCTTCCGACCGTGTCATCGTCGAAGAACTGCACCATGTAATCCACGTTCGGTGTAACGTAGAAGTTGCGGCCAAGCTGCAAGTCGAAGCCGGTTCCGATCGTCGGCCCGATCCCTTGGCGATCGAATCCGCCCACCTCGTACACCGCGACGCCGAACCCGCCTTTGAGGAACCAGCCCCCGCGGATGCTGGGGTAGAGAAGAGTGGAAGCCGTGACATTCACCCGCGTCAGGTCCGGGCCGGCGCCGTTTTCGTTGAACCACACCAGCGCCTCACCGCCGAACAACACCTGCGGTCTGACGGTGCCACCCATCCGCACATATGCGGCCGCGCCCCTCCCCTCGGTGCCGAATGTGAAATCGGTGTCCTCCCAGCCGCCCCCTCCGCCGAAACTCAGCCAGAACCCGCGGTGTTTGTGCAGCTCGACAATGCCGCGGTCCGCGTACTGGGCGTCGGCGGCATGGGGTACGACCGCGAGGGCGAGTGCCGCCGCGCCAATCAAGGCGAGTGCCCGCATCTGACACCTCCCGGTGGAATCCGAAGTTCTGTGTTCGCCCATGACCCACCACCGTTTTCGGGGAACTACGTCGGCAAGGGACATGCCGGGCCGACACAATACGTTAACCCTCTGTGGACGAGTGGCTTACGGCGCCAAGTGTGCCGGTGAAGCGGCGCCCTGCGTCCTCGCCGGGAGACACCCGCGCCGACCGCGGTGCAGCGGGAGGGAGCATGCGAACGCCGGCGGACTGAGGCCCGCCGGCGTTTCCACATCGATCTCGGATGGTCGGAGCTAGCGGCGGACCTGTAGCATCACGGTTCCGTCGGAGGTCGTGGCCACGAGGCGCGGCCCGCCACCGAGCAGGTCGCCCCGCACGGACCTGGATCGGCGTACGCCGTCAAACTCGAGGCCTCGCGGGATCACGAGATCCTCACCCCTGAGGTCCAGGGTCAGGCCGAAGGCCTCGGCCATCGAGATGGCAATGTCACCGTCCCCCGTGCGAATCGTCGTAGCCGCCGGGGTGGCCAGATGCACGGCGATGTCACCATCCCCACTGCTTGCCTCGAGGGATCCGTGGACGGAGCGAACCCGCATGTCACCGTCTCCAGTGTGGAGCGAGATCTCCGGTGCCTCCAGCTCCTCGGCTTCGACGTCGCCGTCACCGGTCCGCAGTGTGATGCGTTCCCCTCGGAGATGGCCCAGCACGAGGTCACCATCCCCGGACCGAATCTCGACGTCACCAACAAGGTCGTCGGCGGAGACATCGCCGTCGCCCGTATGAATTCGCACGTCGAACTCGGTCGGAACTGTGACACGGACCTCGACGTGCACTCCCCGATGCTGCTGCCATTCCGACCGTTCGATGTGGGGATCGGTGGCCTCGACGGTAATCTGGTTATCGGCGGAGTGCACGTCGAACCGCATGCGCTCGAATACCGAGCGGGCCCACTGTGGGTCGCGGGCACCGGCGAGCACCGTGACCGACGCCTGTCCGGTCGCGGATGTCTCGACTGCGACGTTCCCGTCCGGCACCTCCATCACGAGGTGGCCACCCCGCTGCACCTCGAAGGACCGCTCCAGCATGATCGTGAGCTCATATTGCTGGGCGTGGTGCGCGTCATGCCGCGATGCCTCCGTCGGGTGGGTGAAGAACGATCCATCGCGGTTCACCATCAGCAGGCCGAATCCCACGATGGTGGTGGCCCCGGCGAGCGCTGTCAGGTTTCTCATGGAGATCTCCATAGCCAGTGCGATCGTTTCTTTTGATACCGCGAGCCGTCGAAACGTTGGGTAGCGCGGCCGGCATCGTCGATCGGGTCAGACGGTTGCCCGGCCGCTGCACCTGGCAGTCGGAACCTTCGGCATCGCCGCCTTCGATGAGAATGATGTTGACGGGCCGGCTGGCCGTATGTGGTGCTGGCGTACGGTTGCTAGCCCGGACTCGGTTCTACGGTCAGGACGTCTTCCCCCTCCAGCGTCGCGACGATCACCGCACCGCACGAGTCGCTCAACACGTTGACCGTCGTGCGGAACATGTCGAGCACCCGGTCCACCGCGAGGATGAGCGCTACCCCCTCGAGCGGCAGCCCGACCGCACCCAGAATGATCGACATCATCACGAGGCCGGACATGGGGACGCTAGCGGCTCCGATCGAGGCCAAGAGCGCCGTCGCAACGATGATCAGCTGCTGGTCGAGCGAGAGGGCGAATCCGTACACCTGTGCAATGAAGATGACCGCGACGCACTCGTACAACGCCGTCCCATCCATGTTCACCGTTGCGCCGATCGGCAGCACGAACGAGGAGATCTTCTCGGACACCTTGGACTTCTGCGTGACCGCCTCCATGGTGAGCGGCAGGGTCACGATCGTGGAGCAGGTGGAGAAGGCCGTGACCAGTGGGGGCGGCATCCCCTTGTAGTGGCGAAACGGGTTCTTGCGGGTCACCAGGTACACCAGGAGCGGCAGGGTCACCGTTGCGTGGATGAAGAGCCCGATCAGCACCACACCGAAATAGAACCCGAGTGTGCGAAACGCATCGAACCCTGTCGTCGCCACGATTCTCGCGTTGATGCCGAACACGCCGAGTGGTGCCGTCCATATCACCACATGGGTCAGCTTCAACATGGCGTGAAACGCGGCGTGAAAGATGTTGCCGAGCTGCGAGCGGTGTGGCTCGTTGAGGCGGGTCACGAAATAGCCGAACAGGATGCTGAAGAAGATGACCGGGAGCACCTGTCCGTCTGCGAGGGCCTGGAACGGGTTCTCAGGAATGATGTTGAAGATGATCTCGCCGATGCTGCGCTGCGCTGCGGGAATCTCCGTCACGGTTTCCTGAAGCCGGATCGTCGAACCGACACCCGGCTTCAGCACGTTGACCAGGATCTGCCCGGTCAGGATTGCCAGCAGACTCGTCGTGACGTAGTAGGCAAACGTCTTCGCGCCAAGGATTTCCAGGTTCTTCCGGTCGCCGACGCTGATCACGGCGGACGTGATCGACGTGATGATGAGCGGCATGATGGCCATGCGTAGGAGTCGGAGAAACAACTCCGACAGCGGATCGGCGATCGGCACGATCGGCTCGCCCACGACCCAACCGGCGGCCATTCCGCCGAACAGCCCGACGAAGATCCAAAAGGTGAGGGAGCGCAGGGGGAGCCGCATAGTGGCTTAACGTGCATCCTTGGCTCGGGATTGGGAACCGCACGCATCCCCATCCACCGCACGAGGCTCGGTTTCGACGTGAGACAGTGGGCAGGGACGAAACCACCGGGTGTGGGTGGTGGACAGCTTGGATCTGATAACGCGTTAAGTGCCCCGAGGCTGCCTTCGCCTAATCGAGTATTCGTCCCTGTGCGACCCACACCTTTCGCATGAACGAGTCGCACCGAACCAGCGTCCCCTCAAATGTGAGCTCCGTGCCGGTCCTTGTCCGGAGCTGAGCGAGCGCATTCTCAGGGAGTTGCACGATGGCCTGGATCGTTCGAGCACCGTAGGGACTGTTGCGCTGGTAGATGTCGAGCTCCGCCTTCGTCCCACGCGCCCTGCCAAACACGAGATCGAACGGAAACGCACTCACGCGGCTGAGTTTGCCCACCCAGAGGACCGCGTGGTTCTGATAGCGCTCACGGAAGATGCGTTCGACTTCGTAGCTGGGTCGATCGGGTCCAAACAGGTCATGGATGAGTTCCGGAAGTTGAGTTCCGGGTCCCGTCCCCACGCCTGGCCCGGTCGTGTAGGGCAGGTCCATCAGTCGGTCCGCAGCCGCTATCCCGGCGAGTTCGTCGTGACGCTCGTCCATTGGCGGCGAGACCGGTTCGGCGGCGGGCTCATTCAGGATCTCGGGTGCAGGGTCCTCCGGCTGGAGTGGTTGCACGGGCTCCGGTCGTGGGAGCGCGTCGGCGGGCAGTGTTTCCCGTTCGGGATGCTCGGTTGTGAAGTGGTGCGCCAGGTCGACCATACGTTCGACGACCGACACGAGCGTGGAGGGGCTCCGCTCGGTACCCCGGGCTTCCCAGCGTACCTCCGAGTCCTCGATGACCGCCCCATCCAACGTGCTGAGAAACCGTCCGACGAGTGCCCTCCGCGTCGGCGTGAGGAATGCCGTGATTTGTGCGGTGTTGCTCCCCTTCACCACGACGTTGGCGTCGAAGTCGGCGTCTCCCAGCTCGATGTCCTGAGCGCCGAGCAGTTTACGCACCCCAAACCATGGTCTCTGTGGTGTGAGCTTGAGGCCCAGGCCGAGCGCCCAGGGATAGACCACCCGATAGCGGGTGTAGGTTTGCGAGCTTTCGCTGCCGCGCGAGTGGGTGTCCACCCGGACTCGGCAGTGGTGCAGCGTCCCGACAATCTCCGGTCCGCCGAACAGTTTGGCTGGGATGTACTGCAGGCCGAGGCGGCGGGCCGCTTGTTGCCACGCCTCGTTCGTGTCTCGCTTCCCCGCGACTGAGGCCACGACGGCGACCGTGACACCGATGATGAGCACCAGGACAAAGACTTCCATGGGTGCTCCGCAATGTACGACCGCCAGGCGGAAACGGGCCAGGGCACACCGGCGGCCTTGAGATGCGAGGGGCGCGGGAGTACAATCTCGGCGACCCCCCAAACGGAACGCGAGAGAGCCATGGCGCGGAAGAAGCGAACCAACACCAAGACGTTCGAGAAGCTGGGGGCGTTCTATCTGGGGCGCCGCTACGATGCCGATCAGGCGGCCGTCACGCCCGAGCTCGTCTTGTACGACGCGAAGGACTTGACGACCCACGCACTCTGTGTCGGTATGACGGGGAGCGGGAAGACGGGACTCTGCGTGTCCCTACTGGAGGAAGCGGCGATCGACGGCATTCCCGCGATCGCGATCGACCCCAAGGGCGATCTCGGAAATCTCCTGCTGAATTTTCCGTTGCTTCGGCCCGAGGATTTTCGACCGTGGATCGACGAATCACAGGCGGCCCGCAAGGGCATGAGCCCGGACGAATACGCGGCTGCGGTCGCGAGCATGTGGAAGGAAGGGCTGGCCGACTGGGGGCAGGACGGCGCGCGTCTCCGGCGTCTTCGTGATGCGTCCGACGTCGCCATCTACACGCCTGGCAGTAGTGCCGGCCTGCAGCTGATGTTGCTCCGCTCGTTCACCGCGCCGGACGCCGCGCTCGTTGAGGACACGGACGCATTGCGTGAGCGCGTGGCTGCAACGGTAGCCGGTCTCCTGGCCTTGGTGGGGATCGAGGCGGACCCGGTACGCAGCCGGGAGCACATTCTCCTGTCGAATCTGTTCGAGCGGGCGTGGTCGGAGGGGCGGGATCTCGACCTGCCGTCGTTGATTACGGAGGTACAGTCTCCGCCCCTCGAGAAGGTCGGGGTGATGGATCTCGAGATGTTCTATCCGAGCAAGGAGCGAGTCGAGCTCTCCATGACGTTGAACAACCTCCTTGCCTCGCCGGGGTTCGCGGCCTGGATGGAAGGGGAGCCGTTTGAAGTCTCCCGCCTCCTGTGGACGCCCGACGGGCGTCCGCGCATCTCGGTGCTGTCCATAGCGCACCTGTCCGAGGCCGAGCGGATGTTCTTCGTGACGATACTGCTCAACGAGGTCATCGCGTGGATGCGTACGCAGTCGGGCACGGCGAGTCTCCGGGCGCTCCTGTACATGGATGAAGTGTTCGGCTACTTCCCGCCGACCGCGAATCCGCCGTCCAAGACGGCAATGTTGACCCTGCTCAAGCAGGCACGCGCGTACGGCCTCGGCGTCGTTCTGGCCACACAGAATCCGGTTGATCTGGACTACAAGGGCCTCTCCAACGCGGGCACCTGGTTCCTCGGCCGGCTGCAGACGGAGCGCGACAAGGCACGAGTGATGGACGGGCTCGAGGGCGCCTCTGCCGCACAGGGGAAAGCGTTGGATCGTAAGCAGGTCGATCGCATTCTCTCGGGGCTCGACAGTCGCGTGTTCCTGATGCACAACGTGCACGAGGACGAGCCCGTGCTGTTTCATACGCGTTGGGCAATGTCGTATCTACGGGGACCGCTCACGCGCACCCAGATCCAGCAACTCATGGCAGATCGCAAGCGCGAGTCCGTCGCAGCGGCACCGCCCCGTCGGAAAGCTCGCCCGGCCGGTGGTAAGGCGAAGCCGTCAAAGTCGACCGGCGGCCGGCCGGTGATTCATGCGGACATTGAGGAGTCCTTCATGCCGTCGGTGCGCGCTGCTGGCCGGCTGGTGTATCGGCCGGCGCTGCTTGGCACGGCCGACCTGCACTTCGCCAATGCGCGGGCGGGTGTGGACTCGTGGGAGACGGTCGCGTACGTCGCCCCGCTGCGCGCCAAAGCGGGTGCGAAGATCTGGGACACATCCGAGCCGTTGGAAAGTGGTGAGCCCGAGCTGGTGAACGAGCCCGACGAGGGGGCGGAATTCAACTCACTGCCGAAGAAGGCGACTCAAGCGTCATCGTACACATCGTGGCAGAAGGCGTTCAAGACGCACTTGTACAAGCAGAACACGATCGGACTCTTCAAGTGCAAGGAGCTCAAGCTCAGCTCGCAGCCAGGTGAGACGGAGGCCGAGTTCCACATTCGGCTTCGCGAGGCCGCGCGGGAGAAGCGGGACGGGGCGGTAGAGAAACTGCGCAAACGGTATGGGCCCAAACTGGCGCGGTTGCAGGAGCGGATCCGGCGAGGCCAGGAGCGGGTTGGGAAGGAGAAGTCGCAGTACGATCAACAGAAGATGCAGACGGCCGTGTCGATGGGCGCGACGGTCCTGGGGGCGCTGTTCGGTCGCAAAGTGGCCAGTGTGGGAACGGTTGGTCGCGCCACGACCACGATGCGAGGCATGGGGCGCGCGTCCCGAGAGAAGCAGGATGTTGCTCGTGCGGCTCGGGACCTCGAGGCGCTCGAGCAGCAACTCGCGGACCTGGAGGTGGAGTTCCAGGAGGAAGTGGCGGTGCTGGGCGATGCCGTCAGCGTCGACGCGTTTGAAGTGAAAGAGGTGGTGATCCGACCACGAAAGACCGACATCGCCATCGGCCATTTCGGTCTGGTGTGGCTCCCCTGGACGGTCGACGACGACGGCATGGCCGAACCAGCCTACGAATGAACAACGGCCGGCCCTTGAGGGGCCGGCCGTCATCCGTCAGGCCTCGGTGTGGTTTCGCGCTCAGTCGTTGAGCACAAAGGTCACTTTGATGTGGACGCGGTACTGTGTGACCTTCCCGTTCTTGACGTCGACCTTGAAACTCTCCACCCATGCACCCTGAATGTCGTCGAGCGTCTTTGACGCTCTCGTGATGCCCTTGGCAACGGCGTCGTCGAAGCTCTTGGGAGAGGAAGCGCTGATCTCGGTGATCTTCGCAATGCTCATGATGAACCTCGCTCGATGGTAGGGTCGTCTCAGTGAGTGATAACGGGGGTGAGGCTCGCAGCGTGCGAGATCCACTTCTGCACAGTCTTGGGGCTCGGTGACGTACGGGTCAGCCGTTTGGCCTGGTTCATCTGTTTCATCGTCGTCGCGAGGTTCTCGGCGTTGCGGTTGCGCAGCTCCTTCACCGTGTCGACGCCAGCTGCCTCGAGTAACTCTGAGAACTCGGAGCCGATACCGGAAACCCGCATGAGGTCTGCCAGGTTCGTCCACTTCAACAGCTGCGCCTCGCTGATCCCCGTTCGGGCGCTGACGTTCGTGCGGCCCACCGCGTCGCAGCAGAGCTTGAGCAGATCGTCCGTCGTCTTGACCTTGGTCAGGGCGAGCTTCTCCGCGTAGGAGGGGCCGATACCCTCGATGTCCTCGATCTTGTAGCCCATCTGTTACCGTCCTCGTGGTTGTTGGTTGACGCATCCGTATTCGAACTCGATCCCGTCGAAGCTGAGCCTCGCAGAAAGTTGTTCGTGTGACACGTGTCTGCAAGCGGCGCTCGAATCTGTCAGCGCACCTGTCAGGTTCGCGATGTGTGTCGATGGTCGGTATGGAAAGAACGTGCCAACTGCATGCGAAGTTCTAAGTCGCCCGAGCGTAAAGCGTTGGAGCCCGAGCACGCCGCGCCGGGGAATGCGAGCCCAACCCGATTTGAAACGTCGCCGTTCCGAACGCGAACGCGCTGTTTCAATCAGGGAGGCGAGGCAGCGGCCGAATCCTCCACCGCTGGGGTTGCCGCAATGGCGTTCGCGCCGTCCAACCACTTGTGGACCAACGACTCAGCGCTTCGGGCCGCCGGCTTGCCGTGGGTAACCTCGACCGCTGGCATGTCCGTTGCCCCTACGGTCCACGAATCCGAACCCGAGGATGTAGGACATGGAAGGCTTCGATCAACTCTGGCAGTCGATGCGGGACTACCTGCCCAGCCTGCTCGCGGCGCTCGCCATTCTCGTCGTGGGCTGGATTGCGGCGCGCATCATTGCCGCGCTTGTGCGCGCCGGACTCAAGCGTACGACCATTGACAACAAGCTGGCCGTGTGGCTCGCGGGCGAAGAACGTGGTAAGAGCATCGCCGTCGAGAATGTGGCTGCCAAGATCGTGTTCTACACGATCTTGGTGTTCGTGCTGATCGCGTTCTTCCAGACGATCGGTCTCACACAGCTCGCCCAGCCGCTCAACGTTTTGCTCAACGAAGTCTTCGCGTTTGCGCCCCGCTTGTTTGGCGCGGCGGCCCTCGCGGCGGTTGCGTGGCTCGTCGCGACGGCGTTGCGGATGGTCGTGACGCGGGTGTTGGCCCGAACGAAGCTCGACGAGCGGGTCGGCCAGGAGGCGGGACGGGAAGGTGTCGCGCCAATCCCGCTCAGTAAGACCCTGGGCGACGCCGTGTACTGGCTCGTCTTCCTGTTGTTCTTGCCCGCGATCCTCGGGGCGCTCGCCTTGGAAGGGCTGCTGGAGCCTGTCCAGGTGATGATGAACAAGGTGCTCGAGTATCTCCCAAACGTCGCCAGCGCGGCGGCGATCCTGCTGGTAGGCTGGTTCGTCGCGCGGATCATCCAGCGGGTCGTTGGCAGTCTGCTTGCCGCCGTCGGCCTCGATCGGTTGAGCGAGAGCACTGGTATTTCCCGCGCGTTGGGGTCGCAGAGCCTGTCGCAGTTGCTGGCCCTGGTGGTCTACGTGCTCATCTTGATTCCCGTACTGGTCTCCGCCCTGAACGCGCTGGGACTCGAAGCCGTCACCCGGCCGGCCAGCAATATGCTCGACACGCTGTTGAGTGCCGTTCCACGACTGTTTGCCGCGGGACTGGTGCTAGCAATCGCCTACATGATCGGCCGGATCGTGTCGGATCTCCTGAGCAGCCTGCTGCGGGGTGCGGGCTTCGACAACTTGCTCGGCCGCCTCGGCCTCAAGACCGCGGAACTCGAGGAGAACCGACGGCCCTCGTCGGTTGCCGGCTATCTGGCAATGGCCGCGATCATGTTCTTCGCGGCGATCGAGGCGTTCACGCTCATGGGTTTGGGCACCCTCGCCGGCCTCGGCGCGGAACTCCTGGTATTCGGCGGCCACGTACTCGTGGGTCTCGTCATTTTTGGCGCAGGCCTCTACCTCGCGAATCTCGCCGGTAGTACCATTCAGGCGGGCGGCGCCTCGCAGGCACGGCTGCTGGCCGCTGGGGCGCGAGTGGCCATCTTGGTCCTGGCAGGCGCCATGGCCCTGCGGCAGCTCGGGGTCGCGGACGAGATCATCACGCTCGCCTTCGGGCTGAGCCTTGGCGCGATCGCCGTCGCCGCAGCAGTAGCATTTGGACTCGGAGGGCGCGATCTTGCAGCGCGTCAACTGGACGAGTGGCACAGCGATATGCGTGGTGGAGACCGGTAGGTCCCCCGCGTTGGGTAGGCACTATTGCATGAGGAGACCATCATGATGCTCCGCAAACACGCCATTCACTGGGCACCGATCCTCGCGCTGTCGCTCGCGGCGTGCGGCGGCAGCGGTGAAGCCGAGGGCGAGCGCGACCTCAGTCTGATGCCGGCAGAATCGCTCGCGGCATTGAGTGACCAGCCGGTCGAAGCGCAGACGGCCGAGCAAACGCCGCAGGCTGCCGCTCCGGCCACGCGCTCGAGTGGCGGAACGGGCGAGACGCAGGGTGTTGAAACGAGACAACCGGAAATCACCCGGCGGCCGCCTCGGCCCGCGGCGCCGCCCACGTTGGAGGTCGGCACGCAAGTCACGCTCGTGGCCAGTGACACCACTGTTGCGAATCACAGCAAGGTTGGCGATCCGGTCTACGCCACCGTGGCCAGTCCGATCCTGGACGCGAACGGGAGAGAAGTGATTCCGGCAGGCGCCGTATTCGTCGGCACGATCGCGAACTACGAGGAGGCCGCGAGCGACTACGAGGGCCACATGTTGCTGCGGTTCAACCAGGTCGAGTTCGGTGGCGGGAGCTATCCCATCGATGCGCAGACGCTTGGTGTGGGTACCCGGACGCAGAAGCAGGGCGTCACCACCGGAGACGCGGCCAAGGTTGGTGTCGGCGCGGTGGCGGGCGCCATTGCCGGTCGCATCATTGGCGGGAACAAGACGGGGACCGCCGTCGGTGCCGTGGTTGGCGCGGCTGCGGGTGTTGGCGTTGCGGCCGCGACCAAGGGCGAAGACGTGTATCTCGACGCGGGAGCCCCGATTCGGATTGTGCTTACGACACCGTTCGTTCGCTCGTAGCGCACCGCGCGGGCGCCAGAACGAAAGCGGGGCCTCTCTTGGGCCCCGCTTTGCATGTGCTCGAGTCTCCGCACCGGCGCTGTCAGGATTCCTCCGGCCGCGGTTCCGAGGGTCCCATCCGCGCCGCGCCGCGCTTGAGCCGGAACCAGAACCGCGATCCGCGCCTGGGCCGGTTCTCCTGCCCGATAACGCCGCCCCAGCCTTCGACGGCGATGCGACAGAAGTGGAGGCCGAGTCCCGCCTCCCCGGTCTTCCCACCAGCCTGGGAGAATCGATCGAACAGTCTTGGCGCGAGTTGCGTGGGGACGCCCGGTCCCTCGTCCTCGACGCCGACGGTCACGGCGTCCTCGCCGGGCCGAACGTCGACGCACACCGCCGTCCCTGGGCTCGAATGCCGCAGCGCGTTGTCCAGAAGATTGGCCACCACGCGCATGAGGCGTGTGCGTTCCGCATGCACGCCCCACTCGTCTGCCTCCCCGACATCGAGGGTCAAACCCACGTTTCGGAGCTGGAAGGCGGGCATGAAGCCCTCAACCACCTCTCGCGTGCACGCAACGATGTTCACGGGTTCGTGATCTTCGGCCAGTTCCTCGAGTTGCTGGAGGTCTGCGGCAAACACGTCGAGGATGGAGCGGATGAGGAGGTCCTGACGCTCGAGTTCTGAGCGCCCGACGGCGAGCGTTCGCTGCGCGGCATCCGGGAGGGTCTCGGCGGCGAGCAGCTGGAGCGCCGCGTGTGCCGATACCATGGGCGTGCGGAGGTCGTGCACGATGCAGTGTAGCAGGACGTCCTTCTTCTCGATCTCCTTGAGAAGCTGCTGGTGGCCGAGGGCCTGCTCACGCGCCTCTTGGAGCAAGGCGAGCTTCTCGTGGTACGGCCTCCCCACATCGGCAATCGTGAGCAGGGAGCGTTCCCCAAGCGTGCGGGCTACGGCCTCGAGGTGCCACTCGCGGCCGGCGTCATCGATCTCTGTCCAAATTCCCGACCGCCGCTCGGCCTCGCCCGCGAACCAGCAGCTTCGTGCTTCCACCAAGAAGTCGTGCAGGAACGGCGAGCGGTCTTGTGGCGTGAACGGACCGCTTCCCGTCCGCGCCTCCGGCCAGATCCGGGCAAGCCACGGCGGCGCATGACCGATGACGCGGAACCGCTCTGATTCGACCGGCTCGAGCACGCCGATACCCAAGGCCGCGAGTAGATCGGCGACGAATGACGCGCGGACAGGTGTGGAGGCGCCGGGTGGACGCCCCCGATCCTCGAGGAGGCTCAACACGTTCCGGCTCTGTTGGAGCTGGCGTTCCTGCTCGAACTCTCTCGTGGCATTCACGAACACCACCCAGGTGCCGCGCCCGCTCCGAAACAGCGATAGGTCGGCGACCAATCCGGTCTCCGTTTCGACCCGAGGCAGGTGCTGGGCGTCGTCGGTAAGCGGAATGAAGCCTTGCAGCACGGAAACGTGCTCGACCATGTCCACACCGTGCCGAGGCTCTGGAATGCCGTACTCGTCGAGGGGTCCCCCCCACTCGACGAGTTTCCCCTCGTTGTCAGCCAGGAGGTAGGCCGGCGACTGGGTCCGGACGAGTTGTTGCTGAAGGAACTCCAGCACCGGACGGGGGAGTTCGGTCATCGGGGCCGAATCGTCTCGCGCCCAATCCACAGGAAGGCTTCCTCCACGCCTTCCCCGGTCTTCGCGCTCGTCTCGAACACCTTCCAACCGGCACCCGCCAGATCTGATGGTGCCCGCGCGTCGAGATCCCACTCCTTGACGAGAGCGGACTTGTTGAGCGCGACGACGCTGGGAACGCTGCCCACCGTGTCCTCGGCCACCTGTCGCAGGACCTGCGCTTGATCGAGCGTCACGCGGCGCGTTCCATCTACGACGAAGATCAGTCCGGAGGATCCTCGGAGATACGACGTGCGGACCGTCTGGTAGGTATCCTCGCCGGCGAGATCCCACAGCAGGAGGGTCACGGGTTTGCCGTCAATCTCCACGCGCTTGCGGTCGATCTTGACGCCCACCGTGGTGTGGTACCGCTCGTCGAACAGGGTGTGTACGAAACGCCGCACCAGGCTCGTCTTTCCGGCAGCGAACGCTCCCAGCATGCAGATCTTCTTCTGCATCACCTGCGCTCCCCTTACTCGTTCTGGGTGAGCAGGACGCGGAAGGTCACGCTGCGGTTCCGCTGCTGCCGAGCGGCAGTCGCGTTCCCTGGAAGGGGGTCATCGGCGGCCAGTGGAACAATGCCCAGTCCAGCCGGCGCCACGCCTCGGGACACCAGCGCATCGCGGACCGCGATCGCCCGCTGTTCACTGAGCAACCGATTGGTGGATTCCGATCCCGACGCATCAGTCCGCCCCAGTATCTCGATGGCCACCGCCTGCCCGAGTCGGTCCATCTCGTCTTGGAGCGAACGAATGCGTGGTGCGATCGCGTCGAGGGATGCGCCTTGCGCAACGCCAATGGTGGCCGACCCCGCTCCGAACAGGACCACTTGGCTCTCGATGTCGCGGCGCAGGTCGGCGACACGGACCGCATCGCCGACGCGTACCGCTCCGAGGTCGACCCCTGTGACGCCGGGGATCGTGGGCGCGAGTCGCTCGGCTGCCGCGATCCAGCTCTGTGGTGCAATCCCCGAGGCGTACAATGTCCCGTCCCTCGCGTCGAGGGAAACATTCGGCGGCGGTTGCAGCACGTGCCGCGATCGGGCCTCCACCAGCTGTGGATCGAACGAGGCATAGTGCTCCCACTGCGCTCTCACGTCATCCACGTCGAGTTTGGATTCTGCGATGAGGGTCGCGGGGTCCGCGGCCAACGGATCCCGCAGGCCTGTCAATACGAATCGCCCTCGGTGGCGCTCTGCCTCGGTCACCACGATTCCCGGCGTGGCACGCAGCCGCTCGACGAGTCCCGACCAGCGACGCGCGGTCCGCACGCTGACGAACGCCCAGGCCGCCACGAGCACGAAGACGATGACCAGGATCGCGAGCACGGCGCGGGACAGGAACGGGCCTCGCTCCTTCCGCTCCGCCACCTGCATTTGGAGGCATCCGTCGAGTATCGGCCGAGCCAGTTCGAACGGCGCCGCGTCGCCCTCGAACGCCGTCAGTTCCTTGCCGAACTCGAGGTGGACCGTCTCGATGGCGTCCTGCAGGACCACGGTCAGCTCGTTGGGCGCGTGTCCGCGAACGACCGCGGCGATGACTGCGTGTGGTCCCTGCTCGACCCGCACCGTGAACTCACCGACTGAGAACGTTCTCAGGCCCGACTCCCGTTCGACACCGAACGAGTCCGCCATGAAATCTTGAATCGCCGTGAGCATGCTCGACACGAGGTCGGCGTCTTGCTGAATCCCGGCTTCCGCCGCCGCCTGGCAGAGCACGAGCCCGGTGTCTCGATCAATGAGGAATACCTGATCAACCGAGTAGACCAGGGTGTGTCGCAGGACGACCTGGGCGAACGGAACGCCGGTGCGCATGGCCTCCATCCGCCATTTGAACCCGCGCCACGAGAGGTTGTGCTGTGTCGCCGTGTTGATGGCCTGGATCAGACCACTCATGGCTTGGGAGATGGCCTTGCGAATGGCGGGCCCCAGAACCGGGAAGATCGCCTCCGCGAGTGCGCCCGGGTTCCTCCGCACCGACTGCTTGATGGCCTCTTCGAGGGTCGGCGCCAGCGCCTTGCTCAGCCGTTGGTCACGTTGCGTACTGTAGACGATGGCATCGGGGAGAACCTCGCCGACCTCCTCTGGGCCGACAGCGAGTCTCTCCAATCGGTCCCAGATCTCTTCGATCTCGGCGGCTTCGCGCCCGACCAAGATCCGGCGCAACTCGGCGAGCTGTTCCGAGCTCAACGCCTGCGCGCGGTCCGGGGCATCGGCAGCCGCCTCGCTGGAAGGGTCGGGCGTCAGGTGTTCGGCCACGGATGCAGAGTCAGACGTGAGCTCTCACTTGCCGGGGCGCTGCTCATCGGAGAGCCGAGACGCCATGTCGGCGAACAGCGCCGCCAGCGAAACCCGGTCGGTCTTCTCGGCCCGCAGCTCTTCGAACTTCCGGGATCTCGCGGACGAAGTACGGGCCGGACGGTTTCGTGAGGATCTCTACTTTCGAATCGCGGTCATGGATCTCAAGGTGGAGCCGCTGCGCCAGCGACCAGACGACATCCCCTTGCTTGCACGACACTTCTTGCGCCAGGTCCAGGGACCGGTGCGCGATCTCGCTCCGGCTGCGCTTCGCATACTGGTGGAGCACTCGTGGCCGGGCAATGTCCGCGAGCTGCAAAACGCCATCGAGCGCGCGGCGGTCGAGGCGGAGGAGCGCGTGATCCAGCCCCGTGACCTTCCGAGCCGCGTGTTTGGTGGCGTAACGACTGGTGTCCCGAGCCGTCGGTCGGCGGGGGCACCGCAGGCAGCCTCGGTGGATGCCGGCATCGTCGGGCCAACCGGCGTGTCGCTGGCTGGCGCACCCGAATCCGAGCGAGCGGCGTCGACCGCAGCAAGCCCACAAACCCTCGAGGAAATCGAGCGTGACGCGATCGCGGCGGCCCTGGCCCGCAACAGAGGCAACGTGGCACAGGTGGTTCGCGAGCTTGGGATCGGACGGACCACGCTGTATCGCAAAATCAAGAAATACGGGCTGCGCTAGCCATCCGCGATCCGGGGTGTCCGAGCGGTCCTGGCGCCGAGTCCCACTCTGACGACCATATGCCGGAATGAAACAGAAACACGAACGCGGTCAAATCTCTCCATTCCGCTTAAGCCTCTGTAATCAAATCACTTACGTGTTGGCACACGGCTTGCCTTCTCTGGCGACGCCTGAATGATGTCACTCTCTATGTGGAGGATCAGGGCATGTGTAAGACCTGGATGACTCGGGGCATCCCTGTGCTGGCAGCGGCCGTCATGGCGGCGGCGCCGCTCGCGGCTCAGAGCCCCGGGACGGTGGAGCTTGGAGCGTTCGGCCGCTACACGGCATTCGACGCGACGTTGGCTCTCAAAAACCGATTGGGTGGTGGCGGTCGGTTTGGCGTATTCGTCGTGCCCAATCTGGAGGTCGAGGGTACGGGTTCCTGGACCGGAACCGAGGTAGAGGGCTCGGGGGCGGATGTGTCGTACCTGCCGTTCCACGCTCGCCTCGTCTACAACCTTCCGGTTCATGAGCGCGCGGCCGTGCTGATCGGTGCGGGCTTGGTGCACACGCAGTACCAGAACACCGCCGATGCCTCGGATGACGGGGCGAACGGTCTGCTAGGATTGCGGTTCTGGCTGTCAGATGCGGTGTCGGGCCGTGTCGAGGGACTCCTGGACTACATACCTGCGCCCACGAACGGCGCGGGCAACAACGTGAACTGGGGCGCCCAGGCCGGCCTCAGCGTGTTCCTCGGAGGCCGGGCCGCCGACGCCGACGGTGATGGGGTGCGGGACGACCGCGATGCCTGCCCCGGCACGAGCATGGGCGAAGCGGTGGATGCCCGAGGCTGCCCGCTGGATTCTGACAACGATGGTGTACGTGACTCGGGAGATCGGTGCCCGAGCACCCCGGCCGGCGAAGTCGTTGACAGCAGTGGGTGCCCGCGAGACAGCGATGGCGACGGCGTGCGTGACTCCGCCGATCGGTGCGCCAACACGCCGGCGGGTGTATCCGTTGATGCCAGCGGATGCCCGACGGACGCTGACGGAGATGGAGTAGCGGATGCGCGGGATCGCTGCCCGAACACTCCGGCAGGTGCGGCGGTGGATGCGAATGGCTGCCCGCGTGACAGTGACGGCGACGGCGTGGCCGACGCGCAGGACCGCTGCCCCAACACGCCGGCCGGCGCGACCGTGGATGCCAATGGATGTCCGGGCGACGCGGACGGTGACGGCGTGCCTGACGGGATCGACCGCTGTGGGGACACCGCTCCGGGAACCGAGGTCGACGCGAACGGCTGTCCCGTCCTGTTCGAAGAAGACGTAGTGCGGATTGTCCTCGAAGGCGTGACGTTCGCAACCAACAGTGCTGACCTGACGGCCGAAGCGCGGACGGTGCTCGATCGCGTGGCGGCGTCGCTTCGGGGCAACCTGGAAGTGCGTGTCGAGGTCGGCGGTCACACCGATGCCACCGGATCGCGGGAGTACAACCTCCAGTTGTCGCAGTCCCGCGCTGAATCGGTCGTAGCGTACCTCGTTCAGCAGGGTGTCGCCTCCGACCGCATGGAAGCACGCGGGTATGGTCCC
This sequence comes from Gemmatimonadota bacterium, assembly GCA_039588295.1. GTDB lineage: Bacteria > Gemmatimonadota > Gemmatimonadetes > Gemmatimonadales > GWC2-71-9 > JAOTVV01. The sequence goes on from JBDHAB010000012.1 coordinate 44,962, forward strand.
GACAACCCGGTCGCCGACAAGGCCACTCGGGAAGGTCGGGCTCAGAACCGGCGCGTCGAGTTGCGCCGGACCGATCAGTAGTGTAGTTCAGCTGCCGTAGTCGGGTGGTGCGCTGCCTGGGGGCGGCGCACCACCACTCTGCGCCCTCCATCACAGTCAGCAGGAGCGTCAAGGTGCTAAAGGATTTCAAAGATTTTGCCATGCGGGGAAACGTCGTCGACATGGCGGTCGGCATCATCATCGGCGGCGCGTTCGGGACGATCGTGAAGTCGCTCGTGTCGGATGTCTTGATGCCACCGATCGGCCTGTTGCTCGGTGGCGTGAGCTTTTCCGATCTGTTTGTCACGCTGAAAGCTGGCGAGACAGCGGGCCCGTATCTGAATCCGGAAGCAGCGGCCGAGGTAGGCGCTGTGACGGTCAACTACGGTGTCTTCATTGACAACATCATCAGCTTCATCATCGTTGCGTTCGCGGTGTTCATGCTGGTGCGTACGATCATGAAGATGCAGCGTCAAGAAGAAGCGGCGCCACCACCACCGGACAAGAAGGATTGTCCGTTCTGTCTCTCCAACGTGGCGATCAAAGCCACCCGCTGCCCGAACTGCACGTCGGAGTTGAAGGCGGCGTAGCCACGAGCGTAGTCATGTGCTGAAGGGCCGTGGTGCGGATCGATCCGATTCGTACCACGGCCCTGTGTCGTCTCGCGGTCTTCTTGGTAGCGTCGTTGTGTGGCTGCGTCTCGGTAGCCCGACTCGTTTCGACGTGGTAGAATCCGGTGGTCGTGAGGCGGGGACAGGGGTACCGGTCGCCGCCATTCGGGTGGGAACACGTGGACTGAAACGGTAGGTGCATCAATGGCAACGACGGCTCCAGCTCTGGCGGGGTTTCTCCGGACCCTGGGAATCGATGAAATCAATTCCGGTGGCTTTGGGGGCGAATGGATAGGATCGGGACCGGAGCTCGACGTGATCACGCCGATCGACGGGTCGAAGATCGCGACGGTGCGGCAAGTGACCGAACGCGAGTACGATGCGATCGTCGACCGCGCACACGAGGCTTTCCTGGACTGGCGGCGGGTGCCGGCGCCCAAACGTGGCGAAGTGATTCGTCAGCTTGGGAATCGTCTACGTCAGGTCAAACTCGAGCTTGGACAGCTGGTAACACTCGAGATGGGCAAGATTCTCGCGGAGGGCGAGGGTGAGGTGCAGGAAATGATCGACATCTGCGACTTCGCCACCGGTCTATCGCGTCAGCTGTACGGTCTCACCATGGCATCGGAGCGCGCCGATCATCGCATGTTCGAGCAGTGGCACCCCCTGGGCGTGGTCGGCGTGATCAGTGCGTTCAACTTCCCGGTGGCGGTGTGGAGTTGGAACACGGCGATTGCTGCCGTATGTGGCGATTCGGTGGTCTGGAAACCGGCGAGCAAGACACCCCTCACGGCCATTGCCTGCGTCAAGGTCGCAGAACAGGTGTGCCGCGAGAACGACGTTGATCCGGCGATCTTCTCCCTCACGATCGGCAAGGGGTCCACGGTGGGCGACCGGCTGCTGCACGACCGGCGCATCCCGCTGGTGTCGGCCACGGGAAGCTGCCAAATGGGCTACCGCGTGGCTGAGGTGGTTGGCAAGCGACTTGGGCGGACGATTCTCGAGCTGGGCGGAAACAACGCGATCATCGTAACCCCCAGTGCCAACATGGATCTTGCGCTGCGCGCGATTCTCTTCGGAGCCGTGGGCACGGCAGGCCAGCGTTGCACCTCCACGCGCCGGATCATCGTACACGAGTCGATGCGCCAGGAACTCGTGCAACGACTGGTCAAGGCCTACGAAGGGATCTCCATTGGGGATCCGCGGAATCCAGAGACCTTGATGGGGCCGCTGGTGACCCATGACGCCGTGCGTGATCTGCGAAACGCGATCGAACGCCTCACACGGGAGGGTGGGGACGTGCTGTTCGGTGGCGAGCAGCTGGACGGGCCGGCGTATCCGGGCGGTCACTATGTGAAACCGTGCATCGCAGCAGCCAAGAACGAGTACGCCATCGTGCAAGAGGAGACCTTTGCGCCGATCCTGTACATCATCGGGTACGGGAGCCCGTCAGCGTCACCGCGAGACGCGGTTGCCGAGGTCGAGGAAGCGGTCGCGCTGCATAACGGCGTTCCCCAGGGTCTTTCGTCCGCGATCTTCACCGAAAACGTGCGCGAAGCCGAGTACTTCCTGTCCCCTCGGGGGAGTGACTGCGGTATCGCCAACGTGAACATCGGAACGAGCGGTGCCGAGATCGGCGGTGCCTTTGGCGGCGAGAAGGAGACGGGTGGCGGGCGGGAGTCCGGGTCCGACTCGTGGAAGGTCTACATGCGACGTCAGACGAACACGGTCAACTGGAGCGCCGAGCTGCCGTTGGCTCAGGGGATCAGGTTCGGCGACTGAGCGCCACTGGCCCAGCGTCGAGCGGGAGGCCGGCAGCAACCGATGAACCTGCCGGCCTCGCTTCTTGTGTCACACATCACATCACGGAATCTCGCGTGTGCGCTATGTCACGGGCCGATTTCGCTCCGGAATCGATAATAGTGGTGTCAGCTGACCGGGGTCTTCTCCGCCGGTCCAGGCTTGGTTCCGGAGGCCCTCATGGTGGACATCACGAAACTCAAACAGCAGGCGCGCGCCCTAGAGCAGCAGGGTGATTTAGCGGCCGCGCTCGGCGCCTACAGGGAGGTTCTCAGACAGTTTGAGCTCGCGCCGAACGTCGAGCCCGATGTCCCGTTGTACGTGAAGGTCGGCGACCTGTCGCTCAAGACGGGAGACCAGACGGTTGCCCTCGACATGTTCGAGCGAGCTGCGGAACGATACGCGGACCTCGGCTCCGCCAAGAGTGTCATCGCGCTGTGTCTCAAGATCATCCGAACCGATCCGCGGCGGACTGATGTGTATCTTCGGTACGCACGCCGCCTGCTTGCCAAGGGCCACGTCGAGTCCACCCGCCTGGTCCTGCTCGATTGCGCACAGCGTGCCAAGCTGCAAAAGACCCTGAACACACTCCAGGAACTCGGCGAGCGCCCTGAGTCCGAGCGCAGGGGACTGCTCGAGCAGTTCTTCGCAGCGGTCACCCACGGTACCGGGACCCACGTGGCGCTCGGTGGGCCGTTGGACCCGAGCACAGCGGACGCCGCCCCACCGAAACCGGAGCAGGCCGAGCGACCGGCCGCCACCACGAGGGCAACGCCCGCGGCGGTTCCGGAGCAGACGAAACCGCAACCGTCCGTGAGCGATCGCAAACCACGACCGTCCCGGCCCACACCGGTTGAGGAGCCGCCGGTTCCGGCTGCCGCCGACCCGGTGGTCGCAGAGATCCGCAGCCGTCCGTTCCCGACGAAGGCGGTGGCCACGCCAAGCGCCGCGACACCGCCGGTTGAGGTGCCGCCCGCGACCGTTCCGAAGCCTCAGCCAACCGTTCCACGGACACCCATGCGGCGGACCGAGCCGCCCCAGCGGCGTCCCTGGAGACTCGCCACGTTCCGCCGAGAGCTCAGAGCGCGTCCCGCTTGGCTGTGGCCGGCCATGTCTGCCGCCGCCGTCGTGGTGGTCGGTGTCGGCCTCCTCGGGTTTGGCGCGATGTCGTCGGGTGCCGAGCTTGGGGCAGCCCCGCCGGAGCTGCCGATCCCCTTGGCGAGCATGAGGGCCGCCGGAGACTCGCTCGCCGACTCATCGTCATCGCCGGCTGACAACGCGGCCGAGACCGGTGCCGTCGTGGCGGTACCGGAGTCCAAGCCGGAGCCGGTCAAACGGACGCGCATCGCGAGTTCGCGCTCGGTCGTGCCGTCCGAGCTGGATCCATCGGCCCTCGCGGCAGCGCAGGAGGCAGCGCTGGCGGTTCGCTCCGACTCGGTGGATGTGGAGCTTAGTGACGACCTCACGTCCGTTGGCGCGACCCTCACCATGCCGGCGGTGCCGCTCACGTCGGCCGCGACCAGTGGGCGGCTCGGTGCCGGCATGCGCGCCGCGCCCTCGCGACGGGGAGCGGCGTCGGAAGGGCCGGTGATTGTGATTGACGGCCTCGAGGTGGAGGCGGTGGCGCGATTCTCTGGCCCGGCCGGTGCCAGCCATCAAGTTGTGCAACGCCTGGAGAACGGCGGGCGGATCACACTCCACGTCTCACCGTTTGCAGGCGCACCGAGGGGGGAGACCGGGAGGCTCCGAGTCGAGACGGACTCGGGAGCCACCGTGGGAACCGTGCGATTCGAGGGCTTCTTCGTGACCGCCCGGGCAGACCTGTCCCCTGCGGTGCTCGAGGGTCTGCTCCGGCGGCTGACTCGGCAGGGAGGCAACTAGCTTCCCGCGCCAAGGAGCTGCGCATCGCCGGCTGTGTGCCGGCGCCACAAGAACCGATCGCTCAGGGCCGGGATCTGACTCCCGGCCCTGCGTGTGTTGGGGTGCTCGGCCCGCGTAGTTGCTCTGCTCTCTGTCTCCACTACCTTACCTGGTGAGTCCGGACTTCTCTGAGCCGTCGGCTCGACTTTTCAGGAGACGAGCGCCAATGGACACGGCGACCCTGAAAGCGCAGGCACGCGCGCTCGAACAGCAGGGGAATGCGGTCGAGGCACTCGAGACCTACCACCGTATCCTCGCGCGGCTCGAAGGTACACCGGCCATCCACCGGGAGCTGCCGCTCTACGTCAAGATTGGCGACCTATCGCTGAGGACCGGCAACACGGCAGCCGCGATCACGATGTACGAACGGGCCGGCGAGCACTTCGCGACCCTTGGATCGGCGAAGAGCGTGATCGCGCTCTGTCTCAAAATCCTCCGCGCGGACCCTGATCGGACGGATGTGTATCCGAAACACGCCCGTCGGATGCTGCAGGCCGGCCACGCCGAGGCGACACGCGTCGTGCTTGTCGACTACGCGGAACGTGCCAAGCTGCAGAAGACGCTCGGGACCCTGCGTCGGCTTGCCGGGCGCTCCGAAGCCGAGCTCACGGGCCTGCTTGAGAAGTTCTTCGAGACCATGGATCGGCGCGCCGAGAAGCGGGCGGAGCCGCCGGCGGCACGCATGCCTTCGCCGGCCGAGCCGCCGGTCCCAGCAGTGGAGCAGCCCATGCGATCGGCCGTGGAGGCCGAAGCATCGCCAGTACAGCCTGCTGTGCCGGAACCAGGTGCGGAGGAGGAAGAGCAACCGGACACGGACGTGTTGATTGTGCCGGTGGGAGAGGCGGAGACCGTCCAGCCGTTGGCAAGACACCAGGAGAGCGCTCCGACCCCGGCAGAGCGGCAAGAGCCCGAACCTCCAGTCGAGGAACACGTTCCACCACCGCGCGCACCCGAACCGCCGCCGCCCGTGCCACCCAAGGAAGTCCGGCCGCCTCTTGGACCCAAGCCGGCACGTCGTCCGTTGCGGGAAGTGCCTATGCCGGCACCCGCGCGCCGTGAGATCCTCATGCAGTATCAGCACCGCACGCGGTCGCGACCGGTCTGGTTCTGGCCCGGAATCGCGGCAGGTGTCTTGGCGGTCGCCGGGGCGGGCGTGATCGGTGTTGGGGCGATCACGCGAGGTGGGGAGTTGGAGCCGCCCCAGGGGGCCGAGCCGGCTCCATCCCCGGTTTCGCGTGCGGGGTCCCTTGCTGTCGGGCAGTCTGATACGGGCGCGGCTCGGCTCGGCGTCGGCGATTCCGGTGCGGCGCTGCCGCTCAGTGGGGCGTTGACGCTCGATTCCGCGGAGCAAGGGGCCGCCCAGCCTCCAGCGTCGCGCGATACCGCCCTGCCGCCCGAATCGCTCGAGGTGCTCATCGACACGGTGGACGCCGGTGTGCCAGACCTTCCGGTGTCTGCGGCCCTGCCGATCGATCGCGCGATTCCCGAGGTCGAGACACCGTCCGTGCAGACGGCACGCACTCCGGCGCTTCCACCGGGAACGACGATTCAAGGTTCAGTGATAGTGATCGACAGGCTTCCTATCGATAGCGTCTCCGAATTCGCCGTTGGCGGTCGCACGGGGCAGCGAGTGGTGCAGCGTCTCCAATCCGGCGCCCGGGTCGTGCTGACCGTGGTGCCGTTCCAAGGTGCTCCCGGCCAGGGAGCGGGTGCGTCAATACGCGTGATCACGGTGCCCGGGGATACGGCGGTTGGGACGGTGCGGTTCGCAGACAGGCTCGTCAGCGCCCGAGCGGTGGTTGCACCGGCCGTACTGGAAGGACTTCTGGGGCAATTGACCGAGGTCCGCTGACAACGTCCAGGCGCCCGCACCGGGCACGCTCGATCTGCCCTCTCCGTACGTCATCGATAGACAGGGTTCCTTTCAGTCCGTAAACTTGCGGCGATGCAGCTTTCGTTTCGCCGGCGGGTGTTCATCGGGGTGGTGGGAATCGGCACCCTCCCCTTGGCAGTTGCCCTAATTCTGCTCGCCCTGCAGGTCCGATCGACGGGGTCGCAAGCCGGCCCGCGCGCCGCCATTGACGAGATTGCCGAGAGTGGCCGGAGTCTGATGGCGGCGGTGGACACCGTGGAGCTTCCCGAGGAAGCCTCGGCCGCGCTTCAGGCACACGCGGAGGTCGTCGCCCAACGCACCACCCTGGTTCGACGCGCAGAGACGCTCACCCGCTATGCGGCAGCGGCGCTCGGCTTTGCCATTCTCGGTGTTACCCTCATCCTCATCTTGGCCTCGTTGGGTTTCGCGCGACGATGGTCGCGATACGTGTCTTCCCCAATCGAGGAGTTGGTTGAATGGGTGCGGACGATCGAACGTGGGGAGTCGCTGCCACCATCGGATCAGGAAGGCGCGGCGCCCGAGTTTGATGCGCTGCGGCGTGCCCTGCACGAGATGTCTTACGCTGTGGAGCACGCGAGACGCCAGGAACTCGATCAGGAGCGGCTGCGGGCGTTTCGCGAGACCGCCCGCCGAGTCGCCCACGAAATGCGGGGGCCGCTAACGGCGGCCCGACTTGCCATTCGGCAGCTGAAGCCCGCGCACGACACCGAGACGGTCGAGGTGCTCGAGGAAGAGACCGATCGTTTGGAGCGGATGGCGCAGGAGTTCTCCGACTTCGGACGGTTGCCTGAGGGACCCGAGGCGGACGTTGATCTCGTTGAGCTCGTGCGAGACGTCGTGACGGGAATCGCGCCGACCCAGATGCCGGTTCAGATCGACGTTCCTCCATCAGTCACCGTCCGCGGCCACTACGAGCCACTGCGCCGTGCCATTCAGAATCTCGTGCGCAATGCGTTCGAAGCCACGGACCGAAGAGGGATTCACATTGCGATCGCATCGGTGAACGGTACGATCCGCATCGTGGTGCGAGACCACGGGCCTGGCGTACCGCCTTCCCTTCGCGAGCGGATCTTCGAGCCCTACTTCACCACCAAGAAGCAGGGGACGGGTCTAGGACTTGCACTGGCGCGGCAGACAGTGGAAGCGCACGGTGGAAACCTGTGCGTGGAGGACGCCGATGGTGGCGGAGCGCGATTTGTGATGGCTATCGCGGAGTCGGAATGACAGTCAGAGTGCTCGTCGCCGATGACGAGCGAAACCTGCGTCGCATGCTGCGCGCCGTACTCGAGGCGGATGCATACGACGTGTACGAGGCCGAAAACGGTGCGGCCGCGTTGACCGCGTGTAGGCGCATCGAGCCGGATGTCGTGCTCCTGGATCTCTTGATGCCCGAGGGGCCAGACGGGCTCGCCGTCTTGCAAGAGCTCGGGAGCCAGGACGCTGCACCAAGCATCATCATGATGAGCGGGAAAGCCACGCTGGGTGATGCGGTGCGAGCGACGAAGCTGGGGGCATTTCAATTCCTCGAGAAGCCACTCACGCCGGAGTCCGTGCTCAGTACGGTGGCGGCTGCCGCCGAGCTCGCGCGCGCAAGGGCAGAAAACCGCGCTCTGCGGGCGGAGATCCCAGTGACCGACGACCTCGTCGGTGCGGGTCCCCTCATGGCCAGGGTGCGAGAGTTCATCGCGCAGGTAGCCCCCACTCGGTCCCGTGTGCTGATTACCGGCGAATCGGGCACCGGCAAGGAGCTGGTGGCGCGGGCCATCCACCGTGCGAGTCCCCGTGCGAAGAAGCCAATCGTCTGTGTCAATTGCGCAGCTCTTCCGCGGGAGCTCCTCGAGAGTGAGATGTTCGGCCACGAACGCGGCGCGTTTACGGGGGCGGTCGCCCGGCGGCACGGCAAGTTCGAGCTGGCGGACGGGAGCAGCCTGTTCCTGGACGAAATTGCTGAGATGCACCCTGAGCTGCAGGCCAAGCTTCTGAGGGTATTGGAAAGCGGCACGATCGAGCGGGTGGGCGGAGAGCATGAGAAGGCGGTGGATGTGCGCGTCATTGCTGCGACGAACAAGGACCCCACCAAGGAGGTGGCTGAGGGCAGATTCCGCGAGGATCTCTTCTACCGACTTGCGGTCTTTCCGATCCACGTGCCGCCGCTGCGCGACCGCAAGGAGGACATTCCCGCTCTGGTGGCGCACTTGGCGACGCTGGCGGGAGCGAGATGTGGTCGTTCGCCCCGGGTATTTGGCACGGATGCGGTGCGCCGCATGGAAGCCCACGACTGGCCTGGCAACGTGAGAGAGTTCGCGAACGTCGTTGAGCGACTCACTATCGTTGGGGGCGACCAGCAGGTGATGGCGGACGAGGTCGACGCGGTGCTCGGGCCGGCACGCCCCGTGGACGACGAGGTGAACAGGCCCGGCGCGCCGGAGTCCGGGCTCTCTAGGGCGCTGGAATCCTATGAACGTCAGCTCATACGGGGGGCCCTCGATGCCGCCGTGGGCAACATCGCCGAGGCCGCTCGGCGTCTGAACACGGACCGGGCAAATCTGCACCGGCGGATGCGCCGGTTAGGGATACGTCGAAGTGACACGGAAGTGTCTATATGACACGTTTCTGGCCTGGTCCGTGAGAACGTGTGATTGTTCAAGTCGTTGTCTGAAAATAACTTACGGGATTGCACCAGCGTGGTACGCGCCATGCCAGGCAGACGAGCCGGAGGTAACGATGATCAAGACGGCTCTGTATCTGTGTGCTCTGGCTGGCGTGCTGTTGCTGTGGTGTCTCCGGCCTGACTGGCACGTGAAGGTGGCACCCCGAGTCCATGTGCTCGGGTTCGAGCTGGGCGTCATGGTGAGGGTGGACCTCGCGCCGATCCCGGAATCGCCCGGAGACACGCTCCTCGTGCGGCGGTCCTGTGTCGTCGACACCGTGAACGGGGTGCTTCCATGACGGCCCGCTGGACGGTGGTTGCCTCCTGCGTCGTGCTCTCGATGCCGATGGCGACGATCGCTGCGCAGGACACCGCGGTCGTTGTTCGTCGCGGTGCCGGCGGGTTCCAGGCGTCCCGGTTCGAGCGTCGAGCTATTGATGTCTTCAACGCGCTCAACACGATCCGCGTCGTTGGAGCGCTCACCGTCGAACGGGGCACACGCTACGCCGGGGACGTCGCGGTGCTCGATGGTCCCGTGGTCGTCGAGGGTGTCGTCGAAGGCAGCCTCATTGCGATCAACGCGGATGCTGTCATACGGGCGGGCGCGCGGGTCGATGGGGACGTGCTTGTCGTCGGCGGCAGATTGGAGGACGAAGCAGGTGCGGATGTCCGCGGGACGATGCGCCGTCAGAGCAGCCACGTAGCGGTCCGCCTGGTTGAGGAGCAGCTCGTCTTAGTGCAAGCCGCAGCGCCTGACACGACGCGGCGACGCGCACGACGACGGTATCCCGTTGACGGCGGCGCGTCGATTCTCCTGGGGTTCGAACCCACCTACAACCGGGTAGAAGGTCTGCCGCTGCATCTCGGCGCCAAGATCGCATTGCGACATTCGGCGTACGATGCGACGCTGCGTGGGTATGGGGTATTTCGCACTGCGGGTGGTTTCAAAGGCAACCGGCAGGACATTGGCTACAACATCGAGGGATTACTCCGGGTCGGCCGCCGACGCACCTTCACGATTGGCGGACGAGCATTTGATGTCGTAGTCCCAACTCAGGACTGGCCGCTTGAGCGCCACGAGGTCGGGTGGGGTTCGTTTCTTTGGCACCGCGACTACCGTGACTACTATCTGCAGCGCGGTGTAGCTGGGATTCTCGCAGTTGCCGTCACGCGGCGGCTGACATTGTCGGCTGAGGTCGCACGCGTCGACGAGACCTCAATTGCCGAGCGGGATCCGTGGACGCTGTTCCGCAACAGCGACGTGTGGCGTCCCAATCCCGCAATCGACGCCGGGGACTACACGCTCCTTTCGGCGGGAGCCGAGTTCGAATCCCGGCCGCCGCGTCGCGGACGCGGTTCAGGATGGTTGTTGCGGCTCCGGTGGGATCGGGGAATCGGAGATGATGTGGTCCAGCGGCCGCTGCCGCTGGCGATTAGGGATCCGCTGCCGACGCAGGGGTTCACCTATGATCGCGCTTCGGTCGACGCACGCCGTTATCAGCGGATTGGATGGGCTGGTCAACTTCGGCTGCGAGCGTTCTGGGCGGGCAGCGTGGGAAGCGACCCGCTGCCGATCCAACGGCGCTTCTCGCTCGGTGGCCCCGACCCGCTGAACGGCTACGGTTTCCGCACGTTCGCCTGTAACCCGGGGGTTGGCGACCCCGCACAGCCGGGACTATGCGATCACGTCCTGCTGTTACAGGCCGAGTACCGTGGTGGTCTCGGTTTGGACTGGTTCAGCAACGGACGGGACCGTCGGACGGCGGTGACGCCCGAGCCCGACTGGTGGGACTGGCACGAGTGGTTCTGGTTCGAGGGTCCCACGCTCGTCCTGTTCGGCAACGCGGGCACCGGTTGGCTCGACGGCGAGGATCTCGGCTCGCTGCACTACGATCTCGGGGCCGGAGTGGAGTGGGGTGGCTTCGGGTTCTACGTCGCCAAGGCGCTCGAAAGTGGTGAACCCGTGCGTGCAACGCTCAGACTCGAGCGCCGATTCTGACGGTGCGCATTACCCTCGTCGCATTGGGCTGTGCAGCCATCCTCGCGCCTGGGGTGGGAGCCCAGAACAACCCACAACTCCATGTTCAGCTCGGCAGAACGGCGACTCCGGAGGCGAACATCGTCCTGCGTGGTCTGCTGACGGACCAGCGATTCCTCAGCGCAATGGAGTCGGGGTTTCCCCTGTACCTCGAGTACCGAGCCGAACTGCGGCAATCGAGGTCGCTGTGGGACCGAACGGTCGCCGCGGAGCGATGGGAGTACGTGGTGCTCTACGATCCCGTGCGCGAGCGGTTCGTTATCGAGGATGCGGCGGGCACCGAGATCTTGCCCACGCGCGCGAGTTTGCGTGAGAAGATCGCCGAGGTCTATCTCGTGGGACTGCTGCCCGATCGTGAGGGCGAGTTTTACTATCAGGCGTCAGTCGACGCCCGCACCCTGTCGGACGATGATGTGAACGAAGTGTTTGCGTGGCTCAAGGGGGAGAATATCGATTCGTTGCCCCGGCAGCGTCCGGGACTTCTGACACGGGTCGCTCGGCGGTTCCTGGTCCGGGTCGCGCCACTCCCCCGACTGCATCTCGAAGGGCGCTCACAAAACTTCCGACATCCCTAACAGGCGTAAGGGGCGGTCGCGCGGCCGTCAGGCCTTCAGCGTCATCCAGCCCGGGAGCTCCGCGGGCGGTGGCCGTTTGCCGTAGAAGACGTCGTCCCCCACGATCGCGAGCCGGCGAAACAGCGTCGATTGACGCACGCCGAACCGCACGAGGTTGTGCAGCAGGCTGTCGGGGTGCGAGTAGGGGCACACCGACACACATCGAGCGCAATCGGTCCCGATCGCACACCAGAGGGTGAAGCAGGCCTCGGAATCGATCTGCCACCGCAGGACTCCGTCGATCGGCGTCCGGCCCTCCAGGGGGATGGCCTGGCTGGGACAGACGTCCGCGCACTTCCTGCAGTGGGTGCAAAAGTCGATGACCGACCAATCCCGCCTTCGTTCGCTGACGGCGAGAGGAAGGTCGGTCGTGACCACGGCAATGCGGACGCGCGGGCCGAGTTCTGGGGTCATGAGCAGGCCCATGCGGCCGATCTCTCCGAGCCCCGCGTCGCGCGCCACCAGGGGACACACGACGCGATAGTTCCCGTCGATGTGCGCCCGCGCGTGATATCCGAGGTTGCGGAGGAACTCCGCGATCTGGACCGCAATCACGCCGGATGCGACATACTGCTGTGCAGACTCCATGACCGTTGGCGCCAAGGGAGCCCGATCGAGCATGCCCTTGTCCATCTCGACCGTGAGCGCGATGGCGTAGGGGTGGTCGAGGGTCACGGGTTTCCCATAGTCGTCACCGCGGCCCACGGTGCTGTAGAGATGGTAGTCCTTGAGTTTCGTACACCCGACCGACACGGCTCCGAGCTTCAACGCCCAGCGCTTCACGAAGGCCGTGATGGCATCCACAGAGATCTGCACCCGCTCGGGGGCAGGCTCGCCATCGACGTGCGCGCGGAGACGTTCGATCGTGCTGAAGCTGGCATCAGCGGCGGCAAAGGCCTGGGCGTGATAGCCGCTGGACCCCTTGGCGAGCAGTCCTGGCCTCGCGCGGAACGTGTCGTCCGGGGCTTTCTTCTCGGGGTTGGCCCGATAGTACTCTTGGAATCGTGTGGTTCCAGGTTTCAAGAGTCGCCGGGAGAACATGATATCTCTCTCGTCGATGCGGCCCCGCGGTGTGTCGTCGACAAGCGCGCGGCTTCGTTTCGTAGGAACCAAAATGGTGAGAACCGTAACGGCGGTCGCGCCGAGCAGCACGCTCGTAACGAGGCCCTGATGCGGAAAGCTTGCAAGTCCGGCTGCGACGTACGGCGCCGGCACCACCAACGCGAGAACCGCCGAGATACCCGCGGCACGGTGCTCGCTCTCCGAAACGGACATGGCGGCCGCCCACACCATGATGACGAAGAAGATGCCCCCGATTGTCAGGCTGGCGGCATCGAGCACGCTGACTCCGCTGAACGGCACGTGGTCGCGGTCCTCCCTGGCGGGAACGTGGGTACCGGGTCACAATAGTGTCAACGATCCAGACAGGACAAGTCGGTAGCCGCCAACCTGGGTTCGAGGAGGTCGTGATGACGGCAAGAGATCCGCTGGGACGGTTCGTGTGGTATGACCTCATGACGACGGATCCCGACAAGGCCATGGCTTTCTATACACAGCTCGTGGGGTGGGGGACGAAGCCGTGGGAAGGCGGTGACACACCTTACACCTTGTGGACCGCGAACGGGGTCACGATCGGTGGTGTGATGCATCTGCCCGAGGATGCGGTTAAGGGTGGCGCTCCGCCGCATTGGCTCGGGTACGTGGCGGTGCCGGATCCGGCCGCCGCCGCGGCAAAGGTGCGAGAGATGGGTGGGGGGATTCTCCACCCCGCCACCGAGATTCCGTCGGCTGGTAGCTTCGCCGTATTGTGCGACCCACAGGGTGCGGCGTTTGCGGTCTACGCGCCCACGGAGGGGAACGACTACCCTCCGGAGGCTACAGCTCGGGTAGGCGAGGTCTCGTGGCGCGAGCTCGCGACCACGGATCATGCCGCTGCGTTCCGCTTCTACAACACGATGTTCAAGTGGGACAAGACCGAGTCCATGGACCTGGGTGAGATGGGGATCTACCAAATGTTCGGGCGCGCAGGCATGACGCTGGGCGCCATGTTCAACAAGCCGGCGGAGATGCCGGGCCCGCCGTTCTGGCTCTACTACATTAGGGTCGAGAATGCGGACCATACTGCGGAGCGTGTCAAGCAGCTGGGTGGCCAGGTCCTGAACGGTCCGATGGATGTGCCCGGTGGGGATCGTGTTGCGCAGTGCATGGACCCGCAGGGCGCCGCGTTCGCGATACACTCATCGGCCCCCTACAGCTAGGAGAGGCACCGAAGCGAGAGGATCGTCCGCTTCACTCCGGCTTCACAGTGAATTCACGCCCCGCCGGGCAGCTTGGGCTCGATACGTACACGCGGAGGCAGAGGTGGCCGAGTGCATCACGATCCGACTCACGCCCGAGCAGCAGGAGGCGATCCGAGCGGTCACCGGTCGGGAAGCGCGCACGCTGACTATACCTGTTGACCAGTTGGGAGATCGTGTGGCGGAACGGGAGGCCGACACAGGTGCGAACGAAGATGCCCTCGTGTGGGAGTGTCTCAACCCGTATCCGTGAGGCGTGTAGGCGACTCGACTTTCTAGGCGCCCGGTTCCCACCGGGCGCTTTTCCGTTGTGACGGTACCGCGCCGTCCGACCCGACGCGGCGACTTGTCAGCACCGCCACACGATGTATCATCTGGTTGGAGGCACACCGGAATAGTGGCTATGGACTGCCGTCCGAGTTCGCGCCCGGTCCGGTGGATGCACCGCTGCTGCTGGGTGGGCGGGGTCCTGTGCATGGTGGTCGGGGTTGCCGGCGCCCGTGCGCAGGAGCCCGCTCAGGCGCGTCCGCCGGAAGTCACCGACTCACTCATCGAGCGGGGTCGGAAGGTCTTTGCGGGGAGCGCCCGCTGTGCTGCGTGCCACGGCACCCAAGGTGAAGGCACGGAAGCCGGTCCCAGTCTCGTCGACGGCGAGTGGCTGCACGGAGACGGCGGCTACGCGCAGATCGTCCAGGTCGTGCGTCACGGTGTCTCACGACGTGAATCGGAGACCGGCCGCCCAATGCCGATGCGCGGTCTCGTACCGCTTGGTGAGGCGGGCCTGCGTGCCGTCGCGGCCTACGTATGGTCGCTGAGTCGGCAGCGCGATCCAGGAGAGCCTGACCGCTAGCGATTGGGCAGTCGCTCGCATTGGTGGCAACAAAGTGTCCCCGCAACCCAGTGCGCGGCCGGGCGTTTTGCTGTTCGACTCGGTTGCGCGTGCTTGTCTAGACAGCTGACGAGTGGCACCGGGCAGGATTCGACTCCAGCTTAGCCCGTAGTGAAGCTGAAGGTCATTCCGAACATTCCGTTCGTCGGGTGCTGCCAACCCGGCCCCATCATGTCTCCGTCCATCATGCCGCCACCCATCATCATGCGGTCGTTCATCATCTGCTGAGTCACCCAGTCACCCCCCAAGCCGTGACCGTGTTGGTCCAAATCGACGACGTTGCCGTTTTCGTCGAGCATGCCACCGCCGATGTGGATGGTGTACGGCGACGGCGACATCAGCGAGGACGCTGGCGTGAACGTGAGGCGCATCCGGTCGGCCGACCATGCCCGCGTCCCGTCGACGAGCCCACCGGAGACGCCGCTTCCTTCGTGAAGCGCCACGTACATGTCCATGCCCATAGCGTGACTGAACTGGAGCACGATCAGGCTATTCGGATCAACGCCCGTGTCGCCACCTGCTGGCGTGACCGCGACAAGCGCTGTGGTCACGTCTGTGGGAGTCGCAGGTGTGTCGCCGCAAGCACCGGCGACCAGCACGGTCGCAGAAAGGACAGCAAGAGCTGAATATGTCTGTTTATGCATGTGAGTCTCATCCGTTCTCGTTCAGTATATCCGTTTTTCCTTTAAGGTCCTGAATATGCGGATCAGCCGTCGCCATCACTTGAGCGCAGCTAGACCTCGAGCGCCGGTTCTGATTTTCACGACGGCGACTATTGGATGGATGGACATGATCCCGTCACCTTGCCGGCCGGTCCGCGCCGCACTCGCCACCAAGCGAGCGCACTCCTCACTGCGGTCACTCGAGCAGATGACCTGTACCCACGCCTTGTCAGCGTACGCGGAGCCCTCGTCGAACGAGAACTTTGCCGCCGCGGGATCCGCACCAGCTCCGATGGCGTGCACCCGAGTCACGGTGATCCGCGGCACGCTGGCCTCTTTGAGGGTACGGATGACTCGGTCGAGCATCGGTATCCGAACAACCGCGCGTACTTCGACCATGTCACTCATCCTTCCTCCTTATGACTCTTGCGGCGCGAGAGCCATGCCGTCCCGCAACGCTTCGCGAATCGGGGCACCCGGGCGGTGGCGAACTTGCCAACGCCGCCACAGCAAGTAGATAGCTGGGATCACGACGAGTGTCAGAACGGTGGCCGAGATCATGCCGCCAACCATTGGCGAAGCGATGCGTTTCATGACGTCCGCGCCGGTACCCGCACTCCACATGATCGGTGCGAGACCCGCGATGATCGCTGTCACGGTCATGACGACCGGCCGCAGTCGCTCGAGCGCACCTTCACGGACGGACTCTGCGACGTCGGCGGCGCTCAGCACGCCCCCTTTGAGACTCCGACGGTGAAATGCCTCGTCCAGATAGATCAGCATCACAACACCCGTCTCAGCCGCCACGCCGGCGAGCGCGATAAACCCGACCCAGACGGCTACGCTGGTGTTGTACCCGAGCAGCCAGAGAAACCAGATCCCACCCACCAGCGAGAACGGCAGGGCAAGCATCACGATGAGCGACTCCGGGACACTCCGGAAGTTGAGATACAGCAACAGAAAGATGATCCCCAGAGTTACCGGGACGACCACACGCAGCTTCTCCGCCACCCGTTCCATGAACTCGTACTGTCCACTCCAAGTCAGAGTGTATCCTGGTGGCAGTGTGAGCTGTTCGGCCACCACTTGTTGGGCCTCGCGCACGTAGCTGCCGACATCAACCCCCTCGATGTCCACGAAGACCGTGGTTACCGGAAACGCGTTCTCGGTCTTAACCGCCATCGGCCCCTGGAGCACTCTGACGGCCGCGAGCTGCCCCAGTGGAACCTGAGCCGCCCCCGCCGTGGGCACCAGGACCTCACGCAGCTTGTCGACGTCGTCTCGCAACTCTCGGGGGTATCGGACGTTGACCGCGTAGCGCTCGCGCCCCTCCACGGTCACCGCGGCGGTGATTCCGCCTACCGTCGCCATGATCGCGCTATGGACTTCGCCGACATTCAGTCCGTATCGAGCCGCCTCCTCGCGGTCCACGTCGATGTCCACGTAGTAGCCCGAGACGCCGCGTTCCGCAAAGGCACTTCGTGTGCCGGGGACTTCCTGCATGATCCGCTCGACCTGCATACCGAGCATCTGAAGGGTGTCGAGGTCCGGGCCGAAGATCTTGATGCCCACCGCCGTCCTAATCCCGGTGGCCAGCATGTCGATCCGTCCCTTGATGGGCATCGTCCAGGAGTTGGTGACGCCGGGCATCTGCACCGCAGCC
>JBDHAB010000013.1:0-52889 GCA_039588295.1 Gemmatimonadota bacterium
GGCGTATCCCAGGCTGAGCGCCGTCGCCCCGTACGCGAACAGCACGTCCCCAGCGAATTCAAGAGGCACGTTTGCACCTCTCTCTCCCCAGATGTCGTACCCCCACGCGAGCGCGAGAACCCGCTCAATGGTCATGCTCGCCATGCCCAGGCCCAGACCCCAGGTGGCGAAGGACCGGATCATGGGAAGGTGCCGCTCGACATCGTGGAAGATTCTCCTGCGTCCGACGTACAGGCCAAGCAGAAACATGGCGAAGTATGCCGGCATCCCCTCGGCATCAAGAGGATAGGCACGGGGGTCCGGGGGAATGGCCTCCGAGTTTGCCGCCATGACGTCGGTGATGGAACCAACTGCATGGGGGTGCGTTCGGAGCCGCTCCTCATTACTCCTTTGCGCCTCGGCGAGCTGCTCGGGCGCGGCGACGGCCGTCGGTGGAGCACTGCCAGAGACCAGCGACTTCACGGCTCCCCCCACCGGAAACACCGCCAGGAGCGCAACCGCCAGGCTCAGTAGCAGGCGGGGCGACACGTTTCGGAAGGGCACCAGCAGCAAGCCCAGGATGGCATACGACATGAGGACGTCGCCATTGTAGAACAACGCGTGCCCCACACCGATCAAGAAGAGCAAAGCCAGCCTGCGGAGGTAGGTTGGCCAGAATCGACCGCCGCGCGCTTCAGCCCTGAGTAGCTGGAGTGAGAATCCGAGACCGAACAGGAAGGAGAAGAGCCGCCACGACTTGGTTTCAAAGAAGAACCGCATCACTGAGAACGCGGTCTGGTCGATCGGGGCGGTCCAGATGAGGCTGGCCGCTCCAAAGTTGTACATGTTGACCAGCAGCACGCCGAAGAGCGCAAACCCCCGGACCATGTCGATGGCCTCAATGCGCCTGCGAGGGTCGGTTGGGCCGGCCCGCTCAAGCCCCGACGCTCCGGTGGTCAGAGTCTCCTCCCTGTATAGGGCAGTCGCCGTCTAACGACTCTGCGCATCACCTGCGAGCGCCTCGCTCGCCAAGCGCGTGTCTCGGTGAACGTACTCGTATCAACGCCAGGCGCACAATCAAACGCCCTTCTCTAGAAAGTACACGCCCGGCAGCAGCAAGCGCGGGTTACGGCTGCTCTTATTCGAAATCGCCCACGCGCGCTCTTTTCGTCCCGTCACGCTGCGACCATTCACGCCAATACTGCAGGCGTGACTTGAGGAACACACGTCTTTCAAGGGGCATCTGCTCACACCGATCGATAGCGTCCTCGACGCCTGTAGTACAGATCAGGCGGTCAGCCAGCGTGGGACGGAGTGTGAGAGTGGGCTGGACGTGCAGCGCTTCGTACCTGCCGGCCCCAACAGTAGCGCGAGACTGCCATTGTCCAGCTTCAGCCCCGAGCGTCACGCGACGTTCGGGGCTTTCGGTTGGACTCCGTTGAGGGAGTGCCTTAGTGGCCCGCAAGGAACCAACAATCCCTTGGAGGCTTGAGCTGACGGGCACCTCAGCACCGCCACGAACCCACACGTCTCACAGCGCCACGCACCACGTCATATCCGAGACCTCCTTTGCTGTTTCTCGCGCGACACGGCTTGTAGGTTGTGCGTGTCCTTCTCCTCGGAGGCAGCCGTGCGTGCCGTCCTGCTTCTCGGCGTGCTCGCTCTCACATCGCTCCCTGCGACGCCGGTCCTGGCGCAGGACGAGGTCAAGATCAACAGCACGTGGCTGGGTGATCGTGTGCTGCTGACCTGGGCTTGCGATCACTTCCAAGGAACCAACATGGCGGTGGTCGTCACCGACCAGGGGCTGGTGATCATCGACACCGGACTCAGCCCGAGTACGGTCAGACGCCAGCGGACCTTGGTTGAGCGGGAGCTGGGTCGCCACGATTTTCGCTACCTCATCAACACCCATATGCACAACGATCACGCTTTCGCCAACGAGGTGTTTCCCGACGCCACCGTCGTCGGCCACGGAAACGGTGTGGCCGCGCTGGAGCGCGAAGTCGATCAGATCCCCGAGCTGCTCGAGCGCCTACGCCGGAGCCGCACGTCGTACGGTGAATGGGCGGCCGCAACGTCACCCGACAGCACCGAAGGCATACGCGCGCGTGAGGGTGTGGCGGCATTCGGTGTGGGGATCGCCGACTTGGAGACAGGCATCGAACCGCGTTATCCGCTTGTGACGTTCGACCATCATCACACGCTGCGCCTCGGTGACGTGCGACTCGAGCTGTTCGACTTCACCGGCCTCCACTCCGACTCCGACCTGTTGATCCTGGTGCCCGGGGAGCGGATACTGTTCACCGGTGACGTGTTCTGGGGAGGACAGCTGCCGTTGCTGCGACAAGAGACGGCCGACGCATTCCCTCGGCTCTTGGACACCTGGAAGACGATCCTCGAGGCCGCACCCGACCTCGAGACCATGGTGCCGGGCCATTCCGACGTACCACTCACCGTCGATCAGTTTCGGGGGATGTACCAGTATCTGTCGCGACTCTGGATCGATGTGCAGGACGCTCGCGACGCTGGCACGTCGCTCCGCAGGTTCCTGATGCAGAACGTCTTTGCCGAGCGGTACCCCGAAGTCGCCGACTACACCTACATCCGCCGCGAGTATAATCTGCACCAGCACAACATCTATGTTCTGTGGCAGTTAGCGGGTCGCTGAGGCGGTTCGGCTCAACTGCGCGCAGATCGCTCTTACCCTCGCCCCGAGCGTCACACGGCGTTCGGGGCTGTTGGTTGGGCCTTAGGGAGTCCTAGCACGCCAGTATTTTCGATGGGAGTCACATACCCCGACGATGGCACGAGGGGGGCATCGCGCTTTCGCGTACCAGCAGTAGTAGCAGCCGGGCCGAGAGCTCCTGCACGCAGTCATCGGCGGCACAGCTCCTCGACGTGACGGCCGTCAACGCACCAGCGGCGGTCTGTCTTGCCGCGGATCCTCTTCGAACGGCCGCGCAGCTGACCGCTCACGACGATCAGCATCACGCGGGCCGGTGGCACGCGAAACGGAGGTGACGGTCGAGCACCTCCGCGCCTATCTTTCGCGGATGCCTGACCTCCCCACAGCGTTCACCCACGCTGTCCGTGACCGCTATGTGGTCGAGCGAGAAATCGGTGCGGGTGGCATGGCTACCGTACACCTCGCCCGAGATGTGCGGCACAACCGCTACGTCGCCATCAAGGTGCTCAAGCCGGAACTCGCCGCGTCGTTGGGCGCGGAACGGTTCCTCAAGGAAATCGAGATCGCCGCTCGCCTGACGCACCCACACGTCATCCCGCTCCATGATTCGGGGCAGGCTGCCGGGTTCCTGTACTACGTCATGCCGTTCATCGATGGCGAATCGCTGCGAACGCGACTCCGTCGGGAGACACGCCTCGATACGGCGGCGGCCCTTGGCATCGTGGCGGACGTCGGCGACGCGCTGAGCTACGCCCATCGGCAAGGCATCCTGCACCGCGACATCAAGCCGGAGAACATCTTGTTCTCCGAAGGCCATCCGATGGTCGCGGACTTCGGCATCGCGCGGGCCGTGAGCACAGCCGGCGGTGCAAACATCACTCGGACCGGATTGGCCCTCGGCACCCCAGGATACATGAGCCCCGAACAGGCGGCGGGCGCGCGTGATCTCGACGCCCGGACCGACGTGTACAGCTTGGGCTGCGTCCTGTACGAGATGCTGATCGGTGAGCCTCCGGGCATGTGGCAGACGGATGAATCGCTCAAGCTTGGCACGTTCGCCGACCTGCCGGAACGGCACCGCGGGCGCATCCGCGAACTCGGCAGGCCCATCGAACGAGCCCTCGTGCGCGCCCTCGCGATGCGCGCGCGCGATCGATTCGAAACCGTGGACGCGTTCCTACTCGCCCTGCGCGCCGAGGGGAGCGCGGTGCGGCGCTACAGTGACAGCGAAGTGGAGGAGATCGTGCGGCAAGCGGCCGATGAGCAAGCGGCGCACCCGACCGAACAGGGTATGTCGCTTCGGACCGTTCGCCAGATCGCGGGTGAGGTCGGCATCTCGGCAGATCGCGTTGAGCGAGCGGCGCGCAAACTGAAGTCCCGCGAACCGGCCCAGCCCCCCGCCGAATCCGGTGCGGCCGCCGTTTGGCTCGGCAGTCCGACGCAGATCGCGTTGGAGCGCGTCGTGGACGGCGAAGTGACCGAGACCGCGTACGAGGAGATCGTTGAAGAGGTACAGGCGACGATCTCGAACGTGGGACACGCAGCCAGGTTCGGTCGGTCGCTCACGTGGAGTACGGCGCATTCCGGTTCAGGGGCCGGCCGGGCGGTGCAGGTGCGCGTCATCTCACGTGGCGGGCAGATGCGCATCCACGTCCAGGAACGGCTCGGCGAACTGGCGGGCAGCCTCTTCGGCGGGATCATGGGTGGTGGTGGTGGTGGCGGGCTCGGCATGATCCTGGGCATCGGCCTTGGGGCTCTGGGCGGCGGCCCAGAGGTGGGCCTACTCGCCGCCGGTTGGGTGGGCGGGATGTATGCGCTTGCGCGGACGATCTATCGGGCGGTGTCGCGCAAGAGGCGCGCCGAGTTGCAGGGGCTGAGCGATCGCCTTGCGGCGATCGCCGCCGCGTCCGCTCGAGACCGCCTCGATGGCGGCCGGCCGTGGAGTCCTTCGTTGGACGGGCAGATCTAGAGGGCACGGGTGGGTCTTGACACCTTCTTTGGCTGAGTCCACCGTTAGCGAAGAAGCATAGCCTGACGTGGTGGGCGCTCTATCGGTCGCCGGACTATGTCTCGGAAACAGCACAACCGAGTACGAAGGCTGGATGAAGGCGACCGCCGCTTTCGTTGCTTGGCCCATCCACTGCATCGTTGCATCCGCTCGACAATACCTCCGTCGAGCTTCATAGCCGGTTCGCGCGCGGCATGCGCTCATGAGTACGGTGATGGGTGAAGGAGGAGGAGCGCCAACCGACCCAGCCATCGAGAAGGACGTAACCATGAGACCACCTTACGCTGGCGTTTCCCGCCTTGCGATCTCGCTTGCACTATTCACCGTCCTCACGGCCTGTCAGGAAGATGGCGGCTTCGCGCCCGACGATGACCCGGCACCTTTGCCCGCGCGCCAGGTCATCTCGTGTGTTGCTGACATTCTGGCGAATCAACTGAGCTGTCGGACGTCGGCCCCCTCTGCGAGCGAGGGGCTGTCGTTCCTCATCGTGGGCGGTCAGCGGCACTACGTGACGCTGTCGTCACGGAATGTGAGTTACAGCTCCGGCACCGGGATCTTTCAGGCGGACGTCCGCGTGCAGAGCCGCATGGTTCAGCCGTTGGGGACGCCCGACGGAACCACAGTAACGGGTATTCGGCCCTTTTTCCATGTTCTCCCGGTGGCCACCAGCGGGACGGGGACGATAACTGTGGCGAATGCGGCGGGGACGGGGACCTTCACGGGGACCGCCCAACCATACTTCGAATACTCGGAGATTCTCACCCGGTACGGCGTGTCCGCGGAGCAAACGTGGCAGTGGAACGTCCCACCCACGGTGAACACGTTCATGTTCGAGATGTTGGTGGACGCCGATATCCCTGCTGAGGGCGGCGTGTTGCGCTGGCGTGGCCGGACCGATCACTTCCCCGTTGCCATGTGGGGGGCCGGTGGTGAGTTGTTCGCCGTGGGCCAGGATGGGATCGTGCGCCACGACGGCGAGGACTGGTCGGTGCAGCGGTCGCCATCGACGGGGGACGCATACATGGCCGTGGGCGGTACGTCCGTCACGGACGTGTTTGCGGTCGGCTTCTCTGGTGTGATCGCGCATCATGACGGCGTCACGTGGACGTCGCAGTCCAGCGGCACGGTGGAAGACCTGCTCGGCGTCTGGGCCAACTCTCCAACCGATGTCTTCGCCGTGGGAACTGCTGGGACGATCCTGCATTACGACGGCGCCGTCTGGTCGCCCCAGACCAGTGGGACGACGCAGGCTCTTTCCGGAGTGTGGGGGGCCTCGGGCAGTGACGTGTTCGCTGTGGGGGCCGGGGGGACCATCCTGCACTACGACGGCAGCACGTGGAGCGCGATGACGAGTCCCACAGTGCAAGCGCTTGCGGCGGTTTGGGGGAGTTCCGGTGCCAACGTGTTTGCCGCCGGAACCAGCGGGACCCTCCTGTACTACAATGGAACGAGCTGGTCGTCCCAAACGAGCGGCACCGCGCATGACCTGTTATCGGTCTGGGGAACCTCGTCGACCGATGTCTTCGCCGTCGGGGTCGCGGGGACGCTTTTGCACTTCGACGGCAGCACGTGGAGTTCGCAGTCCAGTCCGACCTTCTACGACCTATTGGCGGTGTGGGGCCATGCCTCCGACGATGTCTTCGCCATGTCGCGGGACTTCGCGGTGATTCGGTACGACGGCTTCGATTGGTACTACGAGACCCCCCCGGCATTGGGGGATCTGGGTGGCATCTGGGCAGGCTCGCTCAGCGCAGTCGTGTTGGTGGAGAACGCGGGCGCCATCGCCATGTTCGACGGCGATGAATGGACCGCGATCGGGGGAGGGCAGGGCACGTTCTTTTTGTCAGACGTCTGGGGGGCCGCCGCCAACGACGTGTTCGCGGTGGGCAGGACGAATGGTGGGGAGGGCTTCCTGAGGCATTTCGACGGGGCCAGCTGGACCGATCTCACGCTCAGCGGCATCTCGGGGCTCCAGGACGTGTGGGGGTTCTCGGGAAGTGATGTGTTCGCAGTCGGGGTCGGCGGGACGATCGTGCACTTCGACGGGTCCACGTGGTCGCCGCAGACCAGCGGGGTCAGCTGGAGACTCAACGGAGTGTGGGGCAGCTCCTCGACCGACGTGTTCGCCGTCGGGGACGACGGCGTGCTCCACTACAACGGGACCAACTGGAGTTCCCAGACGCTTCCCACTACGGCGGCGAGCACACAACTCCACGCGGTGTGGGGCTCCTCGTCGAGCGACGTGTTCGCCGTTGGGTTCAGCGGCGAGATCTATCACTACAACGGAACGTTATGGTCGGTGATGGAGAGCGCCTCGATCACGACCGAGATCTTCTGGGACGTCTGGGGGACGTCGTCCACCGACGTGTTCGTGGTGGGAGATTACGGCTTGATTTTCCACTATAACGGCACTGGCTGGACGCAGCAGCTGACTGGGCTGGAGGAGCCATCCCTAACAAACTCGCACTTCTACGGGATTGGGGGCCTCGCGCCCGATGTCGTGGCCGTCGTGGGGGCCGGGGGAATGCTGCTGCAGGGGTCGAGATAGACGGAAGAGGGTAAGAAACGCCTCGAGGGGCTCCGCGCGTTCTCATTGACGAGGACGGGCGGCTCAGGAGATCACGAAGGGCACCAAGGTGGGGAGTCATCGGTCCGACCGGGTGCATAGCGAAACGAGCGGGCGGCGGCGGGCGCAAGAAGTAACGAAAGGTGAGGCCAGCTTTGGCACCCGCCACTTTTCGGCATATGACACCTTCTCGAACTTTCCCAACACCATTGTAGCTGCCCCACGTTCCGCACATGATGGGACAGTTCGGCGTGCCGACCTCCTCCATTCTCCACCACTGCCACCACTCGTCCCCGTCCGTGCCCGTGACGCCCTGCGTTACGCCCGCCGGCTCACGGACGAATGAACACGTGGGTCCAGTATCGGCTGTCCAACCCGACGCCATGCTCGGTGAGATCGCAGTTCTCGATGTTCGCCCGGTGCCCGGAGCTGGTGAGCCAGGAGTCGAGCACCACGTCGGCAGTGGGTTGGCCAAATGCGATGTTCTCCGCGGCGGCGGTAAACGCGATACTTGCATCACGAAGACGGTCGAACGGGGAGTCCCCATCCGGATTCGTGTGATCGAAGAAACTTCGGGCCACCATGTCTTCGCTGTGAGCCTGCGCGACGACCGCGACCCGAGTGTTCCAGTCGAGTCCCTGGCACCCGACCGACTGCCGATGGTCGTTCATCAACTGAACGAACCGTTCCACCTCGGCGGCGACTTCGGGTCCGGGACCGAGACCGTCACCGAGTGCACAGGAACCGGCCAGAAGAAGCGGGATCAACCTCGTTGCGAGTCTTGGCATTCCGGACTCCTGCAGCAAGCTGTCGTCGGACTCGGCACCTGTGTACGGAACTTGAAATTAGGTGTCGCACGGGTCGCCATTCGGTGACTGGTCTCACACTCGCCGCCCGAGCGACCTCGACACCAATCGCAAAGAGGGCCACGATGACTCGCGGCCCTCTCGCGGACTTCGTCGGCGGCGCAGCGTCAACCCTTCAGCTGCGTACCGTCCCTACTTGCTGGATCCTGCTTTGAGCGAATCGTTTAACGCTTCAAATCCTTCCTGCATGCCTTCGGCCATGCCCTGCATGGCGCTACCCATGGCTTCGCCCATCGCCTGCGCCATGGCTCCCACGGATGCACCGAGCATACTCCCCATCATGTTGCCCATGGTGCGATCGAGATCGACCTTCCACTCGCCATCCTCGCGGATCAACGTCGTCTGAAACGAGACATCCATCGGAGTCTCGTCGCCAACGTTGGTCAGTGTGGTAGGTACGGTGGCCTCGTCACCGTCCACCTCCGCGTCACCGAGAATGATATCTCCGACCGGATCGTCGTCCTCGGACTGGTTGATCCGGGCCGAGCTGGTGTTGCTGACGTAGGACATCGCCAGCTCGGTATCGCCCGTCTTGCTTGCCTCCCAGAACGCCTGAGCGACCTCCTTGGCCTCGTCGGGATTGGCGCCGCAGCCCAGGAGCAGCGCGCAGGCAAACAGGGGGAGGACTCTGTGTGTCTTCATGATCTAACTCCCAAACGGAACGTTGCGAACGCCGGTGACCTACCGGTGAGCAGCGGCGGCCGAACCGCGCCCAATATGCGCCGCTCAGACTACCCGGAGTGTGAGCGCGCTCACGATGGGACAGGGGGGCACGGTCAAGCCCGGGGGGGTGCGTTGCCCGGCGAACGTGACCGGCGTGGCGCTCCAGCGCCGTTACGGTTCCGTGTCGCGATACGGATCCCGGCGGTCCCGCCCCGAGCGACGCTCACCCTGGCGTTTTGACATTCCGGACCGGCGCTGGGGAATCTCGATCGCGACCTGCTCTTTGCGCCGATCGCTCGTGCGTCGCTCCCCACCCTGACGTCGGTCCTGCTCCTGCCGTGCCGAGAGGTACTGCAGCCGAGCCGTGAGCTCGGCCGTCACGTCCTGCCAGGCCTTGCGCACGGCGGTCCAGGAACGCCGCTCCGACGCGGTCAGGTCGCGGTCAGTGGCAAGCTCGAGCATCGCGGTCAGCTCGCGCGAGAGTCGTTGCTTCTCCGCGCGCAGTCGATCGATCGTGGAGAGATCGAAGTCGTCCTCGAGGATCGCCTTCTGCGCCGAGACGCGCTGCGACGCGAGCTTGCGACCGCACTGCTCGCAGAAGTGCGCATCCGGCTCGTTGGGCACACCGCAGAAGGGGCACTTGGTCATGTTGCGCAAAGATGCAAGGCGGTGGGCGTCTCCGCCACCGCTCCACTGTGGGCGTCCGAGCCGAGCTCAGCGGAGCTCTCGGTACAGCGCGCGCGCCTCCGGCTCGATCGTCAAGAAGACGTCGAGGATCTCGCGGTCGTAGTGCTTGCCACGGTGCGACACCAACCATATGAGCGCTTCCTTCGTGGTCATCGCGGGCCGGTAGACGCGGGCCGTGACGAGAGCATCGTAGCAGTCGACGACCGCGACCATGCGGGCGCTCAGCGGAATGTCCGCCCCGCTCCGGCCGTTCGGGTACCCGCTGCCGTCCCACTTCTCGTGGTGGTTGAGCGCGATTTCCCGCGCGAGCCGGAGCACCGGCGCAGCGGAGCCCTCCAGGATCTCGGCGCCGATCGTCGTGTGCCGCTGCATGACGGCCCGCTCGTCGGGGGTCAGCGCTCCGGGCTTGAGGAGGACCTCGTCGGGAATGCCGATCTTGCCGATGTCATGCATCGCTGCGGCGAGCGGAAGATCGCTCAGAAGACCCCGATCGCTCCCGACGGCCTCCGCCAATCGCGTCGAGAGGATACCGATTCGCCGGACATGGGCGCCGGTTTCCCGGTCCCGAAACTCCGCCGCCGTCGCGAGCCTGAGCACGATCTCCTCTTCCCGTTCGCGTATGGTGGCGGTGCGCGCCTGCACCAACGCCTCGAGTACCTCGTTGTCGAGATTGAACTCGCGCGCGCGCTGCAAGACGGATCGGGTGTCGTCGTAGGTGGATCCCAAGTGCCGGATGAGCAGCACCGAGCGGTCGTCGAGGCAAAGAGCCGTGGCCTCGAGAGGCCATTCGCGTCCCTCCTCGTCGGTCTCGATCCACGGGCCGGACTCCATTTGGCCGGTGCCGGACTCGCGCCAGAAGCGCTCCGCGTCGACGAGGAAATTCCCGAGAAACGGCATCGAGCTGAATGGCGACTCTTCGCTCTTCGCAAACGCGGGGCACAGCTTGTGGAACCACTCCTGAGGGTCGGTGGCAAGAGTAAGCCGGCCGTCGTCGCCTCGCTCGAGCACCACGACCTCCAGCGCGCCCAGGACCGCGCCCGCCACCGACCGCGCCGTCATCCGCGGGGCGGAACCTCGGCTTCGAGCATGCGACGGGCGAGGTCGGCGAACAGGGCGTCCACCGCCTCGCCGGTCTTGGCACTGCAGGGCATGGTATGCCATCCGGTGGCGCGCAATTCCTCGACGGCAGCCTCCTCCAGTCGCCATGACTCGGCCAGGTCGTGCTTGTTCAACGCCAACACGAACGGGATGTCGCCCAACGCGGTTTCCGCGATGCGCTGCAACCGGAGCGCCGTATCGAAGCTCCTGGGGCGAGTCCCGTCGACCACGAGCACGTAACCTGCGGCGCCGCGGAGGTAACTGGTGCGGAGCGAGTGGAACTCGTCCTCGCCCGCCAGGTCCCAGAGCATGACCGTGATCTCCTCCCCGAGCGTCGCGATGACTCGACGGTCGATCTTCACGCCGACCGTCGACAGGTAACGCTGCGAGTAGATTCCGGACACGTAGCGGCGCACGAGGCTCGTCTTGCCGACGGCGAACGCGCCGATCATGCAGACCTTCTTCTGAATCATGCTCCCATCATCGCGCTGCTGGCAGCGTAAGTCCAGTGATCACGCAAGTTTGGAGCCAACCCGGTCTGTCCGAGCGCCGCGTGTTCTTGCGTGCGCGCCACTTACGAAAGAACGGGAGTCCCATTTGCGAACCTTCGAGTGATGGGTGAGGCCCGGTGTGACCCGACCGGTTGCATCCAGGTATCTGCGTCTGAGGGGCTTTGCGTTCCCGGTCGAAGCCGGAGCCAACCGGCGTCAGGCGGTTCATTCAGAAGAGGTCGCACATGCGCACACGTTCGTTTGCCCTGACTCTCAGCCTCGTGATCTCCAGCGCGCTGTGTCTGCCGTCGCTGGCGGCCGCGCAGCTCATTTCCCTCAAGACCATCCCAGTGGCGGCAGGGGATCAGTTCCTGATCTTCCCGTCACGCAACCTCGGCATGGGTGCACCGTCGATCGCACTCGACGATCAGATGCTGGATCCGTTCGTCAATCCGGCCAAGGGCTCCCGGTTGGGCGAATCGCTCTTCCTGGCCGCTCCCGTGTTCTATTCGACCGGGCAGAACTCCGGCAACGCGAAGACGATTCCGGTTGGAGCGCTGTTCAAGGAGTCCTCCTGGTTCGGAGGCGGCGTCGTCGCGCTCCAGCAGCTCAAAGAGGGAACCGATTTCTTCGGCATCCGGCCGTTCATCGACGTGGTCGTGCTCCCGCCCAACGCGTTGAGTGAACTATCGGCGACCAACAAGTACGCCACGGCCGTGCTCGGGCGCCAGCTCCCCGGTGGGTTCGCGGTGGGGGGCAGCGTGATGCTTGCGGAGCTCAACGCCGTGGACGGGGTCGAGCACCTGTATGCGATGAGCGCCGGCATCGATCAGGACGGGGACGTGCAGGACTTCCGGTTCGGGGTCACCGGAACGCTACCCGGCGATCGCACCGTCGAGTTGGTCGTACTGCACAATCGGTTCAACATGACGCACGATGTGACCTACGTGGACTGGGTGCTCGTCGACTCGACGAACTGGATTTGGGAACAGCAGGTGCGCCTCGAGACGAACCTCGACCGCACCCGGACGTGGGGTCTCCACCTCGGCTACGTGCAACCCCTCGGCAGCAACGGGTGGAGGATCGGTGGGGCCCTCACCGGGAATCGGAAGAACCATCCCAAGATCCCCAACTACGAATTAGTGAACATCCCGCGTGACCCGGGACACAGCTGGGCCTACAACATCGGGCTCGGGCTCTCCAAGACGTCTCCTGCCACCACGTTCGCGCTGGACGTGATCTACGAGCCGGCCTGGAGCGATACTTGGGCGGAGGCCGACACGGCCGTGACGACCGCGAGTGGCGGGACCATTCCCGCGGGTGGCAAGACCATCGAGAACACGTTCAAGTTCTCCGACGTCATCGCACGCATGGGGGTCGAGCATCGCGTCGGTCCGGCGGCGTTCCAATTGGGTCTCCAGCTGTGGGCGGTCGACTACGACCTCGACCAGTTCGACAACGTGGCCGACACCTTCCGACGGCAAGGCGAGCACTGGATGGAGTGGACACCGAGTTGGGGCGCCCGGGTGCGGTTGTCCGATATCGAGCTGCGGTATCTGGGTCGGGTCACGACGGGGACCGGGAGGCCCGGGGTGGCGTGGTTGGGGGGCGTGGCGGAGCGGGCGATGGATGCCGGGCTCGCCAACGACATCGTCGTCGCCCCCAGCGGGCCGCTCACCCTCCAAGACACCGAGGTGTGGACGCACCAGATTTCGATCTCGCTGCCGATTCGGTAGGGCGGCCCCACCGCCCGGGGAGCCCGCACTGGCTCCCCGCGAGGTCCTCCCACTCGTGTGAGCCACGAGCGCTCTGGCACACGCCGGTTGCCCGGCAACCCGTCGGTGCAGTACAATCCCCGGGGGCGCACCGGGATCATCACGGTGCGTCCGCCTTGAGCGTCCGTAGCTCAACTGGATAGAGCATC
The DNA here is from genome assembly GCA_039588295.1 of Gemmatimonadota bacterium. Lineage (GTDB taxonomy): Bacteria > Gemmatimonadota > Gemmatimonadetes > Gemmatimonadales > GWC2-71-9 > JAOTVV01. The sequence continues at coordinate 12,972 of JBDHAB010000013.1, forward strand.
AGACTTCGGATCTGAGGGTTGGGGGTTCGAGTCCCTCCGGGCGCATTGGCAAGTCGACTCGCATCCGTTCATGCCGTGTCGGCGCGAGCGATGGTGGTCTTGGGCACGAGTAGGTGGTGATAGCGCGGGACCGCGAAGTCGCATCGCCCGATCCCACTGGGGCGGCCGCTGGAATACGCCAGACCGCACTGACTTCATCACAGGCGCTGTCAAGGCGCCTGTAAACACCGCTCGTCCTGAGATGTGACCGGGTTCGCGTGCTGGCATCGCCCTTGCGGGGCTCAGCCGGCGACTCGCAGCTGTTGCGCAAACTGGCGGGCATGAGGACCCACCGCCTCGGGCATGGAGGACGTCTTGGATACGACTCGTATTGCGATCATCGGTGCGGGGGCCATCGGCACGTGCATCGCGAATGGGCTGGCAGATTCCGGCCGCTTCAGGGCCGAGGACATTAGGCTGACAAGGAGGAACTTGCGTCTGCTCGATGAAATGAAGAGGAAGGGCTTCATCATCGAGCGGGATAACCGTGACGCGGTGCGAAACTCCGAAGTGGTCATTCTCGCTGTTGAACCGCACCAGATTGACGACTTGCTCGGTGAGATCGGTCCAGAATTGGCGGATGACACCCATACGCTGATCTCCGTCGTCACAGGTGTCAGCATGCAGCACATCATCAAGCTCATCGGCAAGCAGGTCGCTCTCGTTCGCGCCATGCCCAATACCGCCATTGCCGTGCGCGAATCCATGACCTGTCTGGCGTCGGCCACTGCAGATGGTGGGGCCATAGCTGTTGCAAGGTCGGTCTTCGACACAGTAGGAAAGACACTCGTCATCGATGAAGAGGGTATGAATGCTGCCACGGCACTCGTGGCCTGTGGAATCGCGTTCTTCTTCCGCGCCATCAGGGCCGCTTCGCAAGGGGGGATCGAGATCGGATTTCACTCTGAGGAAGCGCTGGAGATGGCTGCGCAGACAGCAAGAGGTGCAGCGTCATTGCTGCTCGCGACGGACCACCACCCTGAGCAGGAAATCGACAGAGTGACCACCCCGAGGGGCTGCACGATTGCTGGACTGAACCAGATGGAGCACGAGGGATTCAGCTCGGCAATGATCAAAGGCATCACAGCCTCTGCTGAGAAAGCCTCGACGCTATACGTAGCCCACACACCGTGATCAGTGACATTCGAATGGAGATCCGGAGCCGGCCAGTGGGTGAGAGTCGCTCTGAGTGGACTCGTGCCCCGGGCCGCACTCAGGTCGCTCGCCCTTCGATCTGATCGATGCGCCGTCGGACCTCGTCGGGCAGCCGCGTCTTCTCCCGGGTGCCATAGTCGAAGGACACCACGATTCCACTGCCCTCCGCCGCAACCTGATCGCCGGCCAGCGACACCACGCGGTACTGCATCGTGAACCGATCGTCAGCGACGTCGGTAACCCGTGCACCGACCAGGACCGAATCCGGGTGGATCAGCGCCCGCCGGAATCGACAGTCGGTCGAGTGGAGGATCGCGCCCACACGCTCACGCTCGTAGGACTCGAGAAAGCCGCACCGCTCGAAGTAGGCGATGCGTGCTGATTCGAAATACCGGAAGAAGACCGTGTTGTTGACGTGCCCATAGGCGTCCATCTCTCCCCAGTGCACCGGAGCACCGATGACCACGGGGTAATCGTCGACCAGGGGATGGGTCGTGGCTCGTTGTGACATCGCAGTCCTCGAGTGTGCGTTACGCCGCTGTCGCAGCCGGAGGTCGACCGGAAACCGTACACAGTGATGGCGGACGATACCCCGCGCGGCAAGTGGGCGGTGACACGGCAGGCGCACTAGCTTCCCACCATGCTTCCGCGCACGCTCGGTGTCATCGGTCTTGGGGCGATCGGCGGGTCGGTTGCGTGGCGCGCCGCACGCCTGGGACGGCAGCGAGTAGTGGGCCACGCCGAGAGTACCCGGGATGGGGTCGCGGCGGTGCGCGCGGGTGCGGTTACCGAGTTGGTGCGCGATGCCGTGAGCGTCGCAAGAGCCGCCGATCTGGTGATTCTCGCAACCCCGCCAAAGGCCACGCTCCAGCTGCTCCGACGGCTTGCCCCGGTGCTGCTCGAGCGCGGCGCGTACTGCACGGATGTGACCGCGGTGAAGGTTCCGATCGTGAGGTTGGCCGAGGAGCTCGAGCTCGGGCCGGTGTTCGCCGGGTCGCACCCGTTCGTCGGCTCCGCCGCATCCGGCTTTCGGGCGGCGACCCCAGAGAGGATGAACGCGGCGGTCGTCTACGTGACGCCGGTCGGGGCGGGTGACCGGGCCGCGGACGAGATCGGCGACTTCTGGGCCCGGGCGGTGGGCGCGCACCCGGTCACCATCGGTGCCGACGACCACGATCGTCTGCTGGCATGGACCGGTCAGCTTCCCCAGGCGGTTGCCTCGGCGCTCGCCGCCGCGTTTGCCGGTGGTGGTCCGTCGGGGGTGACCTATGGGCGGGGCGCGATGGAGATGACGCAGCTTGCCGGGGACAGCCCCGAACAGTGGGCTGATCTCCTCCTGATGAACCGGGAACACCTGCTCGGGGCGTTGGACGGCCTGTCGGCGACGGTGGAGGGGCTGCGATCGGCGCTCGCGGCCGCCGATCGGCGCGCAGTGGAACGGTGGCTCGAGACCGCGTCGTCGTGGCGCCGCGGGTTCGAGGCGTGAAGGTCGACGGGGTGGTGCGACCGCCGGGAGACAAGACGGTTACCCACCTGGCGCTCATGACGGCGGCACTCACCCGCTCCCGGGTGACGCTCCTGGGTCCACTGACCTCGCCGGACGTTCAAGTCACGGCACGCGTACTGCGCCAGGTCGGGACCGAGGTGAGCCCGGTTCGCCATGGGCGGCCGCTGACGGTTCGCGGGCGACGGTGGACGGCGCCGACGCGCAGCCTGGACTGTGGGGGATCGGGCACTACCGTGCGCTTGGCGCTCGGCGCCCTCGCCGGTCGGCGCATCGAGGTCCGGCTGACCGGAAACGAACGGCTCGGGAGCCGTTCGCTCCGTGACCTCACCATCCCGTTGCGCGGCATGGGGGCGTCGATCGTAGGAGAACGGGGGGAGGGGCTCCCGCTCCGGATCCGTGGCGGTCGTCTGAGATCGTTCTCGTTCTACACGCCGACGGCGCGGGCGCAGATCAAGGCGGCGTTGTTGTTGGCCGGCGTGAGCGGCGGAGTGGCAGTCACGGTCACCGATCCGGCGCGGTCTCGTGACCACCTCGAGCGCCTGCTGGGGCACCTGGGCTTCACGGTGCACGTCGGCGAGAAGACGGTCGCGCTCAGCGGGGCCCCGGAGCGCTGGCCCAAGATTGGCGCCCGGGATCTGGAGATTCCGGGCGACGCCACCCTCGCCGCGTATTGGGTCGCCGCGGCCACGTTGGCCGAGCGGGGCGGGCTCTGCATCGAGCACGTCGGTGTGAATCCCACGAGGTCTGCCTCCTTCACCGTCCTTACCCGGATGGGGGCACGATTCGAGCGCCGCTCGCGCCGCACCGTTGGTGGCGAGCGAATCGCCGATCTCTTCATCACGCCGGCCCCGCTCTCGGCCGTGGACGTCTCGGCGAACGAGACCCGCTCGATGATCGATGAGCTTCCCGTGCTCGCCGTGGTCGCGTCGCGGGCTCACGGGGAGTCGCGGTTCCGCGCGGTCGGCGACTTGCGCGTCACGGGTGGCAGACGGCTCGAGTTGACCGCCGAGAACCTGCGGGCCGTGGGATGCCGGTCGGAGGTGCAGGACGGAGATCTTGTGGTGCAGGGCACCGATCGGCCCCCGCGCGGACGGGTGGAGACCGCCGGAGACCACCGCCTGGCGCTCGCGTTCACCGTGCTCGGGACCCTGCGGGGGTCGTCGGTCGAATTGTCCGAGACTGCCTCGATCCGTCGCAGCTATCCCGATTTCTTCGCAGATTTGGAGCGCATCGACGTCTCATGACCAGCCACGTGATTGCCATTGACGGTCCCGCAGGATCGGGGAAATCCACCACCGCGCACGCGGTGGCGGAGCGCTTGCGACTGCCGCACGTCGAGAGCGGGTGTCTGTATCGAGCCGTGACCCTCGCGGCGCTCGATGCTGGTGTCGAGGTGGCCGGTCAGCGGCTCGTGGCGCTGGCACGGTCGCTTCCCATCCGACTGGACCTCACGGGGACCGGCTTTCGTCCCGAGATCGCCGGTGCCGACGTGTCGCGGGAGATTCGAGCGGAGCGCGTGACGGCCCGGGTCTCGGAGGTATCGGCGATCGCGGAAGTGCGGGAGTGGGCGAATGAGGAAGTGCGGGCGGCGGTGGCGCGGCATCCGCGCGGCGCGGTCCTCGACGGCCGCGACATCGGGACCGTCGTGTTTCCGGACGCGGTGCTCAAGATCTATCTGACGGCACGTGCCGAGGAGCGGGCTCGCCGGCGACTGGTGCAAGACGGCCGCGACTCAGGTGCCAAGTCGATCCATCGGGAAACCGCGGATCTCGAACGGCGGGACCATGCGGACTCGACCCGGGCGATCGCGCCACTCAAGCCGGCGCCGGATGCCGTGGTGATCGACACCTCCGAATTGACGTTCGCCGAGCAGGTGGAAGCCATCGTCGCGCTCGCCCGGAAGACCTTTTCCTCGCTTGACATAGGTTACCTCGATGCCTAGCCTTCATGGCTCGCTGCTCCCCCTGTTGGGAGTCCCGTTCACCGGCGTGAACGGGCCGATTTGTGCACTTCAACCAGGTGGCTTGCGTTGGTCATGTCCGAGTCCGCGCCAGAATCGAACAAACCCTCCGACCCGACGGTGACGACGGCCCCGTCGAGCTCCACTGCGTTCCCCGTTCGACACGATCTCTACGACGAAGGCTACTCCGAGCAGGAGTACCAGGAGATGCTCCAGCTGTATGAGGGCACGCTGCAGAGCATTCAAGAGGGAGAGATCGTTCAATCCAAGGTGCTGCGCGTTACCGAGAGTCATGTGATTCTCGACGTCGGGTTCAAATCCGAAGGCGCTGTTGGCATCGACGAGTTCAAGGACCCGCAATCCATCACGCCCGGCGACGAGGTCGAAGTCCTGCTGGAGCGTCTGGAAGACGAAGAGGGGTCCATCGTTCTCTCGAAGAAGAAGGCGGACTTCATGCGGGTCTGGGAGAAGATCCGCCATGCGCACGAAGCGGACGAGCCCGTCGAGGGAACGCTCCAAAAGAAGATCAAAGGCGGCGTCGTGGTCGATCTCATGGGAGTCGACGCGTTCCTTCCTGGGAGTCAGATCGCGCTCCGCCGTGTGCCCAATATCGACGAGCTGTTGGGACAGACCTACAAGTTCAAGATCATCAAGCTGAACAAGCGTCGCCGTAACATCGTGGTGTCGCGGCGGGTCATTCTGGAGGCCGAGCGCTCTCACAAGCGGGAGCACCTGATGAAGGAGCTCCAGGTGGAGCAGGTCCGGAAGGGCATCGTCAAGAACGTCACCGATTTCGGCGCGTTCATCGATCTCGGTGGTGTCGACGGACTGCTGCACATCACCGATATGAGCTGGGGCCGCGTGTCGCACCCGTCGGAGATGGTCGAGCTCGGGCAAGAGCTCGAAGTCAAGGTGCTCGACATCGATTGGGATCGAGAGCGCATCTCGCTCGGACTGAAGCAGCTCAATCCTTATCCGTGGGAGCGTGTGACGGAGCGGTATCCGATCGGCGCGCGAGTCCAGGGCAAGGTGGTGAGCATCACCAACTACGGTGCGTTCGTAGAGTTGGAGCCGGGTATCGAGGGGCTCGTGCACATCAGCGAGATGAGCTGGACGCGCAGTGTGCGGCACCCGTCCAAGGTCGTCTCGATCGGTGAGACCATCGAGGCGGTCGTGCTCAAAGTCGATCCGGCAGAGGAGAAGATCTCGCTCGGAATGAAGCAGACCGAGCAGGATCCGTGGATGATGCTCCCGATGAAGTACCCGGTGGGGACGCGGATCAGCGGCAAGGTGCGCAACCTCACTTCGTTCGGAGCGTTCGTCGAGATCGAGCCGGGCATCGACGGGCTGATCCATATCTCCGATATGTCGTGGACCAAGCGGGTCCAGCATCCGTCGGAGGTCGTCAAGAAGAGCGATTCGGTCGAGGTCGTGATCCTCAACATCGATCCGGAAAACAAGCGGATCTCGTTGGGTATCAAGCAGCTCCAGGAAGATCCCTGGCTCAGCATCGCCGAGACGCATCCCGTGGGGATGGAGATCGAGGGCTCGATCGCTCGGTACCAGGACAATGGAATCGTCGTGGATCTTGGCGGTGATCTCGAGGGATTCGTGCCGCAGTCGCAGTTGCCGCTTCCCGACGGGAAGAGCGCCGAAAAGGTCACCAAGGTCCGTCAGGGCGTGGCGCTGAAGGTGCTCGAGGTCGATCCGATCCACCATCGCATCATTCTGGCGGCCACGGAACTGCTGGCGATGCCGGTCGAGGAGGCGGCGGAGGTGGAGGTTTCCGCTACGGAGGAGGAAGCTGCCGCGGCGGAATCCGAGGTTCAGGTTGCGGGCGGGCAGGTCGAAGGCGAGGCTCCCGCCGCAGAGGCGGGGCAGCCAGAGGCGTCGGCGGCGGAGCAGCCACCGGCGGATGAGGCGCGAACCGAGGCGTCTCCGGAGGAGGCGGAGGCGGCCGCTCCCGAGGCCGAGCCGGACAAGACCGACCAGCCCGCCGAGTAGACGGCGGAGAGCGAGGGGGCAGCCGGTCGCCCTGCGACGCGGCACTCCCGATCTCATCGAGACATGACGATGCAGGAGAAGCTCGATCAGCTCCACCGCCTCCGCGCGGAATCCGAGCAAGGCGGCGGGGCGGAGCGTGTCGACCAGCAGCACGGCAAGGGAAAGCTCACGGCGCGGGAGCGCCTGGATCTCCTAGTGGACCCCGGCTCCTTCGTGGAGCTGGATCGTTTCGTCACCCACCGATCCACTGATTTCGGGCTCGCCGAGAAGAAGATCCTCGGTGACGGCGTCGTGACGGGATACGGCCGCATTGACGGGCGCCTCGTGTATGTCTTCTCACAGGACTTCACGGTGTTCGGTGGCTCGCTGGCCGAGGCCCACGCCGAGAAGATCTGCAAGATCATGGACCACGCGGTGCGCAACGGCGCGCCGGTCATCGGGCTGAACGACTCCGGCGGTGCCCGCATCCAGGAGGGAGTCGTCTCGCTCGGCGGGTACGCCGACATCTTCCTGCGCAATACGCTCGCATCAGGGGTCGTCCCGCAGATCAGCGCGATTCTGGGACCGTGTGCGGGTGGGGCAGTCTACTCGCCCGCGATCACGGATTTCGTGTTCATGGTGCGCGGGATCTCGTACATGTTCGTGACCGGGCCGAACGTGGTGAAGACGGTCACGCATGAGGATGTGACGGCTGAGGAGTTGGGTGGTGCCGACGTCCACGCGTCCGTCTCCGGGGTGGCACACTTTGCGCATGATTCCGAGATGGAGGCCATTGCCGAGATACGTAGGCTCATGAGCTTCGTGCCCGGCAACAATCTCGACAGCCCTCCGCTCCGGGAGTGCGCCGATCCGGTCGACCGACGGGACGAGGAGCTCCTGACCTTGGTCCCCGACAACCCGAACAAGCCGTACGACATGCACGAGGCCATTCGCCGAGTGGTCGATGATGGCGAGCTCCTCGAAGTGCATCGCGACTTTGCGACCAACATCATTGTCGGGTTCGCGCGGCTCGGCGGCCACCCGGTGGGCGTCATCGCGAATCAGCCGGCGGTGCTCGCGGGGGTGCTGGACATCAAGGCCTCGGGCAAGGGCGCTCGGTTCATCCGGTTCTGCGACGCATTCAATATCCCACTCATCACGTTCGAGGACGTGCCGGGGTTTCTTCCGGGCGTAGATCAAGAGCACGGTGGAATCATCAAGCAGGGCGCCAAGCTGCTGTACGCTTACGCCGAGGCCACCGTCCCCAAGATCACCGTCATCACGCGCAAGGCGTACGGCGGGGCGTACGACGTGATGAACTCGAAGCACATCCGCGGCGACTTCAACGTCGCATGGCCCACGGCGGAGATCGCGGTGATGGGTCCCAAGGGCGCGGCCGAGATCCTGTTTCGCCGTGATATCGCGGCCGCGGAGGATCCGGACGCGCGCCTGGACGAGCACGTGACGGACTATCGGGAAAAGTTCGCGAACCCCTACCTGGCGGCCGCGCGTGGATTCCTGGACGATGTGATCGATCCCCGCGAGACCCGACCGCGCCTGATCGCCACGCTGCAGTCGCTTCTGGCGAAGCGGGACACGAATCCCCCCAAGAAGCATGGGAACATCCCCCTATAGGGCGATCGAGGACGGGCGGTGAAGCGCGTCCTCGTTGCGAACCGCGGTGAAATCGCGCTCCGCATCATTCGCGCCTGCCATGAAGAGGGGTTGGAGGCCGTCGCCGTCTACTCGGAGGCCGACCGGCTGAACCCGCACGTGAAGGCCGCGGATGCGGCGGTCGAGATCGGTCCGCCCCCGGCCCGGGAATCCTACCTCAACGTCGAACGCCTGCTCGACGCCGCGAAGCGCACCGGGGCCGATGCCGTGCATCCAGGGTACGGGTTTCTCGCCGAGCGGGCTCCCTTTGCCGAGGCCGTCGAGCAGGCGGGGCTCACGTTCATTGGGCCGCCGGCGTCGGCGATTCGGATGATGGGGGAGAAGACGGAAGCGCGGCGCCGGATGGCGGAGGCGGGCGTGCCGATCGTGCCGGGCACCACCGAACGGCTGGCCGATGCGGACGCGGCGGTGCAGGCCGCTGCGGAGGTCGGGTACCCGGTGCTCCTCAAGGCGGCGGCCGGGGGCGGTGGGAAGGGCATGCGCATTGCGCAAAACGACAACGAGGTTCGCAAGGGCTTCGCGCAAGCGTCCTCAGAAGCCACCGCAGCATTTGGCGATGGGTCGGTCTACCTGGAGCGATTCGTGGATCGCCCACGGCATGTGGAGATCCAGATCCTGGGTGACGCAGACGGCAACGTCATCCATCTCGGCGAGCGCGAGTGCTCGATCCAGCGTCGTCACCAGAAACTGGTCGAGGAATCCCCGTCCCCGGCGGTGAATGGCGCACTGCGCGCACGGATGGGCGCGGCCGCCGTGCGTGCCGCCCAATCGGTCGGCTACGTCAGCGCGGGGACTGTCGAGTTTCTGCTCGAGCCCACGGGCACCTTTTACTTCCTGGAGATGAACACGCGTCTCCAGGTGGAGCATCCGATCACCGAGTTGGTGTACGGGGTGGACATCGTGCGGCAGCAGTTGCGCATCGCGGCCGGCGAGTGCTTGAGCGTCTCGGACGATCCGTTGCAGCCTCGAGGGCACGCCATCGAGTGCCGGATAACGGCCGAGGATCCCTACTCCGGCTTCATGCCGGCGACGGGGCGCATCGAGTATTTCCACGCGCCGTCCGGCCCCGGTGTGCGCTGGGACGGCGGGATCGAGACCGGCACCGAGGTCGGCTTGTACTATGACTCGCTGCTGGGAAAGCTGATCACCTGGGATGAATCGCGGGGGCGTGCCATCCGACGAATGCGGCGGGCGCTGGGGGAGCTGTCCATCGTGGGGCTCCCTACGTCGCAGCCGTTCCATTGCCGTGTCATGGAGGAGCCGAGCTTCGTGGCCGGTGACTACGACATCGGGTACCTGGAGCGTGAGGGAGAATCGCTGGGACGCCCGGAGCTTACTTCGATTGACCTGGAGCAGATCGCGATCGCCGCCGCGCTAGCGGAGGACGAGATCCGTGCCGCCACCGTTACCCTGCCCAACGGCACGCCGACCGGCACGCCGGAGAGTGCGTGGCTCCGCGCCGGCCGTCTGGCTGGTCTCCGGTGAGTCGGATGACGGCCCCACTGGAGGCGCCGTGAAGTACACGGTGACCGTCGGTGACCGGGAGCTGCTGGTCGAGGTGGTCGGGGACGACGTGCGGGTCGACGGCCGGGTCATCGAGGCGCGACTGGTGAGCATACCGCGGACACCGCTCCGACAACTCCTCATGGACGGTCGGGCGAGGACCTTCGCCATGCTGCGTCGGGGTGACGGCTGGACCGTGCAACTGGGTGGGGACGCGTGGCGGGTATCGGTGGTCGACGAGCGCACCCGGCAACTCCGCGAACTCACGGGGCAGCACGGGAAGTCGCACGTCGGCGGGCTGATCAGAGCTCCCATGCCGGGTCTGGTGCTCCGCCTGGAGGTGGAGCAGGGACAGCACGTTGAGGCTGGGACCGGCATCGTGGTGCTCGAGGCCATGAAGATGGAGAACGAGATCAAGTCGCCCGGACCGGGGGTCGTCCGCGCCGTGCATGTGGCGCCGGGCCAGGCCGTGGAGAAAGGGGCCCTCCTGGTCGAAGTCGGAGAGCCGGAGGGTTGACCCGGGCAACCTGGCCCGCTAGCCTTCGTGTCTGTCTAAATTCGTGAAATCACAGGCGGTTACGGACCGCGCGGACATCGCATGAAGACGTATCAGCCGAAGGCGAAGGAGCTCGAGCACAAGTGGTATCTGGTTGACGCCCAAGGAGTCGTACTTGGACGGCTCGCCAGTACCGTGGCGCAGCTCATTCGTGGCAAGCACAAACCGACGTTCGCCCCGCACCTCGATGGCGGAGACTACATCGTCGTGGTGAATGCCGAGAAGGTGCGGCTCACCGGTAACAAGCCGACGCAGAAGCGGTACTTCCGGCACACCGGCTACATGGGACACGAGAAGTTCACGACCGTCGCCACGATGTTGGACACGCATCCCGAGCGGGTCATCAAGAAAGCGGTCTTCGGCATGCTGCCCAAGGGGACCCTGGGGCGGCAGGTGTTACGCAAGAAGCTCAAGGTGTACGCCGGTCCGGATCATCCGCATCAAGGTCAAAACCCGACACCGATCGACGTGAGGTAATACGGTAGCTATGACGAGTGCAGTGGAAACGGAACCGGTCCTTCGGTGGCACGCAGTGGGTCGCCGCAAGACCTCGGTCGGTCGCGTCTACCTCACTCCGGGCTCGGGGAAATGGACGGTCAACGGGCGCACCTTGGGTGACTTCTTTCCCCGTCGCTCGTTGATCCAACACATCCAGCAGCCGTTCGTGGTGACGGACACGCTGGGCGCGTTCGACGTGAAGGCACGCCTGTCCGGCGGCGGGATGACGGGTCAGGCGGGTGCGCTGCGGCTCGCCGTTGCGCGCGCGCTCGTGGGAGCGGACGAGACCCATAGGCGGAAGCTGCGCGAGCACGGACTGCTCACGCGCGATTCCCGGGCGGTGGAGCGCAAGAAGCCCGGACAGCCGGGTGCTCGCAAGCGGTTCCAGTTCTCGAAACGGTAGGAACAAGAGTCTTTGGCGTCGGGTGTCAGGCACGCTTGACACCCGACCGTGCGATCAACCCACATCGCCCGATCCGAAGCCGGGTGTCCGTCGCGGCGGATTGTCTTCGGAGGTGACGGCGATGGACGACCAACCCTAGGGACGCTACATGACGCAACCGCAGTTGCAGGATCTCCTCGAAGCCGGGGTCCATTTCGGCCATCAGACGCGGCGCTGGAACCCGAAGATGCGCCGCTTCATTTTCGCCGAGCGATCCGGCATCTACCTGATCGATCTTCAGAAGACGCTCAATCAGCTCAAGGCGGCCCAGGATCTGATGCGTGGGGTCGTCATAGCTGGGGACAACGTCCTGTTCGTGTGCACGAAGCGGCAGCTGAATCAGACCGTTCGGGCCGAGGCCGACCGGTGCGGGGCCCATTATGTCACCGAGCGCTGGCTGGGCGGCACGTTGACCAACTTCCAGACGATCAAGCACCAGATACGGCGCCTGAAGGAGCTCGAGCAGGGACAGGACGAGGGAGCGTTTGAGTTCTTCACCAAGAAGGAGCAGCTGCGGTTCGACCGCGAGCGGCAGAAGCTGAGTCGCAACTTCGAAGGCATCAAGAGCATGTCGCGGCTGCCAGGCGTCGTGTTCGTGGTGGACGCCAAGAAGGAGCGGATTGCGATCGCCGAGGCGAACAAGCTCAAGATTCCGGTCGTGGCCATCGTCGACACGAACGCGGATCCCGATCTCATCAGGGTCCCAATTCCGGGGAACGACGATGCGATCCGTTCGGTGTCGTTGATTACCCAGGCACTGGTGGATGTGATCGCGGAAGCGCGGACGCAGGTCCCGGTCCGGGAGGTGGCCAGCGATGCCGAGGCGTACTCCTCCTACCTGCCCGAAGCGACTGAGGCGGACGAGGAGGACTCGCGACGGCGGCGCCAGCGCCGCAAGCGTCGGCCGAAGCCCGAGGCGATCGCGGCGCGGTTGAAAGCCGACGCGCCCGAGGGCGCGGCACCGGCGGAGGCGGCCCCGGAACCGAAGCAAGAGGAGCAGGGTCCGGCCGAGGGCAGCGAGGGCAAGAAGTCGAAAGCGAAGGCGACCGCGGCTGCGGAACCGAAGCAGGACTGAGCCGGGCCGGAGTCGGATCCCGGGCACCGCCGCCAATCGGGCCGCTCATCAGGCACGAGGCGGCGGTTTCCGCACCGGGAAGTGTGTAACAGCCCACAACGAGTCCCAGGAACGGGAGCAAGGATAGGACCGCAGGATGGCAACGTCGATTTCAGCAAAGGAAGTCAGCGACCTCCGAGCCCGAACGGGCGCGGGCATGATGGACTGCAAGAAGGCGCTCCAGGAAACCGCGGGTGATCTGGACAAGGCGGTGGATCTGCTCCGCAAGAAGGGCGCTGCGCGGGCCGAGCAGCGCTCCGGCCGGACCGCGGCGGAGGGGGTCATCGGGAGCTACGTCCACTTCAATGGCAAAGTGGCCGTGCTGGTCGAGGTGAACTGTGAGACGGACTTCGTGGCCCGGACGGACGACTTCCAGTCGCTCGCGCGCGACCTCGCCATGCATGTCGCCTCTGCCAAGCCCATGGCCGTGACCGCCGAAGAGATGCCCGCGGACGTCCTCGAGCGAGAGCGGGCGATCTATGAAGCGCAGGTTGCGGAGTCCGGGAAGCCGGAGCAGGTTCGGGGCAAGATCGTTGACGGGAAGCTGAAGAAGTTCTTGGGGGAGCATGTCCTCATGGACCAGGTGTTCGTGAAGGACGACAAGAAGACCGTGTCGGCGCTGGTGAAAGAGGTCTCGGGGAAGCTTGGCGAAAACGTCGTCGTGCGTCGGTTCGTCCGCTACGAGTTGGGGGCGTAGCCGTGGCTGAGCTCGCCTATCGGCGGGCGCTGCTCAAGCTCTCCGGCGAAGCACTCGCCGGTGGGCAAGAGTTCGGCATCGATTTTGGGGTCTTGGACCAGTTGACCGACGAGATCAAGCAGGTGTCGCAACAGGGCGTCGGGCTCGGCCTAGTCATTGGCGGCGGGAACATTATCCGGGGTGCGGTGGCGAGTCGCCAGGGGATGGATCGCGTCTCGGCGGATTACATGGGGATGTTGGCCACGGTCATCAACGCACTCGCCGTCCAGGACATTCTCGAGCGCAAGGACGTGCAAACGCGCGTGATGACGGCGATCAGGATGGAAGAGTTGGCGGAACCGTATATCCGGCGCCGCGCGCAACGACACCTCGAGAAGGGGAGGGTCGTGTTGTTCGCGGCCGGCACGGGGAATCCGTATTTCTCGACCGACACGGCTGCGGTATTGCGGGCACTCGAGATCGAGGCCGAAGTGTTGATCAAGGCGACCAGCGTCGATGGCGTCTACACGGCCGATCCCAAACACGACACCGGCGCCGAGTTCATTCCGGAGCTCACGTATCGTGACGCGTTGGTCAAGGGACTCCGTGTGATGGACGCCAACGCGTTTGGACTGTGTCAGGAAAACGAACTCCCGATCGTGGTCATGAACGTCAACAATCGCGGCGCGATCGCCCGAGTTCTCAAGGGTGAGCGCGTGGGGACTATCGTTCAATGAGTACGTTGCCAGAGATCAAGAAGCACCTGAAGCAGCTGATGGAGAGAGCGGTGGAGAACACGAAGCGCGAATTGGCGACGATTCGCAGCAGCCGCGCCACGACGAGTCTGCTCGACACCGTGCGGGTGGAGGCGTACGATCAGCAGCTTCCGCTGAACCAGGTAGCCACGGTCGCCGCACCCGAGCCACGACTGCTGACGGTGCAGCCGTGGGACCAGTCTGTGATTGCCGCGGTCGAGAAGGCGATTCTCACGGCCGATCTGGGACTCAATCCATCGAACGACGGAACGATCATTCGCATTCCCCTCCCCCCCCTCACCGAGGAGCGGCGCAAGGAGTTGGTGAAGATCGTCCACAAGCTCGCCGAAGAGGGGAAGATTGCGATTCGCCACGCCCGACATGAGGCGCTCAGCGGAATCAAGAAGGTGGAGCACGTGTCCGACGACGACAAGCATCGTGCCGAAGGAGACGCTCAGAGACTCCACGACGAGTCGATCGTACAGATCGACGGCATCGTGAAGTCAAAAGAAGCGGAGATCATGGAGGTCTGAGGGCCGCAGATCGGCTGTCCGCCGCCCCGCATCTTCGCTCGATCACACGATGTCCAGCAACATGGTTCGCCGCCTCGCCGTCGCCGCTGTGGGAATCCCGGCAGCTGCGGCGATCGTGTACGTGGGTGGATGGCCGCTGGCGGCGGCGTTGGCCGTGCTCGGGGCGCTCGGCGCCGTCGAGTTCTATCGACTCGGGGCACGAGGTGGACTGTGCCCGCTGGTGGGGATGGGGGTCCTGGGAGCGGCACTGTTGCCCCTGGCGACCTTCGCGGCCTTGCAGGTGGAGGGTCGGGTTGCGCCCTCGCTGGTGATCGTTGTGGGCGCGGCCTGGATCATTGTGACGCTCTCGCTCGCCACCTTCCAGCGGCGCCCGACCGACCGACCCCTGGCTTCAGTTGCGCTCACCGTTTTCGGGGCGCTCTATGCCGGCGGGCTCCCGGCGTTTCTCCTCCCCTTGCGTCACGCACCGGGCCTCCCATCGCAGTGGGCGGCTTCGGCGCTGGTGTTCCTCCCGCTCGTGGTCACGTGGGTGGGCGATTCCCTGGCGATGGCCGGAGGCGCCGTCGTGGGCGGCCCCAAGTTGGCGCCGGTGCTGAGCCCGAACAAGACGTGGGCGGGTGCGGTCGCGGGAGCGCTCGGGGCGCTGGTGCTTACCCCTGCGATCGGCCTCATGGTGCTGGCCCCGTTGGGTGTCGAGCTGGCGCTCTGGCAGCTCGCGGTATTCGGTGTCGTGATCGGCGTGGTGGGGCAGCTTGGAGATCTCGCGGAATCCCTGTTCAAGCGGGAGGCAGGCGTCAAAGACTCCGGAGCGTTCTTCCCCGGGCACGGTGGGGTGTTGGATCGACTCGACTCGCTGTACTGGGTGCTTCCCACGTCGGTGATCCTCATGATGGCCTACGGCGTTCTATGACACGCGGTGTGGCGGTGCTCGGCTCGACCGGCTCGATTGGCACCAGCACGCTGCGGGTTCTGGAACGGCAACGGGAGCGGTTTCGTGTTGTGGCTCTCACGGCGTACGGGTCCAGTGACCTCCTGCTCGCCCAGGCCCGTGACACGGGTGCGGACTTCGTGGGACTCGTCAACGGCCACCCGGGATCGCAGACGGGCGCGGGTCGAGCGGTGGCCGTGGGCCCGGATTGTTTGATCGAGGCCGCGACCCGCTCCGACGTTGAGATCGTGCTGAACGCGGTCGTCGGCGCCGCGGGGCTGCGTGCCACGATCGCGGCATTGAGGGCGGGCAAGCGGGTCGCGCTCGCCAACAAGGAATCGCTCGTGATGGCGGGCGATTTGGTCATGGCGGCGGCTCAGGAGGGGGGTGGGGAGATCGTCCCGGTGGACTCGGAGCACAGCGCCGTGCTCCAATGTCTGAGCGGTCGTCGCGTCGACGAGCTGCGCCGGCTCATTCTCACGGCGTCGGGTGGTCCGTTTCGGGAGTGGCCGAGCGATCGCCTGCACCAGGCCACGGTGGAGGACGCACTGCGACATCCGACGTGGGACATGGGCCCGAAGATCACTGTCGACAGCGCGACGCTTGTGAACAAGGCGCTCGAGGTGATCGAAGCGCACTATCTGTTCCGGTTGGGGTACGACCAGATCGAGGTCGTCGTGCACCCACAGTCAATCATCCACGGCTTCGCGGAATTCGTGGACGGCTCGGTGCTGGCGCAGTTGGGATTCCCCACCATGGAGTTGCCGATCTTGTACGCGCTCACGCACCCGGAGCGAATCGTGGATCGCGGGACGCGGACCTTCGATCCGGTGGCGGCCGGCCCGCTCACCTTCGAGCCGGTGAGGCGCGAGCATTTTCCGGCGTTTGCGCTTGGGGTGGCGGCGGGCGCGTCGGCCGGCACGGCGCCGGCCGTGTTCAATGCCGCCAACGAAGTGGCGGTGCGGGCGTTTCTCGAGGGCCGGATTGCGTTTCGTGCGATTGGCGAGGTGATTCAGGCCGTGCTGGACGCCCACGACGCCTCATCGGCGAGGGACTTGGAAACGGTGCTCGCGGCCGATCGGTGGGCGCGAGAACAAGGAGAAACGCTGTGCTCGTCACGATAGCCGCGTTCTTGTTCGTCCTCGGAGTGCTCATCTTCGTGCACGAGCTTGGGCATTTTCTCGCAGCGAAGGCCGTGGGGATCGGGGTACCGCGTTTCTCTATCGGGTTCGGCCCACCCACGCCACTGCGGTTTCGCCGGGGTGAGACGGAGTATGTCATCGCATGGTTCCCACTTGGCGGGTACGTGAAGATGGCCAGCCGGGAAGAGCAGGACGCCATGTCGTCTGTCGAAGGAGGCGAAACGCCCGAGGAGTTTCCCCCGGAGCAACTGTTCGAGAGTAAATCGCTGGCGGCTCGCGTAATGGTCATTTCGGCCGGCGTCGTGGCCAACGTTCTGTTCGGGTGGCTGGCGTTCACGGCCTTGGCGGCCGTGTACGGCAGGAGTGAGGATCCCACCACGGCCGTCGTGTATGTCGACGAACCGCTGCTGCCGATCGCGGCGAAGCCGCTTGCGGCGATGCCGCGGGGTGCCCAGATCGTCAAGGTGAACGGCGATACAGTAGGGTCGTGGGACCAGATCGTTGCAGCGATCGCGGACCCGGTGTCGGACCGCCTGCGGTTCGATTTCGCCGGGGATCTCGACCCGATCATCGTGCCGATTCGCGGTACGGCGCAAGAGGACCGGGCGCGCGTCGCGATGGCGCTGCGACCCATGTGGCCGGCGCACGTCGGTGAGGTCCAGGCCGGGCGGCCAGCGCACGAGGCGGGCTTGGAGCGGGGTGATCGTATCATCGCCATCGACGGCGACACGGTGCGTGCGTTCTACGATCTCCAGCAGGCGGTGGAACCGGCGATCGGAGACACGCTCCGCTTCACCGTTCTCCGGGCGGATTCGCTATTCGTCGCCACGGTGGTGCCGGTCGAAGCGACGGTGGACGTCCCCTTCTCGCAAGAGTCACGAACGGTCGGCCGCATCGGAGTCAATTCGCTGCTCGAGCCGGTGTTCGTCAGGTTCGGCCCGTTGGGGGCCGCGGTGGAGGGCTGGCGCCGCACGTGGGCAACCACCGAGCTCGTGGTCTACACGCTCAAGGGGATTCTGTTTCGTGAGATCTCGGCGCGTGAAGTCGGCGGACCCATCCTCATCGGCCAGATGTCCGGACAGTTCGCACGCGTCGGGTTTTCGGCGCTTCTCGCGTTCATGGCGCTGCTGTCGGTGAACCTCGCGGTGCTCAATTTGCTACCCATCCCGGTGCTGGACGGTGGACACCTCGTGTTCTTGCTCATCGAGGGAATTCGAGGCAAGCCGCTCTCGCTGGCGTCGCGCATGCGGCTCATTCAGGTGGGCATGGTGCTGCTGGTGGGTATCGTGATTCTCGTCTTCACCAACGACATCATGCGGTTGTTTGGGGGGTGAGGAGGGCGGGAGACTCCACCCTGCGGGCTTCAGCGGCCGGCCAGTACCACCAGGACCGCCACCACCGCGACGACGAGAACGGCCGCCACCGTGAGCAGCCACCGGGGCCGTTGGGCTTCTCGCGCGAGCCGCGCCATGAATTCGGACGTTCGGGTCGGTGGGATTCCGAACGACTCCGTGGCGCGGTTGGCGTTCTGGAGATCGGCCAGCTCCTCGCCGAGCGCTGCGGCGGAGGGGTACCGATCGTCCGGGTGCTTGGCGAGGCAGCGCATGACCACGCGCTCGAACCTGGCGGAGATATGTGGTGCCTTCTTACTCGGTGCCACGGGATGATCTTCGACGTGCATCCGAGCCAGCTCGAACCAATCGGTTGAGCGAAACGGCGCATCTCCCGTGGTCGCCTTGTAGAGCGCCACGCCGAGAGCGTAGAGGTCGCTTCTCCCGTCGAGAGGCAGGCCTTGGGCTTGCTCCGGCGAGATGTACTGCGGTGTGCCAATCGTCATGTTGACACCGGTCGCGGAGACATACCCCGTGACGGCGCGCGCGATTCCGAAATCGGCGACGACCGAGGTGCCGTTGTCCTCGAGCAGCACGTTGTGCGGCTTGATGTCGCGATGGACGAACCCGGCCTCGTGGGCGAAGGAGAGCCCGGCGACCAGGTCCCGAGCGATGCGCACGACCTGGTCCTCGGGCAGGGGACCATGCCGCTCGAGGAGCGACGCGAGCGAGTCATGATAGAGGGGCATGACGAAATAGGTGTACCCGTCGGCCTGGCCCACCTGCAGAATCCTGACGATGTTGGGGTGGTGGAGTTCTGAGGCGATCCGCGCTTCGTGGCGGAACCGAGCCTCGAATTGCCCGTCGCCGGAATAGCGAGGCTTGAGGACCTTGATGGCTACCGGTTCGGCGCCCTGTACGGGTCGGGCCTCAAACACCCAGGCGAAGCCACCCTGCCCGAGGAGCCGCTGAACGGCATACGGACCGAGATGGGTCCCCTCGAGCTCGTGGGGGTCGAACATCAGGTGCGGTGGCCTTTACATGAGCCTGGAGTGCAGCTAAACTTCGCGATTGTCATAAATTGCGGACGCCCAAGGTCTTCCGCGTCCGCGCGTTTGGAGGATACACATTTCATGAGCTTTGACAAGCAAGCCGTGGCCCAGAAGTATGGGACGCACCCCAACGACTCGGGATCGGCCCGGGTTCAGGTCGCGTTCCTCACGGAGCGCATCAATTCGCTCACCGATCATTTCCGCACGCATTCGAAGGATCACCATGGGCGACGGGGTCTGCTCATGATGGTCAGTCGACGGCGGCGGTTACTCGACTACCTCAGGCGGACCGATGTCGAGGGCTACCGGCGGTTGATCGCCGAGCTTGGCCTCCGACACTAATCCTCCGACGCCAGCCGGGGGTTCCCGAGCGACGCACAGCTGGTGCCCCCGCATATCTCTGAATGCTCAACAAGGACAGGTACCGTGCAGCATGTGGAACGACCGTTCGCCGGTCGCAGATTCCGGTTAGAGACCGGGCGACTGGCGAAGCAGGCGGCGGGCAGCGCGCTCGCGCAGTTCGGGGATACGATGGTGTTGGCTGCCGTCACCGTCTCCGATCAGGAGTCGCATCTTCCGTTCTTTCCCCTCACCGTCGAGTATCGCGAGAAGAGTTATGCCGCCGGGAAGATCCCCGGCGGGTTCTTCAAGCGTGAGGGACGCCCGGGGGAAGAGGAGATCCTCGCCGCCCGACTAATTGACCGATCCATCCGCCCGCTCTTCCCCAAGGGCTTCAAGAACGAAGTCCAGGTCTTCGTCTACGTTCTCTCGGCGGACCAGGAAAACGACGCCGATGTGTTGGGGCTGACGGCGGCATCACTGGCATTGGGTCTTTCCCGGGCCCCCTGGGATGGTCCCGTGGCGGGTGTGCGGGTCGGGCGAATTGACGGCGCCTGGGTGCTCAACCCCACGTTCGCACAACTCGAAGCGAGCGACCTCGACCTGGTGGCCTCGGGAGACGCCGATTCCATCTCGATGGTCGAGGGCGGTGCCCTGGAACTGGGTGAGGATGACATCGTCGCGGCCCTGGCTGCTGCTCAAGAAGGCATCGCCGAGCTCGTGGGCATGCAACGGGAGATCATTCGCGCCGTTGGCACCCCCGAGCTCGAGTGGTCGCGCACGGAGCCGCCCGCCGAGCTGGTATCGCGGGTGCGCGCCGCGGCTGCGGAGCGAGTGCGCGAGGCGCTGAACCTGCACGAGAAGACCGAACGGGTACAGGCGCTCGCGTCGGTGCGCTCGGACATCGCGGACCAGCTCGCCGAGGAATTCCCTGACAATGGTGACGATATTCGCGGGGTGCTCGAGGAAATCGAGTCCGCGACGATGCGACAGCAGGTGCTCGAGCGCGGGGAGCGCGTGGACGGTCGCGATGTCAGTACGGTGCGACCAATCACCAGTGAGGTCGGCATGCTGCCGCGCGCGCACGGCTCAGCGTTGTTTACCCGCGGACAGACTCAAGCGCTGGTGAGTACCACGCTCGGTACGGTGTCCGACGAACAGCGCATTGACAACATCGATGTGCCGCAGGAGACGACCAAGAGCTTCATGCTCCACTACAACTTCCCGTCGTTCTCGGTCGGCGAAGTGCGGCCCGTGCGGGGCGTGTCCCGCCGCGAGATCGGCCACGGAAGCCTGGCGGAGCGGGCGCTGCAAGCGCTGTTGCCGCCGTACGACGAGTTCCCGTATACCATCCGCGTCGTGTCCGACATTCTCGAGTCGAACGGATCCTCATCCATGGCGACGGTATGCGGCGGTTCGCTTGCCTTGATGGACGCAGGCGTGCCGATGAAGGCCGCGTGCGCCGGGATCGCCATGGGTCTGATCAAGGAGGGAGACCGCGTCGCCGTCCTGACGGATATCCTGGGCACGGAGGATGCTCTGGGTGACATGGATTTCAAGGTGGCGGGTACGCGTGACGGCGTGACCGCGATTCAGATGGACATCAAGATCCAGGGTCTGGAGCTGGCCGTCATTGGAGAGGCGCTTCGCCAGGCGCGCGACGCGCGGCTTCACATTCTGGACGTCATGGCGCAGACGATCGGCGAGCCTCGCGGCACCTTGTCGAAGTATGCGCCGAGGATCATCACCCTCCAGATCAACCCGGAACGGATCGGCGACATTATCGGACCCAAGGGCAAGATCATCCGCGGGATCCAGGAAGCCACGGGGGCGGAGGTCAACGTCGATGACTCGGGTCTGATCACAATTTCGTCTGTGGACGGGGATGCGGGAGCGGCTGCGCGGGACATGATCGAAGGAATCGTGAAGGAGCCGGAGATCGGAGCGGTCTACGAGGGTGTGGTGAAAAGCACCACGGCGTTTGGCGCCTTCGTGGAGATTCTCCCGGGCCGCGAAGGTCTCCTCCACATCTCGGAGCTGCAACACGAACGGACGCGAAAGACGGAAGATGTGGTGCAGAAGGGGGAGCGAGTGCGCGTGAAGCTGCTCGAGGTCGACGATCGCGGCAAGATGCGCCTTTCGCGAAAGGCACTGCTCGAGAAGCCTACGCCCGAAGCGTAACCGTCCCGATATGCAGACGGTCAGGCTGGACGAGCGTCTCTATCGGACCGCCGGCGAGAACGGGGTCACTCTTCTTTCCGAGGTGCTTCCCGGTGTGCGATCGGTGGCGGTCGGTGTTTGGATCCGGGCGTCCTCGGCTCATGAGGCCCCCACCAAGATGGGCGTGTCGCACCTCCTCGAACACATGGTGTTCAAGGGAACGGAGCGACGCACTGCCCGCGACATCGCTCTGGAACTCGAAGGTCGCGGTGGCGCGCTCGATGCGTACACCGCACGTGAGTACACGTCCTTCCAAGCCCGCGTCCTCGATGAGGATCTCCCACGGGCCCTCGACGTGCTCACCGACGTCGTACGCCATCCTTCCCTGCGGCAGAATGATCTCGAACTCGAACGGAAGGTGGTACTCGAGGAGATCAGCACGGTCGAGGACACGCCGGACGATCTCGTGTTCGAGCTCCATGCTCGGGCCCTCTGGCCCCACCATCCCTACGGGTACTCCATCCTTGGCACGAGGGACACGGTGCATCGGATGAGCGCGAAAGACCTGCAGGAGCTCCACAACCGCTCGTATCACCCGCGCCACGTGGTGATCACGGCAGCCGGCAACGTGAACCACGACCTCCTGCTTAACTTCGTGGCCAAGTGCGGGTGGTTCACCTACGAAGACGGTCCGCCGCCGCCGCAGGTGGCACCGGTGCCGCCCGCGGGTCGCGGGCTCCAGAAGGTCCAACGTGAGACGGCGCAAACGCATCTCGTGTTCGGTACCGACACCTTCGCGTACCGAGATCCACGCCGGGAGCCGCTGCTCCTGCTCAATGCGGTGCTTGGTGGAGGGATGTCGAGTCGCCTGTTTCAGCGGGTACGCGAGGAGCTTGGGCTGGCGTATTCCGTCTACGCGCATCAATCGTTCTATCAGGAAACCGGGGTGTCGGGAGTCTACGTGGGGACTCGTCCGTCGTCGGCACAGCAGGCGGTTGACGTGGTGCTCACGGAGCTTCAGACGTTGGCCGCTCAAGGTCTATCGCTGGACGAGCAGGCGGCTGCCAAGCAGCAGCTCAAGGGTCAGGTCACCCTTGGACTTGAGAGTCCCACCGCGCGCATGTACCGTCTAGCGACGATTGAGCTGTATTGCGAACCGTATCGCACGATCGATCGGCTGCTGGCAGATATCGACGCGGTCGACGCGGATCAGGTTGCCTCGGTGGCACAGGAGTTCTTTGACCCGGACCGCCACGCCATCGTGTGGCTCGGGCCGAACTGAGCTCCGTCACTCTCAACGACGAGGTTCCGATGATCATTGGTGTCCCGAGGGAGATCAAGACCGCCGAGAATCGGGTCGCACTCGTTCCGGCGGGCGTTGAGACCTTGCGGGCGCACGGGCATACCGTGCTGGTCGAGTGGGGGGCGGGGGAGGGGAGCGGGTTCGCGGACGACCTGTACGAGGCCGCCGGAGCCACGCTCGCTTCCGCCGAAACGGGGGTGTGGGCGAAGGCCGACATGATCGTCAAGGTGAAAGAACCCATCGAGCCGGAATGGCCGATGATGCGGCCCGGCCAGGTCGTCTTCACGTACTTCCATTTTGCGGCGAGTGAGGTGTTGACGCGCGCCTGCATAGACTCGGGGATCGTGGCGATCGCCTACGAGACCGTGCAGCTCCCATCCGGCGAGCTGCCGCTGCTCACGCCCATGAGCGAGGTTGCCGGCCGGATGGCGATCCAGGAAGGTGCCAAGTACCTCGAGCGGTTTTGCGGTGGGCGCGGCATCCTGCTCGGTGGGGTCCCCGGCGTGCTTCCGGCCGAGGTGGTGGTCATTGGTGGTGGGGTAGTCGGCACCAATGCCGCGAAGATGGCAGCGGGGCTGGGTGCGCACGTAACGGTGCTCGACGTCTCGCTCGAGCGGCTGCGGTACCTCTCGGATGTCATGCCGGCCAATGTCGACATGGTCTACTCGAATCGTCACATTCTGCTGGAGCAGCTGACGAAGGCCGACCTCGTGGTCGGGGCCGTATTGGTCCCCGGGGCGAAGGCACCGAGTTTGGTGACCCGGGAGGATCTCAAGGTGATGCAGAAGGGCGCGGTCATTGTCGACGTTGCAGTGGATCAGGGTGGTTGTGTGGAAACGATCAAGCCCACGACCCACGAAAACCCCACGTACGTCGTGGAGGACGTGCTCCATTATGGGGTCGCGAACATGCCGGGTGGTGTGCCGCGGACGTCGACCCTCGCCCTGACGAACGCCACGTTCCCCTACGCCGTCCGCCTCGCGGCCGAGGGGTGGCGGGACGCGTGCAAGGCCGATCGTTCCCTGTTCCTCGGGCTGAACGTCATCGAAGGCAAGGTGGTGTATCCGGGTGTCGCGGAGGCGTTTGGCTTGGAGCTGTCGGACCCGGAGGGCTTCCTCTAGTGGTTCGCGGGGCGGTGCCCGGTGGCAAGCGGGTAAGTGCCCATCTTGTCTTAACTTAGAAGGTTCGTTAAGTTAGGGCGCTCCTGATCCGGGAGCGCCCGCTCCGTAGCGGGCGCTCGAGTCCCCAACCCCAGTGCGCCATGCCGATACAGTGGGGCAAATTCCGTTTAGGTCGTCTCATCCCGGCGAACGAGATCGCCGTCGATCTCGGAACGTCGAATACCCTCGTGTACGTACGGGGCGAGGGTATCGTGCTGAACGAGCCGTCGGTGGTGGCCATCGAGAAGGCGTCGGGCAAGGTCAAGGGTATCGGCCTTGAAGCCAAGCGCATGTTGGGACGTACCCCGGAAGGGATTCTGGCGGTGCGGCCGCTCAAAGACGGTGTGATCGCCGACTTCGATGTCACGGAGAAGATGCTGCGGTACTTCCTGTCGACGATCATCCAGAAGCACTTCTTCCGCGTCAAACCGCGCGTCATCGTCTGCGTGCCGAGTGGCATCACAGAGGTGGAGAAGCGGGCGGTCCGCGACAGCGCGCACAGCGCGGGCGCCAAAGAGGTGTTCATGGTTGCCGAGCCGATGGCGGCGGCGATCGGGGTCGGTCTCCCGGTCGAGACCCCGACGGGCAACCTGGCGATCGACATTGGGGGCGGCACCACCGAGATCGCGGTCATCGCGCTGTCCGGGATCGTCAGCGACACATCGATTCGTACGGGCGGTGACGAGATGGATCAGTCGATCGTCCAGTTCATGCGCAAGAACTACAACCTGCTGATCGGCGAGCCCACTGCGGAAGCCATCAAGATCCAGGTCGGGAGTGCGGTCCCCATGAAGGACGAGAAGGAAATGGACGCCAAGGGCCGCGATCTGGTGTCCGGCATCCCCAAGGTGGTTCGCGTGCACTCCAGCGAGATCCGCGAGGCCATGCAGGAACCGGTGCAACTGATCATGGACGCCGTCAGGCGCACCCTCGAGATCACGCCGCCTGAGCTGGCGAGCGATATCGTGGACCGTGGGATCGTCATGGCGGGGGGAGGGTCACTGATCCGCGGGTTGGACGTGCTGCTCTCGCAGGAGACCGGGCTCCCGGTCCGTGTGGACGAGGACCCCCTGACGTGCGTGGTGCGTGGCACGGGACGGATCCTCGAGGACCCCGAGAGGTACCGCTCGGTCCTGAGTACCTAGGGGACTCGTGGCATTCGCGCCGAATCCCTCCTCGTCGCGTCGCGATACTCTCGCTTTCGTCATCTGTCTGGTCGTCTCGATTGCCGCGCGTCTTGCCCCGCCGCCGGCGCAGCAGGCGGTGGCCACCGCGGTGACGGAGACGGCGTTGTCCCCGTTCCTGTTTCTCCAACAGCAGTCTGAGCTGATCAAGGCGTCACGCGGTCGGTACGCGCGGGTGGCGAGTCTTCGCGATTCCGTGCTTCTCCGGGCGCTGGACGCGACGGCGCTCGAAGAGGAGAACGAGCGACTGCGGGACCTGCTGGGTCTCTCAGCCCGGCTGCGCATCGGTCATGTATCGGCGGAGGTCCTGCATCAGGCGTCCGCGGCGAGCGGTCTCTTGGCCATGGTCTCCGCGGGTAGGGATGACGGGGTGGAGCCGAAAGACCCGGTGGTTGCGTCGGACGGGCTCGTGGGCGTGATCCAGGACGCCGGGGCGACCACCGCGACCATGCTGCTCTGGACCCATCCCGACTTCCGCGTGAGCGCGATGACCCGGGACGGCTCGGTCTTCGGCATTGCGGCTCCTCGAGGGAGCGCAGGTCCAAACACGATGCTCATGGAGCTGCGCGGGGTGGCGTACGGGGATCTCGTGGACCCGGGCACGGTGGTCTATACGTCCGGCCTCGGTGGAACCGGTGGGGTGTACCCGCGGGGTGTCCCCATCGGAACGGTGATGGCCGTGTCAGAGGAGCGGGAGGGGTGGTCCCGGACCTACGTGGTGCGGCCGGCGGTGCACCCGGCGTCCCTCACGCATGTGGTGGTACTCACCGGCACGGCGCCCGATGTCGGTGGGGCGTTCAACGTCCAATGATCATTCTGCAGGAGCGCTACCGGATTGCGGTGATCCTGCTGCTGCTGATGGCCCTGCATTTCATTCTGCGGCCATTTCTCGGTGATTCCCGTGTGGCGCCCGACCTCCTGCTGCTCGCGTTGCTCGTGTTCGCGATCAGAGGGCGACCGCGTGACGGGGCAATCGGTGGTTTCGTTGTTGGCCTGGTCGCCGATTCGCTGACGCCCGTGGCGTTCGGGGCGGGCATGCTGGCCCATACGTGTGTCGGGTATCTGGCGGCGTGGGGCAAAGCGGTCTTCTTCGCGGAGAGCGTGCTCGTGAGCGCCGGCTTCTTCTTCGCGGGCACGTGGCTGCGCGACCTGCTCGTGCTCGTGACCGGTCGCCATATGGCCGAGTCGGCACTGCTCTGGCAGCTCGTCGTATGGTCACCGCTCAAGGCGCTCACGACCGCGGTAGCCGGGATCCTGGTGCTCCTCCTGTTCCGGCGCTGGCTGCAGATTAGAATTGTGACATGAGCTGGCAGAACTCCCCGGATATCGCGCGGCGGGCGGGGGTTGGGCGCACCATCCTGCTGGCGGTCTTCGCTGTGCTGACCCTGACGTTCTTCCGCGTGCAGGTCGTGCGTTCCGATCGGTACCGATTGGTGTCGGAAGAGAATCGCTTGCGAACGGTCGCGATCATCGCGCCGCGGGGTCTCGTGATCGACCGGAACGGTGTGGTCCTCGCCGAGAACGTCCCCGGGTATTCCGTGGCACTTCTGGCCCCATCGCCCGGGTCCCTTGGCGTGATGCTCGATCGGCTCCAGCCGATTCTCGCGACGGACTCAGCCACGCGGGCCTCCGTGTTTCAACGATACCGCCGAGCCCCTACCGAACCGGTGGTGATTCGCCGTGACGCGCCATTCGAGATGGTGTCGGCGCTCGAAGAGTTGCGACCCTGGAATCCGGGTCTCGTGATACAAAGCGATCCCAAGCGGCGGTATCCCTTCGGCGACGTGACGGCGCACCTGGTTGGCTATGTGGGAGAAGTGACCGAGCAGGAACTGGAGGACCGGGACTATCCCGGGGCTCGCATCGGGACGTTGGTGGGGCGAGACGGGCTCGAACGGCGCTATGACGACCGGCTGCGGGGACGAAACGGCAAGAAGTTCGTCGAGAAGGACGCGCTCGGTCGCACCGTGCGGGAGGCCGGCCAGGAATCGATGCTCGAGCCCCAGCCGGGCGAGACGATTCGTAGCACCGTCGACGTGGAGCTGCAGCAGTTCGTGGCCGCCACGTTCCCTGCCGGGCGGCGGGGCGCAGTCGTCGTAATGGACCCACGCAGCGGGGAGATTCTCGCGCTGTATTCGGCACCGAGCTACGATCCCAATCTGTTCATTGGCGGTATCGACCCCGAGCAATGGCTAGAGCTCTCGCAACGCCGTGACTTCCCGCTGTTCAACCGCGCAACTCAAGCGCGGTATGCTCCTGCGTCGCCGTGGAAGCTGGCAGTGGCTGCGATGGCGCTGCGTCGGGGGATCGTGGATATCAACTCTCGCATGAAGTTTCCGTGCCGCGGCGGAATGCAATACTACAATCGGTACTTCCGCTGTTGGCGAGCCGAGGGACACGGCGATCTCACGCTCGCTGAGGCGATCCAGTATTCCTGTGACGTGTACTTCTACCAACTGGGTCTCAACGTCGGCCTGACCGCTCTGCTGCAGGATGCGATCGCGTTGGGATTCGGCGATCCCTCCGGTATCGATCTGCCAAACGAGTACCCTCCCATCTTCCCGGCGTCGACCGACTACTACAACGAGCGCTATGGCCGGCGCGGTTGGACCAGTGCCGTAACGCTCAACCTGGCAATCGGGCAGGGTGAGAATACGCAGACCCTCATCAACATGGTTCGCTTCTACGCGATGTTGGCGCACCCGCGCGGCATCGCATTCGTGCCAAGACTGGTCGCTGGTAACGGAGGGGAACCGCGGTCGCTCGACCTATCTGAGAGTGCCCTGGCCGATCTTCGCGCCGCGCTGGTTGCGGTCGTCGATCGGGGCACCGCCGCAGGGGCCCAGATCGCCGATCTGCGCATCGCCGGAAAGACGGGCACCGCGCAGAATGCCCACGGCCTGGACCATGGGTGGTTCATCGGATTCGCCCCGGCGGACAATCCCCGGGTGCTCGTGGGTGCCATTGTGGAGTATGCGGAACACGGGTCGGCCGTAGCGCCGCTGGCAACGCGGATCATGGCCCGTCACCTGCTTGGCCCGGATGCCGTGGCCAGCAGGGGTGGATACCGGATCGAGACCCCAGCAGACTCGGCTCCAGAGTCGATCCCGATTCTCCCGGATACCGCTCTGCTGCGGGCGCCATCCCAGGACTCTGCACGCGGTGCAGCGGCACGGACTCGATAGGTCACTCCTCCTCGCGGTCGGAGGACTGGTCGCACTGGGGCTGCTGACGCTCTACTCCGCCGGTCAGACGGACGTCCCGTCTGCCGCCACGAGCATCTGGAAGCGACAAGTCATATGGCTCGCCGTCGGTGTGACGGGCGCGGCCGCGGCGTTCCGCGTGTCACCGCGCGTGCTCGAGTGGGCAACTCCGGCGCTATACGGTGGTGCCGTGCTGTTGCTCGGCGTCACACTCTTCTTCGGTACGGGTGCGGGCACTGCGGCCGGCGCCACCTCATGGCTTGCCGTGGGTGGCTTTCGACTGGGACAGCCGGCGGAGATTGCCAAGGTGGCAACGGTGCTCATGCTGGCGCGCCACATGGGTGCGCTGCGTGAGCCGCCGCCGGGACTCGTCAAGCTGCTGCCGACTGTTGCCATCGTGGGAGTGCCGTTTGTGTTGGTGGGCCTCCAGCCGGACCTCGGCAGCGCCATGGTGTTCTTGGGGATTCTGTTCGCCATGCTATACTGGGTGGGCGTCCGCGTCCGGCTGTTGGTGCTGCTCGCCTCTCCACTCGTGAGCCTGCTCCTCGCGTTCTCGACGATCTCGTGGGGCGCGTGGATCGTGATCCTGACGGTAGTACTCCTGTGGGTTCGCCCGTACGCCCTGGAGGGCGTGGCGCTGTGGCTGGTCAATGTCGCGATGGGAGTCATGGCGTTGGAGTTGTGGAAGAACCTCGCGCCGTATCAACAGAACCGTCTTCTGTCGTTCCTCAATCCCGAGATCGACCCGCGCGATACCGGATGGAACATCATTCAGTCGAAGGTCGCGATCGGATCGGGTGGCATTTTCGGCAAAGGGTTCACGGCCGGGACGCAAAAGCGCCTGGCGTTCCTGCCGGAGCAACACACGGATTTCATCTTTTCTGTCCTGGGCGAGGAGTTCGGCTTTGTCGGGGTCGTCGTTTCGCTGGCGTTGTTCGCCATCCTCCTAGTGGTGTTGCTGCGCATCGCACGCCGGGCAGTGGACGGTTACTCGTCACTCCTCACGGCGGGAGTGATCGGGTTGCTCCTCACGCACGTGCTGGTGAACGTGGGAATGACGGTGGGGCTGATGCCGATTGTGGGTATCCCGCTCCCATTCTTCTCCTACGGTGGCTCGTTCTTGCTCGCGTGTTGCATCGCAATTGGCCTCACACTGCGCGTCGCGTGGGAATCCCGGCTCTCCGGCTACGCGACGAGTCTCGGGGACACAGGGGGGTGGCGTGTCCCCTCGGCCGGGGCGAGATTCTAGGGCCCCGGATCGGCCCGGTTCGGCCACCGCGGCTCACCTGACCCGGATGGAAACGCGCTGATGTCTTGGTTTCGCAAAGAACGTCGTAAGCGTGCCTCGCAACGCCAGAAGCTGGAGATCCCGGCGGATGCGTGGGACAAGTGTGAGCGTTGCGGGCACGTTGACATCACCGAGAAGTTCGACCGCGCCCTGCAGGTCTGCCCATCGTGCGGACACCACCGACGCATTGCCGCGCAGCGCTACATCGAGTTGCTGACCGATCCGGGAAGCTTCGTCGAGCTCTACACGTCGCTTCGGTCAACTGACGCGCTCGAGTTCGAGGGCTACGCGGACCGGTTGAGCCGAGCGCATCGCAAGGTTGGCGACCACGATGGGATGATTGCCGGTCACGGCACCCTCACTGGTATCGAGCTGAGCCTTGGCGCCATGGAGTTTGCCTTTATGGGGGGCTCGATGGGCTCCGTGGTCGGTGAGAAGGTCGCCAGGTTGGTGAACCGATCCGTGGAACGCGAGGCCCCGCTCGTCTTGGTCTCGGCGTCGGGGGGTGCGCGGATGCAAGAGGGTGTGCTCAGTCTGATGCAGATGGCCAAGACTTCGGCGCTCATGGCACGGCTGCGGGAGACGGAGACGCCGTATATCTCCGTCCTGACCAATCCCACGACCGGTGGCGTGTCGGCATCATATGCCATGCAGGGGGACGTCAATGTCGCCGAACCCGGTGCAGTGATCGGCTTCGCCGGTCCGCGCGTGATCAAGCAGACCATTGGCCAGGATCTCCCGGCGGGGTTTCAGACCTCAGAGTTCCTCGAGGAGCATGGAATGGTCGACGCCGTCGTCCCGCGAGGCGAGCTGCGTGAGACCGTCGCTCGACTGCTCCGGATGATGACGGGCGCCGCCCAGGCGGAGGTCACGGACTGACCGCATCGTTCGAGGAGGCTGTCAGCTTCCTCTATCCCCGCACCGCCGGTCGTGCAAAGTGGTCCCTGGAGCCGACGCGCACGCTGTTGACCCATCTGGGAAACCCCGAGCGACACTTCCGCTCCGTTCATGTCGGGGGCACCAACGGCAAGGGGTCGGTCGCCGTCCTGGTGGCGGAAGCGCTGCACAGGTTGGGGCAGCGGGTCGCACTCTACACATCACCGCACCTCGTCGATGTCCGTGAACGCATGGTCGTCGATGGCCGCGCGATTACGAAGGCCGCGTTCACCGCCTGGACGAACGAGCTGCGCCCTGTCGTGCTGGAGGCCGGCGCCAGCTTCTTCGAGGCGACGACCGCCATTGCCTTCGCCGATTTCGCCGCGCGTGGCGCCGAGATCGCCGTGGTCGAGGTCGGGCTGGGCGGCCGGCTCGACTGCACCAACGTGTTGGATCCCGTGGCGAGCGTCGTGACCCATGTCGCGTTGGAGCACATGGACTACCTGGGTCCGTCGCCCGAGCATATCGCGGAGGAGAAGGCGGGCATTGCCAAAGCGGAGCGCCCGTTCGTAATCGGCGAGCGGGAGCCGAAGCTGGTCGATGTGCTCGAGCGGGTAGCCCGCGAGGCAGGCGCCACGGTCGTGCGCGTGCCCCGCGAGCGGATGTACGATGGCCCGCTTGGGCTCCAAGGGCCGCATCAGCGTCGCAACGCCGCTGTCGCTGAAACCGTGCTGGAGGTGCTGCCGACCGAGCTCAGACCTGGCGACGGCATCCGGCGCCGTGCTTTTGCCGGAGCGCGACTACCGGGTCGACTGGATTACCGGGGCAGGTGGCTGTTTGACGTGGCGCACAACCCGAGTGCGATGCAGGCGCTGGCGCACGCGCTGGCGGCGGCTCCGCCTCCGCGGCCGGTTCACGCGCTGGTCGCGATCCTCGGCGATAAGGACTGGCGCACGATGCTGTCTACGCTGCGACCGGTGGTCGACACCCTCTGCGTGACCGTCGCGCCATCTGCCCCGAAAGAGCGTCGCTGGGACCTCGGCGCGGTTGCGGATGGAGTCGGGGACCTCGTGGTCGAAGCCGATTTCGATCGCGCGTTGGCGGATGTGCAACAGCATCCTGGCACGATACTCGTGACAGGGTCGTTCCACACGGTCGGTGACGCAATGGCGCGCTTGCCCGGGTTCGCGCCCCTCCCGTAGATTGCTGCGATGCACGCCCAGGCACTCCCCGGTTTCCGCGATTTCTTTCCAGACGAAGCGGCCTTTCGCAACCATATGTTTGCCGTGTGGCGCGATGTCGCAGCGCGCTACGGGTTCGAGGAATACGACGGCCCGCCTCTCGAACCGCTGGAGCTCTACACGCAGAAGAGCGGTGAGGAGATCGTCGAACAACTCTATGCGTTCGAGGACAAGGGCGGTCGTGCGGTCACGCTGCGGCCGGAGATGACGCCGACCCTGGCCCGGATGGTGGCGCAGCGTGCGCGCGCGCTCAAGAAGCCGATTCGCTGGTACTCGATCCCCCAGCTGTTCCGATACGAGCGACAGCAACGAGGAAGACTCCGCGAGCACTTCCAACTCAATATGGACATCATCGGGGAGCCCGGCGCGCTCGCCGACGCCGAGCTCATCGCGGCCGCGGTCGATATCGTGCGAGGGTTCGGGCTCTCGTCCGATGATTTCCGGGTTCGCATCTCCGACCGGCGGGTGGCGCACGCCCTGCTCGTGGGACAGCGGCTCTCGGAGCGGCAAATTGAGATCGCGTACGTCCACATCGACAAGCTCGAGCGTGAGCCGAAGGACCAGCTGGGACAGAACCTGGCCCGGGCGTCCGGGCTTACGGAGGCGGCTGCGGAGCGTGCGTTGGGAATCGGGCAGCTCCGAAGCCTGGATGCCCTCGTGGCGGCGCTCGTCGAGAGCGGCGCCGATCCCGACACCGTCGCTCCACTCGGCGAGTGTCTCGAGGCGCTCGGTGCCATGGGACTTGGTGACTACCTCGAGGTCGATCTCTCCGTGGTCCGGGGGCTCGCCTACTACACGGGGATCGTGTTCGAGCTGTTCGACGTGCGGCGGGCCTTGCGCGCCATTTGCGGTGGCGGTCGCTACGATGGACTCCTGGCGGCCCTGGGCGGTGTGGACGCACCGGCTGTTGGGTTTGGGATGGGGGATGTGGTGTTGGGAGAACTGATCCGCGCCCGCAAACTCGAGCCAAAGGCGGCGCGCCCTCTCGACGCGTTCTTCGTGGCCGTCACGACCGACGATGTGCCGACCGTGCTCGAGTTGGTTCACAAGAGCCGCGAACGCGGCCTCTGCATCGAGTACGCGCTCAAGCCGCAGTCGGTGGCGAAGCAACTCAAGCTGGCGGCAGCGCGGGCGGCACGCCAAGCGATCCTGATCGGGCCGGATGAGCGGGCGCACGGGGCGGCGGTGGTGCGGGACCTCGCGACGGGGCAGGAGCGGCAGGTGCGGTTCGACGGATTACTCGCGCATGGAGACGAACCCAAATCCGGGAGTACGAGGACGGGATGAGCGAGGATCTACGCATCACGCCGCGGTCAGAAGATTTCAGTGCCTGGTACAACGACGTCATCATGCGCGCGGAACTGGCCGACTACTCCCCGGTGCGCGGGTGTATGGTGATCCGCCCCCGTGGATACCGTATCTGGGAGCTCATGCAGGGCGCGCTCGACGCGATGTTCCGGGAGACCGGTCATCAGAACGCATACTTCCCGCTGTTCATCCCCGAGGGGTTTCTCGCGAGGGAGGCAGAACACGTCAAAGGGTTTGCGCCGCAGACGGCGGTGGTGACGCGTGGGGGAGGGAAGGAGCTGGAAGAGCCCCTCGTGGTTCGGCCGACTTCGGAGACCATTATCTACGCGATGCTCGCCAAGTGGGTGCAGAGCTACCGCGATCTCCCGGTGTTACTGAACCAGTGGGCCAACATCGTCCGCTGGGAGATGCGTACCCGTCTGTTCCTGCGGACGACCGAGTTCCTCTGGCAGGAAGGGCACACCGCGCACGCCACGAAAGAGGAGGCAGAGGAGGAAACGCTCCTCATCCTGCGCTTGTACAGACGGTTCATGGAAGACTGGATGGCGCTGCCTGTCGTCACGGGCGTCAAGACGGAATCGGAAAAGTTCGCCGGCGCGGTTCGCACGTACGCGTGTGAGGGTCTGATGCAGGACAACAAAGCCCTCCAGTCGGGCACGACGCACTTCCTGGGTCAGAACTTCGCCCGGGCGTTCGGCACACAGTTCCAGACGGCGGCCGGCGAGCTCGACTATGTGTGGAGCAGCTCCTGGGGGGTGTCCACCCGCCTGGTCGGTGGACTCATCATGACGCACAGCGACGACGTCGGACTGGTCTGTCCGCCACGGCTCGCGCCCGTTCAGGTCGTCATCGTGCCGATCTTCCGATCGGACGACGAGCGACAGCGGGTGAGCGGCACCGCGCAGCAACTGGTCGAACAACTGCGCGACCACGGACTCCGCGTGGAATTCGACGACCGCGACGGGCTCAAGCCCGGCGCGAAGTACTACGAATGGGAGAGCCGTGGGGTGCCCGTCCGCCTGGAGGTCGGGCCGCGAGACGTCGAGAAGCAGCAGGCCGTGTTGGCGCGCCGGACCGGAGGCAAGACGCCACTGCCGCTGCACGAGGCCGTTTCGGGAGTGGCTGCGGCGCTGGAGGATATCCAGGCCGGTCTCTATCAGGCGGCTCGAGAGCGCCGCGACGCCAATACCGTTCGGGACATCACGAAGGACGGCCTCGTCGAGTTGATGGAGGGACCGGGCGGGTTCGCTTACGGTGGCTACTGCGGTGACGAGGCCTGCGAACTGGAGATCAAGAACCGCACCAAGGCGACGATCCGCGTGCTCCCGGACGAGGAGTTCCAATCGAGCCAGATGCCGACGACGTGCGTCTGGTGTGGGCGGAAGGCGGTGGCGGAGGCGGTGGGGGCGCGCGCGTACTGATCGATACTCCGGCGCTGCTCGACGAGATCGCCAGCGCCGTCGGTACGCCGGTCTACGTATATGAAGTGGAGGACATTCGTCGGCAGTACCGCGGTCTCACGAGCGCGCTCGGTACGATCCGCCACCGGCTCCATTACTCGCTCAAGGCGAACAGCAACCTGGCGCTGCTCGGGCTGCTCCACGAGCTCGGTGCGGGGGCAGACGTGGTATCGAGCGGCGAGCTCGTTCGGGCCCTCCGTGCCGGGTTCGCGCCGCACGACGTGGTGTTCAGCGGCGTCGGCAAGACGGAGGCGGAGCTCGAGGCGGCGCTCGAAGCAGGAATCGGGCTGATCAACGTCGAGTCGGCGGCCGAGTTGCATCTCCTGAGCGACCTTGCCACACGCCGCGGGACCGTGCCCCGGGTCGGCATCCGCGTGAACCCCGATGTAGCTACCAGGACCCATCCGTACACGCAGACGGGCGAGGCCAACATGAAATTCGGGGTGCCACGTGCGGAGGTCGTCGACCTCGCACGCTGGGCTGCTGCATCGCCTCACGTCGACCTCAAGAGCATCGGGATGCACATCGGGTCGCAGATCTGTGACGCCGGACGGTATCGCGAGGGCGCCGATAAACTCGCCGACTTGGTCGAACGACTTCGGGCGGCCGGCATCGAGGGTCTTGAGAGCGTGGACGTTGGCGGTGGCTTGGGTATACGGTACATGAACGAGGAGCCGCTTGCGCCCGAGGAATACGCCGACGCCATCCGGCCGCTGGCGGACCGCACGGGGCTTCCGCTGCTCATCGAGCCCGGACGTTTTCTCGTGGGCCAGGCGGGACTGCTACTCACGCGATGTCTCTACCGCAAAGCGACAGGCGGTCGGGACTTCGTGGTTGTCGATGCGGGAATGAACGACCTGCTCCGACCGAGCCTGTACGGCGCGATGCACGAGATCGTCGTGGTGAATGAGGGCAAACCCAGCGAAGCAAACGCCCGGAGCGACACGATCGTCGATGTGGTTGGACCGGTATGCGAGTCTGGTGACTTTCTCGGCCTGGAACGCTCCCTGCCCGGCGCCACCCTGGGTGCGCTGCTTGCGGTACTGGACACGGGCGCCTACGGATTCAGCATGAGCTCGAGCTACAACTGCCGGCCGCGCGCTGCGGAGGTCATCGTCGATGGGGGACGCTGGTCAGTGGTGCGTGAGCGTGAATCTGTCGAGGATTTGATGCGTGGCGAGCGGACCTGGGACGAAGTTGGCGTAGCGTGACGACTGGAGCCACACGATGACGACGCTCCGGAATGGTATCCTCATTCTGGATTATGGGTCGCAATACACCCAACTCATTGCTCGGCGCGTGCGTGAGAGCCATGTGTATTGCGAGATTCACCCACCACCGGCCTCGCTGGACGAGGCGCAGGCACGCCAGCCGAAGGGGATCATCCTCTCGGGTGGGCCGAACTCGGTGTACGACGAAGGTGCGCCCCAGATCGACCCGGCCGTCGCGACACTCGACATCCCGGTGCTCGGCGTGTGCTACGGGATGTACCTCGTGGCGCTCGCGGCCGGTGGCGAGGTCGAGGCGTCGGGTCGGCACGAGTACGGTCGGGCCGATCTCACGGTGCGCGCGACGGACACGCTGTTTGGCGGATTCGATCCTGATGAGCGCATTCAGGTGTGGATGAGCCACGGCGACCGCGTCACCGCCTTGCCCGACGAGTTCCTCCTGATCGGCTCGAGCGAAAACAGCCCGATCGCCGCCTTTGCCTCATCATCGCGCCGCCTCTATGGCGTGCAGTTTCATCCGGAAGTGGCGCACACGCCTCGAGGCGGCGAGATCCTGCGCAACTTCCTCTTCGGGGTCTGTCACTGTACGCCCGACTGGACTGCCGGCCATTTCATTGCCGAACAGGTCGAGAGCATTCGCGCGCGGGTGGGACCACGCACGCGCGCAATTTGTGGCCTCTCGGGCGGGGTGGACTCGGCCGTCGCGGCCGTTCTGGTCCACCAGGCGCTGGGAGAGCGCCTGACTTGTATCTTCGTCGATCACGGTCTGCTCCGCCTGCACGAGGCCGAGCAAGTGGAGCAGGTCTTTCGCTCCCACCTCGGGATGGATCTCCGCGTCATTGACGCCACTGGGCAGTTTCTGGGCCGCCTCGAAGGCGTGGAGGATCCCGAGGAAAAACGACGCGTCATCGGGCACACGTTCATCGACGTATTCGAGGATGCCGCAACCCATGTCGGCGACGATGTGCGATTCCTCGTGCAGGGCACGCTCTACCCCGACGTCATTGAATCGGTGTCGCCCCGAGGCGGGCCATCCGTCACGATCAAGACCCACCACAATGTCGGCGGGTTGAGACCGGACTTGCCGTTCGAGCTGATCGAGCCGCTCCGTGAGCTGTTCAAGGACGAAGTGCGCCAGGTCGGGCGGGAACTTGGCCTGTCTGAGGAGATCGTGGGCCGTCACCCGTTTCCCGGACCCGGTCTCGCCGTCCGCATTCTGGGTGGCGTGACGCGTGACGCGTTGCGGATCCTTCGGGAAGCCGACGCAATCTACCTGGAAGAAATTCGCGACGCCGGGGTGTACGACGAGATCTGGCAGGCATTCGCCGTCCTGCTCCCTGTGCGCGCAGTGGGTGTCATGGGCGATGCCCGGACCTACGAAAACGTCATCGCCCTCCGTGCGGTCACGAGCACCGACGGGATGACCGCTGATTGGTACCCGTTTCAGTCCGCCGTCGTGGGGCGGATGGCAAGCCGGATCATCAACGAGGTCGACGGTGTGAACCGCGTGGTCTACGATGTGAGCTCGAAGCCACCTGCCACGATTGAGTGGGAGTAGCGCCGGCACACGGCCGCCCAGTCCTCCCGCGAGGGCCGGGTGGGGCGGGACCTTCCTCCGCTCGCAGGCCGCTCAGACCCGCTTTTCGTCCAGCAGCGCCAGGAAGTTGTCGGGGTCGTCCAGTTTCGCGAGGCGTTCCGGAATGTCCGGTTCCTTGGCGAACTGCGCGATCCTGCCAAGCACCGGCAGATACTGATTCGACACTTCGAGCGGTGGTGCGACGATCAAGAAGAAATCGTAGACAGGCTTCTCATCGATCGCGCGGAAGTCGATGCCGTCGGGCTTGCGTCCGAAAGCTACCCGCAGCCGCTGCACGACGAGTGAGCGACAGTGCGGAATCGCAATCCCGCGTCCAATGCCCGTGGAGCCCAGATTTTCCCGCCGCTTGAGCATCTTGTACAGCATCGCCTCGGACTTCTCGTCGAGCTTGAGCAACCCGATGAGTTCCTTCAGGATCCCGTCCTTGTCGGTACCCTGCAACTGGAGCGAGATCGCATCAGCGGAAAAGAATTCTCGTAGGTGCATGGTGACCGTTACTCAACAGTTCAAAGCCCGCACAACGTAATGACGGGATGATTCGCCTGTCAAACGTTGCCGGGCTATCCGGGGGTCGTTAAGTTCGCCTCACGATGACGTTCCCCTTCGAGGTGCGCACGCGCGTGCCACTGTTTCTCGCGCCCATGGCTGGCGTGTCCGAGCCGCCGTTCCGCCGGCTCTGCCGCTCGTTCGGGGCGGACGTGGTCGTCTCGGAGTTTCTCTCGAGCGAGGGACTGCGACGCGGGGTGAGGAGTGTGCACGATGGCGCCTTCTTCACCGCGGAAGAGCGGCCGATAGGCATTCAACTCTACGGCGCTGATGCGGCGGGGATGGCCGAGGCCGCGGTGCTGGTGACCGAGCACTATCGGCCGGATTTCGTCGACATCAACTTCGGCTGTCCGGTCAAGAAGGTCGTG
The DNA here is from genome assembly GCA_039588295.1 of Gemmatimonadota bacterium. Classification (GTDB taxonomy): domain Bacteria; phylum Gemmatimonadota; class Gemmatimonadetes; order Gemmatimonadales; family GWC2-71-9; genus JAOTVV01. The sequence goes on from JBDHAB010000013.1 coordinate 51,082, forward strand.
AAACGCAACGGCGGGTCGGGGTGCCTCAAGGACCTCGGCCTGGTGCAGCGGATCATCCGGGCGGTCAAGGAGGTGGTGGATGTCCCGGTCACGGTGAAGACGCGCAGCGGATGGGACGAAACCACGCGGACGCCCGTCGACATCGCCCTCGCCTGCCAGGAGGCTGGTGCGGAGGCGTTGACCCTGCACCCCCGCACGCGGACGCAGATGTATACCGGTGCGGCACGGTGGGACGAAATCGCCGCCGTGAAACAGGCGCTGGATATCCCGGTGGTTGGTAACGGCGATATCCGGACCGCCGCAGATGCTCATCGCATGTGGGATCACACCCGGTGTGACGGGATCATGATTGCGCGCGGATCGTTCGGCAATCCGTGGATCTTCCAGCAGGCAAGGGCGGTGTTGGAGGGTCGCAGCCCGCCCCGAGATCCTGCCGCCGCGGAGCGATTTGCCGTCGCGCTGTGGCACGCCAGGCTCCAAGTGGCGATCCAAGGTGATTCCCGGCGCACGGTACTCGAGTTCCGCAAGCACCTCGGCTGGTATGTTCGCGGCCTCCCAGGGGCGGCCGGTTTGCGCAGGCGATTGCACGAGATCGAGTCGATGGCCGAGATTGAGCGGCTGTTCCGTGAGTACTCGGGCCCGCGTGAGGCCGTGGGATGACCGAAGAGCGACTGGCCGAACTCCTGGGACAGGTGGCGCGCCACGAGGTTTCGCAGGCCGAGGCACTCGAGCGGCTGCGGACCTTTCCAGTCGAGGATCTGACGTACGCGCAGGTGGACCACCTGCGGCCGCTTTCTCAAGGCCATCCCGAAGTGGTGTTCTGCGAGGGGAAACAGGTCGAGCAGGTGGTCGGCATCTGTGAGAGCCTCGCGCGGTCCGGCGGGACGTTTCTGGCCACTCGGGCTGGGGACCACGTCATGGAGGCGCTCCGAGCCCGGTTTCCCAGGGCGGAGGTCAATCGGACGGCGCGCACGGTAGTCCTGGCTCCGGACCCGCCGCGCGCTCCCAGCGGGCGGGGAACGATCCTCGTCGTCACGGCCGGGACCAGTGACCTGGCCGTGGCCGAGGAAGCCGTGACCGTCGCGCGGGCGCTGGGGAACGCGGTCGAGCTGCTGGCCGACGTGGGCGTGGCCGGCATTCACCGAATCCTGCGGCAGTCAGATGCGCTGCTGCGGGCGGAGGTCCTGATCGTCGTGGCGGGGATGGATGGCGCCCTACCAAGCGTGGTTGGTGGGCTTGTCAGAGTCCCGGTGATCGCGGTGCCGACGAGCGTGGGATACGGCGCCTCTTTTGGGGGGGTTGCCGCGCTCTTGGCGATGCTGAACTCTTGTGCCTCGGGCGTCGTGGTGGTGAATATCGATAACGGTTTCGGCGCCGCGGTGGCGGCCTCGAGAATCAACCACCTGCGTGCCAGGGAGCGTGACACCGCGGCGGATGCGGTCGAGACGGTTGCCGATAAGTCCTAGTTACCGTTAAATTTAGGCGTCGGCTGCTGAGAAAGGGGGCGACTTGGCTTCGACGGGTCTGGTGAGGACTCCGAGGCGTGCCCAGGTTCCCGGTACCCTGGCTAAACCACTGGGAAAACGCACAATTGCCAACACTGACTTGGCTCTGGCTGCCTAAGCTTCGCGCTTAGCGCACCTGCCCGCGTAGCGGCCCGGCCCGAGGCAACGCGCGGGTATCGGAGTATCGGGCTGGCACCGCGTGCCGCTCTCACGCGTGGTGTAAGACTTCAGCGGGAGCTTGTTCGCGGAACGGTCGGTCGCGAACCGATCCGTGGAGACCACAATCGCGGCCTACGCACGTAG
>JBDHAB010000014.1:0-72311 GCA_039588295.1 Gemmatimonadota bacterium
GCCCGCGCCCCGGTAGTACGTCCGCATCTCCCTCGTGAAGAAGGTGTGGGTGTCCGGGTTGGTGGTGTCCTCTCCGGTGATGATGCAGCGGACCCACTTCTGCGAGTCGACCGCAACCGTGGAGAGGGGCGTCGCCAGGGTGAACGTCTCGCTGCCGGCCCCGGTGCCCGTCGTCTGGGTCGTGGTCTCCTGCCACGCCGAGCCGCCGCCTACCGCCTCCCAGACGGTTCCGGCCGAGGTACCTCCCGTCTTGTTGACGTAGAGGTCCGAGTCGATGCCGTCCCCGCGCAGGTAGAGGGACCCCGGGAACATCGACACGAACGTGTTGGGGTCCCTGGAACCGGTGCCGAACTGCACGACGTTGGCCGTGTTGGTGCCGGAAGCCGAGAGCTGGATGTAGTGCGAGCCATCCCCGGTCCAGTCGGGGTCGAGGTCGAAGTAGCCGTCGTCGTCGGGGCCCGAGCCAAGGGTGATCTCGAAGATGCCGCCGTTGCCGGAGCTCGATGCGGTACCCGTGTTGGCGATGAAACCACCTCCACCGGTGGTCCCGTCCGGAGCCGTCAGAAGGAACGAGCCACCGATGCCCGCATTGGTCGTGCCGGCCGTCATGGCAATGGAGACGCCGGTGGCGTCCACCGATGCGCCCAGCGTGACGTTGAAACCTCCGCCGCCGGAACCCGAGGCGGTAGCGGACCCGGTGTTGACGTTCCAGGAGCCTCCGCTGCCGACGGTCCCCCCTCCAGCCCCCATGTTCCAGGTAGCTGAACCACCAGCCCCCGATGCCCCACCGTCACCGAACGCGGCCAAGATGCCGCCCCCGTTGCCCGTGGTGGAGCCGTCCCCGCCGGAGTACAGAATCCCTCCACCGGTGCCCACCCCCGCGAGGGCGCTCCCGAGGGAGATGTCGAGGCCACCACCATCTCCGGCGGCCGAGCCGCCGTCGCCCGCGGAGATCTCGACGTCCACGGCGTCCGACGTGGCGACCGAAGCATCGATCCCGATCAGGCTCGGACGGAACCTGTCCTGTTGGACGCGGTAAAGCTGACCAACCTCTTCGGCCGAGAGTTGCCGGTCATAGAAGATGACGACATCAAGGTCCCCTTCCCAAGCCTGCGTCCCACCCGTATTTCCGCCAACGAACAGGGTGTTGCCGCTGTCGCTTCCCACGGCCCCCGTGGGGTTCGTATCGACATCGATCGTGACGGAGGATGTGTTGACGTAGAAAGTAGGATCGTTGCTGAGCGACGCATCGTTGTAGACGACAACGATGTGATACCACTGTCCTACTTCCAGAGCCCCGCTGGAGGTCCAAATCCCCTGAGTGGTGGCTCCCCGCAAGAAGGTGAGGTTGACGGCGGTTCCCGTCTGCGTGTCAACGCGGAGCGTCCACCCCTCGGTCGTGGTGTCGTCGGCGGTCGTAGCGATGATTCCGCCGGCCCCGAAACCATCGCTCTCGGGGCGCACCCAAACACTGAGGGTTCCTCCGGCGGACCCTGTTGCGCCGAATACGTCCTCAGTCTCACTGGCAACGACGGTGCCGAAATTGACATCATCGGTAGCTACGTTGTAGTTGAAGTGACCGTTGACGATCTGGACGCCGTTGATCGTGCCGACCGTTGCATTGATCAGATCGGTCCAATCAGTTCCGGTGCCGGTGTAGGAGCTCCGGTCCCCCGCGTCCACGTAGAACGTGTTGCCGTTGTAGAGGATGCCCTCTCGACCAGCAGCGCCTCCGCCAGTTGCCAGCGCGTCCCATGTAGAAGTGGAAGCCGCGACACCCGTGCAGTAGTACCAGTTGCTCTGGTCTTCAGCCCACCCTACTTGCTCAACAACAATACCATCGTCTGAACCGTTGCCCGTTAGGTCGGTCAGGAGATCCGCCCAAACGAAAACGCCTTGTGAAATGACGATAGCCATAAGCTAGTCCTTCACCTACGAGGTGAGGCCCCCTTCTTGTCGCTCGTACCAAAAAGAGTGCTGCCAGTTCTCGCCAGAGTTACCGGTGATGTTGAGATCGATCTGGCTAACACTCGTAGCCACCGCATGAACGACGGTGCTCCCGGTTCCGGTGTTCGCAGTGGCAACTGTGGCGCTACTTACCGACGTGGTACCGCCCGTCCGACGACCGAACACCGTGATCTCCGTGAATAGGAAGTTATCGCCCGTGTCCCGCTGGGAGTGGACGTAGACCTTGATCATCACCGTGTGTTGGTCGGTGGTCAGGTCAAACAGAGTATTAGCCGAGAGCGTCGCGTCCGCAGTCGCGTCGTGACCGGTAAAGCGTTCCAACGCTTCGCCCGGGGAACCAACAGCACCGCCGAAACCGGTCGTGGTGCGCTCCGTGAACCCTCCGACGTACACTCGCTTGTGCTGGTTGTCGCGGTCGGTCTCCTCGTCCTGAACCGTGGAGTCCGACCAGATGGTGGCGCCGTTGTGGTTACACTTGGACTGTCGGCCTGCGGCGTTGCCGAAGTCGGCGCCCTCCACCACATTCTGATAACCGCCCTCCACCCAAGAGTACGAGGAATCCGTGGTGATGCCGATGCCGTTCTGCTGTCCGCCAAGGATGGAGGAGTACAGAGCCAGTTCGATGTTGTTGTCTCGACCGCCGCCGACGACAGTGTACTCCGCGGTGGAGATGTGACCGCTCTTGCCGATGACGTTGGAGCGACCTCCGCCCATGAAGGCGTAGGTCCCGTTCCCGTAAATGACGTTCTGGAACCCGCAGACCATGCCGGCATAGGAGGGAACGACCGTGTTGCTCGTCCCGCCAACGATGCAATTCTCGTCGCCGCCACCAATGGTATTGCTGGCGCCACCGCCGATGACCCCGGCACCGCACGAGCTGGAGACGGTGTTGTTGGTGCCGCCCGCTATCACGGAGCCGTCGCAATTGCTTCCAATCGTCCCGTCGCGGCCGGACAGCAGTGCGGCGTAGTCCGTGTTCGTGCCGGTGATGCCTTTGCCCGATGCAGTCTGCGCTTGGAAATTGATACAGCCGGAGTTGCCGTCCGCGACGCTCGGCTGGCCCAGGCCGGCTGCACGGATCAGATGGCTGGATCCCCCGAGGCCACCGTTGGGTTGCATGGTCACAACACCGGGCACGCTTCCGCGCCGGCCCATCCGTGTGATGACTGTGTTGTGGACCTGAAGGATTTCTTCCGCGGTCAGGATGCGATCCCAAATGAGGGTCACCTGTGACTGACCATCCATGGCTTCGCTGCCCCCGTTGATATTTCCAATCACCAGGTCTTCCGAGGCATCGCTGCCAAGCGCGGAAGGGTTGGTCCCCGTCGGTGTCCCGGTGAACAGCCCGTTGGTGTAAAACGTGGGGTCGTTGGACAACACCGTTTCATCGTAAGTGACGGCAACACTGCCGTATGAAAAGCCGCCCCCGGTGGTGACCGCACTACCCCGCGGCAACGCGCCGGAACTGTTCCAAGAGCCATCTGTCCCCCCGCCAGACCTGCGGATGAACCGGGGCTGCACACCAGTCGCACTGAACGCGGTGACGCCGTACAACAGCCATCCTTCCGTCTGCGCTGCGCTTTCGGTCGCAACAAAACGTCCGGAACCGCCGTCCCCGGGTGCGTCTGTTTGAACAAAGGTCATCAAGGTAGCGCCACCCAAAAACACGTCAGTCAGTGTGGAACTTTTCGTGAAACTGACCCCCTTGGAACCCGTACCGTCAATCTGGAAGGCACCTCCGGCCACCACGGCACCACCGTCCAGGGTGCCATTGGTGGCGAAGCCAGAGATGTCGGTAACGGTCGTACCGGTCCCTGCGTAGGAATTGGAATCGGCCGCATCCACGTAGAAGATGATGCTGTCTGCGTGGGGGAGCCCAGGGATCCCAAGTTCACCTGCGGTGACTCTGATGATGGTCATACGATGTACCAGTCCGTTCCGTCATACTGATAAAGCAGAGCGATGCCATCACCGGTCACGGACACGGTGGCAGACATGGCAAAACCACCAGGGTCTTCGACATCCCCTCCGTTGCCATCCAACGTGATCCCGATGCCCGAGTTCGTAAGATCTACGTTCTTGATCCCCACCAGATCTCCAACGGTCGCGGTGCCAGGCATATCGATGATGAAGGTCCCTCCCACTGGATCGTATTTTTGGTAGTCGCCGACGGCCAACGTGGCGGCCGTCGTCAAAGTCGTGTTCGTAAGAATCGGGTAAGTCCCGGCCGTCGCGCCGCCCCCGGCTACACCCCCGGCGAGTGTGTTGGACGTGAGGTAGCAGATCGTCCAGTCGATCGTGGTGGCGGCCTCACCCGTGACGGTGACAACGATGTCGCTTCCTGAAACCGCCAGCGTGGCGGTCGCGGTCGTCAGCCCACGCCGACGCTCCAACCCGTTGTCCTCGATCGTCCAAAAGGCGACCCCGGCATCGTTGTAAAACGTCCAAAATTGTCGGCGGAAATACGTGTTGCTCGCGCCGTTGTCAGCTTTGATCAAAACACAAGCGGGGGTCTGCTCCCCCGCCGCGAGGCTCGACAGGACCGTGACGTTTGTCGGAGTCGCGTCTGTGGTCTGCTGTGTAGCGCAAGCCCACGACCGTCCGGTAAGGATGAAATCCGTCCCCGCATCGTCCGTGAACATCGGGAGATTGGGCGCATCGTCCCGCACCCAATACATGCCAAAACCCGCGGCCGGAACGGAGGGAACCGTTGAGGATTCCGTATGCTCGGCGCCCGCGCCAACCTGAAGTTTAACAAAGTTAAACCGCCACGGAGTGCTAGACATCAGCACCTTCCGGGATCGAGGTAGACTTTGTTTGCGAAGGGGTCAGCATCGCCGCGCGTTCCTATCCAGGGGGGCCGATAGGCGGATTACGGCAGCAGCCATCGAGCTCGTTCGACAGCGGCCTTACCGGGCCCGGCACACCATGAAATTCTGTGAAAAGGACGCTCCGGATGCGGCACGTTCAGGCGCTCTCACCCAGGCCACCCCATAGGCAAATTGTGGATGACGCACGCAAAAAGGGACTGAAGGCGCCCTGGAAGGGGTTAGCGCGCCAGCACCGCATTTTCCGCCTATAGCGCTCCCCAGATGGGGCTACGGGAGTTTTTCGTAGTTGATCGGAGCCAGATCAGGCACTTCGTGTAAAATTCGCAGGCCCTCCGTGTATGGTTTGGAGGCTACGTTTTGATGAAACCTGTACTTTTCTCGTATCTACTGGCACTCGGGCTCACCGCCTGCGGCGGAGATCTCAGTCCGACGATTGGTGAAAATACCGGATTGGCCACGGATACGATGGAGGGCACCGGGACTGATACGGACGCTGACACGGACGCTGACACGGACGCTGACACGACACCGGAACTGACACTGGCGAGCCCATGGACAACCCGGGCCCTGGAGAGATTTGCGATCCATTCCTCGCCCTCGATGGCACCGCTCCATGCGACGGCGACCCCGAGGAGCCCTGGGCTGAGTTCACATGCGTCCCCGTACGGACTGAACCGCTACCGAATCAGTTCCAGTGGGATTTTCGGTGCGTGCAAATGTACGACACACAGGGGGACGGCCACGACCTCGGGGACGCCTGTAGTGACGCCGGAGGATACCTCTACCAGGGCTGCATGAACACTTCATGCACCGACAACGGCTACGGCCAGGGCCCCGCTCCCATCAACCACCCTCCCGGAGAATGCCCGTTCGAAGACGAAAACAACTCCAACATCCAGGGCTGCTGCACACCCTTCTGCGACGCGGATAACCCCTGCGATCCAGGGTGGTTCTGCGCCATGAACTTCGTCCCCCTTGACGGCTACGGCTCTTGCATCTGGAACGGGTGATCAACATGCGACATATTTTCACGATCCTTTTAGCTCTCGGACTCGCCGGCTGTGCGGGGGAATTCAACCCCACGCTTGGAGGCTCCATGACGGGTCTCGATACTGACACCGACACCGGAGACGACGGCACGGACACCGACGATCCAACGGGCAGCACCGGAGACGATACGGACACGGATACAGACGGCACCGGAGAGACGGGGGTCCCTGACGACTGTGGAGACGGAGAAGCCCAAGGCATGGAGGAGTGCGATGGACTCGATCTTCGCGGAGCCGAGTGCAACTCCTTTTCAGCTCCAGAAAATGGGAACTACAGCGGCGGCCAGCTCGCCTGCAACGACGACTGCACCCTCAGCTACAACACCTGCACCTACTGCGGCGACGGCATGAAGAACTCACCGTCCGAGGAGTGCGACGGCGCCGACATGGGAGCCAACACCTGCGAAGAAGAAGGCTTCGACGGGGGTGACCTGGAGTGTGATGAACAGTGCGGTCTCGTGATGGCGGCGTGCGAAGACTGCGAAGGCGACGAAGCAGGCATGTACGGGAAAGCCAACGTCGGCTGCCAAGGGGGCTACTCCGGCAACGGATACAACGGATGCGTGGTGTCCTGCGAAGACGACTCCGATTGCGTCGATCCCGACCTGGCGATCTGCGCAAACCAACCGGTCTGCCACATCCAAGAAAACAACGCCGATCTGTGCAAGATTTTCTGCGATATGGACGAAGACTGCCCGAACGGCATGGTCTGCGGGGAGACGCTGTACGGCGTCATCTGCACATGGGAGTCCTAGGCCGCTACTCGTCCCAACCGGATAGGTCGAACTTCATGTAGACGACGCCACCTTCATCCTTGGCAAGACCAAGGGTGATGAGATCGGTGTCGCAGCCCATTGCAGCGGGGTCCACGTTCTCTTTTCCAAGACGCGGCCACGCACTCTGAGCGGTCTCCTGCGCGCGTGCACTGTTGATGGCAGCCTTGCGCGCGAGACTCTGAAAAACGCGACAGTAGGCGCTGGGCTTGATGTCAGGGATCGGTGAAATCACGACGGCCATGAGGTTCTCCTACGTGAACGCCACCCAGTGGATAGTGATGGGACCAGCGCCCGGAGGCGGCGGGAAAATATCGAACGTGAAGCCTGCGCCACCGTTCGACCCTGTGATGACGAACGCCGTCATGGCCGCTGCGGGGAACTCCGCAGGAGTCGCCTCGACGGTCAGTTGAATACTTCGGGCTGCATGCCCGACCGGCAATGGAGATGTATACAGAATGGGCGTCGGCCCAGGCCATGGACCAGCCGGGATCGTGATCGACCCAAACTTGAGGGCCGGCGCATCGTCATCGAGAGCATCGTCATTCCCGGCAGCACCGAGCGTGATCTTGCCGCCCGCAGGCCCGGGACCGGCTCCCGGAGTGGCCGGAGCTCCGGCCCCGATGACCACGTCACCAGGAAGACCGTCCGCTGCCGTACCACCCCCGCCGTCTCCGGCAAAGACAGTGACGATGCCACCCGCTCCGCCAGTCTCGGTTCCAATACCGATGCCACCAGCACCCGCAATGAAGGTGACATCGCCTCCCGCACCGCCTTCAATGTCATTGGCGATACCGTCGCCACCGTCTCCGGCATCGAACAGAACTTCACCACCGGCACCCGCAACGCTGGGCACGCCAGCGATACCCGAGGAATCTCCACCATCTCCGTTGGAGACGAGGAAACCTCCACCCAGACCGCCGGTGGCGGTCCCTGCCACCGTTGCAACGGCATCACCACCACCTCCAGGAGCGAAGGCAAAATGACCACCGGCGCCTCCTACGCCGCCGTCGCGTCCCGTACCGACGCCACCGAATCCAAGAGCTCCCTCGAAGTCACCGCCAGCACCACCGGTTCCGGTGCCCGTCGTGATAGCGGTGCCGTCGGCACCAAATCCTCCGACGAAAGCATAACTTCCACCGGCGCCACCGGTTCCTCCATCGACACCCGTACCATCGCCACCTCCGCCACCGGCGAGCGCGACACCGCCACCGAGTGCACCGACACCCGTTCCGCTGGTGACCGCGATCCCGATCCCACCGTCACCGAGAACGGCCGTGAAATCACCGCCAACTCCAGCCGTGGCGCCCGCAAATCCAGTGCCGTTTCCGCCTGGACCAGTGAGAACATCCCAAGATCCACCGTCACCGGCCGTCGCCGTCCCGGAAGCAATAGAGATTGCGTCGCCACCAGGCCCCGTGAAGGTCGTGGACACACCGCCGTCTCCAGCGACACCTCCGTCCACTCCGGTTCCGTCTCCACCGCTGCCGAGGAGCACGGCAAGATCACCCGCCGCGCGTCCCGTACCGATTCCAGAAGCGACGGCCGTCCCATCACCACCGGCGCCGCTGAAGAAAGAGAGGTCCCCACCGAACCCACCAAGACCAGCAGTCGTTCCGACACCGTCTCCACCGATTCCGAGCAACGCCGCGAAATCTCCACTGTCTCCGCCGCGCCCTTCTCCGGCACTGTGATTCCCGTCACCTCCGGACCCACCGAAAAAGATGATGTCGGTCCCGTTACCAGCGTTGTTGGGGGAAGCACCCTCATCAGCGGCGCCGCCGTTGCCTCCAAGGAAGTTGAAGGTTCCTGCAGCACCGCCATCGCCCGTCAGGTTGAGGCCGCCGCTACCGGAGAACAGAAGAAGATCAGCGCCATCGCCACCGTCAATGACACCGGCTCCAGCGCTTCCGTCAATACCTGAGCCCACAGACACGCTTGCGCCGACGTAAGTGGTACCCGCTCGTCCGCCCACCCCTGCCGTGACGGATCCAGGCGCGATGCCCACGTCGCCACCAGCCGTTCCAACACCGCCAACGGTCTCGTCACCCGCAACGACGTCTACGGAACCACCAGTTCCGGTACCGAGATCCTCACCGCGGATCTTGTCGCCATCGGTGAACTCGATATCGTTGCCGTTGGTGATGTCCCCCGCACCGAGAACATCCTCCAAAGGCGAAATGCCACCGCCTCCACCACCAAGCCCGACCACGGAATCGACCACGTCGGCACGCGTGATGATGCTGGAGAAGTAGAAATCCAGCGTTCGAGGCGTCGTAGAAACGGCACTCGCCAACCCGACGAACGGCCGCGTGGCAAGCGATAGATCAGGAAGTACGAACCCTACATCCGGCTCTGTGTGCGTTGCCAGACCGCCATTGGAGATTGTAACGCCATCGGAGTCGAACACCGTGAAGGTGACATCTCCGCTGGAAGCACTCGCATCGATCTGGAGATAATGAACGAGCCCATCATTGGGGAGGGCAAACACGTTCACCATCGCCCCACCGGAACCCTGAGCGATAAACTCAAAGGTGACTCCGCCGAGGGACTGGTACAGGCCCATGTATTGCAGTCCGCCCACGGGGGCAGGTGATGCAAGCATCGTGGCGGGGGTCGTCAGAGAGGCATCATCGGTGAACCCGATGAAAATACGTTCATCTGTGTGGGCCGGGGAGGAGCTCTGGAACTTGAAAAGAGCCTTGAACTGTTGGTCCCGACTGATCGTCAGATCCGCAGTGGACTCGTATGCCTGCGCTCCAGCGACTGCGCCCAACGACAGAACCAAAAGAGGACCGTCAGGATCAGTTCCGAACGTGATCGCGCCCGGAGGATCAACGTCGAAGTTGACGGAGCCGCCGTAGACGCCGTAGCTCTCGGGGCCACCAATCGGGTTGCCCGGACCCATGAACCCGTAACCGGAAATCAGCAGCGCATCGAGGAACCCGAGACCACCACCGATGGCCGTGGAGAGGTTCAGATCACCACCGGTGTTCGTGAAGATCAGTTCGCCGGAGTTGTTGACCCAGATGCCGCCTTCGCTGCCCGCTGGCGTGAAAGGCACCACCCCCGAGCTCGACATCAAGAGCCCAGGCGGATCAATCATGCCGCCGACAGTCAGCTTGCCGCTGATGTCCACATCACCGACGACGAGGAGCTTACCGTCCACCCCGCCGCCGTTACCGATCCCGAGCGACACGATGAAGCTGCCACCGTCCCCACCACCAGCTCCACCGGCTCCGGTCGTGTACAGAACGCCGCCACCGTTGCCCGTGCCGTCACCAGCACCCGTGATGACGTTGAAACGACCACCGGCAGCGCCGCTACCGACGCCTCCCGATCCGGTCGTGAAATTAACGGCTCCCGCGAAACTGCCGATGCCGGGGCCGCTGTCGCCCGCCGTCAAACTCCAGATACCGCCGGAGCCGGTGCCAGCGCCGTCACCCAAGGCGGTGAGGATGCTGCCCCCCGAACCTCCGCCAGGACCGCCGGGCCCCAGAGTGATGCTCAGGTCCCCACCGTCGCCGGTGCCGGCACCCCCTCCCGTCGCCATGACGAGATTGCCGGCTCCTCCGATGCCCGCTGGATCAGGCGCGCCACCCGTGAAAAGGATGTCGCCTCCAGCCCCGCCTCCGCCCGTTGAAGTACCGCCCGCGAGGGACAGGTCAACACCCGAGCCTGCACCGCTGTCGTCACCTTGAATGGTGAGGCCACCCGTTTCGCGGCCAAATCCAAGAACGGATGCGAGGTCTTGGTTTCCTCCACCGCCCCCGATAGCTCCCAGGAGATCAGCACGCGTGATGCATGTGACCGACCAGATCGACATGAATCGGGCGACCGCATCGCGGGACCTGACGGCAGCCATGTGGCTGAGGAGTGTCGCGGGGGACGGCAACTGCGCGTTGAACGTCGTCGCCGCCAGCAAATTCCGATCCACGTCGTACAGACTCAGGGTGATGGCACCAACCACCGTCGAATCGATGTCGATCCAAAACGCGGTTGATCCCGAGGGAAGGATCCCCGTGTCCACCGTGAGCGGTGCCCCGGACGCGTTGTCCGTGACGAAGTGAAGGTTGATCTGGCCCTGATCGTCGACGAGCTGGACGCCCACGTAGTCTTCATTCGGCGTCCCAGGGAAAGCGAGCTGATCCGCGAAAGGTGTGCCGCCGCTGGCCGTGGTGAGGCCAGCGAACATGTTGTAAGCGCCTCCAACCCCCGTCACGAATTTGATGGACGTGAAGTACTTCGAATCGTCGGCTACGGTCGAACCGGTAATCTGCAGCCCCGCATCGCTGTCAGCGACTCCTAGCGTGACATAGCTGGCCTGGACACCGTTGAGAGTTGAGACGGTGGTGCCCGGTCCTGGGGAAGGCTCCAGTGGCGGGACAGTCCCGAAAAAACCTGTGATGTTAGGAAGACCGCCCCCGATGGGAACGGCACCGGTGTCGATGGCCACCCACTGACCGAACTGCATCTGTGCAAAGGCTTCGGCGAAAGTGCCACCGCCTCCACCACCCCCGGGCTGGAAACTGAGCTGCCCAGCGCCGTTCGTCGTAAGTACCTGGCCGGCGACCCCATCAGCTTCAGGCCAAAGAAGACCGTCGATGATGACGGCGTTGCCCCCGGCCACGGCGGGGTCGAGAGTCAGATTGCCGTCCGACGTGATCCGGGACCCGAGACTGTCCTCGACGACGATCGGCAGATTACCCGTGGTGTTACCCGCCACCAGGATCGTATCGAGCGGAGCTCCACCGAAGCCAACCGCGTTCACCCACTGAAGGGCTCCGTTGAGCATCAGGACTTCGCCGGGCGCAGGCGCAGCGATGGTCACATCCGTCAGGTCATTGAGCGCCGTGGCCCCACCACCGGTGGTGATGTTGTTGTCCCCGTCGGAGTTCGTGTAGATCAGTTGGCCGCTTGGGCCCGTGTTATCGACCCACAGGGTCCCCTGGCTGGCATTGGGAATGACCTCCGGAGGAATGATGGCCTGTCCCTCCAAAAGGAGGGCGGTCGGATCGATCGCACCCGTGACCGTCAACTTGCCGTTGACGATGACCGCACCGTTGCCGAGACCGCCGGTGCCCGGCGTGAGGCTGATGTCGCCTCCCAACGCAGCAGCGTCAGAGGTGTCGCCCGCCGCCACCGTGATGTTCGAGCCAGCGCCGCTTGTCGAGTCCCCAACGGAAACGATGATTGTGCCGCCCGTACCGTTACCCGCCGTACCGGTCGCGATCCCGAGGAACCCCGTGTTACCGGCAATGGCATCTCCGGTTCGGATGTTGAGGAACCCCGAATCACCGGCATTTATCCCGCCGTCTCCGGTCGAGAGTTCTACCCTCCCAGAGTTTCCGTCGAGATTCACGTCGAATGTCTCGACGATGATGTCGCCCGTATCTCCCGTAGCCCCAGAGGCTTCACCAGAGAAGATCAGGACATCACCACCGGTCACGCCAGCAAGCGACGTACTGCCGCCCTTCATGACGATCGTGCCCGTGGTCGTAGCCGGGTTCGGAACAGTGGTGCCCGGAGCGATCAGGACGCTGCCTTGGGTGCCGCTGACCGCAAGAACACCAGTGGTGATGAGAACGTCACCGGTGGTTCCGGTTTCGGCGTTTCCGCTGAGCAAACTGAGGTCACCGGTGTCGCCACTACCCGCTGTGAAGCCGGTGCCGACGATGGTTGTCCCGGTATCGCCAGTAGAGGGGCCATCAAACTGCCCACCGCTCAACATCTGGAGGGTGTTCGTGTTGCCGGAACCCCCGACGAAGATACGGCCAGCACTCCCGATCGCCATGAAGCCGGTGTCGTTGCCGGCGAGGCTCGTGAACCCACTGAATACGTTGACGTTGGCGCCGTCACCACCGTTGCCGTCAAGTTCTCCAGCGATGCCGAAACTGTTACGGAAAACGATGTTGTTGAGGCCCGACTCGTTGCCGTTGATCAGGACTTCGGCGAGAGTCAGCCCACCGGTAGCCACTCCAGCGCCGTCCGCAACGGTGCCTTTTTGGTTGACGACCGTGGAGTGCCCGACAAATACATTTCCGCCACCGGGGTTGATGCGCCGGCTCCCGATGATCATGCCCATATTGACGAGGGCGCCAGGAACGGAGGTGCTGAGGGTGTTCGACGAAAGGAGATTGAGGCTTTCGTCGAAAATGAAAAACTGGATGGTCGGGTACTGCGACGTGTCGATGATGAAGTGCCAAACATCGACCGACGAAGTGGACGCAATCGTCACCCCTGTCGAAGAGGGGCCGTCCGTTGGGCCACCAGGGCCACGCGCAATAACACGCCAGTTCGGATTCGTTCCGGGATCGGCCACGAACCCGATGTATTCCTCCGCACCCGCCGGGTCCGCGTTGTTAACCGCGAGTTGGGAGAACCCCGTTGCGGTCGAGAATCCCATGAAGATTCGCGTGTCCGAAGTGTCCGTGGTGAACAGGGAAAAATGAGCCGCGAACTTGTACGACGCGCGATGCGGGAACAGTCCAGCACCGGCATCCATGTCGAACGCCGCAAAATCGTTGGGCGCGGGGAGCGAGAACGAGTTGACGCTTCCGGACTGAAACGTATGCGCGCGACTGATCGTGCCGGCGGTACCGCCGTCATCGAACTGGATCTGATTGAGGATGCCCGAGGAATCAAACTCGAACTGAGCGCCGCCACCGACGTTCTTGGCAGCCGGGGACAAGTAGCCCCACTGCATCTGATTGAAGCTCTCGATGAAGTCTCCGGCGAACGCGAGTTGGAGCCACCCCGTCGCGGACCCGTTCTTGTTCACCCAGAGCTCACCAATCCCCGTGTCGAGACGTTGGTAAACATCTCCTTCGTCGCCGGGAGTACCTCCCCCGGCGTTGGGGTCTCCGGTGCCGCGCTTGATGTTGTCGGATTGGAAAATCCCGTCAGCTTGAACGATCCCATCGTCCGCGCCTCCCCCTCCGCTTCCTGGACGCAAACGAATGACTCCGCCCTCACCACCACCCGGCCCTCCCGAGCCAGCTTGTAATACGATCCATCCTCCGTCTACAGCATCAGCCGAGTTACCTCCCCACAGGTTGACGTTGCCGCCTTGTCCGGCGTTGAAGACGTTCGAGATCGCAGGAGGAGTGGTCGCGCTACCACCGACGATGTTGATGCTGGCGCCGTCCCCTGTGCTGAGGCTATCGCCTCCCCACAGACCAATACGTCCGCCACGATCGGTGCCCGTAGGTCCGGCACCACCGTAGAGGTTGACCTCTCCACCTTGAGCACCACCACCGCTTCGAAGGGTGATCTCTCCGCCGTTCCCACCAACGAGACTGGTGCCCGTTTGAACGAGAACCCCTCCGCTGCTTCCACTGCCTCCTGGAGTCGGAGTCGTGAACTGGAGATTCCCGGTATCGCCCCCGACAGTCGTACCGCTCGTGAGCGTGATGCGACCGCCGTCACCGGTCACGCCGGTAGCCGGACCACCAACGATGTTGACCGTGGCACCGGCCCCACCAACCGAGTTCTCCGCACCAATGATGGAGTCACCGCTGGTGATGACGATGTTCTGGCCGCCGGTGAAATCACCGATCGCCAAGGTCTCGGAGAGGTTCTCGCCCCCGAGGTCGTCGGAGATCTGCACCCAGGTCGTGTCGTCAGCCTGGATCTGCCACAGGCTCGGGGTGCCCGTGCTGGCGTAAAACGAACCGGGACCCACACCGGAGATCAGGCCATTCGGATCAGCCTCGACCCCGACGTGAAACCCCGCGACCGTCACCGGATTGGTGGGATCCACGCCCAGCGCCATCACGAAAATGGGCTGTCCGATGTCGTCGATCCGGTTGGCGAAGATCAGATTCGAGACGGTCTGATCGATCTCACTTTTGCCGTTCGTAACGAGTAGGTCGCACGGCAACGGAGGCGGCAGTGTTTGGTCCCCCGCGGGTACGTCATACCCACGGACCCAGGTTCCCTGGAAAATGTCGGCGTCTACGCCTGGGCGTCTATTGACGGGAGGATTGGCCATGGTCGCTAGGGCTCCGTCTTGGGCGGAGGCGACCCGTTGGGGGCCGTCTCCTGCCTAGGGGTGCCCATAGGCTCTTTCGCGGAACCCTCCGACTGATCGAGAAAACCCGCCGAGCTCGCCAAAACTTGACCCTGGGGGATGCCCGTCCGGGACTCGGCCACGGCCACGGCCTTCTCGCCGCTCACAGCGAGCCCACGAGCCCGGGACGTTGCCATGATGGCTTCCTGCTTGAGCGTCTCCTCCAGGGCTGAGATGGCCGACAGGGACCCCTCCTGCCTGAGAATCCCCTCCTTGGCCTGCTCTTGGAGGCTCACCATGTTTTTCACGGCCTCCTCCAGCCCTTCTTGGACCATTTTCGAAGGAGGCTCCTCAGCCGTCTCGAAGGACTGCTTGCGTTGGGCCAGAACTTGCTGCCCCAACGTGAAAATCTCCATCATCAAACGAAACTTCGCGAGGTCCCGTTCGGCAAACTCTTTTCGTTCGGTCGCGATTTTGCGGTGACTTTCCGCAACGCCCGCTTGGGTCTCCGCGCGCAGCTTGTGCTCGTCCACTTGCTCTCGAAGTCGAGTTCCGTCTTGCATCTGTTTTTCTCCATCCGTCTGTGTGTGTGTTTGACAGCCCAAAGAGGTCCTCCACATCAATGTGGAGGACCTTCGTTCGCTATGACTACGCCGTGGTGTTCGTCGCGTTCTGGGTGTAAGAGATGGTGACGACATCACCGGCCGAGAACGTGGGGCCAGCAGCCGATACATCGATCGTATTGCCAACGCCACTCGACACATCGCCGCCCGCGTTCATCAACAGCAGCCCATTCAGGTAAATCTGGGCATCGAAGTTGAAGTCGAAATCGGTTGTCGGCTTCACCGCGATCACACCTCCGGTGAAATCCGACGCAGAAAGGTTGCCGCTCGGCCCCACCCCAGCACCCGTGATGGTGTCCTGGAAGAAGTTTTTCGTAACCGCGGTCCCAGAGGTAGTGATCGGTTCCCAAGTTGAGCCATCGTCGCCACCACCGGAAGCATCGATCTGCACGTACAGAGTGTTTCCGGTCGCACCGGCCCCTGTGTTGAGGCAGAAAAGCGATCCACCCGGAGCGGTGTGGGTCGGAATCGTATCGCCCGCGTAAACCTTGGAGTTACCGCTGCCACCGCCCGTAGCGGCCAGAGCGATGAAGGCTTCGTCGTTGTCCTGGACACCCAGGATCTGAAACTCACCATGAGCTCCCGTCGTGAAGCCATCACCCGGAGTCATCCGGATATCAGGGCCATCGGCAGTGCCCGCCGTCGAATCTCCTGTCGTGACCGCATAGATATTGCCCGAAGCGTCGGCCGCATTGGCCGTGGTGAAAGCCATCGTGGTGCCGGCGTCCACGGACATCGCCGTCGTCGCTTCGATGGAGATGGTCGTCACCGCGAGCATGTCGATGGCGGCCCCCGCGTCGATGTCCATGCTGTCCACCGAGTTGAGGATCACGTTGCCGGTCGTGAGAGTGGCGAACGTATTGTTGCCGCTCGTGGCCGTGAAGTTACAGGCGCCGACACCGTCGGCAGTCAAGGACCCTGTGGAGTTCAGGTCCAACCCAAGAGTGCCTCCGTCCACGGTGGTGAGGGACGTCGTGTTGGTCGATCCGATGGTGGTGGTCTTGATGCCCGCACCGGTATTGAAGTTGGCGGCCTGGGTGAACGCACCGGTACCGAGATTGAGAGTGGCGCTATTCTCTTCACCGATGTTGATCGTGGCACTCCCACCACCGACCCCGGACCTCAAAGCCTGGACCGAGACGATCGAGCTGCCCGCCGTCCCGTTAGAGTTAATAGCCTCCAACCGGGTGGTGGCGAGATCCCCGTTGGTCGTTACGTCCGTTTTGAGGGTGAGGGTGGACGAAGCCGCCCCGGTGATCGTGAAGTTCGATGCCGTGGCCGTCGAATCGAGAGACACAGGCCCCGTGGCGTCGGCCAAGATGCCGGCCGTACCACCCGCGATAGTCACCCCATTGGCGAGATTGGCCTCACCGATGTTGACAATGTCTGCACCAACGGCCGGCGCGAAACGAAGGAGCCGGTGGCCGCCCGTCGCACTGCTCCATTCCAGGAACTCGGCATCGTTGATGAACCATTCGAAGCTGTCACCCGACACCGAACCCTGTGTGGCCGAGGAACCACCCGTCGTGGCGACCACCGAAACGAGATCACCACCCGCGGTGACGATGTTCACGTAAGTGGCCAGACCAATGTCGTTGAACGCCCGTGCGACCAAAACCTCGCCAGTCGTGTCCACGCGCTCGGCCGTGATGGTCGCGCGACGCACGGTAGCCGTGAGCCCCGTTTGTGACGTGACCTGATTGTTGAAAAACTCGAAACCGGCCCCGGGGGCCGCGTCCAAAGTCAGGGCCGTGCCTGCGATGCCAGCGACAACAAACAACCCACGGTTCTCCTCAAAGGTCGATCCGCCAGGATCAGTCACGAGGAGGACCTCACCGACCGAGTACAGGCCGCCCGTCGTCAGGACAGCGGTGGGATTGGTGGCTGCTCCGTTATTCGTGAACGAAGTGATCTCGTCCACCGTGTCTGACGACACGACACTGATCGTGTAGTTGTTCGTCGCGACTCCCGCGTCGTTGCCGGTTCCCGAGAAGAGGGCAACGTTTCCCTCGTTCTGGTTCTCCAGGTAGAAGGAAGAAACCTCGTGGCGGGCCACGCCAGGTGCAACAGTGTCATTACGGTCGAGTTGCGTTGCCTGTGCGAGGAACTTGTTCGGGAAATTGTAAGTCCAACCTTTCTCTGCGGCGGCGGCAGTAGAGGATCCTGCCGTCCAGTTCAAGGTCGTGTCAGCGTCCGCGTTACCGACGTTGAGCGTGTTGTCCACGCCAACACCCGTGAGGATGTTGGCCGTGTTGGCACCGACGGTGCCCGTAGCGACGTTGACGGTACCGAGTTCCTGCGTCTGAATGTTGACGACACCAGGGTCCCCGATGAGCGCGGAGGTAGCGTCGATGTTTACCGCCGGGGTGCCCCCCGCGGCATTACTAGCCGTCGCGACGAGATCGAGATTGGCGACACCAGCAGCCCCGGTGTTGTCGACGGTGAAGGTCAGTACCGCAGTACCACCAGCGGTGGTTTGCGTGATGCTCGAATCCGTGATCGAATCGATCGTGAAGTTACCACCCGAATTGAGGTCGAGATCCCCCGACCCCGCGTTGATCGTGGTGTCCGAGCTCGTGTTTTCCGATCCGAGAGTGGTGCTCTTGACCCCCGCACCCGTGTTGAACATGGCCGTCTGGGTGAAGGGACCCGTTCCGACATTGACTGCGGCACCCTGAGTGGTCGCCATGTTGATGGTGATGGCACCGCCACCAGCACCCGCACGCTCGGCCTCTAGGTTGAGCGTCGCGGTGCCGGCCGTGACGTTGGTGGACTCAGCCAGGACAGTCACCGTTCCGGTGTTCCCGTTGCCATCGGCCGAACCGGTAACCGTCACCGTCGCGTCACCCGTAGAGGTGTTCTCGGCCTCCACGAGCATCGTAGAGGTGGTCGCGGTGCCGCTAGTGGCTTTGACGGTCCCGGTTTCGAAACCATCGGTCTCGAAAGCACTAGCCGCCCCGCTACCCGTGAAGGTCACGTCAGCGCCAGAATCCGGGATGACGGTGAAACCACCGTCCGCGCCGACCGTGAGGTGATTGAGGATGCCGTCCGTGCAGCGGAAAGCGTGCGAGCTCGACGTATTCAAGATGGCGACCCCTGGGCCGTCCCCGAGAAGATTGTTCACCTGGAAGGCGGTGCCCGACTCGGTCGAGTTGCCGTTGACCTCGACCAGAGAACCACTGCCGTTCGGCGTGCCCGTGATCGAGAGGGCCGTGGTCGGTGTCGGCGTCGTGTGGGTCGGCACCGTGATGGTAGCCATGTCGGCGAGGACAGAGTCGATGGTGCCCGCGATGGCGAAGGGACCATCCGCAGCCGTCGTGGTAAACGACGGAGTGTTGGGCGAACTCGTGTTGTAGACCTCTTGGAAGGTCGAGTTTCCACTCGCCACGGTGGTGTAGGTCACAACACCGCCCGTAACACCCTCAGCAAATTCGAAGACTCCCGCGTTCTGACGCCAGATCGAGAGCTCGACCTCCCGGACAGCCGCGCTGGCGTCCGCGCCACCCACGACGTTCGAGGCCAGCCACGCCTCGGTGACGGGGGTGCCACCCACCCCGTAGAGGGTGAGCACGTCCGCGGCGATTCCGGCGATGCGGAAGATCTTGCTGTTGTTCAGGTTGGCAGACGAGAAAACGGCGATGAAGTTACCGACGGTGAAGGTGGCGCCTTCGCCCACCCCGACCGTGATGGAAGGCGCGTTCGTGGCCGGCCCGATGCCAGCAGTGAACGAGACCGAGGTGCCGGTCCCGGCCCCGGTGATGCTGACGATGTGGACGTCGCCGCTCGTGGTGTCAACGGCGGAGTCGTAGCCGTCCGAACCCGCGCCCCAACTGACGTAGGCGTCACCGAACGTGCTGTTGTTGTAGGCCATGAAGCCAGCGGTGGCCTCGTAGGTGCCGACGGCGGTGTCCGACGTCGGGTCGTTGTTGGACATCTGGATGATCCAACCGTGTTGGCCATTCACCGCAACAGCGCCCGGGGAGGTGTCCGTGATCTCAGTCCCGGTCGTGGCATTGCCGCGGGCGATCGTGTTGGCGAAACCTCCGGTCCCGGTATTGATATCGGTCGCGGTGGTGGTACCGACGTTCACGCTGCCCGAGGGGCCTCCGGCGATATTGGTAGCCGACGTGGTCGTAACCGAACCGAGGTTCGCTGTGGTAACCGGAGCTCCGTTACCGAGGTTGAGCTCCATAGAAACAGCCAACGCCGCCGTCCCGACGTTGACCACTCCAATCCCCGACATGCTCCCACTCGTGTGGAGGTTGGCCGTAGCGGTGCCCGTGGCGTTGACGACGACAGGGTCGAAGACCAGATTGGCCTCAGTAGCCGCAGAACCCCCCGACCCGGTGACCGTGATCTCTCCCAGGGCCACGGCCGTCGCCGAATCCGACGTATTGGTGATGAGGATCCTTGTGTTGACCTCCCCCGAGCTCTCCGCTCCCGAGGTGGTGAGCGTCATGTTTCCAGTACCGGCGTTGAGGGCCGTGGACGACGGGCCGGTAATGGAGCCCATCGTGACGATGTTGGTGTTCACTCCCGTGCTGAAGTTACTCGTGTTGGTCGTGCTGCCGGTGTTGGTGTTAACGTTGACGACGCTGGCACCCGCGATACCGTTGTCGGCCTGGATGTTGACGTTCCCGGTGCCGGAGGTCGACGTCACGTTGGAGTAGACATCGAGGTTCGACGTCGTCACGGCGGTGGCGCCAGTGGCCTCCGCCGTGAACATCGCGCTGGCGACGGCCGCCGCCGTGTTGTCCGCATTGACGACCGCGATGTCGTTGGCGATGGTGCCCCCCGTGCTGCCCGAAGAGGTGACGGTGAAACCGCCGGTGACCGTCGTGAAATCGATGGCTCCCGCGCCGAGGGCGTCGACCGTGAAAGAGGACCCTGACGTCATGTCGAAGTCGATGCCACCGGCCGCCGTCCAGACGGCGATGTTCGTGCTCCCGTCCCGGAACTCGGCGATGTTGCCGGTGCCTGTCGAATCAACGATCAGACCGATCCCATCGCCCGAGGTACCGATAACCGCGGACGCGGCACCCTCATCGGACGGGTTCGTGATCGTGAAAAGGTCCCCGCTGTTCAGGTCGTCGCCGGCCAGGTTCAACAACGGCTGGGCGGTGGCGGCCGTCATCACACCGTTTTCGAGCCCCATGACCGTAACGGTCCCGTCGATCTCGCCTGCGATGTTGAAAGAGGAATCCGCCGCCGTCACGACGAACATCGGGTCATCGCCGGTGCTGGCCGAATAGGTTGCCGCGAAGTCCGATCCTGCGGCGGTCGCAAGAGGAACGAACGAGGTTGCGGAATCGCTGTCGCCGTCCGCTACCTCCCAAGTACCGGAACCGGTGCATCGCATGACGCAAAGGTCGGCCTTGAGAAGGGTTCCGGACGCGGTCGCCTCTGCCTGGATAGCCGTCTTGAACCATGGGTACGTCGGGGTCGTGTCGATGGTGATGAGGCTATCGGCAATTGCCCCGACCACATACAGGCCGTTGATGCACTCGAAGTTGCTGCCGACGGCAATGATGTAGTCGCCAACCGACAGAACCGGAGCACCCGCATCCACCGTGAAAGTCGTGGCCGTAGTTGCCGAG
Source organism: Gemmatimonadota bacterium (assembly GCA_039588295.1). GTDB lineage: Bacteria > Gemmatimonadota > Gemmatimonadetes > Gemmatimonadales > GWC2-71-9 > JAOTVV01. The sequence continues at coordinate 20,853 of JBDHAB010000014.1, forward strand.
TAAGTGTCACCAGGCGTGTACGTGGTGGCCGCAGAAACAATCACCGTACCACCTGAGAGACCCGTGGTGTTGGCCTGAGCGTTCAGCGTGATGAAGTTCTGACCGTTACCACCCGCACCGAAGTAGTGGTGCAGGTTGGAGTCCCGGATGTGATCCGAAGTGTCCGACCCGACGGAGGACAGGATACAAGCCCCCGAGTCGAAAAAGATCTCTTCCCCGGACGTCAGAATAACGTCGCGGGTCGCCGTCGCCGTAACGTCCTGGCTGGCCGTAAGGGCCACGTCAGCACCGGTCGTGGCCGTGTCCCCGGTGGAGAGGATGATGCCGCCATCCACCGTCGAACCATCACCGCCAGAGACGGCGAAGGTGCCTCCGAGGCCACCCGTCGATGTTCCCATCGAGACACCGATTCCGCCGCCCGTACCCGTACCAACGACATCACCAAGGTTGATGTTGAAATCACCAGCGTTGAAGTTGCCCGTGACATCACCCGTCGCCACCGTCACATCGGCGGTTGCGGCAGACAGAGCCGCCGTCGCCAACGAGATGGTGCCACTACCAGAGGAGATGCCGACCGAGGTCGTACCGAGAAGGTTGCCGATGGCGACGGTGCGGCCCGTGGTCGTCCCCGCGCCAAGGGACACGTTCCCATCGTCCGCATCCGAGCCGATCAGGATGTTGCCTCCACTGGAGTCGACGGTCAGGGCATCCGTGGCCTGGAAATCCGCCGTTCCGGCCGAGATGAGATTCAGAGCTCCACTCGTCACCGTCTGGAAGGTGGCGGCTGCACCGGTAGCCTGAACCGTCAACGCAGCGGCACGGTTGATGATGCCCGCGGTCTCCATGACCTCCAGGCCCGTGGCCGCAGAACCGACCGTGATGCCATTCAGGAAATCAGTGTCGACCTGATCGAAATCAGCGACATCGACATCCACCGAGTAATGGATTGTCGTCGTACCACCACCGGAACCTTCGGTGACGGTGAAAAGATCCGCACTCAGCACATCCCCGAGAATCCACTCAAAGCCAGTACCCAGATCGATTGTGTTGCTGCTCAACGTGGTGAACGCAACGCCAGCCTGGTTCGCGTAAACCGATTCGAGGGTGTCCACCACGGCGGCGCCGTCGGTGAAGCCATCCGACAGGAACCCTTCCTCGGGGCAGTCCTCGAACGCATCACGACGCACGTATGCGAAGTCGGCCGTCACCGTGGCAGCGAGATCGCCATCAGTGAGTTCCACGAGATCATCGTTGGTGCCATTGCGAACCACCAAACTCATCTGGAGTTGGTCAGGGTCGATACCCGTGATCGTCGATCCATCGACGGCGCTCTGACACTGCATCAGACCAAAGACCTGGTCACCGTTGATATCCGTCAACAGTTCGCCATCGGCCGAATTGACCAGGACCGCCAGGCTCTTGGGCTGGAGAGGATTGGGGCCCGCAACCTCTTCAAGACCGCTGGATCCGAAAGTTCCCGCCGTGGCGCACACGAGACCGAGAGTGGTCACGGCACCGATAGCAGCGGTTGTGGCGGTGGGAAGCTGGTCCGGAGACAGCACCAATGCGCCAACCCCTCCTCCGAGAGTGCTGCCGCCGCCTGCCAACGTACCGGCACCCCACGAGAGAGTGACGGCTATCTCGGTACTGGCGATCGAGTTACCGCCAGCTCCTTGAGTTTTTGCCGTACCGACGAGCGTCGTCGCGGTGATGGCCGACGAATAGACGGTCGGGTGAATGGTCGTCGCGAGCGCGTAGTCGGTGCCCGGAGTACCCGTAAGGTTGATCGCTCCGGCAAGGTTGGAAAGACTGAGCGCAGCGGATCCACCGATCTGCACGTTGCCGTCCACGTTTGTCAGCGTGGTCTGGAACGTGTAAGTCTTGACGTCGATCGTGACCGTATCGCCGTTGGAAACGTTGACTCCGGTCGAAGTCAGCGTGCCTGTCGCGGCACTCGCGGTCGGGATGTCGACCCCGACCCGACTGACGCGCTTGAGGATGCGCTTGCGCTCCAGGTCATGGAGATCGTCGTTGAGAGACTGGGAACCACGGATCGCTCCTCCCTCGAAAGTGACGGGAGCCGACAACGCTTGGTACCAATCGTTGCCCGCCTTCGTACCGTTGATGAGCATGTTGAGCTGACTGATCACCGCCTGGAAGTTGGCGGCGAGCGAATCGCCCGTCGTCTGCATCGCCCCAATAGAGCTGACAACCTGATCGTCGTAGTTGGTTGCGCCGCCGTCACCGAGAGCACCGCCGAGGTCAACGATTTGAATGAATGGATCGAGATGGGTCTTGCCGATAGCCATGGTGTGCTCTCCGGTACGCGCCTAAGCGCTTCCTACTCAGGCAGATACCTGATCGTGATGAGGTCACTCGTGGGAGGGGTGACGGTGAAAGTAATTGTCGCGCTAGCTCCGCCAAAAACGACCGTGTAATCGTCGCCGCCGCCTTCCCTCTGCAGCACGCCGTTCCAAAAAACAGCGAGGTTCTCGACCCCGAGCGCAACGGGATCGTCGAACACTGCGCGACTGGTAATGAACGACGCCGCCCCAACCGATACAAAGTTTTCGAATACCGAGGGTCCCATCGGGCACCAACCCGTGTTGCCCGCTCCGGCCTGCTTGCTGTACAGCGCGTTCCCTGCTCCGCCATCCGTGCGGCAGTAGATCGTGCTGATGGGCGCGACCTCGGAACCTTCGGGAGAACCAGATCCTTCACGAAGATGGCTCAGTGTCAGGCTTCCAGTAATTTCCAGATCGCCGTTGATCTTGACGATGCCCGGAACCCCTCCGCCGAACCCCATTCCTGGCGTGAGCTCGATGTTGCCGCCATTAAAAAGGCCGCCACCAGCGTCACTGCCGAAAAGGTTGAGAACACCCCCCGCACCAGCCGGGTTGTCCTCCGCGACAATCCCGTCCGAGGACGTGACAACGTCGAACTGGATGTCGTTGCCGCCGGTGAAATTACCGACCCCCAACACAGTATCCAGATCTCCAACACCACCTCCGCCGGTGCTAACCAGGCGGACTGCCTCGTAGTTGGTTGCTTGGACCATCAGTCGCCTCTGGTAGAGGACCCCCTATCAACCGAAAACCGAGGGTCCTTCTATTGGGGCGCCCGATAGGCAAATCAGCGACACAACACGAAAAAAGCGCACCCCGCGGTCATGCGGAGTGCGCTCGATGCGTCGAACCGGGGCTGATTTTTACGCGGCGATCACTTGCGGAACGTGAATCTTGTACTTGCGCAACTTTTCGCGAAGTATCTCGGTCTGCCGAGTGGTCGGAGATTTTCCATTGCGGACTCGACTACGCACGTTGCCGCTCGCGAACTTGACGGTCCACTCATCCTTGGCCCCTTCCGCCCTCGCTTCCAACCGATCCAGTGCGTGGGACAACGCCAACTGCTCACGGCCCGTCAACCCTTTGGTCGATGCGCGGGGAGTTCCCGTTTTCTTGCTCGGCTTCTTGCTGGATTTGCGTCGAGGGTTGACGAACTTCCAAACGGCCGTCTCCTGGTTCGGCGTCAGCCACTTTCCATCGAGCACCGCGTTGCGGCAGTCCACCAGGATGTTGAAGTTGAAGTAGTCACGAACGCCTTCGATGCGAGCTACCCACTCCTGCGCGTACTCAGCCTGAGTCTGTTGCGCGAGCAGGTTGTAGTGATCGCGGTTTCGTTTGAAGGACGCGAACATCTCCTTGAGAGCGGTGCGCCAGTTGAGGAGCCACCCCTTCGTTCGGTTGCACTTTCGGAAGTTCGCGTCGTCGGGAGCACCAGGAGCCTTGCGAAGGCTACGTCCAGTGTGCCGACTGACCAACGTCATCTTGCAGGAGGCATCTCCCGCGGCCATGACCTTGCTCGTGCGACCAATCGACGAGCTCACCTTCACGGAAACGTGACGGGATAGAGGACACAGGTAGATGCCCTGCGTCTTCTCGTCGCGCTCGAACACGGGGCAGATATCGAACAGCCAGTCCTCGAACTGGAGGCGAGTGATCTTCACGTAGGTCGCAGCCATGCCTTCTCCTCGGGAGATACACGGAGAGACCGCAGATTTTACATGGCCTTCGTGAAATTCAACGACGGCGCTGGAACGGCCCGTTTTCGGCGAATTCCTGGGCCATAGACCACCCCTGACGGGGGTTTCGCAAGCGCGGAGCACGCAACGGGAAATCAGCAAGCTCACGCGCAAGGCCCATGGGCACATCGCGCAGTATCCACAGGTCGAACGGAGGGTCGGTCTGGTACGTCCACCAGCGCGGCGTCCGGACGCCCACCTTCCGAGCGTCGCGTGCCCCCAGGAGCTCCCTGTTGGCTCTCACGGCAGCTACCATGTCCACGGTCGGAGCAGCCGTGTGGATGCAGCTCGCGTGCTTGCAACCGCACCCTCCGCCCGGTGACGAGCTTTGTTGCTGCGGGTCTTCGACCTGCGCGGATACGAACGAACCATCGTCAAAATAGATGTCCGCCGTGCCGACCTGGCGAACGATCCGCTCTACGCGACGACCGATCTGCGGAAGACTGGTAGCGTCGTTCATGAGACACGCGATGGCCTTGCGCACCGCGGCCTTCTTGGTGTCCATCCAGTCGGCAGCGGGCTCAGCCCAATTGGTGTCCTCACTGTCACCGCCGTCCTCAACGTCGTCTTCTTGAGGCTGGTCCTCTTCGTCGTAGGCCAACCACTCCGCTGCGACACGGCGCGCTAGTAGCTTCGGATGGTCAGACGCAGGTGACCCACTCCGCCCGGAACTCCCACCGTCGTCCGTAGCTTGTACGGATTGTTGGGGTTCATCGGAGGCACGACGATCCGCGACGGTTTCCGACGCCCTCCCACGATCTTCTTGGGCTTTTTGGATTTGGCTTCGGGCATAGCGCTCGGCCACTCGCTGAACCACGGAGGGCATCCTTCTAAGAGAAGCCCAGCTATAGGGGCTTCACCGCCCAGTGGCTTTCTTCTTCTTCTCAGTGGCTTTGCGGGCTTCTGCGGCCGTTATTTCACGAACCGCCTTCTCACCAGCCCTCGTCTGGGCAAGTAGCCGTTGGCCTTGGAGATCGAGGTGCATGTTGCCTTGGCGCGTGGTCAGACCGACCTGTTTCGCCTTCACCTCTTTGACGATGGCCGGATCGATGTGGTCAATGCCGATGTCGAGCGCGAAGTCGTTGAAAGCTCCCGCCACAATCTGGATCGGTTTGCCGTAGGACTCGGTCGGCATCCGGTGTTGGTACAAGAGATGGCCCAGTGCCCAGAGCTCCATGTCGAAGTACCAGTTCGGCGTCGGCACGGCGGGAGCGTTGTAGTCCAACCGGAACGTGAACGAGATCCGTTTATCACCGATGGTGACGATGGACTCTCCTTGGTAGAGACCGGGCCCTGGATACTTGCCGACCTTGAACCCGGTGAGGGTGAGCCCAAGATCCTTGACGACGAGTTTGTACTCACCGGCGTCTGCGAGACGGAACAGGACTTCCATCTCGTCGTCGGTCAAAGGCACGTACATACCGTGCGGGTTCTTCCCTCCGAAGGGATTTCGTTTCTCGTCCATCAGTTATCTCCGGTCAATGACACGTAGCAGGCTCGTGTACGGCCCTGGCGAAATCCCTCGAAGAACGTGACCTCCATCCCCGGCATGGGGAGGCGTCCGTCGGTCATCTCCGACCTGTGCAAATAGTGAGAGCGGCCATCCTCGGTCTTGATGAAACCGTACCCACGAGACTCGTTGAAGTCCTCGACGACCCCGAAAGATGCCCTCGGCTCGCTGAGTCGGTAAATGTGTCGAGCCTTGGGAGCTTTCCCGTTGCTCGGGCCTCCGGGGTCGTACTCGACATCGACCTCCTCTCCGATGATGGGAGGAGGGTGAGTTCGGTAGTCGCCCCACACGAAGGCGCGAATGTGAAAAAAGACCTGCTGTCCCGACTCGTCAACGGCGAATCCGAATAGTTGCTTCGGCAGGTACTTCAGCACCCGCATCCGTTGGCGGACGAGGTTTCCCACAGCGCAAAAAATCCGGGAGCTCCCGGCGGTTTAGAGCACTGCTCCGACTACCGCCTTCAAGATCGTACCGAGAGTTTGGCCAATCGCGCGGAGCCACTTACGGGCCCGCTCTTTGCGCTCCATCTCAGCTCGTTGAAGTTGAGCCACCAGGTTGCTGGCGATCAGGATGTTCTTGGTGACCTTCCGAATATCGGTGTCGTCACCATCCAACATCCTCTCCACCGCATTTTGGGCCATTTGGAAGCCCTCGGGCCCGTGGCGCCGAGCACCGTCAGCCATGAGATCGAGGATGGTTCGCTTCCAGGGTTCATCGGCCTCGGCGGCCTCTTTGTCGAGGACTCCTGCGAGCTCCTCGACTCCCTTTTCACCAATCTTCGAGGTCAGGTTCGACAATTTCCGCTTGTACGACATTGTTTGATCAGCCCTCCGGGCAGAGTGAAGCCATGTCGTCCTCGGAGACGGGCGGCTCCTCGCCAGGGTTCTCTTCGGTGAGGCCACCGAGGTACATCATCGCGTCGACGTGCCACTTGAGACGCGCACGCATCGTCACGACATTGAGCGCAGATGTCTCACATACCTCGTTGTTCCAGTTGCCGTCCTCGTCACAGGAACAGGACCCATCCGCGATGTGCTCCGCGAGCAGTTCCGTGTCCTGCTCGATGACCATCTCGAACAGGTAAATCTCGTTCTTGTAGGTATCCGGGTCACGCAGGATGACCTTCGGCTTCTTGCAGCCGGTGGTCATCCCAAGCGACGCCGTAACAACAGCTCCGAGCACGATGTACTTTACCCATCTCATGACGGCGCACCCTCCTACTTGGAAGCCTTTTTCTCGGCCTTCTTGATCTGTTTGATGATCCAGTCCTTGGTGTCACGCGAGTTGACGGACAGATCGAGCTTCTTCGCGATCTTGTAGAGCTTGTCCCGCTTGTCGTCGGGCGACCACTTCGGGAATTTCGGCTTCGCGGCTTTCTTCGCGGCCTTCTTGGCAGGCTTCTTGACGGCCTTGGCGGCTTTCTTCGCGGCCTTCTTGGCAGTCTTCTTGGCTGCTTTCTTCGTGGTCTTCTTTGCCGTCTTGGCAACCGTCTTGGCCGCCTTGTCGGTTTCCTTCTTCTTGGCCGCCTCTTCCTTCTTCTTGGCAGCGGCCCGCATCTTGTCGTCCTTGGCGCGCACTTCCGCAGCCGCCTTTTCAGCCTTTGCGGATTCCTTCTGGCGGTCCTCTTCCGACTTGGGACGAACCGTGACAGCTCGCTGTTGCGTCACACGCTTGCGAACGTTGCCGTACATGGGAGGTACAAATCGTGGCATCTTACTTGTCTCCTTCTCCGTTGCTCATGTCGCCGTTGTTCGTGTCACCTTTGCCCATGGTGATCTTCGCGACGCGAATGTACTTGTCGAGGGCAGCTTGTCCGAGGATGTATCCTGTTGCTAGAAAACCAGAAGTGACGGCGAGGACCATGAACGCCACGTTCTCACCAATCTTGGCCATCTCCTGCTCGTAGATCATCGCCCCCATCAGGACAAAGAACCCCAGCTCGGTCGCCATGAAGGCAATGAACTTCTTCGACTGCCACCACGCTTTCTCGTGCGCGTGGTCAGCAGGCTCGATCATCTTCTCGATGACCGTGTTGCCCGGGGAGGAGTCTTCGTCAGCCATCACTTGCATCCTTGCGGTTGCCGTTTGGGGGCCAGATGCGGTGGCATGTTCACGACTTGCGAGACGTGTCCCACAGGAAGCCTGAGCCCACCGCCGCGCCCGGCCGTATGGACCGGGATGTTGTTCATCCGCCGCTGGAACGTGTCTTCGTAGTCCGTCTCACAGACCACGAGCCCCGTCAGGAACGGATTGTCCTCGAACAGGATATCGAAACGTTCCTTCTCACACGGAAATAGCGACGGATACAGCAGACAGAAGTCGTCGCGAGCTTTTTGCGAATGCTGAATCGCGTGGAGAATGAAGCAGTCTTGGAGCCGGATGGGGTTATCCGGGTCGCACTCGCAGCCTTTGAGCTCGTTACGCCCCGACTCCGGCAAAATCCAGAAGTTCGATATGCAAGTGCATGGATGCTGCGTGCACTGGGCGCAGACCCGGCAGTTGTTTATCAACGCCATCTACCAAATAGGGGCCCATAGGACGATTCTCACTGCTTGGGCGGATCAGAGTTCAGGAGCTCCCCGATGTCCACGCCTTTGCTCTCCTTGTGGAGCTGACGCAGATTCGGCTTCGTCCCCTCTTCGGCCTGTAATTTCGCAGGTTTGGCCGCTTTTGCCGGGGCCGGCTCGACCTCCTCTGCGGGCTCGGCACTGACCACGACCGGCTTCGAAACCGCTTCCGACGTTTTCACGAATCCACGCTTTTTGGGCGCCGGCTTCGGAGATTCAGGAACGGGAGACACCCGGGTCTCATCGGGCCCGGCAGACATCGGTCCTGGATCATCGTCCGGAGGGTCGTTGGCCGTCTGGATCGCAACGTCCTTCTTCTTGGTCTTTCGCTTGGAGCCCTTCTTGGCTGCTTTCGCCTTGATCTCCCCGCTTTCGACCTTCTCCAGATACTCCGCGATGCTCTTGCGCTTGATCCCGAGTTCCTCGGGAATCTCGACCCCGAGCTTTGCCGCTTTGGCCCGCAGCTCGGGCATCAACGGCACCTTGCGACTAGGCTCCTGGGGGGCCCGGATGTGCCGCGCAGGGTGCTCCTCGTAGCTGATGTAGAGCTCGACCTGGCCGTTCTCGGTGACCGCGATCTCGGCGTTCCCACGCCGGTTCAGCTTGGTAGCGAGGTGCTCGGCGATGATGGCCGCAAACTCGTTCCCTTCGAGCAAAAGATTGGCCCGTTGGACTACAGCCTCAAGTTGAGCGGCAGCGCGGAACAGAGCATCTCCGAGGAGAAGTTCTTCGTCACCGATGGTTTGATGTTCGCCGGTGCTGTTGAGCACCTGACGAGCAAGAGCTTCATCGACCGGACCAGAGTATGGTTTTGCCTTCGGCATTTTTCCTCACACGATTCTGACGCGGGCATCAAGCTCGACGAGGAACTCGTACAGGCGTCTGGTCACTTCGCCGACCACGGTAATAGGAGTTGCTCGGGTCCGAATTTTTGAGATCCTCTCCACGACATCCGGATTGGTCGTATCGAAAAACCCCGACCATCCCTGCGTGGTACGGAAATCCACGCGAAAACACAGCCGGTTGTCTTTCTTCATCCGGGTCATCCTCGTAACGGTGATGGGGAACGATCGACGCTCCCCGTCGCCAGGGGGCGGAGTCACCGTACCGGCCCGCGTCGCCCTGTGATGACCTTCCAACGCTTCGGCAAAGCGATGGAGATCGTCGATAGCCGGGTCCTCGGGCCGGTTGCCCAAAACGGCTGCCAGGACGCGCACATGCAGGTCGTCCGATTCTTCCAGTTCTTGTAAAGCCCACCACTGTTGCGGATTTTCTTTCCTCCACGTTTCTACCCGGTCATCCTGGAGGAGAGTTTTCACGATGGTGCCCTCCAGCAAGTTCGGTGAATCCACATCAAGTTCGCGCCGGCCCAAATTGGAGGGTCCTCGAAGCGGTGAGCCTTCCGACAGAAGGCACAGTGAGGAGTTTCGGCCAGTGGGATGGCCTCCTCCATCGGTAGGACGGACGGCACCGGGAGCCCCGTCCGAGAAAACCGCTCCGGCGGATCGAACAACTTGGAAACGGGGAGCTTGTCGCGGCGAGGATCACCCCAACGCCAACCGATCCTCGGGTCGGCTTCGTAGAACTTGTGCGCGCTCCCCAGTAACCCTTCCCTCAACCACGTCGCAAACATCTCGGGGACACGTTTCCGGAACTCCACGACCACCGAATCTGGTACCGAGAAATCCAGCACGAATTTCCGGCCGTGCTTGAGCCCCACCATCCGAACGTGACGGTCGTGCTCGACACGTCGCTGGTGGACCTCTAGCTTCACCGTCATCGTGAAAAGAAAACGGGCTTCGACCATATCCCGCGCAGCCGTGGCCGTGAACTTCATCCACGGCTGACGTTTCACGCTCCCAAGCAGGTCGTCTATGACCGCTTGCGCCAGTGTGGAGAAGTGAAACTCCCTCAAAAACCCGTTTGGGCTCTTAAACGTCTCGACTACGGACACAAAAAGGCCCCTTCAAGCACTATACGCACGAAGGGGTCTCCTCGAACGGGAGGTTTTTCCTCCCTAGACTAGCCGTTCAAACGCGGAACGTAGAAAAACTGCGTGTTGCTGTTGTTGGGGACCGGGGCCGTGCACATGTTCGGGCCGACCGGCCTCTGCGTCGCTGGATCGCTGTTGATGGCCTTGTAGCGGCCGATGTTGTGATACGCGCCGGCCTGCGTCGTGTAGTTCGGCGGGATGGGCTGAAACTGGGAAGTGGTGGATCGTACGGCCATGTGAGCTCCTCTTGCTGATCAGGGTCAGCTATAGGGGCGCTACCGCTGCGATCCCCGAGGCTTCACGAATCCCGGAACTGAGCCTCTCGCCATTCCCAGAGTTTCACAAAGAGCTGTCCGCAAACTTGGAACTCAACTGCGTCCCGGAGACGAGGCACCGGTGGCACCGGCAACTGCTGCGTCAACTCGTCGCGTAACCACGCAACACGACGATGTGGAGCTCCCTCCCTGAGCTTGTTGAGTTCCGCCGTGAACCCCTTCTTCCACTCTTCGGTCGCAGCCACATACTTCAGGTAAGGCTTGCGTTCCCGAGCAGCAGCGTACTCGACCTCAAGATCCGCGCGAGCCACCGCAACTGACCGTTCGGCAATCCGTTTCTCGCGTCCACGAGCTCGGTCCCAGAAATCCAGGACCACGTAGTTCCAGAAATTGCGTGCGAAGCTCACGACTCTTGCTGACGCTTGTGGTGCTTGGCCCAGTCGTCCATGTAGTCGAAGGGGTCTCGACGATTCCGGATTCGTTCTTCGACTCGGAGCGCCCTGACACAGTCATGCAGGTAGGGCAGCATCAGAAGTGCCGACAGTCGTTTGTTCTTGAACCAGAAAATCCCGGCCATGGCAGCCCCCACCCCGAGACCTACGTTCCGGGTCAGCATGCTCCCCCGGTCCCATCCGTACTTCTTGATAGCCCACGCACGGAAAACGCGACCACCGTCCAGAGGGTAGATCGGCAGCATGTTGAACAGAAACAGGAGCAGGTTGATGGCGCACGCTCCCACGATAGGGAGGAACGCAGAGGACCCGTCGAAACCGCTGTAGTACAGGATCACGGCAACGGGGAGCAGAACGATCCCAACCACCAAATTCACGACGGGCCCCGCGAGCGAGATCCACATATCGTCCGAAGCAGTCTGTGGACGCGGCTCCATCACGGCGCGTGCCCCCATCGGTTCGAACAAGACGAAGTGCGCGGTGTACTTGAGCCTCTGCCCCATGATGACGTGGCCGTACTCGTGCACGCCCATGGAAACCATCAGCACCACGGGGAGCCACCAGGGTGCGAGCCATCCCAACATCAGAAACCACCCGATCGCCAACGGCGTGATGGCGAGTTGGATGCCACGGACCTTCCCCATCGGGAGTGGGTCGCTCACTTTCTGGATGATGTCTATCAGGAGCACTTTGCCCCCTCTGGCTTCGGCACCGTCACGTCATGCACCCAAAAGGCGGCATCGTAGAGTTTGAACATGGCAAGGACCTGCATCAACGGGTGACCGACCATGTTGTGGACGAACCATTTGTGCTTGGCCCATCGAAGTCGCTTGCTTTCCAGGGCCGAAGGTCGCAGAGCCATCGCGGACTCCAACGCGTCGATGCCGGTGATGCGAATCTTCTGGCCTTGAAACCCAACGACAAGAACGAGCTCCTCGATGCTTGAATAGTCCGCCCAGTCGATGCGGTCTACTGCGATCAGGTGCGTACCGTTCTTGACGAATCTCAATATCTATCCCTCCAAGAGACGGAACAGCGGACCCCGAAGGGTTATTCCACGAAGGTAATCTCTTTCCCCGTCAGAGCCATAGCGATGTCCCTGGCGACGTTTTCACACACGAGGTCGGCCTCGCGTGTGAGCTCTTCCTCGCGGTCGAGCATTTCCTGCGACGGCTGGCGATCCCAGTGCGGTCCTTGCTGCCGGCCCCCCAGGTACGGCATCGCAGTGTCGATGCGCGTGATGAGATGCTCGATTTTGGCTCGGGTCACGTCGCCCGCGCCGCAGAACAGCATCTCGGTGAAGTGCCGGTCGGTGTCCTTGAGCCCCATCCAGGTAGCCTGCGTTTTAAGAAGTTCGAGACGCCTCCGATACGCGTGCCGTTGCTCGGCAGTTGCAGGAGGGGGAGGCTGACACCCCTTGTGACACGGCATCTCTTGAGAGGTACGCCAATCGATGAATCCCGTGTTGTAGCAGTCCTTGCAAATCTGGTCGCTCATACATCCTCCGTCTGCACTCGTATTCGTTCGTCCGCCATGACCTTCTTGGCCATCTGGTCAACGCGCCTGTTGAGCCACACATCAACCCCGGCGCCTTCACGGTGACCCTTCACCCACCGCGAAATGAGCCTCACGTCGTGCCCGTCTTGGATCTTCTGGATACGCTCCACAAGCCGACGACCAGCGTCGCTCCGAGGTCGGTAACGACCCTCCATCCAATGAAGGGCAGTCGTGCAGTCCGACCGCACGAGAACTGCCTCCGTTTCGGGCCACTTGGTGGCAGCCCGATAGATACCTGCGTAAATGGCCGCAAGCTCGGCGTGATTGGAGAAACGGCAATAATCGGGCGTCGGGCCGCTCTCGACGTGTCGACCGAGCTCACTACGAAGCCACACGGCCCACCCACCAACGCGGGTGTGAGGACAGAACGAAGCGTCGCAGTAGAGCGTGGTCAGCATGAGGCGCCCTTGAACGCAGCCAGAGCCTTCTCCAACCGTGCCGTGGGGTCGAGTAGATTCTCGGGCTTGGGCTCTCCCAAACGCCACCAGACGCTCTCTCGCGTCCCGTGTGTGTAGAGCTCGAAATGCAGCATGGTCCGGGGACGCCCTTTGTCCTGGCGCAGTACTGCTTTTACCCCTCCCAGGTACTGTTCGAACTCGATGGGGCTCCCGATTTTGAGCCCTTTCTCCACTGTGAGCTCGCCATAGCAGACTACGCCCGATTCTCCCTCGACCAGGATTGCCTGGGTGTCGTTCCACCACGGTGATCCCGCTTTGGGGCCAGTGAACTTCTCGATGCCGACCACGACGCCGGGCTCGACAGCGAGCACGGACATCCCAGGGTACGTGTAGAGATCGACGCCCGTGTGAACGTCGTGTTTGCGAATGGCACCGAACCGGCCGGGCTCGTCAGGAAGCTCGGCCGGTCCAGCCCACAAGGGCCAGCGCCACGACATCAGCAAATCTCACGCACGCTGTTGGACAGTTTGACCAGCAGCTTCTCTTGTTCACGCCACGAGGGCATCGCCGAGATACGGCGGAATGCCGTGTCCCGTTGTTCCCCGAGCATGTAGCTCCCCAGCGTCATCCTCTGCCGCGGGTTAAGAAACAGGACGTTGATGGGCTTTTGCGTCCCCGGCTCCTTGTAGATGAAGGCCCCGGCGACTTCGACGAGCTGGCAATCCAGCAGATCGAGAAGACCACGGTGCGGACAACCGGGCTCCGTTTCGAGAAAGTCCACGAGCATCCGGATCTGGGGTGGGGTTGGCAGAAGATCATCTGCCAACCACTCCGCAGTCTCGGTCCACGTCACGGCGAGAATGTCGATCAACTGCTCGCCCCACGTCATGAGGTCACCGGGACTCGGCGTTTGGAACAGGGGACTCAGGGCTTCGGAGAGAGGACTCATACGGGCGCCTCCAGACTGACGGGACCACCCGTCTTGGCTTCAAGGTCCCAGTGCCTCTCGATGAGCTCGATCACGAGATCGGGATTCGTCGTCCGCGAGAAGCAGATATTGGGGCCGTGTTCGTCGAGCATCACCACTTTGATGTGGTCTTCATCGGACATGTGGAGAGGATGTCCGCCAGGCCGTACCAGGACTCCGGGCACCCACTGGAATTCTCGTAACCCTTCCGACGTGTTCCGACCACACTCGTGGCTCCCGCACTCGTAAGGACGCTGCTCACGAACAGGCACCACGCCAACGCCATTATCCTCACGCTCATCGATAGGACGTAACGGAACGTGGGCGTGAACGATGCAGTCCACGTCGGGGTGCTGGTCGAAAATGATGCGCTGGCTCTGCCCACCCACACTCGGTTTGGCACCGTGCGCGATCACCTGGTCCGCACCCACCGTGTCGATACGGAGCAACCCATCCTTGGCGAGCTTGTTGAAATCCGATTTGCGGCGGCTCGTGTAGATGATGCCGTCCTTCGGACCCCGGGTAGCAAAGTGCCCGACCGTCTTCCCTTGGAACGGTTTGTAGGCCCCGCGCTTGATGCAGTGGTCCACGACGGCCCGGAGATTCTCCGGAATCTCGTCGCCATCCCACGGGATGGGATCCCCTTCGACCACGGTAGATCGGGTAAAGTGCAGCTCAGATCGCATCACGATCATCTGGCACAGCCCCTCGATGGCCTCGGCCCTGTCCTTGGTGACGTGATACTTGGCCTCTTCCGGCGTGATCACCATGTTCCGGTGCTCCTGCACGTCGTTGGCAAGCACGAGATTGCACGAGGCGTTTTTAAGCAGGTGGAGCCCGGTGATGTACTGCTCCTGTTCGGACTGGCCTGTGGTGGCTTTGAAGCCCACGAGGAAGATGTCCTTGCGTGCCTGCCGGACCTTGCCGATCAACTTGTCGGTCGGGTCCATCCACATGAAGCGCTGTCCCCCCAGGGTACGAAGCCGCTGCGTTTTCTTGCCAAACTCCGTGACCCTATCGATCTCCTGCGGGAGGTGGACCGAATCGATCTGCGCAGGCTGCCAATCGCAGACGGCCACAGCCAGGACGATGCCCTTCGTCTCCGGTTGCCGAACCAGGTAGTCGATGACCTTCAGCAGGTCCTCGTTGGTTTCCAGGTACGGGATCCCTGCGCCTTTGAACACAGCAGCTTCGCCGGGCAGTTTCTCCTCCCGGCCGAATGCCATCTTCGTTCGGATCAGATGGACCTCGTGGTCTGCCTCAACTCCGTTGGCTTCGGCCTCCAACATGAACGCCTTTTCCAGGCCATGTTCGAGGTCGTAACCTACCTTGCCGTATGCAGGTGCGCAGAGTGAGAAGTGCGGGGCGACGTGGACCATGGTCCCGCCGCTGATGACGTAGAAGCGTCTTGCTCCCATTTTGCTTTCCTCCGTGGCCGTCTTGGCCGGTGAGTAGTCGTCTGACTATTTGGTTGTTGTTACTGAGACAGTAGCATCTCGATCAGGCTGTAGCCCGCGCCGACCGTGAGGCCGGCACATACGAACGCGAGGATGGCCCCGAAAGGCTGCATCACGCGATGGTGGAACTTCTGCATACGGGTGTCCGGAAGCTGCACACGACGCCCTCCGAGCACTGACTGCGCGACCGAGTAGGTCAGCCATCCGAACACGATCGTCCAACCGAACTGCCACAACACCGGAGTCATGCTTTCCCTCCGAAGATGCGGAACACGGCCCCGGCACACAGAGAGCTCAAGGCCACGAGCGCGAAGTAACTGACGATCAGGTCGGGCCACTCACGCCCGGTCGAGATCAGCAGCGGCTTGTAGACAAACATGGCCGCGAGGGCGATCCAGTGCGCCATGCAGTACGGGCAGTCGAACAGCTCGTTCAGCCAGCCGAACGGCCGCCGCAGGAACCCACGCGGTTTCCGGGCCCGACGGTCGATCCACGCTCGGAGCCATTCGAAGACATTGGCCTTCGTGATGGTGAGAGACACAGCCCCGATGGCGAGCGCCAGGACTCCGAGCTCTCTGTAGGCCAGGATCTCCATCTACGCAGCCATGCCGTTCTCGGCGAAGAACTCCCGGAGGGTCTTGTCGCCGTCACACTCGATCGCGAATCCGTACTTGGGGGGCTTGCCCTCCCGAGGACACACCTTCGCCTTGTCCAAAAGTTCATCGACGGTGCTCGTCGGTTGCCATTCGGGATCTGCGAAAGCTGCCTTCACCTTCTCCCAATCCTCGGGGCTGTTCACGTAGTTGAAGAAGCGGTTGCTCTCAAACCAGAAACGGGTCCATGTTGGTGTGGTCATCGTAGTCAGTACCTCCGGAAACCGAGCTCTATTTCAGCCGCACGTCTTCACTTCGCGCTGGTAGATCTCGTCGCACGTCTTGATGCGCTTGGAGGTTGTGAACACCGCTCCGACCCCACCGTTGAGGCATCGTTCCTTCTCGGCGTGCGCCCGTTCGATGCACTCGGCTCGAATCTGAGCGGGGTCGGGGCCCCAGATGTGGTCAGCCATGCTGGAGCCGAACCCGTACAGGAGAGCCCCGATGCCCAGGAGGATGAGGATGACCCACGTAGCGGGGTGAAAGAGTGCTTCAATCTCAGCGACCATGACTGACTCCTAATCGTTGCTGACGGACGACCCGCCGGGCATGAAGCGCAGCAGGTAAAGAAAGAGGTTCACGAAATCGAGGTACAGCGACAGCGCACCCCAAATGGCGAGGCCGTGATGGGCCCCGTTCTTGTAGTAGTAGCCCTTGATCTTCTGCGTGTCGTAGGCGGTGAGACCCGCGAAGATCACGACCCCGATCAGGTGGTAGGCGAAACTCACCGACGCACTCTGGAACACGAAAGCGTTGAGGATGCTCACCGCGATCAGCCCCCACAGGGCGGCGATGAAGAAGTTCCCCATCGCGCTCAGATCTTTCTTGGTGATCCATCCGGTGAAGGACATCCCCACGAACATGACGACCGTCACCGCCAGGGTTTCGAACACAGCGGTGGCGAACGCGGGATCTTCACTGGCCTGGACGGCGATGCCGGTCAACCAGGTCCCCATGATGCCGGTCATCAGCAGATACCAGAACGTGATCTCAGCCGGTGCGCCCTTCTCCATGCGAGCAGCGAGCACGAAGATCAACACGAACGGCGTGAACAGAAGAACCCATCCCAGGGCGCCCCCGAACAGGGCGGTGATCAACTCAGGCTGTGTGCTGAGCCAGTACGCCACGATAGTCGAGAGACCGAGGCCCGTAGCCATCCAAGCGTAGACGGTCCCCATGAAGGCACCGACACCCGCCCGGACCTCCGGGGAAGCGTTGCGTGCTTGTTTGACGTAGTCGCGTCGTGCGTCTGCTCCGAGTTGCATTTGAAAATCCTCGTGTTACCGAACAGTGGCGATCGTGAACTTATTCCGAGTCATCGTGACCGAGTTCTTTGGCGCGCTCTTGCAGAGCGGCCCCGATGGCAACCATCAGGATGCCAAAGGCCGCCACCATGGCGCACATGAAAATCAGGACGTTGATCGGAAGCATCAGTAGACTCTTGGTTCTCTCGGGTTTTACGGGGAGAACCGGCCGACCGTCCTGGTCGAGCACTTCGACCTGCACGGGTTCCTCGGCCATGCCCCCATTCTACCCCCATTCGTCAGTCTCTCTTGGTCGGGTCCTTCGGCGTCACCACCGTGGTGCCCGTGGTTTCGGCCGTGGGCTTCTGGATCTCATCCACGAGAATCCCCATCAGACGGTTCAGGAGGACCTCCTCGTTGGGAGGCTCAGGCCCCAACCCTTTCTGTGAAAAGCGTGTGAGAGCTCCGTGATGGGCTCTGACAACGTGCCGAACAGCGTCGGCGAGGATGATCCCCCACACGCCGGGGTCGCCGTTCGTTGCACCGTCCGGGTACATGGCTGTGAACATCTCCTGGACATTGACGATCACGGTGGAGTTTTGCCCCTCCATGAAAATCTCGATGATCCGGGGCTTTGAAGTGAGATCTTGGATCTCGGGCTTGTCGTTCATGCTGCTTCCTCTGCCTTCTTGCGCTGGACGATATACCGGTCCTGGGTGCGGATAGGCCAGCCATGCGTGTCGCTTTCCCTGGTCTTGACGTGCGCACCCCAGTAGGGCTCCGTGCGGCCCCGCTCCTTGTCGTCCTTGGTGAGGCGATCCGGGACGGGCTTGTCGGAGGGTTTGCCCTTCTTCGTGAAGAAGCCGAGCACTTCAATCCATCGACCGTGGTTCGCGATACGGTCGCCGATGCGAATGTCTTTCGGGTGCAGTTGGAGATACTCGACACCGTCACGGAACTCGCGGGCCCCCACGATCTCGCGCATCAAACTGAGAGCCCGCATGAAGGGCAGGATCTTCTTCCCGGGCTCACTGCCCAGAAGGAAGATGGCCTCGTCACGGAGGATGCACTCCAGGCCGTCGATGTCGTCTTGGTCTGGAAGATCCTTGGCGGCGCGCTTGGGCTTCTTGAACTCCCTGTCCTGCTCGACGCGCGAGAACCCGAGGGATTCTCCGAGCTGGTGCAGGAGTGCCAACACGGTGCGCGCGTTGTCCTTTCCTAGCAGTGAGTACAGAGCCATCTCGCTAAAAAACGGAAGGTCGTCCTGCTTGCCGCCGCGCTCCTTCCACTCCTTTGCGAGCTCCTCGTTCTCGATCCACTCCAGTTGCATGGTGGCGAGCTTCTTGAACTTCTCGCGTGCGGCTCCCATACCGCCGTCGAGCAGGTCGCTCATTTCACGGGAGTGTCGAAGTGCCAGGGCGGCGATTGCTGCTTCTCGTCGTTGATCCATTTTAGGCGCTTTCCAGGTCCGCAAAGACCTCCTTCATCTTCTTGCGCAACTTGACGGTGTCCGAGAAAGGATGCTTCTCGTTCCACGTCGCGTAGGACACGTCCGGCAAATCCGCTTTGCCAAACCGCTTGTCCAGGTCTTTCAGGATTCGTTTGGCGAGTCGCTGGTTGCGAGCGAGATCTTTGCCTTCCGTTTCCTCGAAAGGACACGCCAGGATCAGAGCGCACATCTCCCGAGCGCCCATGACCCAATCGGCGGGGCAGTCTTTCGGGACATGTTGGATCGGTGCCGTCCCCTTGTTCAGGAGGCCATAGAAATGGTGCTCGACCAGACAGGGTTCCCCGCTGGCGCGCTCTTCCAGGTTGTCGAGCACGTCCTTGATGGTGGCGACCTTCTCCTCGTAGAATTCGTCACACCACGCCAGATCCCTCTTGAGGGACTCCGGGTCTACATTTTCCAGCCTCTCGGCCCTTGATCTCTCGTACTGCTCCTTGGCCCGAACCAGAGGATGCTTGGCCGCATAGGCGGCCTCACTCTCCACGTTTTCGTAGGCGTTGCCGATGTCACCATCGTCGGTCCAGTAGGTACCGCTGCCGAAGTGCATGAACAGGCCATCGAGCGCGCGGGCTCGCGTCCAGTACAGGCTCGGATGGGTGCGCATCAAATGGCGCACGGATTCTTCGAACGTCATGGAGCCCTCCGACTACCCACCGCCAGGTCGGCCAGGTCTTTGTGCGGGTCGAGCAGTCGCACGCGCTCGCCATCGACCTCGACGGTGAACGCTTCGTGAAGCTCGTGAATGATGATCTGCTGGATGGCGAGCCACGCCGTGAACACCACTCCGGTGTCCGGAGTGCCCGATGCGATGAACCACTCGCGCCCGTACCCGACGCCCTGCTCGGAGAATTCTCCGTTCACATCGGGGCGTTCGAACGAGCAGCGAACGAGCCATCCCCGCTCGCCATCTTCGTAGTTCATCTCGGTCACCGTCTCCATCGCCCACCCGAAGCGCCAGTCCTCCAGCCGAGTACCGACCATCTGGATGCTCTCCAGGAGATCCATCAGTTGCGTGCCGTCGGTGATTGCCTTCATACCGGCAACACCCCCGTTACGGGCAACTTCCCCGGCTGCCACAACGGGTCACTGGCACTCAGCTTCTCGCCGGCTTTGAACTCGGCGTTCACATGTTTGCCTACGAGCGTCGCGAAGAACTCGTTGTCGAACGCCTGCAACGGACGCACGACGACACCTTCGACTCGCGGGCCCCAATGGGAGCGCGTCGAAGCGTAGTAGATAACGCGATCTCGTAGCTCGTCCCCGGTGTCGAAAACGCCGACCTGCATCAACGGTGCGACGGCACAGTTGAGACGGCCCGCCCACTGATATAGGTACTGCCAGTCGGTCCAGGTTCCGCGCTCGTCGTGACGTGCTCCGATGATGAACAACCGCGGAAATTCGTCGCCGACGTACTCGATCGAGTGGACGGCGTAGCACCACTCCGCGAAAATCGAATAACCCTCGGGGATCAAATGCCGAACGTTCGCGTGGTACGCCTTGAGCTCATTGAACTGGCGTCCCGTCGCGGGTCCCGAATGGGAACGAGCGAACACCTGCTCGTTGGTGAGACAGACGTTGGCGCCGTCCATCTTCTCCATGAGGACCACTGGGTAGCCCAGGAACTTGCCCCACCTCTCCATCCGCACGTCGTCGGGCGTCGCGCCCGGCGAGGACGGCAAATGCGCGATTCGCGGAAACTTGTCACTCATGGCATAGGAGGCACGGAGCCTCTGCACTTTTTACACAAACCGGGCCCCCAAACTTCACGAAAGAGTAGAAACCCTGTGAGCACCAAGGTCTATACGGCATATCGGGTCCAGAAGGGCGTTGATCCCTTTACGCTGCTTTGGGACCTCAAACAGCGCGGTCAGCTTGAGGCCAAAAAACGCCTCAAGTTGATCTTCGACGACATCCTCAACGGCAAAGCGGAGGAAGCTGCCCGCCGAATCCACCAGCAGAATGTGGAGTTCCGCGAGTGGGCCGAAGCCAACGACCATGAGATCACCAAGGCAAATCTGTTCCCGCTGTTCAATACCTGGGTGGAGGAACACTGCGCGCCCGAGCTCAAGAAAAAGAACGGGGCCGTGATGGCAGTGACGCACCAGAAAATCCTGACGGACATCGGACGTGAAGAGGATGCCAAAGGAAACGGTGTGAAAGCGGGTGCCTTCGACATCGACCGATGGATCCACCTGAACTACGGCCAGCAGCTCACCAATCTCCAACGGAACCCGTGGGCGCTCGACGTGACGATCACACTGCGTCGGTACCGGACGCGCTACTACATCATCCCGTACTGCGACACCGCCTGCGCCGTAACGGGTAGCCTCGACTTCCTCGCCACTGACGAACGGCTGGAGGAGTTCGGGTACTGGGACAACTCCGACAAGCCCGACGAAGTGACCGATCATGAATGGGCTTGGCGAAGTACCGTTTGGAACGATCTCACCAAACCCGAGCTATGGGGTCAGTTCGTCGCGGTCGACGTGGTGAGCTGGACCGGCTACGACGCCGTGAGCCCAGCTCTGGAGATCGCACAAGAGCTGGCACGACCGGAGACGCAGGACGTCCCCGAGTGAGATGCGTTTCGTGAAAAGCGCCCGACGGTAGCTGGCCTATCTGCTCCCCCTCAGTAGATGACGGACAAAGGCAAAGAGACGGACGCGGCGACCAAGGCGAAGTTCGCTCAGAAGTTCCCGGCCCTCGTACGCAACATCGCAAAAACCGCTGGCGGGGCCCAGGAACAGGCGGACCAATTCGGGGCCAAAGCCGACGCCATCTTCGCGGGCTACGCGCCCCAAGAGTAGAGATCTCCCCTGGGGGTCATGTGACAAATTTCCGAAGGGGCGTTCTTCGGGGGTTCATGGTCTTTCTGCGGACGTCGCGCTCAGTCTCCCGGCGGTACAAGTGAAGGTATGGGGATGCCCGCACCTTCCCACGGTCGAGCTCGAAATCGGGCGAAAGAGATCGTGGAATTCTGGCGCAACCGAGCATGGCTCTCAGGTAGCTCGGCACCTCTGCATGTTCATCCGCTCGATCTCGACAAGCTCGAAGAGCTGATCGCGACGGCGCTGATTCCCGAGTTCGACCCCGACGGGAAGTGACCTACTCGGTGTCGGTGCCCTTCGTGAGTTCCTCACGCTTGAGCATCGAACGAACCTGTTTGCGCGTGAGAGGGTTCCGACCATCCCACGGAAACTCCTTGCTCCACAACAAACCCCATTCGAGGTCCAGTCCTTTGCCGCGCGAGTAGGGCGTCATATCCGACACGGAACGGAAGGTCGTGTCCCCCTTGGGGTCCACGATGATCCGTGCTCGGGGTTCACCCTTCGTGTAGTAGAAGCCCATGATGCCCGCCGCAGCCTGGTAGATCACGAATTCCTGATTGTACTTGTGACCGAGTTGGAACAGGTCCTCGGGACGAACATTGTTTACGAGCAAGGAATCATCAGGAACCAGATTCCACTCACCCCGAAGAGGCGACACCTTGCGGTATCCAAGCCGGCTCAGATCAGCGATGAGCTGTGCACGCAGGATTTTGTTTTTGTCGCCGGACCCACCTTGATTCGCGGAGATAACCCCGAAGCGTGGACCGTACTCCATCAGCTTCGTGAACTCCTTCTGGTCCATCTGTTTCGTGTCTTGCTTCTTGGCCGCGATGACGTAGAGCAGCGGCTGCAGCGAGTCACGAAACTCAGGACGCTCGTTGGCAAGACGGATGATCCGAGAGGACAGCGCAGTGTCGATCGTCCCGACCACGACTGGGCTATTTTCACGCTTCGTGAAACTCGTCGCGCCTGGCTCGCGGCCTCCAGGTGAAGTCGGCGTCTTCATCTGCATCATGAAAGGCCCTGGGATAGGACGACTACCGCTCCGAGCGACGCACGAGGACCGATCCTGCGCTGGAAGTGATCCCACTCCTGGGACGCAAGATCGTGACCTCGGGCATCGTAGGGTTCACCTGAACGACCTCCGGGGCGTCTTTCTCGGGCTCTTGGAGGTGGCCCAGGACTCCCTTGAGGTGTCGAAGGCGCTCGGTCTCCCCGCGAACGTACTGATCTAGCAGACGAATCCCAAGCTCGCGAGCTTGGAGCTCCTCCTCCAGCTTGGTCCCAGTTCGGTTCAAAGCACCGGTCAAAGCCCGAATTACGGTCTTGAACTCGTGGCCGGCCAAATCGAGCTGAACATGTGGTTTTGGTATGGCGTGACTCATCGTGAAACTCCTTTCTTGGTAGATGTGCGGGTCGACCCCGAAGTGTAAAAACGGAGTCCAAAAAACATGGGACAGCTCGACCCCCAACGAGCCGATCTCCCACTTACATACACACCGGCACGGCCGGTTCTGTTAACCCCTCCCTCAGATAAACACCGGCACGGCCGGTTTTGATAACCCCTCACTACTAAGGGGGGTGTCACGGGGCCGAAGCGGACATCGACCCTCACCTTTTCAAGGGGGTCAAGAGACCGGTTTCGTTACCGAGGGCTGCTCCCTTTCTCCTATGTACGCGACAACGCTGAGAATTGCAGACGTGAGGAAAAAACCGTGCCTGGTGGGTAATGTGACTCCAGGCCCGAGGGGGCCGATCCAACAGGAGACACACCACATGCCACAGATCACCATCAAAGAGGCCATCCAGGAAATCGGGAGTCTGACGGACGACAAGCCCATCATCGACATCCTCCGACCATGGATGGCGATCACGGGGCTCACGTTCAAAGACGCCCTACACCTGTCACACGGCGAAGCCATCGAGGGGCTGAAAGCCGTCCACAACAAACTCGGTGAAGTACTCGACGTGCTCGACGAGGACCAGCTTCAAGAAGCTGCGTGTCGGTGCCTCAAGGACATCACCGTGTACGGCGAGATGATGAGTCACGGGGACGTGACCGTGCGCCACGGGCAGAATCTCAACTGGGACGGGACGGCGTGGATCTACATCTCCGACCCGAAACTGCGCCAACGCGACTCATCGAAGTCGTACGCCGAAGCTCTGAAGATCGTTCGCGAGATCGTCGACAGCTAGGTTCGAAGCAGGTCGTAGGTCAGGGCCCACCAAGTGTCCCAGTCCATCACGGTGTCAGCCGGGAGCGCATGCTTCGTCTTGAAATCCAAAAGGTAGCTCTCGGTCTTGTCACCCATCAGGCCATCGGGCAAACCGTTCGAGCCGGTGAGCCCCTTGGGCCCGTACTTGTGGGACAGCAGGAGCCCCTGCACGCGTGCCACGTAGTCCGAGTAGGATCCCCGTAGGGTGTTCAGGTCGATCTGCTCCGGCGGTCTCGGCCACGACACCGGCTCCACGGGCGGTGGCTCGACGCCTTCAGCGTTGGCGAGTTCACGGAGACGTTCGTTGTCTCCGTTGAGACGGTTCACGTCCGCGATGCCACTGGGGATGCCAGCGATGGGCCCAAACTGCCGGTAGTAGTACGCGTAGTCGCCCCCGCCGCTCCACTGCCACAGAGTCCAATTCCAGTAGGGCTCATCAGGCTCGTTCTTCGGCATCCGAATCGGGTTCGAATCGGGGTTCGTTCCCTGCGAACTGTACGTGACCTCCCACAACGGCCATGCGTTGAACTGGGTGGTGTTGCTGACCTCGTACATCCACACGTTCGGGCCCGTGTAGATCATCCCTTCGCGGCCGGTCTCGTTCTGGAGGACATCGAGGAAGCCCTCGATCCACGGGATGTTGGTGGTGCCGTTCTCGTCGGTGTACTTTTCGAAATCCAGCGCGGGCTCCAAAAAGTCCTCTTGGATCGAGAAGCCAAACTGCTCGGCAGTCTCGTTCAGAACCTTGGAGAACCAACGTCCCTCAGTCTCGCCACCGGAACGCCCGGTGCGATTGTCGGGTCGGGCGAAGTGATAGGCCCCTGCGTAGAAGGAGGGATCAGTCGCCCGGAGCTCGGCGATCTTTTCCATGTTTTCACGAAATCGAGGATCCTCGTAGTCGGCGCCTTCCGTAGCTTTGCAGATACAGAAGCGAAAGCCGTCTCCTGCGACCTCCGAGAAGTTGATGTTCCCCTGGTGGTGCGCAACGTCCAAACCCTGAATCAATTCGGCCATCAGTCACCGAGGACCGATAGGCGTATAATCAGGGATGGCCGAACCCGCCGAAAATCTGGAACCCTCCGAAGTCACCTACACCACAGGCGACGCGACGAAGCCCGAGGGGGAAGGACTCAAGATCATCGCCCACTGCTGCAACAACATAGGCGGCTGGGGGAAAGGATTCGTCCTGGCTTTGAGCAAAAAGTGGCCGCGCCCCGAGCAGGAATATCGGGAGTGGTACGAGCGCCACGGAACTGTGAAATTCCGCAAGATGCTCGGTGCCATGCAGCTCGTCCCCGTCGAGAACGACATCTACGTCGCCAACATCATCGGGCAGCACGGCACCGGGGGCGGCGAAAAGCCTCCCATCCGCTACGAAGCAATCGGCAAAGGCTTCAAGTTCATCGCGCAGCACGCCATGGCGCACCCCGAGAAGAAGGTCAGCGTGCACATGCCACGCATCGGGTGCGCGCTCGCAGGGGGCTCCTGGTCAGAAATCGAAATCCTGATCGACCAGTACTTCGTGACGAACGGAATCCCCGTGACCGTCTACGACTGGCCCGGCGGGACGTTCAACCCCTAGTCCTTCCAACCGGTCTCGGGGTCCCAACGCTCGTCGGGCTTGTAGGGACCCCACCCCATGATCTCGTTTCGCTTGTTGCACGCCTCGATGTACGAGGATGCCATGAAGCGATGCAGGACGACGTGCCGCTCCTCGAAACTCAACAGCTTGTGGCCACCAGGCTTCGTCGAACACAGGGAGAGGTTGTTCGGTTCGTCGTCGGGGTCCCCTTTGAGGTATCCCTCGCAGACGAGCCATTCGACCGGTGATCCGTCGTGTTCCTCGGCAAACCACCGGTCGAATTCAGAGTAGTAGCGGTCGCTCATACTCGATCCCCTCCATCGAAGAAATGGATTCGATCAAGCATCGCCGCAGGAAACCGCTTCTTGGCGATCTCCTCGATCTCGGCCCGCTTGTACCGCATGGAGCGGTGACACAACACGAGAGCTTCGCCTTCGAACTTCTCGCAGTGCTCCACCATCTCAGCGATGTGGGTGTGGCCGAAGTTCCGACACCCTTCGACGTTGTTGAAACCCTCGTCCCAGACGGTGACCTCGTGAACGAGGATCTTGGCCTTGCGGGCGAGCTCCTGATTGAGCAGGAACTCGATCTGCGTGTCACCGGGAACAGCGAGGATCGGAGCCGTCTTGGCGTCCGTGATCTCGACTCCATTCTTGCGGAGACGGCCGAGCTCTTGGCCTTCGACCCCGACGAACTCCGGCTTGATCTTGCGAGTGGTGCGCTCGATGACGTACCCGACCGAGGGTGCACGGTGGATGGTTTCGAGAACCTGGGCCGTGTACTCCTTGTCGATCTTGATGGAGTCCCCAGGCTTGACGCCCACGACCTCCAATGTGGAGTCAGGATTTCGGTCACCGAACAAGGTGCCCAACGTGTTGAGCACAGTCTGGACCATCTCCAGGATCTGCTCTGGCACGTAAACGGTCAGAGGAGTCTTTGCACTCCTGGTGCTTCTCTTCCCCACGATGTGGGGAAGCGCCATGAAGTGGTCGGGGTGACTGTGCGTGATGAAGAAACGATCAGCAGTCACGCCCGGAAGGACGCAGCCGGCATCGAACACCGAACGCACTTCGGGGCAGTAGACCGAAGTCTGCACGCCTCCTTGCGCAAACCCCTGTAGGGTCACGCCTGCTACGGTGAATTTCTCCATGACGGTACTGCACGATGCTCATGTAAATTTTACAGGGATTGGTGCCCAGGGACTGGATTCGAACCAACGACGCACGGTGGTTTAGGACCGCCGCTCTACCACGAAGACCCGAAAGTCCTCTCTGAGCTACCTGGGCAGGTGAGTCGCTCTTTATACGCCAACCGGTTCACCGGTTCGAGGATCGACCCAATACCACCCGATGAACTCCTCCGGATACATGTAGCCGCGGGCTCGCTGTTCTGGCGTGGGCCGACGTTTCACGTAACCAACCTCGATCAGATGCTCACGGCACCAGATCGATCTGGGCATCGTTGGGTGGCTACATGCTCTGCAAATCCCGGCATTGTGGTGATCCTTTGGTGGTCAGACCTGGAATTGAACCAGGGACACGCGGATTTTCAGTCCACTGCTCTACCAACTGAGCTACCTGACCATACGGGTGGGACGCCGACCAGCCATTTGGCTGACCGGCTCCGTAAAGGTCTCGGTGTTGCGGACAGGCTTGCTATCGGGTTGCACGGTTCGGCCGCAGCGTACGCATGTACGACTCCCGTCCTCGGCAGTTTTACTGCCGAGCATCCCGTCGTGGTTGCACGCGTGCGTGCGATCGTAGTGAGTGAAAATTAGTGACATCGTTCTGTTCTTTCGACTTGGTGCCTCGGGACGGAATCGAACCGCCACCTTCCCGGCTTCAACGGGACGCTTGCGTACCAAGTCAGCTTCCGAGGCGTGCAGATATGGCTTAGGCCGGGACGGCTCGCTCCAACAGGAACAAGCAGCCTCGGCTAGCTAAACTGCACGCCAACGGCGTTTTTGGGGTGCGTGACGGGATTTGAACCCGCGACCTCTGCATTCACAGTGCAGCGCTCTACCTGCCGAGCTCCACGCACCATAGGATGGTGATGGTCTTCGCCCTCAGAGAGGGGCTCGGTATGGAGTTGCGTCAACATGGTGAACCTTGAGATGGGCAGAATACTCGTGTGAGACGCCCTGTCAAGAGGAGATGTTCAAAAACAGGCCCCGACCGGTACGATTACACAGAGGTCATGCGGAACTTCGTCTACTGGAACATCTACGACAAGGTGTTCACCGTCCAGAACCGAGAGACCGGTCGAGTACGTCGGCACACCCCGAACATCACCCTCCGAGATGTCGATTTTGAGATCGACCAAAAGGAGCGGGAGCGGATGCTCAGAGAAAATCGGAAGACCCTCCACGCCGGGGTCCGGGGGGAGATCATCCCAACCGACCCGGAAAACCTAGAAGGCTGGACACAGGTGATCTACGACCCCGGCAGACACACCACCTTCGTCACCATCGAGGACGAGAAGCCGGTGTTCAGAGCCGAGCTCGTGCACATGTTCGTGAAGAACCAGCGAGCCCAGGTCTACGCGAAGGGCCTCACCTACGAGTTCGTGTAGCTCGCCTTCGGGCGACACTTCCACATCACGTCACGCAGGAGGTGGCGTCGAGTGGGCCTCGTGGTGCATGCCGGGCACGGAGAGGAACGTCCGGCGCTATGGTGTATGACGAGCTCGTCATCGCAGCGCCAACAGACGACACCCGGAGGGGATGCCATCTCCTCCGGGTGTTCGTAGTCATCCATGAAATTGGCGGCCCGGGATCCCGTACAAGGTTGGGCGTCCCCTAGCCCCGAGCGGCCCTCGACATTCCCCGCAAGCCGTCGCCTGCGGGTTCCGTCGGGAGCATCGTGGGCCTCCCTGGCCATATTGTGTAGGTGGTAGCGGGAACGAGATTTGAACTCGTGACCTCCGGGTTATGAGCCCGGCGAGCTACCTGACTGCTCCATCCCGCATCAGGTTGAGAAAATACGAGACCAGCCTGTCACGTCGCCCATCGGCGGCTGTTCTCGGGATTGTGATTTGCTACGAAAGGGGTTCCCCGGGCGCTCCTGTGAGCGCCGCGCGGGGAGGGAAAAGTTGATCAACGCCGAGTGAATAACCTTGAGTTGCGTTTTCACGCCAGATTTACATGTCTGGTGGCTTTACCAATTTGCCTATCTGCCCTTAGTGGTGGGCAGAGTTGGACTCGAACCAACAATTGCTTGTGAGATTGTTCTGTTGGCGTTGATCGAAAAGTTACGAAGCGACCGAGTTGAAGAGCTTGTTTGGTTGCAAAGCTGGAATCGAACCAGCGACCTACTGTGTCATTGACAGTTGCTCTAACCGAATGAGCTACTTGCTTGTGAGCCCTGCTGTGGTGGTTGCTTCGTGGCGCCGGATCCAGGAGTCGAACCTGGCAGTTGCTTGTAGACATTCACCCGTGAGCTCCCCGGAGGGAGCGAGTGGCGGTGTCGGATCTAGCCGATCTGAAAAATCGGTGACCCCCACGGGTCAATCCGGCAAGTGGGGTGTTCGCTTGAGGGAGTTCCCTCTTCTCCCCCGAAGGGAAAGGGCAGCGAAACGGTGCCCTGAAAAAGTTGCGAAGTGACCGAGGGGAGAGGCTGTTTTGGTGCAAGGAGCAGGATTTGAACCCGCGACCTTCTGGTTATCGACCAGACGCTCAACCGACTGAGCTATCTTTGCTTGTGAGCCTAACTGGAGTGGTCACTTCGTAGTGGAGGACCCTGGATTCGAACCAAGAGTTGTTTAGCTTGTGGACATTCGCCGAGAGCTCCCGTGAAGGAGCGAGTGGTGGTGTCGGTTTCTACCGATTTACCGTCGGGTTGACCCTCCATTAGGGCCGTGTCCTCCATGTTGTTCAGGGTAGTTCCGAGTACGTGGTCTGGGGGGCTTCAAGGTCCCGACCGCTACTGGGTCGGGGTTGTGCTTGTTAGACCTGCGTGTATGGAACAGCCGTGAGTTCGGGATACTGCGCGCAGTCATACACGCTGTCAAGACCCTTTCTCAGATTTTCTCAACTCCGGCCGGCGAAATCGAGTAGCCGGTCTTGCGGCCGGCCTTGATGAACCGCTGCGCCGCGTAGGCGATGTAGGTCGCGGTGAGCTGGATGAACGGCAGGAACTCCCCGTCCTCGCAGGTCGGAGCTCCAGCGTCGCCCACGTCGTCGATGACGAAGTCCTCGTCCCAAATGGCCCGCCCAAAGCCCCCATCGGCCGCAAGAGCCCCGTGGAGGCACGGGACCCCGTGCTCCCGAGCGAACTTCTGAACGATCCTACGGGCCTCTCCGTTGTCCAGGCAGTCGATGAGTAGATCCGCCCCGCCGAGAAGCTGATTCTCGTTGTCGGCCGTCAGCTTGTTGCTCACGACCTCGATCTTACGGCCATAGCAGAACTGCATGGCCGCCTTGAGAGCCTCAGTCTTCTTCTTGCCCACCCCATTCTTGAAATGGAACTGAGAAGCGACGTTCTTCATCTCCACCCGGTCGAAGTCGATGACCTTGATGGTCACCTCCTCGTTCCGGAGGGTCTGCACCAGATGGGAACCCAGTGCGCCGACGCCGATGATCGTGATTTTCATGATGAGGTCTCCTTTTACTTGTCGCCCTTTTTCTGCTTCAGGATCTCGTCGGCCACCATCCCCAGGAATTCGTCCTTGCGTTGCTCTCGACGAACCTCACCCCTCCGAAGGGTCTCTCGCAAGAAATCCACGGTGGACTCGCGAGCCTGACTGACCGCCTGTTGGAGACGATCCGTATTCTTGATGGCATCCAGGACCGAAGTGGACGGCCCCTTGGCAGTGAACGTGAACTTGTCCCCGTCCTTCACCAAACGGGAACTCCCTCCCGCGGATTGGTGGAGCTTCCGCAGAGCTCGGAACCCCTCCATCGTTTTCGACCACATCGACTCCGGAATTTGGAGGGTGACGGTGTGTTCGATTATGTCGTTGCTCATCGGGATCTTGAACCGGGTTTGTTACCTCTATTCCCGTTAGCCCCCGAACGGAGTCTTCGGACGAACCTGAATCAGGTTGTAGTCCCGATCGGCGTTCGCCGAAAAACGGTCCACCACGAAATCGGCGAAATCCGGATCCGCGTCGGCCGGAATGCCCGGGATCGACCCATTGGAAACGGCCTCCGAAACCCAGGTCTTGATGTCGCCATCGACGGCATCGAAGAACACAGGATCCGGGAGATCCCCGTTCTCTCCCTTGTAGGTGATGTTGAGACGTGCTTGCGTGTTATCCATGTCCATGACGATTCTCCTTTGAGTAGTCGCGGAGCTGTGCAGCCCAGTCGGGCTCGTCCGCGAGAAAATGGTTGTAGTCGTGCTTCTTGGGTCCTTCGTAGTTCAAGCCGATCACACGATCGGAACTCGTGATCCACCAGGTCAGGCGTCGCCCGAGCCCGAGCTCTACGGCGGCGAAGGTGGTGATGTCGGTCCAGGAAGGGCCGGGCAGACCCGACCCCGGGTGACTGTGTGCGAACCCCAGGAATGCTTCCCTTCGGTGCTCCCACAGAACGTCCCACAGATCCCGACTGTCGGGGAGACTGCCTCCCGTTCGGCCGTTTGGCAAATGCCAATGGACGACTCCTGCACCCGTAATGACTGCGCCTGCTTCGATCATCGCTTCCTCCAAGGAACATGCGTGAACGCCAAAATGAGCACGCAGATCAGCATGAACACGAGCACTACGGGTGAAAAATTCATCGTTTCCTCTTCTTGATAACTCGTGGAATCTCGTCGAGAGTCGCCAGAACTTCCTCGTTCTGACGTTTCT
Organism: Gemmatimonadota bacterium; assembly: GCA_039588295.1. Taxonomy (GTDB): domain Bacteria; phylum Gemmatimonadota; class Gemmatimonadetes; order Gemmatimonadales; family GWC2-71-9; genus JAOTVV01. Next base: position 51,930 of record JBDHAB010000014.1, read on the forward strand.
GCCATCCCTGGAGCCTTACCGAGGTCTTCAGGTAGTAGGGATGCTTGAGCCAGTCAGCGTACTGAATGTTGCCTCGCACCTTGTTGCACTTGCGGCAAGCCGACACGAGGTTGGCTTCGGTGGACGGCCCTCCGTCCTCCCAGAGCACGAGGTGGTCCACGGTGAGCGGGACCTCCTTGTTGTTGCAGTAACGGCAGGCGTACCCATCACGCCGATAGACGTTCCAGGAGACACCCTGCTCGATGTTGCGTTGGCACTTGCGGGCGACGGACTTGTACAGCTTCCCGTCCTCGGCCTTCTCCAGCACTTCGGTCTCGACGAGGTCGGACTGACGGATGAGTTTTTGCCATTCCTCGGTCGTCGGGGTGAGGACACGGATGTCCCCTTCATGCTCTCCGAATTCGGGGAACACGACGACGAGGGTCTGATCGTTGCCAGCCCACACCCCACCCACCAGGAGAATCTCCTGGCCAACGGTCTTGATATCGAGGTCTTTGAATTCCATCAGACATGCCTCCATACGACGAGCTTGTGCTCGCGGATCGCTTGGCGAATAACTGCGGGCAGAGATTCCAGAGTGAAGTAGGTGTCGCCCTTCTCATCGGTGCCGTGATCTGTAAGACAAACACCGGCATCGATGATTTGGAGGTTCGTGTCGCACACGCACTCCAGGCGCTGCCCATCGACGCGGTACTTCACGGTCCACTCATTCTTGCGACCACTCTTACGGTGGTCCAGATACTGCGCACCGCCGACCGTGAGAGCCGCCTTGGCAGCCTCCTGGAAATCCTCCTTGGCCAGTTCACGCCGACCAGCACCATCCCCGAGCTTCTCCAGGAGCTCCGCACGACGAGCCACCTTGGCGAGACGGGCCTCCTCCTCGGCACGACGACGGATGAGCTCCTGACGACGAAGCTCTGCCTGCTGACGCTGGTAGACCTCCATGCGGAAGGCTGCATCGAGCGCGGGCACCACACTGCGGATACCGAACGTGCTGATCTGGTTGTCGAGAAAAGCGTTCATGACTTCCTCTTCGGGACCGAGGGGAAAATCCTGCTCACAGAAAATGAGAGGCCCCTCGGGGTAAATGCGGCCAGCTCGCACACGCGAGAACCGGTCGAGGTCTTCGGGAAGGAGATAGACCTTCTCCGAGTAGTTGATGATCTTGCCCGGGTCGGGGTCGATCCGGGTGTCGTCGGGGACCAGACGGTCCCCGACCAGGTAGCCCTTGACCGAGCTCTTGAGAAGTTCAGGAGCCGGGTCAGCGGGCTTCGGGTCCTCGGCCTTGTTGCCTTCGATCTGGAAGGCGTACCAACCAAAATCCCGAGGCCGAGTCCCGAGCTTGAAAGTTCGGGACTCGGAGTGGAGAGACCCACCACCCGTCCAAGGAAGAGTAGTGGTCTCCCCCTCGGCCGTGAGTAGATCTCTCCAACCCATGGGGTCACCTCATGCCCATGCGGGCTTCTGGAGAAGCTCCGTTTGAAGGATTTGGTCCACGAGCGTCACACGAGGGCGCGCGCGACCAGCCACCGCTTCCCCAACCGGGGTTGCAGCGATCAGAGCCCGAATCGTCCGAGTGATCGCGTAGGGATCCTCGAAGGTACGGTCATCGAGCATGAGGCACGGGATACCGAGCCGGTTGGCCGTCTCTCGCACCGCGGTGCTGTTGTCCGCGCCATAGTGACGCGCACGCCAACCCGCGGCTCCCCCGAACGCAACCGTCTTGAGGAACCCGAAAGCGACCGGGCGCAGGCCCGAAGCCTCGACGGCCGTGTGGAAGGGACGTGCCTCCTCATCACCAATGAAGATGATCAGAGAGTCCTCGTCATCCGCGGGCTTGTACTTCTGGAGCACACGGATCCCGGCACCGTAGTCAGTACCACCGCCAGCGCCGATGCCACGGAAAGCCGCCTCCACACCCTTCGTCGAAGCGTGCTTGATGGTGACCTCCCGACCGTTCGTGTTGAACACGGCGACCTTCACCTGGTCGAGCGGGAACGACTGGAGGAACTTGGCGATCAGAGGCTTTGCAGCATCCAGAGCACCCTGCATCGACCCCGAGATATCCACGAGGAACTTGATCGACAAGCCACGGATGGTCTCCTCGACCACCTTCTGAGCCACCTTGTCGGCACCCTCCTCCATCGTCTCCTGGAGCTCCTTGGACCGAACGTTGCGGGCGATGTTAGCCGCACGCATGTCGTCCGCCTTGGCGAGAGCCGCAGCGTGGCGCTCCTTGATTTCCTGGATCTTGAACAGGCCCAGGTCCTCCAGGGTCGGAGTCATGATGATGATGTCCTTGTCCGAAAGGGACCCGGCCTCGATGGCCGCAACCATCACTGCACGAGTGACTCCCACCTTCGGAGGAAGGAGACCCACGATCCGCTTCCAGTTCGGCTTGGTCTTCTCGATGAGCTGGCAGATAGCCGCCTCGTTGAGATCGTCCCACGACTCGGCAGCCTTGACCGCCTTACCGATCGCCATGCCACGCCGGCCGTCGTCGGCCTGCTTCTGCTTCCAGCGCAGAGCCTCGAAGAACTTGTCCGAGGTCGGCTTGTAGCCGATACGCCGAGCCATGGTCATGACCGTGGTACGGAACCCGGCCTTGACGAGACCCTCCAGCATCTTGGGGTTCTCCTCACGGAACCGAAGCCACTTCTCGATGGCCTTGGGCCATCGACCGAGGAACGGACGCTTGGCCGACTTGCCGAAGCCGAGCTCGCGGTTGATCTCCGCGATCTCGGGCAGCATGAGCACGTCGTAGATCCGAAGCAGGAGCTTCGGGTTCAGATCCTTGCCCTTCTCCTGGAGAAGAAGCATGGCCTCACCGACGTTCCGGTAGTCGTCATCGTCGAACAGGTGCTCACCGCCGTCCATGACGGGGTCCCCCTTCCGAGACTGAACCAGAAGGAACGCAGCGAGCACGACCTTGAGGTCACGGTGCTCCTGACGGAAGGCGAACGAAGCCCACTTCGCAGCGAACTCGTTGTCCATCTTCCAGACCTCAGCGACCTGCTTGTAGAACCACACCGCGACCTCGGGGAACAGACCGCTCTTGCGGTACAGCCCCACCTCGTTACGGCCGTTCCGAACGGTGTTGTCGCCGTTCATCGTGCCGATCTCGGTACGAACGTTCTTCTTCCCCGCCTTGCTGAGACGGAACACCTTCTTGACGCCGTCCGCCTCCTTGTGCGTGACGGGATCCCACCGCACGCCAATAGTGGCACGCGCGTCGGGAACCACAACGCCAGGGCGGTTGTGAACCATGTGATCTGAGTACGCCAGGAGAGACTGGATGATGGTCTCAGCGGGCCCGAGGTTTTCCTTGTTGTTCTCCATGGTGTCTCTTCCTCTCTAGTTTCGTGAAAAGTCGGGGCTGGCCCTTGTACCCCTGAGTTACGTGAAAATATGGGCCTTGCACGAAAGAGCCAAGGAACCTCAACTTTCCGGCCTTTTTGACCGGGCGCCGTTGATCCTTAGCTTGGTTGCGACGGTGGGAATCGAACCCACGACCTCTCCCTTATGAGGGGAATGCTCTGCCGGACTGAGCTACGTCGCAAAAATGCCCGTTGCTGCACTGCGCTCGACTGGTACGGGCGGCCCGTCGAACTGAAAATGGTAGCGGGTCTCGGATTTGAACCGAGGTCTCGGGATTATGAGCCCCGCGGGGACAACCGGACTCCCCCAACCCGCAAAATTTAGTGAACCTGTGACAGCGTGAGGTTCTTGCGCCCACGGATGCGGCGAAGTGCTCGACTAGGGCTCTGCTTTTTCCCGAGTCCTAGTTGAGCTCGGACGAGCTGTTCGAGACGGAGGAACTCGTCCTCCGTCAGCTCGTCCTCCGTCGTTAGTAGATCTTGAAAACTTCGTTCGTCATCCCCATCGTGTCGTCCTCGACTTTCTTGGTGGACGTAGGTGGATTTGAACCACCGACCTTCCGCTTATCAGGCGGCTGCACCGACCAGGCTGTGCTACACGTCCTCGGTCGGCCTGGAAGGAGTTGAACCTTCGACCTCGCACTTATCAGGCGCGCGCTCTAACCAACTGAGCTACAGACCGAGTAGATAATCGGTCCAATGTCACTCTCGTCTTCGTTTTCCATCTCGGTCTGCTCCTTTCTTGGTTGATGTTCTTGGTAGCCTCGGACGGGATTGAACCGACGACCTTCACCGTGTCGAGGTGCTGCTCTGCCACTGAGCTACGAGGCTGTGTTTGGTACCGAGTGAAGGACTCGAACCTTCGCTTCCATCGTGTGAAAATGGCACTCTACCTCTGAGTTAACCCGGCATAGTTTTTGAGTTGGTCCATCCATCCTTCGATGCGAGCTCGGAAAAGTGTGTCGTGAACCGCGACCTCCAAACACCCGTAGGGATGCCCTTTCCGTTTTCCTTTGTTGGTTTTGTTCAAATTCTTCGTGGCCTTGATCTTGGAAGACGCCACTCCAGACACCCGGCTCCAGTACCGTTTAGCTTTGCTACCGTCCAGCGACGGGTGCAGACGAACCCGCAGTCTAATTTTGTCTTCGGGGACCTCACACTCCTCCCGTAGAAACTGGAGCACGAATCGAATCATGTCCGGGTCCGTGTTGCTGATTGAAAACGAGTTCCTTTCCTTTTTACCTTCACCCCAGTAGAGCGCAGCCATCACTCCCCGGAGGGTGCGACTGGAAAGGTCAACGGGAATTTCCCTTCGACCTCGTACCCGAGCCTCTTCTCGTTTCTTGGCCCAGATTTGCTTAGGGGAGTTGGGGTGGGATGCTGCGGCGATGCGTCCTTTCAGACGCCCTTGTTCCTCCTTGTCTCGTAGTTGTTCGACCTGTTGCTTGGTAAGGGGGATGTCTCGGGTCCAACGACTGATTGAACTTTTGGCGCATCCCGTGTGATTGGCGATCTCGGTGAGGGACTGTCCCTGACGACGCAGGTCTCTTGCTTCTTCTCGTTGATCAGGCTTCACCGTTTCAGTATGGCAGAAATGGAACCGACGGCCAAGGTGTCCTGTGCGGACCAGTGTAAAAAGCGGGGCGTACGGGATTTGAACCCGTGACCTCCTACGTGACAGGCAGGCGTCCTAAGCCAGACTAGACCAACACCCCATGTTGGCGGAGCAGACGAGAATCGAACTCGCAACCTTCGGACAGACAATCCGTTGCGCTACCAATTGCGCCACTGCTCCGTACATATCGTCGGTATCGTCCGCATCATCGCTTTCGCTGTTGGTGTTCATCGTGCTGCTCCTTTCTTGGGGTGAGTGGGTGTCTGGAAAGTTCGGCTGTTTGATCCCACAGGCCGTCCGGTCGCCTGCTGTATCGCCCCTCGGTGCGGTGCGCTGTCGTGCACCTCGCTTCATCGAGGCGCGTTAGGATGGGATGGAAAAGTTGAGGCTTTTGTGTCTACCGGTCAGCCTCGGTGGCCGGCCATCACGGATCCTTGATCAGGGGACAACCTGGGACAGGATTGGAAAAGTTAGGGATGCAGGTGAGTGTGCAAGGTGGGTGTGCAGTCATTTGACCACTCCGGCATAAATGGAGCCGGAGCCTGGATTCGAACCAGGAGTCTTCTGTGAATGAAACAGATGTCTTTACCTTTTGCTTGTGACCTTAAACGGGGACCTGCGTCCCGGAGCCCACGGAGGGATTCGAACCCTCGACCTCAGACGTACGGAGCCCGCGAGAGGATTCGAACCTCCGACTCCCTCATTACGAATGAGGTGCTCTAGCCGGACTGAGCTACACGGGCGATTGATGTTGGTGTTCTCCTGTTGAAGTGAAGTGCTTGGAGCTGGCGGTGAGAATCGAACTCACGTCTTCGGGTTACAAATCCGGAGCTCTGCCATTGAGCTACGCCAGCGATAAGGCCGGCGTGGCCAGTCCGTGTCGAGCAACCCTTCCGGGCTCCCCGGCGGGTTTCTTCACTCAGTTGGAGTTCGGTAAATCCGCCGGGAAATGCTCAACACGGGGTCATATCGCCCATAATGGGCAATACGACGGCCACGACGACCAGATTGGTCGTTGTCGTGGCTGTGTATGTCGTGGAGCGTTTCATGGCGAAAAATCCGAAGCCGCTTTCCTGCCAAGGGAGGCGACCTGTCCAGGTGTACGCGCGCTTCGACGGGCTGTCAAGCACCCTTGTTCACTTTTTTTGAATCACCATCGCCACACGAACTCGTCGAGCCACTGCTTGCGGCTCTCGTCGTCGAGCGCGAGGAAAGCCTGCTCCTCCGCCATCATCTCCACGTTGAAAGCGTCGGCAATCTTGCGGTGTGCGGTGCCGGGGTCGAACGCCCAAGGCTGCCAGGGGTAGTGGGCCCCCAGGCGATACTGGTTCTCCACCTCGATGATGCAGTCGATCCACGGCTTCATAGACGCCCACGTCATCGTCTCACGGTCCATCTCGCGCTTGGCGAACTCCTGCCGGTGCAGGAGCTTGAGCGGGAGCGGGCTGTGCCCGAGGTTGTCGTTGATGGAACGCCCCGCGATGACGATGTTCGACTGGCCGTTACCGAGGCCGTTGTTGCGCTCGCATACGAGATGCTCCCGAGAGCACTCCCACGGAACGTAGTAGTGAAGAGCAATCCGGAGGTCCGTAGGGACGAGGTACATCTGGACGCCCGTGTACCAACATCGCTGGGGGAGGCCCGCATCGAGGCCGAACCGCTTAGCCATCTTCACCGAGACCCAGTCCCGGTTTTTATTGCGCTTTGCGATCTCGTCGTAGTGCATCCACACGAGCTCGGGGTCGTGCTGATCGCCCCCGGTCATCACCAGGAGCTCCCGGTCAGCGTACTTCTTGTAGCGAAGGAGGCGTCCGGTCTCGGGGTCAACACGGTTTAACGCGGCAACGCGCATCCGCTCTTGAAATTCGGGATCGTGTTTCCCTTTCCACTCGCGGAGCTTATCCCGGTTCTTTCGACCGTGACGGCCCATCAGTGTCGGGGAACATTCCCGGGGTCGACAGCGATCTTCGCCACGATCCTCTTGCACTCGGAACACGAAACCGTGAGGGCTCCGTTCTCGTAGGAGCACCAGGTGGGGGCACCGATGTGGCACTGGGGATGCAGGAACATCTCGGTGCTGTGGCTCTTGTGGTCACACCCCTCCACGGCGCACGTCATACCGTCGAGCGTCACCTGGGTCAGCGGCGGGAGGTTTTTGCGGCGCCCATTCTCCGCCTCGACCACTTCCTCGTCGTCCCCCTCGTGGTCATGGCTCCCATGCTTGTGGGACAGTATCGGCCCCAACGCCGGATAGAATTTCATGGCGTCGTTGGGCATCTGCGGAAACCCAGAGACCTGACCGTCACCGATCTCCATGATGATCCACTCGCCGTCTGCCGTCTGTGCGAGGTCCATGGAGAAGAACTGGCTGTCCACCTTCGCCGCCAGCGCGCCGAGAGTTTCGAACGAAGGGAGATCCTCGATGGATTTCGGGGCCGAAAAACTGCGAGGCATACTCTCCTCCCAACCACCGTCGGGCTCCGGGACCTCGTGGGTGACACGCTCGTAGGCGTCCTCGTCCCAGTACTCGCTGATGTTGATGCTGTGTCCGTTGAGCCAGAAGATTCGGAACTCCTCCGACATCGGCATCCCCGACTGAGGATGCTTGCCGATGGATTTGAGCGGCACGAACTGACGCAGGATCACACCCCCCTGGAGATCGTCACCCTGGCGCTCCAGGAAATTCGAGATCACGGTCTGGGCCTTCTCCATGTTGGGGATGAAGCACGCCTCCTCCCACTCGTGTTTCCTACTTTTCACGTAGTCCTTGATGAGGATGCCGTGCTCGTAACGACCGAGCATCTCCTGGGCAGTACGGAGGATCCTCTCGACACTGATCTCATGCTTCTGGATGATTGCGGAGTCGGGCGTCGAATCGACGAGATCGAGGTACCAACCGGGGAACTCGTGAGCCTTCCGATACTGGTGGGGGGTGTTGATGAGGTCCACCAGGCAAACCTGGAGCTTCTCGTAGAGCTTCTCGTACTGATCGGACGTGAGCATCCACCCCCGGTAGATAGCCGGTGTGGGCTCCTCGAAATCAGGGACGTACTTCACGGCCGCTGCCGCATCGTCGTCGTTGACCAGGGACTCCCAGTGCACGAAAGCGACCTGATAGCCACACTGCTTGGCGATGTCGGCTTCGGTGGCCCAATCTGGGTCGGGTTTTTTGGGCTCGAAGGGATCGGATGGGAACAGGACGAGCATTACCTCGATTTTACCCCTATCGGGCCCCGTATCTGATGGCACACGTCCATAAAGCACTCATTGTCCTGCTGTTTGCGCCTGCGTGCGACAAACAGGCTGACGACTCCGCAGCCAAGACTGATCCCGCTGCGAAGCTGGATGTCGGCGCAAAGCTCGATGTCGGGACCCCTGGGACGCACACGGTCAACTTCGTCAACCAGTGCTCCAGTGACATCTGGGTTGGATCAGTCGGCAATACCGGGTTCAGCGGTCTCAACAACGGCGGTTGGCAGATGGGAGCCAAGGGCTCCGGCACCGACAAGACCACCCTCCAAGTTGAAGTGGGATGGAGCGGTCGTTTCTGGCCACGTACCGGGTGCACGTTCAACGATAAGGACCTCTGCGACGGGTTCACGCCCTGCTGCACGAGTGGCTCTTGTCTGACTGCGGACAACAAAACCTTCGGCCTGGAGTGCGCATATTCTGGGAAAGCCCCGGTGGGGATCGGCGAGTTCACGTTCGACGCCGCTGGAGGTCTCGGCCCCTATGACACCTACGATGTGAGCTTCGTTGATGGATGGGGGGAGTCCCTCTCTGTCGTGGCTGTGGCCGGCACCTTCAACCCGAAACCAGACCCAGGGTTGAAAGCTCCTTGGTGCACGGTGTCAGGATGCACTTCGGCGCCGACGTGTCCGAAGGGGCTCAGTGCCGGTGGCGATAGCTGCTGGAGCCCCTGTCAGAACGCGGTCAACAGCGGGGACCCCGATAGCACGCAGGCGAAACTCTGCTGCTCGTGCTCAATGACGAGTCCCATCACCTGCGGAGAGGCCACATGCGCTGGCGGCTACGGCTGCTCTCCCTACACGCAACCTCCGTGGCCGGCGGACCAGGTGTGCAATCCCTGGAACACGGACAAGAGCCGAGCGTGGGACACCACGAGCCAGGACTACATCGCCAACGTCCACAAAACGTGCCCCGGGGTCTACGCCTGGCAGTTCGATGATGTCAACGGAACGTACAACTGCCGCAAGACCAACGGCCTCGTGGACTACACCGTCACCTTCTGCCCGTAGCGGGTAGAGTGACGGCATGCACATCGTCGAACCTGGCTGGACCGTCCGCGCGTTCAGGCTCGACGGTACCTCTGTAGTAGGCACCGTCGAGTCAGGCCCTTACCGGGCCCAAGACGGGAAGATCGTGGACAAGACTGTCCGTCTGCACGACGGCTCCGAGCACCGTTCACATCTGTGCGAGCCCGCAGGAGAGACCTTGCGGACGTGGCCCGACAGCCATCCAACGAAGGTGCACTTCGACCCCATCGCGTACGGGGCCATCGACAAAATACTCGGAGGACACTGGAGCAGCCACCTCACCGAGTACGTCGACATCGACTGGGAGCGGCGTACGATGAAGACCAATCAGCTCTCCACGTTTGTCGGGTCCACCAGGGTCTACGACAAAGACGGCTGCCTGGTGAAGGACGATGGTGATGTTCGGATGCCTGCAGAGGAGGTACTGGAAAAGCTGGCTCCGATTGCGTGGGCTTTCCAGGACGACGAGGTGGAGCGTCTCAAAGGCCCCATCACGGATGCCTTCCAAAACCTGCAAGCGCAAGGGATTGCCGTAGCCCACATCCATCTACCCCGATGGGCCAAAGGGATCTGGCCCGGGGAACGGGTCTTCGGAGTGCCCTTCTGCAAAGCGCCGTTCCCCATGGTCCTGTCACAGAAACACTACGGCCGCTTCGCAGCGATCATCGGCATCTTCGGGGCGCCCTAGAACAGACGGAGCTGGGCTCCCTCTTTGGTGAGCTTGTGGCTCGGGTCGTGGGCCTGGAGGGCAACCTCGACATCGTCCACCTGGGGCCAGTCAGACATTCCCTGATGGTTCTTGATCGAGTGCGCGGCCATCCACTCGGCGGCGGTATCGAACACCTCCTCGGCCACGACCTCGTAGTAGCCCTCCTGACCGACGATCTCGCACATCAACTTGAGATCCTCTGCGAGATCTCCGTCCCGCATCCAGAGCTCGCCGTTGAGCTTCATGATGTCGTTCATCCACGCGGCAACGCGGTCAGCCTTGGCTTTATCGGTGAAGACCCCTGCGGTCCAATAGCCGTCTCCGGTCTGCTCTCCGTGGAAATTGATACTGTAGATCTCCATATCGCTTCTACCCCTTGACAGGGGTATGACAGAGGGGTCAGTATTTTCACGATGGCCGACGTGCTCAACACCGGGCTCCTAGAGCTCGACGAAATCCTCTCCGGGGAGGGGACCTTGCGCCGTGGTGAGCTGTCGGTCTTCGTGGCAATGCCACCGACCTCCAAGACGATCTTCTGGCGACAACAGCTCGAACGCGCGATGGAGGACGGCAAGACTGCCGTCTACATCGACTACGAGATGAAACCGACGGACAGCCTTTCGGACCTGGGGGCCACACCCCCGGACAAGCCGATCAAGGTCTAGCCCAGTCCGGAGCATAGAGCTGACAGGACTGGGCGGGCCGGAAAGGCCGTCATGTCCAAGAGAGCTCTACGTCGTCATCACCGTGAGCGCATGCTTCAGCACTGCGCTCGCATCCTCAAGATCCGTTGGGACGAGTCACTCGCCACCGGGGACATCACCTTCGATGACATCGAGCGGTGGTCTCGGCTTCGTCGGGACAACTTCTCGTTCTGTTCCTGCTGGATGTGCTGCAACCCGCGGCGCCTTCGGAACTCGAACGGTCCTTCACGCACCGTGCAGGAACTCCGGGCGATGCAGGAGGTGGATGATGAGTAGGGCACTACGCCGACACCACCGGCAACGGATGGTGAACAGGGCTCGTGCGCTCTTCCGACGGTGGGGGGACACCGAGGAGAGGATCCGACACACGGCGCCTCGACTCGCGGACAACCTCTGCTGGTGCTCGTGCTACTCGTGCGGCAACCCGCGACGCCACTTTGGGTTCTGCATCTACGGCAAGACCAACAGTGTCCGAACCCGACAAGAGGTTTTCGCTGACCTCCAACTCCAAGAACAACTCGAAGAAATTGAATGACTCGCTTGACACGAACGTCGAGCACGACTACAACGGCAAGACCATGTTCTGCATGAAACGCAAGACCAAGCTGTAGCCCGAGGGGACGGACGCAATCCGCCTCTTGGGCGTCGATAGCGTTTATCCCCGGGCCGGTAGCTCAGTCTGCGCAGAGCGGTGGGTTCTTACCCCATAGGTCGAAGGTTCGATTCCTTCTCGGCTCACCAACGGGACCACGAACGGTACGAAAGACCGGCCGTGACCCGGGTGCCAGGACACGCCCACTGATCGTGGGACCGTCACCCTGACACCACCCTGGGCCCATAGCTCAACCCGGCAGAGCGGCTGACTCTTAATCAGTAGGTTGTAGGTTCGATTCCTACTGGGCTCACCAAGAAAGATCATCATGTTTCCAGCACACGACACTCTCAAACGCACCCTCGCTCCATCCCTTTGGGCGAGTTAAGCGTAGCCTGGCCGAACGCACCGGACTTTTAATCCGGAGGACGAAAGTCCCACCGGGGGTTCGAATCCCTCCTCGCTCTCCAAGGGCCACTAGCTCAACCTGGTAGAGCAGCGGGCTTTTAATCCGCGGGTTCCGAGTTCGATTCTCGGGTGGCCCTCCAACAAGGAAATAGGATGCACAAAGGGGTATGCCCCTGGGCATTGGGTGGGCGGGACACCGTCTGGGGTTCGACTCCCCCTGTTTCCGCAAAACGTCATGTCACTCTCCAAACACATCTTCTTCGGTTAGCCAGGTTCCAGCTTCGTTCACAAGAGCAGGAACCTGAAACAGCTACTTGCGTTCACGCGCAAGAGGAAGTAGACAAATCGACATGGAAACGATCCTAGTAGAGATTCGCGCTGCGGAAGGGGGCCAAGACGCCAAGTCTTTGGTCACCGAGCAGTATCGCATCTACCAGAAGTACATGACGTTGGAGCGGCTTTGACCACGAACTGGTCGAGGTGCGCCCCGGCTTTTTGCTGATGCGCGTCTCCGGCAAGAACGCCGCGATTGCGTTCTGCCACGAAGCCGGCGGCCACCGTTTCCAACGCGTACCGCCAAACGAAAAAAGAGGCCGCGTCCACACCAGCACGGTGACGGTCGCAGTACTGGATGAGCCTTCCGAGCACGAGGTCCACATCGACCCGCGTGACCTGGAGGAATCGTTCACCCGCGGGAGTGGAAAAGGGGGCCAGCATCGGAACAAGACCGATAGCTGCGTCATCCTGACCCACACGCCCTCGGGCATCATGGTTCGGGTCGACGGTGGCCGGAGCCAACACTTCAACCGACAGACGGCGATGGGGGTTCTCCGGGCTCGTCTGAAAGCTGCCGGTACCGACCGTCGCACCAAGGACCGGAACAACAACCGGCGCCGTCAGATTGGCGGAGGTGCTCGCGGTGACAAAGTACGGACGATCGCCATCCAGCGTGACACCGTGCACGACCACGGCACCGGCAAAACGATGAAAGCCAAGGCGTATCTCAGGGGCAACCTGAGTCTGCTCTGGTAACGGGGAGCGCACCCAGCTTCCGGAGAATGGCAGGCACGAACTCGTCGTCATCGAATTGCAAGCAGTGGTCGCCCGTCGTCAGTATGTGCGCGATCGTCTTCCGACCCTCCGGCGTTTTCATCAAACGCCGGAGGGGTCCCTCGACATGCCAGTCACGGCTGTAGTGTCCGGGTGAACACCTCCAACCTTCCTTCACATGAACGAGCAGAACACTCTGGCGCTCCGTACCATCAGGTCGTGACCACCCGAAGGTTTCTTTGACACGCATGTCGAAGGAAACCCATTCGCCTCCAAGGATAGTCATGGCTTGGAACATGTCGTGAACGTTCCCCCATCGCACCCCCGTGTCGATGTAATCCCTGAGTTTGGCCCACAGGCCCCGACGATAGCCGCCCATGCGGTGCGGATAGTCCCACAGCAGTGCGTACTCTCGGTACGCGTCGAAGCGGTTGTTCACCGGAGCCGTCAAAAAGGACGCCTCACCCTCGGACAAATCTCGAGAACAGTATCGGGTGTTTCATTCAGATTCAGCATTGTCCTCGTCCTTTTCGATGAGCTCTGCCTCCACCGGAATCCCAACCACATCAATGATCTCGACCAGCTCCTTCGGGATCTGGACCACGCGACCCTTGCTCTCCACGGACTCCAGGGCCTTGCGCTCCTTGGCCGCTTCCGCGAGTTCGAAGATCTTCTGGGCGAGCGTCCCCATATCGATCTGCGTGACCGTCCCGACCTGCTCCTTGAGCGCCTTGTTCTCCTGTTCGAGCTGAGTGATGCGAGCTTCCATCGCTGCAGCCAGCGCGTACTGCTGTTTCTCGACCCGGTGAACCTGCTCGTTCGTGTGTTCGAGTGCTTCTGCGGTCAAGGTCTTTCCGTCCCCTGGACAAGACAGCTCAATGTTGGAGTCGATCCGTATCCCCGCTGCGTCCTCGTAGCGATACAAGCTGTCGGGCGTCCCAACCGTTGCGTTTGGGTTACCACGACGGAGCTCGATTACGCCACAGTGGATGCACGCCGGCTTGGAACCCATGCCGTAGTGCGTCGAAGGCATGTTGAAATGGTCGACAGTCCCCCATTGGTGCTCGACGAACTCGATATGCTCTCCGTCCTCAAACAGGAGCCTGATCGGAGGCACCTCTCCGGGGAGAGCTTTGAGCTCATGGGCCACTTTTCATGATACCGGCCCACCAGGCTTTCCACCTTCGAACCATCAGGTCCCACCAGGGCACCCGTTGAAGCAATAGTTCGTTGCGCCCACGAGAACGGACCTCGTTCCATCCCTTGGACTCCCCGTGATCGACGTAGATCAGGTCCCCCGGGTCAAAAGCTTTCCCGTCCGAGACGGGGTACCAGAATCTCTTTTTGCGCGGTTTCACCCCAACGCTCTGCGTAGAACGGCCGATGCCTCTTTCCACGCATCGGGGTTGGTTCCATCCGTGCGGACCCCGAAAATGTCGGGTGCCGTCTGCTTGATCTCGAACCCGGTGCCATGGCCTACAGCGAGCTCGGCCCTGGGATCCGTGGTGTAGAAAGGGAGCCAGCCTACGGGTTGGTGGTGAGAAGCCACTTTGCGGAACGCATCGAGTGACCCCCACGGCAGCGTGTAGCTGTCGTCCTGCATCACGTAGTCCTTACCGTCCTCGGGGTCTCGTAGAAGGAGCCCGCTACCGCGGATCTTCTTGCCGTCCTCACGAAGATTGCTGAAAATCTGACCGAAATCCCGTTTGTCGAGGTCATGACCCGAACAGCTCGGTCCCGTCGGGATGCCCTTCTGATGAAGCCACCCCACGAGCGGGCGAACGGCTGGGTCGAGCGTCTTCGTGAAATTAGGGTCGGTAGGGAGCTTCCGGAGATCCTCACCCTCGTCGGTGGGAACTCGGTAGTACCAGGGCTCGTCGCCGGTCTCGTGGGGCACGAGCCACGCGAACTTGTCCCACGCCTCGTGGTCGATGAACTCCGGGGTGGCGATGACGCTACGCATCACCAGGGGCCGGCGATAGACGAGCTACCGCTAGTCGCCCAGCAGATCGAGGATGCCGCCTGTGGGCTTCGGGGCCTCTTCGACCAATTTGCCGTCCCGAACCCAGTGAGCTTTTCGTTCGTGAAAATAGTCGAGCGCGGTTTGCTGGACATCGAAACCCAGGAAGTTGCGGTCGAGGTTGAATGAGGCTTCGCCACAGGATCCGCTGCCAGCGAACGGATCGACCACGAGATCACCTTCGAAGCTCGACTGACGGACCAAGGTCTCGATAAGATCGACCGGCTTCTCGGTCGGGTACGCACCTTTGCGCTTGATCCACGGAACTTGGAGGACATTCCGGACGCTCTTGTCTTCAGGGGGCTTCCGCTTCCCCTTCTGCGCCAGCAGGATCATCTCCCACTGAGATCGGAACGGGTAACCCATCCCCGGGGTCCCGGGCGTGTGACGCTCGCAGATGAACGTGCCGCACTTGGGACACTCGACGCGTTCGAGCTTGCCGACCTTGTGCCAAATGAGGCTCTTGCGCATGTCGAACCCGATGTCGCGCAGCATTGGCTTGAGGTTGTCGCCCGTCTCCTCGTCGCACATCACGTACAGATGCGTGTGGAATTTGAGGACCCGGTAGCACTCCGCGAAGATCACCTTGAGCTGGTCGAACGTGAGCGTCGGGAACCACTTGTTGCTCGACTGCTTGGAGTCCTTGAGCCGCGTTGTCGTTCCCATCTCACGCCACTTCTCCAGCGTGTCGTAGGGAGGATCCGTCACCACGAGATCAACGGATTTGTCCGGGA
Organism: Gemmatimonadota bacterium; assembly: GCA_039588295.1. Taxonomy (GTDB): domain Bacteria; phylum Gemmatimonadota; class Gemmatimonadetes; order Gemmatimonadales; family GWC2-71-9; genus JAOTVV01. The sequence continues at coordinate 67,416 of JBDHAB010000014.1, forward strand.
GTTCCCGCAGCCCGTCGAGCGCGGGCATCAGCTTGATCTCGTGAGACATCCATTCACTCCGGCTCTAAGCGATAGGTCCGATTCCAGATCCCAAGCATCCGTTCCTCATGTAGCAGAGCCGTCATCACTTCGTGGCCTGGTGGGACATCCACCTCGATCGTGCCTTCTTCAAAAACAACTTCGAGCAAATCGTCATGGCGCCCGAGGGAAGCCCACGCATGGATACCATCTTCTCGCTCATAAACGGTCGCCCTATACGTGCGAATACGCCAAGGCCATCGCCAAGTTGTCTCAAGCAGGCTCGACATCGTTGAGGTCCTTCAAGGTCTGCTCAACGTCACCGAGGTTGTTCTTCACAAAATGCTCTCGAAGAGGTCGTTCAACGCCTTTGCCATCTCCGAAAGGGAACACGTAGAGGAACGTCTCCCACCAGGGGAGTTCTTGACGGTTGAACGTGTGGAGCTCCAAGCCCTTCTCTTTCGCTACCTCGTCTGCCGTCTGCACCCACGCTTTGGCCCACGCCCGCGTCATCATCTCCTGGGCTCCAGGGATACGGTCCCGGTGCCCGGCCATGTAGTCGAACCCCCGCAAAAGGTGGGCCCAAAACCCTTTTGGGATTTGGGGTTCCGGGTGGTCTTCCATCCAATGCATCGCCCGTGAACGGGCCACGGAGAGCATGATCTTCAACCGGTGCCGTTCCTCGTCCACCTACCGGATAGTCCCTTCCAGAGTCCCCGTCCGGAACTTCGCGCGCAGCTCTTTCTCGTCAACCTCGATGTCGATCTCGCGCCACTGATGGAGGTCAGAACCCCAAGATTTCTTGGCTTTCTCGCACTCCTCCTCGAACCCTTCACGGTTCTCGTCCACACAGTACTCGTCCCAGGCGACCATCAGTTCGATGGAGAGCTGGTCCAAGGAATGGCTCGGTTGACGGCTTCCGAATAGACAGTGGATCTTCATGTTCAAATCCTATTCCAACAGGGTCGCTGGCCTCACCTTGAGCGCGTGCGCAACCCGGCTGAGAAAATCCGTGGAGGGACTCGAAGCCGTGTTGAACACATTGAACAGTTGGCTTCTGGATACGCGCGCCTGTTTGGCTAGCTCATCCACCGTGATACTGCGCTGGTAAAGCTCACGTTGGATGTTCTGCGACACTCGGGACCGGGTGCGCTTTTCGATACGGCTGAGTGACCGTTCTGTCATCTATTTGTCGTCCTTTTCTTCGAGGTACTCGTCTACGAGAATCTCCAGTCTATCGCACTGGTCAATCGTGAACTTGCCGATGTGGGCGTCGTCCTCCGAGAGCTCCATGACCTCCTGCATCCACACGTAGGCGTCCCCGCGGTCCATGTGCTTGCCCTTCCAGAGCTGGTCGAACGAGTCATGGGCACGGATCCTGGCCTTCTTGGTGGGACCGTCAGCCGGCGTGCCCAACGGATTCCCATCCTTGTGGGCGCCATGGGTCGCCTTGCACTTCGGGAACTCGGAGCATCCGTAGAACAGACCGTACTTGCTGTTGCGCAGGACCATTGCGCTGCCGCACTCCGGGCACGGATGCTTGAGCACGGTCCCGATGGGCAACGGATCATTCATCCGACTCGTCCTTGACGGCACTCAGGTTGGCTTTCTCTTTCCCGACCCAGTTGCCTTCGTTGTCGTGCACGATCTCGCACCACGGGCATTCGTGGCGCCCATCGTGCCAGGACCCGATGTTCTGTTTCGGCGTTGGTTTGCGGCAGCCAGGGCAGAACACCTTGGGCCGCGTGTCGTAGGCTTCCTGGGCGATGGCGACGAACTTCTCGAACCGCTTCGCCATGAGGCTGCGGTACTCGTTACGTTCCTCGTTGAACGTGAGGCTGCTGATCCAACTCTTGACTCCGTTCCAATCCCCCTCGATCAGATTCTCGATCAGCGCCTCCGACAACCCCGTAGCCGAAATGTCGGCACTCACCAAGCGCTCCTGCTCGGCGCACAGCTCGATGAGACACTTCATCCGGCGTTTTTTCTCCTCCCGAGTCTGGTTCCCATACCACCGCTCGTACCGAAGGATGTCCATGGTCTTGGCCCACTCGGTAAACCCGAGGCCGCTGCCCATGAAGTTGGCGCCGTAGACATCGAGGAAAGTGCCGTGCAGGAGATTCTTGAGCTCTTTGCGATCCGGCATGCCGCCGTCTTTGACCTCCAGCTCGGGGGTGCGTTTTTCGTCGTCGTCGCTCATGTGGTCTCCTTCGGTTTGTGTCGCTTCACGACGAGGTAGTACATGCCTTTCCATCCTCCGACGAACAGGACCATGCACGGGATCATCATCCACTTCGGAGCCGACTCCCAAGCCTCCGCATTGTATAGGTCTACTCCCAGGTACTTCGCGAGAAACGTCGAGGCGAGGTATGGCACCAAGAGTGCCCCCATACCCGCCACGAACGCGGTATCCCGCGCTTTGTAGAGCTGTTCTTCAACCGACTTCACTGGGTGACCGCCTCTCGCAGAGGGCACTCCTGGAAGTCCTCCTTGAACTTCTCGCTGCTCATCGAACCGGTAACCGCGTCATCGTCCCATCCATTCCCTTTGGCCAATCCAGCTCCACAGAGGCTGTCCAGATGGGGATCAAACCATGCACACTCGGGACACCGGATACACGGGAACGGTCGCTCGCCACCGAGCACCTGCATGATGTTCTGGCGCTCGGCGCTCTGCTCGGGAGTCTCCTGCGTAGAGTGGGAGGTCACCCGGCACCCATGTGCTTCCATCTCGACCACGAGAGCAGCGGCTTCCTTCTTGGTGCAGATCGAGCGAAGCAAAACCTCGTTGCCTCCGTCGTGCACCATGGCCGGATTGCCCTTCACCTGGAGCTTGAAAGACTCGCCGCCGGACACACGGAAAACCCAGAGCTGCTTCATGAGTTGATCCTCAACTCCCCGGCCCGCTCGCCCAATGTGATCGTGGCATCGGCCTTTTGTCGCCAACTATGGAGGGCAATTTCGTCCCGTGGGGTCAAGTGCCCATCGTAACCGAGGAACATGACCTGGAAACCCTCCCCGGTGACGAGGTGAGAGCCGCTCGTGACGGTCAGGCGCCCTCCCTCGGGCAGCAGAAGGGTTCGGCCGCCCACCTCGGCATCAGGCGGCCTGATGGCTGTGAGGGCCTTCTGGAGCGCTACAGGGAGTCCTCCAACGTCCGCTACGGCCACAACAACCCACTCACCCGTCTCACGGATGTGGTCCAAAAGCGCGGAGAGCGCGAACGTATAGCTGGACGGTGTTTGGCCCATCTACTCTGTATACCCAGTCCGGACCTGGGGCCCGGAGTTTCACGAATACAGAGTCGCGCGCCAACCGACTCTGCGGTCAGCGACGGCATTGATGGGCGTCACTACGAGCTCGTATTTCGCATCGCGAACATCTTGGACTCGGAGTTCCCGGAGCAGTTTGTGGGTGAGTGATCGCGCGGCGGTGTCGATGAAGTTGAAGTTGGGGTTGCGTTCGTTCTGGCCACCGTCGATCTGCATCCCCCACTCGACCTCGGCAACAGGGTCACCGGCGTTGCGCTCCACGACGGCCAGTCCCTTGACCGACGGCACCAAAGCCTCCCACACCAAGCGAGCAATCACGGGCACCGCGGAACGACGACCCTGTGTACTGGTGAGTGCTTGATGCGCGAGCTCCTGGCGTTCCTTGAATGGCATCAAAGCCAGGTCGGTCCCGGTGGGGGCCACGACCTCGCGGATCTGCGCTTTCTGTCCGGGCGCGTACCCAGGGACGGCGACAGCCTTCTCGGTTTCTGCACGCACGATGGCCGAGATGGCGCCCCCAGTTTCGCCCGCAGCATTGAGCATGTTGGCAACCTTCGCGTCTTGGAGTGCTTGGGCTTCCCGGATTTCCTTGGTGACCTCATCGCTGGCGGTACGCAGCATGGCGCCAAGTGCCACCGGATTTCGAGCCACGCTTTTGACGGGGACCGCTGCTTTACCGCCTTCGGGGAGTCGGCCGGTGCGGAGCTCCGGGATATCGCCGTCGAACTGGATCAGTTCCACGATCATCCCCATCAGGAGCGGGTGCAGCATCTTGTAGCCGGGACGCTCCTCGAAAGGCTGGAAAACGAGGTCCTCCGCGTCGAACCCCCAACGATCGAGCATATTCTGACGCTCAGGAAAATGGGCCAGATCGGTGGACCCTGGATCGATCTTGAAGGCATCGAACAAAGCCTTCTCCACGTCGTCCTGGAAATCTCGGTTCTCTGCTGCGGCTCTCCAGATCTCCTTGACCACTTCCTTCGGGTCCATCGCACCGGCCCGAGCGGTCTCGATCCAATCGACAAGCCCCGGATGCTTGCTCAGGAACTCCTGGCCAAACCGTAAAACCGCATCGAGGAAAGCCTTCTCGTCACTCATGGTGGCCTCCGATCTGTTTGAAGTACCGGGCCACGCCGCCACTGTCGTTCGGGTATTCCCGACTTTGATGGTCGTCGGCCAACCACGTTGTGCCTTTCACTTTGGCCTCAGCGCTTCGATCAGAACGAACACCGGTAACACTGGACTCGATGCCATCGAGCTGGACAACGGGGCAATCTCCCATGCACGTCTCTCGGCAATCGGGGCTGTGTTGCAACATGATGTTCGCAGGCCAGCGGCCTTCGACCTTAAATTCCATCTCGCGGCCACGCCCGTCGGTGAGTCCCGCCCGCCCGTCGGTGTAGCGCATCTGGCTTACACCGCTTCCCTTGTAAGTGCGAGACTCGGCACCCACGCGGCACGCGTCGATGTTGACCACCCCACACCCCCACTCGACGACATTCGCTGTGGTGCTCCCAGGAATCGGCTTGCGCGTCACGGTCACGACCCTCATGTCTTTTTCTTCCCGCTTTTGACCGTCACGGTCGCCCCGGGCTCGACGATCTTGT
>JBDHAB010000015.1:0-95315 GCA_039588295.1 Gemmatimonadota bacterium
GGCAACGTAATCGGCGCGCTGGCCGACGAACCACACGCGCCCGTCTCGACCCACGAAGGGATCGCGCGGACGGGAACGCTCCCACGGCACCTCCCATTCGTGGATGCCAATCGTTTGTTGGGCGGACAGCGTGTCAGCTCCGGCCAGAACGAACGCCGTGGCCAGTAACAGTGCGGTTAGTCGTCTCATGAATCGGCTCCAACGTGCCAGGGTCCAGTGCTCGTTCACGCCACTCGCACTCTGCCTTGCCGAGTAGGTGGTTACCTATATATTCCCGAAACTTCTCGAAGTTCGATGGCGATCTCGGTACACGCTTCTCCGGTTTCCCATGAGCGACATCTTTGACCGCCTGAAATCGGCACTTGCCGACCGATACGATGTGGAGAGTCCCCTGGGGGAGGGGGGGATGGCGCTCGTGTATCTGGCCAGAGATCTCAAGCACGATCGGTTGGTGGCGGTCAAAGTGTTACGGCCCGATCTGGCTGCTTCACTAGGCGCTGAGCGGTTTCTGCGCGAGATCCACGTTACGGCCAAGCTCAGCCACCCGCACATTCTCCCGCTCTACGATTCCGGTGAGGCCGACGGCCTGCTGTACTATGTCATGCCGTTCATCGAAGGTGAGTCGCTGGCCGACATGGTCGCCCGGGAAAAGCAGCTCTCCATCGACGACGCGATCCGGATCACGAGAGAAGTGGCGGAGGCGCTGAGCCATGCGCACAGCTATGGTCTGATCCACCGCGACATCAAGCCGGACAACGTGATGATGTCGGGCGGGCACGCGATCGTCGCCGACTTCGGGATCTCTCGTGCCGTGAGCGAGGCAGGCGGCGACAAGGTCACGCAGACCGGGACGTCCATCGGCACACCCTCGTACATGAGTCCCGAGCAGGCGGCCGGTGATCCCGATCTCGACGGGCGAGCCGACATCTACGCGCTTGGCTGCATGATGTACGAAATGCTGGTGGGCCAGGTGCCGTTCACGGGTCCCAACCCGCAGGCGATCATGGCGCGGCACACCATGGATCAGGTGCCGCCGCCGAGCATCATGCGGCAGTCGATCACGCCCGAGCTGGAAGACGTGATGTTCTGTGCGCTGGCGAAGAGCCCCGCCGACCGGTTTCGCACCGCTCAGGAAATGATCGATGCCCTGACGACGATTGAGACCGGCGGTGCACCACGCGTGCGGACGACGACCCGCATTCGCCAGCCCGTCATCGAGCAGCCCGCGTGGAGGAAAGCCGTGGTTCCGGTCGTGTCGGCCGTGGCGGTGTTGGCGTTGGGCGTCGCTGGATGGCAGCTGTTTGGGGAACGCTCGGGCGGTCCCGTGGCGATCGAGGGCGGCCTCAATCCGACGACTGTTGCCGTGCTGTACTTCGAGGATCTGAGCTCCGATCGGGATTTGGCCTACGTCGCCGACGGCATCACGGAAGGCTTGATCGATCGGCTGGGTACGGTCGGGGCGCTCAGCGTCATCTCCAGGAATGGTGTCGAGCCGTACCGTGATCCGAACCTGCCACGGGACAGCGTTGCTCGTATGCTCGAGGCCGGGAGCCTCGTGGCCGGGAGTGTGGAGCCCGCCGGTGACAATCTCCGCGTGACGGCTCGGTTGATCGCGGGAGAAAGCGGATCCGACATCGGCCGCGCAACGTTCCAAGTGCCGGCGGGTGACCTGCTGCTGGCGCAGGACTCCGTCGTCGAGATCGTGTCCCGCTTCCTCCGTGAGGGGCTGGGAGAAGAGGTGCGCACTCGGGAGCTGCGATCGGAGACGCGGAGTGTCGAGGTGTGGGCCTTGGTGCAGCGGGCGGAGCGGCTGCGAAAGGACGCTGAGGAGTACGCGGTCGCCGAGGACGTGGGGAGGGCGCGGTCGACACTGCGCCAGGCCGATTCTCTGCTGCAGCTCGCCGAACGTGGTGACCCGGAGTGGGTGGAACCCAGAACCGCCCGGGGCCGGATTGCCTATCAGCGGGCGCGACAGCTGGAGGAGGGCCCTGCCCAAATCCCGTGGTTGGATTCGGCGTTGACGCACGCGGAGGCTGCCCTGGCGATCGCACCGAACGATGCGAGCGCGCTGGAGCTACGGGGGGCCTCAAGGTATCGCCAATGGCAGCGGCGGGTCGTGCCCGATCCAGCCGGGCGGCGGCGTCTGTTGGAGCAGTCGAGAGAGGACCTCGAGGCTGCGGTGGAGGCCGATCCGGGGCTGGCTAGCGGGTTCGTGCTGTTGAGCCTCGTGTACTATCAATTCGAGGACGTCCCCTCTGCGCTACGGGCGGCCGAGTTCGCCTACGACGCCGACGCGTTCCTGAGCAACGCGGACGACATCCTGGATCGGCTCTTTTGGGGCTCGATCGACCGCGAGTTCTTGCCGCAGGCACGGCGGTGGTGCCTGGAGGGGGCTCGGCGGTTCCTCGATCAACCACGCTTCATGAGCTGTCAGCTGTGGCTGATGGTGACGCCCGCGGTGGAGCCCGATGTGGATGAGGCGTGGCGGCTCCGTCAGCGCATCGACGCGCTGACCGACGATCGGTTCTACCGGACACAGGCCGACTACGTCCTCGGTGGTGTGCTTGCTCGAGCGGGTCTCACCGACAGCGCCCGGAGCGTGTTCGGGCGCGCCCGGGCCGCAATCACCAGCGAGGTCGACCCCGATCTCGAGCTGTACCCCGTCGAGGCCTACATGCGGACCCTGGCCGGCGATGATGACGAGGCTATCGATTTGCTGAAGGAGTTCACGGCCGCCAACCCGGAGCACGACTTCAGTGAGATGCTGGGCAATTGGTGGTGGCGGGGCCTGCGGAGCAATCCGCGGTGGCGGGAGCTGAGCATCGGCTGATCCAGTTCGAGATCGAGGCGAGCCCGAGCCCCCCCCGGGATGCTGCGCCGATGCAACATGCGAGGCCCTTTGTGACCACCCAAAGTCACACCCAAAGGCCGCTTGATGGGACAAAGGCCCTTGGCTGGCCGCTTTGCGCGTGCGCGGTAGCGGCGTGGGAGTTGCGGAATGGTTGAGGATCTCACGTACCAGTGGAAGACCGAGTTTGCGCGGCCCACGCATTTGCGATAGATCATCTACGAATTGAAATCGAGCCAAGCGGGCTTTTCGGAGCCTTCGGGGTGCGGCAAGGCAAGGGGTGGGTGCATCGACTTGGCAGGACGAGCAGCAGCATTCTTGAGGGGGCAACAATGAGACGGTTCACGGCACTCGCACTATTGCCACTGATCCTGGCGGCGTGTCAGGATTCCACCACGCCGGACGTCGACCTCCCGGAGGTCATCGGTCGGCCGAACATCGCGCTCACCGGTCCGGAATCCTACGGGTTCGTCGACGGGTTCGCGTTTCTGCCGCCGCTGGTCGAGTCGCCGGACCTGACGGGTCAGACGCTGAACCCGAACTTGCGGCCGTTCATCGAGCTGTGGCTGAAGAGCGACCTCTTCATTCCGGGCCTCGGCGATACGGAACCGTACACGTGCGCCCCCGCCGAATCCGAGGCCGTGCCGATCAACACATTCACCCCGGAAATCAACCTCGACTTTACGGCCTACACCTACGGGTGGAAGACGAGTGAGGATTTCTTGGCGGATTCCACGGAATACCGTCTGTGTGTCAAGATCGCGCTCGCGGGCGTGGGTGGGGTACGGGCGGTGCTCGTTGGGCACCGGGACGTGTTCACCGACAAGACAACCAACAGCAACAACCCGGCGGGGGAGCCGTACCGTTTCCAGAACGGCAGCCAGGTCCCGATCAAGCTGTGGCTGAGCAACCTGCTCCAGTGCACGGACGAAGAGGGCAGGGTGATCGACTGCACGATCGCGACGTTTGACTCCAACGGCGGCACTGCCACCTGTGACGACGCACAGTGCGGCATCTACGTGCCCGCTGGAGCCATTCCTGAGGGCGAGCTGCAGACGTTCGAGGTCAGGTACGTCCAGTGTCCGGACTCTTCGGCGCAGACCGGCACCGTGAAGTACCTGTCGGAGCTCGACATCCCGCAGTACCCGGGCTGCTTGGAGATTACGACGTTTGCCTCGTACGACTGGTCGCAGGGACTCCAGGACGGCATCATTGCTGCGGCCTGTCGGGACGTGAGCGTCCTGGGTCCGCGGGACGAGCGGCTGCTGTTGCACGTCGAGTCGGCCAGCAACCCGGACTCGATCTATGCGCTACCCACGAAGCCGTTCGACCTCGATTGTGGCCCGACGGCCGTGGTGCTCGATCCGTCCGCGTCCTTCGGGGAGCGCCTGCGCCACTATGCGGGTCGTGGGGCACGGGCGATTCAGCACGCGCTGCTGCCCTGGACCAATCCCCCTGTTCTCGAGGCCGCACACGCCGGATTCGGCGGCGGCACCAAACTGAGCTGCCAGGCGCCGCCCGCGGGGCTAGATGGACCCGAGGCGGTTGGGGGGGAATGCTCGACGCCGTCCCTTGCCTCTGGAGCGGGGTCGGCCGCACAGGCAACGACCGGGCCCGGCGACATCGTCACGTTCAAGATGGTGTGGGCGCTACCGTCCAAAATCGCGGCGCGTCTCCAGGTCGTACCGCCCGCGACGACCATCGATTGGATCGATCCGGTCAATACGACGGTCGGCGGCACGCTCTTCCCTGCCGTGCTCGTGACGGACGAGTGCGAGCCGGACTCCAACGGCGGGATCATCGAGGACTGTGTCGGGGACGTGGAGGCACCGGTCGAAGGCGCAACGGTGACGTTCACGCTCTCCGACAACACCACGGTTACAGACACCACCGGACCGGACGGCATTGCCTGGGCACCGTGGACGTTGACGGCGCCGGGCACGTTCATGGCGAGGGCAGGCGGACTCGGCATCGGAGTCGACCCGAGTCTGGCCTCGGTCACACTCTCGCCACCGCCGGCCGAAGGGGCGTATCAGGACCATATCGGTAACCTCTCGGTTCTGCTCGAGGAGCCACAGGTGCGGTTCAATGCCGCGGTCTGCAGCCAGAAGGACTTCTTGCTCAACCTGGGGGTGAATCCGGCCGACTACGATGGCTCCGCGACGATCCCGATCAACCTGTCGGGGTCGGATTCCGATGTGGCATTCCTGTACTGGGCGACCGATTGCTACCGGACGTACTTCGCGTTCGTGGTGCCGCAGGCCCCCGACTTCACGAACACCCTGCGCATGGTGTTCGTGGATGATTTGGAGACGCGGTTCGGCTTCGATCCGATGAATCCGGTGCAGTTCTCTGCCGTTCCCGAGGTCGGGGACGACATGTGGAAGATCTACTTCGATACTAACAAGAAGAACGAGAACACGTACCTCACGTGGATCGTAGAAGACTGGCACGTTGCGGACGACTGTACCGGCAGTTCGAAGCAGTCGGAATGCGGCAAGTCCGATCTCGTGGCCGGGCATACGGACGACCTGGTTCCCGGCGATGGCGGCGCGGCGTACGTCCTGGACGACGCGACGATCTATGAGTTCGCGCGGGAGTTCCCCGCCGATCCAGCCGACGAGGATTCGTACGACTTCAGCCTGCCGGCCATCGGTGAGTCCACCTGGGTCGCCTTCTACGTGGTGAGCCAGCGGGGCAACGGCGCGCAGGCCGACATGGAGTGGCCGGACTTCCGTCTCTTCTTCCCAATCGAGATCGTGCGGCAGTAGTCCGCGGCTCCACCGATCGCTTCCTGAGAACCGGCCCCGGGCAACCGGGGCCGGTTTACGTTGGTGTTCATCGCGTGTGTAGCTTGTAGTCATGCGAGCGTTCCACGACTCGGCGTAGCCCGATGGGCATCTACCCTCAACCCAACGACTGGCTCTGCGGGCCATTCGCGCTCAAGCATGCGCTCCTCGTGTTCGGCACGGTTGCCGATGAGCATGATATTGCGCGAGCGGCGGGCACCGATCCGTCGGGCACGGACGAGGTCGAGCTCGACCGGGCGGCCAAGCGGTATGGTTGCGATCTGCCGACCGTGCGTCGAGAAGATGCCGAGGATGCGCGAACCGATCTCACCGACTATCTGGCGCGTGGGATACCCGTCCTGCTCTGCATTCAACAATGGGACCACTGGGTCACCGCCGTCCACGAGGACGACGGTCGATTCGTGTTGCTCGACAGCCGCCACCCAGTGGTGGTACGGGTCATCCCATGGGAGTTGCTTCGCACGTTGTGGGTGTACCACGGACGGGATCCCCATGCTCGCGGACTCGGCGTCTATGACCTCCATCCGGTGGTGCCACGTCACGGCGCGACGTGGCATGCGTCGTTCACCGCCGGTCGCGCGCGCGCGTTGGGGGAGTGGGAGAACCGTTCTCTCACGAGACAATGGGGTGAGTACCTGCACACACTGTCGGACATCGCGGTCTCGCGCTCCGAGCCCTCCGATCTGTTCCAACTCTCCCCGGGGGCGTTCTTCGCCCGCCACGAAGAAGCCTTGTTGACGCGGGCTGCGGTGTCGCGAGCGCTCGATCGGTCAGCTGTGCGGGAGGCGTTGCATCACCTGAGGTTTGTGGCCGACACGTATGACATGATGTTTCGTGCCGACGACGAACGGCACGCCGTCGCTGCGATTGCCTCGTTTCTGGACACTCTCAGCGCCCGTGCACGCGGAGCGACACCGGGCTCGGGTCGAACCCCTCTGAGCGACCCTGTTCCACCGGAACGCCTGTGATACCAAGCGTCGCACCTTCCCACTAGATTCCGACCATTCGTTACGACAAGGGTAACGAACGAACGAGTCTCCAGGAGTTCATGATGCGACGGCGTACGAATAGCAGCGTTCTGTTCAGAACCATGTGGGCATGGGTGGTTCTGCTCGTGATGACGGCGACCGCGCTCAGCGCCCAGGACGCCGATACCCTCTCCCTGGACCGCCTCTTTGCCTCCGGCGAGTTCATCGGCCGCGGTATTGGGCAGGTGCGCTGGATGGAGGACGGAGGGTACACGACCCTCGATCGCTCGGAGGATGTGGCGGGCGGCCGGGACATCGTGCGACACGATCCCGCCACCGGCAGCGAGGAGGTCCTGGTTTCGGCGGCGCGGCTCGTGCCGGAAGGCGCCGAACGGCCCCTCGCGATTCAGGGCTACTCCTGGTCCGAGGACGGCGAACGGTTGTTGATCTTCACCAACTCGCGGCGGGTGTGGCGCTTCAACACCCGCGGTGATTACTGGGTCCTCGACATCGACAGCGGACGGCTGCGGCAGATTGGCCACGACCGACCGGAGTCGTCCATGATGTACGCCAAGTTCTCGCCTGACGGGTCGCGCGTCGGCTACGTGAGCGAGAACAACCTGTTCCTGGAGAATCTCGCGACCGGTGCGGTTACCCAGCTCACGACGGATGGCTCGGAAACGATCCTCAATGGCCGCTTCGATTGGGTTTATGAGGAGGAGTTCTTCCTCGGCTCCCGCGCGGGGGCGGACGGCTGGCGCTGGAGCCCGGACGGGACCACCATCGCGTATTGGCAGCTTGACGCGAGTGGGGTCGGTGAGTTCCTGCTGATCAACAACACGGACTCCATCTATTCGTACGTCAAACCCGTGCAGTACCCCAAGGCAGGCACCACGAACTCGGCGGTCCGCGTGGGCGTAGTGTCGCCCGACGGTGGCGCAACGACGTGGATGCAAATTGACCACGATCCACGCAACAACTACATCGCCCGGATGGAGTGGGCTGGCAATTCGGACGAAATCGTGATGCAGCACTTGAACCGTCTGCAGAACACGCTGCAGCTCATGCTGGGCAACGCGAGGACGGGGGAGGTACGTACCGTCCACACCGAGCGGGACGAGGCATGGACGGATGCCATCGACGATCTCTTCTGGTTGGACGGGGGCCGCCGTTTCACCTGGGTGAGCGAGCAAGACGGATGGCGGCGGCTCTACGTGATGAACCGGGACGGGAGTGGCATGACGCCGATCACTCCGGCGAACGCCGACATGATCAGCCTCCAGGTGCTCGACGAGGACGGTGGCTGGGTCTATTACATCGCGTCGCCTGAGGATCCGATCCGCCGCTATCTGTATCGGTCTCCAATGAACGGTTCGCTGCGAGCCGAGCGGGTCTCCCCGCCCGATCAGCCGGGTACCCACGGATACAACATGTCGCCCGATGCCAGGTGGGCGTTCCATACCTTCTCCACCTTCGACACACCTCCTGTGCGCTCACTGGTGGAGTTGCCCAGCCATCGGGTTGCCCGAGTGATGCAGGACAACGCGGAGCTAGGTGAGAAGGTGGCGACGATCAAGCAACGGCCTGTCGAGTTCTTCCGTGTGGATATCGGTGACGGTGTGATACTCGACATGTGGATGATGAAGCCCAACGATTTCGACCCGTCGAAGAAGTATCCTGCGCTGCTCTACGTGTACGGCGAGCCCTGGGGCACGACGGTCGTGGATCGTTGGGGCGGCACGCAGACCCTCTGGTACCAATACCTGACCGAGAAGGGATATCTCGTGATGAGCGTGGACAACCGGGGTACGCCGGCTCCGCGCGGACGGGAGTGGCGAAAGGTCGTCTACCAAAAGATCGGGATCATCTCCTCGCACGATCAGGCGAGCGCGGTTCGGAAGGTCACAGAGGAACGCTCCTACGTGGATCCCGAGCGCATTGCCATTTGGGGCTGGAGCGGTGGTGGTGCGAGCACGCTCAACGCAATGTTCCGGTATCCGGACGTCTACAACACGGGTATGGCCGTGGCGTCCGTGCCGGACCTTCGCTATTACGACACGATCTATCAAGAGCGCTACATGGGACTGCCGCAGGAGAGCCCGGAGGCGTATGAGCAGTGCTCACCGATAACCTTTGCGCATCAACTGGAGGGGAACCTGCTGCTGATGCACGGCACCGGAGACGACAACGTCCACTACCAGGGTGTCGAGGCGCTCATCAACAAGCTCATCGAGCACGGCAAGTACTTCACGATGATGGCCTATCCCAATCGGTCACACGGTATCTTTGAAGGCCGCGGGACGACACGGCATGTGTTCGGGTACCTGACGCGGTACTTGGTGGACAACATGCCGCCGGGCGACTGGTAGCGTAATCGCCGATCCGCGCTCGGGTAGTATCTTATCTACAATGAATTGATTGGAGCGACCATGGCGTCACGGACCTCGAAGGTCAAGAAAGCTGTCAGGCGCGGCGTGAGCAAAGCCAAGCGCGCGGCCGGCAAGCGCGGGAAACGCACCAAGAGCGCGGCACGGAAAGCCGGCAAGGCGGTGCGCCGCAGGGCGAAGGCCGCCGGTAAGGGCCTCAAGAAACGGGTGAAGCAGGTCCGCAGGAAGCGCGCAAAGCGCAGAGTCGGAAAGGCCTTGACGGCCGCAGGGGCTGCAGCTGCGGCTGCTGGTGTGGCGGTTGCCGCGGGGCTCACGGCAGCACGAAAGAAGAAGCCAGCGCGTAAGAAGAAGAGCACGGCCAGAAAGAAGCGCGCGACAAAGAAGAAAGCGACGAAGCGCAAGTAGCGAATCAGATACACGAGAAAGCGGCATGGCACCGGTACCGACACCCGATGCCATGCCGTTGTTCGCTCCGGACTGAACGTTGCCGCGCTGTGCGCGTTACTCGACCACAGCGCCGGGGTTCGGCAGCACGAGCCGCGCGGCCACGCCGGCGTGGTCTGATGGCCAGGTGCCGTAGCGGCTCAGGTCGCCTCGGTTGGAGCCCACGAGCCAGGCACGTGCGATCGTCCCGCCAGATCGGGGGCTCGCGCCCTCGGGCAGATTCCTTCCGAGAATCAGGTCGATCCGTTGAATGAGCGTGGGTTGCATGTTCGAGAGCGTACCGTCGTGGCAGCACGTGTTCGCTTGCTTCATCGAACCCGCTGCAATCCCAAGGTCATCGTAGCCCGCCCCGATCAGCGCACTGTAGCCAGCTCGCTCTTCCGCCGGCCCCGGCCGGTTTGGTCCCGTGTTGAAGTCGCCCAGAGCTATCACGGGGCGTGTCTCGTCCGCGAGCATGGCGATCAACTCATCGGCCTGCTTGTTGCGAATAGTCGGGTCTTCGGCTTCCAGGTGTGTGTTGACGAATCGATACCAGATGCCATTCAGGTGGGCATCAAGTGCGGTCCAGCCGCGCAGCACCAGAAAGCCCGTCGCCGCTGACGCGGCGTCGGCATAGTTGCCGGCGTCTGGATTGGCAGTCTCCACGTCACCTCGCACCAAGATCGCGTCGTAGTCTGTGAGGCGCACGTCACTAAAGGGGACCGGATCAGTACTCCCGATATCGAATCGCGGCACCTCGATATCGATGTTCTCAATCAGTACGCCGAGGTGGTAGTCCAGTCCCAACGCGTCGAGCTCCGCGAGAAGCATCGCAAGGAAGTCGAATGCGACATCTTCGGCGTTCGGGATGAGGTTGCCCTGTGTGATGATGTCGCTCGGGGTCTGTGTCCGCAGCAGCGAGACCTCCTGAAGCCCGATCAGGTGCGGCCTCACGTGCGCGATCTCGTCAGCCATAGCCCGCGCTCGAGCCGGGAAGTTCGTTGCCAGCAGCGTAGCCCACGCTTCCGCAACGCGAATCGGGATTTGATTCGGATCCGGTTCCAGAATAATGGGCTCCACCGGTGCGCCGATATACATGTTTCGGGTCATGACCACGATGTCACTCGCGGCGGTCGCTGCCCGGAACGTCGGCTGCGCGGCGGCGTCGGCCAGCTGTTGTGCAGGGCTGGTGAGGGTGTCGTCGACGCAGCTCGTCGCCAGCAACATGGCGATGCCGAGACCAAGGAAACGTTTCATGTGTCCTCCGAGTGGGGCCGCTGTTCGCCGGGAAGGTTCCTGCTCCGCTCCAGAGGATTTGCACCGCGATCCCCGGGATCGTCAAGCGACCTCGCTCGGCTCCACCGGACCGGCAGCGTCCCAGCCGTACGTCCGGTAGTCCCATTCGATCTCGTCTCCCCGCACCGTGAGGAGCCCGAATCCTTCGGGGTGACCCATGCGCACGCCCCTCCACCAGTTGCCGCAGACTGCGCCGGACGTGATGTACTTGCACCCCTTGTACTCGATGGTCTCCCGAACGTGGGTATGCCCCTGCAGGACGGCCTTCACGTTGTGCTGAGAAAACAGCTCCACCAGTTCCTTGCCGTTCGTGACCACCACACTCCGCGGCGGCGCCACGGTTGTGCCGCTCGCGTACGCGATGAACGCGGTGAGGACGGGAATGTGACTCACGACGACGACGGGCGTGTCCGGTCCGGCCGCGTCGAGCTGCGAGCGCAGCCAATCCAACTGTTGCTCATCGACCACGCCGATGTACTCAGTGCCGGGTGGGCTGATGCCAATCGAATCGAGCGCGATGAACCGCCACCCTTTGTGGTCGAACGTGTAGAATCGCTCGCCAATTCGGTCTTCGTACATTCGCTTGCCGAACAGTGGGTCGTCGGCGACGCCCGCGCCCGTGGCGGCAAACCCGAACACGTCGTGGTTCCCGATGACGTTGTAGACCGGCATCTCCAACATGGCAGCGGTGTCGCGGTACAGACCGTACACCAAATCGGCGCGCAGCCGCCCGGTTTCGGCCACGTCGAAGACGAGGTCACCACCCATGATGGCGAAGTCGGGTTTGAGCCGATTCACCAGCCCAAAGCACTGCTGACATCCTTCCGCGGCCCGCAGTTCCGGCTGGATGTGTGTGTCAGTGATGTGGGCGAACGCGAACGTATCGCTCGATACCGAGATCGAGCTCCGACAACCCCACATGGCGCTCGCCGATCCCAGTCCCACTGCCTTCACGAAGTTCCTTCGGTCCATGATCGCCCCTTCTCCCTCCAGATCTTTCATGAAACGGTCGGGATGGAATCGTCCCTCGAAGGCAAACACCTGCGCCAGCTGACCCACGAAGCGAACACCGGCCTAAGCTATCTGTCGCGGGATTGGGGTGCCAGCGAGCTAAGGCTAGCTGCGGCTGCCCGATCTACCCAGTTCGGACCCCCGGGTGTACCTTAGCGGTGAACAGCGCCGACCGGGCGCGGTCGACGTTTCGTAACCAGGTGTCCGTTGCCGGAACGCGAAGGCCCGGCAGCCCAGCGCGGGGGCGATGACCGCGGCAGCTGATGATCGTTCGGTAGGCACGGGTCCCCCGGACTCCGACGGCATCAACTCAAAGCATCACTCGAGGAGTAGGGGAAATGCGTACCACCGGAACAGTGAAATGGTTCAACGACAAGAAGGGGTTCGGATTCATCACCCGTGAGGATGGAGAGAAGGACTGTTTCGTCCATTTCTCTGCGATTCAGGGTGAGGGATTCAAGTCGCTGCAAGAGGGTCAGCGTGTCGAGTTCGACGTCGTAGCCGGCGACAAAGGCCCCTCGGCGCAGAACGTCGTTGTGCTATCCTGAACTGAAGCCGATTCGGCCTCCGGCACGAAGCCACCTCGGAATCGGGGTGGCTTCGTTGTTTTCCGAAGGTGAAGGCCGACTTAGGACTTGGGGTCAGTCGCGTTGGACGATTCGGGGCTCATACCCCGCAAGGTTGCGGTGAGCGCTTCCGGGCTGGCCGGCTTGGAGGGCTGTGGGACCGCACGACGGGCCCGCTCGGCGTCGAGGTCGCGCTTGCGCTCGAGCGCGAACCCGACGATCTGCTTCAACGTCTCGGAAAAGCTGTAGCCCGCCTGTTCCGCGGACTCCATGAATGACACGCCCTCGGTCAAGTCCGGGTTGGGGTTCATCTCCAAGACATAAACCTCATTGCGCTTGCCAAGGCGGATGTCGAGACGGGCGTAGTCCCGGCAACCCGTTGCCTCGTACGCCTCGAGGGCCACGCGCTCGATGTTGCGAAGGACGCGGCGTTGGATCGGCGCGGGACAGACCGAATGAACGCGGTGGTAGACCTCGGAAAGGGGGTTCCACTTCGCAGCGAAACTGATAATCGGCGGGTGGTCCGACGGCAGCTCGGAAAAGTCCCACGCAATCGGCGGCAGCATCTCCGGCGGATAGTTCCCGAGGATCGAGATGTGAAGCTCCTGCCCGTCGATGAATTCTTCAACGAGCATCGGTGTACCGAACTCCTCGTAGACATACTCCAGGCGTCGCCTCAAGGCTTCATCGTCATGCGCGACTGACTCACGCTCGATGCCTGAGCTCGCGTCTTCACGAGCCGGCTTCACGATGAGCGGGTAGTGCAACCGCCGGCGCTTGGGAAGCCGTGGCTCGTGGAGCAGTGCGAACTTGGGCGTGCGCACTCCATTCGCGATCAACACCTGCTTCGTGATCTCCTTCTTGTGACACAGAGCCAGGACGAAGGGCCGGGAACCCGTGTAAGCGATCTGGTGCAGCTCGAATAGAGCCGCGACGTGTGGCTCCAGTCCCGGATCGTCGTGCAGGTACTCCACCAGATTGAAGACGACATCGGGTGGGTTGCGTTTCAAGGCGCGCTCGAGCTTACCGAGGTTCTCTTGGATGTTCACCACCCGCGCACGAAACCCTTGTCGTCGGAGTGCCTTGGCTACAGCGCGATACTCATCGAGTACGGTGGGAACCTTGATATCGTACTCGGGCGTGAAGTCCAACTTTGATGGATCCACATCTTTGAGACGTTCGTATTCGTCTTCGCCTACGAAGTTGTACAGCACGAGAACCGACGGGCGAGGCTCGTTCATGGGTCTACGGGCCGAGCAATCCCAAGTCCGGCCCACGTTCGACGGCGGGCCGGCGTGTGGCCGAGGCCTCAACCACTTCGACCAGTCGGTCGGCGAGGGCCTCGAGCGCACGTACCCGCTTCGACGCGGTGTGTGTGAAGATGGAACGCGACGTGATGTACGTTCCGACGATCGACACCGTGACCCCGACGACTGCGAAAAGCGGGCTGTGCAGTGTCTCGGTGGCAAGAGCGGCAGCGGTCGCTGCGCCCGCCCCGCCTCCGCCGCCCATCAGCCCCCCGAACAAGCCACCGGCCAATTGGCCAAGATGCTCTTCGATGTGGATACGGGTCCGGCCGTCCCGCGGTGCCACACTGATCTGGACATTGCGGCCGGCGCCCTGGCCCGGGTTTGTCGTGCTCCAGGCAAGTGAGCGACCCAGGGTACTGACATAGCCCACGTTTCCGAGCGTTGTCCGCATTTCTTCGACGAGAATCGGAAAGTCGGTCTCACGCACCTCCCCGTCGGCTACGCGGTCGATCTGCAGAACATGGGGGCTTCCGAGGAACCAGGACCATGGCGTGCGCCGCGCCAGCGCACCCGACTTCCCACGCGGTGCGAGGTCTCGTGCCGCTTGACGGACGTGAGCGGGTTCAATCCCGACCTCCGCGGCCACCTGCTCGACTGCACCTCGCGTGAGCGCTCCATCCTCCGTGGGGTTTGCTGCCTGTATCTCCGCCGCGTGCCCGATGATCTGCCGCACCTCGGAATCCCGAAAGCGCTGGCTTGGGCTCGAGGTGCTCCGGAGAGCGGCCGTAAACTCGCCCGGGGTGGGATATCGCTGGTCCGGACGCATTGCCAGCGCCTTCGCGAGCACCTGTTCCAGGCGCCCCGACAGCCGGTCGAGCTGGGCGCGGTGCTCGGAGGAGGCGTCGATGAATCGGCCCAGCCGCACCGCCTCCTCGGTCAGCCACAGCCCCGGTGTTTCGCCGATCAACATCTCGTAGAGCACGCAGGCAAGTCCGTAGACGTCCGTGCGGGCATCCAGCTCGCGCACACCCGCCGCCTGCTCAGGACTCATGTAGCCCGGTGTCCCCAGCGCGAGCCCCGTTCGGGTGAGTTCGGCGCCGCCCGCCGTGGAAACCGCCTTTGCGATGCCGAAGTCCGAAACGACGGCGTGACCCTGCACAAACAGAATGTTTTCCGGCTTGATGTCTCGGTGCAGGACGCCCATACGGTGGGCGTAGCTCAGGGCATCCGCTACGCGCAGCGTGATGGCGAGCGCCTGGGCCGTCTCGAGTCTGGGATTGCTCCCTAGTCGGCTCCGAAGCGATCCACCTTCGACGAACGGCATCGTGTAGTACAGGTATCCGTTGGCCTCACCGGAGTCGTGGAGCGGCACCACGTGCGGATGGGTGAGACTTGCCGCGATCTCGATCTCTTTGAGGAACCGGTCCGTCCCGATCGACGCGGCGAGGTCAGGTCGCAGGACCTTGACGGCCACCTGGCGACCATGCTTGCGATCGCGGGCGAGATACACCGTGGCCATGCCCCCGCGCCCCACCACGCGAGAGAGCTCATACCGTTCGGCGAGCGCAGTGCGGAGCGAGTCGGGTATTTCGGACATGTCGGAGGAAAAGGTACACCGCAGATGCCGGGGCGGCGTACCGCAATACGAATGTCAGCTCCTCGAGTCTATGTCGCGGTGAGCCGCTGCGGCAGAGCGTTCCGCAGCGGCGGAGGCTCTGCTACGGCCGCTGCTGCATCCGTTCCCCGGTGACGATCTCCACGACGGCGTCGATGAGCCGCTGTCGGGCATGATCGACGTCCTGTTGCCGCGTCACCCTGCTCTCGAGCGGCTTGAACTTCTCGCGATCCACGACTGCGCCCTCGAACTCGCGGAGTGCCTCGTGGATCTGCGCGAGATACTCGTGACCTTTACCCATCAAACGACTCCTTGCGCCGGGGTTGCAATTGTCAAATACAACGGAGATCGCTGATGGGCAAGACGTGGCCCGGCCTCCCCGCGGCCTCTCGTGGTCGGAAGCCCAAGTGTATCAGTCGCTTACGACAATTGGGCAGCGGACTGAATGAAGGGCCCCAACACGTCATAAAAACTTCATGGCCGCATCTGCTCCTGGTTGTTCGCGGGTGGCAAGCTGAGTTTCGCGGCACCCTGCACGAACAGACCTGCATGCGGAGTCCACCCCCAGAAGGTAGGGATGGCCACGCGGTTGAGCCGGTGCGTGCAGGATGGCGTCGGGTCCCTGGTCCGGTCTATCATTCATCGGTTGACGGAGTGGGGTCACCGCGCGGAGCAGGTTGCCTCTCGGCCGTAGGAACCAATCATGCACGAAATGAGCATTGCCCTCGAGGTGTGCAACATCGCCGAGGCACACGTGCCGCGTGACGAGCTGGACCAGATCGTCGAGGTCGGACTCGAAGTGGGCGACGCCGCCGGTATCGAGGTCGACAATCTGCAGTTTTGTCTGGAGGCCCTGCTGTCGAGTCCGCCGTTCGGGCAGGCGAGGCCCGTGATTGCGCGCGTATCCGGTGACGTACTCCGAGTGAGCTACTTGGAGGTGGATGATGGCCGTCCGGACAGTTGATCACTCCGGTTGGATCTGCTAGCGCCCGGGTATCCGTCCGCGTCGATGACGTGCGGTAGCCGTTAGTTCCACTCTGATATTGACGGGCGCATCCGGCCTCTGGCTGTCGCGAGGCTCGACGCGTATCGTAGTTGTCTGTACACGCGTGCAAGTGACATTCCTTGGCACAGCGGAGGCCACGGTCATGAGGTCCCACTCGTTTTGTCATCTGATGTGCCGCGGCGCGGCTACGCTCGTCGCCGTGGCGCTGCTTCAGCTCGCTGCCCACCCGGTGATCGCGCAGGGGCCGGATGAAACCGGGTATCGCGTTCCCGATCAGGTGCTCGTGGACATTGTCGACGCGCCACCAACTCCCGGCGTCATGGTGAGTCCCGACGCCGAATGGATGCTGCTGGTTGGGAGCCCAAGCCTGCCGCCCATTTCCCAACTCGCTGAACGGGAACTGCGCCTTGCTGGGATGCGAATTGCGCCGGCGGCGAACGGACGCAGCCGAACGCGCCCCTACAACGGGCTCAGGCTGGTGCGCATGTCCGACCTCGAGGAGCGTGCGGTTTCGGGCATGCCGTCGAATCCGCAGATCGAGAACGTGCGCTGGTCCCCCGATGCCAAGTGGGTTTCGTTCACGAATCGCACCGACTCCGGCATCGCCCTCTGGATCGCAAATGTCGAGCGGGCCGCCGCGCGGCAACTCACGGAGCCGATCCTCAACCTGACGGCGGCCGGCGCTCCCACGTGGGTATCCGATAGTCGAACCTTGATTCTCACGATGGTACCGGACTCGCGTGGTGGCGAGCCCGAGCGCCCGTCCGTTCCGGCGGCGCCGACCATTCAGGAGAACATCGGCAAGACCGCTCCGGCGCGGACGTACCAAGACCTGCTCAAGAACGCGTACGACGAGTTGCTGTTCGAGCACTACACGACGGCGCAACTTGCCAAGATTACGGTCGACGGTAAGCTGATCTCCCTCGGCGAGCCGGGCATCATCTGGGATTTCGACCCATCTCCCGATGGGCGGTTCGTCCTCGTACAGACCATTCACCGTCCGTTCTCGTACCTCGTGCCGGCGTACCGCTTCCCGCGCCGGGTGGAGGTGGTCGATTTGAACGGGAATCCCGTACACCTAGTCGCGGACTTGCCGCTCATGGAGGAAGTTCCCGTCGCGTTCGGCAGTGTCCCGACCGGTCCGCGCTCGGTTGGATGGCGTGCGGATGCGGCGGCGACGCTCGTTTGGGTCGAGGCCCAGGACGGCGGTGACGCGGGCGCTCCCGCCGATGAGCGTGACCGCGTCTTCACGCAGCCAGCGCCGTTCGACGGTGAGCCGACGCCGCTCGTCACGCTGAGCCTGCGTTACGCGGGGGTTCGGTGGGGCTCCGATGACCTCGCGCTGGTGGCAGAGAGCTGGTGGCGCACCCGCCAGGTGCGGACTTGGCGCCTCCGTCCGGGCGCGGACCGGGCTGAACCCCAGCTGCTGATGGATCGGTCGTACGAAGACCGGTATGCCGATCCCGGAAACCCGATCATGACGGACAACGACTGGGGCCGCTCGGTGCTCCTGACAGCAGATCGGGGTCGTACGCTGTTCATGGCCGGACAAGGAGCGTCGCCGGAAGGGGATCGGCCGTTCTTGGACCGGATGGACGTACGGACGAAGCAGACCGAACGGCTGTTTCAGTCTGAGGCGCCCTACTACGAGCGTCCGCTACAGGTACTCGACGACCGCGGCAGATATGTTTTGACGCTGCGCGAGTCACAGGAAGATCCACCGAACTATTCCGTGCGTGATCTTCGCAGCAATACCACCCGGCAAGTGACGTTCTTCCCCAATCCGACGCCGCAACTCGCCGGCATGCACAAGGAGATGATCCGTTACAAACGCGCGGACGGCGTGGATCTCACGGCCACGCTGTATCTGCCGCCGGCCTACGAACCGGAGCGCGACGGTCCGTTGCCAATGCTCATGTGGGCGTATCCGCGCGAATTCAAGAGCGCAGATGCTGCAGGCCAGGTCAGCGGATCGCCGCATCGGTTTACGCGCTTGAGTGGCTGGTCCACGCCCATCTGGTGCGCGCTGGGGTACGCGGTGCTCGACGGACCCACCATGCCGATCATCGGGGAGGGTGAAGCCGAGCCGAACGACTCGTACGTCGAACAGCTCGTGGCGTCGGCCCAGGGGGCGGTGGATGAGGTCGTACGGCGAGGCGTCGCCGACCGCAATCGCCTAGCGATCGGCGGACACTCCTATGGCGCGTTCATGACGGCGAATCTGCTCACGCACTCTGACCTCTATGCCGCCGGAATCGCGCGCTCCGGAGCGTACAACCGCTCTCTCACTCCGTTCGGCTTCCAGGCGGAGGAGCGCACGTTTTGGGAGGCACCCGAGGTGTATTTCCGGATGTCGCCGTTCATGAACGCCGATAAGGTCAACGAGCCGATCCTGTTGATACACGGCGAGGCAGACAACAACTCCGGGACCTTTCCCATCCAGAGTCAGCGCTACTATCACGCGCTCAAAGGACAGGGCAAGACCACTCGACTCGTGATGCTTCCGTATGAGAGTCACGGCTATCGCGCCCGCGAGTCGATTCTGCACATGCTCTGGGAGATGCAGACCTGGATGGACCGGTATGTGAAGGGAGCATCTGAGGAGAGGAAGGTCTCGCGGCGGTGAGGCCGCGGTGGTGAGACGGTGGGACGGTGGGCATGTGCCGTCCTACCTTGTCACCCTTCCGTCACAACGCGAGTTCCGACCCCACACCCTGCTTCCTCGCCCGCCCCAGTAGCAGCACACCCGTTACCACGTCTTCGAGCGCGAGCCCGAGGTTGATGCACACGATGCGCTCGTCCGCCGTCTCGCGACGGGGTCGCTCACCGGTCGCGATCTGGCCCAGGTCGGCGTACGCACGTGGTGTGGTACGGAAGTAGCCGACGGAGCGGTAGTACTCCATCTGGTCAATGTCGTCCGTGGCGAGTTTCTCGACATCAGCCAGTGCCGCCCCGGTCCAATAGGAATCGAAGTCGAGCGCGCAGGCAAAGGCACCCGGTGCGAGCCAGCCCGGTTCAATCGTCGGTTCCGGCTCTTTGAGAATGGGGCCACTTGTGACCACGAGATCCTGGCCGTCCATCGCCTCCCGCGCCGACGCCACGACCTCGACGGTGATGCCGTGAGCGTCCGTCATGTCTCGCGCGAACCGCTCGGCCACTTGCCGCTCGATGTCGAACACCTTCACAAACTCGAGTTCGAACACACACGACAGCGCTTCGAGATTGCTTCTACCCTGAACGCCACACGCGATGATGCCAACGCTTCTGGCATCCGGTCGAGCCAGGTACCTCGCGGCCACTGCTGTCGCGGCACCGGTTCGCATTGCCGTGATCCACGTCGCGTCCATGACGGCCGTGGGGAGACCCGTGCCGGGATCGTTGAGGATTACGAGCCCCGAGATGTAGGGAAGCTCCCGGGCTCGATTCTCGGGATACCCGGCGATCCATTTCATGCCGGCGGCCTCGAACCGGGGGACATAGGCCGGCATGGCGTGGACGAACGCGTTCTCACGCGGATGGATTCCCGGTTTCGGAGGCATTTCGACCTGCCCGCGCCCCTTCTCGCTGAAGGCAGTATCGAGGGCATCGATGATCTCGCGCATGGAGAGGTCGAGCGCTTCGACGTCACGGCGCGATAGATAGCGGAGGTTGTGAGTCATCATGAGCGTGTCTCTGGTGTGGTAGAGGAAACATGTGGGCGGAGAGTGGCGCGCGGGAGTACCGAGCGGCGCTACCGCCTGTGAACGGACCGATTAGGTTGTTACTCGTAGGGGCTGTTCGTCAGCGGGAGCGGTCCGTGATCCCCCACGGGCCAAGGCGTTGCCCAATCGGCCCCCCGTTGATTTCACTCCACAACAATGGGACGTAACAATGACCCACAACTCTCTGGCCGACCTCCGTAGGAGTGCCGTGGTCGTCATCGACCTCGCCAACGATTTCGTGTATCCGGGCGGTGTCATTGCCGACGCCGGCGGCGCCGAGTACCGAGCTCGGGCCCAGGCAATCATCCCGGCACTCAAGAAGCTGCTGACGGCCGCTCGGCGGGTCGGCGTCCGAGTCGTCTACGCCACCGACGCGCACACGCCGAGCGATACGGAACTCCGCAAGTGGCCGCCACACGCTATGCAGGGCACGAAGGAGGCGGAGATCGTGGAGGACTTGCGTCCGGAACCGGGTGACCTCGTAATCGAGAAACAAACATACAGCCCGTTTGTGAGTGGCAATATGGATGCGCAACTCAAGGCACATGGAATCGACCGGCTCTATGTCACCGGCCTTCACACGGATTGCTGTGCGCGTCACACCTCAGGTGACGCCTTTCAGCTCGGGTATGATTTGGCATGGGTCACGGATGCCATGCAGGCGTTTACGGAAGAGGCGCACACGAGTGGACTCGAGTACTTCAAGGCCTGGTACGCGTCCGATCCTGAGCGCCAGCTCCGAACCGTTGACCAGATCGTGACCGAATGGGAGCAAGCGACAGCCGCGGTGGCATAGACCTTACTGGTGATGCGCCGTACCTCCTTGCGGTACGGCGCACCCTGCTACATTTGTCTCTGTAGTATCCCTCCAGGTTCCTCCCGGCTTTGAGGGTCGCATTTGCCTCGGACACTCTGCCTGCGGAGACTCGACTATGACGCCGCATCACGTGACTCGGCGCGATTTCGTGGCCATGGGAGCCGTGGGAACGGCTTCGCTGCTCCTATGCCGAGATCCACTCACCCCTGAACCGCCGATGCCGGAACGGCCGCTTGGCCGGACGGGACACCGGGTCCGTCTGTTCAGCCTCGGGGGGCAGGCCACACTCGAGCGCGAGGGGACTCGTGATGAATCCGTGGCCATCGTCAACCGCGCGATCGACCTGGGCGTGAACTACATCGACACGGCTGCGGCGTACGGTCAGGGAATCAGCCAGACCTACATCGGCGAGGTCATGGCGACCCGACGGGACGAGGTCTTTCTTGCGACGAAGACGCATAACCGCACGCGCGACGGGTCGCTGGAGCTGCTGGAGCGAAGTCTCGAGCTGCTCCAGACCGATCATCTCGACCTCTGGCAGCTCCACAATGTGCGGCAGACGGATCAGCTCGATCGGATCTTCGCCGCCGACGGGGCGATCCACGCTCTTCAGCAGGCGCGAGACGAGAACATGGTGCGGTTTCTCGGGATCACCGGACACTTCGATCCGGCGGTGCTCCTCGACGGGATCAACCGGTTCGACTTCGACACGATTCTCATGGCGCTCAATCCGGCCGACCCGCATCACCTGCCGTTCGCGGCGGAGCTATTGCCGGAAGCGAATCGGAAGGGAATGGGCATCATTGCGATGAAGATTCCTGCCCGCGGCCGGATGTTTCGCGAGGGCGGCCTCACCTCGATGAAGGACGCCATGAGTTGGGTGCTGTCTCACCAGGTGAGCACCGTGATCGTGGGTTGTGATACCGTCGCGCAGCTGGAAGAGAACGTGCAGATCGCAAGGGGTTTCGAGCCGATGTCGCAGGCGGAGCTCGAGCGCGTCGAGGGCCTGACGGCGAGCTATGCAACGGACGCGGCGTTCTTCAAGCGTGACGCGTCTGGATGGCAGCGGCGCGGAGATGACGACCAAGACACCGATTGACCGCGAATCTCGCAAGCGCTGGATAAGGGGAAGATGTAAAGGGAGGAGCGTCGAGATGACTGAAATGACTGCAGCGGTGGGTGGACCCCTCACCGCGCTGTCTGAAGACGAAGTGATGTTCCGGGACGCGGTACGGGAGTTTGCAGACGCCGAGGTGCGGCCGCTCGTGGAGCAGATGGAACGTGCGGCCCAATTCGACAAATCGCTCATCCCGAAGTTCGCCGAGTTGGGTTTGATGGGGATTGACGTGGACATGGACTACGGCGGCGCCGGAGCATCGTTCTTCATGACCATGCTGGCCGTTGAGGAGCTATCGGTCGTTGATGCGTCGACATCCGTGCTGGTCGACGTGCACAACACCCTGGTGAATACGCCGTTCATGGACTGGGGCAGCGAGGCGCTCAAGCGGAAGTACCTCCCTCGTCTGACCGCGGGTGCCGTCGGTGCCTATGCGCTTTCGGAGGCCGGTTCAGGGTCCGATGCGTTTGCGCTGGCGGCTCGGGCGCAGCCGGACGGTGACGATTGGATTCTGAACGGCACGAAGCTGTGGGTCACCAACGGTGCCGAGGCGGAGATCTATGTGGTCTTTGCGACCGTCGATCCGTCGAAGGGACACAAGGGCATCACGACGTTCATCGTCGAACGCGACTTCCCCGGATTCACCGTTGGCAAGAGAGAGGACAAGATCGGTATCCGCGCGTCCAGCACGACCGAACTGATTCTCGACAACTGCCGCGTGCCGGGTGAGAACGTCCTGGGTGAGGTCGGCAAAGGGTACAAGGTGGCGATCGAGACGCTGAACGTGGGGCGCATCGGCATTGGCGCACAGATGGTTGGCGTTGCCCGTGGTGCGTTGGGGGCCACCCGGCAGTATGTGCACGAGCGCCAACAGTTCGGGAAGGCCATCGGGGAGTTCCAGGCAATCCAATTCCAGTTGGCACAGGCGGCGACGGAGGTTGAGGCGGGGCGGTTGCTGGTGTACAACGCAGCTCGACTGAGAGACGCGAAACAGCCGTACACCAAGGAAGCGGCGATGGCGAAGCTGTACACCGCTCAGATGGCGGAGCGCGTAACCAGTCTCTGCGTTGACCTATACGGCGGCTACGGCTACACCAAGGAGTACCCGGTCGAGAAGTACTACCGCGACGCCAAGATCGGGGGCATCTACGAGGGCACGAGTAACATGCAGCTCCAGACGATCGCGAAGCTGTTCCTCACGGGAGACTGAGCGAGGCTAGGAGCGCAGACGTCGTCGCTAGTTGCTGCTGAACCGTTCCAGGAACCCGCGCTCCTCGGGTGAGAGGCTGCCTACGCCGTGGGCACCGATCTTGTCGAGGATGCGGTCGAGTTCTTCCCGATTCACCGGATGGATGTCGTCGCGTGAGATTTGCTGCCAACGTTTCATGGCGCTCGCCGCGTCGCGGACCGGTGGTTGAGTCGGGTCGGCCTTCTTCTTGAACTTCCGAGCCGGCGAGCGCCATTCGGCCCACTTCATATAGAGCCAGCCACCGAGGAAACCTCCGAGGTGGGCGAAATGCGCGATGCCCCCGCGAGCCCCTCCGAGGCCACCGTACAGCGATAGTGCGGTCATGATGATCACGAGCCACCGCGCCTGGATGGGCAGCACGCCCCAGATATAGATGAGGGCTCGTGGCCAATAGCGCGCAAAGGCCAACAAGACGCCGAAGACCGCCCCCGATGCGCCAACAATGGCGGTGCGCGGGGTGAACGGCAGTGACACGATCGCCGCCATGATACCAGCCGCAAAGTACAGCATGATAAACCTGCTGCTGCCGAGCCGCTCCTCCACCCGCGGTCCGAAGAAATACAGCGCCAGCATATTGAAGAACAGATGGAACAGCCCGGCGTGGAGGAACATGTACGTGATGACGGTCCACGGCCTGATTGGAATGAGGACGGGGACCAGGACCAGCCCTCGCCATAGCTGCGGGAACGCCATCGAGACCAGATACATCGCCGCGTTGGCGAAGAGCAGTCGGGTCACCCACGGGGTCATAGCTAGGAAGGCTAGGCGGATGCGCCGCGCGACGCCACCCGCTCGGTTCCCGTTTCCGGAGTGCGAGGTATCTTAAAGTCTCCTTGATCATCCTCTTCGCCGGCACGAGCGCCATGCCCCGACCTCACTTCATCAAGCGGCGCGACTCGCGATCCACCGGTGGCGGCATCACCGGCGGGAAGGTCACGCTCCCGCCAGATCTGATCGAGAAGGCGGGCAAGCGCCTGGGATTGGCCGCGCTCGTGTACGCGGTGGC
Source organism: Gemmatimonadota bacterium (assembly GCA_039588295.1). GTDB lineage: Bacteria > Gemmatimonadota > Gemmatimonadetes > Gemmatimonadales > GWC2-71-9 > JAOTVV01. Next base: position 24,071 of record JBDHAB010000015.1, read on the forward strand.
ATATCTGCTGGCGTATGGCACGAGCCGAGTCACACAGAATTTCGCCGACATTTGGGGGGGTGGCTTTCCAAACCTCCCCGATTTCTGCGCGGCCGGGTTCATCGCCCTCGCCATCGGGATGTTCTTTCTCGCTCGCAGCCAGTTGGTGGCCGGCACGCAGCTGCTGGACCTCGGCCTCGTGTTCGAGGTGGTCGGAGCCATCGGGATCGACTTCTTCTTCGTCTGGGGACTCTGGCCCACGGGCTTACAGATGACAGGGATCTCGTGGGTTTGTGTGTGGATCGTCTTCTTCCCGCTCATCGTACCGAGCACTCCGGGCAAGACGCTGGTGGTCTCGCTTCTGGCAGCCTCCGCGACACCGGTTCTGTATCGCATTGGTGTCGCGCAGGGCGGCGATCCGCTGGGTGCGACGGCGCTGTCATACATCATCCCGAACTACATCTGCGCTGGGATCGCCGTTGTTGGCGCCCGCGTTGTGTACCGACTCGGATCCGACATCAGCAGGGCCCGTCGCATGGGATCGTACCAGCTCGTCGAAAAGCTGGGAGAAGGCGGCATGGGTGAGGTGTGGAAGGCCGAGCACCGCATGTTGGCGCGCCCGGCCGCGATCAAGCTCGTTCGCGGAAGCCCGGCAGGTACCGGCCCGGGTCGCACAACGGGCAGCGACGTTCATCGGTTCGAGCGAGAGGTGCAGGCGACGGCGCAGCTGCGCTCGCCGCACACGGTGGAGGTCTACGACTACGGGCTCACCGAGGACCGCACTTTCTACTACGTAATGGAGTTGCTGGACGGGCTGAGTTTGGAAGAGTTGGTCACGCAGTACGGACCGACCCCGGCGGCGCGGGTCGTGCACATCATTCGGCAGGCGTGCCACTCACTGGCGGAGGCACATGCGCGAGGGCTCGTGCATCGCGACATCAAGCCTGCGAACATCTTCCTCTGCCGCTACGGACTCGAATACGATTTCGTGAAGGTGCTTGACTTCGGGCTCGTGAAGCCGGCTGGCGTGGACGCGCCCGGCGATGTGAAGCTCACCGACGTCGGCTCGTTTGCGGGGACGCCGGCCTACGTCTCGCCCGAAGCGGCCATGGGTGAGCGGGACAAGGTGGACATGGGGAGCGACATCTACTCGCTCGGTTGCGTGGCGTACTGGCTGCTCACCGGGCGTACGGTGTTCGCCGGGTCAACACCGATGCAGGTGCTGTTCCAGCACGTGCATCAGGAACCGGCTCCCCCGTCCAGCTGCACCGAACTCAAGATCCCGAAGGAACTCGATGCGCTGGTGCTCGAGTGCCTCAGGAAAGAGAAGGAAGCGCGCCCTCGATCGGTGGAGCAGCTCGGTGCTCGCCTCGAGGCACTTCCGTTCGACGATCCGTGGACGGTAGAACGCTCACGACAGTGGTGGGATCGTCACCGACCGGCGCGGCACGAGGCACAGGTTGCCTGGTCGGTGGCGGATACTGCAGCCGGCGCGGCTCAGCCGATCGCCAAGCTCTAGCGTCTGGAGGCTGTCGGTCGTTCTTTCGACTGCGTGAGGATCTGCGAGACCAGTTCGTCGTTGTTCTTGGTCCGCCGCATCAGGTCGAGCAGCTCCTTCATCGCATCGGCGGCCGGCAAGTTCGCGAGCCAGTGGCGGAGAGAGCGCGACGCTTCGAGGGCCTCCGGAGAGAGTAGCCGTTCTTCTCGTCGGGTGGCACTCGCGTTGAGGTCGATGGCGGGGTAGATGCGACGCTCGGCCAGCTCGCGGCTCAGCACGAGCTCGCTGTTCCCGGTCCCCTTGAACTCCTCAAAGATCACCTGATCCATGCGCGAGCCCGTATCGATCAGGGCGGTCCCGATGATGGTGAGCGAGCCGCCGCTCTGCTGAGGGTCGATGTTGCGAGCGCTGCCCAGAAATCGCTTGGGCCGCTCCATCGCGGTGGCGTCGAGACCGCCTGACAGCGTCCGCCCACTACTCTTCTCGACCCGGTTGTGGGCACGGGCCAGCCGCGTGATCGAATCCAGGATGATGACGACATCGTCACCCTGCTCGACGCGGCGGCGCGCCCGTTCCACCGTGAGGTCGGCGACGGCCACGTGTCGGGTTGCCGGGAAGTCAAACGTGGATGCAATGACCTCACCGAATCCGCAGGCCTCCATCTCGGTGACTTCCTCGGGTCGTTCGTCCACCAGGAGGATGAGCAACAACGCCTCCGGGTAGTTCTTCACGATTCCCTCGGCGAGGGCCTGGAGCACCATCGTCTTGCCCGCCTTTGCCGGCGCGACGATCATGGCACGCTGCCCTAGCCCGACCGGGCAAATCAAGTCGATCACGCGATTGGTGTAATCCAGGCCGCCGAGGCGTGTGAGGTCACAGTCGAGGGTGAGCGGCTTGTTCGGGTGAATAGCCGTGAGTTCGTTGAACCGGGGCCGGGTGTTGCCCCTGATGGCAGGCCGGCCGTTGACGGCCTCCAGCCGGGTCAACGAACGGCTCTTGCCGCGCCCAGATGGCTCGCCAACTTGGCCGGCGAGTTCGTCGCCGGTTCGCAGCCCGAATTGCTGCACGATCTTCCGGCCGACGTGAATGTCGCCGCGGGACGGCAGATATGAGTGCTCCGGCCGCCGCAGGAATGCAGCGCCCTTCGCAGTCACGTCCAATACGCCGAGAACTGGTGCGTCGGTCACGAGCGTGGGTGGTAGTAGGTACTGGTTATGAGAGTACGGCCGTCTAGGGTCGTCTCTGGTATCTGATTAGTCGGGGGGTCTACGGCCCGTCTATCGGGCTTCTCCCTCTGAACGTAGTGCTGTCGGGACGACGCGCAAGGTGCGTCCGCCGATCAGTTCTTGTGGCGAAACGTAATGCGGCCGCGAGTCAGATCGTACGGTGACACCTCGACGGTCACACGATCACCCGCGAGGACCCGGATGCGGTTGCGCCGCATCCGCCCGGCAATGGTGGAAAGGACCGTATGTCCGTTCTCTAATAGTACACGGAAGGTGGCGTTCGGCAGTACCTCGGTCACCGTTCCCTGGAGTTCGATTGCGTCTTTCTTTGTCATGCGCCCTGCGGCTGTACTTCCTGCTTCAAGATGGTGGATGATAGCTCGGGGGGCCGCCGTTGACCACCCAGGCGGCCCCCCGTGCGCGATCAGCGAGTGGCTCGCCTCACTCGGCGAGCTTCGACACATTCTCGGCGGCCGGACCCTTGTCGCCCGATACGAGATCGAACTCGACCCGTTCGCCTTCCTTGAGTGACCTGAACCCAGAGCCCTGGATCGCGGAATAGTGGACGAAGCAATCCTTCTCGCCCGCATCCGGGGTAATGAATCCATAGCCCTTGCCATCGTTGAACCACTTCACCAATCCAGTCGTACGCATCGCCCTACACCCTCTTTGCGTTTGCGTGGTCGGGGTCCGGTCTTCCGGCACTGTCCGACTACTGGTCCTACGCGGCTCGAGCCCCCGCGCTGGGCCGCCCCGGGGTGAGCCCTCGCGCACCGGTGGGGCGACGGACATCATGGACAACAAAAATAGGGACGGGCCCACCGGGGCCTCATCCCTTATTCACTTACCCACAGGCTTACTGCACTCAACCCTCGGTACCTGAACAACGCCCACAAAAGTATCCCCTGCGCGACTCGGTGTCAAAAGCGGGTTCTACGATGCGCCCAACAGCAGTACCCCCCATCCACCCGATCGTGCAGCGGCCTTCTGGCACGCCCCGCCCCCCAGCACGTCCACAACCCCGTCGCCACCACGACGAGCACGGTGGGGAGACCCGGGGATCATGCGCGGCGACGGCCGACGAAGGCTCCCACCAACGGTGGGAGCCAGCAGAGATTGGCGAGGATCGTCTCGAGCGCGGTGAGCACCTGTGTGGTTGGGCTGAAGCCCACCAGTCGGGCCACTAGCAGGCCTGTCGGGACCGCCAGAATGACGCCGAGTCCGGCCAGCATGACGGGATGCCTGAGGTAGGCCTGCGCGCCGAGTCGGAGCGATCCTGTCCGCCGCCGCAGGAATACGAGCCCGGCCACGTTCGCCCCGATCTGGTCTGCCATGGCATAGAAGTACGGGATGTAGAAGCTCTCCACACCGTAGACATCGACCCCCGCCAGCCGGCTGCCGCGAGATACGCTTGCGGACGGCGTACACCCCTTCCAGGAGGCTTTCCCCTTCGCCCGAGAGCGTACGCACGAGCCATTGTCCGACGCCACTCCGGTGGAGCCCAAGAGCATCCAGCACGCCACCCAAGAGGAATCCGCCGACGTACCCCGCAACGGTGTATCGGATCAGCTCTCGGAACTCGTCCGAGTCGTTTGCGACTTGCTTCCGAAGTTCGTCGCTCACGCGGTGGTCGTTCGGGGCTCGGCGATCACGAGGACGGCGGCGCCGCGCACCTCGCCGTCGCGCAGATGCTGCAACGCGACGTTCGCGTCGGACAGTGCGTACGCCTGCGTTTCGGTGCGCACGGGGACCTGAGGCGCCACCTCGAAGAACTCCTCCCCATCCCGGCGCGTCAGGTTGGCGACGGAGCGCACGACCCGCTCGCCCCACAGGATGTGGTAGGGGAATGCCGGGATCTCGCTCATGTGGATGCCGGCGCAAACCACCGTGCCTCCCGGCGCGACCGCCTGCAGTGCAGTGGGAACGAGAGGTCCGGCGGGGGCGAAGATGATCGCGGCATCGAGCGGTTCGGGCGGGCTGGCGGTCGACGATCCGGCCCACTCCGCTCCCAGCGCGCTCGCAAAGTCCTGACCCTCAGTGTCTCCCGGCTTCGTGAAGGCGAATACGCGGCGGCCTTGGTGTCGCGCTACCTGGGCAACGATGTGTGCTGCTGCGCCGAATCCGTACAGGCCCAGCCGTTCGGCATCACCCGCGGTGCGCAGTGAGCGATACCCGATGAGGCCCGCGCAGAGGAGTGGTGCGGCCTGGCGATCGGTGAAGCTGTCGGGGATGGGGAAACAGAACCGGGCATCCGCCACGGTGTACTCGGCATACCCGCCGTCGATGTCGTAGCCCGTGAACCGAGCCCGGTGGCAGAGATTCTCGCGGCCCGTCGCACAATAGTGACAGGTCCCGCACGTCCATCCGAGCCACGGCACGCCGACGCGATCACCGTGGGCAAACCGGTCGACACCTTCACCAATCTTCTCGACAACACCGACGATTTCATGACCCAAGACCAGCGGCAGCTTCGGGTTCGGAAGGTCCCCCTCGATTACATGAAGGTCCGTGCGACACACGGCGCAGGCTCCCACCTTGAGCAGGACCTGTCCGGCCCCGGGTGCAGGCTGCCCCAGGAGCCTCTCCTCGAGCGGTGTCCCCACTCGCTCGAACACCATGGCTCGCATCTCACCACCCTCGCTTAAAACGTTCGATCTCGCGGCGCTTTTTCTTTGTCGGTCGACCCTTGCCCTCGTACGCCGCCTGTGGTTGTTGCTTGAGTTGTGTCTTGAGCTTCTCGCGAGCCGAGAGACTTTCCGGCGTCTCGTGGTAGAGGGTCTGCGCAATCTTGGCTGGGCCGCGGTGCTCGGATAATCCGAGAATCTCGACGATGAAGTCGTACGGTGGCCGGCGTATTCGCAGCGTGTCGCCAACCTGCACGTGGGTCGATCGTTTCACACGGGCGCCATTCACTTGGATCTTCCCACCGTCGATCGCGGTCGCGGCAAGCGACCGTGTCTTGTAGAACCGGGCGGCCCACAGCCACCGGTCGAGGCGCACCTTGTCATCGTTGGGACGCGCGTTCATTCTACGGTGCCTCTGGGGGTGGCGGCGGTGTGTGGCCTACCGTGAGAGCGTATTCCGTCATCGGAAAGATATGAGTGTCAACGTACTTCAGCACGCAATGAGGAGGCTGTGATGCCGCGACGGTGGATCATGTGGGGTATCGGTCTGGTGCTGCTACTTGCGGGCCGGGGACTCAGCGCTCAGACGTTTCCTACTGAGGATCAGGTCATCAAGCAGATGTGGCAAGAGGGCATGGAGAACTCCCATGCCTATCGGTTGGCGCAGGCGCTGTTGGACTCGCTCGGGCCGCGCCTCTCGGGCTCGCCGGGCCATCGCGCGGCAAACGAATGGGCGGTGGCGAAGCTGCGGAGTTGGGGAATCGACGCGCGCAACGAGCAGTACGGGACCTGGCGTAACTGGCGTCGCGGGATCAACCACGTCGACCTGGTGGAACCGCGGGTACGGTCCCTCGAGGCAACCATGTTGGCCTGGAGCCCCGGCACGGACGGCAAGGTGAGAGGCGGGCTTACCATTCTGCCGGATGTTGAGAGCGAGGAAGCGTTCGAACAGTGGCTGCCACAGGTCCGTGGGAAGTTCGTGCTCACCTCGTATGCCGAGCCAACCTGCCGTCCGGACGCCAACTGGGAGGAGTTCGCGACCACGGCGTCCTTCGAGCGACTCAAAGCGGAACGCGCGGAGGCGCGCCGAGCGTGGCGCACGCGGATTGAGAACACCGGGAATCCCCGCGAGCTGGCTCAGCGTCTCGAGGCCGCCGGGGCGATTGGGATCCTCGGTTCCAACTGGTCCAGTGGTTGGGGGGTGACACGGATCTTCTCCGCCAGCACCAAACTGGCACCGACGTTTGCTCTCAGTTGCGAGGACTATGGCCTCGTGTACCGGCTCGCTGAGAACAATCAGGGACCGGTCATCGAGGTGGAAGCGGACGCCGAGTTCATGGGCGAGCAACCGATCTTCAACACGATCGGTGAGATCCGCGGCGGTGAGAAGTCGGACGAGTACGTCGTTCTGTCAGCGCACTACGATTCGTGGGACGGGGCGTCGGGTGCCACGGACAACGGCACCGGTAGCATCACGATGCTCGAGGCCATGCGGATCCTCAAGGCCAGCTACCCAAACCCCACGCGCACGATCATCATGGGTCTTTGGGGAGGAGAGGAGCAGGGGCTGATCGGCTCGCGCGCGTTCGTGGAGGATCATCCTGAGGTGATCGAGGGTCTCCAGGCGGCCTTCAATCAGGACAACGGGACGGGACGCGTCGTGAACATCGCGATGCAGGGGTTCGTGGGGGCCGGAGCCCACTTTGGGCGGTGGTTGTCATACATCCCACGTGAGATTACTCAGCACATCGACCTCAACATTCCTGGTCGGCCCGGTGGCGGCGGGAGTGACTACGCCTCGTTTGTGTGTGGGGACGCGCCGGCGTTCAACCTGTCGGCCCTGAACTGGGATTACTTCCGGTACACCTGGCACACCAACCGTGACACGTTCGACAAGGTCGTGATGGACGACTTGAAGAACAACGCCACGCTCACCGCGATGCTTGTTTACCTGGCATCCGAAGATCCGGAACGCATTCCTAGAGATCACATTGTGCTGCCGGTGAGCCAGCGCACAGGCGAACAGATGACGTGGCCGGAATGCCGGCCGGCGCGGAGAAGTTCGGAAGCAGGCCAGTAATAGGAAGGGGGAAGGGAGAAACGAGAGGGAGCAGGGGGAGTAACCCCTTCTCCCTCTCGCTCTTCCCTTCCCATCAGTCGACTCTGCCCAGCAGCGTGTCGTGATGCAGCAGGATCAACGTCCGGAGGTAGGTCCCGATGCGGTCCCTGCCTTCGAATCCCGCTGCTAGAGCGGCCGCCTGCCTGCGATCGGCCGGTATTTCCTCACTCTCGGCGTAGTGACTGAGCCCGCGATACACGCCAAGCGTGAACTGATCCCACGCAGCGCCAACCACTTTTGTGAATATCAGGTTCTCGGGACGATCCAGAGCCGCAGCGTAGGCGTTTTCCATCTCACGCTCGCGATACAGCGCGTCGCGCTTACCCGGCAAGGCGATGAACATCTCGACGTGAAAGAATGCGCCCGCTTCGATTGCCGGGCGTACGGCGTCGAGCCGAGGGCCTTTGACAAAGAGCTCCTCGCGCCACGCCACGTGTTCCGCGACTCGGCGCTCGAACTCGTGCTCCGGAACGCCCGAGCGTTCCGCGGCGCGCCGCCGCGCCACCAGACGTTCGGGCGAATAGTGCGTCGCAAAGCTCTCGATCGGGTAGAGGAGCATGAGGTCCCATTGATCGCCCTGTCGATGTCGCATGATGAACGGCCGTTCCTCAACCGCGGCGTCCAGTACATCCATGCGACCCTGATATAGCGCGATCACCTGGAGCAACGCGCCTGGCGCGGCGCGGATGAACACGGCCTTGTACACGTAGGAGGAATCGGCTTGCGGGGGCACGGAGACGAGGGCCAGCGCCAAAAGCAAGAGCGGCATCGCAGTTCTCCCCGAGATAAGAGTCCGGAGACAAGGTCGTGCGGCGCCGGGTACGCCGCAACTTCCGAAAGTCGGCGGTATCTTTGACCTGCCATGGACGTGCTGCTCGTTACCTGTGCCGCCATGCCGGGGCTTCACGACGACGACCGCTACCTGCTGAACGCGTTGCGCGAGCGGGGGGTTCGGGCAGAACCCGCTGTGTGGGAAGATCCCTACCGTGAATGGTCCACCGCACGCATGTGCGTCGTTCGGTCGGCGTGGGACTACTCGTACCGTCGCGACCAGTTTGTGGCGTGGGCTGAGTCGGTCCAGCGTGTCACCCAGCTGTGGAACTCGGCCTCGGTCGTCCGGTGGAACACGCACAAGCACTACTTGTGCGATCTCGCGGATGCGGGTGTCCCGGTTGTTCCGACGGTGGTCTTGCGCGCGCGCTCCGAGGTGGTGCTCGAGACGGAGCTCTCGGAGCGGGGCTGGACCGACGCCGTGCTCAAAGCAGCCGTCGCGCAGACGGGACGCTATGCGATGCGCATCTCGGCCGGTCATGTTGCGGCCGGACAGGAGCACCTCGATCGCATACTCCCTCACGAGGACATGCTGCTGCAACCGCTCCTACCGTCGGTTGGGAGGCGTGGTGAGATCTCGATCGTGTTCGTCGCTGGCGAGTTCACGCATGCCGTACGCAAGCTCGGCACGGCTGACCAATTCATGGTCCACCACGACTACGGTGGGACCGTCACGCCGGGCCGTCCGTCCCGGACCGAGCTTGAGCTTGCCCACCGCGCGATCGAGCACGTGCGCGAGCCGCTGCTGTATGCCCGCGTCGACGTGGTCGCGGATGAGCGTGGACGTCCGGTCATCATGGAGTTCGAGCTGGTGGAGCCGGAGCTGTTCTTCCGCTATTCCGAGGCGGCAGTGACCCGTCTGGTAGCCGCGATCGAGCGCAAGCTGAAATCATAAAGGCAGACTGCAGCCGCGCACCTGCTGGTCACCCCCTGCCGCATTCTCAACGCGGCGTTCACAATTACTTAACCTGCGCAACTTGTGCGCCCCGTGTCCGAGTGCGTATCATCTATCGAGCTTCGGCCTCTTAGGCCCGCCACTTGGGATTGATGGGGAGTGACGATGCGACGGGTACTGAGCCTCTACCGCTCGTCTGTTGGCAAGAAGATCCTCATGGCCGTCACGGGCGTCTTCTTCGTCTTCTTTGTCCTCGCGCACATGTACGGGAACCTGCACGCGTTCCAGGGGCCCGAGAAGTTCAACCACTACGCTGAGTTTCTGCGGGAAGTCGGTGATCCCATCTTCGCGCACGGACAACTGCTCTGGATCTTCCGGATCCTGCTGTTGCTCGCGGTGGGCATCCATGTGCTGGCTGCGTTCCAGCTCTGGTGGATGAGCAACGACGCGCGGCCGGTGAAGTACGCGCGAGGCCTCACGCCCGAGGAGTCCACCTACGCATCGCGCACGATGCGTTGGGGTGGCGTGCTCATCTTTCTCTTCGTGGTCTATCACCTGCTCCATTTCACCATCGGCTCAGTGCACCCGAATTTCGTACCCGGTGCCGCGTACGAAAACCTGATCATTGGGTTCCAGTCGTGGGTGGTGGTCGCGTTTTACATCATCGTGATCGGCGCATTGTCCTTGCATCTGTATCATGGGGTCTGGAGCGGCCTCCAGACATTGGGTGTCAATCATCCGCGGTACAACAAGGTTCGACGCCCGATCGCACTACTCGTGGCTGGTGGGATCTTTCTCGGATTCATTTCGGTCCCGGTTGCCGTCGTGACCGGGATCGTCTCATAGGTGTGGAGGGGCTGCCCATGGAGCTCGACTCGAAAGTTCCTTCCGGGCCGATCCAGGAGAAGTGGAGCAAACACAAGTTCGACTCGAAGCTGGTCAACCCGGCCAACAAGCGGAAATATGAGGTCATCGTCGTCGGCTCGGGCTTGGCCGGCGCGTCCGCGGCTGCTTCGCTCGCCGAGTTGGGTTACAACGTCAAGTGCTTCTGCTATCAGGATAGCGCGCGCCGCGCCCACAGCATCGCCGCGCAGGGTGGCATCAACGCCGCGAAGAACTATCAGAACGACGGTGACTCGGTTTGGCGCCTGTTCTACGACACGGTGAAGGGCGGCGACTACCGTTCGCGCGAGGCCAACGTATATCGGCTCGCGGAGCTGTCCGGTAACATCATCGACCAGTGTGTAGCGCAGGGCGTGCCGTTTGCGCGTGAGTACGGCGGGTTGTTGGACAACCGCTCGTTCGGTGGTGCGCAGGTTTCGCGGACCTTCTATGCGCGAGGCCAGACCGGTCAGCAATTGCTCCTCGGCGCCTATCAAGTGCTCATCAAGCAGGTCGGCATCGGCACGGTCAAGATGTTCCCGCGCAGCGAGATGCTGGATGTAGTCCTCGTCGATGGGCAAGCACGTGGGATCGTGGTCCGCGACATGGTCACGGGGAAGATCTCGTCGCACGCCGCACATGCGGTCGTGGTAGCGACCGGCGGTTACTCCAACGTGTATTTCTTCTCGACGAACGCAAAGGGCTGCAACACCACCGCGATCTGGCGGGCACACCGGCGCGGCGCACTGTTTGCCAATCCGTGCTTTACGCAAATTCACCCCACGTGCATCCCGCGCGCGGGCGAGTTCCAATCGAAACTCACCCTGATGAGTGAGTCGCTCCGTAACGACGGGCGGATCTGGGTGCCGCAGAAGCAGGGTGAGACCCGTCGCGCCAAGGACATTCCCGAGACCGAGCGCGACTACTACCTCGAGCGGCTGTACCCCAGCTTCGGCAATCTCACCCCGCGCGACATCGCCTCGCGGCGGGCCAAGGAGGCGGTCGACGATGGCCGCGGGGTCGGCGAGCTGCGAAACGGGGTCTATTTGGACTTCCGGGACTCGATTCAGCGTGTGGGCCAGCCGGTCATCGAGGAGCGGTACGGCAACCTGTTCGAAATGTACGAGCGCATCACGGGTGAGAACCCGTATGAGGTCCCAATGCGAATCTACCCGGCACCGCACTACACGATGGGCGGGCTATGGGTCGATTACAATCTCGAAAGCACGATCCCAGGACTGTTTGTCATCGGTGAGGCGAACTTCTCCGATCACGGTGCGAACCGCCTCGGAGCGAGCGCGCTGATGCAGGGGTTGGCGGACGGATACTTCGTGCTGCCATACACCCTCAGCGACTATCTGGCGCGGGTCGGGCCGGCAAAGACCGATCCCGGCCACGCGGCATTTGGTGAAGTCGAGCGTGAGGTCTCCCATCGCATGAGCAGGCTGATCGGGATCAACGGCAACCGCACAGTCGACAGCTTCCACCGCGAGCTCGGGCAGATCATGTGGGATCGCTGTGGGATGGCTCGCAATCGCGAGGGATTGCAGCAGGCGCTCACTCACATCCCCGAGCTGCGCGAGCAGTTCTGGAAGGACGTTCGGGTCACCGGACGTGGCGAGGACTTCAATCAGTCACTGGAGAAAGCGGGTCGCCTTGCGGACTTCCTGGAACTGGGTGAGCTGATGTGCCACGACGCGCTCCAGCGGGAGGAGTCGTGCGGTGGACATTTCCGCGAGGAGTCGCGGACCCCCGAAGGTGAGGCCAAGCGCAACGACGACGACTTCGCCTACGTCTCCGCCTGGGAGTTCACCGGCGTGGGTTCGGCCCCGAGACTTCACAAGGAACCATTGGAATTCGAAAACGTCCCCTTGTCGCAGCGGAGTTACAAGTAATGGATCTCGTTTTGCACATCTGGTGTCAGGCCAGTGCGACGGCAAAGGGCAGCTTCGTCCGCTATGAAGCAAAGGATATCAACGAGCACGCGTCGTTCCTCGAGATGCTCGACATCGTGAACGAGCGCCTGATGGAAGGTGGTGAGGAGCCGATTGCGTTCGAGCATGACTGCCGCGAAGGCATCTGTGGGAGCTGCGGTGTCGTGATCGGTGGCACTCCGCATGGGCCTCAGCACGGTGCGGCAACGTGTCAGCTGCACATGCGCCACTACAAACAGGGTGACGAGATCTGGATCGAGCCCTGGCGGGCCAAGGCCTTCCCCGTCATCAAGGATCTCGTGGTCGACCGTGGTGCGCTCGATCGTATCATGCAAGTCGGCGGTTACATCTCGGCCCGCACCGGGAGCCCGCCGGACGCCAACGCCATACCGATCAAGAAGGTTCACGCTGACCTCGCGATGGACGCAGCGGCCTGCATTGGATGTGGCGCGTGCGTCGCCGCCTGCCCCAACGCCTCGGCCATGCTGTTCGTGTCCGCCAAGGTCTCCCACCTCGGTCTGCTGCCGCAGGGCCAACCGGAGCGGCGCGAGCGGGTGCTCAACATGGTGGCCCAGATGGACGCTGAGGGGTTCGGCGGCTGTACCAACCACGCCGAATGCCAGGCCGCCTGCCCCAAAGAAATCAGCATCGACTTCATTGCTCGGCTGAACCGGGACCTCTTCGGGGCAACGCTGGCAGCGGGATAGCGAGAAAGGACGAGGGAGAGGAGATAAGGCTGCGGCCGCTGTCCTCCCCCTTCCCCTTCCCCGTTATCCCTTATCCCTTGTCCCTTATCCCTTATCCCTTGTCCCTTGTCCCTTATCCCCAACTCCATTTGAACATTCTCCCCATTCCCCGTATCTAATTTTCCGAACCACTGATCGGCCTCGGAGTGGAGCGCGGGTTCTGCAGAACGACCTGGAGCTGACGACCGCAGAGCGGGATGTGATCGACGTGGAGCTCGCTGTGAGCGGTGACTCCCAGGCCTTCGAGCGCCTGTACCGGCGCCACGTGGGACGGATGCTCAGCCTGTCGTGCTGGCTGATCGGCCACGACGACGTGGATGACGTGCTTCAGGAGATCTTCATCCGCGTGTGGGAGAAGCTGCACACGTTTCGCGGGCAGTCGGCGTTCAAGACCTGGCTGCATCGGTTGGGGACCAACGTCATTCTGCGGCGCCGGCAGGAGCGGCGCACGCACGCGGAGCGGCACGTGGGGGGATCCGTCGAGACGACGGGCGTGAGGGCGGAGCGAATGACGCCAGGACTCCGAGTCGATTTGGAAACGGCGGTTGACGGACTGCCAACGAAGGCGCGTGAGGTGTTCGTGCTGCACGACATGGCCGGGTATAAGCACGAAGAGATCGCGAAGATGCTCGAGATTTCTGCGGGTACCTCCAGGTCGCAGCTCCATCACGCGCGCATGGCCTTGCGGCGCTACTTCGAGGCCTGAGGAGCGAACGATGCGGGACGTCTGGATGGGTCAATTGTCAGCGTATCTCGATGGCGAGCTGGGCGGCGCAGCACGGCGACAGCTTGAGGGTCATTTGGAGACCTGCCAGGACTGTCGGACCGCGTTGGCAGGGCTCGAGAAAGTGCGGGCATGGGCCGAAGACTACGAGGGGCGGCCGCCCGAACACGACGGCTGGCCACAGGTCGAGGCGGCGATCCGTGACCGGGCGCGTGGCAAGGTGCTGCAATTCGAGCGGCCCTCGTCACCAGGGCGGCGTGTGCGCTTCGGTGTGCCGCTTGCCATTGCCGCCTCCATCGCGCTACTCGCGGTGGCGGGGGGCAGTTGGTGGCTCGCTCGGGCCACCGCACCGACACGCAGCGTGACGATTCGACCCATGGTATCGGGCGTGGCGGTTGCGGCCGGCGCGACCTCGCAGACCGCACTGCTTGCCGCGGAGCGATATGGTGCGGCCATTGCGCAGCTCGAACACGCACTGCTCGAGGGCGAGGACCGTCTCGATGCGGAGACGGTGCGGATCGTGCGCGAGAAGATGGTGATTGTCGATCGCGCCATCGCCGATGCGCGGAACGCCCTCGTGAGAGATCCCGGTAGCAGCTATGTCGCCGAGCACTTCGCCGGGATGTTGCGCCGCAAACTCATGTTGTTGCGGAATGCCGCGACAGCGGCGCCTTTCAGAAGCTGAGAAAGAGAGAGAACCATGCTGTTGCATATTGCAGCCGGTGCGCTCGTAGCGCTCGCATCGTTTCAGGACACGGATACGACGTTCAGCGTGAATCCGAGGATGCGGCTTGACGTGAGCAACTACGCCGGCGAGATCGTGGTTCACACATGGGCGCGAAACGAGGTGCGGATTCAGGCGGACCATTCCAGCCGTGACGAGATCCGGATCGACCGGACCTCGTCTGAGATCCTCGTGCGTACGGCATCCTGGGCCCGTCTGGCCGAGGACTTCGAGATCGAGGTCGGCGAGGATCGGGTCGGGATCTCGTTCGGTGGCCTGCGCTCTCCGTCGGTGGTCGATTACGAGATCACGGTGCCCGAGACGATGGCGCTGGAGCTTGGGGGACCGTATACCGACGTCATTGTGGACGGAGTCCGTGGGGAGGTCACGATCAAGGTGGCCGAGGGCGACGTTCAGTTGGTCGGCGGACGTGGCCGTGTTGCGGTGAGTGTGGTCGAGGGTGACATCGTCGTGGAAGAAGCCCAGGGCGACCTCAAGCTGTTTGCGCTCGACGGCGAGATCACCGTGGATCGCGCGTCGGGGCGCATCGTGGCCGAAACGACCGACGGGGAGATCCGGTTGGATGCAGTCGACGCCGAGAACGTCGAGGCGATTTCGGTAGAGGGCGACATCTGGTTCGCAGGGCCGGTGCGTTCCGGCGGCCTGTACACCCTCACCACCCATGACGGCGACGTCACAGTGCTGATCCCGCCGAGCGCGAGTGCACGTGTCACGGTGGCGACGTGGGATGGTGAGTTCTCGACCGAGTTTCCGGCCACGATTCCCGATCGGATTTCCGGCCGTCGGATCACGTTCACGCTGGGTTCGGGGGATGCGCGGATCGAGATCGAGTCGTTTGACGGCGACATCGAGCTGGAGGTCTGGGAGCCGTAGAGTTGCTCGCAGCCAACGGTATCTCGCGTTCGAATTGCACGGGCCCCACCTTGGGTGGGGCCCGTTGCTTTGCCAGAAAAAGATGAAACTTAAGCCTCGCCATGGGTGAGGCATCCCACCACCGTGTTGTGAATTTCTGGTCCGCTTTCGGACCGGGACTGCTCTGGGCCGCCGCCGCGATCGGGGTGTCGCATCTCGTGCAGTCCACCCGGGCGGGAGCCGAAGCCGGTCTCGGCCTGGCTGGGGTGATCCTCCTAGCGCTGATCCTCAAATACCCCTTCTTCGAGTACGGACCGCGCTACGCCGCCGCCACCGGCATGAGCCTCGTGGAAGGCTATCGCCACATCGGCCGCTGGGCACTGTGGCTTTACTTCTTTATCACGGTCACGACGTCGGTCGTGATTCAGTCCGCCATCATCCTGTTCACGAGTTTCCTGCTCAACTACGCCTTCGACCTCAACTGGCCGCTGCCGGTGATGGGAGGCGTGGTGCTCATGGGATGCGCGTTGGTTCTGTGGATCGGGCAGTTTCCCCTGCTGGACAGAACCGTCAAGGTGGTCATGGTGATTCTGGCGGTCTCGACGGTCGTGGCGGCGGTGGTGATCCTAGGACGGGTGGATGGATCGACGTTGGCGCTCGTGCCTGAGATCGGGCTGGGGGAAGGCGCGGTCTCGTTCGCCTTTCTTCTGGCACTGGTCGGCTGGATGCCGTCCGCGATCGACATCGCCGTGTGGAGCTCGCTGTGGACGCTGGCGAAGAACCGGGCGATGGGGGATAGGGTGGACGTGGCCACAGCGCGGCTCGACTTCGGGATTGGCTACGCCGGCACGGGGTTTCTGGCATTCTGCTTCCTGATCCTTGGGGCGGGCGTGATGTTCGGGTCGGGGACGTCGTTCAGCGGGGCGGGCACGGTGTTCTCCACTCAGCTCGTGCACCTCTATAGTGCGGCGCTCGGGGCATGGGCGCGCCCCATCGTGCTGGTCGCCGTGCTCACGACGATGCTCTCGACGTCGATCACGGTGGTGGATGGTTTCCCCAGGGCCATCGAGCGCACGATCGTCAACCTCCGTCCCGGCCACACCGACGAGCGTGGCGTTCCAGCGGCCGGTACGATCTACTGGGTGGCGTTGCTCGCCCTGGGGTTCCTCACCGTCGCTGTCCTGCAGCTGTTTGTCGGCAACCTCACCACAATGGTCGACTTCGCGACCATCGTGTCGTTCCTTACGGCACCAGTGCTTGGGTACCTCAACCTTCGGGCGGTCACGTCAGAGGACGTGGCGCCGGCAGATCGGCCGAGCGCCCGGATGCTCGTGTTGTCCTGGATCGGGCTGGTGTTGTTGGGTGGCACCGCGATGGTCTATCTGGTATCCCGGGTGTGGTGATGGGGCGGCTGACCCGTTGAGTGATGCCTTCGGGTGTCTATTCTTACCGACCAAATCACCGGCCATAGGGAGTCTTCGATGAAACTTGCACGCCCGTTTGCCGTGGCGGCCTTGGGAATGACGCTCGCCGTCGCGTGCGGTGACGATGGCCCAGGCGTGGTAACGCTCGACGATCTCGTCGGAACCTGGAACGCCACCCAGTTCGAGCTGACGAACCCTGCCGATCAGGCGCAGAGTTTCGACTTCATCCAGAACGGCGGGACTGTAACGCTCACGATCGCCGCGAATGGGGCGTTCAACGGTGAGCAAACCCTGTTCGGGTTCACCGACACCTTTGGAGGGATGGTTGTTATCTCGGGTAACAGAATGACGGTCACCGATACGCAGGACCCGACGGAAGTCACGGTGTTCACGTTCTCGCTATCGGGCAACACGCTGTCGCTCACGTCCACTGATATCGAGTGGGACTGGGACAACGACGGTAACGATGATTCGGCGACGTTGGACGGCACCATGGTGCGGCAGTAGGGCTCCATTGAGAGGACGAACGTAGGACGAGCGCCTCATCCGGGTGTGCCGGGTGAGGCGCCGCTCTTTGCGGGTCCCAGGGGCTCGCGACTAGGAGGGGCGGCGAGGCGGCACCATGTCGGCCATGAGCCGGTCCGTGTCCTCGGGCGGCCGAGTGAGCCAACTCACCAATACCGTCATGAAGAGCGACGCAGCGAACGCGGGGATCAGCTCGTACACCAGTCGTTCCAGCACGGGCACGTTCTCCCACACGAACGTCACGATGGTTCCCGTCACGAGGCCGGTGATGACTCCGGCTCGGGTGGTCCGGCGCCAGTAGAGCGCCAGGATCGAGGTCGGGCCGATGGCGGCGCCCACGCCGGCCCAGGCGAACAGCACGAGCCAGAACACCAGTTGTTCGGCCAGCACGCCGAAGACGAGCGCGGCCGCCACAAGCACCGCCACCATGATGCGGCTCAGCAGCACGAGACGTTGCTGCGGCACCATCTCGCCGCGGTGCAGGATCTTCTCGTAGAGATCGCGCACCACGCTGGACGCGGCCACCAGCAGCTGGGAGTCGGCGGTGGACATGATCGCGGCAAAGATGGACGCCACCACCACGCCGAAGAACACCGGGTGCAGATGCTGCGCCGCGAGGATCGGATAGAGCTGCTCGGTGTCGCCGTCCGGCAGCAGGGCGGCGTCGGGGAAGTACACGCGGCCTGCGAGCCCGATGAACAGGGCGCCCCATGCCATCACCACGTTCCAGATCGTTCCCACCACCGCCGAGTAACGGAGCTGATCGGGATCGGCGATCGACATGTAACGCACGATGATGTGCGGGTTGCCGGGCGAGCCCAGCCCAATCCCCAGGAATCCGATCGCGGCGCCGAACGACAGCGCGGCCGGATCGATCGAAGTCGGGTCCAGTGTCTGCAGCTCGACCAACACCTGAGCGAGCCCGCCGCGATCGATAATCGCGATGAGCGGGACCACGACCAAGGCCACGATCATGATGCAGGCCTGGATCATGTCGGTGCGGCTCACGGCGAGGAACCCGCCCAGTACCGTATAGAGCAGCACGATTGCCGCGGTGATGAGGACGCCGGTGGTGGGGTCGACCCCGAAGCTTCCGGCGAACGCCTTGCCGCCGCCCACGAACTGGGCGGACACGTAGCCCACCATGAAGATCAGGATGATCACGATGAGCACGGAGCGGAGGAGGCCGCTCTTGTCGCCGAATCGTGCGGCAAAGAAATCGGGCAGGGTCACGCAGTCGTGGGCTTCGGCGAAGTGGCGAATGCGCCGTGCATAGAACAGGAAGAGGAACATCTCGGCCGTGATGTAGCCCGTCACGGCCCACACTGCGGCGGCGCCCATCGTGTACGCCATGCCCGTGACGCCCAGGAGGAGCCACGCGCTCCGGCCGGACACCACGGCGGAGAGTGCCACCACGAAGCGGTGCATCTTGCGCCCACCTATGAAGAACTCGCTCACCCCGCCGGATGAGAAGCGTGCTGAGGCGATGCCGATCCCGATCACCACTACCAGGTAGGCGACGAAGCTCGCAACCGCGTACGGGTTTGCCGTTACCTGGACCGCGGTGGTGGCGCCCTCCTGCATCAGCGCCGTCTGTCTCTCGTAATTCGCGCCAGCACCATCGCAACTGCGATGATCGCGGCGGGCAGGGCGAGCATGGTGAGGTAGAAAGAGGTCATGGGGTCAGGTGCTCTCGGTTTTCAATCCCGACACTCGGCGCCGGAATGTGATGTGTTGCGATACTCGGCGCCAGGCTTCTACCAGGTGTCAGAGTTCTCACCAGTGATCGTTGAGCGTACTCGGCCGCGAATGCAAAGATGCAATTGATGATCGATTGTGTCGTTGTTCCCCCCACTTTGGCCTAGCGGTGATGCGCGTCGCGCCGTAACGTAGACCGCCACCTTTTCCCTCGAGGGGGGGTGGCGCGATGGATCTTCTGGAGCGGCTCAGCACGCTCCTCAAAGAACGCTATGAGGTCGAGCGTGAGCTCGGGCATGGAGGGATGGCTGTTGTCTTCCTCGCTCGGGACATCCGCTATAACCGCCAGGTTGCGATCAAGATTCTTCGTCCCGAGCTGGCTGCGTCGGTCGGCTCCGAGCGATTCCTGCGGGAAATCCAGATCGCAGCTCAGCTCCAACATCCCCACATTCTCCCGCTGTTCGACTCCGGTGAAGCGAACGGACTGTTGTACTACGTCATGCCATATGTGGAGGGTGAGTCGCTGCGGAACCGGCTCGGTCGCGAGAAGCAGCTTTCCGTCGATGAGGCCCTCGGGATCGCGAAGAACGTGGCTGACGCGCTGTCGTATGCCAACAGCCGCGGGGTCATCCACCGGGACATCAAGCCGGAGAACATCCTGCTATCTGGCGACAACGCGGTGGTCGCTGACTTCGGGATCGCGCACGCGTTCAGCGAGGCGGGCGGTGAGTCGCTGACCGAGTCCGGTGTGGCCGTCGGCACCCCGGCCTATATGAGTCCGGAGCAGGCCGGAGGCGAAGCGGACCTCGATGCCCGCAGCGATGTGTACGCACTCGGTTGCGTGCTCTATGAGATGCTCTCGGGAGAGCCGCCATTCACTGGCCGCACTGCCCAGGCAATTCTCGCTCGCCATCTGCAGGAGCGCGTGCCTTCGCTGGAGGTTATACGGCCTACTCTACCCTTCTCGGTCGTCGATCTAGTCGAGCGAGCGCTGGCGAAGGTACCGGCCGATCGGTTCCGGACTGCGCAGCAGGTCGTGGAGGCGATTCGGGTGTGCGAGACTGGGACGGTTCCTCGGCGCAGGTTCCGGCGGACCCGACGAGGCATGGTTTGGGCGGCCGTAGCGGCTGGGTTCGCCGTTGTCGCCGCGGCGTGGTACCTCGGCGGTCTAGGCGAAGCGACCGGCAACCCAGATTACATCGTCGCGTTCCCGCTCACGGTGACTGGTGAGCAGTCTGTGGTGAGCGCGGACATGGGCGGAGATGTGGCCATTTATATCGTCGGGCTGCTCGATGGGTGGGGAGCGCTTACGTGGATCAACGGGTCAGACTTGGTGGAAGGACCGCCCCAGGGCGGCGAGGGTGACTTATCTGTGCGAGGCATGCGGTCCATCGCCCGCGAAGCTGGTGCAGGCTACTTCGTCACGGGCCGGCTGATGCTTGTGGGCGAACGCACGACGCTACTACTCGCTCTCTACGATGTCGAGCAGCAACAGCCCGTTCAACGATCCGACACCGCAGGTCCACGTGTAGCGTACCTCGACCTCGGCCTTGGTGCCGTGGCCCCACTGCTGCTTTCTCTGCTTCCTGCCGAGCAGTCGGTGGATGTTGAGGCCATTGCAGGAAGGAGCGCAGAGGCAGTGCAGGCCTTCGTGCAGGGGGAGCGGACCTACGGCCAGGGGCGATTCCGCGAGGCCTGGGAGCACTATGACACGGCCCTCGCTGAGAACCCGCAGTTTGCGCTCGCGGCCTACAAGGCTGCCAAGGCGGCGGTCTGGCTCGACAGTCTCGGCCAAGGGCGGCGCTTCGTTGAGATCGCCGTAGCACACCTTGGCAACCTCCCGCCCCGCGACCAGGACTTGGCCCGGGGGCTCCACTGGTTCATCGAAGGCGATGCCGATTCAGCGCTCGCGTACTTGAAACGTGCCCGGGATTTGGACGCGTTCAGGCCCGACGTCTGGATGGCGATAGGGCAAGTCTACCGGCATCTGATCCCGATGGAGCCGAGCCAGGACTCCTTGGCACTGGATGCGCTCGAGACGGCTCACGGAGTGAGTGCGGCGTTCACGCCCCCCATCGTGGACCTCGCCAAGCATTACGCCAGGGTGGGACGTGTGGCGCAGGCGCGGGATCTCGTAGAGGAGCTGCGCACGAAGGGGGCTGACACGAGCGATCTCCGCTCGATCGATCTGATGCTACGGTGTGCCACCGATTTGCCGGCGGCGATCGACTGGGACGCCGAGGTCCGAGCCGGGATGGACCTCGTGTTTCACGGGTCTCGCTGGTTCGCTATCGGCGCCTCAAACCCGGCGTGTGCCATTGCCGGCTGGGAGGCCGTGGTACGCGACACGACCGCGCCGGCCGAGTGGCGATTCTCGGGGGCGATAGGGCTGTCGAGCCTGCTTGCCGGCCTCGGGCGCACCACGGAACTGGTGGAGTTCCTGGACACCCGCGCACCGTATCCACAAAACCGGTGGCTGTACATAACGGTAGCACTAGCGGGCCTCGACGTCGGGGACCGGGCCGAGCTGGTTGCAGCCTCGCTGCGGGGTGACCCGTGGGAGGATCAGATTGCACTTCGCCTGTGGTTCCTGGGGCTGTGGGATGCCTCGTCGGGACGGGTCGAGGAGCTTCGTGCCATCGTCGACGCGCTCGCCGCACGGCTTCACGGGGAGGAAGCCACCCGGCGGGACTCGGTAGTCCACCGATCCCTCATCGCACACCTCGCGCTTGCAGAGGGCGATACGGCGAAGGCAACTCAGTTGCTCGAGCGCCTGCGCCCCTCGGCTCCCCGTCCCTCACTCACGTGGTCTCCGTGGGAATCCCTGGGCTATGAGTGGCTCACACTTGCCCGGCTGCTTGAAGCGCAGGGTGACTCGGCAGGCGCCGCGCGCGTGGCCGCCATCGCAGAAGCACCCGGGTCGGCGGCCAACGTGATGTTCCGCAGGCCACTCAGAGCGCTTCAGGGGCGGTAAGGGGACAAACCGCAGTGAGCATCACGAGCAAAGCACGAATGGAGTGACAGCGAAGCTCAAGACGGGCTCGGGAGGTGGGGTAGGCGAGTGGCTCGTTGAGACAGTGGTCGTCAATACAGGGAGGCGGAGATGCCGAAGAAGCTGAAATCAAAGAAGGAGTATGAGTACGAGCCGCATGTTCCAGGAAAGCCGTTCGGGCCGACGGAGGATCTCGAGCACTGGTCCGTGCTGATGCACGAGTGGGCGAACCAGGTGAACGATGCAGTGCACAAACTCGAGAAGCACTGCAAGATAGAAAAGAACCCCGACGACCCGCCGGAGCCGCCGTGGGGTTTTGGATAGGGGCAAATAGGCCGGCGCCGCTGGATGCGGTAGACCCGATTACCGGCGCGACGCGATTCGCGAGGTCAGGCCTCTAGCCAAGCCCTTCCCCGGGTGGCAAGTTAGACCGCCGCTTACCTCCCGGGGCTCCGGATGGATCTTCTGGATCGCCTTTCCGCCGTCCTCTCGGGGCGCTATCAGGTCGAGCGTGAGCTCGGGCATGGGGGGATGGCCCTTGTCTTCTTGGCTCGGGACCTCAAGATCGATCGACAGGTCGCCATCAAGGTTCTGCGTCCCGAATTGACGCAATCCATCGGCGCCGAGCGCTTCGTCCGCGAAATCCAGATCGCCGCCAACTTGCAGCACCCCCACATCCTCCCGGTATTCGACTCAGGGCAGACGGACGGGCTGTTGTACTACGTGATGCCGTACGTGGAGGGCGCTACGCTACGCACCCACCTGGAACGCGAGGGACAGCTCTCGATCGAGGAATGTCTCCGCATCACTCGCGAGGTCGCGGAAGGCATCGACGAGGTACACAAGCACGACATCGTGCATCGCGACGTGAAGCCGGAGAACATCTTCTTATCCGGTGATCACGCCGTGCTGGCGGACTTCGGAATTGCCCACGCGTATACCGAGGCCGGTGGCGCGACCTTCACCGATTCGGGAATTGCGGTCGGCACACCGCAGTACATGTCTCCCGAGCAGGTCGCCGGTGACCAGCGCATAGACGGTCGCTGTGACGTCTATCAGTTGGGGTGCGTGGTCTACGAGATGCTCACCGGCGGACCGCCGTTCGAAGGTCCGACGACTCAGGCGGTCATTCTGAAGCAACTCCAAGAGCGCGTGCCCTCGCTCGACATTGTCAGGCCCGGAATTCCCGGGGGGATGGTCAAGGCCGTTGAGAAGGCGCTGGCCAAGGTACCGGCCGACCGGTTTCGAACAGCGCTCGACTTTGCACGGGCACTGGAATCGGGAGCTGAGGTCTCTGCTGCGCCGGGCGGTAAGCGCGCGGTCCGCACCACGGCGATAGCCGGAATTGCGCTTGCGGTTGGGTTGCTTCTCGGCTGGCGTCTCCTGTATCCACCGGGGCTGCCGCTGGATCCCAACCGGGTCGTGGTCTTCCCACTTGCTGAGACTGGACTGCAACGGCTGGAGCCGGGCATTGGCGGTCTGGTCGCGGAGATGATTGGGACGGCGTTGGAGGGAGCGGAAGCGCTGCGATGGACCTACGGCGGCTCGTGGCTCCAAGGAGAGGAGCGTGGCGATCCCAGCAGAGTGTCAGTCCAATTGGCAGACTCGATCGCAGAGAGGGTTAGGGCGCGGTATCACGTGTTGGGGTCGGTCGTGGAACGCGGCGACTCGGCGCACGTGATTCTCCGGCTGCATGACGTCCGGCTGCATGACGAGGTTGACCAGCGGACGGCGCCGGGACTGGTGCACATCGACTCCGTGGTGCGTTCCGGTTATCGGGCCACCATTGGCATCGTAGCGGACCTGCTCGAAGGAGATCGAGCAGTCGACCTCTCGGCGGTAATCGAGCGGAACCCGGCCGCAGTGACCCTTTGGATGCGGGGAGATCAAGAGTATCGGCGGTCACGATTCGCTCAAGCGCTTGAGTTCTATCGGCGCGCGTTGGAGTCCGACTCGCTGCTCGCCATGGCGGCGCTGAAAGGCGCGTTGGCGGCGAACTGGGAGCACCGAAATGACGAAGCCGAGGACCTGCTCGCGGTGGCACTCAGGCCCACCTCCGGCCTGGCAGAAAACCACGTGCACTTTGCGCTTGGCCTGCAACACTACTTCACGGGGAACGCGGACTCGGCGATCGCTCGGTTCACGGCGGCGTTAGACCGCGATCCAGACTGGCCTGAAGCCTGGACGGCGCTTGCCGAGACCCACCGGCATCTGCTGGCCGACGGCTCGAATCCGGACTCGATCGCGGTGGCGGGCTTCCAGCGAGCTATTGAGGTCGATCCAGAGTTCACCCCGCCGTTGAAGCATCTCGTCGAGTATGCGATTTGGCGTGGAGAGATCGAACAGGCTGAACGATTTGCGGACCGGTTTCGTGAGGTCGTGCCGGACAGCGCATTGTCGCTCGGGATCGATCTGATGGTTCGGTGTGTGCGCGACGGGCCGAGCATGATCGCTTGGGATGGGCTGGCCGCTGTGGAGCCGCTCAGGGTCTTGGAGGCGGCATTCGTCTTCGGTGTCCGCGGCACACATCCGGAGTGCGCTGAGGTGGCCTATCGCGCGGTACTGGAGTCGGCGAGATCGAGCCGAGAGGTGCGGTTGAGTTGGGGGGCGTTGCTGGGACTGCAGAGTCTTCTTCTGGCCGTCGGCCGGGTCGACGAGGCGCGACAACTGCTCGATGCCAACGCTGCTGGGTCGTGGCTCTATCTGCTCGATGCTGCCGCGGGGTTTCCGTGTGAGGACCGTGCGTATGACGTGGCGCGTACCCAAGTCCCGGACTACCGGATCTATGCTGTCCCCACGCTGTGGCTCTTCGGCCAGTGGGTTGCGCGTCGGGACAGCGCGGCGCTCGTGACCGATATCGCGGCGCTGGTATCCGCGAAGGCCGAGTCCACCCAGACACGGAGAGATCGCCTGGTCGCGAAGATCATGCGTGCCTACGCGGCGCTCGCGTCGGCGGATACCACTGCTGCCGTTGGCCGGTTTCAGGACTTGAAACCGACGGGTCGCAAAGCGGACATCCTCTGGGACCCGTGGGAGTCGCTGGGAGCCGAGCGGATGGTGCTGGCGGAGTTGCTGTTCGGACAAGGCCGGTATGAAGAGGCGTATAACACGGCGGCGCTGTTGGAGCACCCGGAGCCTGTTCCCTACCTGCTGTACTTCCCGGGGAGTCTCGACCTCAGAGCGCGCGCTGCGGAGGCCATGGGGAGACGAGACGTAGCGGACCGCCATCGCCGGCAACTGGAGCAGCTGCGCTCGCCAGCGGGCAGAGGCGGTCGCTAGGGAACTAACGGCCGGTACAGTCGATAGGGTGTTCGACGCCCCGGCACTACTCAGTCAGCGCGCCCGCCAACTCCCCGCTGCTCCCCCAGCGCCTCCCCGGGTCCTTCTCCAACGCGCGTAGGATCGCGTCCTCCACATGCTGGGGAATGTCCGGGCGCACCACCCGCACGGACGGCGGTTGTTCGGCGACGTGCCGGGCGATGACGGCCTGCGGTGTGCGGCCGGTGAAGGGCGGTTCGCCGGCCAGCATCTCGTACAACACACACGCAAGGGAGTAGACGTCGCTTCGGTGGTCGAGTTCCCTCTCGCCGGACGCCTGCTCGGGGCTCATGTAGGTCGGGGTGCCGACGATGAGTCCGCTGGTGGAGATGCGCTCACCCCCGGCTGCAACGACCGCCCGCGCGACACCGAAGTCGCAGATCATCGCCCGACCGTCGTCGAACATGACGTTCTCCGGCTTGATGTCGCGGTGGATGACCTCCTGCGCGTGCGCGTAGTCGAGTCCCGCCGCCACGTTGGTCAGGATTGCGACCGAGTCGTGCACCGAGAGCCGCTTCTCCCGCTCGAGCCGCGTCCGCAGCGAGCCGCCATGCGCGAACGGCATCACGTAGTAGACGAACGACCGCGACTCGCTCGACTCGAGGAGGGGTAACACGTTGGGGTGGTCCAGCCTGGAGAGAATCGCGATCTCTTGGTGAAACCGTTCGTGCAGAATGGTCACCGCGAACTCCGGACGCAGCACCTTGACCGCGACGTCCCGGCCGCTCGCGAGATCCTTCCCCGCATACACCAGCGACATCCCGCCCTTTCCGAGCGAGTGGGTGATCTCGAAGCGGTCGGCCAGGGCCTGCTTGACGGTCTCGAGCTGTACGGGCACGGGAGGCTGCCTCCACCGCGACGTCGCACAGCATACGGCCCGCGGGGCGCGGCCGCCAGAGTGCGGCGGCGTCCCACGATTCCCGACCACCCGATTCGGGCATCCATCTGGAGATAGGAATGGGCGCCCAGACGGTCGGGGCTGACGGCCTAGCTCCCCCCTCCTCCGAACCAGCCGGTGGCATCGAAGACGTAGACGATACTCACGTACTTGAGAGCGAGGCCTAAGAAGCTGAACGTAAAGGCACGGACCACGCCGAACCGGGTCATGCCCGCCACCAGCATCATGTTGGGGGATGACAAGGGGAAGAGATTGAACACGAAGATGGCCCAACTGCCCCACTTCTTGACGATCTCGCGGAACCGCTCGAACCGCTTCTCACCGATAAAGTTGCGGACGACGGCGCCGGCCACGAGCCGGCCGATACTGTAGTCGATTGCCTGAGCCGCGAGAGCGGTGATCACCGCCAATACGATCAGCACCGCCCCGCCGTGACCCTCGGCCATGTAGTACGGCAGCAGCGCCTCCACCGGCATCAAAAGGAAGAACAGGTAGCCGGCGAAGTGGACGATCCCGAAGGACGTGAGGCCGGGCTGGCGACCGGAAAACACCTCGCGGCCCAAGGTGGAAGACACGATGAAGATTGCCACCACGACCGTGAGGACTCCGAGCAAGAGCCTGCGTCTACTCATCGCGCCCGGGAAGCTCCGGGACGTCGCCGCTCATCCAGTGGGGTCCCGCTCAACAAGGCTCTCCGCGTCGGGCCCTGCGGGGGAAGACGATGACGCTCTCATTTCCGTCGGCCCCGACCGCAGCCACACCAAAAAAGTAGTTGTCGATGATCAGCCCCTCGAACGCGTGAGCCGGCACATCACCAACCCAGCGAGTGTGGTCCCAGGTCGGTGAATCGGTGAGCCGCCAATACACCCGGTAGCCAGCGACCCTCTCGGGGTCTGTCGGCGGCTCCCACGCCAGGCGGGCGTGTGGCTGCACCGCACCGCACACCCGTACCTCACGAGGCGGGCCAGGCGCCCCCGCCAACGCTGCCAGCGTTGCCGCGTTGAGGGCGGTGAGCTTGGCGGCGTAATCGAAATCCACGCCTTCGATCACGTCACCGTACGCGATCCCCTCCTCCACTCTGATGTCCTGATGCTGGCGGTGGTAGTTCTCGTTCGTCTCCATGATCCGGACCGCCGGGAACCCGAGATCGGCGAACGGCCGGTGATGCCCGCCGCGGCCGAACCGGTCGAGCCGGTAAACCATGATGATGTCCAGATTCGTGACGTACCGATCCGCGATACGGTCGACGTACCGCGCGAGCTGCCTGGAGATGCCGTCGACCTCACCACCGGTGAACCGCCGTGTCCGACGCGCCTGTTCAGTCTCGGTCGGCGGCGTACCGTCGGAGAACACTCTGGCCGTCGTATTCTCGATGACACCGCTGATCCCCTCGACGTTTCCGATCATGTCGTTGTTGAGCACGGCTTGGAGGTTCCAGCCACGGTCTACTGCCATCTGGGCGACGGTACGTCCGCCGAACAGCCCCTGCTCCTCTCCGGAGAGGGCGAGATAGGCGATGGAACCTGCAAACCGGTGCTTGGTGAGCAGGCGGGCAGCTTCGAGTGTGCCCGCGACACCACTCGCGTTGTCGTTCGCGCCGGGAGCCGAGTCGGTCGAGTTCATCCCGCTCGTAATGCGGCTGTCGATGTCGCCGCTCATCAGGACGACGCGGTTGGGGTCACTCGTCCCGCGCTGGAACGCCACCACGTTCACCACGTTGGTGGGTTCGGGCAGCCGACCACCAGCGGGGAAGAGCTCCGTGACGAAGAACACGTCGAGGCAGCCGCCGCAGGCCTGGGAGATGCGGTCGAACTCCGTCTTGATCCACCGGCGCGCAGCGCCGATGCCTCGGCTGTCGGACAGCGTATCGGACAGGGTATGACGGGTGCCGAACGACACCAGGGTGCGAATGTCCGATTCGATCCGATCCGCGGAAAGGGAACGTACGATGTCGTGGATCCGCGGATCGTCGCGCGGCGGTACCTGCTGTGCGACGAGCGGCCGGACAGCCATGAGAACGACACATGGGAGCAGCGGGACGCGCATGCTGCAGCTCCTGCGGCAGTGGTGCAGATGGTGGCCGGCCGAACCGGGTCCGCGACGTTGGCGAGGTACGCTACGCCGGGGCATGGATTGACGCAAGTTACGTGCGTCGTAGCTTAGAACGTGCATCGGTGACACGGTTTCCAGCACAGGGAGCGGCTCATGCAGCGTTCGAGAATCATGCTTGTTCTGACGTGCGCAGTCCTCCTCGCTTGTACCCAGGAGGTGACGCGCCGCGAGATCCTCGTCGAGCAGCAAGTGGTAGAGGATCGCTTGAACAGCTGGGTGCGATTGATGAACAACGCAAAGCTGGACAGCCTCATGCTGTTCTACGATCAAGTACCGGAGCTGCAGGTCCTCTGGTCTGACGGCCAGCGAACGGGGGGTTGGGAGGAGACGGAGCAAGGCATCCGAGATTTCTTTGGCGGCCTGCAGTGGATGAACTTCGTCGTGAGCGAGATCGAGGTGGAAGTGTTGAGCCAGCGGGCCGCGACCACGACGTTTCGTCACTCGACCGATATCATCCGCCGTGATGGTCAGCGGCTACCCGTTTCGTCGGGCCAAGGCACCCAAGTGTGGCTCAAGGATCAGGACGACGATCTTTGGAAAATCCACACGTCGCACGTTTCGGTGAGCCAGCCGTCAATGAACTAGCGGGACGGGACAGCGAGTACGAAGACATGGGGGTGGAGCGGGGTTCGGTCCCGCGCCGCCCCCCGACCCCCCCGGCCGTCACCTGCCGTCAAGTTTTTGTGCCCCAACCGCTTGTGCGAATTGGACTTGTCTTGTATCCTATCGCAACCTTTCGCCGGAGGCCCGGCCGGTGTCGGACCCCTTTCTAAGCTCCGACGAATACGCCGAACGCGCTCACAAGCTCTACAACGAAGGTCTCTACGAGGCGGCAATCGCCGAGTTGCGGGAGGCAATAGACTGCTATCCGCACGCGGTAGAGCTGCACGTAGGCCTGGCCTACGTCCAGCTCGCATGCGAAGAGTTCGTGTGGGCGCGTGGCAGTTTCCAGAAGGCGCTGGCCCTCGATCCGAATGATGAGGAGGGGTTGGCCGGATTGGGCGAGGCGCTCCTCAAGCTCGGTGACCGTACGGGAGCGGTCCAGTGCTTCGACCGCGTGCTGGCGCTCGGGTTCCGCGAGGACCACGATCTGATGTTGCAGATCGGGCGCGCCCTGTTTCGAGAAGGCATGCTGCGCCACGCACGCGGCTTCTTCGAGATCGCCGTGGAGAAGCACCCGGACTCGTCGGACGCGACCGCGTCGCTCGGATACGCGGCGCACCGACTGGGCGACGAGGATGTGGCCCTCTACTGGCTGCGTCGGGCGCTGGATTTGGAGGAGGGGCACAGCGAGGCGCGCGTGTACCTCGGCAACCTCCTGTACGACCGCGGCGAGTACGAGGCGAGTCTGTTCCACTTCGAGCAGACCGAGCCTGTCGAGCACTACGACGAACTCGCCCTGTGGCGCACGATCGAGTTGAAGAAGTCGATCTATCGCCTCCCGGGCAACGACCCGGAGCTTGTTCCCTGGCAACGACGGCTGGCGGATTTGGCCGGTGAGCGGGACCCGGTAGATCAACTCCTCACCGACATCGCCAACACGCAGCCCGATGGGACGGTCCGCGACCCCCGCCAGATCGAGCTGTTCGGCACGCTCCTCACAGAGCTCCAAGGCATGCAGCGGCGCCCACCCAGCGAGATTCACCGGGTCAAGACCGCTACCGGTGTGACCTATGCGGGGACCTGGGAAGAGATCGTGTTTCAGATGAAGATGGACGACCGCGATGGGCTGAGCACGTCGGTCGCCGAGTTCATGCAGCGGGTTGCAAAACGAAGCCGCCGGGATAGCGGGGTGATCATCCCCGTGTCCGACGCAAGGAGCTTCGTGGAGGGCGTGGCCGCGGCGGGCCTGGTGCAGATTCTGCGGTAGCCCGCGATCACCCTCCTAATAGTAAGGAAGACGGCCGACGCGACCGCACGGTCTGCGTCGGCCGTTGGCCACTCCGGGAGGGCAACCACCGGCCTGCCCTGTCATCGGAGCGGTTACCTTTCCGGCCATGCCATTCGCCACCGACGTCGAACGACGGGTGCTTCCCAATGGACTGACGCTCCTGGTTCAACGCGATACCTCCGCCCCCGTGGTGGCGGTTGTGACCTACGTCAGAGCCGGGTACTTCGACGAACCGGACGCGTGGGTGGGGATCGCGCACGTGCTGGAGCACATGTACTTCAAGGGGACCGCCCGCCGAGGACCCGGCGACATCGCGCGTGAGACACAACAGGTGGGTGGCTACATCAACGCCGGCACGATCTACGACAAGACCGTCTACTACACGGTGCTGCCCTCGGCGGACGGCGGTCTCGAGAAGGCGCTGGACGTGCAGGCCGATGCGCTCATGCACGCGGCGCTCGATCAGGACGAGCTGCGCCGCGAACTCGAGGTCATCATCCAGGAAGCAAGGCGCAAGCGGGATACCCCGAGCGCCGTGATCACCGAGACACTGTACGAGCAGCTGTTCCGGGTCCACCGCATGCGTCGCTGGCGTATTGGCACAGAGCGGGGGCTCCGGCAACTCACGGCGGCTGACGTGCGTGCCTACTACGAGACTCGCTACACGCCGGACAGGGTGGTTGTCGCCTTGGTCGGCGCGCTTGATGTGGCCCACGCGGCGGCGATCGCAGAGGAGACGCTTGCCGGGTGGTCGCGACCGAGTGCGACCGTCGAAGGCTCCCCGCCCGAGCCATCCGGTACCGAGGCCTCTGGCCGCGTACTGCGCGGCGATGTGGAGCGCCCGCTGGCGAGCGTCGGATGGCGAACGGTCCCCACGCTCCATCCCGACGCCGCAGCCCTGGATGTTGCGGCCACGATCCTGGGTGCGGGCCGTGGGTCGTCACTCTACCGGACGCTCAGGATTCCCGGAATTGCGGCCAGTGCCTACGCGAGTCACTACACGCCCACGGAGGTCGGTGTGTTCGAGCTCGGTCTCGAAGCCGATGCTGTGCACATCGATGAAGCAGTGGAACGATCGTGGGGTCTTGCGGCGCAGCTCGCCACCGCTCAGCCGGTGCAACCGGAGCTGGAGCGAGCGCGTGCGCTGTTGGCGACGTCGTGGGCGCGCCGCAACGAGTCGATGGAAGGCCGGGCGGCGGCGCTCTGCGAGGGGGAGGCCTTGGGCGACTACCACCTCGTCGACGATATGCTGCAGTGGCTGCTCGGCGTGTCGGCCGACGACGTCCAGCGCGTCGCAAGGGAGTACCTCGAGCCTTCGGCGGCATCGGTGGCGCTCTACCTCGGTGAGGACGGCGAGACCCGGTTCGAGAATGCCTGGCCGCCACGGACCGCGGGTGTCCAAGTGCTCCCACCCATAGCCGTGCATGAAGCCGGCTTGCCGCGTGCCGTGCGGCGCGCTGCGGAGCGCAATCGGCTCACGGGTGGCATCACGCATTGGGTCCTGCCGGGGATCGACATCCTCGCCAGGCCAAAGCGCGGGTCGGGTGTGGTCACGCTCCAGTTCCAATTCCCGTGGGTCCCATCGTGCGAGGATGCGGACAGCGCCGGCATCTCCTCACTCCTGGCCCGGACGGCGCTCCGCGGCGCCGGTGGCTTGCAGGCCGAAGCCTTGGCACAGGCGGCCGAGCTCCTGGGCGGGACGATCACACCGAGTGTCGGCTCGGAAACGATGGGGTGGAGGACCTCCGTGCGGCCGGAGGGAATGGAGCGCGCAGCACGGCTCCTCGCGATGTTGGCGCGCGAACCGCATCTGCAGCTCGATGACGTGACGCGGGAACGAGTGCTCCAAGCGAGCGACGCACGACGGGCGCGCGACGACATGTTCCGCTATCCCGCGCAGCAGGTGTTGGCGCAGGCATTCCCTGACCACGCGTATGGCCTTCCGAGACTGGGAGAACCGGAACGGGTGCTCGGGTACGGCGTGGATATGCTGCAGGCGTGGTCGGGTCGGCTGCTGAACACGCGCCCCGTGCTGATCGCCGTGGGCGATTTCGTTCCGGACGACGTGCCCCGGCTACTCGAGCCGCTGGCGCAATGGGAGGCACTGACCACCCCGCCATCGTCCGCACTGCCGGCGCCCAGTTGGGCCGCGAGGCGAAGTTCCGAGCCGCGAGACAAAGAACAGTCCGCGATCGCGATTGCGTTTGCGGCGCCGCCGTTCGCCTCCCGCGAGCGCTATCCGCTCAGGGTCGTGGCGGCATTGTTGAGCGGCCTCGCGGGACGGCTGTTCGACGCGCTTCGTGAGCGGCGGTCGCTGGCGTACACGGTGACCGCAATTCCCTGGCTCGCGCGGCAGGCCGGGGCGATGCTCTGCTACATTGCGACTTCGCCCGACCGTGAGACCGAGGCGCGTGAGGGAATGCTGGCGGAGCTGCGTCGACTCGTGACTGAGCCGCCGACGACCGCCGAGCTCGATCGAGCCAGGAGTTACGCCGCAGGATCAGTGGAGATTCGGCAGCAGAGTGGTGGGGCGCTGGCGGGTGAGATTCTCGAAGCGTGGGTGCACGGCACGGTAGATGATCTGGACGCCGTCCCGGAGCGTTTGCGGCAGGTGAGCCACGAGGATGTCGTCACGGTGGCCGAGAGCGTGTTTCTCACCGACGAGTGGGCCGAATACGTGGTGCGGGGAACGGGCGGGTCGAGCTGATGAGTTGGGCCGCGGGAAGTGCTAGAACATCGACATCGCGAGGAAAGAGCGGAGGTTCTCGTTCGTGATGCGCAACCGTTCCGAAAGCAGACGCACGACGCCCCAGAGCACCTTGAACGCCAGGTCACGATCGAAATCCAGGAGCATCTCGAAATCGGACCGCGTGATGGTGAGCAATCGGCAATCGGTATTCGCGATAGCATCGGTGGATCGCTCGGACCGGTCGAACACCGACATCTCGCCGAAGCAGGCGCCTTGCTTGAGTACCGCGAGCGCCTCTTCACCCGAGCCAGGTACCTGGCGAGAAACCCGAACGTCACCTTCGGCGATGATGAAGAGTCGGTTGCCCGGGTCCCCTTCCTTGAAGATCGTCTGGCCGAACTTGAAGTGTTGTTCTTTGCAGATCTCGGCCACGCGATCGATCTCATTGTCTTCGAGATCCTTGAAGATCGCCGCTTGCTTGATGAGTGCCGTGTCCATGCAGCCTCTCGCGCCGTGGCGCGCCCCAGGGATATGCAAGTTATAGGTCGCCCGGGAGAGCGGCAAGCAAGACCACTGGTGCGCGCGCCGGATATTCTTACCGCGCTGCGGCTGCCGCTTGCCGCGGCGTTCGTCGTGTTCGATCACGGCCTCGCACGCCTGGCGATCGTGGTCATCGTGGCGGCCTCGGATTTCGTGGATGGAATTTGGGCACGTCGGATCGGTGGGTCTCGGCTCGGGGCCGCGCTCGATCCGATTGCCGACAAGGCCTTCATCATATCCGCGTTCGCGGTCGTGGCACGGAGCGGGGTGCTCGCTCCGGTCGAGCTGCTGGGCGTGTTGCTGCGCGATATCGTGGCGGTCGGGGCGTTCCTCGTGACGTGGGCGTTGCGGCGGCCGACCACGCTGCCGGCGCGAGCCGGCGGCAAGGCCGTCACGGTCTGCCAGCTGCTTACGCTCATTGCATTCCTGGCAGGGTCGGATCTCGTGCGGCCACTCGCCTGGGCCACAGCGGCGATCGCGGTGTATGCGATTGCCGACTACACACGCGCCGCGCCCAGCATCACGCGGCGCCCGCGCTGAAGGGGGCGAGCTGGTTGCTCGAATCTCACCCGATCGATGCGTTCAGCCGGCATCGTGTGCTCATCGGGCTGTCGACGGGGAGAGTGATTCATGCCGGAACTGAGAGCCATCCGGCTCGACTGGTCGGGTGATGGCCTGCGGTTCTCGGGTGGGGGGACCGAACCCGAGACGCCGCCAGTGGTCATCGATGGCGATGGTCGAGCGGGCCCGAGCCCGATGCTCACGCTGTTGCTGGCGGCGGCGGCGTGTTCGGGAGCGGACGTCGTTGTGATACTCGAGAAGATGCGGGTCGGCCTCCGCTCCCTGAGCGTCGATGTGCGCGGGATCCGGCGGGACGAAGAGCCGAGGCGCTACATCGATGTCCGGTTCCATTTCCGGATGGCGGGTGAGGGCTTGGATCGCGCAAAGGCTGAGCGCGCCGTCGGCCTCTCGCTGGACAAGTACTGCTCCGTGGTCCACTCGCTCGCATCGGATGTCGCGGTCGGTTATGAGATCGAGCTGGCGTAGGCTGCTGAGCGGTGTGATCGCCGGTGTCGGGCTGACCGGCTCGCTCGAGGCGCAGGCCACGCGCGAGCTGCAGGTGCAGGCGCTCGGTGCGTTCGCGTCCGCCGAGTTCATCGGGGGCGGCCTGGGCGTCGCGCTGCGGACCCGCGGCCGTGCACGGGTCGGAGTGAC
Organism: Gemmatimonadota bacterium; assembly: GCA_039588295.1. GTDB lineage: Bacteria > Gemmatimonadota > Gemmatimonadetes > Gemmatimonadales > GWC2-71-9 > JAOTVV01. Next base: position 58,428 of record JBDHAB010000015.1, read on the forward strand.
GCTGAACGCCGGTGATCTCGATGGATCTTTGGCCGGTCGTGCCGAAGCCGTCGCGTCGTATCATCTCAACCCATACGCCGTCCGCGGAATCACGCCTTACGCCGGTGGTGGTGTCGCGGTAGCGGCGACCGAGGTGGAAACCTTCGAGTATGTCGTGATTCTCGTGGGGGTGGAGACCACACCCGGCCGACGCAACGGATGGTTTGCCGAGGTTGGGATCGGTGGTGGGGTTCGGGTCTCGGCCGGATTCCGAGTTCGCTGGCGCTCACGCAGTCGGCGCTAGCGTTCCCGTCAAAAAAAGAACCCCGCTTTCATGGCGGGGTGTTGATCATACGAAGCGGCGAACCGTCGTCTAGCTCGGTGCGCCGACGATGGGGCGCGAGATGACCGGCTGACAATAGCGCTCGCCCAGCCCTCGTAGATCTGCCAGCTCGGCCTCGGTGAGCGTGGGATACCGCTCCGCCATGTACTCGATGGTGTCGTCGAACCACTCCTTCTGATGCTCGGGCGTCGCCTGGATCACCCCACACCGAAGAATGTGGTTGTACAGCTCGTCCCTCGCCTTGTCGAGCGCTGACGGATTACCTTGCTTCGTCGGACGTTTCTTTCCCATGCGGTGGTCTCCCCTGTGACGCGCTGGCCCACGCGTTCCGCGAGGAAAGTAAACAGCTAAGTCGCGGCATGCAAACCGCCTGCGCTCGATCGAGTGAGTAGATTTCCGTGGCTGGCCAAGCAGCGGCCGGGCGGATGTGGCACATGTAGGTTCGTGATGGAGTGGCCATGCAGGAACCGACCTATAATGAAGAAGCGCGCACCCGGCGGTTGATCGAGCTGCTGCGGGCGCTGGCGGCCCGGATCCGAGCGCTCGAGGGCGACGAGGACCTCCTGGCGGCCGGCCCGGAGTTGCTCAAGCTCATGGGTGACGCCCGCAGCGAGCTGTTCCACTATGAGGTGCGGTGCACCTACGACTCGCCAGAAGTGGCCGAGAGTCGCCGGATCGTGGATCAGGCGCGCAAACGCATGCGGTCGTTGGAATTCACCGAGCCAAGCCAGGAACTCGAAAGTGAGGAGGGTGACGAGCCATGGCGCGGTCGACAAACCTGAAACCGTTCTACATCGCGTTTGGAGCGCTGGTGGTGGTGGGTGCCGGGGCCATCTGGCTGGCACGGCGGAACAGTGCGCCGGTCCCGGTCGGCCCCATGCCGGTCAACACCTCGTCCTTCTCCGGCTGGGTCTTGGGAAGCGACTCCGCACCGGTCGAGATCATCGAGTACGCGGACTTCGGCTGCGGCGCCTGCGGCATCTTCACGGTATTGAACGCCCCGGACATCAAGCAACGGCTGGTGAACACCGGCCGCGTTCGGTGGCGGTTCCGCGACTACCCCATCCCCAGCCACGCCGCCTCACCGGCGGCCCACATGGCCGCCGCCTGTGCCGGGGAGCAGGAGCAGTTCTGGCCGATGCACGACGTGATCTTCGGCAATCAGTCGAACTGGGGGCGCGAGCGACGTCCCGAGCGGCGGTTCCGCGACTACGCGCGGCAGATGGGATTGGACATGGATCGCTTCGACGAGTGCACGGAGTCCCAGCGGTATGCGGCGCAGATCGATGCGGCGAAGCAGGAAGGAGTCGCGGTCGGTGTGCACTCGACCCCGAGCTTCGTGATCGGAGGGCTGCTGGTGGCGGGAGCGCTCGCCTACGATAGCCTGGTCGTGCTGGTGGAGCGCGCGGAGGCTGCCGTCCGGCAATGAGGCACCGCATGATCACTGCGGTGCTGGCCCTCGCGGGCTTCTTCATCTCGCTCTACCTGTGGCTTTGGAAGGTTGGCTTTCTGGGTTCCATGGCTTGCGGCGACGGCGGGTGTGAGACCGTCCAGTTGAGCGAGTACGCCCAGTTCTTCGGCGTGCCGGTCGCGTTCTACGGCATGGTGGGCTACCTCGTGCTCGTCGTCGTGAGTCTGGTGGGGCTGCAGCCGCGCTGGATCGATCGCCGGTGGCCGACGGCGTGGCTGGCAGCCGTGGCAGGACTCGGTGTGGCGTTCAGCGCGTACCTGACATACCTGGAGGCAGCGGTCATCCACGCGTGGTGCCGCTGGTGCGTCGTCTCCGCTCTGCTCATTGTTGCCATTCTCCTGGCCGCGCTCGCTGGGCTCCGAGGACCTGGCCGGCCGGCCCCCGCTTCCACTGCCGCCGCATCGCATCGGTGACCACCCCACCTGCTGTCCGGGCGCGGGAGGTATCGCGCCGGTTCGGATACCGTTGGGTCCTGCGCGAGGTTTCCATGGAAATCGCGCCCGGCGAGGCGGTGTTGCTCGTGGGTGGAAACGGCGCGGGAAAGACCACGCTGCTCCGGGTCATGGCGCGACTGCTCAAGCCCTCCAAGGGAACCGTCGAATGCCGTGGGCTGGTTGGCATGGTGGCGCATCACTCGATGCTCTACGATGCGCTGACGGCCCGCGAGAACCTGGCCTTTGTTGCGCGGCTCCACGGGCTGCCGCGGGGGGACAACCTCGACGCGTTGTTGGAGCGGTTGGGGCTGGCGCACGTCTCGGGCGAGCGGATCGCGACCTTCAGCCGCGGAATGCTGCAGCGCCTCGCCATCGCCCGTTCGCTGCTGCACGATCCGGACGTGCTGCTGTTCGACGAACCGCTCAGTGGCCTGGACGAGGCAGGGGCGCGCGTCGTCCTCGAGGTTCTCACCGAGCTGCAGAAGCGAGGCACGGCGGCCGTGATCGCTACACACCAGCTCGTTGAGCTGGTGGCGGTCGCGGGGCGGGTGGGGTTCATGGTGAACGGCAAGCTCGTGGCCCTCGAGCCACTCGATGGACGGGATGCCGCGTCCGTGGTTGACCGCTATCGGGAGCTGGTGTCCGATGGGGGCTAGCGACCTTCTCAGGGTGACCTTCGCGGTCGCGAGGAAGGACCTTCAGGTCGAGTGGCGCACCAAGACCGCGTTCGTATCGGCGCTGGTGTTTGCGGTGCTCGTGCTCGCGGTGCTCTACTTCGCGCGTGACAAGACGAGCGTGGGCGATTTCGACATGGCGCCCGGGGCGCTGTGGGTCACCTTCACGTTCGCCGGCATGCTGGGGCTGAATCGCGCGTTCCTGCTCGAGCGGGAGAACCGGGCGCTCGATGGATTGCGGCTGACTGCCGCCTCCCCGTCCGCCATTTTCCTGGGCAAGATCCTGGGCAACCTGGTCTTCCTGGGGGTGGTGGAGCTGGTCTCGCTGCCGCTCTTCATTCTCTTCTATGACGTGCCGATCTGGCGGCAGCTGCCGCTCTTGATCGGAGTGGTCGCCCTGGCCACGATCGGTTTCGTGTCGGTGGGTACGTTGCTGAGCGCGATGGTCGTCCGGACCCGGTTCTCCGAGGTCATGCTCCCGGTGCTCCTCCTGCCATTCCTGGTGCCGCCCATCGTGAGTGCCGTGCAGCTCACTTGGCGCATTCTGGCCCTCCGGCCCTTGAGTGAATTGACGGGCTGGCTTAGCTTGCTCGCCGCATTCGATATCATCTTCTTCACGATCTCCCTGCTGCTTTTCGAGGCGATTCTCGTCGAATGACACGTCGTGACCGCGCGCTCGTTACTGCCCGTCGGGGGAGTGTCCTTACGGTGATCGCACTGCTGGGCCTCGTCGGGGTCTATGTACGCGCGCTCGCGTTCACTCCCGTCGAACGCACCCAGGGACTGGCGCAAAAGATCTTCTATGTCCACGCCCCCGTCGCGTGGGCAGCACTCCTCGCCTTCGGCATCTGCGGTCTGTTGAGCCTGCTGTACCTGGTGCTGCGGGATCGCAAGCTCGATCTCCTGGCGGCGGCGTCCGCCGAGGTGGGCGTGGCCTTTGGACTCGTGATGCTCATCACGGGGCCCCTGTGGGGGAAACCGGTATGGGGCACCTGGTGGACGTGGGATGCGAGATTGACGTCCACCCTGTTCACGTTCCTGCTGTTCGTCGGGTACCTGGTGTTACGCGGCGCGTTGACCGACTTCGAGGTGCGTGCGCGGTTCTCGGCCGTGCTGGGGGTGATGGCGCTGGTGCTGGTGCCGTTCATTCACGTCACGGTGTACTGGTTCAGGACGCTGCACCCCGATCCCGTGGTGCTGAAGCCGGAGGCGCCGTCGCTGCCGAACGTCATGCTGGTGACGCTCCTGACGTCCATGGCGGTGTGCACGCTGCTCTATGTGGGATTCCTGATGCAACGCTACGGTCTCGAGGTGCTGCGCGACGTTCACGAAGAGGAGGCGGCCGGTGGAATATCCTGAGAACGGCGTCTATATGGTCGCGGCCTACATCGCGACGGCGGTGATCATTCTGGGATACGCCGGGCTGCTCTTCAGGGCGTTACGCAGGTACTGGAAACGTTAGCCCTGGCGATCGACGCACGCTGGGGCGGGGGCCAGGTGGCTCCCGCCCCAGTGGCGTCGAGGCGCTACGTGGTCTGCTCTTCCTTCTTCGGCAACAGGAGCCCTCCCCAGATCGCGGCTGCGACGCCCGCGCCGAGCAGTGGTCCCACCCAGTAGATCAAGTGCGCCTGCCAGTTGCCGGAGATGAGGGCCGGACCGAACGCCCGGGCCGGGTTCATCTGCGCGCCGGTCATCGGTCCGCCAACGAGGATGTCAAAGATCAGGACGAGACCGATGCCGAAGCCGCCGACCTTCGGGGCGTCAGGGGACACCGCGGTGCCGAACACGGCGCTCACCCAGAAGAGGGTGAGCAGCGCCTCGATCACGATGGCCTGGGTGTCGGTCAACAGGCCGGAGATGCGCGGCGCGCCGTAGCCCGTCGCTTCGCCGGCGAGGCTTGGAAGGAGCAACCGGACGAGGAGCACGGCGAGGGCGGCCGCCAACAGTTGGCTCACGACGTAGAGGGCGCCGGTCTTGGAGTCGATCTTCTTCGTCAACCACAGCGCGAACGTGACCGCGGGGTTGATGTGACCGCCGGAGATGTTCATGGTGGCGGTAATCACGATGGCGAGCGCGAAGGCGTGCGCGAGTGCCACCCCCACGAGTCCCAGTTCGCCGCCTCTTGCCGCGTCGACGACGACCGCTCCCGTCCCGATGAAGACGAACGCGAACGTTCCCCAAAACTCGGCCGCAACCGGTCGGATGATGCTGCGCATGATGGAGTCCCCTCTGTGAGTGGGTGCAGGACGGCACTAAAAGTACCCGTGCTGGCCTATCCGAAAACCCCCTGAACGAGGAGCGCAACCAGCGCCCCGATAGCGGTAGCCGACAGGTTGACGCCATCGTTGTCCAGCCATTGCGCCCCGCCGATCAGGCGGCTGGGGCTACCACACGCGTGAACTCGCTGCTCGGTCTCCTGGTTGCAGCCGTCGCAGTGGTAGTGCCCCTGAAGCGTGGCGCCGAGGATCGAATCGGCGAGGCTTCCGATGGCGCCCCCTAGGGCGGCCCCGACCGCCGTCCAGGCGCCGACGCCGAGCAGGGAGGTGACTCCGCCCAGGGTGGCTGCGCCGGCGAGGCTTGCTATGGTCCCGCGCGGAGTGACGGCCCCGGACGTTCCGGCGGCAACGACACGGCCACCGGTGATGAGCCGCGGAGGATGAGGTGATCGTGTGCCGATCTCGGTCGCCCACGTATCGGCCTGGGCGGCGGCGAGTGCGCCGGTGAGCACGGCCCATCCGACGGCGGGATGGGACGGGACGAGCGCGGCCCCGGCCGCCGCCACTCCGCCGTTCGCGATCACCTGCCTCCAGGTCCGCCCGTGGCGCCGGGCTCCGTGCCGCCTCGGGATGCCGGAGTACGTGAGCACGCTCGCGGTCACGAAGAAGACGCCGAGGAGCAGGGCACCCTGGAGGCCGGCGCCGGCGAAGATCGTGGTGCCCACGAGCGCCGCGGCCAGGACGCCGCCGGCGGTGAGCCAGCCAATCGTGCCTCCGCCGATTGCAAGGAAGCCCGCGAGCAGAATCGCGAGCGGCAGGGTCACGAGGTTGGCGAGGTGTCGCCCTCAAAGAGGATCTGCTCGAGGATCCGTCGCTTGAGCGATTCTGGAGCGCCGTGGGCCCGGGTCCGCGCTTCGAGGAAGTGGATGTACGCGCGCTCGAAGTTGGATACGGACATGCACGGGGCGCAGGTGGCAAGGTGGGTCCGAACTTCTGCTTCCCGTACCGGTGTCAACTCACCGTCCAGATACTCGTACAGGCGGTTCAACACTTCCTGGCAGTCGATCTCCTGCGGCTCTTGTGTCATGCCTCGCGCCTCGTGATGTAGCCCATCTCCAGCGCATAGTCGTACAGGGTGCGCTGGAGCGCCTGTCTCGCCCGGAACAGCCGGGATTTCACCGTCCCGACGGGGACTTCGGTCACCTCGGCGATCTCCGCGTAGGTGAGTCCCTCGACGTCGCTCAGCACTAGCGTCTCGCGGAACTCGTCCGGGAGGGCGTCGATGGCCTGGAGGATCTCGTCGTCGACGATCTGGTTGAAGAAGCTGCCTTCGGGATCGACATCGTGGATGTCGCCGAAGATGGTGAAGGCCTCGATTGCCGTGACGTCGATCTCCGCCACCGCGCGGCGAGACTTGCGGTATTCATTGATGAACGTATGGCGCAGGATCGTGAGCAGCCACGCGCGCGCGTTCGTTCCCGGCCGGTACTGATGCCACGAACGGTACGCTTTGAGCATTGTCTCCTGGGTGAGGTCTTCCGCCTGGGCCTCGTTGCCGGCGAGACGCAACGCCACGCGGTACACCGAATCGAGGTGGGGAAGCGCCTCCGCTTCGAATGCGTGCCGTTTGTCGTCGGACGGCTGCGCCACGGTGTCTGATTCCTCGTCGGGAGCCGATGGCCGATACTCGGAGATAGGATCGCTCGGGAGACGCCGCCCCGCAACGTCTGGACCGGCGCGCTCTGGTACCCGTGCTGCCGTTGGGCTAAGTTGCGGCCCGTCTCCAGCGAATCGTTGTTCCTGACACCGTGACCACCAGAGCGAGTTCGGCGGTGCACGCGGCCATTCCGCTCGCCGTGCTGGAAGCCATGCGGGTTCTGGACGTTCCCGCGCCCGACGGAATGGACGAGTATCACGTCGAGCTGACGACCAAGCGGCTCGGGATGAGCCAGACGGTTGAAGTGCAGATTCGCCGGTTCAAGGAACTCGCCGAGCGCGACGAGTTCGTGAGCCGGGAGGAGTTCGTGCCTCTGCTGCAGCTCGCGGCGCGCCGCAGCGATGCGGCGCTCCTGTTTGCCGACGCGGGCCGGCGGGCCGGCGCGCACGTTGCACAGCGGATCTCGCCGACGGCCCTGGCGTTGTGGCGCAGTGCCCCGTCGTTTGCGCGAACCCGGCTGGGTCTCAGACTCGCTCGCCGGGTGCTGTGGGACATTTTCCGGGTGCGGATCCAGAAGGACGGTGATCACCTTCAGGCGCACGCCACCGAGGGCTTCTCCGTAGAGGCGACCCCTGACGGGGAGTCCTGCGCGCTCGTGGGATCGGCCGTGGCGGCGGTGCTTCGTGCGTTCACAGATTTCGAAGGCGCGATCGTGCATGAGGCCTGCCGGGCCCGGGGCGCCGAACGGTGCCGGTGGGAAACGGCCACCGGTGGAAGGGACTGACCGATGACGACCCTGCACCAGCTGGATCTCAACGAGCTGAGCACCGTGCTGAAGCAGCGCGGGCTGGACGGCTGGTTGGTGTACGACTTCCACGACGTGAACCCGATCGCCCGGCGGATGTTTGGCGCGACGGGTATGCTCACACGGCGCCTGTTCCTGTGGCTCCCGGCTGTGGGCCCCCCCACCATCGTGGTTCATAACCTGGATCGTCCGGGGCTCGGACCGCTTCCGGGCGAGGTCCAGGTCTACACGACGTGGCACGAGCTGCACCACATGCTGACCCGCCTGGTCCGTGGTCGCCGCATCGCCATGGAGACCTCGCCCGAGAACGCGGTGCCGTATCTGGATCTGGTCCCCTCGGGCGTCGTCGAGCTGTTGGGGCGGCTGGGAGCCACCATCGTCACATCGGCGCCGCTGGTCACGCGGTTCACGGCGCGCTGGACGGCCGCCGAGCGTGAGGACCATCGAGCCGTAGCGGAGATCATCGCCGGGATCGCCCGTGACACCGTGAGCCGCGTGGTCGATCAGGTAGGCACGGCCAACGAGTACGCCGTGCGACGCGAGGTGCTCGGTGAGCTCCAGGCGCGGGAGTTGGCCGTGGAGGATCCGCCGATCGTCGCGTTCGGGCCGAATGCGTCCAGCGGGCATTACGAACCCAAAGACGGGCAGAGTCGGACGCTGGCGGCCGGGGACGTCGTGCTGCTCGACCTCTGGGCCCGACGCTCACCCCACACCGTGTGGGCGGACCAGACCTGGATGGGGATCGCCGGCGGCAAGCCGGCCGGCGAGATCCAGCGAGCTTGGGAAGCGGTGGTTGACGCCCGGGAGGCTGTGATCCGGCGTCTCGAGCGGGCCGTGGCATCCAAGGAACGGGTGAGCGGCGCGGTCCTCGACTCGGCGGCGCGGGAAGTGGTGACGGCGGCCGGATTCGGCGAGTACTTCGCCCACCGAACCGGCCACTCGATCGAGCTCAGCCTCCACGGTTCGGGCCCTCATTTGGACGATTTCGAGACGCACGACGTGCGAGAACTGGTCCCGGGGGTGGGATTCTCGGTAGAGCCCGGGGTTTACGTGCCGGGGAGGTTCGGTGTCCGCACCGAGATCAACGTGTTCCTGGGTCCCGACGGGCCCGAAGTGACGCCACGGGAGCGTCAGAAGGTATTGATAGGCGTCTAGCGGGCCCTCTGGCAGCGCCAGCGGTGCCGCCAAGGCCGACCAGGACTGTCCCCTTTGGTGGACAGTTGCATTCTGTGATGCTTGACACGCTTAACCATCGGCGTACATTGCCTTCGACTACCGCAAAGAGGGGGTGCCGCCCGTAAACGTTTCTGTCAGCCGCAGTTCCCGACACATCACCGAATCTCTCTCCCTTCCACGGCTAGCGTCGCTCAGCACGTGAACGTCGGTGACGTGTTACCAAAGTGTTGTTTGTGTATCGCATTTCGTCATTGGAGGACGAGTCCATGACAGACACAGGTCGTAGCGCATTTGGTCGCGCGGCACGCGTGCTCTTGGCACTCGGCGTGCTCTCGCTCGGAGCAACGGGGCTCTGGGCGCAGGGGACGACGGGGAAGATCCAGGGGACCGTGTTGGACCCGACGGGGCAGCCGATTGGGAACGCGCAAGTGTTCGTGCTCGGCACCTCGTTTGCCGCACTGACCAACGAGGATGGGTTCTACTTCTTGAACAACGTGCCCGCAGGTGTCTACTCGATGCGGGCACAATTCATTGGCTACCAGCCGGCGCAGATGGAGGGTGTGCGGATCTTGGCCGACCAGACCTTGACGGCCGATTTCCGCCTGTCGGGGGCGGTAGCCTTGGAGGCGATCACGATCACCGCGGCGGAAGCGCCGATTGTGCCGCGTGACCAGGTCACCTCGAAGGCCATCGTGACCGGTGAGCAGATCGACGATCTGCCGGTGAACAGCACCACCGCCGTGGTGCTGCTCCAGCCCGGTGTGATCGCCGGGCGGGGTGGCAGCCTCCGAATCCGCGGTGGCCGGTCCAATGAGGCCGTGTGGTTCATCGACGGTGCTCCGGTGCGCCGGATGGACAACGCCTCCGTGGGCTTTGGGTTTGCCACCAACACCTTGCAGGAAGTGTCGGTCACCACCGGCGCGATGGACGCGGCGTTCGGTGACGCGCAGTCGGGCGTGATCTCCCTGGTGACGCGGTCCGGTGGGTCGCGGTTCGTCGGCACGCTCGCCTATGAGACCGACGAGCCCATGGGCAACAGTCTCTCGACCGGCTATAACCGGTTCGAGGCGGCAGTCAGCGGTCCGGTCTTCGGGAACCTCACGTTCTCGATCGGCGGCACGTTGACCGGAAACCGCAGTGCCGCGACCGCCAAGGGCATCGAGGACATCCCGACCTATACGTTCGCCGGACTCGATACCACCGTGGTGTCCCTGTCCGGCTCGGACAGCCTGTTCACCGCGATTCCGCAGATTATTCAGTTCGGTGGCCAGTGTGAAGCGGCCGACAACGCTGGCTTCGAGTGCCAGGGCCGGCGGCGCCCCTATGGGTGGGCGACCGACACACGGGCGAACGCGAAGCTGCAGTACACGTACGGCAGCGGGTCGCGGGTCTCCTTCTCGGCGCTGACGAACATCAACCAGAACATGGGTGCGCAGTCGACGCTGAACGTGGAGTCGGAAAGCGGCGCGCGGTTGGTATCCAACCTGTTTGTGTTGAACTGGGTGCAGCAGGTATTCCGCGGCGCCGCCAGCGAGCTGGCATTCGACCTCAACCTGTCGCACCAGAGGTACAAACGGGTATCCGGCGTGATCGATCGCGCAACCGGCCTGGGTAACCGCGATCCGTTCCTGGGCATGGTGCTGAGCCCGCTGGATTTCGTCACGGATTGGGATCGGTTCGCGCCCGTGGATCCGGCGAATCACCTGTCGATCGACCCCCTGACGGGTGGCTTTTTCATCTCGCGGCTCGAGACCCAGGAGGACTGGGACGCGCTCATCGAGAACGTCCGCTACGACCGTGGCACACTGCGGTCGTACCTGGATCGTTTCGAGATCGGAGCCCGGGACATCCCGCGGGTCAACGCGTACGGGACCCTCGCCGGACCGTCGACGTTCGGCATGACCACAGGGCAGAGCTATCAGTTTGAGAATCGTTGGGTCGGCCGGGCGAACATCGACTGGCAGGCCGATCGGTACAACCGGTTCAAGTTCGGGGTGGAGGGCACGCGTGCCGACCTCGGCCGCTACGAGATGACCACCACTCGGAAGAGCTTCGGCAACGGCTACACCGGCGAGCCCTACAAGGTCGCTGCGTATGCGCAGGACCGGTTGGACCTGGGCGACGTGGTCATCGAGCTGGGCGTGCGGTGGGATCGGTTCGACACGCGGACGATCTTCCCGCTGGTCCCGGGCCGACTCTTCACCAATCCGGCGTTCGACGATGCGTTGACCGTCGACGCGATGACCTGCCCGACGCCGCGCTTCGGAGCGGACGGTGTGCAGGGCAATGCGGATGATTGTGACATCACGCAGTACGTGTGGGCGCCTGCCGAGTCGCACTCGGGGATCTCCCCGCGGGTCCGCGTGTCGTTCCCGGTCACCGACCGGACGGGCTTCCGGCTCTCCTACGCGCACCAGACGCAGGTGCCGGACCTGTTCAACATGTACAATGGCACCAACAACGACCTCGCCAACACGAACACGAACGACCAGTTCGGTGGCGACGCCGACCTCGGCAAGACCATCATCTTCGAGTTCGGGATCCGGCACGCGTTCAGCGAGGACATGGTGCTGGACATCGCGGCGTACAACAAGGACAAAGTGTCCGACATTACGTACCGCGTGTTGCCGTTCTTTGACACGTTCACCGACCGCGTGAGCAACGTGAACATTCTCACCAACGCGGACTTCGGCAATGTCCGCGGGGTGGACGTCCAGCTGCTCCGCCGGTTCGGCAACGTGTTCTCGGGCCAGGTGTCGTACACGTTCCAGAACGCGAAGAGCACCGGCTCTGACCCGACGGACTTCTTGAATGGTCTCTCCCGCGCGCCGTTCGGCGTGCTGGGTGAGAGGCCTGAGGCGCCGCAGACCACGCTGCGCACGCGGGACGACCGCAGCCACAACATCCAGGGCTCGTTCAGCCTGGCCTTCCCGTCGGACTATCTCTCGGGATCGGCGGTTGGCGCGGTGCTGCGGGATCTCGGCGTGTTTGGCACCTTCCAGCTTCGCAGCGGCCTTCCCTACACGCGGCTCGAAAACAACGGCCGTGGGAACCGCTCGACTGGTGGCTTCGGGCTCATCGCCGAGCTGATCGAACCTCTGCAGTCCTCGGAGACGCCGTGGGAGAAGTTCTTCGATCTGCGCGTGACGAAGGGCTTCCGTCTTGGTCCCACGGACTGGACGCTGTATGCGGACGTGCGCAACGTGCTCAACTTCACGAACAAGACCGCGGTGTTCTCCGAGACCGGGGACGTGGTGAACGAAGAGTACCTGCAGCGCGGGTTCCTCGATCCGCAGCTGCTCTCCATGGAGCAGGACGCGCTTGCGTCCGGCGCCTTGACGACGATCACGAAGGACATCGGGACGCCGGAGGAGCGGAACGTGAGCGCCATTGACCTGCGCAATCTCGGCGTGACCTGCCCGACCTGGGTGGGCTCCGGCGGTCCGGTTGGGTGTGTGATGTTGCAACGGACCGAGCAGCGGTTCGGCGATGGCGACGGCTACTACGATGTCGAGGAGCAAGTGGACGCGCTGACGGCCTGGTACGACTCGGGCAACTCGCCGTCCAGCTTCTTCTCGAGCGGCCGGCAGGTCCGCCTCGGTCTGCAGCTGACGTTCTAACCATATGGATCCTAGGGGTCGGGAGCGCCGCGCTGCGGCGCTCCCGACGGGGATTCATCGGAGTGAGGATCTGATGACACGAAACGCATTGTTCAAACGAGTGGCTGGTGCCAGCATACTTGCCGCGTTCCTCGCGCTGGCGGTCGCATCGGTGGCGTCGGCGGAGCCCGATGAGCGGGCGAAGCGGGACCGCCGCGCCGGATTCGATCTGCTTCGCGCGTCGTCCACGTGGACCGCGCAGACGAACAAAGTCCAGTGCGGTCTGGACAACCAGGGGAACGTGTGCACCGACGTGTTCGGCTCCCCGACCGGCGGCGGCGGCTTTTGGCCGACGGGCTCGCCCAACCAGTACATCTTCAACTCGGGCCTGCAGATTGCGGGCGTCGTGGCCCAAGATGCCGGGTTTGCGTGGGCGGGCGACACGGTCGGTGCGTTCTTCTTCGACGCACGTGGCACCCAGCCCCAGGGTCAGCAAGTCACGCTGATCTACAGCTCGGTCAATCCCGACGATATCGCCAGCTGGCCGAACGGCGCGGTCGTGCGGGATGCCGACCTCTACAACCCGGCACTGCTCGGCCGAGATGCCATCTCCCAGGAAGACACCTGGGTACGATACTGGGACGGCCCGAGCCTGCTCTCGGGTCGCTCACACCCGATGGGCATTCTGGTAGAGCAGCGCGGGCTGGCCTGGAACTTCCCCTCCGGGAACGAAGACATCATCTACTTCATCTACACCTTCACCAACATCAGCGCTTCCGACGCCTCGGCGTATGCCGCCCTGGATCCAGCCATTCAGTCTGAGATTGCGGCGATTGGGGCGGACTGGGTATCCCAGACGGAAGACCGTACGGGCATCGACATCCCGGCGGGCGGCTACACCATCGACAGCCTGTTTGCGGCGTTCGCCATGGACCCCGACGTTGGGACCAACGCCCGCGTGAACGCCTCGACGGCGATCCTGCCGTTCCAGATGGGTGTGGCGTATAAGACGGACTTCAGCGAGCCGACCTGGCTCTTTCCGTCGGATATCCACGGCCCGCCGTTCGGCCCCTTCCCGGGGTTCATCGGCGTGAAGTACCTGAAGAGCCCCGAGGATGTCGGGCTGACGCTGTTCTCAAACACGACGAACAGCGCGCGGTTTCCGGATCCGGTTGGTGTGTCCCAGCTGTGGCGCTATCTCTCCGGCCGTATCACGGCGGCTGAGGGCGACCCGGACTGCGACATCAACCCGCCGATCCAGCGGCGCCTCTGCTCGCTCGTGCAGAGCCCGGATGACACGCGATTCTACCAGGCGTCCGGGCCGCTCTCACTGTCTGCGGGTCAGTCTGCGACCATCGTCGTGGCCTATATCCACGCCGCGCCAGTGGCCTCGGTGGTGCAGCCGTTCGTCGGCGGCACGCTCGCGCCGGGTATTCCGCCAAGTGGCACCCAGATCGCTGTCGACCCGTCGCTGTTGCGCGAAATCGAGCTAGGCAGCGGCTGGCTGGGACAGAATGACGCTGACGGCGACGGCGTGATCCGGCAGGACGAGGTCGTGACGCTCGATCGGTCGTTGCTGCAGAAGTCGCTCGTGGCGCAGAACCTGTTCGATGGGCAGTTCCTGTTGCCGTTCGCGCCTGAGTCACCGGACTTCTTCCTGGTGGCCGGCGACAACCAGGTCACCATCGTGTGGCAGCAGTCGGTGACGGAGACCATAGGCGACCCCTATTTCGCCATCGCGTCCGATCCGACCTCGGCGTTGAACGACGTGAACTACCGGTTCAACGACGTCGAGGGCTACCGTATCTACCGCGGCCGCAGCCGAGCACAGCTCGAGTTGCTCGCGCAGTTTGACTACTCTGGTACCACGTTCGTGGACTTCACCGGGCAGTGGGCGTACGACGGCAAATGCGCGCCCGAGCTCGGGATCTTGGATGATTGCCCGTCCTTCCCGAACGAGATCGACCTGGTGGGTGACGTCTCGCAGGTGCCGCCAGGCGGCCGCGCGGAACTGGCGGGTGGAGATCTGCAGGAGTTTACGGATTTTCCAATCGGCGATGGTGACGCGACCAACTCGCCGCCGCTCGATGACCTGAACCCCACGGTGGTGCCGGGTTCGGTCACCATCACCGTCGGTGCCAGCGTGGCGACCGACAACGGTGCCGGTGGCTTCACCGGCGACGTGAGCGCGGGCAGCATCGACTACCTGACCGGCGCAATCTCCATCACGTGGGTACGCGTGATCCCCGACACCGAGGGAATCACCGTGGACTATAAGTTCACGCCGCCGCTGGGTTCTGGTGGGGTGCTGATCACCAACAGCGTTAACCCGCTGGAGGATGGCGGCTTCCCGGAGCTGGCCAACACGGGCGTGCCGTTTGCCTTCGTTGACCAGGCGGTCGTGAACTCGACGACCTACTTCTATGCGGTGACCGCGTTCGATTTCAACTCGGTCAAGTCAGGTCCGGCCTCGCTCGAGTCGCCGCTCGCCGCGCAGTCGGTCACGCCGCGGACGCCGGCACCCAACCAGGTGTTGGCGACCTTCACGTCGTTCCTCAGTGGGGATGACGGCGTGCGGCTGGACCCGAACGCATCATTGCCGCTCATCGACTCGGACGACGGCACCTTCAGCGGGCCGTTCCCACCGACCAACGCCTACACGACTGGGTTTGCGCCGGTGATTCAGCGCTTGCTTCCGGCGTTCAGCTTGGCCGCGACCATCGACAGTGTCGTGGTGTATGCGAGCTCCAACAGCGCGGGTGGCACGCAGGAGAATCCCAGCCCCGAGTGCCCTGAAATTCCGTTTACCAACGGGCGGGGGGCGAGTCCATTCGGTGCGTGCTGGGCCGTCCACCTGACAATTGATCTGGACGGGCAGACGACCCAGACGGTGTTCCGCGGCTACAACCCCTGGTGGGGGGCGTTCGGTGAGCCACCGCAGTACGGCCTCGAGTCGGTCCGTAAAGGAGTACCGCTCGATGCGGCGTCGCTGCAGCAGTTCGGCATCCCGACGACGGGTTTCTCGTCGAACGCGGCCGTCGACGTGCAGGTGCAGGAAGCGATCAACAACAGCGCGGCCCAGGGGCCGCAGTCGCGCCGGTTCGGCAACTGGCACGGCGGCTCCCGCTGGTTCGATGGTGACTCGGAGGCCGGCGACCGGGAAACGGTGGCCGACCCCACGCGGTTCATCCGCGTCGGCAGCCTGAGCGCGGTGGACACGGTGTGGAAGCCGGTGAGTCACACGCCGCCGGACGCTGGGCAGGCAGCGCCGTCCAACACACTGTCGTTTGAGAAGCAGTGCTTCAACCGCGCGCTCGCCTACTTGGGCCGGGCGGCCGATGTGCGGTTCACGTGGGGTGGCGGCACGTTCAGCGAGGTGCGGGATGTGACGCACCACGTCAATGTGCCATTTGACACGGAGGTTGGCACTACGTGGGGCTTCCTCACCACGGATGCCAACGGCAACGGCTTCCTGGACTGGCAGGACTTCAACTACATCGACGGGGCGTTGCAGATGGTCCGCAACGTCGATGGTGGAAACTGTGATGCTGTAGGCGGCGGCCGGTTCGATCCGGGCTTTGCGTTCACGCCGGTGCCGCTGGTGAATACGCCGACCATCGTGCCCACCAGCACGGACGGGCTCACGTTCGCCGGGATCGCAGGCATGGTCCAGACGGGCACCGGGTTCGGCCTCTTTGTCAATGGCGAGCGGTTCATCTTCGAGACGGCGACCCTGCCGGGGGACGGCACGGTGTGGACGCTGCGCAGCTACAGCGGCACCGTCCCCATCACCGGGGACCCGAACGCTGCGGATCCCACCGGCTATTCCTACGTCGTGAGTTCGACGGGCCGGTCGATTGGGCTCAGGCCGCTGCTGATTCCGGGTCTGACCTTCAACTTCACCAGCGCTCAGGCCACCACGACCGTCGCGCTGACGGACAGCTTGCTGGATCAGGTCCATACGGTGCCCGATCCGTACTACGTCACGAGTGGTTTGGAGCTCACTCCGGGCCAGAAGATCATCAGATTCGTGAACCTGCCACCCCAGGCGATCATCCGGATCTACTCGCTGAGCGGGGTGCTCGTGGATGTTGTTGAGCACCAGGATGTGTCGCTCGGTGGTGAGGCCACGTGGAGTGTCCGGAATCGCAACAATCAGTTCGTCGCGAGCGGCGTGTACTTCTACCACGTCGAGACGCCGAGTGGGTTGGAGAAGATCGGACGCTTCACCGTGGTGAACGCCAGCGGGTTGGCGATTGGACAAGGGAACCAGTGATCGGAGACACGCGGGTGGGGCTTTACGCCCCACCCGCCCACCGGAGGCATACTATGAGAAGTTTACTTCGTCGCGCATTGGTCGGTGTCGCCGCCGTGGGGTTCGTCTCCGCTGGGGCGGTGCGCGCGCAGGAGGTCCCACTGCCGGGCATCGATAACACGGCGTTCGGGACGACCGCCGCCGAGTTTCTGCTCCTCGGTGCTGGTGCGCGTGGTGCGGCGCTGGGCAACTCGTTCGCCGCGATCGCCACCGACGCAACTGCGATGTACTGGAATCCGGCCGGTCTTGCGGAGCTACCCCGGCCCAACTTCAGCATGTCGACGTACGATTACGTCGCCGAAACGCGGTACTCGTGGGGCGGACTTGCGTTTCCGTTCAACGACGGCCAGAGCGCCATCGGCATTCAGCTCGGGACCTTCGGGTTCTCGGATCAGCCGATCTACTCGCTGAGTGCACCGCAAGGGGATGGGTCGACGTACAGCGTGTCCGAGACATTCTTCGGCGTCACGTACTCACAGAACTTCTCGGACCGGTTCTCAGCCGGCATCACCGGCAAGGTCATCAGCGACCGGCTAGCGAAGGTGTCCGCCACAGGCGTGGCGTTCGACTTCGGGACCAGCTTCCATACGCTGATTGGGGACAGGCCGATTCGTGCGTCGTTCGTGATTGCAAACCTCGGTACGTCGCTGACACACTCGGGCGTCGGGCTGGACATCAACATCAACCGTCCGCCGCCGCCCTTGCAGCAGGAGGTCCCGCAGGATCCAGCCGCGGGACGCTACCAGACCGAGTCGTTCAACCTGCCCGTCGTGTTCCGGATCGGTCTCGCGTACGATTTCGTGAATTCGACGGCCACGCGTGTCACGTTGTTGGGGTCGTTCCAACAGCCCAACAACGCGGATCCGACCGGTGGTGGTGGCCTCGAGTGGGCGATCCCCAACATCGGAAACAGCGGGTTCACGGTGCACGCGCGTGGAAGCTATACGTACCAGCCTGACAACGTGCTGGATGCGACGCAGGGATCCGGGGCCGGGTTCCTCTCGGCCATCGAGTCTGACAACGGGCTCGACGGCATAGCGGCGGGCGGCGGCATCTCGTTCGCCCGGGGCAACTTCCAACTTGGTGTCGATTATGCGTACCGCCACCTGGGCATACTGGGTGGCACCAACGTGTTCAGCGCTTCCGTCAACTGGTAGCGCGGCGCACGATAACGAGAAAGGCAACGCTGCACGCCCGGCCGCTTCGGCGGTCGGGTGCGTGGCCCAACGAGAGCAACGCTTGACGTGACGCTTCTGCAAGGGCTGGTCGCTGCCGCCGTGTTGGCGGGATTGGGAGGGCCGCAGGCCGGGACACCCGTTGAGGTGACGGTCAAGCGGTTCGCCCGCGGTGACCAGACCCTGGTGGACGGGTTCTGCCGCGTGGCGTTTGACTTTCTGACGCCGACGACGGGTGGGAATGCCGCGTATCGTCTCCAGGTGTCCGTGCAGGATTCGGCCGGTCTGCTGCTGCACGAATCCGGGTGGTCTCAGACCGTCCCGAGCAGTGTCCTCGAGATCCCGGGAGGGTCCACCGTCGAGCACTTTGCGTTCGCGGTTCCGAGCGGGCAAAGCGGGCAGTACACCGTGGCAGTGAGCGTTGCGGACTCGGCCTCCGGGCGCGTGGAAGGCGCCTCCGTTGAGTTGGAGGCACTGGAACGGGAGAGCCGCGTCTCCGATCTGCTGTTGACCGGAGACATGCGGCGCGCCACTGAAGTAGAGGCCGCGGTCGGGCCGGGCGAGGTCCAGAAAGGAAGGATCTTTCTATCCGCCAGCACGAGGCCCGTGCTCACGCCACGGCAGTCGGAACTCTATTACTATCTCGAGTTGTACCCCGGTGTGGATGCGTCCGTATCGCTGGCCGCACGGGTGTTTTCCGCGGACGGATCGGTCGTGACCAGTGCCGCGCCGCAGGAACTCGCGGTGCGTGGTACTGGGGGCGTAACGGCGCGCAGCTTGAGCCTCGCCGGTCTTCCCGAGGGAGAGTATCGGCTCGAGGTCGTCGCGCAGTTCCCTGACGGGGACGTGGTTCGCGGCGCGCCGTTCACGATGACGGGCTTCGATACGGAGGCGCGGATCGCGCAGGTCACCACGGCGCGGTCGAGCGACCCGTTCGCGACCCTGACGGAACAACAGGCGGATTCGCTGTACGGTCCGCTCGCGTACATCATGGAAGCGGACGAGCGCGGGATCTATGACGACCTGTCGCTCACGGCCAAGCGCAACTACCTGCGTCAGTTTTGGGAGAAGCGAGACCCGACGCCGGGTACCCCGGCAAACGAGGCTCGGAGCACGTACTACGGGCTGTTTGCGGAAGCGACCCACCGGTTCCGCGAGAGTGGTGCCGGTGACATTCCGGGTTGGCGGACGGATCGCGGTCGCATCTTCCTCAAGTATGGGCAACCGGAGGACGTGCTGCGGCGCCCGGAAGCGGCACTTACACCACCGTATGAAGTGTGGAAGTTCACCCGACCTCGCATGCTCAAGTTCGTATTCCTGGACGAGACCGGGCTTGGCAACTACGCGTTGATCTATACCGACGATCGCTTTGAGCAGGGGCGCGCGGATTGGGAGCGCCTGCTTGGTGCCGAAGCGGTCCAAGACGTCTTACTGTTTTAGGCCTCTGCAAGCCGCTCATCGGGAGTGAGGATCGCATGAAACGACATTTCTTTGGAGCTGCCGGCGCGCTCATGGCCGTGCTCGTGTTGGCCAGTTGCGTGGAAGACCCCACTGCGGCTCTGCGCACGGGCACCGTCGACCGCGTCGCAATTTCACGCACGTACGTCGAGCTTGACGTCGGTGATGAGCTCAGACTGACCGCGCAGGCGTACGACGCCCAGGGGAACGCCCTGCCGGATCTGCCTGCCATTGCAACGAGTGACGCTGCCATTGTCGCGGTCGCCGTTGACGACTCGCTGTCGGGTGACCCGCAGCCCCAGACGGTGTTCACGGTGACCGCGATGGCTCCAGGCTCGGCCTCGATCACCGCGACCGCCGGTGGGGTGAGTTCCAGTTCGACGGTGATTTCCTTCCCGCTCGTGTTTGATGGGACAGTCGCCGTCGACCAGACCGGTCCACAGGACATCGTCACGGTGTCCTCGTCGGCATCGGTCACGTTCGACACTGCTACGGCCGTAGTTTCGATTGAGGGGGTCGAGACTGCGCTCATTTCGCGGTCGGGTGCCGAACTGCAGGTGGCTGTCCTGAACGAATCCGACGTCACCGGCGCCACCGTGACCGTGAGTGGCCTCATCTTCTTGGGGAGCTCGCCCCTAGGTACGCTTGACGCTGCGACCACGCCTGACATTCGGCGCTCACCGTGGGCGACGTCTCAGGGATCGGCAATGGATGTCACGGGGCTGGCGCGTCCTGTGACGATGTATGTGCGGGTCACGTCCGCCAATCACGATATGTTCGTGAAGTACGAGTCCGCGACGGACCTCCCACTGACGATCGACGTGGATTGGGATACCGATGCCGACGTGGATATCTACTGGGTCGATCCTGCGGGGTCGATCTTCGCCTGCGGTGGCGGCTGCACCGGTGCGAAGCCCGAACAATCGGTGCATACCGTGGCCGGTGGCGCCGTCGAGTATCTGAATATCGATCTGTATGATGGTGATGACAGCAACGTGACGGTCGTGATCCAGTAGCGGGATTCCCCGTCTACCGGAAATGGCAGAGGCCGGGCACTCGCCCGGCCTCTGCGCGTTTGGTTCCGTGTGTGCCGGCTCGCTACGGCTCGAGCTGCGCTGCTCGCTCGGTAGCGTACAGGCTGGAAATGCGCTGCGCCCGGAACACGTAGACGCCCTCAATCCCGGTCAACTCCCAGCCACCGACCGCAGTGAACGTGGTTGGCGTGTCGATGAACTGCACGATCAAGAGCGCCGTTCGGGCGGCGGGGTTGATGAGATAGCGAACGAACCTGCTCGGGGCGCCGGTGCCATTGTCGAGCATCTGGATTTGACCGGGTGCGCTGAGCCGTACGCCGTGTTGTCGCTCGAATGAGCCCTTGGGATCGTTCAACAAGGTGAACTCGTTGCGGAGACCCCCAAAGCGCCACATGACGTTCCCAGTTGCCGTATTGACCTTGGTGACCTCGTTCAGGCTCCGAAACGACAGCAACAGATTCCCGTCGATATCGAGCGCGATCCCATTACCATGGGTGAAGTTGACATTCGGCCCCATCCGTTCGCCAGCCGCGAGGTCGGTGATGGCGAAGTGGTCGAAGCTGTTCCACTCGAACAGGACCTGACCGTCCACTCCGAGGTGCTGGACAACGGTTCCCATCACGCGGGCGGTGTCCACGCCCCCCAGACTCGAGAGATCCATGGTGCGGGTCTCGTCGCACAGCATCCACGCGCTGCCGTCGGCCAGCACGAGCAGGTCGTGAAACCGGGTCTCGTATGCGACGCAACTCAGCGTTCCGGTTTCTTCGCCGAGCTCGTCCAGCACGTGGAACTGGTTGACCGTGTCGCCGAGACCCAGCACGGTAAAGCGCCCGTCCGCGTGCGCCTGGAAGGAGTTGAGGACGCCGTTTGGGAAGAACCGGTACCACACGACCTTCCCCGTATTGTCAATGATCACTGGCCCATCGGGGTACGACAGGGTGAGGAACCCGGGGGTCGTGTCGCTGCCTTGAGGCACGGTGGCCGGAATCCAGTTCGGGAGGCTCCCGGAGACGAACTCCGAGGTGTCGACGGCGGCGATGACCGAGTCGCCCAGGATCAGGTTGGTCTCGATGAAGTAGGTCGCGACCGTGTCGAGCGCCAGGACGGGAACCACAACCTCGGTGCCGCCGTCGAAGGCGTATCTCGGTGAGCTGCGGGGAGCCTCACCGGCCCGCCAGTAGCGTACGAACGCACTGTCGTAGAGTAGCGCGTCGATTGCTGCTCGCGCGCTGATCGTGTTGTGTGGGTTGGGTTGGATCTCGACCCCGCGGAACTCGGGCCCCGGCGGGGTGAGACCATTGTCGCCGGCGCACGCGGCAGCCCAGCCGGCCGTTCCCGCCACGAGCGCAAGGCTCTGTATCAAGTATCTCACGGATATGGTCACAGCCGAATCGTTCCCAGTTCTAGTTGCCTCATCGGTGTCCCTCCAGATTCCAGTGGTGAGGGTACAGTGAGCTGATACGCTGCACGCGGAAGACCCTTCGTGCCTCGAGTCCCGTCACCTCCCAAGCCCGGTTGCCCGATTCGTCGATCTCGACAACCCGACCCGCACGGCCAAAGGCCATCCCAACGTGACCGTTGTGGTAGTACTGCGCGCTGCCACCGGTCGGTGACCACGTGTCCGGGGCGTCCACGAACTCCATGATGAGAGCAGCGGTTCGGGTGACCGGGTTCATCAGGTACCGCACGAACCGGCTCGGGGCCCCGTTCCGATTGTCAAAGACGAGCAGTTGGGCCGGCCCGGCCGTCCGGATGCCGTGCTGGCGCTGGAAGCCTCCCCTAGGGTCATTCAGAATCGTGAACTCGTTGGCGCGCCCTCCGAACCGCCACATCACCTCGCCGGTGGTGACGTCGACCTTGGTGACCTCGTTGAGACTGCGGAAAGACAGCAGGAGGTTCCCGTCCGTGTCGAAGGCGACCGAGTTCCCATGCGTGAAATTCACATTGAGTCCAATGCGCTCCTCGCGCGGGAGAGCCGCGATGGCGAAGTGGTCGAACGCGTTCCACTCGAACAGGACCTCGCCGTCCGAGCTGAGGTGCTGGACCACGGTGGCCCCGACCCTGGCCGTATCGATCCCTCCGAGGCCGGAGAGGTCCATGGTGCGCCGCTCGTGGCACAGGAGCCACGCACTCCCGTCAGCCTCGACCAGGACGTCGTGCTGCCGCGTTCTGTACCCCGCACACCTCAGCGAGTCGACCATCTCCCCTAGCTCGTTGAGCACGTAGAACTGGCGCGCGTTGTCGACGGTCGAGTGGATCGTGTACTGCCCACTCGGGTGCGCCTGGAAATTGAGGACGGTGCCCTCGGTGAAGGACCGGTACCAGACGACCTTTGCCGCGTTGTCGATGATCAGCGCGCCCCGACGCTGGGAGAAGGCGAGAAAGCCCGGCGTGGTGTCCGATCCGTGGGCCCCCAGTGCCGGAACCCAGTCGGGCAGGGTGCCGGTGCGGAACTCGGTGGTATCCACTGCCACAGTGAGCGTGTCGCCGAGCACGAGGTTGGCCTCGACGATGTAGGTCGAAGCCGTGTCCAGGCCGAGGACGGGGACCACAATCATGGTGTCGCCGCCGAACGCGTATGCCGGGGTCTGCCGCGGTTCTTCCCCGGCCATCCAGTATCGTGCGAAGGCGCCGTCATAGTGCCGGGCTCGTACCACCACCCGTGCGCTGATGGAGTTGTGAGGATTCTCCAGCACGTCCACACCAAGGACGTGTGGATTCGGTGAACCAGGGCCGCAGGCTCCGGCGAGAGCCGCCAGCACGGCGGCAAGCTGTGATCTCGAGGTCGGGTATCTCAAGGCTCGATCCAGGTTGGTGTCGGGGTGTTTCTCCGTGCGACCGCGGGAGAGGCTGCTGCCCGGGACGCCCATCACACGGCACGGCCCGGTTCCGCCGCTCGGCTTCCCAGCGGGGCTCGACCGGCGACGAGCCAGGTCAGGTACACCAATCCCACCCAGACGGCGGCACCGAAGGCGGCATGGAGGGTCCGCCAGGCGGGGGCCAGGTACGTCAGCACCATGACGGCGCCGAGCGTCACCTGGGCCACGGCCAGGCCGAACACGATCCACCCGGCCCCCCGCAACCGCCTAGAGGCCGTCCGTCGCTGCAGACCCAGCGCCACCCCCAGGAGGTGGAAGAACAAGGCGTAGGCGAGCAGTCTGTGCGTCCAATGGATATGTGCCAGCCCACCTCCTCCGGAGGACGGCCAGATTTGGCCGTTACAGAGCGGAAATCCCTGACAGCCCGTCGCCGCGCCGGTGGTGGCTGTCATGCCCCCTAGCAGCACCACGAGGGCGGTCAGCGCAGCGGCGGCCAGGATCCCGCCCTTGCCGGTTCCCGGGGCTGCCGGTGGCGCATGCCGGCCCGAGAGTACGCCCGCTCGGAGTCCGAGTACGATGAGCGTGGCGAGGAGGGCGAGTCCCGTACCGAGATGCAATACTACCGTGTGCGGCGGGAGCTCGAGCTTGACGGTCACCGCGCCGAGCACCGACTGGAGGACGAGAAGCCCTAAGGCGAGGGCCGCCGGTCGGACCGTCCCCCCCGGTCCCGACGCGCCCGGTTCGGACCGAGTGCGCTGCGCCGAGACCAGAACGGCTATCGCGAGGGCGCTCAGGCCGAGCGCGGCGATCCGGTGGGCGTACTCGATGACGACCTCGACGCTGTCGAAGCGCGGTATCAACTGCCCGTTGCATAGAGGCCAGTCGTCGCCGCATCCCATGCCGGAACCCGTGATCCGCACCACGAAGCCCAGTACGATGATGGCGTACGCGAAACCGGCCGTAACGAAGGCGAGAAGTCGGAGGTTTTTCATAGTGAGGAAAGCTACCCAGGTGCAAGCGAGAAGGAACAAGGGGGAAGAGACTCCTCTCCCTTCCCCCTTCTCCCTTCTCCCTTCTCCCTTCTACAGCACCATGCCGAACACCAGAAACAGCGCCGTCGCCCCGGTCGCCGCGACTATGGCATACGGCATCTGGGTCCGCACGTGATCGATGTGGTCCGTGGCCGAGGCCATCGAGGCGACGATGGTGGTGTCGGAGATCGGCGAACAGTGGTCGCCGAAGATCCCGCCGCCCAGCGCGGCGCCCAGGGCGAGGCCGCCGTGGAGACCGAGCACCTCCACCATGGGGATTACGATGGGAATCATGATCGCGAAGGTCCCCCACGACGTCCCGGTCGAGAACGCGATGAAGCAGGCGAGGAGAAAGATGATCGCCGGCACCACCGCCGTCGGCAGCGTCGCCTGGGCCGCCTGCGCCACGAACACACCGGTTCCGAGGGCACGCGTCGTGGCGCCGATCGTGAAGGCGAGCGAGAGAACGATCACCAGCGGGATCAGGCCTTGGATCCCTTTGATGATTTCCTGGGTGGATTCCTCGATGCTCAGGATACCTTGCAGCCGGTAGGAGACGACCGCGACGAGCACGCCCACGATGACGCCCCACAGCACCGCCTCCGAGCCGCTGCCGGCCGAGAGATCGCCATTGCCGGTGAGCCACAAGACGACGGGGACGGTACCCACCATGGTCCCGATGGGCAGCACCATGTTGATCGCACGCCGAGGCGCACCGTCCTTGGCGCGCTCGCCAGATACCTCTTCCGCGATCATCGGCTTGGCGCCGTCCCGCAGCAGCTTGCCTTCCTCGGATACGCGGCGCTCGGCCTCGCGCATCGGGCCCACGTTCCAGCCGGTGATGATGACGCCGAGTGCCAACAGCAATGCGAGGACGCTGTAGAAGTTGAGGGGGACCGCCGCGATGAGGAGCGTTGCGGGGCGCTCAACGCCCTGTGCCACGAGGAGTGCGGCCACGTACGCGCCCCAGGCGTTGAGCGGTAACAGGCTGCCGATGAGAATGCACTTGGGCGAGCAGGTGGCGTCGATGACATAGCTCAGCTTCTCGCGGGAGATGCGGAACTTGTCGTAGAGCGGGCGCGCGACCGAGCCCGAGACCAGAAGTCCGAAGTTGGACTCGAGGAAGACCGCCATGCTCACTCCGGCCGTCACGAGTCCCACGGAGCGCTTGGACCGGGCGAGCCCAAGGCGCTCGACACTGCCCACGAACCCCTCCATCCCACCCGATGCCTGCGTGAGCGTGATCATGGACCCGATCAGCATGGAGAAGATCAGCACCCGGGCGTTGTCTGAGTCCGTGATGGCGGCGACGTAGGCATCGACCGACGCGACGAGCCCCGCCACCGGATCCCACCCGCTCATGATCATCCAGCCCAGAAACACGAACAGGGCGAGCGACAGGTAGACCTGCTTGGTCTTGATCGCCAGACCGATGGCCACGATGGGCGGAACGATGGACAGCCAGCCGTAGGATTCCATGGATGCTCGGGATAAGGGATAGGGGATAAGGGATATGGAGTGAGAGGTGCGGAAACAAGGCCATTTTTCGACGCTCGCATCCGTATCCCTCTCACACCTCCGTCGCTGGAGACCCAATCGGCTCCAACCCCTCCAAAGTCCAATCCCGACCTCCAAGCTCCCTTTTCGTCCCCGTCTAATGGAACCTTCATGCTCAGTTTTCTTGACGCTCTGGGTGCGGGCTGGCAAGTTATCGGCAACTCCCGAAACGCTCTCTCTGCGCCGACGTGGAGAGGAGAAGTGCCCGCCATGCTTACGCCTGCGCATAACGTCATCGAAGAGTCGTCCGGGGGCTCGCTTTCGTCATAATGGGATTCACTTCTTCTAGGGAGGATCACTAGATGCGAATCATGTTTGGACTCAAGAGCTGGGTCGCGGCTGCCGCAATCGGGGTCGCCGCGGCGGGCCAGCTCTCCGCGCAGGGTGCGACTGCCACCCTCACGGGTCGTGTCACGGCATCCGACGGCATGGCCCTCACCAATGTCCAGGTGGTGGCCACGAGTCGAATTACCGGTAGCCAATTCGGTGCGCGCAGCGGGGAGGACGGGGTTTACACGATCACCGATCTCCGACCCGGTCCGTACGCCGTCATTGCGCGGATGATCGGTTACGACGTTGGCCGCGACGACGACGTTCGGCTCGGTGCTGGAGAGTCGACGGAGTTGGACTTCATTCTGGGTGTGCAACCCATCGTGCTGGACGCGATGGAGGTCTTCGCCACGCGCGCCGTCGAGCGGAAGACACCGGTGGCGTACTCGAACGTGGACAAGGCGCAAATGGACCAGCAGCTCGGATCGCAGGACATCCCGCTGGTCCTCAACGTGACCCCCAGCGTGTACTCGACGGAGGGGGGCGGTGCGGCGGGTGATGCCCGGATCAACGTGCGCGGCTTCGACCAGCGCAACGTTGCGGTCATGATCAACGGCGTGCCCGTGAACGACATGGAGAACGGATGGGTGTACTGGTCGAACTGGGATGGTGTGGGTGACGCCACGTCGACCATCCAGCTCCAGCGAGGGCTCTCCGCCGTCAACCTGGCGACGCCGTCGATCGGTGGAACCCTGAACATCATCACCGACGCCACCACGATGTCGGCGGGTGGGATGTTCAAACAGGAAGTTGGCACCGATGGGTTCCTCAAGAGCACGGCGATGCTGTCGTCGGGCCTGTTGGGTGACAAGTTCGCGTTCATGGCCCAGGGGGTGCGGAAGACGGGGAATGGGCTCGCACAGGGTATCTGGACCGATGCGTGGGCGTATTACGTTGGCGCGAGCTTCCGAGTCAATCCCAGCAACCGTATCGATCTCTTTGCGCTCGGCGCGCCACAGCGCCACGGACAGCGCCTGTACAAGCAGAACATCGGGGCGATCGACTCTTCCTTCGCGAAGAGCCTCGCTGGCTACGATCCTGCTGCTCTACTCGACTACCCTCAGGCCGATTCCGGCTTCCGGTACAACGAGAACTGGAACACGGTTTCGCCGTCGTACACGGGACAGCAGGCGGCAGGCAGCAAACGGTTTGATCGTTATGACCCGAACTTCCTGAACGAGCGGGAGAACTTCTTCCACAAGCCCCAGGTCAGCCTGAACTGGTACTCGTCGCTCTCCGACATGCTGTCGCTCAGCACCGTGGCCTACTACTCCGGCGGGCGGGGTGGCGGCACGGGGGAGATAGACTATTTCTCCGGCTTCACCTGGGACTACAGCGGGCCCTCTCGCATCGCCGACTGGGACGCCATGGTCGCCGTCAACCGGGGCACCGTAGATCGGAGGGGAGATCCCAAGGCAGCCGGACGTTCGATGGGCATTCTGCGGAACAGCCGCAACAACCAGTGGACCATAGGTGGCATCTCAAAACTCTCGATCGATGTCTCTCAGCCGCTCACCGTGGAGATCGGCGCAGACTGGCGCACCGCTTCGATCGATCACTACCGCGAGGTACGGGACCTGCTCGGCGGCGACTACTTCATCACCGAACCCGGTGACGCCAGCGATTTCTGGTCGGCGCCTGACGACCAGCGTCGTCTCGGCGACAAGATCGATTACGACTTCACCAACACCGTCGATTGGCTGGGCGGGTACGTGCAGGGTGAGTACGCGACCAGCAAGTACACGGTCTACGGCATGGGCGGCTTGTCAACGATCAAGTACACCTATACGAACCACTTCGTCGATGATGGCACCGGCAGCCCGCTCTTCTCCGAACCTGACCGTATCATGGGCATGCAGCTGAAAGGCGGAGGCTTGGTGAACCTCACCGACGAGTTGGGGGTCTATGTCAACGCCGGATACGTCTCGAAGGTGCCGATCTTCGACGGTGTCCTCGACGACTTTTCCGGCGCGCTGAACCCCGACCCGCAGAACGAGAAGTTTCTGCATTTCGAGGGCGGGCTCGACTTCCGGGCACTCGACCGGACCATCTCGGTGAGCCTCAACGGGTACTACACGCAGTGGAAGGACCGGACCATTACGCGTGGGTTCGTGACCGTAGCGGGAGACGAAGCGCTCATCAGTCTGCTGGGTCTGGACGCGCTTCACATGGGCCTCGAGGTTGAGGCGGCCTTCCGGGTCACCAATCTGCTCCGCCTGGATGTGTCTGCGGCCCTGTCCAACTGGAAGTACACGGACGACGTCTCGGGGACGTATCGGCCCGACGCCGGTGCTCCGGCCACCGTGCCGTACGATTTCTACATCAAGGATCTCAAGGTTGGTGACGCGCCGCAGCTGCAGGCCTCGGCGGCGGTGTCGGTCTTCCCGATCGAGG
Organism: Gemmatimonadota bacterium; assembly: GCA_039588295.1. Lineage (GTDB taxonomy): Bacteria > Gemmatimonadota > Gemmatimonadetes > Gemmatimonadales > GWC2-71-9 > JAOTVV01. The sequence goes on from JBDHAB010000015.1 coordinate 86,895, forward strand.
GCCTCTTTGTTCAGGTGGTTGGGAGGGCGTACGGAAATCACTATGCCGGGTTCAATCCGCTCGACCGGGACGATCCGGCCGATCGGGCCCAGAGTTGGAAGGCGCCGGGCTACATGATTGTGGATGGGCACTTCGCCTTTTCACCTCCGGCGGCAATTCGTTTCCTCCAGCGCGTGACACTGTTCGCGCACGTTTACAACCTGCTGGACGAGACGTACATCCTGGACGCCACCGACAACTCGGCGTTCAACGGCTTCGACGACGACCATGATGCGGACGACGCCGAGGTCTACTTTGGGCTGCAGCGGCGCTTCAACGCGGGGCTGCAGGTGCACTTCTAACGCCAACCGGTTCCGCAGCGGAGCCGAATTGCGGGCCCCGTCGCCAGTCGGCGACGGGGCCCTTTCGCTGCCTGAACCCCATTTGGCGTGGCACGTTGAGCCGTGATATGGGGCATCTGGGACCCCCCCTACCGGTCCCGTAACCTCACTTGACCCACGCGCGCACGCGGGCGATTTTTCCCACCGAATTCGAGAAACCCTACTGTTTGTGTCCGCCTTCTCAAAGGAGAAGATCCCATGCGACTGTTGGTACGAGCATGCGTAGCCATCGGCGCGGCACTGGTGCTGACGGCCACGCTGGCTGCTCCGGCGGCAGCGCAGATCACCACCGGATCTATTCGTGGTCGCATCATCTCGTCGGCTGGTCAGCCGGTGGATGCGGCTGAAATCACGGCGCTGAATGTCGCCACGGGAACCACCCAGCGGACGCTGACCGACGCTGACGGCCGCTACCGGTTCCCCGCGTTGCAGGTCGGCACCTACCGGATCGAAGCGCGCCGGATCGGGTTCCGCGCCGTGGAACGCCCCGGCATCCTGGTGCGGCTGGGCGGGACCGTGGTGGCCGACTTCCAGCTCACGGAGGCCGCTGCCGTCCTCGAGGCCATCACTGTGGTTGGAGTTGCCGAGCCGATGATTGATCCCGACCAGTCTGGAGTGGTCGATCTCGTCTCGGCGGAGCAGGTGGAGGCGATTCCGGTCAACGGCCGCAACTTCGCCGATCTGGTGGCGCTCTCACCCAAGGTGGGTGTTGACGTCGGCGACGGCACCGGTGGAGCCCTGTCGTTGGGTGGTGGGCGGCGCGGCGCCAACCTGATTCAGATCGACGGCGCCGGCACCACGGGCACGTTCTTCGGCGGCGAGGCGCGCGGATCCGATCGTATTCCGTTTGCGTTTTCCATCGAGAGCGTGCGCGAATTCCAGATCGTGACCAACGGGTTCGACGTCGAGTACGGGTTCTTCTCCGGCGGGGTGATCAATGCCGTGACGAAGAGCGGAACGAACGAGCTCCACGGATCGTTGTTCGGCTTCTTCCGTGACGACAAGATCACGCGAAACGACTTCTTCGATCGCGAGCCCGATTTCTCATCGCGCCAGATCGGCGGGACGGTCTCCGGCCCGCTGCTGCGGGACAAGCTCCACTTCTTCGTGGCGGTGGAGCGCCAGGATCGGGACGAGCCGGTGTTTGGCCTGCCGTCCCCGCTCGACACACCGGACGTCGAGACCCAGCGCGTCCACCCCGACAGCGTGCAACGCTTCCTCGACATTCTGCGGAATGTCTACGGCGTGTCCGACTCAACCGGTCAGTTTCAGCAGAACCAAGACGAGTGGGCGATCTTCGGACGGCTCGACTGGCAGATCAACAACTCGAACCGGCTCACACTGCGACACAATTACACCAAGCTGGAACAGAGGGGCGATCGCATCAATCCGGACGAGACGTTCTTGAACGGTGGAGTGTTCAACAACACCGGGAATTCCACCGTGCTGGAGCTGAATTCCGTCATCACCCCCAACGTGTGGAACCAGGTGCGGGCACAGGTGGCGTTCGAGCCGCGCCCGCGCGAAGCCAACACGTTCTTGCCGGAATCGGAGGTCAACGTCAACAGCGACTTCGACGGCGACGGCAGCACCGACCAGAGTCTTAACGGGTTGGAGTGCTGCAACGACGCCGTCCTGCCCAATAACCTCGAGGAGACAACCCTCGAGCTGACGAACACCCTGCACGTTCGGGCGGGCGATCACGACTTCAAGATCGGCGGGCAGCTGAACTACTTCGACTACGAGAACTTCTTCTTCTTCAACCAGCAAGGGCAGTTCGACTTCGACAACCTGGACGACTTCGAGAACCGAATTCCGGACGACTACACGCGCAACCTGCCGAATCCGGGCCCCGACGGATTGTTCTTTACCGACGATGATGTGACACCGTTGGCCGTCTACCAGACGTACGAGATCGGCCTGTACGCCCAGGATTCCTGGCACGTGACCGATCAGCTGACGGTGACAGGCGGCGTCCGCGTCGACCTCACGCGCTTTGCTGATGCCGCCCCGGCGAACACCCAGCTCGGGGCGGATTTCCCCGGGCTCAGGACAGAGTTCAAGCCAGCCGACAACAACATCTCGCCGCGCTTGAGCTTCACGTACGATCCGTCCGGTACCGGCCGCACCATCATCCGGGGCGGCGGCGGGCTCTTCTTTGGCCGGTTCCCCTCGGTGCTCTACTCCAATTCGCTTCTCAACACCGGAGCGAACCAGCTCAATCTGTTCTGCGACGGCGATGCCGGTGAGGCGCCGACCCCGGACTATCAGTCGTACACGGAAGATCCGGCGTCCATCCCGTTCGAGTGCGTGGGTGGTGGTGGCGCCAGCGCACCGATACCGGACGTCAACCTGTTCCAGAGCGACTTCGAGTACCCCCGGACCTGGAAGGCTAGCGCTGGCTTCGAGCAGGTGATTACCGGCAACCTCAAGGTCGACCTCGATGTCCTGTATTCGAAGACCGATCAGAACTTCTATGTCGAAGAGGCCAACCTGCTGCCGCAGCAGTTTGCCTCCGGTGTCGAAGGGCGGCCGGTCTTCTGCCCCACCGATGAGATCTCGTCGTTTTCGGGCCGCTGCGGCTTCGGCGACAACCGTGTGTCGTCCAACTTCGACAACGTGTTGGTCCACACGAGCAACGCGGAGGCGCGAACCTATCAGGTCTCCGTCGGTCTCGAGCAGCGAGGCACCTTCTTCAGCTGGCAACTGGGCTACACGTACTCGGACAGCAAGGACAACGCGTCCTACTCGTGCTGCATCTCGAGCACGGCCCAGTTCGAGACGCCCACGGCCGGCAGTCCAAATGGCCTGGGCGATCCGGGAGACGAGGACAGCGGGACCTGGGGCCCGACCGACTTCTCGCGTCCCCACTCCTTCGTGCTGTCCGGCATGGTGAACCTGCCCTATGACATCGCCATCAGCGGGATCTGGCGCGCCCAGTCAGGACGCCCGTGGACGCCGATTGTGGATGGCGACGCCAATGGGGATTCGGGCAGTGACAACGACCGGGCGTACGTCGGCGACAACCTGGTATTTGACGATCCAGCCGCCGATGTCGCGACGTTGAACAGCCTGATCGGCGAGTTCGATTGCCTGGCCGATCAGGTGGGTGGAATCGCCAAGCGGAACAGCTGCCGGAACAAGATGTACACGCAACTCGACCTGCGGCTACGGTGGCGGCCCCATGTCTACGGCAGTCACCGGATCGAAATCGTTGCCGATTTCTTCAACGTCTTCAACCTGATCAACACGGAATGGAGCCGGAACGTGGGTGTCGGCCAGTTCAGCGACAACCGGCACCTGCTCGAGATCGAAGGCTTCGACTCCGCCACAAACACGTACACCTACTCGGTGAACCCGAGCTTCGGTGAGGAGCAGGATCTCACAGCGTTCCGGACGGATCAGGGGACGCTGCAACTTGGCGTGAAGTACTCGTTCTAAGAGGGATAAGGGATAAGGGGTAAGGGGGAAGTGAGAAGGCTTCTCCCTTATCCCTCCTCCCCTCGGACTGGTCGCGCGCCGACGCGGTCAGTCGGCCTTCGCTTACGTCGGCGCTTTCCGCAGCATCCACAGCCCCATGCCGCCGAAGAGCATGTTCGGAAGCCACGCCGCCAGGGTCGGCGGCACGAGACCGCCGGAGCCGAACGTGCGTGAGAGCTGGACCAGCACCAGAAACACGACTGCGGTGCCGAGACTCAAGGCCACGCCGAACGCGCCGCCACTTCGAGGCCCGGTGGCAACGAGCGGTGCTGCAAAGATCGCGATGATGATGCAGGTGAAGGGGACCGCGATTTTGAGCGCCAGGTGGACGCGCAGCAGTCGCCCGTCGCCGCCCGAACGCTCCAGTGCATCGACGTACCGATCGAGCTCGGCATACCGCATCTCCTCTGGTTTCTTCGGCTCCACGAGCAGCTCGGCCGGACGCTCCACGAGGTTGCGGAGACGCATCGAATCGAAAGCGAAGGCGAGCTCCGGCCCCACGCCGGCCACGACACGGAACCGACCGTCCTGCAACATCCAGCGCTCGGTTGAATCGCTGAACGTCGTACGGCGAGCCTGTACCGAGAGCGTTGGGTAGTCGGCGCCGGTTCCCTCGCGCTCCAGCACGACGTCGGAGAGGTACCGTCGTGCGACGTTGAGCTCGCGGATCACATAGGTCCATCCCTCTTCAGCACGGTACGGGAAGTTGTATCGTGCCGGCTGGGATCGCCGCTCCAACTCGCCCAGAAGTTCGAGCTGTCGTCGGGTGGCTGGCGGCGCCAGCTCGCCGATCATCAGCCCCAGGCCTGCCGCGAGCACCGCGGCGACCAGGACCGGCATGACGATCCGGGGCACGCTCCGGCCCGATGCCTTCGCGGCGGTGAGTTCCGAATGACGCGCCTGGTTGCCGAGGCTGAACACGGTGGCAAACAGCACCGCCGCCGGCAGGATCAGGAACACGCGCTCGGGTAAACTGAAGAGATGCGCCAGGGCGATGGCGCCGGGTGTGAGGTCACGGATCAGATAGTGGTCCAGCTTCTCCGCCAACTCGATCAAGATCACCACGAGCGGCAGGCCGAGGGCCGACACGATGAAGATCTTGACCCACTCCCGCAGGAGGTAGCGATCGAGGATCGGGATCACGTCGCCGGGCCCTCGTACGGCGAGCGTCGTCTCGCCCGCCTGGCGGCCCGCCTCGGCGCGGCGCCCGCCCGGCGGATCCACATCATCCCGGCGACGCCGACGGCGCTCATGAGAATGTTGGTCGCCCACATTGCGAGAAACGGCGGCACTACGAGTCGGTTCGCCAAGGATTCGCCGGCAATGAGCCCGATATAGTAGACCGCGAACACGATCATTCCGGCGCCCAACACCAAGCCCAAGCCACCGCGCGGGAAGCGCAGCGCCAACGGCACGCCGACCAGCACGAACACAATGCACGCTGCGGGGATGGCGTACTTCTTGTGAAACTCCACCTTGTACACCGCGGCACGGACCTGCGCACTCCGAGCGCGGTCCCGCGCCACACGGACCTCGCCGGCACGCGTTTGCTTGACCCGACCGGTGGTAAACGCCTGACGCGCGGGCTCGTTAAACCGAGCCGTCAGTGCTTCGGTGGCGGAGTCCTGGGTCGGCTCCTGTGCCTCCAATGGCTCCACGCCGAGCCAACGCCCGAGCCGGGCCAGCCCGCGGCAGTAGAGGCTCTGGCGGGGGACCACGCTGCTGGTGTCGAGCTTGAGTGGGGGCAGTCCGACGATCCCCCGCAATCCGTTGTGCTGGGCGGTTGCCGCCTGACGCTCGGCCTTGCGCGACTCAGCGGTGGCGTTGCGAAACACCTCCTCGAGGTCGCAGACACCCAGCTCGCGGTCACCTCGATAGTCGTCGCCCCCTCGGCGCACGAACTCGCTGCCGACCCCACGCACGAGGACGACCTGTCGGGTGAACGCCGTCTGCTGGAACATCCGCGGATCTGCGCGGTCAAACTCATGGACCGACCCGTCGTACAGCGTGAGGTGTAAATCCTCTTGATTCGCGGCGAAGGCGAGGTAGCCGCTGTCGGCGTATACGATACGCTTGCGGTTCGCCTCCTCGAGACTGTAGACGGTAACGTCTCGCATCCAGTAGGTTGCCTGATCGATCTGTGCGGCGCGGAGTGAGATCTGTCCCTTCTTCACTTCGTTGATTACGTGTTCCTTGAGAGAGAACGTCGGCTTCGTACGGGCAATGTCGGTCATCAACGTGCGAAGACGATGGTTGGTTCGCGGGAGGATCTGGTCGCCGAAGAGGAACGACACGATCGCGACGCCGGTAGCGGCCACGAGCAGAGGCCGGACGACCCTGCCGATGGAAATCCCACCCGCCCGGATCGCAGTGAGCTCGTGATCGCCGGCCATGCGGCTGATCGTGTACAGCACTGCAACCAGAACCGACATTGACAGGGTAACAGCAATGAGGAAGGGGATCGTGAGCGCGAAGAACTCGACGATGATGTGCCACGGGAGACCCTTGCCGAGCAGGTCCTGCAGCTTGCGAGCGATCTGGCGCAGCACCTCGAAGCTCGTCAGTGCCGACAATGCGAACACAAACGGGAGCAGGTGTTGCACGAGCAGGTACCGCCGCAGGATCTTCATTGCTAACCGTAACTTACTACATTTGAAGGACTTGAACCGGCCATTGTAGTGCCGCCCCTCACTGCACACAAGGTGTACCCCGCACGACGCTTGAAGGTGTCCCGTTTCTCGGTACCGCTCGCGGCCGCTGCCGCCCTCGCACTCGTGGGGCGGGCAGCGGCGCAAGACACCGTTCCCGTCGTGGCGGATACGGTGACCGCCGCGGCGCAGGATACTGCGGCCGTGCCCCGCGTGCGCCTCCGGTTCCCTGGGGCCCGGCGCCTGGCGTTCCGGGCTCCCCGGGCGCTGGATCCGGGTGGGATCCTTGGTGAGCGTCGTGCTCCGGGGCTGGTGGCAGCCCAGTGGGAAACGGAAACGCGCACACTCCTGGCGCGGAACCAGGCCGCGCGACGCCAGGAACGGCTACTGAGCTCGCTGGGGCTCCGAATCGGCCCGCAGGTCGCGCGACGGCGCCGCACCGCGCGGATCCCCCGACCGGAGGAGTTCCTGGAACCGCCGGAGGAAGAGACCGAGGCGGCGCGTACGTTCCGCGCCGTCGCCGCGTATGCGGACCTCGGGCTCGACTTACGGGCGCGGATCGAGGTCAAGCTGGACCGGCTGCGGAACGCGCGCTGTACGGCCGCGGAGATCAACGACCCGACCCTCGGGTGTCAGGGCGGGTTCCCGACCCCGTCGTTCGACGAAGAGTTCCGCGTTCGCGCCGGCGGAATCGTCAGCGACCGGGTCCACGTGAACGTGGACTTCGACTCGGAGCGCGAGTTCAGTGCCAACAACAACATCAACGTCTTCTACCAGGGGCTCGAAGACGAGATCCTCCGTCGGGTCGAAGTCGGTAATGTGACCTTTCGGGCGCCCAACTCGCGCTTCATCACGGCCGCCGTTCCCGGAAACTCGTTCGGCGTTCAGGCAGAGGCGCAGGTCGGCCCCCTCGAGTTCCGCACCATCCTGGCGCAACAGAAGGGGTCGGCGATCCGGGCTCGCGATTTCACGGTGGGAGATGCGACGACGCAGCCCGTCGACATCGAGGCACGCGATCTGGACTTCGAGCAGTCACGCTTCTTCTTCGTGGTCGACCCCAGAACGTTTCCCTCCTATCCGCAAGTCGACGTGCTCAACATTCAACCCGAGACGCTCCCCAGCGATCTACAAATCGCCAACGTACGGATCTACCGATTGCGGGCGCAGAGCGGGCAGCTGGGCAACAACGTGAATTTGGGTGGGATCGACGCGATTGCGGTACGGCGCGACAGTCCACAGCGGGTCGGACCGTTCTCGTGGGAGCTGCTCGTCGAGGGGCAGGACTACTACCTCGATCCGTCGGCTGCGTGGTTCGCGCTCGCCAGCCGGCTCGGTACCGACGATTTCCTCGCGGTCTCGTATGTGACGCTCGCGGGAGACACGGTGGGCACGTTTCCTTCGATCAATGGCGTGCAGGACACGCTCGAGCTCATCCACGAGCCGCGCCGGGGGCCCGAAGTTCCCACCTTCTTCTACGAGATGCGGAACGCCTACCGGCTCGCGGGCCAGAACATCGATCGAGCCACGCTGACCCTGATCCTGCGCTTGGGGACCTCCGAGACGCCGCTGGATGCGCAGGGGACGTATCTGTCGCGCCTCGGGCTGGCGTTGGCGACCGACGCGTCGAAGCTGGATGACTTCAACCGGGTGTTTCCCCGTGAGCGCGATCCCGGTGGTGGGCTGCCGATTCGGGAGCTGTTCGTGATGTTCCCGCACCTCCAGCCGCTCGCGGACAGCGTGCGGCTGTTGCAGGGAGAGCGCAACGATTCGTTGTATCGGACGCCTGCCTATTTGCTGCGCACGCAGGGCCCGGCGTCACGGTTCACCCTCGAGCTTCACTACGAGGCAACCGGCGCTGGCGATCGATCGAACCTGAGTCTGGGGACGATTCAGGTCCGCGCGGGCAGTGAGCG